>BOKF01000026.1 GCA_016860845.1 Chloroflexota bacterium
GCATCAAAACCGTTACTTGACGCTTTTGAGCTTCGATTTAACCCTGAACAATCTGTTTTGTTAATGTGCTACCTGCCAGATTTTTCGTCTGGTCTATTGTCTATTTTATGTTTGCGGAAAGTAAAGTACAACTGATGCTGCTCAATATACTCGCGCACCGGCTCCGCCACCTGATAGCGAATACTCCGCCCAGCCCGCACCCTGGCCCGGATATCTGAAGCCGAGACCCCGATAAGCGGCATCTCTACCCAATCAAGCCGGGTGTTAAGGCCAGGGATCACTGCCTCCAATTCGGCCAGGTCAGGCCGATACTCCGGCCGGTGAGCGACAGCCAGGCGGCATAACCTCGCCAATTCGGGAGCGTGATGCCAGGTAGGCAAATCCACCAGCGAGTCTCCGCCGACGATTAAAAAACATGCCTCCGCCGACAACTGGCACTGCCGCCGAATCAGCCGCACCGTATCGGTGGTATAGTGCGGGCCGGGACGCTCCAAATCAACCCGGCTCATGGCAAAACACGAATGGCCGGCAATGGCCCGTTCGACCATGGCCACCCGATGCCGGGCGGGTGTTTTGGCCAAATCCTGCTTGTGGGGCGGGTCGCCCGCCGGCACAAACAGCACCTGGCTCAAGCCCAAGCCATCCAGCGCCGTCTCGGCCATCAGCAAGTGGCCCAGGTGAATGGGGTCAAACGTGCCACCCAAAATACCTAATCTCATGGAGTAATTTACGATTTATACCGCAAGGGTATCCTTTAGGACGATTTACGATTTTGCCCGAATTCAAATCGTAAATCGTAAATCCAAAAATCTTAAATCGGCTTACCAGGCCCACTCCAGTTCCACATCGTGCAGAAACACGGTGTCGCCCGGCTCGACACCGGCGGCGCGCAGCGCGTCGTGTACACCCATTTTTTCCAGGATGCGATAGGCCCGCATGACCCCCTCATCCAGGTTCCAATAGGTTTGGGCTGCCAACTGCTCGATCTTGGGACCGGTAACGCGCCAGCCGTTAGGCAGTTTTTCAATCTCAAAGCTGTCTGCATCAGTCAGGGTAAAAACAGGCACTTCGTCCTCAAAGAGCGCCTCGCGCGGGAGTTGGTCCAACTCGGCAAAAAGCTTGGCTACCAGCGCCGGCACCCCCTGCCCCGTAACCGCCGAGATATGCAGCGCTTCCAGCCCCAATTCCCTGGCCCGCACCTGAACCGCCGGCCAATGCTCCCGGGCATCCGGCAGGTCAATTTTGTTCAAGACTACCAGTTGCGGCTTGCCGGCCAGCTTGGGACTGAACAGACGCAGTTCCTCATTAATCTGCTCAAAATCGGCCAGGGGGTCAGGGGCAGCCCCGTTGAGCAAGTGGACCAGCAGGCGGCTGCGCTCGATGTGGCGCAAAAATTGGTGCCCCAACCCCGCGCCGGCGTGCGCCCCCTCGATCAAACCGGGAATGTCGGCCATAACTAAATCACGGTGGTCCAAGATCACGACCCCCAGATTCGGCTGGAGGGTGGTGAAAGGATAGTCGGCAATTTTGGGTTGGGCTGCGCTGACCACCGACAGTAAGGTACTTTTACCCGCATTGGGCACGCCAATAATGCCGACGTCGGCAATCAGCTTGAGTTCCAGGGTCAGCCACAGCTCTGCGCCGGGCTGGCCGCGCTCGGCCATTCTAGGGGCCTGATTAATCGCGCTCTTGAACGAGGTATTGCCCCGCCCGCCCCGGCCTCCGTGAGCGACAATGACCCGCTGCCCCGGCTCGACCAAATCGGCCAGCAGTTCCCCGGTTTCGGCGTGGCGGGCAACCGTACCCAGCGGGACGGGGATGACCATATCCTCGCCCATCGCCCCGGCCATGTTCTTGCCGCCGCCATGCTCACCACGCTCCGCCTTGAAATGGCTGCGCTTTTTAAAATGGATCAGGGTATTCAGGTGCGGGTCGGCCTCGAGGATGACATCCCCGCCCTTGCCGCCGTGTCCTCCTGCCGGCCCGCCGCGCGGCACATATTTCTCCCGGCGGAAAGCGACCACCCCATCCCCCCCATCGCCGGCTTTTACGTAAATTTTGGCTTCATCGAAAAACAATTGCTCTCACCTGACCTAAGATTTTTTCCGGGCCGCCAAAGGCAGCGCTCACCATTTCTAAAATTATACCTTACGTCACCCGGTTAAACCAATGCCTTCCCATTTACTTTTTCGCCCTGCTGGCTAGCACAATTTCGGCCAAGGAGCCTGGTCGCCATTTCTACATCCAGCTTCGTTATTGTGCTATAATTGGCCCTGACTTAATCTCACGGCCCTGACAAAAAGGATAAACTCAATGGAAAAGAAGCTCAAGTACAATTCTTCCCTCCTTCAACCGGTTCGGCTTTTTCAAAATCTGTTTGACCAACCCTATCTTCTGTTAGTCCTGGCGACATTGTTTTGGTCGGGCAACTTTGTCCTGGGCCGGGCGGTACGGGCGGATGTGCCCCCCATCGGATTGGCCTTTTGGCGCTGGTGCGGCGGGTCCATCCTGGTGATGGGCTTTGCCTGGCCCTACCTCAAGCGCGATTGGGGACTGATCCGGCAGCATTGGAAAATAGTCCTGCTGCTGTCAATTCTGGGGGTAGCCTCGTTTAATACGCTGATTTATACCGGCCTGCAATTTACCACAGCCATCAATGCCCTGCTGATGCAGTCCGCCATGCCGGTGCTGATCGTTTTGATGTCATATCTGTTCTTCCGCGAAATCGTCAGCGCCGTTCAGGGGGTGGGTATCCTGCTCTCGCTCGTGGGGGTGTTGGCCATTATCGGCCAGGGCCGCCTGGAAGTACTAACCTCCCTCTCGCTCAACCTCGGCGACCTGTTAGTTTTTATTGCCGTGGCCTTATATGCCGCTTATTCGGCTTTGCTGCGCCAGCGCCCGCCAATACACCCGCTCAGTTTTATCGCGGCGACCTTTATCGCCGGTGCAGTGATTTTGTTACCCTTTTACCTGTGGGAAAACGCCACAGGCCGGGTGATGTCTGTGGATGGGGTGACGCTGCTCACGGTTGGCTACGTCGCCATCTTTCCCTCCATTTTGGCCTATCTCTTCTATAATCGGGGGGTCGAATTAGCCGGAGCAAATCGAGCCGGTCTATTTGTCCACCTGATGCCTGTTTTTGGCAGCATCATGGCCATTTTGTTCCTGGGTGAACGTTTTGGCTGGTTTCATGGTGTCGGCATCTTGCTGATCCTGGGGGGCATTCTTCTGGCCACCCGCTCCCAACCGCATCCAAGAAAAGAATAAAAAGCGATGACCGAACACAAATATTACTAAAGGAAGGTATTTGATGATCTTTCACATTCGCCCGGCCCAACTTACCGATGCTGCTGCCCTGGCCGATCTCCTGACCGGCCTCGGCTGGTTTCAGCATTACTTCGATGACGCTCCGCCAGAGGTGATTCAGGAGGGAGTCCGGCAGAAGCTGTCCCTCAATCTGGCCGACAAGAGCCACTCGATTTATGTGGCCGAGACCCCGGAAAGCCAAATTGCCGGTTATACGGCAGTTCACTGGCTGCCCTACCTCTTTATGCCCGGCCCGGAAGGCTTTGTCTCCGAATTATTTGTGCAAGAATCCGCTCGTGGGCAGGGGTTGGGGGGCCGGCTGCTGGCAGCGGTGAAGGCAGAAGCCATCGAGCGGGGCTGCTCCCGCTTATCCTTGGTTAATATGCGCAGCCGAGAATCATACCAGCGCGGTTTTTATAACAAACAGGGTTGGAACGAACGGCCCGAGGCCGCCAACTTTGTCCTGAGGCTGCCTCAGGAAGTCACTTGATATGTTTCAAGGAGTTGCTCCCGCCGGATTGTCAAATCCGGCGGCGATGGCCCGGATTTGGCAATCCAGGCCGAGCTAAATTTTGGAGCTCCTTAAAACCCATATTGAGCCATAGAATATTAGGTCAACGCTTCAAAAGCCACTTTGGCGGCTCGCGCTCCCTCGGTACCCGGCGAAGGTCCATGCAACGCCTGCAACACGGGCGCGACCTCCGGCGGCAGCTTCTCATTTTTGGCCAGGACTTTGAGCACGTGATCGGCCCCTTCACGGACCCGCACCGATCCCCCGTGCTCCATGAGGGCTTCGAGAAGCGGGGGCAGTCCGGCCCGTTCGGCCCGGATAAGGCCCTCGGCGGCCATCCAGCGAATGCCGGGGTCATTGTCTTCCAACGCCTTGACCAGGGCGGGCGCAGCCCTGGGATCGCCGATTTCGCTCAGAGCCTTGGCCGCCTCCCAGCGCACGTGCGTCCGTTTGTCCGGCAGTAACTCGATCAGGTGAGGCACGGTCGGCAGGCCGATTTCTATCAATTCGTCGCGGGCGCGCTTGCGCGCCAGGCCATCCTTGCCGGTTAAAGTGGTTATCAAATCACGAATTTCCGTCATCGTTTTCTCCTTTCTGCTCTCCCAATCCCAAAACAGCGCCGATTATCCTTTAGAAAACCACTCCCCCCTAAGGAAATAGTAGACAGTAGACGGTAGACAGCAGACAGGGATGATACATCCTGCAGCCTTGCTACCCTGCTACTTTTTTATAATTGGCGGCCTGCCACAGACTGTTGAACACTGCTATCTAATAACGTAGCACCGACCCGCTAGAGTGCCAAAATACAATTACGGCGTTTTGGTCAGCCAGACATTGACGCTGCCAAGAGCAAAAACTGCTCCGTCCGCCGGCCTGAGATCGTAGACCTCAACCCGGCCCGGCCCATCCTCGGCCACGCTAAACTGTACAAAACCGCCAAAGGCATTGACCTGCCCGGCTTCACCCACCACCTGGAAGACGCCCTGGCTGATCTGCTGCCCGGCGGCATCAAAAATACGATAGTTCAGATTGCTCTCATAAGGTTTGTTGCTGGTTTTACCGCGCACCTCTACCGGGCTGCTCATGCTGGCGTAGGGCGCGGGGTCGTCAATCGTCACCGTGTAGCCGTCAGGGTCGGCCACAAGCCGCACCGCAACGCTGTCTATCGTAATAATGGTCCCATCGGCGCTGCTCAGTTCGGCGACCTCGACCGTGCCGGGGCCATCCGCAGCAACCTGGTAAGTGGCGGGGATGGCAAAGGTAGCTGCCCCGCCCAGCCGGCCGACCACTTCAAACGGCGCCCGGCCTACCTGGTTGCCGCTGGCGTCGAGGACGCGATAAACCAGGCTGCCCCGGAAGGGATACTGGCTGGTCGCGCCGCGCAGCTCGAAGGGGAGGGTCAGAGTTGCTCCCGGCTGTGGCGAGGCAATGGTAATGACCTGCTGGGCCGCCAGCGGGTCAGTAATCTCCAGATTTTCCAGGATGGTGCGCACAATTGTCTCGGCCTGGGAGCTTTCCGAGAAAATGCTGACCTGATAGATGACCTTTTCGGCCACCGTCGCCGCCGCTACCGAGGCTTTGCCGCCGTCGTCGCGGGTATAAATGGCCCAGGACCGGCCGCCCAGTTCGTCGGTGATGAGCTGCCCACCCAAATACTGGCTGGTCAACGACTCCAACGGTACTCCCAAACTTCGCGCCACGCCAACCAGCGGCTCATTCCCCGGCACCGTGGTAAAATTGACCAGGCTGAACAGCCCGGCGCTCCAGGCGTGGGCAAACAGGGGGTCGGTGCTCGTCACCGCCGGCCAATTCTGCGGGACCACGGCCCGCAGGCCCAACGCCTCGATTTCCACCGGCGTGAATGACAGATTGCCCGCGGTGATAATATTCTCCCCCTGCAGACCGGGAATCCACAATTTTTGCCCGACTTCAATCAAATCGGGATTGGCAATGGCGGCAAATGTGCTATCTCCACCGGCTTTCGCGTTGGTCGCCTCGATGATTGTCGGGTAGGCCGCGGCGTTGCCAAAATATTTCTCGGCAATTTTACTGAGCCAGTCGCCGGCCTGAACGGTATATTCCTCCCCGCCAGGGGCCTGGGCATGGGTCAGGCTGGCGGTCAAGAGCATCAGCCCGCCGAGTAACACCAGTGTTTGCAGTATGGTTGATTTTTTGACCATAACCCCATCTTCTTTGTTGATAAAATTTGAATATACAGAGCCATTATAGCCCGTCTTTAATTTTAAGCCATTTTGTTGGCATTGTCAGCCCAGTCAGGATATGCTACAATGTAAGGGTTATGGCTTATAAATCAAGCCTCGAGTCTGATGCTGATAAACTCAGGCGGCGCAACCGTGAACTGTCCATCCTCAATGCCATTGCCGAAGCCCTGAATCGCGAAGTAGATTTGGACCAATCCCTGCGGACCGCCCTGGCCCAGGTAGCCGAGTTGTTTGGCCTGCGCACCGGCTGGATTTTTTTGTTCCCCGACGAAGGCGGCGCCCCTTACCTGGCCGCAGCCCAGGAGTTACCCCCCGCCCTGGCCGAGGACTCGTGTGCTTTGATGGAGGGCGGCTGTGCCTGCCTGGAGGCCTACCGTCACGGCGGCCTCGATAACCGGGAGCGGGTGAGTGTGATTACATGCAGCCGGCTGGAAGATTTGACCAGCGGCACCGACGGCCTGCGCTACCACGCCAGCATCCCTTTGTATGCCCAGAAAAAGCGGCTGGGCGTGCTCAATGTGGCCAGCGCCGAGACACGCTGGTGGGAGCTGTCGGCGGACGACCTGCGGCTTTTACACACAGTTGGTGATCTATTAAGCATTGCTATAGAACGGACTCGCCTTTATGCGCGCAGCACCGAATTAGGAATTATCAAAGAACGCAACCGGCTGGCCCGCGAAATCCACGATACGCTGGCTCAGGGCTTGACGGCCGTCACCCTCAAACTGGAAACCGCCGACACCCTCTTGGAAGCCGAGAGCCAGCCAGCGCGAGTGCGCCAGATTGTGCAAGAAGCCCTGGCTTTGACCCAGGCTAACCTGGAAGAAGCGCGTCGCTCAGTATTGGATTTACGGGCCGCACCCCTGGAAGGACGTAATTTGCCCAATGCACTGGCCGCATTGGCGCAAACGTGGACAACCCAAACCCAGCGGTCAGTCAATTTTACTGCTCCAGGCGGGCTTCGGCCCTTGCCCGTGCGGCTCGAGGTGGGTCTCTACCGGATTGCCCAGGAGGCGCTGACCAACATCGCCCGGCATGCCGAAGCCAATCAGGTCAACATCGAATTGGCGGCCTCGCCCACCGAAATCCGGCTGACCATTGAGGATGACGGCCAGGGCTTTGACCCTACGGATGTGCCGCCAGGGCGTTATGGCCTTATCGGCTTAAACGAGCGGGCCAGGCTGTTAGGCGGCAGCCTGCGTCTAAAAAGCTGTCCTGGCGCCGGCACGCGAATTGAGGTTACTATCCCGTTGGGTTAACAGACCAAAAAGGAGTGTCAAAGCTGCGCTTTGACAGACAAAGCAGAGCTTTGTCACTCCAAAAGAGGCAAAAAACAAGAGGGCTAAGTTTAATTATGACAGACCCCATCCGTATCTTGGTAGCCGACGATCACCCGGTGGTCCGCGATGGGCTGGTCGCCATCCTCAGCACGCAGCCGGATTTTGAGGTAGTCGGCGAAGCTGGGACCGGCCTGGAAGCAGTCGAACGCGCTGCGATCCTTCAGCCCGATGTGATGCTGCTCGACCTGGAAATGCCCGAGCTGGACGGCGTCGAAGTCCTGCGCCGGTTGAGCCAGGCCAACCCCGCGGTGCAGGTCATCGTTTTCACCGCCTTCGATACCGATGAGCGCATTCTAGGCGCGGTGCAGGCCGGAGCGCGGGGCTATTTGCTCAAAGGAGCGCCGCGTAAAGAGCTGTTTGATGCGGTGCGCGTGGTGCGAGCGGGGGGGTCGCTGTTGCAGCCCGTGGTCGCCTCCAAGTTATTAAGGCAGGTCAGCCACCAGAACCAAGCGAGCCGGGTCGAGGCACTGACCCCCCGCGAACTGGAGGTTTTGCGCCTGCTGGCCCAGGGGCTGCAAAACAAAGAGATTGCGGCGGAGCTGGTCATCAGCGAGCGAACGGTTAAATTTCACGTCAGCTCGATTATGGGCAAACTCGGCGCGGGCAACCGCACCGAAGCTGTGACCCTGGCCGCACAACAAGGGTTGATTGAACTGTAAGGGAAGGACCGCCGACGGACGACGGCTGATATAATACCCTTGTGGTACCGCTGCCTGTCTATCAAGGTATTGCCGCGGTCGTCGGTCAATGGTCAGCGGTCAGATAAGCTGTTAACTTTGAAAAGGATTTAGCCTACTCTATGAGCATCCCTCTTAAAAATCGCCGGGCCGTTGAGCAGATGCGGGCCTCGGGGCGGCTGGTGGCGGAAACATTTGCCCTGCTGGGCGAGCAGATCAAACCAGGCATCCGCCTGCGGGAGCTGGATCGCCTGGCCGAGCACTATTTGACCCAACACAAAGCCAAGCCTTTATACAAAGGCTATCGCGGTAATCCGCCCAAGCATCCCCCTTTTCCGGGGGTCATTTGCGCCTCCGTTAACAACGAGATTTGCCACGGCCTGCCCAACGAGCGCGTTTTGCGGGAGGGCGATATTGTAGGCATTGACATTGGCCTGAGATACAATGATTGGTGTGGGGATGCCTGCGTCACCTACGCCGTGGGCCAGGTATCGGCTGAAGCGCGGCGGCTGCTGGATGTGGCCCAGGAATGTCTGCAGGTGGGCATTGCCGCCGCCCAACCGTTGAACTTTCTGCACGATATTGGCGCCGCCATTCAAACCTATGCCGACAGCCAGGGTGTGTCGGTGGTGCGGGAATGGGGCGGGCACGGCCTGGGCAAAACCCTGCACGAACCCCCCTCGGTATCGCATGTGCGTGAGGCTCAACGCGGTCCCCGGCTGCGGCCGGGCATGGTCTTCACCATCGAGCCGATGATCAACGCCGGCCAGCCGGAGTGGCAGCTCCTGGACGATGGCTGGACCGTGGTCACGGTAGACGGCTCCCTCTCGGCGCAATTTGAACACACCATTGCCATCACCGAGCACGGGCCGGAAATCCTGACCAGCTTGTAACTAAGCTAGAGGTGACTGGCACTTGGTTAGCGATAAGTTTGGCTAAGAGGATAAAAGTGCCAGTCACCTGAATAGTAAAGGAGAGTTTATGCGCTATTTGGTGACAGCTCGGGTCAAACCTGGCCGGGCCGCAGACTTGCTTGCAGCCATCGAAACTGAGACGCTGGGCTGGGGTTCCATTGCCGGCGACGAGTATCTGCGCGACATGGCCCAGGCCCGCCTGGTCGAAGATGGCACCATCCGCTGGGTTGAAGTCTGCTTTTGCGCCACCCCCCTGGCTGAAGAGCGGCCCTATTGGGAAGAATATTTTGAGCTGGTTAAGGTTCAGAATGCCCATGAGCGCCGTCGCTGCCGCGATGTGAGTGGAACCGAGCCGTGGGCCTGCTCCGACTGCGACTGTACCGAGCGGCTCGAAGCGACAATGGCCGGCTGGGGGCAGCCTTTCCTCGCCACTCTACGGGCATTTGTAGAGCAAGAGCCAGCCTGAATGTAATCAGTCACTTCCGGATATCTTTGCATCCTGATGTCTTTGCGCTAAAATTGTCTGGCTCAGTGCCAGAACGCTAATAAACACTACCTTTGCACTTTTTTAATTAGGACACAGATTTCGCAGATTCACACAGATTTTCTTTAAAAATTTTGCTTTATCTGCGTTTATCTGTGTAAATCTGTGTCCTATTCGTAGCCCGTTGTGAAAAGTGCAAACATAGTGATAAATTCTCCAGGGAGATTGATGTGACTAAATTGACCCGCAAACAAATCGAAGATCACTTAAAAGTTATGGGCTACATTACACTTCAAGAACATGACTTGCAGGGCCTTGACTTAAGCGGGGCCGATCTGCGCGGGGCTAACTTGAGTGGGGCCGATTTGAGCGGCGCTAATTTAAGCAAAGCAGCTCTGGCCGATGTCTTTATGCTGGACATCAATCTGCGCGGCGCTAATCTGACCGGAGCGGACCTGACCGAAGCCGATTTCAGCGGTATGGCTGTCCTCGACGGGGCCGACTTGCGCGGGGCGATGATGGAAAGGGCTAACCTGGAGGGAGCCAGTCTGTGTGAAACCAACCTGGGAGGGGTTAATTTAAGCCAGGCTAATCTGACCAGGGCCAACCTGAGCCGGGCGACCCTGAACGGGGCCGACCTGTTGCCTGCCGCCAACCTGACTCAGGCTAATTTAGCCGAAGCTCGCCTGGATGATGCGCATCTGAGAGGGGCTACCCTGCGCGGGGCAGATTTACATAGCGCCAGCTTGAGCAAGGCCGATTTAAGCGGAGCCGATCTGCGGGGGGCCATTCTGCGGCAAGCAGATTTGAGCGGGGCCAATTTGATCGGAGCCGACCTGGGCCGGGCCGATTTGCAGGAGGCTAACCTGTGCGGGGCTAATTTGAGTCAAGTTACCCTGCGCGGGGCCGGTCTGCGCGACGCCAAATTCGACCAGCAGACCCAGTGGCCGGAGGGTCTCCTCCCGGCAATTGCCGGGGCGATTCTGGTGGACTCAAAACCGTAGTTGGTCACAGCATTGGCTGGTGAGAGAATTTTTGGCGTTCGGCTTAAAGCGTTTATCGAAACAGGCGAGCGGAGGGGTCTCCAGAAAAGCTAAAGAGGGATGGCAGTGGCAACCACAGGAAATGACAGCAAGCAGGTAGTCCAACAGTTTTGGGAAGCTATGCAGGACAACGATTTCCGCCGGGCGGGTGAGTACCTGCACGATGAATATGTGCTCGAATGGCCGCAGTCCGGGGAACGTATCCGTGGGAGAGCGAACTTTGTGGCAGTTAATGAAAATTACCCGGCAGCAGGACGCTGGAACTTCACCATCCACCGGCTGATCGCCGAAGGGGACGATGTAGCCACAGAAACCAGTGTCACCGATGGGGCCGTTACAGGTCGCGCGATTACATTCTCGACTGTGCGCGAGGGCAAGATTGTGCGCCAGACGGAATATTGGCCTGATTCCTTTGAACCAGCAGCTTGGCGGGCGGAGTGGGTCGAGCGGATGTAGAAACCCTAAAGGTGACTGGCACTTGGTTGACCCATCTTGCCAGGAGAAAAGTGCCAGCCACCTGAGTTGAGAACAAGACTCAGGAGAAGAATTTATGTCGGATAACACCACCTATGTTTACAGAATTCAGCCCACCCGGCTGGCCATGCTGACCGAAGGACCAACACTCCAGGAAGCCGAGACTATTTCCCAGCACTTCAACTATTTGAAAGATTTGACTGACCAAGGGACCGCCGTATTTGTCGGCCGCACCCTGACCACCGACGAGCGCACATTCGGCATCACCGTTTTTGAGGCAGATTCTGAAGAAGCCGCCCGTGAAATTATGAATAACGATCCGGCAGTAATCGCAGGCGTAATGCGGGCGGAATTGTTTCCATTTCGGATTGTCTTGATGGCCGATAAACGGCTTGAGTCTTGACTCTCGCCTAGATGATTCCAGGCTGTACCAAAGGACAGGTTGACCACCTGTCCTTTTTATTTGGGTCAAATCTGCCCATTGGGTGAGGCGACAGCTTGTAGTATGTGTTACAATTCCGTAAATGAAATAGCCTCAAACCATACCGACCTATGCGACAGCATAGATAGTTCTTTCCATCATTACTGGGCCGGGATTAGGAGATTGGGGGATTTTTCTTTATGTTTTTATCCTCTAATCCCCAAATCCCGGCAAAAACTCTTCCGAATATCTGGAGTCTTGTTATGCACCTACCCTTGATTGACCACTACGTGACCCTAATTCGCGACAACAAGCAGTACCGCTCGCTCTGGCTTAGCCAGGTGATTAGCCAAACCGGCGACTGGTTCAACCTGATTGCCTCGGCGGCCCTGGTGGCCCATCTGTCCGGCTCCGGGCTGGCTATTGGCGGCTTATTTCTGGCCCGCCTGCTACCCCCTTTCCTGCTCAGCCCCTTAGTCGGCGTGGTGGCCGACCGCTTTGACCGGCGCAAAATCCTCGTTGCCAGCGACCTGCTGCGGGCCATTGTCGTGCTGGCCTTTCTATTTGTCCGCTCAGCGCAAGATGTCTGGCTTCTGTATGTCTTGACCGTGCTGCAACTGAGTATCAGCGCCTTTTTTGAGCCAACCCGGGCGGCGCTCATGCCCAGCCTGGTTGCCCGTAAAGATTTGGTGACCGCCAATGCCCTGGACGGCACCACCTGGAGCACCATGCTGGCCGTGGGAGCGGCTTTAGGCGGCCTGGCGACCGCCGTTTTTGGGATTACCACTGCTTTTTTAATTGACGCCGCCAGTTTTGTCCTTTCGGCCTGGTTTATCGGCCGGGTGCCGCCTATCTTCAGTGCTGTTGAACCAGAAATGATCAGGGAGCGCGACACCGGCTGGCAGGCATTTGCCGGCGGTCTGCGTTACCTGCGGCGGCACCCGCCGGTGCTGGCCATCGCCCTGCTGAAAGCCTCCAAGGCGCTGGCCTTTGGCGGCATGGCCGTTGTCGAAGTCACCTTTGCCAAAGAGATCTTCCCTATCGGTGCGGATGGCTCCGGCACCCTGGGCCTGATTTACGTGGCCACCGGCCTAAGCACCGGGCTGGGGCCGCTTGTCGCCCGGCGCATTACCGGCGATCAGGCCAGAGCCATGTACTGGGCCATTTTGTTTTGCTACCTCAGCCTGATTGTCGGCTATGTCATGATTGGTTACTCGACCACTCTGTCCTTTTTGCTCCTGGCAACCTTTATCCGCACCCTGGGGTCTGGCATCAGTTGGGTCTATTCTTCAGCCCTGCTGCAGATGACCGTCCCGGACAAGTTCCTGGGCCGGGTTTTTGCCTTCGATTTTGCCATGATGACCCTAGCTGCATCGCTTTCGACCCTCTGGGTGGGCTGGGCCAAAGATAGTTTGGCCATGGGTCCGCAACAGATTGGCTTCCTGCTAGCCGGCGTGCCCGCCGTGATGGCTGTTGGCTGGGCAGTCTTTATGGCCTTACACTTCAAACGCCGTCCTTTGACCCCCCAACAGAGTATTTCTTCATAATCTTCGTCTCACTCCATCTCTCTGTACTAAAGAACAGGCTCTCCACCTGTTCTTTTTGTTTAGCCACACTCTGGCCTCACGCCCGATGTAGCAGGTCATAACTTGGGTTATGATAAGTTCAAATTATTTAGAACAGGACTTACGCAAAACATGTCATTTTGAGCGACGAAGGAGCGAAAAATCCTTGGATACGTGCTCTTGCAAGCGTACCCTCGAGGGATTCTTCACTTCGCTGCGCTTCGTTCAGAATGACACGAGTAAGTCCTATAGAATTTTCATTATATCAGTCTGGTTATACGAAAGGATTCTCGAAATGACTTCATTAACTCAACGCACCGTCCTTATCACCGGCGCTTCGCGGGGATTGGGCCTGGCTCTGGCCCGCCAATTGGCCCAGCAGGGCTGGCGGTTGATCATTGACGGCCGCAACGCCCAGGTGTTGAAAGCAGCCCAAAAAGAGTTAGCTCGCCTGACCTTTGTCACGGCGGTTAGCGGCGACGTAGCCGATCCGGCTCACCGCCGGGCGCTGGCCGTTGCCGCACGGGCAGCCGGCGGGTTGGATGCGGTCATCAACAATGCCAGCATCCTCGGCCCCAGTCCGCAGCCGGAGCTGCTTGACTACCCGCTGGAGACGCTGGAGCAGGTCTACCGGGTCAACGTGCTGGCGCCGCTGGGCCTGCTGCAAGCAGTGCGGAGCGAATTAAAAGCGGAGGCGCGGATCATCAACATTACCAGCGATGCCGGGGTGGAAACCTATCCGGGCTGGGGCGGCTACGGCTCCAGCAAGGCTGCGCTGGAGCAGCTTTCGGCTATCCTGGCCGCCGAAAATCCGCAGTGGCGGGTCTACTGGGTTGACCCGGGCGACATGCGCACCCAGATGCAGCAGGAAGCCTTCCCCGGCGAGGATATCAGCGACCGGCCCCTGCCCGAGGAAAGCGTGCCTGGCTTGATTGAACTGCTTGAGGGGGACCGGCCCAGCGGGCGTTACCGGGCCAGGGAGATGGACGCCGCCGAACCGGCGGAAGGCGCACAAGAACTGCGGGTGGCGATGACGGTGAACAACCTGGATGAAGCCGTCGAGTTTTACCATACCGGCCTGGGGTTGCCTAAAGTGGACCAGTGGGCTTCGCCGGAAGGACGTGGCTTTATTTTAGCCGCCGGACGGGCCACGCTTGAACTCGTTGACCCGCCCCAGGCCGCTTTGATTGACCGGATCGAGGTGGGCCGGCGCGTGGCCGGGCCGGTCCGGCTGGCCTTTGAGGTGGCGGACGTGACTGCCGCAACCGCCGCCCTGCAAGCGGGTGGGGCCAGGCCGCTCAACGGCGCCGTGCAAACCCCGTGGGGCGATTTTAACCAGCGGCTGCAAGCGCCCGATGGCATGCAACTGACCCTATTTCAGCTTCCACACGAGGAGTAACCATTCGGCTGGCGATGAATTTTAGATCACGAATGTCACGAATAAGCGAATAGGCCAAATTTTTGCTCAAGATATTCGTGACATTCGTCCATCAGGGTTATTCGTGATTAGATTTTGAGCATTTAACGAAGGGAGGGATATCGCCTTGAAAGAGCAAAACGTCAAGAGCACCGCCGCGTACGCCGAGAAGACCGAGTTCTCAAAAAAAGTCTCCCCATTCTCTGCGAACCTGGCGGTCCATTCCCCATCGAAATTATTCAAGTTTGGCGGTCAGCCGTCGGCAGTCGGCGGTCTGGCCTTCTCCCTCCCGCCCGAACTCGAAGCCAGCGCCCCGGCGGAAGCTCGCGGCCTGGCGCGAGACGAGGTGCGGCTGATGGTTTCGTACCTGGCCGACAACCGGGTCACGCATACCCAATTCCGCGCCCTGCCCGATTTTCTAAATGCGGGCGACCTGCTGGTCATTAACACCAGCGGCACCCTGAACGCCGCCCTCAGCGCCACCCGCGCCGACGGCACGCCACTCCAACTGCACCTGTCCACCCACCTGCCCGCCGACCTGTGGAGCGTCGAGGTGCGCCAGCCGGACGGGATCACCTCCCGACCCTTTCATCAAGCTGTCGCCGGTGAGACGCTGACCCTGCCCGCCGAGGCCACGGCCACCCTGCACACGCCCTACCGGCCCGAACACCGCCGCGGCGGCCCGACTCGGCTGTGGATCGCCACCCTGCACCTGCCCGAGTCGCTCTCGTCAGGAACTTACGCTCCCTCATCAACAAAAAGTTACGTAAATACCGCTGCGAATCAGCGAATGGCGAATGATAACTCTGATTCGCCATTCGCTCATTCGCCATTCTTCTCCAAGGGCAGCCCTGGAAGTAACTTAGAGACTTACCTGGGCGAGTACGGCTTTCCCATTCGTTACTACTACATCGAGCAGCCCTGGCCGGGCGACTATTATCAAACGGTCTATGCCACCGAGCCGGGCAGCGCCGAGATGCCTTCCGCCGGGCGGGCTTTTACCCCGGAGTTGATGACCCGGCTGGTGGCGAAAGGCGTGCAGATTGCACCCTTAATTTTGCACACGGGTGTGGCCAGTTTGGAGGATCACGAGCCGCCCTACGAGGAGTTTTACCGCGTGCCGCTGGACACGGCCCGGCAGGTCAACATGGCCCGCGCCGCCGGGAAGCGGGTGATTGCGGTCGGGACGACGGTGGTGCGGGCGCTGGAAACCGTGACCGACGCCGAAGGAACCACCCACCCCGGCGAGGGCTGGACGCGATTGGTCATCACCCCGGAGCAGGGGCTGCGGGCGGTCAACGGGCTGCTGACCGGCCTGCACGAGCCGGAGGCGAGTCATTTGGCGATGCTTCAGGCATTGGCGGGGCTGGAGCATTTGGAGATCACTTATGGGGAGGCGCTGGAGCAGGGTTATTTGTGGCATGAGTTTGGGGATTTGCATTTGATGTTGCCGTAGTGGTTAAGGATCAGCTAGACTCAAAGGCAAAAAGCGCCCCTTGCGCAATTCGGGTTGAATAGGCGCTTTGGTCCAAAGTCAAAAATACACCGTCTACCCCGCTGGCGCTGGCCCGAAATTCCCGCGCATGTTCTTCTGACCAGAAGAATAAGGAGTTGTTTCAGTAAGCGTGGATGATGTTCGGTTCGGTAAAAGTTTCCCAATTGATCTGCGGCTCGAAGACCAGGGGTTCAGCCTCCGGCTCAGTGATGCGAAACCTCAACTCACTATCCATGACGATTTGGAGGGGTCGGGCGCAGTGGCCGCAGACAGTATTGATGACCACAGACAAAGATTCTTGGCGTAATCGCCCTTGCACGAAGGGCGTCGCAATAGCGTCCTCAGCTCAGGCGGCGTAGACCTGTTCGCCCGTACTAAAAGTCAGGTGATGCGGCGTCGGGTCAACGGTCACCGGATAGGCCCAGGCTACGGCACCCTGGGCATTGCGGACCAGAAAAACGAGATGCCGCTCAAGCTCATCAAGGATAACCTCTACTTGGGTGAGAGGCAAGCCTAACTTTTGGGCAATGAACTCGGGGCGGATGGGTTCGCCAAGAGCTGGGAGTTCTCTGACCACAAAATAGCGGACCCGGTGATGGGCCTCCGTCATGAAACCAAGTCTCGTTTGAAAATATTGAGGTGCTTGAGCTAAATGTTCCTGCCATGTCCGAGATGGGACTGGAATCATTTGATGTCCTCGCCCTAACAGGATAGTTTCATTCATGGAACTATCTCCTCTTTGAGTTGGTGGCTGGCCTCGGCCCCGTAATTCAACCCATAAATTTCCTTCAGTTGGGCGATACGTTGGAGAGTCTGCTCACTAAAGGGCGATTTGTTCTCAAAAGCGTGCAACACAATCCCTTCCAGCAGGTCGCCCAGAGAAAGATCCAGATACTCAGCCAGCGCCTTGAGCACTTTGACCATCCTCTTTTCCATGCGCACCCCGGTCTGGACTCGTTCAACAATCAAGGAAGTGTCGGCAGACTGATTATTTTGTTCGGTCGCCATCAGCTTTTCCTTTTACTAATAGAATAGTTTTGTTATTTTGTTACCTATGTACCATTATAACAAATAGATAGATCTGTGTCAAACGCCATTAATTTATATTTTCGGAAATAAAAATGCCTCACCCGCGGCGAGGCATTGATCCAGAGTCTCGGCTGTCCTCATCCCATCCCCTGGGCAAGAAAACAAGACACTATGTTTGCCCTCCTTTACTTAACCTCTTTCCCCTCGTTATCCACGACCATCACCTGGCCAATTTTCTCCAACTGGGGCTTGACCACCTCAGCATCGCCGACCACGACGATAATGGGCCGCTCGGAGTCAATGTAGTTGGCGGCGGCGGCGTGAGCTTCGCTGGCGCTGGCCCCCTCGATGTTTTGCAGGTAATCTTTCAGCTCTTCGATGGGCACGCCGGTCAGGTAGCGGGTGGCCAGGGCATTGGCAAAGTCGGAGGGCTGCTCGAGGGCCAGGGCAAAGCTGCCGATGAGCTGGTTCTTGGCGTCGGTCAGTTCCTGCTCGGAAATGGGTTCGGTGCGGATGCGCTTTAGCTCTTTCAAAATTTCCTGCACGGCGTCGGCGGCGTGGTCCTGGCTGACATCGCCGACCACACGGAAGGTGCTGACGTCATTGGGCCGGCCAAAACGGCTGTAGACGCCGTAGGTGTAGCCTTTATCCTCCCGAAGATTGGTGTAGAGGCGCGAGGAAGAACCGCCGCCCAAGACCGCGTTGACCACTTCCAGGGCGTAGCGATCCGGGTTGCGGGCATCAATTCCCCGGTTGCCCACCTGGATGGTCGCCTGTTCGGAGGTGGGCCGATCTACCAGATAGATGACCGAGGTATCGCCCAGCTCGGCTTCGGGATAGTTGAGGAAGTCCGGGACCTCACCCTGCTCCCAATCCCCAAAAACCCGTTCGGTCTCACTTTTGGCTTCCTCGGCGGTGATGTCGCCGACGATGACCAGCAGGGCGTTATTGGGTTTGTAATAGGTCTGGTGAAATTCAATCAGGTCGTCGCGGGTCAGCCTTTTGACCGTTTCCGGGTTGGTGATGAAGCCGTAAGGATGGCCGCCGTAGGCCAGGCGGCCAAATTGACGGTTGGCCATGCTGGCCGGGTTGACCTGATCCTGCTCCAAAAAGGTCAGGGTTTGAGTTTGGTCAACCTGGAACTCCTTTTCGGGAAAGGTCGAGTTGCGGGCCATATCGCTCAGCAGGTCAAAGGCCAGGGTCGCATCGGCGGCCAGGGCGTCCACCGAAACGGAAGTCCACTCCAGGGCGGCGCTGGAACCGACCGAGCCGCCGGCCGCTTCAATCGTTTCGGCTATTTCGGCGGCGGTGCGGGTCTGGGTGCCTTTGGTCAGCAGGTCGGCCATCAGGTCGGCCACGCCCTGTTTATCCGCCGGGACAGCGGCGTTGGAACCGCCCACGTTTAGCTGCAAGCGCAGTTTGGGCACTTCGGTTTGGGGGACGAAAATAACATTGAGACCGTTTTCGAGGGTAAAACGCTCGAAGGGCGGGAAGTTGCTCTCCGTGACCGGCAGGGCGGCCGGAACGGAGGTACGGCTGATAACGCCTTCGGGCAGGCCGGCCAGAACCTCGTCGCTTAATTCAAGGTCCAGCACTTCAGAGGCCGGTTCCGGGGTGGCTTCGCTCTGGACAGGTTCCGCTGGCTCGACCAGCAGGCCGGGGGAGTCGCTCAAGATTTCCTCCCCCTCTTTGAGGGTCAGTTGGATATTCAGCGGCTTGTCGCACAGATAGGTTTGGGCGACACGTTGAATATCATCCACCGTGACGGCTTGATACCGGGCCAGTTCCTCATCAATGGTATTGGGATCGCCAAAGGTCAGGACGGCGTCTTGCAGCCACTCGGCGGTGTTCAGGGCCGACTCGCGGAATGAGGCAATCGAACCAACCAGGGCTTGTTTCTTGACCCGTTCCAACTCTGCCTCGGTCACGCCGCCGGTCATCACTTTCTCAAACTCGTCCCGGACCAGTGGGGGTATGGCGTCGAGGCTGTCGCCGCTGTTGGGCTGGGCGATGGCGTAAAGGATGCTGGCTCCCAGGTAATCGCTCAAGCCGACATAGGCGCTGGCGGCCTTGCCCTGCTGGATGATGTTTTGCTCAAAACGGCTGCTGTTGCCCCCGGCCAGGATGTCGGTCAACAGGCTGAGAGCATAGAAATCGGGTTCGCCCCGCGGCGGGCCGACGACCGTAGCCGCCCAGCGCGGCACTTCGACCTGTGGGTCAATCAAGGTTTCCTCAGTGCCGATGTTGCAGCCGGTGGCGCTGTCGGTGCGCAGCAGCGGAAACTCGCCGGACAAGGGATACTGCTTGAGAATGGGGGTGACTTCCGGCCCGGCGGGAATGTCGGCAAAGTAAGCCTGGACCAGGATTTTGGTCTGCTCCACATCAATATCGCCGACAATGACCAGCGTGGCGTTGTTGGGTTTGTAATAGGTGTCATGAAAGTCTCTTAATTCGGCCAACGCCGCCGCATTCAAATCCTCGACGCTGCCGATAACCGAGCGTTCATAAGGCACGTAGCCCTGCATCGGCTGGGTAAAGAGGCGGCGGTTGGCCGCGCCGTAGGGCCGGTTGGCCACGCGCTGGTTGAACTCTTCGACGACGACATCCCGCTGTGTTTCAAAGACATCCTGGGTTACGCCCAACGAGGCCATGCGGTCGCTCTCCATCCACAGAACGCGGGGGAGCTGGTTGGCCGGAGCGACTTCCCAATAGGCGGTTTTGTCATTAGCGGTGTAGGCATTATGGTTGGCCCCGATGGATTCCAGCAGCAGGTCCCACTGGCCGTTAGGAATATTGTCCGAACCTTCAAACATCATGTGCTCAAACATGTGGGCGAAGCCAGAGCGCCCGGCGGGGTCATTAGCCCCCCCCACGTGATACCAGATGTCCACCGCTACCACCGGCGCGGAGTGGTCTTCGGCCAGGATAACGCGCAGGCCGTTGGGCAGGGTGTAGTCGGTCAGGGGGAGTTCGTAATCGGCAAAGTTGAGGGGTTTGGGATCCTGGGCATGGGTGGGGAGGGGAAAGGTCAGCAACAGCAAAAATAACAGCGATAATAACCGGGGCATTTTTGAGGGCATGCGCATCTCTTCTCCATTTGGCGAATTTAAACCTGCCAGGTCTATGAAACCTGGCAGGTTTGTTTTATTAGAATACCCTTGACTATAGGAGCAAACATTTAAGAGGAGATTAAAATCTTAAGAAAGATATCTTCCGCACACCCAATGAGGCAGCCATACATTCCAAAGCCGCCTTGAAGCCTTGCCGGTAGATGTCCGCTTGAGCTTTATCTTCCTCGATGGGCGAGTCCTGGGTTGACATAACTTGAGAGACCAGCCGCAGCTTATGTTCAATATCTTTGACGGACCAGAAGGCAGCCTTTGTTCTTGAACCAGCAGGCATGGTGGGGGATAGCAAAGGAATACCAAATAGTCTAGCGGCGCAATCCAGGGCCGCTTCAAAGCCTTCATGGTAGAGAGCGGGCCGGGCGATATTTTCCAGGGCCGCAGCCGTAACCTGAATCACGGTTTGGATAGCCCACAGAATGTTTTGAACATCTTCATGAAACCAGACCCGCGAGTCAGCGGCCGGAGAGGCAGGTTGGAGGGATGGAGAATCAGAAATTGCCGGGATCAGATTTAGGCCGAAGGAGGTAGCCACACACCAGCATGCGGCTTCGCCGCCCTGGTAATAGCCCTGGTTGTCATGCTCCCTTACGGTCCCATTGGCTGAGACGACCAGCCGAGATTGAACAGTTTCCAGGAGATGTTTAATTTCCTCAGAAGTCCATATCTTTTTTGAAGGCGGTTTGACCTCGAAAAATGTTTTGACAGACTGCCAGGCAGTCTCAAAGCCGAGATTAAAACTGCGCCGATAAACGAGAGAGAGGTCACTGCCATCCGAGGAGGCCGCCGTTGTTTGGATAACGACTTGCATGGCCCATAAAACATTTTCTATATCTTCGGTTTGCCTGACTTGTAATCTCATAAAAGCTCTCCTGCGAAGCGATTGGATCAATAAGGCAGCAACCTCAAGGTGTGTCCAAATTTTTGGTAATGTAGGGCAAGTTGGCAACTTGCCCTACAGAACCGCCTAAAAGCTGAGACAAACCCACAGCCTCATCACCTCTTGTCAAAAATTCACCACACTTTATGCCCTGGCCCGGAACCTCCGTTTTGTTTGGCGTGCCCGTTCTGATGGGGCAGCCGGGTCAGGTCCGTCAGATGGGGAGCGAGACCAGTTTCCAGGGGAGACCCGCCAGACCATAGCGTTAGATCCCCTTCAAAGTCTTCCAGACCCGTAACAAAGCCGGCTTGAATCGCTTTTTCAGCCAGACCGGGGATGGGAAAGCTGGCGAGGGATTGCGAAATGGCCATCAGCCGCCGCGCCTGCAAGATTGCCCGTTTGAACTTTTCAGGGGCAATAGTTTCTTTTATCAGAATTCCCCCATTCTTTAGCGGCGCCAGGCCTAAAGGGCGCATTTGGATGCTGAGCAGGCGGGTTAAATGCCACTCGATAGCCGCCATGGCCGGGCTGCTGCTCAACTCTTCGGCCTCATACCGGGAAGCCAGCCGGCGCAAAAATTGGTTGGTATAATCTTTGACAATAATCTGTAAGAGATCATCCCCCCCTTTGACTAATTGAGCCGCCGCATTTCTAACGGCAGAGGCCGGGTTGAAATTAAACAAAACGGTCAGATGAATTTTGAAGGGGATGTTATCTTTACTCAGCACCTCGTCAAAGGTAAAATTGCCGACGTGCAGCCCCGTTTTAACCGGCGGAAGGGCTTGCTCTACCAGGGGCCAAATCCAAAAGAAGCCCGGCTCTTTAACGTGGTGGTACCTACCCAGGCGTAGGACGGGAATAACATGGTTATCGGGGGCAAAATGAAGACCCAGCATTCGGCCTAACATAGCAAATAAATGTTTCATTTTGATGCCTCCTATCAACTCATCTTAATCTTCTCTCTGTCTCTATTATAAAAGAAAAAGGAAAGCGTACACTGACCATTCCTTAACAGTTTTAGTGGAAAATCTAACCAAATTCTCATAAATGTTAAGACGGTTCTAACAAAAAGAGCGCCTCGGGCGCTCTTTTGCGGATGACACTTATTTTTAAAGAGTCTTTATTCTGAAGATGGGTCATGGTTGAGCTTGAGTTTGTAGCCCACGCCGCGGACATTGATAATGTATTTGGGCTGGCGCGGATTGGGTTCGATCCGCTCCCGCAGCCGGCTCACCAGGGCGTTGATGGTATCATCCATGGTCAGTTTGTCGTAATCTACGCCATAAACGGCCCGGCTGATCAATTGGCGGGTACAGAGCTGGTTGGCGTGGCGGTAAAGGGTCAGCATCAACTCATATTCCGTGGGGGCTAACTCCACCCGCTGGTGTTCAACCCAAACTTCTTTGTTAGGTTCATCAATCCATAAATCCTGATGAGCAGGGATATGGCTGGGCGGGGTGGGCATGAGTTTCTGGCATAACATGGCCGCCGACAAGACCCGGTGCAGGTAGGCAGCCAGTTCACGGCGGGTGTAACGGACGGCAGCGTCATAAGAGATCAATTGACTGACCGTACAAAACAGCAGCCCCAGCAGGTAGGTGTTCATCTCCCGGCCAATCAGGACAGAGGCCCAATAACGCACCCGGCAAATCGCCTGGAAGATTTTGGCCAGTTCCGGCTCCAAATTTTCTGCGGCTACGGCTGCATCCAAATGCGGCAGGTCTAGCAAACGTCTCTCCAGTTCATAGCGGGCAAGCACATTAGGGATAGAAAACAGTTCAAATTTAAGCGCGGTTTCCAGGGAGACAAAATCGAACAACAGGGGACTCCGGCTGACCCGGCTAAAATCAATTAACCAGGTGCGCCCCTGGCGATCTACCAGCAGGCTGTCGTCGTTGAGTTGACCATAGGTGACGCCCATCAGAACCGGCAAGTTGACCCCGATGCGTTTTTCAGCCAGATGAACGACCGGGTTAGGATAGGAAATAGATGAACCATCGGCCAGTTGGAGGGTTAAGCTGTTGGCAGCATAATAGATTTTGGCCAGGTTGGCGGCCAATCCTTCCTGGCAGATCACATTGAAGCGGCGTCCCAGTTCCGCGGAAGCGAACGCTCCTTCAGTCAAGGCTAACTCTTCCCGTAAAATTTGAGTGAGTGGTTTGTCACCTTCATACAGCCGTCCCTGTTCATACCAGGGGGCCAGGGTGGTGCTAAAGAGGTGATTCAGGGCAGTTGTAACCATTTCAACGGAGCTGTCCCGATAAAATTCGGCCAGGGTGGTGATGTCCTCCAAATTTCCGCCATTCAGGGCGTAGACAATTGCGGCAAAATGGACCGTCTCGACAAACTTAACTTTTACGACACCCCCTTCGCCGCTGGCTTTGGGGGTTAACGTTTCAAAAATTTTTGCTTCCTGTTGAATAAAAGCTCTTGGCCCGCAAGCAATGACAAACTGCCTTTCCAGGCCATCCGCTGAAAAGGCCGTGACCGCCAAAATGACCTTTTGCTTCTGCCGGGTCAAAAGCCGGCTGATGGTTATCTGGCTACTGTCGTGAAATGAACGGCGAAACAGATCTTCCAACTCACCCACCCGGTCCAGGATATCCGTATTGTCCATGTAGGGGTCAATCAAGCTGATCAGGTGAACAAAGGAGAGATGTTCGGCCCAACGGATGGTAAGCCACCAATTGAGAGAGAGATACGTGGCCAAAGCTTTTTCGACAGCCTGGACCATGGTCTCCGGCCCTTCACGTTTGTCTAAAAAGTCCACCGCCGGCGGCAGCCCCTCGACCACCGGCCCTAACACCTCTCGCACCGCTTGATAGGTGGGGAAACCGGTGAGGATGATCTTGGGCACCGGGCTAAAGTCAGGGTCTTTAGCCAGGGTCAGGCCGCTCACGTCGTGGTCGTCGTCATCGTCCACCAGCCGGATATCTAAAACAGCCAGGTGGAGGCGGGTCTCGGCCAAAAGCTGCCTGGCTTGCTCTAAGGTGTCGGCTTTCAGAACTAAGTAACCGGCGCTTTCCAAATATTCAGCGCGGGTGTCAAGAAAATCACGCTCGTTGTCTGCAAACAACACACGGCTCTGTGACATTGTGTCCCTCCCAGATCTCTGATTACTTTAGGACGATGATGGAGCTTCCAACACGGCCCGGATTTCAGATTGAAGTTGTTTTTCGTCGAGAGATTTATAGATATAATCCGCTGCACCCGCCTTGAGCATCTCGCGGGCGCGCTGCCAGGTCGGTGAGGCAGTCGCAACAATGATACGAGCCTGGGGCTGTTGTTGGTGCAGCGATGCTACTAAAGTAACTGCATCTTCTACTACCCCCGCATCAATGATAATCACGTCACAATCTGGGTGAATACCTCTCTTTGCTACGGTCTGCTCAGACACAATATATAATTTACCCAAAGGTGACAACGCCTGTTCCAAAACCAAAGGCCACTGACTCTCTGCTTTCTCACCAACCAATAAAAAAGTATTTTCCATGAGCATTCTCTTCTCCAACTTGAGGCATATCTTCTCCGGATGGGGAGCGGATAACCCTGGCGGCAATTTAACCACGTTTATCCCTGCTGGTAAGGGTGGAGATTTATGCCCAAAGCCGGCGTTCCAAAACCCCACCAGTGTTTCAACACCTTGAATATTAGCCCAGTCATATTTGCGATCTTTTATCATGCGTTACTCCCATATTTTCTAAAGGTAGCCAAATAACCATCACCGTGCCGGTTGGCCCGGTGGAGCCTACCCGAAGCTGGCCGCCATAAGTCTGCACAATGGTTTGGGCCATCAACAGCCCCATGCCTAAGCCCCTGGCGTCTTCAGGTTTCTCAATAACTTCCAGGCCAATTTTTTCTTGTATCTGCGGGGAAAGTCCAGGGCCGGTATCAGCGATGAATATTTCTACCCCGGCATTAGCTGCTTGCGTGCCAATAACAACCTCTCGCCTTTCACGCTGAGTCACCGCATCTACAGCGTTATCTACTAAAATATCAAAAGCCCGTCGCAACCATTCCCGGCTAATCTTAACCGTAGCCGCGCCGGATAGTTGCAGGTCAATTTTCAGCCTGGCCGTTTTGTATGGCTCATTCTGCCACAATTGTTTGGCGCGCTCACCGATCAAATCATTGATTGTGACCGATTCGACGCCTTCTTCGGCGGTGAGAGGGGGGGTGAGGGGTTTTTCCAAAATTTTGCCGGCCAGCCGTTCGATGGTGGCCAGCCGCTCGTTGAGTTTGGGATATTGGCTGGAGGGATTTATCTCCTCTAAATTTTTAGCCAGAAGTTGTACCTGCTCGCGAATAGTCAGGGCATGTTTATCAATGGCATGCCGCCAGGTACTGGTGGCCATCCCCATCCAGGCCAGGGCAGTTCTGGTACCGACGAGTCCTTTGGTCCGTTTCAACTCTTCATACGTTTTTTTCAATTCCTCATACTGGCGCGCTCTATCAATGGCTACCGCTGCCTGGCTGGCCAAAGCTTCTAAAAAGATGATCTGGCCCCCGTTAAACTGACGCGGCTCCCGGTCGTGAACATAAAGGACGCCAATGGCTTCGTCCTGGCAGACAAGAGGCGCGCCGAGCGATGAACGGTATCCCTGCTCGAGAAAAGCCGGGTTAAAGTCAGAAACCTGTTGAGCGTCGAAAATAGCGACAGATTTTCGTTCATCCAAAATCTTCCGAGCCAGGCCCCCCTTTGAGCGAGCCTTGATTTCATACGGGTATAATGTTCCTCCTTCGTCAATTCTAAGCCCCTGGGTAAATTTTTCTTGCGGCGCATCCCATAATAAAACACTAACGCCAGGGGTATTGGTCAATTTCATGGCCCCGGACATGATCAAGCTCAACACTTTATCAAGCTCCAGGGCGCCTGCCAACGAAACAGCAACATGTTGTAAAGTATTAACCTCCACCAAACGTTCAGCTAGCTGTTGATAAAGCTGGGCATTGTGGATAGCATTGGCCAATTGATCGGCCATCGTTTGGAGGGTAGCAATATCTTCATTCCGCCAGTCACCCGCTTTAATGCTTTGGACATCTAACACCCCAATCACCTGTTCACGGGCAATGAGAGGAAAAGTCATTTCGGCCTGGGTCAGGCGTATGTTAGGGATGTAGTAAGCATCCTGGCTAACATCCGGGGCAAAATGAGGCTGGCCCGCCCCGGCAACATAACCGACAATTCCCTCATGACCGACCCTGAGCTTGTGATCCGGTTTTAACATCCGCTGGTCATCTTTGGGATAAGTTGCGCGCAGGACCGCATACTCGCCCTCGTTGTCTAACAAGAAGACAGCCGCATGGTCGCAGTCGAAACGTTCAACGATGAGACGAACTGTTTCATGCAGGAGTTTGTCAATATCTAAGATGGCCGTGGCCCCGCGAGCAACCTGGGCGGCCGCGTCCAGCAGACGAGTACGCCGCTGCGTCTGCTCAAATAAACGGGCGTTCTCGATGGCAATCGCTGCCTGAGCCGCCAGGGACTCCAGAGTACGCTGATCTTCCTCATCGAAAGCATTGCGCTCAGAGGCTTCAACATTGATCACCCCCATAATCTCAACACCGCGTTTTATCGGGACAGCCAATTCGGACAGCGTATCAGGGTCGTACTTTATGTAGTCATTATCCCCGGTGATGTCGCCGATGAGGCGGGTCTGTCCAGTCTTCACCGCTCTCCCCATAACGCCGATAGGCTCAGCGCCGTTTAGATCAATATTGCCGATAACTTTCTGGATGCCAGAAAAATGTTCCGGTGGGTATGCGGCTACCGATTTTAAATTGTTCCCGACCGTGATGGCCAAGTTGCTGAAACGTGAAGTGTCAATGAGGCGTCGGGACTGTTCGGCAATGACCCCGAGAATCTCTTCCGAATTCAAGGAACTGGTTACCGCCCGCCCCGCCTCATAGAGGGTCTCCAGCGCTCTGGCTCGTTTTTGGACCCGCTCGTACAATTGGGCATTGCGAATGGCTACAGCCGCCTGGTTGGCAAATAATTCAATATTGGTTAGCTCATCCTGGGTAAAAAGATGCGGTCGCCGGTAGTTGACGAACATCACCCCAACCTTGCGGTCTCCCGTAACCAGAGGCAAACCTATTGATGAGACGATTTTCTCCCGCTTTGCAAATGGGCTATCCGTCAAGGGGTTCGTTGTCGTGTTCTTTGCTTCATACAAATCGTCCCGGGCCAGAACATTGTAAACTACCGACTGTTTCGCCACCTTGCCTAATTCAAGAACTTTTTCCGGGTAATTCACCCCAATCATCGCCGGCGGAAAGCCAAACTCGTCCCAATCCTGGTCATAGGTGTAGAGAGTCACCACATCGCAATCGAGAACATCACGCGTTCCCTGAACAATGGAATTCAGCGTGCTCTGCAGATCCTCCAGCACCGTCACCCCGGCTACTACGTGGGCCGCATCATGGGCCTTGCTTACCTGGTCCAATAACTTGGCATTGCGCAAGGCCAGGGCCGCGTGGTTGGCAAAGATTTGCGCCGTCTCCTGCTCTTTTTCACTGAAGTTGCGGCGATGATTGTAGTTAACATAGAGGATACCCAGCTTCTCTTCACCCACCATTAAAGCAATTCCCTGGAAACTGCGTGTTCCAATCTGCTTGAGAAGTTTAGAAGTAGGCCCACCCAAAAATCCGTATTGCTGCACGTCATTAATATCGGTAACGCCAACCCAACCCCGCTCCATGACCGTAAAAGCCGTTCCTCCCTGCCGAGGTCCTACTTTCTGAAACTCTTTCCACCGCTCCATGGGAATGCCAGCAGCGACCGACCTTTCCAGGTTAAACCGATCTTGAACAGGATCATAGGACCAGATGGCCGCCGAGTCCGCCTGTAGCACCTCTCGGGCGCTGCGGGTGATTTGCTCCAGAACCTCTGGCAGTCCAGCGACTCCGGCCAGGGTCTCAGCAGCCTGGCGCATGTGGTCCAGCTCTTTTATCCGTCGAGCGCTGTCGTAAGCAATGGCCGCCTGATTAACATAAAGCCGCATGGCGTCAATCTCATCCTCTGAGAAGCGGCAGGGCTGATCATAATCAACCCACATCACCCCAATAACTTTATCCTCCAGAGAGACGGGCAAGCCTAACGCCGCGCCAATACCCCGCTCAAAGACACTCGGATTGACTCGATCTCGCTGCTGGCGGGTGTCCTCGATCACCTCGATTTGGCCGCTGCGCATGATCCGCATAGATAGTCCAGCGGATCGCACCATACTATTCAAGTCAAACCGTTTATTGATCCCGGCGGTTACTAATTCTCGAACCTCACCCACTTGGTCAATCAAGACCAAACTGGCCCCACAAGCATTTGTAGCTACATACACCTGTTCGACAATATCTTGTAACACCAATTCAGGGTCTCGCGATGAGACCAGCGCATTGCTGGCTTCGTAGAAGGAACGAATTCTTTTCCGGGCGGCCTCGGCTGCTTGAAACAATTCAGCGCCTTCAATAGCTACCACCACGGCGTCGGCAAAGAGTTGGAGAATCCATTCGTCTTCTTGGGTAAACCCCACCGTTGGCCCGGCCTGTCCATGGCGGTCTTTTTTGTTATCTGCCTTCAATAAACCAATCAACCTGTCCGGGTGTTCGCCCCTCTGTTTCAATGGAATTGCCAGTACGGAATAGCAATGTTCAGAAGGGGTATGATTGGGTTCCTCTTTCCGTATGGCAAAGTGGCCGGTGAGGCTATCTCCATGCGCATTAAACAGCCTACCTTCACTGGCAATATGGCCGGTTAGGCCGCTACCAGGACCGCTGCAAATGGCAAATGCTTTACCCTTTTCAAAGCATCCTGCTCGATGCCCGTAGCTGGCTTCGAGACTAAGGAAATCAGGACGTTTGACTAAAAAGATGGCGCAGACTTCCGCCTCCAGAATCTCGGCAGCGTACCGGGTGATAAGGTTTAGCCTTTCATCCAACGGCATAGTACCCAGGCTGCCCATCATTTCGCTGCTGGCCTGAGAAAGCCTGGCTAATCGCCTGAGTTTATCGGCATCTCTGCTCGTCAATGCGGCATTCTCCACGGCCACAGCCGCCAGATTGCCAAAATGCGCCAGCAGGTCTAAATCTTCCTGGCCAAAAGTTCTACCTTTAACCGTATCGTGAACGACCAGAACCCCCCAAATTTTATCTTCCCAGGTAATGGGTACCCCGGCCACGGCTGTAAAATTGTAAGAGTCATATTGTCGCAGCCGTTGCGGCCAATCTCGATAGTCAGACACCGCTTGAGGAGTTTTGGCGGCTATAACCCGCCCGACAACACCCTCTTCTACACTCAAATATGTCCCTACAGAATCTTCAGGCAGATGTGACAGGGCAACCACCTTAACTCGCCGGCCCGACTCGTCCAGCAAGTAGAGTCCCCCTCCTTTGGCTTGCAAAAGTTCCACGGCTCGCTCTAAGATAGCCCTGACCAACTCCGGCATCTGACGACGACTGGTAATGTCAAGAGAGGTCCGGTGTAAGGTCTCCAAAGCCAAGGCTCGATGAGAGGTTTGTTGAAACAACCGCACATTCTCGATAGCAATGGCGGCCTGGTTAGCCATCAGGGAAAGAATTTGTAAGTCATCCTTGTCAAAGACGTACCGATCCCGCTTGCTGTGTACATCCAAAGTACCGATAATGTTGCCCCCCACCTGGAGAGGTGTACTCATAATCGCCAGCCATCCTTCGTCATCTGCGGCCGGGTTATAAAAGCGGGAGTCATTCGGAATATCGTTGGCGATGATAGGTTCACCCATCTTGACCACGCGCCCGGCAATGCTACTCCCCACCACATCACGAGTACCTTCGACAGCCTTCTGGCTCAGTCCATAAGTTCCCTTGAACGTCAAGTGCTCTTTTTCATCATCCAAAAGCAGAATACCCCCCGCATCTGCCCCTAATAACTCCGCCGCCAACCGGGAGATTAAGTTAAGCAGGTTTGGTAGGTTCAGCTCTGATTGGATTTCCTGAGTGATCTGGTAAAGGGCCAAAAGCTGCTCAGCCAGCCAATCCGAACGGTCCCTCTCCTGGGCTACATCCTTATACAGCCGCGCATTTTCAACGGCCACCGCCACCTGAGCGGCAAAAATGCGGCATTGTTCCACTTCTTCATCCGTAAAAGTACGCTGATGACCAATCCCCTCCAAGCTAAAAGAGCCTAACACCCGTCCCTTATTCACCACCGGCACAATCAAGATAGAGTGGATGTCGAATTGGCGAAAGATATCTTGAACGGGTCCCAGTGACGGCTCATGGACTGCATCAGCCAACACAAGGGGTTCTTGAGACCGGATTAAATCTTCCTCCGCCTGAACACCTCGTACCGGAATTTCTAAACCGAGCGTCCCCAAAGCCGGGTACTCAGCCGCTACCCGGCCCCGCGCGCGGTCCGGCTCCTCGAAAAGTACCATGCCGCTATGCTCGACCCCAAAGAGTCCAACGGCCGCCCGGCACGTCGCTTCTAGAATCTTGTCCAATTCAAGGAGGGAATTGATCGCCGTCGAAACCTCCTGGATAGCTTGAAGGTTAGAAGCTCGTTGCTCCGCCGTTCGGGTTGCTTCCCGCTCCTTATCCCTGAGACGCGTATGCTCGATGGCAGCCGCCGCTTGAGCCGCAAACAGAGCCAGGGGCCGTAATTCCGCTTTTGCAATCGGTCGCTGGCTGTTCTTGTTATCTATGGATAATTTGCCGATGACTTCGCCCCGCAAAATCAACGGCACACAGGCCCATTGATTCACCCCTTCTCCGGCTAGCTCCCGTTCATAAGGCAATGGCTGCCCATCCTCGCGTTCGAACAGGTGGGGACGAGGATCAGCCAGCACTATTTGCATCTGCTGGTCTGTAGCAACCGGGCGGGTATGCCCCACAAATTCTGTGCCTATGTCTACCTGCGCCGCTCCCCACATCATCTGGCGATCCTCAGATAACAGATAGAGACCCACCCGGTCAAAGCCAATAGCCTGCACGCCCCGTAGAATAACCTCCAAGACTTCCGGCAAACTCCGTCCACTCAACAGAGCGGTGTTGGTAGCCATCAACTGCTCCAATATCTGCTTTTCGCGGGCAGCACTTTTCAGGCGGCTGTGTTCAGCCCCTGTTTGGATCAACATGCCCAATTCCTCCAAATTGAGCGGCTTGGCCAGGTAGCGATAAGCGCCCGCGCGCAGGGCCTCCAGCCCTGACTTCATGCCCCAACCGGTGAAGATAATCACTTCTATCTGGGGGTAGCGAGCCTTGATTTTCGTCGTCAACGTTACCCCTGACGGCTCTGGGTCCTGGCCGGGCGTGGGGGTCAGCAAATCGTCAATCAACGCCACATCGTAGTTGCCGCGTACTCGCCCAAGCCGGTCCAGCGCCGCCTGAGCATCGGCCGCCGTATCCACCTCATAATGGTAAACTTGGCGGAGGTGCTTGGCCAGGGGTTCACGCACACTGATTTCATCATCTACCAAAAGCAATCGTAATGCTTGTTCAGTCACCTGGCCCTCCCATAAGGTTGACCCAGCGGCAAGGCCACCACAAAGGTGGTACCGAGGAGAATGACGCTTCGGTCCACCCGGATGGTACCCCCCACCGACTCCACCAGACTGCGAGCAATGTAAAGTCCCTGCCCTGTACCGCCCAGGCGGGTGGTAAAACCCAGTTCAAAAATTTTCTCCCAAAGCTGCCGGTGAATCCCCGGCCCCGTATCTGAAAAGCGTATTTCAAGGGGGCGCTCCCTATTTTTAACCCGGCAGCAGGTGGTAATACTCAAGCGCCTGCTGCCGCCTGGCTTTTGGGTCATATGTTGCATCGCATTCAGCATGACATTGAGAAATGCTTGCTGCAATCTAACCGCACTGCCGGCGGTGTTCGGTAAATGCGGCTCTAATTCAGTCTCTAATCGAACTTTCTCCTTACGCATCACCGGTTTGAGCAGGGTCACAATCTTCTGAATCACCTCGTTCAGCGACACTTCCTGGTCATCTTCGGCTCGCATCAATTGCTGGAACAGTTCAACCGTCTGCTTTAAATCGTTAAAAGTCTCCAGGAGTCTATCGGCGGCTTGCTGGATCTCACTTAAACTGTGCGCCTGATCTTCAGATAAGTAACAGTCTGTTTGGAGATTACGAAGCTGAATCTCCAGACCTGACATTTTATTGTAAACTTCGTGACCAAAGCCGCCGGCTAATTGGCCGGTCAGAAATAGTTTATTGAGCGCGCGCGAGCGTTGTTCTATGGCCTCACGCTCAATTGTCACGGCGAAGAGGGCGCTGGCTGCCAGAGCATCCCGCAGATGATAACGATTGAACACATTCGGCTGGCGATGAAAAAGGAACAGGGCGCGATGAACGCCCCCACTCGCTTCAATGGGCACACCAATACAGGACTCGAAAGGAAGCAAATCCAGTAATTTACGGAAGCGGTCTCTCACCTTGCCGGTCATTTGGTTTTCTAAAATCTGTTCGCCTTCTTTGATCACCTCTCGGACCGGACTGGCCCCCAGCGTGTGCATAGCTTCTACATTTAAGAGTTGGGTCTTGCCTGCTTGAGCTGTAATAGAGACCGCTTGCGAGATGGGATTAAGATTGAAAATCAATCCTACTTCTGCCGGCGTAGTCGCCTCAAGCTGCTGCAAGCCCGCGCGCAATTGCTCGGCCAGGACGGAACCGCTACGCACCGCGTTAGCCAGACGATAAAAAGACTCCGGCGCCTTGCCATCAGCAGACGCCGGAGCCATTCGCCAGGGGGGCAGATCTTCCTTCCGTTCTACTCGACTCAACAGGTGCTCGATCTCATCCAACTCCAAGGGCTTTACAAAAACCTCAACAATGCCAATCTCTTCGATTTCGCTGCTCCGCTCTGCCAGCCATTCGGATGTACTCATTAGAACAGCATGGCCTTTGATACCTTGCTCTTTTATATGGCGGAGGAGGGTCAGGCCATCCATCTCCGGCAAATTAAGATCAATAAAGAGAAGGTTATAAACTTCCTTTTGAACTTTTTCATGGGCCTCTTCCGCATCTTTGGCATGATCCACCTCACAGCCTCGATGCCGCAGCCACTCGACCAGGGGCAAGCGGACCTCTTCGTGGTCGTCCACGACCAGAATGCGGCCAACGCCATGAAAGGTAGGGGGAGTAGTCTCCGATTCTGAGAGCAAATCTCTTTCGGGGGAGTCGCCCGGTTCCCTGTCAAGACCAGGGGACGGGTTGAGGTGCTCCATCATCTGGGATACCGCCGCCACCTGGCGCAGCCGGGCCTGGATACTCAAGCGGAGTCTCCTGGCCTGGCGATCAAGCGAGGTAATCACCGCTTCAACCGTATCACCCACCCACAGCATATCCTCAGGCTGTGACACTTCCCATGGAGCCAGGTCGCGCAGCGGAATCAGGCCATCTACACCTGGGATGACTTCGACAAAGACGCCATGCCTGCTCAGGCTCTTAACAGCGCCCTCGACGACATCCCCTGGTTGAAACTGACTGACGAACTTCTCCCAGGGGTCGGTGAGGGTAGCCCGGTGACTGAGTTCCAAGCATTGGCCGGGTTCAGCCAGTTTTAAAACTTTCCCCTCAATCTTCTGGCCCTCTTGCCACAACTCATGAGGGTCAATATTCCCTGCCCACGTTAGCTCTCTACGGCGAATATAAGCTTGAGCGCCATCCTCCAGGCGCACAAAAACGCCATAAGAGAGCAATTTCTCGATTCTGCCGGCTACTTGCTGTCCTAACCTATACGCTTGCCCCGATTGGTTCATCACATTCCTTACTCATTTATCCGTGATAATCCCATTATATCACAGCCATCATTACAGTTTCCTGGCAGTTTGCTGACAATTCACTCACAAATTGTTTCGACCCGAATCTCAGGAAGAGCCTAATCGTTGATACTCCTGGCGGAAGGTCGCAAAAATTAAAAATGCCCTGACAATTCTTTCGTCAAGGCATATCTCTGAAAACGAGCATGGGTTATCTGCCGGTAGACCTACAAATCCACCTCATTATATCCTGTTATCAAAGCCACCTTGTTGTTATCATTCAACTGGCGCAGTTCATTCATAAACGCCTGGGCGTCGGACTGCCGCTTTAGCTCGATGCCGTAGACCAGCTCGGTCAGCGTGCCAGCCTGAACTGTCTCCACAGCAATCAGGCTGAAGCGGTTGAGAAAGCGGTTAAAAACAGTATCAAACAGTGTTTCGTACCGCATGTCGCTGGGCAGCCGGATTTTGAGAATTTGCTCACGGACGTCCTTGGCAAACAAGTTGAGCGTGGACATCCCCCACAAGATAAAAGATATGACGAAGGTTGCGATCACCGCCAGCAGATAAAAGCGCGTGCCGCAGGCCATGCCGACGGCCATGGCAAAAAAGATATAGCCGACATCCCGCGTATCTTTGATGGCATTACGAAAACGGACAATAGATAACGCCCCAACCAGGGCAAAGGCGCGGGCAATATTGGAACCAATAATCAACATGATAATGGCGACCACCATGGCCATCATTATCAGCGTATGGACGTACGACTGGGTGTAAGATACCCCTTTATAGGTAAGCTGGTAAACCTTGGCAATAACCAGCGACAGCAAAAAACTTAACACCGTCACCAAAACCACATCGGCCACACTAAAAACATCGGTGGCGTCCTGTTGCAGGCTACCTAGAAAACTTTGGAAATCCATAACTTATCTCTCTTCTCGTAATACCCCATCCTCTAGCCCCTCCCCCGATTCGGGGTTGGGGTTGGGGTCAGATTTCGATCATCAACATTTAAGCAAAGATTTGCTGGCGGCTCAACTTTAATTTGGCCTGCTCCAGGGCCAGGCAGTATTTGCTGATGCGCCGAAAAGCACAGCCATGATAGTTAATCAGTTCCGTTAGCCAATAAGGGGCACGGTTGTTAACCTTGACCTCCAGCACACATTGCTGGGGCGGCAGAAAGAACTGATTTTCGGTATACCCCTGTGACAGCAGCGTCAAATCGTGCGCCCGGCACTTGAGCTGGGTGTCAAAAGTGACGCGCAAGCCGGGGTCCTCATCGCTGCCCTCAAAGGCCAGCCGCTTGTAGCTGACCACACAGGTTGGCTGCAAGTGCAAGGTGTGGTGCAGATAGCTGATCTCCTCAATCACCTTTTGGTCAGACTCATCCGCGCTCGCCACTACTTCCCCGGTTCCACATAAATTAACCGCCGCGCTATAAGGCAGGATAGCCCGCTTTTTTTGTAACGTTTTATTGATGCGCTGCTTAATTTCGGCAAAACAGGGCGTGTCAGGGGTTACTTGCTCCCGCCCATAGACCCGAACCCGCACCTTGCGCCGGAAGCGATGGCCTTCTATCTTGTCCCAGTAAGCCTGGTGATCTGCCGTATCATAGTACAGGCTCGTAATTAAGTAACGTCCCTGTTCATCCCCCCGCTGATCACGGCCCATATAGCGGGCCAGCTCGGTGGCCAGCACCTCGGCTTGGGCCTGATTGAGCAAATATTTAAGTTCAAAGCGATCAGAAAGTCTAATTTTCGGTGGAAGCATCATCACTCGTCCAGGCCGGGCGTGCCGTTAGGGTTAGAACTGGCTCGCCAATTCTGGGGATTCTCCAGGTCGCCAGCCGCATCAACAATCACCAGCGAGTCACCCCGGCCATCGGGGCTGAACGGCCAGCCATTTTCGTCATCGTAGTTCACGGACAATACGGCCTGCCCTGATGCATCCCGCATGGTAATTTTTTCTCCTTGATTGGACAATTTGCCCTGGTATACCCCGCCCACGACCACCCCGGGGTAGCGTTCGGAAAAGGCAGCGGCATTATGGACCAACACCAGCAGACCGCCGGGGGCCAGGGGCGGCTGGCCCGGCGGAAAGGTAAATTCAATGCCCTCGTCAAAGAACATGCCGGCCAGGTTCAATTCCCCGTCGCCGATATTCTTTAACTCAATGAATTCGTAGTTGTTACCCTCGATGGGATTGTACATGATTTCAGTAAGCGCCACTCTGCTCTTTTGCTCGACCAGCTTAAAAGTAGTTTCATTTAAAGCGCTCCAATCGCCGGCCCATAAGCGGGCCTTGATCTGGGTTGTGCCGGTCAAGGTCAGCGGACCGGTGTAGGCTGTCGCCGTTGGTGCAACAGCCCCGGTCACCGGCTGGCGCGGGTCGGAGCCGTCGGTGGTGTAATAGATGGTTGGTGATTGACCGGTGTCCCCTCCCTCTAAAGGAAGAGTGGGAGGGGTCAAAGTAACAGCAGACCCACTTTCGATAAGACCACCTGGCTGGTTGAATACCGGCGGGTCAAGTTCAGGGTAGTAGCCTAACTGGCGTGCCTGGGCAATCAGCCTGGCGCCATTGCCCTCCATTTGTTTCAATACGGCCTCGCGAGCCTGGCGCCAATCATCCGGGGTGATCGGCGGATCGGTGCGAGCATCTCCCCAGCGGGCCGATTCGCCGGCGATGGCCGGTTCTATCTGACGAGCCAGGTTCAGCCAGCGCGCTTGCGCGTTGGCATCGGTCAATGCTCCACCGTTAAAGAGCTGTTTATAAAAGCGGTCGGCCAGCTCCATTTTGAAGTCGGGATTTTGAATGAGGGCTTCGAACAGGGGTTTCACGATATTGGTCAAACCGACGGCGTTAGTTTGACCCACATGAAGTTTGGCCCCCTCCACCCAAGTCAGCTCGCCATCCCAAATAAAAAATCTAACCTGGCCCGAAGGATTCTGCACCGCGGCGTACCAATTATTTTGCGGCCAATCGGTGTTGCCGGCATACCATTCTAAAATGAGGTAATCGCAAAATTCGGTCACATCCAGATAGTTTTTGAGCGCGGCATATCTGGCGGGATTAGCCAGCCCGCCCGCCTCGGCCAATTTGAGGAGTTCATTAAACCGGTCGCTGGAACCGCTAATCGCGCCGCTGTGATTAATGACATACCAATCTTCTTTTTGGCCGCCAAAGTAAGAGGCCATGAAGGACTCGTCAGGTTTTTCGACGAGGTTGTACAAGCCCCAGTACAAACCGTTGAGGTAGAGATGGACGAACAGCCCGTGTGAGCCAATGCCCGAGATAGCAATCTGAGAACGGCGCAGCCACTCATCCTCCAGGTAGGTGGTCAAACGCTGGTCTTGAGTATCAGGATGACCGGCGTAGCCACGGTCCGAGCCGGCCCGCAGGATGAGCGTGTCGAAGGCCTCTACCGGCGAGTCGGCGAAAAGAGGGTAATTCAGCTTGGGCGCACCGTATTCATCTCTAAAGAAGAGCCGCAAGGAATGTTTGGGCATAAATTCCCAGCGGCCTGCTCCCCCCTGAATCCGAATCCCGGCGTTAATTTGAAATCCCGGCCCGGCTCCGCTGGGGTCAATCAATTCAACGGAGACCGGCTCTTCCCAATTTACCCCGCGTTCTCGCGGATTGGCATAGATTTTGAAACTTTCGACAGGGGTGACAAGGGATAAAGTCGGAATAGCTTTCAGACCCTCTTCAAGGGTGGGGCCGTAGCGAGAGTCGTTGACAATGTCGGGGTCCATTTCGTAATCGGCCTGCACCGGCTCACCGCTTTTATAATTGATAAAATCAACGGTATGGGTGCCCCATGTATCGGGAAAGCCGGGCGGCTTGGCCGGTTGGGCCAGCACGTTATCAAGGAAAATGTAGGTTTGCGTGTTGACGGGCGCAGGCAGTGAGCCGGGCTTATAGGCGACTGCCCGGACAAAGGTGGTCCGGTTGATGAGCAGCGGCTCATCATAGACCCTCCCGTGACTCTCGCCAGGGATGCTGCCGTCACTGGTGTAGCGGATGACAGCCTCAGGGGTGTCGGCGGTCAGGGCCAGGCTAAAGGGCCGGTCATAAAAGCCGTGGGCAACGCTAAAATTGACCGGAGCAGCCGTGCCGTCCCAGGCCAGGGTCGGGTCATTGGCAGCGGCGGGAGTAGGGTGAGCTAAGTAATTAAAAGTCGGGTCATCGTCAAGACGGCCATAGGATACGTCGCTGAACTGCTCAGGATAGCCGGGCGAAACCGAGTCCATCAGCTTGTCTTCCAATACATTGTATAGTCCCAGAAATTCGCCGGTCCGGTCGAGCTTGAAATTGGTGTGCAGTTCGGCTCCGGCCTGGTCTGGCTGGCGGTCTTTGCCGGAGGCAAACACGACCAGATATTGATGACTGCCCAGGCTGATATTCGGGAAGGTCCACTTTTCAAGCTGCTCGGGGTCGTCGGTCAACGACCAGCCGGACAGATTGACCGGCTGATTGCTGCGGTTATAAATCTCGATCCAATCGGAAAAGTCACCGTCGGCGTCGGCCAGCCCGGCCCCGTTGACCGCCAGGAATTCGCTGATGATGAGATCGCTGGCCGCATCGCCGCGGGGTTTGGAAAAAATTTGGTTTGCGCCAAACAGCGCAATCACCAGCAACGCAAACCAAAAAAGAACCTTACGCTTGCTGTTGGTACACATAACAGGGCGCATTATAGTTGCGAGTACCTCAGATAGCAAGCCGTGTTCATACGCTGTCCTGATGCCGATAACCCTCACAACAGTTTGACACCGGCCTGGGCCACTGGTAAACTGCCCAGGTCTAAGGCGCGGTTAGAAAGCTGCGCTGGCTTAATCCTCTTTTGTTCAAGAAAAAGAACAGGGCGATGGAAGACCGGCTTCCGCTCCTCTTGCCGCGGTCTGCCGTCTGCCGTCGGCGGTCATGCAACCATGCACGAGCAGCGAAAATCAGACCATATCCGCATTAATCTGGAAGAAGATGTCAACTTCCGCCAACTGACCACCGGCCTGGAAAATTACCATTTTTTGCACCAGATGCTGCCGGAGATTGACCTGGCTAAAGTGGACACGTCGGTCTCGTTTTTGGGCAAAAAGCTCCGCGCGCCCCTCTTGATCTCCTCCATGACCGGCGGCACCGACCAGGCCCGCCAGATCAACCAGACCCTGGCCCAGGCCGCCGAGAAGGCCGGCATCGCCATGGGGCTAGGCTCGCAGCGGGCGGCAATTGAAGATCCAGCCCTGGCCCCGACCTTCCAGGTTCGAGCCGTAGCCCCAACTACGGTTTTACTGGCCAATCTGGGCGCAGTGCAGCTCAATTACGGCTATAATGTGGACCACTGCCGCCGGGCCGTCGAGATGATCGAGGCCGATGCCCTGATCCTGCATTTCAACGCCTTGCAGGAAGCGGTCCAGCCGGAGGGAGATACCAATTTTAGCGGCTTGCTGGCCAAGGTAGAAGCGGTTTGCCGGGCGCTGCCCGTACCGGTCATTGCCAAAGAGGTTGGCTGGGGCTTCTCCGAGGACAGCGTGCGCCGCCTGGTCGAAGCCGGGGTAGCGGCGATTGACGTGGCCGGCTCCGGCGGTACCAGTTGGACCCAGGTGGAGATGCACCGGGCTAACTCGGAAATCCGGCGGCGGGTGGCGGCCACCTTTGTGGATTGGGGCATTCCCACCAGCGAGGCCATCCTGGCGGCTAAACGAGTGGGCGGCTCTCTGCCGATCATTGCCAGCGGGGGCTTGCGTAACGGCCTGGACATGGCCAAGTGCATTGCCCTCGGCGCGACGCTGGCCGGTATGGCCGGTCCCTTCCTCAAGGCGGCGGTTGACTCCTTGCAGGCGGTGCTGGACGAAATCGAAATTGCCACCACAGAGCTGCGGGTGGCTATGTTTGGCATTGGGATTGACTCGATTGCCGGGCTGCAGCAGACAGATCGGTTAATCAAACGAGGCTAATATATCCCCTTTGCGATTTTGCACAGTCTGCAAATCCTCCGGCAAGTCCAAATCCAAAGCCACAGTGAGAGAATGATAAATCACAGGCTCAACCCCTACTCCTCGGGCAGCCTGTTGATGGCGGTCAAAGCTCCCCGGCCCAAAGGCAAATTCCATCAAACCCGGCGGGCGCAGCAGCAGGGCGTTGGTACCGTCAAGACGCCGGCTGGGAGCAATGACAATCGCAGGCAGGCGCTGGCCCGCGGCCACGATTTCATTCAAGTCTGCCAGTTGCAGCAAGGGTAAATCTCCCGGCAAAATCAGCACGGCCTGCCCACCCCTGGCAGTCACCCAATCCGAGGCTTGCTGCAAGGCCTGGTTCAACCCCTGGCCTGCTTCCACCAGCGCCCAGGCTCCGGCCTGTTTGGCCAACTTGCGCACGGCCATGTCCCGTGATATGACCACCACCTCGCCTATTTGACTGGCCAGATGAATCGTTCGCTGCACCAGGTAACGGCTCAGGTCAACCCGTTCAGCTACCGGTAGAACAGTCGCCAGCCGCGTTTTTGATTGGTCGAGCGGTTTGGCCGGAATAATCACAAATAAATCTTGAGGCAACCGTTTCATCATTAGGCCACTTTTTTCACCGGGACAGGCTCTGCATCCTGTGGGTTAAGAATTTTGAGGATGTTATTTTAACCCGAGTTCAGAATTAGCTCGAAACTGAGGTTATTTTAAAGAATTTTCTCCTAATCCCCAAATCCCGGCTCATATTGCCTGGTAATTTATGGAGAGGCTTGCTCGAAAATCTCCAGCACGGGCTGACCATCCCACTCCGAGGGGATCGGCACCCGCAGCGCAGATAGAGCCGTAGCCGCCGTATCATAAGTGATGATCTCACCCGGCAAAACCACCCCGGCGGGGACACCCGGTCCTACCGCCAGCCAGGGAATGGTTATATCCTCCGGCGAGTCGCTACCGTGGCGGCGGCCGCTGCCACCATGATCAGAGGTGATAATGAGCAGGGTTTGGCCAAAATAGTCCTGCTCCTGCAACGCAGCCACGATTTCGCCAATCAAGCTGTCGGTCATACTTACGGCCAGTAATTGCGCCAGGGACATCCAGCCAAGGGCATGCCCGGCCGAGTCCACATCCGGCAAGTGAATAAAAAGTAGCGCGGGCATATTGGTTTGGATCAAGGGAATTACTTCATTGACTACTTGCCGGTCGGTAAAGCCGGCGTAAATGTAATTGTCCACCGAACCCGGCAGTACCAGGTGTTCCAGTTTGGGCTTGCCGACGACCATGGCCGTGCTCAGGCCGGCTTCGTGCGCCGCGCTGAACAGGGTCGGCCCTTTGATCTTGCCCAGGTCAGGATCGTTAGAATTCCAGTAGATGCCGTGCTTGGCCGGACTCATCCCGCTCAGCATCGAGGCATGGTTCACCAGGGTGACACTGGGCAGCACCGCTTGGGCAGCCGGGCTGTAGGCTCCCTGGGTACGCAGGCCATCAAGGGTAGGCGTATCTGCCTGTTCGAGGGCGTCAGGGCGCAGGCCATCAATGCTGATGATGACGACGTGATTGATCTGGCAGGGGCAGGCAGAGTCACAGAGGCAAGAGGGAGCAGCCAAAGCTCCAGCCGGCGTCGGCAGGGTGGTTGGAACCGGGGTAGAGGTCGCAGCAACCGTGGGTTCCTGGGTTGCGACGGTGATGGTCGGTGATGGGGTTGGGTACGGCGTGGGTGAGATCTCAGCCGGCGCGGACAGGACGGTTGGAACCGGTGTAGAAATCGCGGCAGCCGTGGGTTCAGCAGTTGCAACCGTGATGATTGGTGATGGACTTGCCGCCACCGGCGGCGGCGTGGAGGCGATGGGAGTCGGCGCGGATAATCCGACATTCCCGGTACACCCGGCCAACAAGAGTACAAGCTGAAGCAGTACGGCGAAAACTGAGCGGATTTTCTAGAGTCCTACTTCTCTACGTGAAATTGCAGTTCAATCTGGCCGCAGCGGATGATGTCGCCGCTTTTGACTCGTTTCTTCTGGTGCGGGGCCACTTTCGCACCGTTGACAAAGGTACCGTTCGTGCTGCCCAAATCTTCGATAGACCATTCGTCCCCCTGGCGAACCAGCCGGCTATGTAGGCGGGAAACACCGGCTTGACTACCGCCATACGGGCCTAAGTCAATATCGGGCCTGGCATCTTTATAAGCGCGGCCAATCACAATTTCCCCCCGTCCCTCGGTCGAAATCTCTTTGCCGGTAGCCGGTAATTTCAACCGAATCTTGACATCTTGCAGGTTATTCAACTCCTCAGTGTCAATGATAGAGGTTTTCTCCTCGGGTTTAGGTTTCAGCCTGGCCGGCGGCGGCTGGGTGGAAAATGAGCCGCTAAGCTCGTAGCGGGCATCTAACAAGGCTCGGGAGAATTCATCCATCGTCTGGTAGCGGTCATCAGGCTGCTGAGCCAGGGCTTTATCAAGAATAGGCACAAAAACCGGCGACGCCTCTGGATTGGCCTTGAGCAGGGGAATGGGCGGGTCGGTCAGACGGGCCATTAAGAAATCAAAAGAGGTTTGGCCCTGAAAGGGCAGTTTGCTGGTTAAAAGTTCGTACAGCACAATGCCTAAAGAATAAATATCGGCCCGGGCATCAATGACGGTGCTCTCCTGAATCTGTTCGGGAGCGGCGTAGGCCATCGTCCCCAATACCTGGCCCGGCATGGTCAAATTGGGGGTCGCAGAATGTTGCATTTTAGCCAGACCAAAGTCGGCCAGCAAGGGCCAATCTTCCTGCGGCATCAGAATGTTGGCCGGTTTTATATCGCGATGGATGACCCCATGTTTATGGGCAAAAGCCAGCGCCTGCGACACAGGAATAATCACCGTCAAAGCCTGCTGCCAGGTGAAAGGTTCGTTTGGCTTCATCAACTCTTTGAGTGAACCACCAGGGACATATTCCATAACGATATAGGCCCAGCCTCCGTCACGGTCCTCACCATAGCCGTAGATGGTCAAAATGTTACGGTGGCGCAGGGCAGCAATAGCCTGGGCTTCCTGGCGAAAACGAGCCAGCATTGTCTCTTCGGCCCCAAAAATTGGCGCTACTTTGATAGCCACCCAGCGCGACAGCTTTTCATCAAAGGCTTTGTAGATACTGGCCATGCCGCCGGTTCCAACCAGTTCCTTGAGTTCATAACCTCCAAAGGAGCGACCAATCAGGTCTTCCATAACGTTTCCTCTCACAAACCTGCTAGATAGGGCTAATCGAAGGGCGATAGGTGAAACTGATAAATGAATAAAAAGCTGGAGAATGAAGCGGCCCCTTCAGACAATAACATTATAACATAGCCGGTACGCTAGTTCAAAAGGAAATCAGTACCGTCTAATGTTAAAATTTAGCGGTGGGGATGAAGGTGAATTCAAAGATTTTTGCTCAAAGTCCCCGATCCGCCAAGGGCCAAGTTTTGAAGAAAAACCACTCTCCGAAGGCCACATCGGCCCGGCTGGGCGGAATACGCAGCTTGGTAATATCGGTGCGGGAAAGGGCATAGAGACAGCCGCCGGTCGGGTCTTCGCGGGATTTGATGATCCGCCGGGCGATGTCCATAAATTCCTTACTGGGAGTCAGATCAGGGCGATAACCAAAAAAACCGTGCGACACCACCGCATATGTATCGCCATAACTGGGATGCACCAGTCGATTTTTAGCCACCCAACCGACCATATAGGCCGCCTCCTTGTCTCCCGGCGACTCACCCTGCATAATCCGGGCCAAGTCAAGCACCGATAATTTGGGAACTTGAAGGGGCAGGGGGAGGCCCGGCAGCGAGGTTGGGCGAGGCGTGTACATGCGCGTGGGGACTAAACCATCGTAGGCCAGTGTTGAAGTCGCCGTGGGGATAATTTCACGGCTTGGGGTTGGCGTCCAGGTAGGCGGCAGGACAAAACCGCGCGTGGCCGCCATCTCCACAATCAGCACCGGAGCAAGAGCTGCCGGCACAGGCCGGTGGGCCAGCAACGGCAAAAAAAGGAAGGCCATTATCCAGATAAAGACGATAAAGCCAAAAATTCCCAGAAAGAGAAAGATCTGTTCTGGCGTTAATTTTCTACGCCGTTTTGGAGAGGAATCCATTCAAGCGATCACTCCCAACTTCAGGCCATGGAGTCGGGCCGGGTCAAACCAGGCCACGGAACGCCCCAGCCAATTGGACGCAGGCGTCAACCCAAAATCACGGCGGGCAGTTTCAAGATCTGGGGCGCCAAGTAAATAGGCGCACGGAGATGGGCCAAAGCGAGCCAGCCGCTCGGCCAGCCAGTCATCCTTGGCCAGGGGCACCGCCAGAGTGACCGGCGTGCCGGCAAAGTAGGCCAATCTGGCCCCAAAAGCAGGATCCTCTTTGAACTGGGGGACGGACCAGCCATACACCCGCCGAAAAAGATCAATCGAGTCGGCCAAATTTTCTACGGCGAGGATAACCATCGCCACACCGGTCAACCGGCCCGCGATGCCGGTTGAGGGCTGCACCCGCCATTCGCGCGGGGTAATATCTCTGATGATAAAGGGGAGAGTTGCCCCGGCGGGCCGGTCGCCCAGAAAGGCCAAATCCCATTCCACCAGAACGCCATCGGGCCGGCGGCGGTGCATGTAGACCGGTCCCTTGACCGTAATCCCCAGAGCGGCCAGCCGGGCCGCTTCAGCCCCGACGTCACTGCTCTGCACGGCCCAGGCACAAGGGCCGCCATTACCGGCAATCTGCTCACCCCAGAAGATAGTTTCTTTGGCCCCTGCGCTCAAAAAGGAAATTAACTCGATGTAGGAGCCATCCTCAAAACCTAAGAGGGCCATGTGGGTGACGCCGTTGGAATGAGGGCCGCCGTACGCTGTAGGCAGCCCCACCGCCGCAAATGCCTGTTCCAGCAAGGCCAGGTCCGAGCCGGCAATGGTCACATGGTCAATTTTGAGGGTGGTTGTCATAGCTAATATTCAACTCAATTTAAAAGTATTGGAACTCAGAGGAACTCGAAACTGAGTTCCTATAAGTTCCCCTCAGTTCCCATCATTTATAACACGAGCCAGAGCAAGGCGGAGGCCAGACGGAGGGCGGCCCCACCTGGGGATAGGGGTAGCGTGACGGCGGCGCAAAGGGCGGCCGGGGAATAATCAATAACCCAACCCCCTCCAGATTTGCATTCTCCGCCAATCCATTGACATAAGCCAGAACATCTACTTTCAACTGGCACTGCCCGGCTATTCCGGCCAGGGTATCTCCCGGCTTGACGACATACACATTCGGCCCGTTACCATACGCTGTGGGCATAAACAACACCTGCTGGGGATAGATATGCCCGGGTGGATACAGGTCGTTGGCGAGGCTAATAAAGCCAGGGTCCGTGCCATAGGTATAGGCCAGGCTTTCCAGGGTATCTCCCGGCTGCACCCGGTAACAGAAGCCCACGGTCGCTCCGGGTGGGATATGTACCTGGGGAGTGACCGGTGTAGGTGATGGCGGTGGCAGCGGCGTTGGAGTGAAGGTGGGGATGGGGGTAGGAATGGGGGTAGGAATGACCGGTGTTACTGTTCCTGATGGGGGCAAAGGCGTCAAGGTAGGAGTCGGCTGGCCAGGAATAGGGGTATTCGTCGAGGTTGGGGTAACAATGGGTCCCGGGCCGCTGACCACAATCTGGCCCGATTGCCTGGTAACTGCGATAGGCTGGGCATCGCCAGTGGCCAGGTCGGCGCGGGTAAAAATCAGATCGCTTGTGCCTGCGGCAAGCGTTTGAAACGTAATCCGGGCCAGCAGGCCGCTGCCGCTGACCGGCTGGGTTGGGGGGATCTGCACGACAGCATACTGAAGCAGTCCCACCGTATTACTCACCACATTGCTGGCGACAAAATCGGGAGCCGGAAAGCTCCCCGGCTCAATCTGGATACCATCCTTCCCCGGATCGGCATCCTGCACCTGGAGCACGGCCGGGTTAAACTGGACTTGCACCTCGGCGCCAGCCAGGTTGGTCACATTTTCAATCCTAAGCTCAATAACCTGCGAATTGCCCACCCCAACCTGAGCGGCAGGCGGTTCAAAGCGGATCACCGCCTCGGCTTGCGCTACTGCCGCCTCTGCCGGGGGGGAAGCAGCCGGAGAAGCAGCAGCCGGGGGGGAAAATTGGTCAATATCCCCTGCGGCTTGGTCGCCGCGGGGGATGTCACAACCAAAAAGCCCTAGCGTCATAATAATGATAAGCCAAAAATAGGAGATGATCCTGTTCACGGGGTTACCTCCTTGCAAACAAAAACACTATGTCAACTTGACATAGTGTAGCATATAAAATAAAAAACGTAAAGCTTAAAACGTGAAACGAACTAAAAGGTTCCCTCACTCCCAATTAGTTACCGGGCCCCGCTGGTTATAATTACTGGCAGCGATGGTCAAATCAAAAATATCTACCTGCCCATCGGCGTTGACATCGGCGGCGGGGTCACTGCTGCGATAACGGATGGCCATAAAGGCCAGGTCCAGAATGTTGATGACCTGATCTTCGACGACATCGCCGCCGGGGAGGGTAATGATCCCCAGTTCGCCCTTAGGCTCATCCTGTTGAGCCATTAAGTACCCGCGTTGGGCCGCTTGCAAGCACAGGTAATGCTGTTCAGTTGAAGCATTGATTACAAAACGACCCTCAATATTGGTGAGGGCCGCCGGTTCCCCGGTGACCGACGAGGAACAGGGGTCATCACTCAGATAAATACGAATTCCGCTGTGATCGGTCCGGCCTTGCAGCAGCACAATTCCCGAAATCGGCGTAACCTGCCCAATGACAACCCGGGTAACTGCGGCCAGAGCATCCAGCCGGGGTGTGACCCTGCCGTTCCGGCTGTCCGTAACCGGCGCCCCGGTCTCTTCCAGAATGGTTTCCAGGTCAGCCGGGGCCAGATTGGGATTAGCTTGCAGCAACAGGGCAGCGACAGCGGCCGCGTGCGGGGTGGACATCGAGGTGCCGGATTTAGTGGTTTCGCCGCCGCCCAAATTGGTTGATCGGACCAGCACGCCGGGCGCCAGTAAGTCCAGTTCAGGGCTGCTGTTGCTGGAACAGGCCACCTGGCCGGCCACGATGTTTTGGTCAGTGCATGTCGGCCAGCCCATGCTGACCAAAGGGGCATCATAAACATTACCGACGGCGACGACTCCTGAAACACAAGCGGGAGCCATGAGTATATCGGCCTGACCGCTGTTGCCGGCAGCCGCAAAAACAATGATCCCAGCCTGCCGCGCTGCCTGGACCACGGCAGCGTAGAGCATGGTGTTGGCGTCGGCCTGATCACAGACCCCGGCGTAGCCGCCGCCGCCCAGACTCAGGTTCATTACTTTGACCCCCAGTTGGGCCTGGTTCGCCACCACCCAATCCATCCCGGCCAGCACATCGGACGTAAAGCCGGTTCCGTTTGGCCCTAACACCCGCACGGCGACTAACTCGGCTGCGGCGGCAATACCCTGTGGGCTGGTCTGGCCGCGGCTGGCAATAATCCCGGCTATATGGGTGCCATGGCCATTTTCATCCTGGGCGCTGTCACTCTCCGTTCCCCGCTCGGGCAGGCAGCCGCCGGTACGGTTGAAACAGTGCTGGCTGACCAGACTGCCGGCCAGGTCAACGTGGGCGGTATCCACACCAGTATCCAGGACGGCTACCCGTACTCCGGCTCCACTTAAGCCAAAATCTCGCCAGACAGCATCCGCGCCAATAAAGACAGCGCCGGGAGTGACATCGGCAATCTCCACGGGCAAGTCCAGGGCAATGGCGGCAACATCAGGCTGCTGGCGGAGCGCCTCCAAACCGGCCGAAGTTACTTCACCGGCCAGAGCAGGCAGGGTTTGATAGGTCTGGGTTAACTGGAAATCCGGGGAACTTACCGTGTTCAGCAGGTTTGCCTGGCTCTGAGCGATCTGACCCGCCTGGGCCACCCCCGCCTCGACCGGATGCAAAGCCACAATTACTTTGACCGTTGGTTCAGCGGCCAGGGCGGACTCAATGTCAGTCACATTAGTTGGGGATTGGGCCAGGGCAGGCGGTTGAATGGGTAATAAAGCCAGCATAAGCAGGATGAAAAATATCAGCCGGCCGGTTCGCTTGCCTCGACCACCCTGGCATGAACTGCCAGGGCTATTAAACAGCGCCGGGTAAACCCGACTCAGCTCGATTGATCGAGCGCAGTTTTGTAGTCCGGCGATCAATTCGCCGGACGAGTGCCGGGAGAAAAGATTAACCCCAGGTTTCTTGGGGCCTTTGAGGAGAACATTAGCTGAAATCTTACGCTGAATACTTATCATTTTAAAACCCCTTTTATGGAGGTATCAAGCCGTTGCAGTTCCATCTGGGCCTGGATGTTGCCAGGCTCAAGCGCCAGCGCTCGTTGAAAACAGATACGCTTTTCTATTTCCTGCTGCGCTACTAACCCCTTGCCCAGCCAGGCCGCCGCATTGGCCGGATCGAGTTCGATGGCCTGGCTGAAGCGGTCGTAAGCCTGAGCCGGGTGGCCCTGCGCCATGGCTCGCCGGCCCTGCTCTGTCAGCAGGACGGCGGTATGCGTGGGTGAAGCGGTGACCCCGGGCACACGGCGAGCCGCAGGGAGGCTGCCGGTCACTCCTGTTCCGGCTGCTGCCTGCCGGAACAGGAGTAGAGCAGTGATCACAATCCCCAAAATCCCCGTGATGGCCCAGATCCAACTCCACGGAAACCGGGCAGCTAGTGGCTGCGGCGAAACTGGTTCCGAATCCTGCGGCCCGGCCAGCGCCAGGACGGTCGTGGCTACAGGCATAGCAGTCAATTTGGAGGAGACAAATTTGGCCTGGGCCACCTCGACTTTGAAGGGGCCGCTGCCGGTTACCTCAAAAGCGACTGTCGCCAAAACACCGGCCTGATTAATCGGCAGGGCCGGCTTGAGCAGAGTGAAGACAAAATCAATCAAGCCAGCCTGGGCGTTAGCTTCATTAAGCGCCACAAAGCGGTCGTCAAAAGCCAGCAGGGGGCCGGGGGCGATCTGCACGCCTTCCAGGCGCGGGTCTTCGTCACGCACTTTCAATTGTGTTGAATCGTAACGAAGTTGAATCTCCGCCCCATACAGGTCCGTCACGTTTTCGAGCTGGATGGTCATAACCAGCAGCCGGTCGTCCTGGAGCGGCAAGTTGCGCAGAATTAGTTGAACGGGTTCATCAGCCTGGGCCGGCCAGGGTATTAAAAAGGTGAATAGGATGAGCCAACCTAAAGTTATTTTATAAAAGTAAGTCATCAGTGTTCGTTCGTGATGCGTGATACGTGATGCTTGAATTAAACGAATACGCACCACGCACCACGCTCTACGTAACCTACTGCCAATCCGTCAGTGGCCCTTGCCGCCCGTAGTTGCCGGCTGTCAACACCAAATCCAAAATGTTCACCGTGCCGTCGGCGTTCAGATCGGCCAGGGCATCGCCGGAACCGTAAACTTTGGCAATGGTAGCCAGATCGAGGATGTCAACGCGATTATCGGCGTTGAGATCACCCGCCAGCAAGGTCAGGCGCCCCAGGTTCACGGCTTGACCCGCCGCGCCCTGATTTTGGGCCAGAAACGCCTGGACGTCAGCCTGGGCGGACAGGTAGCCGGGGAAGCTGAATTTCAGGCTATCCGCAGCAGGCACGGTAAAGGAGCCGTCCGCCTGGGTTTGGGTCTGCTGGCCGCCGGAACCGGCGACGACGATGCCGCTGTGATGGGTGCGGCCCTGCAAGGTCAACACCCCGCCGATACCGGCGCAGTTAGGGGAAATTTCAAGCTGGCCGTTTTGGGTGGTAAAGGAGATGGGCTGCCCGGCAGTGTTGACCAGGATCACATCTTCCAGACTCAGCGGGGCGCTGCCGGCAGCAACAGGCTGCCAATTGACTCGAATCAACTCAGCGCTGCCGTTGATCGCTCCGCTCAACAAAGTGGCGGCAAAGGAAATGACCCCGGTATTCGTATCCACCGAATTTTGAGCAATGAAGCCGGTGGAGAAGATGCTGCCGGCGATCACCTGGATGCCGGCCCGGGCCGGGTCGGCGTCAATCACCTGGGCCTGGCTGGGGTTGTAGCGGAGTTCGAGTTGGACAGCCAGCATGTTAGTGGCGTTGACAACTTCGACGGCGGCAGTCCCCTGGGCGCTACAGACAGGAATGACCAGGTTGGCCGGGTTGACCCGGACGGTGGTGCCGGCCGGGGGTGTCGTCGTTGGAGTGGGGGTGGCGGTCGGGGTGGGCGTCACCGTGACCGTTGGCGGCGTGCCGGTTGGAGTAGCCGTGGGCGTGGCGGTGGAGGTGGGGGTAACAGTTACCGTCCCATTTCCTTTAACTTCAACGCTGGCGGTAGCGGAACAGGACAGGAAGCGCTGGTTGGGATCGCTGGCGGTGAAGGTGTAAGTGTAAAGGCCGGGAGCGCTTGTTTCAGTATCTTGACCATCATATTCGCCGGCCCGATCCACAAAGCCGAAACCGGTGGAAGCCAGCGCACCGACCGGCGGCGCGCTGATGGTTTTAGTGGCGGTCACCGTTGCCCCAACGAGCGGCAGTCCTTGAAAATCGGCCAATCTAACCGTGAAACTGACCGTCTCGCCAACCGTGTAGCTTTCTTTGCCAAAGATGACACTGGTAATTTGGCAGGCTTGAGGGTTACTGCAACTCTTTATCCTCTCAGAAACTTTCGTGCGCAGGTCGGGCAGCCGGTTGTAGAGATGATCTCCCGGCGAAGTCGTCCAGGTAACATCGCGTCCTCCGGCAATAACCGGAATATTGGCTAAGCCGTCATAGGCAGCCGAACTTAAAGGATCAATCCCCTTCTGCTGCAACTTCCAGGCGATTAAGTCCTCGGCGCTTTTGAGCATCGCCTCGCCGGGCTGGGCTACACCGAGCCGGGGATCGTCGCAGTTGCCGTAGCAGCCGATAAAGCCAATCGCCATGGAGCCGCGATTGTGTGTATCATGAATGCCGATCACATCGTCGCCGCCGGCTCGGCCCTCATAAATCTTGCCCTCGGGATCAATCAGGTAGTTATAGCCCACGTCCCCCCAGCGCAAGATGTTAGCGTGATAGTTCCAGACAGAGCGGACCCAACCGGCATAACCGGAATAGGGCTGGGGCTGGTTGGGGGTTTCGGTTTGGTGAATGATGATATGAGTTACCGGAGCATACTGGGGCGGGCGGCGAGGACTGTTCTGGCCATCGGGGCAGCCCCAGGTGGTGCGGGAGATGACTCCCGGCTTTTGAATCGGGCAAACCTGAGCGGCGGCGCTGACTTCGGCCATCTGGCCGGCGATTTCGCCATCAGTTGGACCCTGGCTGGTATCGCTGAAAACCAGGGTGACGCTTCTGAGCACCGGCCCATAGTCCAGCGAGTCGCTGTGCAGGGTGACTTTGAATTGCAGCGCCACCTGGCCGGAGCCGGCCCAGGTGAGGTTGCCGCTGTGTAGATCATCGCGGACGGGATAGAAGGCTGCTAGGTTCTCCAGCCAATCGCTCCAGGATGCGCCGCCGTCGCTGCTCAAGCGGGTTTCCAGGCGCAGATTAGTACCTTCCGGCAGATCAGCCCCCCACAGGGGGACGATGTCGGTGGTAAAGCCCAGCGGGCTGAGGATGGTCCCGGAGGTGTAACTTCCTTCAAGCGTGTCGGGAGCCAGGGCCAGGCCGGCAGAGGTTACGGCCAACCCTTCAAGCTGGCCGTTGGCCCCAAAGTAGGCCGCATCGAGTTGGGTCTCCTGGGAGGCAATAGTGGCGCTGCCATCCACCGAACTCTGGATGGAGCCGGTAAAAGCCGGCTGTTCACCCTCCTGGCGAGGAGGATGGGCCGAGGTTTGGCTGGCCCAGGTGAAGGAGAGCAGGGCGACCAGTAAAATGAGTGAGCCGGAGATAAGTGATTTGAAGTTGAAAACTTTTTTCATCATTGCGCGCTCCTTGAAGAAGTAGGGAACTGCTAAAATGTGACCGAAGACCCCCTCCCTGCCCTCCCCCTCCTAGGGGGAGGGTTGGGGTGGGGGTGTGGTCGGCGGTCTTGATTTATTTCCAGGTGGTCAGCGGGCCTTGCCGCTGGTAATTGCCGGCAACGAGAGCCAGGTCGAGAATATTGACGATGCCATCGGCGTTTAGATCGGCGGTGGAATCGGCGGATTGGTAGCGTTGGGCCAGGTAGGCCAGGTCCAGAATATTGATGGTGCTGTCGCCGTTAACGTCACCGGCCAGGAGAGTGAAGGTCCCCAGGCCGGCAGATTGTTCTGCGGCATCCGTGGGCAGGTCAGCCCGGGCCGCGAGATAGCCGGGGAAAGTAAAGCTGAGCGGGCCTTGCGGCGCGATAGCAAACAGACCATTCGGGTAGCTTTGGGTTTGCTGACCGGCAGCGTTGGTCACAATGACACCGCCGTGGTCGGTGCGGCCTTGCAAGCTGGTGACGCCAGCGCGGCAGGGAGAGCCGACAGTGATGTTCAGCGCGGCTGCGCCAGTTTCGGTCAGAGTCCCGAGCGCGTCGGTCAGAACTGCCGTTACATTGATGGGAGTACTACCCGTTCGACCCTGCGGCTGCCAATTTATCTTAATCAAGTCCTGGCTGCCGTTAATAGGTGTACCTCCAATGGCCGCGAAAAAGATGCGGCCATTGGCTGTATCAACCCGATTTTCAGTAATAACCCAACTTGGCGGCAGCAGTGATTCCACTTGAACCGGCGGAGTGGGTCGGCCAAAAGCGTCAATCACCTGGATAAAGGATCTGTCGTAAGTAACTTCCAGCCCCACGCTACTCAGACCGGTGACCCCGGAAATAGCCAGGGTTCCGGCAATAGGTTCGATTCTGCCGCAGAGGTCAATGGGCGATGCCGGTAATTGAATCTGAAGGGTAGGTGTCGTGGGCGGAGGAGTGGTCCCGACCGTAAGGTTACGGGGTGGATCCGATTGGCAAGTTCCACCAGGTGAATTGGCCCTGGCGATAAGGGTGTAGACGCCGGTTACGGGCGGCGTATACGGAGCGGTACAGATATTGGCAGTGCCGGTGAGGGGAACGGCGACAAGCCCGTTCCCCGGCACCTGGATATCGGCAGTTACCCCGTCGGAGCAAGTGGCGTTGGTTAGCGTGGCAGTTAGATTGACGGTGCTGCCAAGCGTGACCGGGTTTGGTTGAACGTCGAGATTGATGTTACATGGATCAACATCAGGTGGCTCAACAACCTGAACGATCGCCTCAGCCGAACACGGCAAAAAACGCGGCCCGGTAAAATCGCTGACTGAAAATTTAAGAATATACAATCCGGGATTTTCAGGCGTATAAATGCCGTCATAGGTGCCGGATTGGTCTTCGAGCGGCGGGATAGCGGCCGCCTGGACAGTCGTGGTTTCGGTGACGGTCGCATCCACATTGGCCCCGATGAGAGGTGCGCCCTGGTCATCGGCCACCTGCACGGTGACGTTAAGGGGGACACCAACAGTAGCCGTAATGGTTGTACCCGCTGTATAGGGCTGGTCGTTAAAGAAAATGCCTGTCACCTGGCAAGCCTGGAGCGGCGGGGGTGGAGTCAGAGTGGGCGTAGCCGTCGCGGTGGGCGGGCGAGGTGGACAGGTACGGCAGTGGGCCGGGTCTACCTCACCGTCACCTGTCTGGAAAGCCAGGGTCAACACGGCCAGGACCAGAATTCCGGCAACCAGCCATTTTTGGGGATAGATTTGCAACCAGATTTTTTGCATTGAGGCTCCTCCATTGATCCAAAATGAGACGGTTGGTCTGGACTTATGCAAAATGGGGGGAACTTAAGTTCCGACGACACCCTTAAACTCTCCCCACTTCCCGTAAGTTCTTATCCCCTCCCTGCCCTCCCCACGATTGGGGAAGGGCAGGAGAAGATCAAAACCCATTAATGCCGCTCTTAGAAGGGGAAAGTCCCCCCCGGAGGCACACCATTCGTCGGCCCGGAAGCGCCAAAGTTCTTGGCTACCAAAACCAGGTCAAGAATATTAATCAGGTTATCCGGGGCAGGCGGCAAGCCGACTCCCGGCGGAGGACCGGTAAAGTCTGCTGCCTGGGAGAGAGTGCTGGGGCCGGCCGGTTGGTTCAGGACACTGGCCATCAACACGATATCGAGGATATTGACTACATTATCGTTGTTAAGATCGCCCGCCAGAAGGAAGATCGAGGATGAGTCATGCGGATCAGCAAAGGAAGCGCTGGCGTCGAGGTAGCCACGGCGGCTGACATCAACCGTGTAGGGCGGCGGCACGCTGCTGTTATTGAAAGGACAGATACCGGCCGGACCCACGCTGCCGCCATCACATGGGTAGATGCCATTGATCTTGACATCGGTAAAGATAAATTCAGGCACCGCACCGACGATCAGCCCGGCATCTTTGCCCCCTTCCAGCCCAATCTGGAAGGTAAAGATGCTGGGCGCAATCACCGTGATGATTGCAGCGGTATTAACCACCGCCGGGCCGGGGAAGCCGCCGTTGTCTGTAACCAGAGAAGTGGCCCCATCCAAACAGACAGTCGCCACATCACCGACCGCCGCGTCGGGATCACTGCGCCAGACAATGTCAAGCACACTGCCGCTGCCATTGATCGTAACGGTGGGATTAAAGTAAACAAGATTGACGCTAAATGAGGCGTCACCCCCGCAAGCCAGCGCAGGACCGCCGGTCTGAACGGTAAAGAAGTAGTCAACCCCGCGCGTCCCCGGTAACAGGTCGCCCGGCCGGACATCCTGCGGGGAGACAACCGAAGCATTATAGCCAATAGCCAGGGTCATCCCCGAAATTTCCGACGCACCTTGAACATCGAGTTTTTGCACGACCGTGCCATCCCCTCTCGAAACACTGGTCGCAGCCGGATTCCAGAGGAAAGCGGCGAAATCTACCACCTGAACGCTTACGTCGCCCTCTGGCTCTTGAGCGGCCGCGGGCAGAACCGTCACCGCCGCCAGAAGCAGTACAAGCAAGAGAAGCCACGTCGTTTTACGTAAATTTTTTTGTTTCATTAGTTAAGCCTCCATGTCACATTGAGTTAAATTGATTGAACTGAAGCAGACCTTGTCCGGGTTTTTGGCTTGGTGGCGCGGTCACCCTCCTTTCCTCAATCAAAAATCAGTTACCTATAATCCTCCAACCTCACGGGGAGGTATTTCAGCCTAAACTAAGCGCCGCTATGGACCATACGGCCAGTTTCATCATAACCGATTGCTCGCCCTGTCTCAACGGTAGCAATGCGGAAAATTTTTCAGTGGTTTTAGGGAGGGTCCTATCCGTATTGGCACGGAGGGGGAGAGGAAAGAATTTTGAATTGTGAATGGGTAAAGATAACCTATTGACGCCGGAAAAGAGTTGGCATAAGATGGAGTTATGATCCGCGTTTTGATTGCCGAAGACCAAACCATTCTGCGCGAGGCTTATCTGCACGCTTTGCAGATCGCGCCGCATATTGCCGTGATCGCATCCGTCGCTGACGGCCAAACTGCCGTCGAGGGGGCAGAGCACTTGCAGCCCGACGTGGCCTTGTTAGACATCCAGATGCCCAAGCTCAACGGCATCGAAGCGGCCAAACAGATTCGGGCAGCGCTGCCTCACATCGGCATTGTCCTGTTCTCGCACCACAGCCAGCGCCAGTATGCCGAAGCCTTTCTGCGGGATGGCACTGCCGGCAAAGCCTATCTCCTCAAAACCACCCTCAACGAACCGGCGGAGTTGGTCCGGGCCATCGAGGTAGTGGCCGATGGCGGGGCCATTTTAGCTCCCGAAATCCAGGATGAGCTGCTGCATCTGGCTTCGGCCCGGCCCCAGGCCCAACTCAACCAGTTGACCCGGCGAGAGCAAGAAGTCCTTGGCTTGATGGCCGAAGGCTACACCAACAGCGCCATTGCCCAGCGCCTCTCGGTCAGCGAGCGCACCGTCGAAAGCCACGTCAACAATATTTTCTCCAAGCTGAATTTGACCAGCGAAGTCACCCACAATCCGCGCGTCATGGCGGTCTTGCTGTTTTTGCAGGCAGGGCAATAGGGAGTAGGAAGTAAGGAGTAAGAAGTAGGGGAAGAAGCAGGTTTTTTCCCCTTACTCCCTACTACCTACTCCTTACTCCTTAAATAATGGGTAAACGCCTGCAAATGGGTTGGATTGGGGCTGGGTTGGTGGATGGGCAGGCGGGCGTAAACCGTGGTGCCCTGGCCCGGCCCGGTCTGGAAGCTGAGGCGGCCCTGCCAGGCCAGAACCCGCTCGTGCAGCGACAACAAGCCCAAATGACCCCGCTGCCCCATCAACAATTCAGGCGCGGCCTTTAACCCAACGCCCGTATCCTGGATCGTGACGGTCACGGCGTCGTCACGCCAGCGCAGGTGGATAAAAACTTGCTCGGCCTGAGCATGTTTAATGGCATTGTCAAGCGCCTGGCGGGTGATATAATACAAGTCCCGTTCTAATTTGGGATCGTCAATTCGCGACCCGTCGAAGCCTTGGGCGGTCAGATCAATTGTACGGGGGGCCGAGGCCGGCAGCGCCAGTTTGCTCAGCGAGTCCATATAGGCTTGGAGGGCGGCAATAAGGCCCAGGTCGGCCAGCACCGCCGGGTGCAGTCCCTGGGTTATCTCGCGCAAGCGGCCATTCAAGTAGCGCGTCTCCTGGCCCAACAGCTCCAGGCAGGCTTGCAGCCGGGCCGGGTCGCTGGCCAATTGGCGCTGGCTGCTGCTCAGGGTCATGCCCATGGTCGTCAGACGGCTCAAAATGTCGTCATGGAGTTCCACCGCCAGATTGCGGCGTTCCTCATCCTGGGCATCAATCGTCCGGCGGTAGGCCAGTTGCAGTTTGTCCAATGTTTCGGCCAACTCGGCGATGAGACGGGCGTTCTTGACCGCCAGCGCCAGTTGCGCGGCCATCCAATCCAGCACTTGCAGTGTCTCGGGACCGCTGGATTGACCCTGCATCCCCTGGCCCAGGCCAATCAAACCCACCAGTTCATCCTGTAAACTCAACGCAGCGACGGTCTCGACGCCCAGCAGCAGCAAGCCCTGGCGCAGGGCGCTCTCCGGCAAAGCCAAAACCGGTTGGGTCCCGAGCAATGGCCCCTGCGGCAAGTCAAGCGGCAATTCAACCAAATCCTCGACAGCCAGCGTCCCTTCGACATGGGCCAAAACCAGCAGGCTGTCTTCGGCCTGGTAGAACCAGATCGCGACACTTTGGCGATGCAGCGTCGTAGCTAGAGTTGAGGCGACGAAGGGCAGCAAGGTGTCCAGGTCCGACGTTTGGCGGACAACCCGGCCATAATCCTCGACCAACTGGCGGTAGAGAAATCGTTCCGGGTAAAATCGCCGTTCCAGGAATAGTTCCAACCAGGGGTGCAGACAGGCAAAGAGACACAGGCTGACCAGTCCATAGACGAGCGCGGAACCGGCCAATTGAAATGAGAAAAGAGGCAGGAGTAAATAAAGCAGGACGACCAAAAGTGAGGTGAGCAGGAGCGTGATGATTGCGTAAAGCTGCCGGTCCTGGGGAGCGGGAAAATGGCGGAAAGGCTTCCGCCCATGTTCAGCCGGGGAAGCCTCCCATGACGAGGAGATTTGGTTCTTAAGCCGATTTGCCTGGTTCATCGGCAGGATCATTCTAAGCGTGTGAATGACCGACTTTGATCGTTCAATCGCCATATTTTTTACCGCAGAGTACGCCGAGAACGCAGAGGTCTTTCTTATTTAATCTCAGCGTCCTTCCCCTGGCACTTGCCGCGCCAGGGGCAAGTGTGCGCTCTCCGTGGTAAATTATGGCCTGTAGAAAGATAATAAGGTGGTGTTCAATCTAAGTGCAAACAAGTAAATTGTGAAGGGTTCGTAGTGGCGACTTCAGTCGTTTTTAGGCAAGCTTGGCGACTGAAGTCGCTACAACAATCCGTTAAGGCAGTTCCAAGATTTAAATCATCCAATTGTTCTCACCGGCTTGATGCGTGATACGTGATGCGTAAGAAATCTTGCCTGGATACCATCACGCATCACGCATTACGTATCACGGACTTTGGATAATTATTTTCTTGGAGTTGCCTAACACTTTTTTGCTTGTACTTAGCGCATCTCTTTGAAGGCGCTGGGGCGGCTGCCAGACCCTCGAACGGATTTTTCAGGAGTCTGGGGGCGGGCTTTTTTGTTGAAACTGACCAGCGCCGCCAATCCGCCCAGAACCACCACGCCCAGCCCCAACACCACGGCCCCAATGATCCACCACGGAAAGCCGCTGCTCTGGCTCCCTGCGGAGCCGCCGACTGTCAGGGGAACCAATTCGCTGGGAATGGTCTGCAAATTGACCGAGACCAGGGTAGCCTGTTCGATGCTGATGGTTGAGGGCACATCCTGCAATACTTTGAAAGTTATCCGGGCCACCGGCCCGCTGCCTTTAACCGGTGGAGCCGGGTTGAGCAGGGTCAGCGCATAGAGGATGGTCCCCTGGCCTTGATCCACCTGATTGGCCACCACAAACCCCTGATTGACCGGCAGCAGGGCGCCCGGCTCAATCTGGATGCCCTCCTGGTCCGCTTTGCCGTCTTGAATTTCCAACACGGTCGGGTCATATTTGAGGTGAAGCTCTATGCCATACAGATCGGTCACATTTTCGGCCAGCACCTCGACCGTCAAAAGCCCGCTGGCCACCTCGACCGGTTGGAGATACACCCGCGTCCCGTTCTGGGCCAGGGCCAGGGGGGCCAAGGCAAACAGTGCCAGCAGGATGACGGATAAGCAGACGATTTTGAATGAGAAAAATTTATTTGAACTTTTCATCAGTTATTTCCTCCATTTTTTTACGGTTGGCAAAGCCAGGGATGAGCGGCCGCCGACTGCCCAAAATTAACAGCCAGCGGAATTAAATCGAGTACATTGACCGTTCCATCCACATTCAGATCAGCTACTGCACCGGGACTACTGCTGCCAATCGCCAGGCCCAGCGCCGCAGCATCGGCTACGTCAATGACGCCGTCGTCGTTGAGATCGCCGGCCAGCAGGGTGAGACCAGCCAAAGTGGTCAGCTCACTCTGATGAGTCACGTTACAAATTGCCCTTAGAAAACCGGGGCTGCTGGCGGTCAAAGTATAAGCGCCAAAGTCAAGGTCGGCGAAGGCAAACTCGCCGCCGGGCGCAGCAACGACGGCCAGGCCCAACTCGTTGATCAGGATGTTAATATTGGTCTGGCTGCCGGAAGCGCGGCCTTCAACTTGTACCCGGCCAAGCAGAGTGCCACGCTGGGGAGCCGGTTCGACCACCGCCACAGCCAGGTGGGTCACTGCCTCCAGCGGCAGCGCTGTGCCATCCTTTTGCCCCAGGGTGGGCGCCACCAGATCAAAGCGGGCTGAGTCAACGCCGGTGGGCGCGACAGCCTGGAACCGCCAGGTCAGCAGGGTCAGCGAACCGGGCAGGTCGGGCACATCGCCCTGGCGGCTGGCGGCTACGGCAAGCTGCCCGTTGGCGACTTCATTTTGGGCGATAAGGGGAAATTCGGGGCTGAGGATAGGCGCTGGGTCAACCGGCATAACGGCGGCGCTGTTCCAGGTTAGCCCAAATTGGTAGCCAAAAACACCGGCAGGCGAGGGGTTATCGAAGAGCACCTGGATTTCAAAGGTGTCGCCAATATTAACGGTTGAGGGGCCGGCGATGGCCAGCGTCAGGCCGAAGGGTGTCTCTGCCTGGGCCATTGTTTGGGCCTGAGTGGCTGGCACAGGCCGGAGCCAGCTCCCCAGAATGAGCGCCAAAAAGAGCCAGATAAAAAAGACACGATTAATTTTTCTAAGCTGAGATAAGGTGGGGCTGACTGTAACAACAGCCAGAGGAGGCCAACCCAAGGTAAGGTTAGGAACAGCCAGGCGAGCAAAAAATCCCGGCTTTCCCTTCATTTGGATACGCCCAAACAGCCCGACAACTGCTGAAGCTGGGGAGAGATGACAGGAGCGCCGCTGAAACCGGCTCAGGAGAGTCCAAAAAAGGCTCATAAGCGTAACCATAACCCACTGGGTTGGTAAAGAACGGGGCGGGTGCGGGTCTCATCCCGCCGCACTCATCAATTTCTCAACAAGTCAAGCATAACATAGACGGCGAAGCGGAACAATAGAGAATGGGTACCAAGAAGGGTAGACGGTTGACAGCAGACGGCAGACGGGGGTCAGTAATCAGAGGGCAACGGTCAAGGGCTAGTGCTGATTGTGATGGACGGGTTGATAATTAACTGTCCCTGGGGGTCTGGGGGACCCTCTACCATGGACAGCGGCAGGCGTTCCCCGGTCGGTTGATAATACAGGCCGATAGCCAGGCGATACTGGCCGGGTGGCAGGGAAGCAGGCGTGGGCAAGGTGTGGCGGTCGAGGATGCGCTCGCCGGGCGACCAGATGGTGGTGGGATAGGTGTTGTTGACCGGCTGGGTATCATTGCCGGCAACGACATTATCGCCGGCGTCAAGCAGATGGACAAAGACGGTGTAATCCAGCGGTGGAGTGTCCAGCGCCTGCCAGAGCAGGCTGAGCTGTACCGGCTCTCCGGCAGAGAGGGTGGGTGTGTCGAGCCTGACCCCGGAGAGTTGGATGAGATTTCCAAACGCCGCTCCTGCTTCCGCCGACAGCGGCAAAGAAGGCGGCGGTGGCAGTGGAATCTTCAACGGGCCGATAAAGAACGTATCCGGCGAGTCGCTGCTGCCCCCGGTTAAAGGGAGGCGGCGACCGGCCGCCGGGTCGAAGAGGGCGACGGCCAGCCAGTAGCGGCCCAGTGTAAGCGGCTCGGTTTCCAACTTGACCGTCTGCTGCGCGGCAACGGTGTCGAGGCCGGGCCGCCAGAAGGTGGTCGGATAGACCCAATCATTAGGGCGGGCCGTGCCGTCGCCCACCACGTGGCGGCTGTCATCAACCAGGTGCAGAATGACTTCGTAATCATCCCGCATGGGCTGGATGGCCTGCCAGTAGAGCGTGACCGGCAGCGTGGCGGCGGTTGGATCAATCGTCGCGGGGTAAGCCGCCCCCACCAGCCGGGCCGGGCCAAAGACAGCCGCCAGCGGGCGGGCAGGCTGCTGGAGAAAGATGGCCGGGTCGGTGGGGAGAGAAGCCAGCCGGGCCACCGTTTCACCGCGCGGGGTCTGGACGGCCTGGGTCGAACCGCCGGCCAGGGCGGTCTGGATTAACTGCTGTCCTTCGGCGGTCAGCGGGGGAAGGATGGCGGCGGTATCGCCTTGCAGCCGAACCCAGACCGAATCACGCTCATTCTTTTCGGGAGAGATGATGAGGGCGGAAGAGGCGGGTGGAGCCGAAAGAACGGCCTCACGCCGGAATCTGCCGCTCAGGTAGAAGAGAAGCGGGGGGTCATTGAAGCGAGCTAAAGGCAAATAAATGGGCCGGGCATCGTCGGCATGCGCCAGCACCGCATCGCGGATGGCAACCGCGCCGTAATCGTAAATACCCTGGGTCACCGGCAGCCGGGTCCACTCGATAAAGTAGGCCGAGAAGGCGCCGGGGAGGGTGGCGAGGATGAGAAGGAGGGGGAGAGCGTAAAGCGTAAAGCGTGAGACGTGAGGCGTGAGGCGTCCCCAGGGGAGGCTTGGCACTGATGCGCGATGCGTAAAACCCAACACCTGGCCCCCGGCCCCCGACACCCAAACGAGGCCGAAGGCGACGAGGATGGCGGTAGCGGGCAGGGCGACGATCATGCGCAGGGGATGAGGCGCTTCGATGGCGATGATCGAGGGAGAGATACCGATGAGCCACCATAATGCGACCAGCCGGGAGAAGAGGCCGCGCCAGTTTTTGAGGGCAATGATCAGGCCGAGCAGCAGGAAGGGGGCCAGGAGGGGCGAGAGGCCGGGGTAGCCGGGCAGGCCGAAAATCGCGTTGGGACTGCCGGCGCAGCAGAAAAAGCCCAATACCCGCAGCAGGTTGCGGCCCAGCTCGGCCAGGATGTCGCCGGGTGTGTCAAGATAGCTCCAGACCATGACTGAGGCAGCGCGGGCGCTGAATTGGGCTGGATGAGCGGCGAAGTACCAGAGCATCGGCGCGGCGACGAGGAGGGCGGGGAGGAGGAGGAGTGTAAAGCGTAAAGCGTAAAGCGTAAAGCGTTCCCAGGGGAGGCTGCGCTCTGTTGCGTCTTGCGTGTTGTGCAGGAAAAATTCGGGCAGCCAGGCCAGGATTAAGATCAGGGGCAGCAGGCGGGCGGCGGAGTAGGTGTGGAAGCCCAGGCCCAAGAACAGGCCGGAGAGAAGGAACCAGCGTTTTTGGTTGGTGGTCCAACCCTTAAGGAAAAACCAAAAGACCAATACCGCCAGCAGCGGCACCGTCAGCGGGCGCTGGTCGCCGCGGCTGATGCCGAGGTGCCAGGAGGAGACAGCCAGGGTCAGACCGGCGAGGGTGGCAAGCCAAAGGCGTGAAGCGTGAGGCGTGAAGCGTGTTACATGTTGCGTAAATCGTAAATCGTAAATCGTAAATCGTAAATTATAGAGGAAGGCAAAGAGGCAAACCACGTTCAGCAAACTGATGACAGCCGGTTGGAGGCGGAAGGCAAAGGGAGTCGGGCCAAACAGCCAGATGAAGGGGATGAGCAGATAAATCAACAGGGCTTCGCGGCCGCCGTTGGTGGGGAAGAAGAGGACAGGGCCGCCGCGCTGCATCAAGCGGAGGGCGTCGAGGCCGTTGATGGCCGGATCGAAAAAGAGACCCAGGGGATGGTCGGCCAGGCGGTAGAAGCGAAGGAAGAAGGCGATGAGGGTAACGGCGACGAAGGCCAGCCAGATTTTGGATTTTGGATTTTGGATTTTCGATGGTGGATTGATGGTGTACTTGCCCCCCTAAATCCCCCCGGAGGGGGGACTTTGTTGGCTCTCCCCCCTTTGGGGGGAGTTGGAGGGGGGCAACACTCCACACTGGCGTACAATTTCATCCAGTACCCCTTCCAAGTTGCCATCAACCTCTCGATTCTGAAAACGGATAACCCGAAGTCCATGCTGCTCTAACCACTCAGTCCGCGCCTGATCGTAGCGCTGGTGAGCGAGTTCAGCATGGCTCTCTCCATCAATCTCGATCACTAAGCGCTTTTCGTGGCAGTAAAAGTCCAGAATGAACTGATGCAAAGGGTGCTGCCGCCGGAATTTGAGTCCAAAGAATTGTTTGCCCTTGAGGCACTGCCACAATTTGGCTTCCTGAGGGGTAAGGGGCCGGCGTAACTCTTTGGCTCGAGCAATCATTTCGGGATGAGGGTATGGGTAACGTTTGGGTGGTGACATTGGTTTTTTTCAAATTGGACTACTCAAGATAAGTTGTTCCGTTAAAAACGGGACCTACAGTTTGCGCCCGGCTACTTCAATCTTTATCGAGCCGTCGAAATTGATCAAATGAAAATGCTTGACCAGGGCCTTATACTCTTCATCGGAGAGGGCGGTCAGGTCAAAGTGATAGTTGCGCACCTTGCCTTTGGTCTTTATTTTCAACTCATCCCGGCGAATGAAGACCTTATCCAGCAGGACGATAATATCATCAGCTTCCCATTCTACACTAGCGCCGCGCTCGTTGGGGCTAAGAAAAGGCTCGTACCGGGCGTTTCGTTGAATGATGAAGCCATCCACCCCAAAGGCCGACGCTTCGTCACAACTCAGGGAGATGATGATGTCGTCGCCGTGTTCTAAATGGGTGAAAAGGACTCTGTCCATAGTTTATTCCTCCTCATCTGGCTGTAAAGTTTCTCCGTAGAAGCCTACTGCGCAAGTCGCCTTGCGAAACCATGACCTCAAGATCATCCCAACGGGCCATACCGCCAGGGTATTCGTTAGTCCGTACCCCCTTTTGAGTCTGACTCTTTGTAGTCATCCCAGCGAGACCACTTCCAGCCCGCTGAAATAGCAGCCTGCAAATCGTAGGTTAGGTAAATCGCCCAACACGCAAACGGAACAAGTATTAAGAGCAGCAGCCAGTTCTGAACACTTTGGCTTGCTGCATATAGGGGAAGTAATAATGGAACAAGCGAAAGAAAGTAATAAATCGTTCCCGTACTACGAAGACCGCCCTTAAACCGGCGTTGTCGCTTAAAATTGTACCAGCGATGCTCCCAATTTAGACCAGGAATACGCGGCTCGATGAAGATGCGGATATATTCGCCTAATCTTTGTACAGTTTGTTGAGTTGATATAATCATAATTAGGCTGGGAATAAGAACTGCGTAAAGGGCAACAGCGCCACCGATTGATACAAGTAAGCGCGTTTCGGGTGAGGTAATATCTGATCCTAACACCGCCCCGGCTGTTACGGATAATATCACCCCAAAAGCGCCGACTGTTAGCGAAATGGTCTGTAATCGCCGTCCTTGGGCATTGAGGATTTCGCTTCTAAGGGTTCGATATTCCTCAAGCAGTCCATCTTTTTCTGCGGCGGTTGCAAAGGTATTGGTCTTGTTCGCTTCATTCATATTGCAACTCCCCAAGAGTATTTATGGGTGATTTCACCTAACGACCTATCGCCCGACGCGCAAGCTACCCTACCATACCATTATCTTTTAGAACAGACCACCCCGAAAAATGTCTCTGCTGATCGCCCACCGACCTCTCCGGCCCAGCCCCTGCGACGACTGAAGCCCCCACTACAGCCCCGACCGGACTCGCTGGCCCCAGCGAGCAGACGAGGGTTTTGCAAGATACACAGCATACTGGTTGGTTGTTATTCTATTCAAACTGATTGTTAGGTGTTAGTTTACTCTTCTGAATCGATTTGACCGCTTTCGCTCAAATCTTGAGAGTTTTGTTCAATTTCAAGGGGAATTCTTAAGAGCCGATCTTTGAATAGTTTGACCGTATTCGGGTTAATACGGGCAGATCTCGCACTACGATCTCTAGCCTGAGCTTCAGCAATTCCATCATAGGTACAATGTCGGAGGTAATTGAGCACACCATCGGAACCCTTAAGTTCATTCCAGTGGGGATGCGAGGCATTTACAATAATGATAATCTCTGTCGCATTGGCCGTATCAATTGTGAGATAAGGATCATTTACTGACATCTCGTCAATATAGCCTCTTATCTCGATACCTTCAATATTAGCAGTGAATGTCTCAGGAAACTTGCCCACAACAGAGTTTCTCACTGCCTCAACGACTTCCTCAACAAGAGACTCAGGAAGTAATGGATTAGAACCAATCAAATCAGCTATTTCTGGAGAGCGAAGCTCACGTCGAAGCCTATCGACTGCTGTGCGAATTGCAGCTTCGGTAGGCCCTCGTTCATCATCTCGACTTCGCCGATATGTACGAGCAATTTCACGGAAATTACCACAGTGTAGTCTTAATTGCTCTTGTACTAAATCCTCTTCATCACCAAGCCACAAAATATCGTCTTTGGTGTGACTAACATCAAAATCGTCCAAGTGGATTTCACCCACAAGCCGTTGGTTGATTAGGTCATTGGAACCTTGAATTTGTCCATATAACGACTCCGGGCGCCAGGCTTCTGGCCACCCTTTAATTACTCGCCCAGAATGCAGGATTGAAAATCCGGCTTTTGACCGACTACCCTCTCTAAGAACCCCTACCCAACCAACAACTTTTTTCTCTGTCTCATTTCCGTTTTCATCCACGCTAGGAATAGTAAAATCAAAATAATCTTGTAGAATTTTCTCCTCACGATCCCTGAGCAATTCCTCATCAATCTCTCGCCATGTGAGCATCTCATCTTTCCAAAAAAGGCTTAGAATGCCTTTTCGAAAATCTTCTCGATACATTGAACTCAAATAGTCACCAATTTTTGATAGCGTTTTTGTATGGAATTTTCGGTTATGTCGTCCAATCTCAATAATTGTGTAGTGCTCGCTCGGTGGACAGTCATCCTTAATACCGAGATCAAGGCGATTATTTCCGGCGGCGACGACCTCTACATCTACAGTCAAAGTATATTCTGTTGTTTGACCTAACTTCTTAGTCCTGACCTTCCAAAGATTTCCGATCCAACTTGCAGCAGTCTTAAGGCCCATACCATACTTCGAGCGACCTGTGGTATTCACTGGAGGTCGTGCGACAAACATAGCACTTTTGAGTTCTTCCAACGACATCCCCATTGCATTATCTGTGATAGAGAAATAATCGCGGTCCCTGTCATATTCGACTCGTACTGTCAGCGGTCTCTCTCCCTCTGGAGCGTGTCTTCTTAGTTCAGCTTCATTATTGTAGAAAGACTGCGTGGAGTTATCTACAAACTCAGCTATTGCATGCCAAGGAGTATACGCCAGGCGTTTGTACGATGTAATAGTGTTGAGTCCAATTTCAAGTGGAATAGTATCAGTCGACATATCTATCCTCAGATTCAGTTGCCCATTCACGCTGTAGAACAAGCTGCCCGTCATTCTGTCGATAAATTGAGTACTGATGTCGTGAATTGAGTGGATCACGATTAACAGCTGTTAGCCAGATCTGCTTGCCCTCTTTGATACGCCGCCATTCAGTCACACAGTTATTGAACAAAAGCTTTATGATGTTGTTACGGCCTATCTTAAGTTTACTTGGCTCATCAATACCTAGCAGCCTTGGAACTAATGAATGAAATGTACAGGTTGATAACCTATCAATCAGTACACTTGGATACTGACCATTCACTCGAAAAACCTCATAGTTGTCGTTAGAACGGAAAAGCTCAAATGTTGCAAATACAACGTTTCTTGTCCAATAGCGTGCCCACTCAGGTTTATTTTGATTTATGATTACAAGGACACGAGTAGAAGAATTCCCCACCAATCGCATCATACTGGTGCGATCCAGAAAATCATACTTTGAGCATAGAAAGTCTACTTCTTCTACACTGTATTCGGCATTTAGTAACTTTACAATTTGTGGCTTTACGTGACTATTGAAGTTATGATAGGCCATCTCGACTTCAACTATCCACCACTCAGAGTAATCTTTGGCAATGAACACAAGATCCGGGATCACACGAGACACTCCTGTCTCTACAGTATCATCTGGTGTTCGCAAAGGTTTCTTGAATGGCAAAACATGATAGAAAGGATAAACTGACGGTGCATGTACGGCCACACGCGTTTCAAACTCTTCTTCTGAAAACGTCGAGGGTTCGACCTGTTCATACCACTTTTTCTTAACACAGATACGAGCCATAGTTCTATTTCAGCATTAGTTTTGAGTGGATTAACTCTCTGTAAAATAACCCTTTGATCCCTGAATATATATTTCTTCGGTTTCAACTGCGATCCACTTGCGGTTAGTCTCGTGAGCAGCAGCGCCCGTGGTGTTGCTTCCAGCAAATGGGTCCAAAACTACATCACCAGGATCTGTGAGAAACCTAATAAAGAATTTAGGGAGATCAATTGGCATTCGTGCCGGATGAACTTCAAGACCGTGTTCTCTACAGTAGCTTAAATAACGAGAGTTTGCTCCTGTATTAGACAGAGTGATCACATTAGGAGGTATTGCACCATTATTGTTAGTGAGAAATGATGATTCTCCAATATGATGTTCAGAAGGTCGCTTCCCAGCGTTATACTTTTGCGACTCTAATAACTTCTTCATAGAATCACTGTACTCTGTTAAGATATTTCGATTATTGGCCTTTGGGCGTGTTGAAGGCGACATCCACCAAATATGAGTAAATGAATCCTTTACTCGTATCCGCTCGACGTTAACCCACTGAGCGGGGCTTGGTAAACGGGCCGGATTATGCCAGACAAATTGTTGACACAAGCAAAATTCGCCTTCGTCAAGAAATGCCAACAGAGCTCGTATACCAAGCGTACTCATTGTTGGCTGACCCCGCTCCCACGAATTTCCCATTTCAATTACGACAGAACCAGTGGGCCTTAGAATTTGTTTGAAAATGGGTGCAAAGCTAGCAATCCATTGGACATATTTCTGACCATCAAGATTGCCATATTTCTTTTTACGATTCAGTAAGAAAGGAGGTGATGTAAAAATCAGGTCAACTCTGCCAATATAAGGTTTAACAGCCTCCGCACATAGCAAATCTTCTGCACTCCCATGCAGAAAAAAGCCACTTTCATTTGAATAGTTGATGTACATAACTTCTATCTTCGTTTGCAGAATATCCTTGTCATCTGGGTATCATCTGTAAACGGAGCCTTTGTCACGCTTAATTCTGTGTATGGTTGATTGTCTGATATTGTATAGTAGTATATCACGAATAAGCTTCAATTAGCCCACATAGTTATGGTATAATGTAATTTGTGGGCGTAGCGAGAACCATCGTTCTGTGTAGCACATTGCTTCGCGCTGGTCAGACAGCTTTTCCACCTATCCTATTGTATCATCCTTCTCTCCCCCTGACAATCCTTACAACCCCAGCCCTGCCGGTTCGTCCTCAAACCAAGGCCGATCTGCGCCCCAGCTAAGGGCGAGCCGAGATATGACGGTGATTTTTCAAGAATCAAGCAGTCATTTTTTAAAAATCAAGCAGTGATTCGAGTCGAGTCAAGTGGTGATTCTACCAGAATCAAGCAGTGGTTCGACTCGAATCAAGCGGTGATTCTGCAAGAATCAAGCAGTCATTTTTTAAAAATCAAACGGTGATTTTTGAAAAGTTCGGGGGGCATGGAGGATAAGCCAGATGGACCGAGGACAAAAAACAGGGGCGAACGACCGGCCGTTCGCCCCAACCATTACCGAATTTGGCTATCAGCGACCGTGAGGGCCTGGTCAAACAAGCGGCGGTAGAGGTCCAGGCAGGCGGGGCCGGAACAAGGGGCCGGCTCGACGGCGGCGGCGCGGTAATTGCGCTGGGGGTCCATCTTGACCTTGGGCAGGGCCAGGTAGGAGAGCTGCTCGCCGGAGGGCAAGACAAAGGTCGGGCTGCCTTCCACTTTCAGGGTCTCCCAGCCCAGCCGGGCCTCTTGCAGCACCTGGCGCTTGGTAAGGCCGCTGTCAAACGCCTCGGCAAAGCCGGTCATCTCCAAGCCCACCGCTTCGGCCAGCTCAAACAGGACGTGGCGCATGGAGATGCAGCGGCTTTCGGCAAAAAAGGCCTGGCGGACGGCCCAATCCAGCTCGTCGGCGTGTTCCGGCTCCTGGAGTTCGGCGCATTTAATGGCCTCAAAGGCGGGCCACATCGTCACCGGCCATTCGCTGAGCGGCCGGTGCCAGGGATGGTAAGGAATATCCAGCTCTTCCAGCATTAAAATCGGGGTTTCGGCATTGATAATGTTGTGGGGCGTGGACCGGCGGTTGATGTACTCCAGGGCCAGGCTGCGCCGGATCAAGCTGATTTTCCCGGCGTATTCGACCCGCAGCTTGCGCCAGCGGTACACGGTCAGATAGGCGTAGGGGCAGTGAACATCGGAGTATAGCTCGATTTGAACGGGAAGATGGGTCATAGTACCTCTGCAGCTTGTCCTTTGTTAAGCATCTATTGTAGCACACCCATTTTCCCCTGACAATCTCCCAAAAATAAGGTCTGTCCCAGATTTCAGGCAGACCGCAGAGGTTTTAAAAACCTCTGCGGTCTTTCCTAAAAATTGGGGCGCTCCCAAAATTAATAAGACCTGCCAGGTTTTTCAAACCTGGCAGGTCTGTAAGTGAAGCGTGAGGTTATCAGGCGGCGACGAAGGCCATTTCGACCTTATGGCTATTCAGCATGTATTGAAAGGTGCTGGTCACGATCACACTTTCTAAATAAGCCTGGGCTTCCTCATAAGTGCCGTGAGCTACCTGCCGTTGAAACTCATCGTAGTACCAGGCCCTGGAAACGGTGTCGGGCTGATCGAGCCAGGCGCCGTAGCCGTATTTGCCAATTTGCTCCAGGGTGTTGTCGGCCGGCACGCCGACGGCATCCAGCACGACGCTCAGTAAATCTATCTCCAAATAATTCAGATTGAGCTTGCCGGCAAATTCGCGCAGCTTGCGCTCATGCTCAAATTGTAATTGCAGCAGTTTAATCAGAGTTTTTTCGTCCATTTTTCATTTCCCCTTTGCAGCTTCATTTTTAAGCTATCTGTAGTTTAGTCTGCCATCGTCCCGGAATCGTTACAGCCAGCGTTACGAAATGGATATGTCTGTTTATACCGGGATCGTCAGACAATAAACCGAAAATCACCCTTCGATACGGGCTTAGGCCCTACTCAGGATGATTTTCGGTAAAATGTCGAACCCAGGTTATTATAACCCCAGGCCGGCTTCTCGCGCCTTGATGATGGCCTGGGCCCGGTCCACGACTTGCAGCTTGCTGAGGATGTTGGAAACTTGATTGCGCACCGTCTTCTGGCTGATGGCCAGCCGCTCGGCAATTTCCGGGTTGGTCAGGTGTTGGGTCATCAGCGTTAAGATTTCGCGCTCGCGGTCGGTTAGCTCTGGGAAAATTTGCGGCGCGGCGGGTCGGGGGCCGGCAAAGAAGTGGATCAATCTGCGGGCAATGGCCGGGCCGAAAATGGCCTCGCCGCTGCTAACCACTTGGATGGCCCGCAAGATTTCGGCCTTGAGCGCGCCCTTGAGCACATAGCCGCGCGCCCCGGCCCGCACGGCGGCAAAGACCGAGTCGTCATCTTCAAACATGGTCAGCATAAGCACGCTGATGTGCGGGCTGGTGTGCAGAATGCGCCGGGTGGCCTCGATACCGTTGAGGCCGGGCATGTTGATGTCCATCAAAATCACGTCCGGCTGGAGGCGGGCGGCCAGGGCGACTGCTTCCTCGCCCGTCGCCGCTTCGCCGACGACCTCCAGATCGGCAACGGACTCCAGCAAGGCGTGCAGCCCTTCTCGGAAATCTGTGTTAACTTGGCAGAAAGCTTGGTGTCTTTAGCGGGTTGTCCTGGCCCGCTGCTGGCCTGGCCGGGGTTGGGCCGTCTCAGCCGCAGGCAGATCGCCCAGCCAGCCTTCATAGAGTCTCAAGAAGGCGACCCCGGTCAGAATCAGCAGGCTGCCGCCAAGCTGCACCCAGTTCAGGCGCTCGCCCAACAGGAAATAAGCAATCACCGCCGTGAAGGCCGGCTCCAGGGTCGCCACCAGGTTGGCTACGCTGGAGGGCAAATAGCCCAGGCTGACGTTATACAGCCCGAATCCGGCTATCGTCGGACCCGCCGCCAGCAGGAACAAAATCCCCCAACCGGCCAGGCTGTTCCCCAGCCAAAAGAGGTCGGCGGGACGGGCCGCCGCGCCGGGCAAAACTCCGCCCGGCAGCAGGTTGAAGAGCAGTAAGAAGACGGTGGCAAAGCCGAAAGTGTAGAACAGGGTGGTCCAGGGGTTCAGGCCGCGCTGTGAGGCCGAGCGCCCCATCATGCTGTAGACCGCGTAGCCCAGGCCGGAGAGTATCCCGGTCAGAATACCCACCCAATTCGTCTGCCAGGCCGCTGGATCCAATGCTCCTGAAACCAGGCCGCAGCCGCCCAGGCAGAGGGTGACCGCCAGGAGCTTGGCCCAATCCAGGCGTTCGTTGAGGAACCACCAGCCCAGCAGCGCCGTGAACGCGGCGGAGCAGTAAGCCAGCACCGTGGAAACCGCCGCCCCGTTCAGGGCCACCGACAGAGTCCACAGGGCGTTGAAGACAGCCAGCACCAGGCCGTAGACGACGAGATAGGTCAAATGGGGGCGCTTCACCCGGAGCAGGCGAGGGAACAGCCAGCCGAGCACCGGCACGAGAGTCAGGGCCACCAGTCCGTCGCGCCAAAAGGCCAGTACCAGCGACGGGATGTGGTAGGTTTGGGTCAGATAACGGATGAAAATAGCGGTGGTGGAGAGGATAGCCGCGCTCATGAGGGCAATGGTGTAACCGCGCGTGAGATTTGAAGGGTGGGGCGAACTCATTTAGGGCCTTATCCGCCAGGTGAGGAAAAGTGCCGCACCAATTAAAAGGATGCTCAAGACAGTAATAATGGCGCCAACGGTAAAACTGAAAGGCCGGAAGGTCAGTTCAACGGTGTGTTCGCCGGCAGGGACAGGCACAGCGCGGAGGGTGTAATAAGCCCGGAGGATGGGCGTCGATTGGCCGTCTACAGTGGCTTGCCAGCCGGGGTAGTCAACCTCGCTGAGGATGAGCAGGGCGGGAGCGTCGGTGGTGAGGTGGAGGGTGAGACGTGAGGTGTGAGATGTGATACGTGATACGTGATACGTGAGATCGGAAGCGTCTTGCGTGTTGGTTGGAATTACGTCACTCGCTACGCTTCGCGGCCATTCGCTATTCGCTTCAAGGAGGGCGACATGCCAGCGGTCGAAGTTGGGGTCAGCGATTTTTTGGAGGATGGTCTGGTCGCCGGCGGTTTCGGCTTGAGCCACCAGCCAGGCGCGGGGGCCGACGGTGTTGAGCCGATGAACATAAGTGGTGTCTTTCTCGGCCGGCTCTTCGTAAATGATGGTCGAGGGCACGTACAATTCTTTCCGCCAGGTGACGACATATTTGACGTTGAGCAGTTCCCAGGCCCGCTCGATGGGCATAGGCGGAGCCAAAAACTGGTCATAGCGCAAGGGCCGCAGGGGACTGGCTCCCCACAAGTCTTCCAGCGCAAAAGGGATGCCGTAGTTGTCGTAGAGACGAAATTCGTTGTAGACACGGAAGGGTTCGCCGGGGGCTGCGGCAGCGTCTTGTTTGATAGCGGCGACAACCGGCGGTATTTGAGTGTGCCACTCGGGCGGCTGGGGGTAGAGATTGGTCTGCCAGTTGACGGAGAAGAGGTCGAAACAGATGAGGGCAGCGGTAAAGGCGGTGAAGAGGGCCGGATGCCAGCGCGGGCCAAATCGCCAGAGCAGCCAGGCCAGCGCCAGCAAGATCGTTAATAGGCTCGCCGCGCCGAGGAGGCCGTAGAAAGGGCTGGCGGGGGTCCAGCCGGTTTGGTTGAGACCAAAGAAGAAGAGGAAGGTTAGGAGGAGGGAGAAGAGGAAGAGAGAGGAGGTGAGGCGGGAGAGGGAATGGGGGACGCGTGATGCGTGACACGCGATGCGTGACGCATCTTCAGGAGAGACTTCACTCTGAGGTATGCTGGTTTTAGCGGCGGTCAGCAGGGTTTTGAAGCCGTACCCGGCCAGTACCGCCAGGCTGAAGGCCATAGCGAAGGCCCAGCGTTCCTGTCCACGGAAGAGGGAGAAGCCAGGGATGCTGAGATAGAGAGGGGTGTAGAGAAAGGTATTGCCGCCAAAAGAAATCAACAGGGCCGCACAGGCGACAATGGCCCAAAAGACGACGTGGCGGTTGGGACCAGCAAAGATAATCCATAAGGCCAGAATCAGGCCGACGACACCCACGTACAGGGGTGAGTAATGGCTGATTTGTCCGGGCAGGAGAAACTGAATCAGATCCACCAGGGGAAAGCCGCCGGACATTTTGTCGTAAGTCCCTTCGGCGCGGACGGAGCGCAGGGTGTACTCGACGGCAGGGATGAATTGGATGGCGGCAAGGGCCAGGCCGGTGAGGAGTAAGAGGAGGGCGGGGAGCATAAAGCGTAAAGCGTAAAGCGTAAAGCGTGAGATGAGAGACATCCCAAAGGCAGACTCCCCGCTGGTGCGTGGTACGTGGTGCGTAAATTGCAAAGATAAAAGGTAGGCCAGACTGATGCAGGCGACGATAAAGGCGCTTTGGGGGTGGCCGGCGAGGAGGGTCATGCCCCAGGCGAGGCCGGCGAGGAGGAGGGGGAAGAGAAGGGTGGGCTGGAAGATTGGAAGGCTGGTAAGACTATCTCCAACCTTCCAACCTTCCAACCTTCCAACTCTCTCTTGAGGATAGGCTTGATGAAGAAAATATAGAATGAGCGGCAGCCAGACATCGGCTTCCAAGACGGCCAACTGCTGGCTGGGGTAGCCGGTCAGGTAGCCGCTGAAGGTGAAGGTCAGGGCCGCGATGACGGCGGCAGGACGACTGTCCGTGATCTGGCGGATGAAGAGGTACATAAACACGGCCGCCAGCCAGAAATGGGCAATGGCTTCGATTTCCAGGGCAAAGGCCGAAAAGCCCCAGGGCGCAGACAGGAGCAGCGTGAGCAGGCTGGGCGGATAGAAGACGGCGGCCTGCACGTCGGCCCAGAAGGGCGAACCGGCGAAGCTATAAGGATTCCAAAGGGGCAGGCGGCCGGCGCTCAACTCGCGCACGTCAAAGGTGGTGAAGGCCCAGAATTGGAGGTAGAAGTCGCCGGGGGGAAAGGATCGGCGATCCGCCGGGTTGGGGGTCAGGATGGGCCAGTAGAACAGGATGACCAGCGCGGCAAAAATCAGAATAATGAACCAATCGAGGCGCGACCAACGTTTCAAGGGTGTTATTCCAAATCAAAAATGTATTCGGTAAAATCACAAACAGGCGCATAGCCTATTTTTTGATAGATACGGTTAGAGGTAGGATTGGACAAGTCGGTAAACAGGACACAAAAGTTCCGTCCGGAGTCCAGGAACAGTTGGCTTAACCGGGCGACACAGGCGGTCGCATAGCCCCGCCCGCGCAGTTCCGGTGGGGTGTAAACAAGACTAATACAAATCCCACTGCGCGTGGGGCGAGTCTGGGCGGCCATAGAAACCGGCTCTCTATCTTCCCACAGGTAAATGTCCTGATCGTTAATCCTGTAGCGCGCGACTTCGCGGCTTTCGGCCAGGTTGCCCCGCTGCAGAGCTTCGTTCTGAAACGCAAAGATCCATTCGGTAACCAGTTCAAGATCGTTCACTGTAGCCACTCTTAACCGGCCGGGTGTGGGCGGGACTGGATTAACTCGCTTCAACTCATAGAGCCGGTTGCGCATCTTAACCCGATAAGTTGTTCCCTTGAGGCTGGCCCAGGCCGCAGCAAACGCTTGAGATAGCAAAGGAGATCCAGTAACGCCGGGGATGGGCCAGTCATGGGCCGCTACCTCCTGAATGAGCAGTTCAAGCGGCTCACGCCAATCGGCTAGTTCGGTGGACAGGACCAGGGAGCGCGGGGGAGTCATCATCGCGGCCAGGAGCAGATCGTCGTTATCCGTGACCGTAGCAAAGTAAGGTGGATGCTGAACCACCGGCAGAAAGCGGCTCACCCGCAAGCTAAGCCCCAGGATCAGGTTGTTGGCGGCTTCGTTTTTTTCCAGAACAGCCTGGGTCTTAGCCAGGAATTTATTGGCGTTTGGATAAATGGTAACTATCATTTCAAATGGCTGCGGTCGGCCAAAACCCGCAGAAATGGCCCCTGGGTTTTCATTTCGACGACACTGAGGGAAGCAACCGGGCAATCCAGGCGATGCCGGTAGCGGCTCAAATCAAGGCCCAGCAAACTGCATAAAATGATGCGGATGGTAGTTTTATGGGAGACAAGCAGGATATTGCCGCCAACGAACCGCTCCACAATTTCTTCGACGACCGGCATGGCCCGGCGAGCGACGGCGCGGGCCGTTTCGCCGCCGGTGGGCGGAAACCAGGCCGGATCGGCCGCCCAACGCAGATAATCCTGCGGGTAATCTCGCGCGATTGTTTCGGGTAAGTGGCCTTCCCACTGCCCAAAACTCATCTCTTTCAAACCGTCACGCAGTTCCATCTCCAGATTCAGGGCGGTGCACAACGACTGCGCCGTAGCGACAGCGCGCCGCATCGGGCTGACATAAACCGCCTGCCAGGGCAGCGAGCGATAGGCCGCAGCAAACGCCTCGGCCATGACCAGACCCGCTGGAGTTAACTCTATATCAAGTTCTGAACCGGAAAAGGCGTTGTCACGGCTGAAAGCTGTTTCCCCGTGCCGCAGCAAGTAAAGCGTTAAGTTCATTAATAGTTCTCTTGAAGTCCAGCAACTACTTAATTTTGATCATCAAAATCGGTAAGAGTTTAGAAGGTTGGAACACTGGCTAAAGCAGTGTCCAACCTGCCATGCATCCAGTCTTCCCCCTCTTTATGAGATTGACTCCTGCGGCCTGACCTGGCTCAGGGCGCTTTCTTCAGCCTGGCGCAAGACACCCAGGCGGTTAATCGCATACAGGCCGACCAGGGTATAAATCACTCCAGAAAGATTCAAAACAGTGACAGGCCCCCACCAATCCACCAGGGGCGCCAGCAAACCGGCGACCAGGACTTGCCCGGCGCTGCGCTGGGTATGAATGAGGCTGAAAATGCGCCCCCGGACCTCGTCGGCGACCCACTGTTGGAGCATGGTGTCCACCAGAATATAACCCAGCACCCAGGGTACGGTATGCAGCCCGGCGACGACAATAACAAACCACAAGACCTGAATGTTGGCGTAGGGAAAGAACATCAGTCCGGTCAACAACACGGTGCCGACATACAGACCGGTCAGGGTGAAACGCCGCGCCCAGCGCATGGCGTTCGCCGAGGCTAAGATCGCCCCCACCCCGGCTACAGAGTAGAGCAGTCCGTAGCCCACATCGCCGCCGTCGAGCACCTCTTTGATATAAACCACTTCGATGGTAACCAGGGCCGCCCCGGCAAAGGCGGCGACAAACGTGGTCACCAGCAGCACCCGCAGGGCCTGGTTGTTGAAGGCATAGTGCAGGCCAACTTTCAAGTCGTCAAACCAACCCGGCCGGCTATGCCCATCCAGCCGGGTCCGGGGCAGCTCGCCGGTGATCCGGTAAATGAAAAAGACCGCGATTATAAAGCTGACTGCATTGGCCCAAAAGGCGACCGCAGCGCTGGAGGAAGCCACCAGGAAACCGGCAATGGCCGGGCCGACAATCAAGGCCAGGTGGTTAACTACACTCAAGCCCGAATTGGCGACCAGAACTTTGTCTTTGCCGACCAGGTCTGGAATGAGCGACCGCTCGGCCGGCTCCATAAAGCTGATGGTGACACGCCAGAGCAAGGCCAGGATGTAGATTTGCCAGAGCGAGACCATCAAGGGTAGCAGGGCAAACATCAGCGCAGCGACTAAATTAGCAACCATCATGACCCGGCGGCGGCTCAGCCGGTCTACAATCACCCCCGCCAGCGGACTAATTAACAGGGCGGGGATCGATTCGACCGCCAGCAGGCCGGCCAGGGCGGTGGCCGAGCCGGTTAAATCAAACACATAAAGATTCAGGGCGATGATGCCCAGCCAGTCGCCCAGCTTCGAGACCATGTTCGCCAGCCAGAGCCAGCGATAGCCGGGCGACTCGAAGAAAAGGGGGAAGCGGACGCGGAGAGCGGTGGTTAGCATCAGTCCTCTTTGGCTGGCTGTGGCAGTAATCGCTTGGAGAAAGGAAACATCAAGACCCCCCTGCTGAAACTGAGCCGTAAATTTCTGTCTATATTGTGGTCGGAGTCCAAAGGACACTTTGGACTCCGACTGGAACGTCAAACATGGAGCTGTGGGCGAAAATTGTAAAAGTTCAGCTCTACTCGCTCGTCATGATCAAGAGCGGCTTCATCTCGAAGCTCTTGTAGCTGGGGCGGAGGCGTTCCGTGTTATAAAACTTCTCCACCTCAACCAGCTTTTTGGAGCTGGTCACGACCTCGATGGGCATATCGTCGTAGCGGCCGTTGCGCAGAACCACCAGGCGGCCATGCACACCTTGCAGCAGCAAATCCAGGGCCAGGTTGCCGTAGGCCATCGGCACAATCGAGTCCAGCGCGTCGGGGTCGCCGCCGCGGACCATGTAGCCTAATTTTTGGGTGATGATGTTGAGCTTTTTACCGTTGTTGAATTTGGCCGAGCGCTCCTTAAGTTCGGCAGAGACCAGGTCGCCAATGCCGCCCAGCTTGGCATGGCCGTAAGCGTCGGTGACGGCGCCCTGGAAGACCATCTCACCGCCTTCAAACATAGCCCCCTCGGAGACCAGGACGACGGAATATTTGCTGGGATTCTTGTTGCGATCATAAACTAACAGCTCGGTCAGACGATCCATATTAAATTTGTATTCAGGGATGACACAGCGGTCGGCTGCGCCAGCCATGGTCGGCAGCATGGCCGTAAACCCGGCGTACCGGCCAAAAACCTCCAACACCAGCAGCCGCTCATGCGAGCCGGCGGAAGTACGCAGCATATGGGTCAATTGGATGGTGCGGGTCACGCAAGTGCTAAAGCCGATGCAGTACTCGGTGCCGGGTACGTCGTTGTCCATTGTTTTGGGAATAGCGACGACTTTGACCCCCTCCTGGTAGAGCCGCACCCCATAGCTCAACGTATCGTCGCCGCCGATGGGGATGAGATAGTCAATGCCCAAAAAATCCAGATTCTTGATGACTTCGGGGGTCAGATCGTTTTTCTCGGCGGTGTAAGTATCGCGCAAATGCGGCGGGATATCGCTCTTTGACATGGAACTGGGCCGTGTCCGCGAGGTGTGCAAGAAGGTGCCGCCGGTACGTCCGGCTTTGTTGACGACTTCTTCAGTCAGAACTTGGTACCAGTCGCCGTTATTCGCTTCTTTGTCACGAATGATGCTGGAGATGCCCAGCCAGCCACGGCGCAAGCCAATCACCTTATATCCTTCGCGCAAAGCCCTGATGGTCACCGCCCGAATGGCCGGATTGAGACCCGGCACGTCGCCGCCGCCGGTTAGAATGCCAATCACCCCTTTGGTTTTTTTGATATTTGCCATTGTAACGACTCCGATCTGTTTGAAATAAGAAGATTATGATATTGGTTAAATTCCCCCACCACAGCAAGCCCTTATTTTACCGTAAACAGTGACAACTCTACAAAATCACCCCCAGCCGCTACAGGCAGGCGGGCGCCGGTCGCCGCGTCGTAAAGGCCGCCGATCAGGCGATAGCCGCCGGGCGGCAAATTGGCGGGAAGGGTCAGCGTGTAAGGGTCGGTCAGGATTTCGCCGGGGAGCCAGGTGGTGGTGGGCGCGGCGCCAGCCAGGGGCTGGCTGTCCACCTGAGCGACAACCTGCCCGGCGTCATTCAAGAGTTGGACAAACACCGTGTAGTCGGTTTTCATCTCGGCGATGGCCTGCCAGTAGAGCGTGACCGGCAAAGGACCACCGGCAGCCAGGGTGGTGGGTGGCCCATCGTAGCCAATCAATTTCAGTTGGCTGGAATTGCCAAAGGCGATGTTGGCCGTTGTGGCTATGACTGGAGTCTCAAACCGACGGGAACGGACGGCCAGAGCAACAGCGGCCAGAGAGGTTTCCGCTTCAACCTCGCCTGCCGGCGTTAGCAGGGCTACCTTAACCTGAGCCTGACTGCCGGTCAGGCGGGGACTCGTCGGCAGGTGATAGACCGCTCGCCGAACCTGTCCCGCCTGCCACGAGTCCGGCGGCCCAACGGAGTCGGCCAGGGGAAAGTCACTGGCAATACTATTAGAACCATCACTGAGGGTGAGCCGGACCCCCCCCTGTCCCCCCCCTTCAAGGGGGGGGGAGGAAGAGGAAGCCTGCCAGTACAGCCACAACCACATTTCCTGGCCGGGCTGGATTTTGTCGGGGAGCACGTAGCCGACCAGGGTTAATTGTGAATTGTGAATTGTGAATTGTGAATTGTGAATTGGGTTAGGGATGGGCAGCGTGGTCAGGGGTGGAGTAATTTGGGCCGGACCCACCGGGATGTTGGGAATAACAAGCGGCTGGCCGAGGGGCTGGCCGGAAGCAGGGTCATAGACGACGAGTTGGAGAGCGTAGCTGCCGGGGGCAAGGTCCGGCGGCAGCCAGAGGGCGCGCCGGTCGGGGATGAGCTGGTTGGGCGGCCAAGTTGAAGTAGCACCGGCAGCGGTAAGAGGGGGCCAGTCGCTCTGGGTAAAGATGTCGCCCCGATTGTTCATCAGGCGCAGCGATAATTGATAATCTTGCTCCAGGGAGGTGGGGGTTTGCCAGGTGAGTTCCAGCGGGAGCAGGTCGCCGGCAGGTGTTGTTTTACTGGATAAGGCTAACGTGATTAATTCCGGCCCTTTTCCTTGGGAATCGGCAAAAATCGCGTTGATCTCTTCCAGCCGGTCGGTGGGGGCGGCGCTGCCGGCGTATAAGGCCAGCCGTTTGCGGCCCAGCCAACTGTGCCAGGCGGGGTAAGCATGCTCGGCCAGCCAGCTTTCCAGCACCGGGTCGAGATCAACCCCATATGGGGTGAACCAGAGGCGGCGATGAGCGCCGGCAATCCTGGCAATGATGTGGCGGGCCTCCTCCGGCGGGGGAGCCGGCGACAGAAAATCCAGGTAAAGCGGCAGTTTGCCGCGATAGTAGTAGTCGAATAGTTTCTCACCGCCGTCGCCGGTAAGGATGATAGCATCGCCGGGCAGTTCAAAGGCCTCAATTTTGCGGATGACCGCTCGCCAATCGTCCTTGGCGTAGGCCGGGTTAAAGTAGTGCTGCCAGAGAGCGTAGCCGTTGATGGTGAGAACGGTCACAAGTAACAAGGTAGCAAGTAGCAGAGGGGCACCCCCGTGAACTACCGGGGGCAGGTGGGAGCGGAGGAGCGGGGGAGAATCTCTATGGGTCTTACTAGTCCAAAACCGCAAATCGTAAATCCAAAATCGTAAATCGTAAATCGCTAAAATTCCCATGGCGACTGCCAGCAGAAAACCGACCTGGACGGGGATCAGGTAACGTTCAAAGTAGACCGGCGTGCGCAGTTCGCCGTAAAGCCAGGTGGCCAGGTTGGGGGCCAGGGTATAGGCAAGCAGAAAGGCCAGCATCTCCGAACCGCGCCACAAGCCCCAGCGGCGGCGAGAGGCATAGATCAGCCCCAAAAAATAAACGGCCACAAAAACCAAGACCAACAGGACCGCTTCGGCCGGCGGCATATATTCGCCGACAGTGTAAGCTTGCGCGCCCCGGACAAAGGTTTCCCATAACGTGGGCTGCTCGAGCCAGTGGAGAAAGCGCTGCAGCAAGGCTGAACTAACAACAAGCCACGGCAGGTAAATCAGAAAAATGACGATTAAGGTACCGGCCCAGGCCAGGTAACTCCGCCAATGCCGCCGCCAGGTGAGCAGCAAAAAAAGGCCCTGGCTGCCGATGACTACCAGCGCGTGGTAATGAGTCAAGATGGCCCACTCGGTGCCGGCTACGTAAAGCAGCCACCAGCGCCAGCGTTTGGATTTCAAAGGTTTTTGAAAACCTTCGAGGTCCGGCAGCATTTTGACAAAGCCCCACATGCTCATCATCGAGGCGGCGGTAAAGATACTGTACATCCGCGCTTCTTGAGAATGCCAGATTTGGTAGGGAGCAACCGTCATGAGCAGCGCGGTCAGGATGCCTAAGCGGTCGTCGCCCAGGGCCTGGCCCAGGCGATAGCTCAGAGGCACGGCCATGACCCCAAACACCAGGGAGAAAAAGCGCAGCGCGTACTCGCCGTCGCCAACCCATTGAATCCAATACAGGGTAGCAAAGTAATAGAAAGGGGGCTTGGGTTCTTCGGTTAGCAAGGAGCGCCACAATTCGCTCAGGGGAAGCTTGGCAAAGTAGAGCGTCCAGGCTTCTTCGATCCAATAACTCTGCACTTCCAGCCGGTAGACGCGCAGCAGAAAGGCCAGCAGTGTCAGCCCCAAAATGATGAGTTTTTGGCGAGAGCTTGAAAGTCTCATGGGTTTGAACGGTCCACGTTTAACGTTACCTGGCCCAAGTCCACAAAATCCCCCTGCTGATCAACGGGCAGGCGCTGACCGGTGACGGGATTGTAGAGGCCGGCAATCAGGCGATAACTCCCGACGGGCAAATCAAAAGGGACAGCCAGGGCGTGGTGGTCAATCACGGGCTGGCCCGGCTGCCAGGTTGAGGTCGGTGTGTAGCCGGCGTTGGGCGGGCTGTCATGTTGGGCCAAGGGGGACCCATCGGCGGCGAGAAGTTGGAGGAAAAGGTTGTAATCGGCCGGAAGAGGTTGCAGCGGCAGCCAGACAAATTCGACCGGCAAGGTTTGCCCTGGCTCAAGTGATTCGTTTAGCTTAACTTCCAGCAGCCGCACCTCGTCGCCCAGAATAGCATTGACCGGCCGGGTGACAGTTGGGGTTCGGGTGTCGAAGCGGACCAGGCGGACATCCTCAAACCAATCATTGCCGGCGGCAAAGGCGTTGAGGGCCAGCCAGCGTTCGGCCGTGTTATCGGGCGCAGCCGGCGGCACGCCAACGGTGACGAGCCAGGCGTTGGGACCGGTCAGCGCATTTTGCAGCAGGGGCAGGGCCGTCTCCGGGGGCGGCCAGGCTTCTTGGGCCAAGCCGGTGAGGGGCAGACGGGTTTTGAACCGGTTCATCGGCACGTGGTAATGGTACGGAGCTATGGTGATAATCTGGTCAGCGGGACTGGCCTGAGCGGCGGCAGTCTCGAGGGCCTGGGTATAAGGATCATCCAACGGGCCAAACTGCCGGTCGGTGGTGAAGTAGCGGGCGAGGAGGAAGTAGGTGAGCACAAGAGCAAGGAGAAGGACGGGAAGAAGCGACGAGGCGAGAAGGCGTGAGACGGGAGGTGTAAGGCGTAAAGCGTAAAACTTAAAAGGTAAAGCGTGAAGTGTCGTCGGCTTTAAATCGGCGGTCGCCGGTCGGTGGTCGGTCGTCATTTGTCGCCAGAGGAGCCAGCCGGAGAGCAGAACCAGGGCGAGGCTCAGGCTAAAGGCCAGGCCATCGAAGTCCCAGGGCTGCCACCAGGCCAGGTCGGAGTTTTGGAGCGACCAGGCCCGAATCTGGCCGGCAATCTGGCTGTAGCGAAAATCGTAGAGAGCCGCGGTGTTTTCCAGGAAAAATTCGCCGCCAAATTCAGCTTGCAGTTGGCCGAGAAAGACCCAGGGGTTAATGGCGACGCCGAGGAGCTGGATGAGGAAGGAGAGGAGGAGTAAAGCATAAAACATGATGCGTGATGCGTGATGCGTAAAGCGTGATGCGTGATGCGTGATGCGTCCCAGGGAGAGGTTTCGCTCTGGTGCATGTTCCATTTTAGCTACGACTCTGCCCTCTGTCCCCCTGCCGTCTATTACTTGGGCAATCAGAGGGGCGAGACAAATCACAAAGAAAGGGGCCACCGGCACGAGGAAGCGGCTGCCCCAGGAGAGGCCCTCACCGGAGGACCAGGCAGAAAAGAGGGCAATCGTGACGCCGGCCAGTCCGGCGAAGAGCCAGGCTTCGGCGGGGTGGGTCTTGCGGAACAGCCACCAGCCGGGCAGGCTCAGAATGAGGATCGGCGAGTAAATGAAAAAGCCGCGCAGCGGGCTGAGCAGGAGTTTGTAAAGGCCCAGCAGAATATTGGGCGAGAACAGGGTTAAATCGTAGCCGGTCTGGAAGGGGTTGCCGGAGCGAAGCGCGTTGTAAGCCATCAAAATTGCCCCGGCGAAGGCGATAGTTGAACCAAAGACAGCGAAAGGCAGGAACGAGGAGGCGAGGAGGCGAGGAAGCGGAAGAACTTGCCCTCTCGCCTCTTCGCTGCTTCGTTTCTTCGCCTCCTCTACAACTATCCACAGTAAATAAAAAGCAAACACCGGCAGCAAAAAAAGATTATTGGCCCGAGTCAACACGGCGAAACCGGCGGCCAGACCGGCGATAGCGATGTGATGCAGGCCGCCTTCCTGGCGGTATACAAAGAGCATGTAAGCGGCCAGAAGTAATAAAAACCCGGCCAGCGGTTCGCTGAAGAGATACTTGGCGTAGACAAAGGCAATCGTGGCCAGACCAAAAATTAATGAGACAATGGCGGCGGTCAGGGTGGAAAAACCCAGGCGCTGTCCAAACATAAAGATGAGCAGGCCGGTCGCAGCGGTAATGAAGCTGTTCAGCAGGGAGACGCTCTGCAGCATCCCTATGCCCGGCAGATAGAGCGCCAGCCAGTACAGCGGAGCCTGGGCCAGCGACAGGGCCAGGCCCTTTTTGGAGTAAACGTGTCCATCCCGGCCAAAAAAACCTTGCGCTTCGGCCTGGCTGGTCGTCCATTGGGTCCAGGCGATTTGGTCGGTATTCAAACGGCCAAATTTAACCAGGCTCTCGGTGACGGCAAAGATAGAGACTTCGTCAACGGAGTGAAAGCCGCCCCGGTAGGTCAAGAGGTAAATTGCCAGCAGGAACAGCCCGATGGACAGACCTAAGGCGCGGCGTTTAGTTTTTTCAAGAGCAACTTCAGGCTTCATAGGTTGAGCCGTCGGGGAGGATGACTCCTTCCAGGGTGGCAGCCAGGTTTAACTGGGCTTGGCTCACTTCGGCGCCGGTCAAATTGACCCAGTTCAACTTGGCGCCGGTTAAATCGGTTTCGGTCAAATTGGCGTCGCGCAAATCGGCGCCGCTAAGGTTAGCCCGACGCAGGATAGCCCCTTCCAGATTGGCATGGCTGAGCTTGGCTTCACGCAAATCGGCGTGACTCATGTCGGCAGTGGTCAGATCGGCTTCACTGAGATTAGCTTCACTCAGGCTGGCCGAAATCAGATGCGCCCGGCTCAGGTTGGCCCCACTTAGATTAGCCCAGCTTAACTGGGCCTCGTACAGCTTGGCCCAGCTCAAATCAGCCCAACTCAAAATCGTTTCATTCAAATTAGCTTCAAACAGTTTTGCCCGGCTCAGGTGGGCTTCGATGAGGCTGGCCCGGTGCAAGTTAGCTCCATTCAGAGTAGCCCCGGTCAATCTGGCCCAATTGAGGGTGCTGTCGCTTAAGTTCGCTCCGCTTAAATCCGCCTCATCCAAAATGGCCTCACTCAAATTGCACTGCTGCAAAGTGGCCGCCATAAGCTTGGCACTGCGCAAATTGGCCCGAGAGAGATTGGCCTGGTCAAAACGAAGGCTGTATAGATTGAAGCCAGCCAGGTCTACGCCTCTAAAATCCCGGTCACCGGCCCGATAACGCTGGATCAGGTCTCGTACATCCACGGCTCGTTTTCCTCGTGAAAGCGGTCGGACAATAAATCAGGCGGGCGCGGTTCGGAAAAGGTGGCCGGCCAACCTTAAGCCCCGCTATTATAGCAAAGGCCGGGGCAGATGACCAGATTGGCGTTAACAGATGAAGGAGGGGTTACGGTACTGGTATTTATCGGATTTTGCCAAAAGTACGAGGGGCGTGTATCATGGGACACCGCGCCGGGGTGCGCTATTTTTATGCTTGCGTGGGTTCCGTGATACAAGAAGTCACTAACGGGCAAAAGCCATCACTCTTTCTTTCAATTGTCATCCCAGCTTATAATGAAGAATCCCGTTTGCCCAACACTCTACCACAAGTGGCAAAATTTGTGGAAGCTCAGGATTATAAGGCTGAGGTGGTGGTGGTTGACGACGGCAGTACTGACAGAACCGCCCAGATTGTCGAAGAGATTGCCGCTCAATATCCTTGCGTGCGCCTGGTGCGCGCTCCACACGGCGGCAAAGGGCACGCGGTCAAAACCGGCATGCTGCAAGCTCAAGGCGAGTATGCCTTTTTGTGCGACGCCGACTTAGCCATGCCGATTTCCGAACTGCCTAAATTCCTGCCCCCCTGCCAAAACGGTTATCAAGTGGCCATTGGCTCGCGTGAAGGGCAAGGGGCAGTCCGCTATAACGAACCGGGCTATCGCCACCTGATGGGACGGGTTTTTAACCTGTTGGTCAAAATTATGGCCGTGCCCGGTTTTGAAGACACCCAGTGCGGCTTCAAATGCTTTCACCATTCCGTCACCACTGATCTTTTTTCCCGTCAGACCATTGATGGCTTTGGCTTTGATGTCGAAGTGCTTTACATTGCCCAAAAGCGTGGTTATAAAATCGTCGAAGTGCCCATTCACTGGTATTATCAAGCCGAGAGTAAAGTCCATCCTATCAAAGATACCATTCGGATGGTAAAGGACATGCTGACCGTCCGCCGCAATGACCGGCTGGACCTTTACAAAAAGAATTAAGCCGACCTCCTTCCTCTGCCAAATTTGTTCAAAAATAGGGCTAACTTCGGCTTGCAGGTCAAAATTGCCTTTCCACTCTATCCCTGATATAAAGTAGAATATCGAACTTTGTGCCAGTGAGGAGCTAGCGCATGAAAAATAAAGCTTTAACCGGGCTTTTGCTCTGGCTGACAGTGGGGTTGGTGCTCATTACTTCGGCTTGCACGCCGGCCAGCACCCCGGTGAGCCAGCAGCCAACCCGGCCCATTGCCATCATCGCCTCGCCCCGCAGCGACACCCAGATTGCGGTTGGGCAAGAAGTGATGATTACCTTCACCGTCGCCGATGTCAAAGGAGTTGCCCAGGTGGAACTGGCGGTAGATGGCCAGCCCATCCATGTTGAGAAGATCACGACCCCGGTCAATTCCTTTGCCGGAAATAAAGCCTGGACCCCTGACAAGCCCGGCAGTCATGTCATCGAGCTGCGCGCTTTTAATGTGGATAACGAACCGAGCGATCCGGCCCAGGTTTTTGTCACCGTTACCGGCACTGGTGAGGAAACGCTTCCCCCAGCAAGTGACACCCCATCCGTGCCCCCCGTAGCTGGCGACACTCCCCTGGCTGGCGTCACCGCCGAGGCGACCCCGATCACGCTCATTCCACCCAGCCCAACCGGCGCTCCCGCCGGCCCATCTCCGGCCCCCAACCAGCCCACGGTAACGACTCGCACCGGCTTGAATGTGCGGGGCGGACCGGGCACCGATTATCCGGTCATTGGCCGGCTGACAGAGGGACAAACCCTGCCGGTTACCGGCCGCAATGCCCAGACCACGTGGTGGCAGGTGGTCTATCCGCCGGGCAGCAACGAGCGAGGCTGGGTATCCGGCGATGCCCAGTTCACCACCTCCAGCAATACCGAAGGAGTGGCGATTGTCCAGGCTCCGCCCAGACCCACGCCGGCCCCGCCAACGGCAACGCCGACTCCCGCGCTGCCGGTCATCCAGTACTTCAGAGCCGACCGGGAGACGCTCAATCCCGGTGAGAGAGTGACCCTGAGTTGGGACCTTTCCGGGGCCAGAGAAGCTTTTCTGCGCTACGACGATGTGACCGAGGGTGTAATTGCCCCCGGCAGCAAAACTCTCTCGCCGTCCAAAACCACCGTTTATACCCTGCTGGCTCGCGGCGCGGCGGGCGATACCACCGCCCAGGTAACGGTCAAAGTGAATGAAGCCACGGCCACACCGGTCACGGTCATCAACGATGGCAAAAGCAAGATTTTGAACGGCCAGACGATTGACTTTGACCGCGGGGTCATCCAGGGGTCTGACGGGGCCGGGGCCGACTTTTTCTGGGATGGCCAGGAGAAGCGATTTATGCCCCAGAACGGAGCCACCGGCGCTTTTGTCGGCGATGTTTTTGAAGAGATCAGTCTGAACGATTGCCGCTCCGTGACCTACGGGCAGCCCTTCCCGGATGTGGGCAGCGTCAGCCGCGTCACCGGCTGCTATCGCACCGACCAGGGCCGCTACGGCAAGTTCTTCATCAGCGAATGGAGCGCCGATGCCAGCCTGACCATGCAGTGGGTCACGTGGGATTTTCGTTAGTATTTGTGGTATAATCCTCGTTCAATAAATTGTGGGAGAGAGAAGAGGAAGCTTCATGACCGAAAATATTCTTGTTTGCACCGCCTGGCCCTACGCCAACGGCGACTTGCACATCGGCCACCTGGCCGGGGCCTATTTACCGCCCGACATTTTTGCCCGCTATCATCGCCTCAAAGGCAACAACGTGCTGATGGTCTCCGGCTCTGATTCGCATGGCACGCCCATTACCATCCGCGCCGATGCCGAGGGCGTCAGCGCCCGCGAGTTGTTTGAAAGATTTCATCTAAGTTTTTTGGAGACTTTCCAGCAAATCGGCTGCACGTATGACCTCTTCACCCACACCAACACCGAAAATCACTTTCAGGTTTCGCAGGATATTTTTACCGCCTGCCTCGACAACGGTTATCTTTACCAGCACACCGAGCAGCAGTTCTACTCGGAGACGGAAAGCCGCTTTTTGCCCGACCGCTACATTGAGGGTATCTGCCCCAACTGCGGGTATGACGGCGCGCGCGGCGACCAGTGCGATAACTGTAAAAAGCTGCTCGAACCGACCGATTTGATCAACCCGCGCAGCAAGATTGACGGCTCCACGCCCGTTTTGCGTGAAACCGAGCACTTCTATCTCGACCTGCCCCGCCTGAGCGAAGAAATTCTGGACTATCTGAGCGATACCAAAGAGCACTGGCGGCCCAACGTCATCAACTTTAGCCAGCAGTATGTCAAGGATGGGCTGAAAGGCCGGCCGATTACCCGCGATATTGATTGGGGTATTCCCCTGCCCCTGCCGGGTTACCCGGATAAGCGACTCTATGTTTGGTTTGAGGCCGTCATCGGCTATTTCAGCGCCAGCATCGAGTGGGCCAAAAACATCGGCCAGCCGGAAGCATGGAAAACGTGGTGGTACCAGCCGGAGTCAAAAACCTATTATTTTATTGGCAAAGACAACATTCCCTTCCACACGATCATCTGGCCCGGCGAGCTGATTGCGACAGGGCGTCACCTGTACGAAGCGGACCGGAGCAAATTTTTGAATCTGCCCTACGACGTGCCGGCCAACGAATACCTGAGCATGGAAGGCAAAAAACTCAGCACCAGCCGCAATTGGGCCATCTGGGCGCCCGATTTGCTGGAGCGGTTTGACCCCGACCCGATCCGCTTCTATCTAACGGCCATCGCTCCCGAAACCCGCGACACCGATTTTACCTTTGAGGATTTTGTGCGGCGCAACAACGACGAGCTGGTCGCTGCCTGGGGCAACCTGGTCAACCGGGTGTTGGGTTTTGCCTACAAACGGTACGAGGGTAAAGTACCCGCCCCCGATCAAGCGAAGTGGGACAAAGCCGACGACCAGATTTTAACTGAGGTTGAAGCCGGGTTCAATACGGTCGGCGAGCTGTTAGCGGCAGTCAAGCTGAAAGCGGCCCTGGAAGAAACTCTGCGCTTGACCCGGGCGACCAACGTTTATCTGGATGGGAAAGCCCCCTGGAAAACGATTAAAGAGGACCCAGCAGCGGCGCAAACGTCCATCTTCGTGGCGTTGAAGGTGATTGACAACCTCAAGGTTCTCTTTGCGCCCTTCCTGCCCCACACCTGCCAGCGGCTGCACGAATACCTGGGCTATGAGGGCCAACTGTTTGGCCGCCAGTATACCCAAAGCTTCAGCGAAACCGAGCGGGAGCACGTGGCCCTGTGTTACGATGCCAGTCAAGCGACGGGCCGCTGGGAGCTGAGCCAGCTTGCCCCCGGCCAGTTTCTGCGCGAGCCTGCTCCGCTGTACAAGAAGCTGGAGCCGGAGGTTGCCGAGCAGGAGATTGCCCGGTTGTTGAACGTTGAACGTTAAACGTTCAACGAAATTTGGAAAGATCTGTGTCCATCAATACCTATCTTGATGCTCTAACCTACTTCTACAGCTACGCCCACTACAACCCGGCCGATACCTCCAATTGGAACCTGGACCGGCTGAGAGGCTTGTTGGCTCGCCTGGGCGACCCGCACAAACAGTTTCCGGCACTGCTCATTGCCGGCACCAAGGGCAAAGGTTCGACGGCGGCGATGGCCGAGAGCATCTTACGGCATGCTGGTTATAAAACCGGGCTGTACACCTCGCCCCACCTGCACTCCTTCCGGGAGCGGATTCGCCTGGACGGTGAAGCGATCGGCGAAGAACAAGTCGTGGCCCTGGCCCGCCGCTTGCAGCCCTATTTTGATTCCACCCCTCACCTGACCGCCTTTGAATTGATCACCGCCGTCGCCTTTGTAGCTTTTGCCGAAGCTAAGATTGAGGCAGCTATCTTAGAGGTGGGCCTGGGGGGCCGTCTGGATGCAACCAACGCCGTAGATCCGGCGGTGGCGGTGATTACCTCCATCAGCTACGATCACATGCAAGTTCTGGGCAACACCTTGACCCTGATTGCGCGGGAAAAGGCAGGCATTATTCGCCCCGGCGCGTTGGTTATCAGCGCCCCGCAGTACGATGAAGCGATGCGCATGATTAAAGAAGTCTGTCAGGATAAGCAGGCGCAGCTGGTGCTGGTGGGCCAGGATTGGCAGTGGCAGCCGGGGCCGTTTACGATGGAGGGCCAGGCTTTTAGCGTTTGTGAGCACCATTATTGTCTGCCCCTTATGGGCGAGCATCAGGTGGTCAACGCGGTTACAGCGATGGCGGCAGTTGAGGGCTTTGTCGAACGGACGGGGCTGGCTGTCGCGCCGGAGGCGGTTGACGCTGGACTGGCCCAGGTAAATTGGCTGGGACGGCTCGAATTGCTCCACCGTTCCCCCTATCTCGTCGTTGACAGCGCCATGAACGGCGACTCGGCGGAAAAGCTGGTCCAGGCCCTGCGGCGTCATTTTCCCGACAGCCGGTGTACCTTTATTTTTGGCGCGTCGAATGATCATCCCATCCATGATATGTTGAAAGTGCTGCTGCCTGTTTCCAGCCAGATGTTCGTTGTCGCCTCGCGCCATCCGCGGGCCGAAAAGCCGGAGAAGTTGGTGGCTCTCGCGGCTGAGTTGGGCGGCAACGTCAGGCCGATGCCTGACATCCAAACTGCGCTGGCAAGTGCTTTAGCCGAGAGCGGCCCCAACGACCTTATTTGTGTTACCGGCTCGCTGTTTTTGGTTGGCGATGCTCGCGAAGCCTGGCTGCGCCGCGCCGGTTTACCTCTACCGCCAATTGACCCGGTGATTATTTCATAATGATGTGGGGGGAGGCGAGGACGTGGAAAGATTTGCCTCTTCGCGTCCTCGCCTCCTCGTTCCATCGCCTCTTCATTTCTTCGCCTCTTCTTTCTTTTTGTGGTATAGTTAAAAAAGATACCTGGAAATGGTTGGAGACCTGTTTGCTTGATGGATGCTTTAGAAAAAGAATTTGGTTCCCCGATTGACGCTGACGAAATGGAAGTAGAGCTGCCGCTGCTGCCGGTGCGCGATACCGTCGTCTTCCCGCGCATGCTTACCCCGCTGTTTGTGGGGCGCGACCGGTCGGTGCTGGCGCTGGAAGCTGCTCTGGTTGAAAAAAGCCAGTTGGTGGTGGTGACCCAGCGCGACGCCGACCTGGAGGATCCTGCGCCCGAGGATTTATACAACATCGGCACCGAAGTGGTTATTGGCCGGATGCTGCGCATGCCCGACGGCAGCACCAATATCCTGGCTCAGGGCCACCAGCGGGTCAAGATTATTGAGTTTACCCAGGAAAATCCCTACCTGCGGGTGCGGGTGCGCCGCCTGGTGGAAGATACCGAAAAAAACCTGAATGCCCAAGCTTCGATGCGGGCGGTGCTGGACCTGTTTGAAAAGTGCGTCCACCTGAATCGCAACCTGCCCGACGACGCCTATGTCGCCGCTATGAATATTGACGAGCCGGGCTGGCTGGCCGATATGATTGCTTCGGTGATTGATTTGGATGTGGAGCAGCGCCAGCAAATCTTGGATACCATTGATCCCATCACCCGCTTGCAGCGCTTGCATATTATGCTGGCCCAGGAATTGGATGTCCTCAAACTGGAATCTGAGATCCAAGACCAAGTGCAGCAGGAAGTGGACAAGGGCCAGCGCGAATTCTTCTTGCGCGAGCAGATGCGGGTCATTCAGAGCGAGTTGGGGGAGATGGACACCCAACTGGCCGAAATCAATGAGCTGCGCGAAAAACTGACCCAGATCCATTTGCCGGAGGAGGCTCGGGCCAAAGCGGAAAAGGAACTGAGCCGCCTGGCAATCATGCCCCCGGCTGCGCCCGAAGTCGGCATTATCCGAACCTATCTGGACTGGATCATCGAACTGCCCTGGGTTAATGCCACCACCGATAACACCGATATTCGCCACGTGGCCAAGGTGCTGGATAACAATCACTTTGGCATTCCCAAGGCCAAAGAGCGTATTTTAGAGCACATTGCCGTGTTGCAGCGGGCCGGTCTTAAAATGCGCAGCCCGATTCTGTGTTTTGTGGGGCCGCCGGGCACCGGCAAAACCTCACTGGGACGCTCCATCGCCGATGCACTGGGCCGCAAATTTGTCCGGGTCAGCCTGGGCGGCATACACGATGAGGCCGAAATCAGAGGCCACCGGCGCACTTACATCGGGGCGCTGCCGGGTCGGATCATCCAGAGTATGCGCCGGGCCGGCATGATCAACCCGGTGTTTATGCTGGACGAGATTGATAAGGTGGGCGCCGATTTTCGGGGCGACCCCAGCGCAGCCCTGCTGGAGGCGCTCGACCCGGAGCAGAACTACAGTTTCTCCGATCATTATCTGGAACTGCCCTATGATCTGTCAAAGGTGCTGTTTATCACCACGGCCAACGTGCTGTACACCATCCCTTCAGCCCTGCGCGACCGCATGGAAGTGATCGAGTTTTCGGGCTATATCGAGGAAGAAAAGCTGGAAATTGCCCGCCAATTTCTGATTCCTCGCCAAATTGAAGAGCATGGGCTGGACAATGTCAATATAAAAATCGCCGATAGCGCGGTGCAGGGCATCGTCCGCGAGTACACCTACGAGGCCGGGGTGCGCAACCTGGAGCGAGAAATCGGGCAGATTTGCCGCAAACTGACCCGCCGCCTGGCCGAACAAAAGTCCGTTCCCAAAACGATAACCCGGCAGGCGCTGCACAGGTACCTGGGGCCGCCGCGCTTTAACGAGCAGATGATTGAAAAAGAGGACCAGGTGGGCGTGGCGACCGGCATTGCCTACACCGAGGCCGGCGGCGACATTATGCCGGTCGAGGTGACGCTGATGCCCGGCAAAGGCAACCTGACCCTGACCGGTCAAATGGGTGAGGTGATGCAGGAGTCGGTGCAGGCGGCTTACTCCTTTGTCCGCTCGCATGCCAGAGAGTACGATATTAAACCCGCTCAATTTGAAAGCTCCGATATTCACGTGCACGTGCCCGAAGGAGCCATCCCCAAAGACGGCCCCAGCGCCGGCATCACCATGGCCACGGCCCTGATGTCGGCCTTTTCCAATTACAAAATCCGGCGTGATGTGGCCATGACCGGCGAGATTACCCTGCGCGGCAAAGTTCTGCCCATCGGCGGCCTCAAAGAGAAAATCCTGGCGGCCCACCGGGCCGGTATTACCACAGTGATCGTACCTAACCAAAACCAAAAGGATTTAGTGGATGTGCCCAAAAAAGTGCAGCGTGACCTCAATATTATCTTCGCTGCTAAAATGGAAGATGTTCTGAAAACGGCTCTTATCATCTCCAAAAAGAAAAAGAGTAAGGGCGAAGCTATTTCTGTTTAGCATCGTGGCGTTTACTCTCGCGCTCAGAGCTACCCATAAAATTGGGTAGCTCTTTTTTTGTAGACATAACAGAAAATTTAACAATCGGCTTGTGTTTTCCAGCGACGTGTTATAGAATGAATCACGGGGCAGGCGTCGGCAACAAAATCCTGTGACACTTTGCGTTCTGTATCATTTATGCTATGATGAACTTCACATTCTTAATACAAGTTGAGGTTTATCCCCGGTGAAGGTAACAACTGAAGAATTAGAACGCTGTGAAACCTTGCTGACGGTTGAGGTTGAGCCGGATCAGCAGGAGAAATTACTTAAGAAAGCGGCTCAACGGATTTCCCGTGAAGTCAAAATCCCCGGTTTTCGGCCCGGCAAAGCCCCTTATAACGTGATTGTGCGCCGTTTTGGCATTGAAGCCATTCAAAGCGAAGCTCTGGAAAAATCGGTTGAGGATTTGATCAAAGAGAGCATGGCCGAGGTGAATCTTGTGCCTTATGCTCAAATTCAACTGGACGGGGTCGAATGGGAGCCGGCGCTCACCATTAAAATCAGAGTCCCCACCAAACCTGTCGTTGAGTTAGGCAATTACCGCGACATCCGGCTCGAGGTCAAACCCGTCGAGGTGACGGAGCAGGATGTTGAAGATGCCCTGAAACGGCTGCAGGAGCAACATGCCACCTGGGTTCCGGTCGAGCGCCCGGCTGAACTGGGCGACCTGATTTCCATGACGGTGACGGAAAAAGACGGCGAGATGGTGCTGGCCGAGCGCCAGGCGGTCGAGTATGAGTTAAAGCCGGTTGAGGATGACGACGATGATGACGAAGATGACGAAGAAGATGAGTTCGAAGAGGATGTAGAAGATTTAGACGATGATGACGACGATGATGACGATGATGATGATGATGATGACGACGATGATGACGACGACGATGATGATGACGACGATGATGATGATGATGACGACGATGATGACGATGACGACGATGACGACGACGATGACGACGATGACCGGAAGAGCAGCCGGCCCGATTTGACCACGCCGCTGCTCGGCTTGAGCGCGGGAGAAAGCAAAACTTTCTCCATTACTTATCCCGACGATTTTGAAAATGAGAAATACGCCGGTAGAGACATCACCTTTGAGGTCGAAGTCAGTGGGGTTAAGGCCAAGGAACTCGACCCGTTGGATGATGAGTTTGCCAAACAGGTGGGCGACTACGAGACGCTCGACGCGCTAAAAGAGAAGATCAAAGAGGATATTCGCCAGAGCCGGGAGCGCATGAATAATTTTGAACTCGGCTCGCAGACGTTGGATAAGATTATCGAAGACGCCGAAAAGATCGAATGGCCGCTGGCTCTGGAAGAAGAGCAAATTGACCACGAAGTTGAGCACTATGAGTATCACCTCAAGCAGTCCGGCTTGACGCTAGATGCCGCGTTGCGCGTGCAAAAGAAGACAAAAGAAGAACTCCGCGACGATTTTCGCGAGAATGTGGCCAAGCAGTTGAAGCGCGGCCTGGCCATGAGCAAAATGGCTGAGCTAGAGAAGTTGGAAGTCAGCCAGATGGAAGTTTTGGAACAGGCCAAGATGATGGCTGACCTGTATGGCGGCGGCGACCGCATGTGGCAAACCATTCTGGCGTCGGAAGCACGCCAAAATACCATTGCCAACGATCTATTGTCTAACAAGGTGATCCACCGGCTGGCTGCTATTGCCAGGGGTGAAGCGCCCGAAATTGACGCTGTCGAGCCGGCCGACGAGACCGAAGCGGCGGCAGAAGCGGCTGCGCCAAGCGCCGAGGCGGAAGCAGATCAAGAGTCCGATCCTCTGCCAGCAGCCAATGTCGAAGACGAAGCCAAGGTTGAAGACGAGCCTACTGAATCAGTAACTACCCAGGTTTAAAGGTACGAAAGGAGTTGTAAACACGATGTTTTCCAATTTACCCCAAGCCGTAATCCCGATGGTGATTGAAAGCACCGGGCGCGGTGAGCGGGCTTATGACATTTATTCGCTGTTGTTAAAAGAACGAATCATCTTTCTGGGAACGCCCATCAACGATCAGGTGGCGAATCTGATTGTCGCCCAATTGCTCTTTCTGAACCGGGAAGACCCGGAGCGGGAAATCCAGATGTACATCAACTGCCCCGGCGGTATTATCTATGCCGGTCTGGCCATTTATGACACGATGCAGCAAATTCAAGCGCCGATCAGCACCTTTGCCGTCGGCGTTACCGCCAGTATGGGGACGGTGTTGTTGGCGGCAGGCGCGAAGGGGCAGCGTTATGCTTTGCCTCACGCGACCATTCATATGCACCAGGCCGGCGGCGGCGCGCAGGGGTACACCACCGACGTGGAAATTCAATATCGCGAAATGAAGCGCCAGCAGGATTTGCTCTTCAATATTATCAGCAAACATACCGGGCAGCCGGTTGAGCGTATTGCCGATGACTTTGAGCGCGACCGCTGGATGGACGCCCACATGGCTAAAGAGTACGGCCTGGTAGACGATATCTTGGGCGAACCCCCGTCGGTGCAAATGGAAGACAGCTCCAAAAAAGGTGATGCCAAAAGGGACGATAATGTAAATGGTCAGTAGGTTCCGATCCGACATTCAAGTTTGCTCATTCTGTAAACGGACCCAGGACGAAGTTAACCGTCTCATCGCCGGGCCTGATCAGGTATTTATCTGCGATGAGTGCGTGGACCTGTGTCGAGACATTCTAGAAGAAGATACGCCGTCGGCGCAGGCGACGCAGTTTCAGCCGGGCCATATTCTTTCGCCCAAAGAAATTTATGAGCAACTGAATGAATGGGTTGTGGGCCAGGATCGGGCCAAAAAAGTTCTCTCGGTAGCGGTTTACAATCACTATAAACGCATCAACCGGCACAGCCAGGCCGGCAAAAAAGATACCGAAGTAGAACTGCAAAAAAGTAATATTCTGCTCATTGGGCCAACAGGGTGTGGCAAAACGCTGTTGGCCCAGACTTTAGCCCGCATTTTGGATGTCCCTTTCTGTATTGTGGATGCGACCGCCTTGACCGAGGCCGGTTATGTGGGCGAGGATGTCGAGAATATATTGCTCCGCCTGATCCAGGCCGCAGATTACGACATCCAGCGGGCGCAGCAGGGTATCATCTACATTGACGAAATAGACAAAGCAGCCCGCAAGTCGGGCGACAACCCCTCGATTACCCGCGACGTATCCGGCGAAGGGGTGCAGCAGGCGCTGCTCAAGATCATCGAAGGCGTGCAGGCCAATGTGCCGCCGCAGGGAGGGCGCAAGCACCCTCACCAGGATTTCATCCAGATAGACACCTCCAATATCCTCTTTATCTGCGGTGGAGCTTTTGATAACCTGGATAAAAACGTTGAGGAGCGGTTAGGGGTCAAGGGCCGGATGGGTTTCACCCGCGAACAGGCCCGCCGTAAAATTGAGCCGCCGGCTCCGGTCAAGCCGCCGGTGGGCCATTTGCAGGAAGTTACGCCCCTCTCCAAAGAGACCCCGGTTATTTCCAAAGATGAAGAAGTTATCATTTATACGGCTCAATTACTGGCCCAGGTCACGCCCGACGACCTCCTGGCTTACGGCCTCATCCCCGAATTTGTGGGCCGGCTGCCGGTCATTGTCACCGTCGAGCCGCTGGGCCATGCCGCCCTGATGCAAATCTTGACCGGCCCGCGCAATGCCGTGGTCAAGCAGTTCCAGCATCTTTTTGCCCTGGACAACGTCGAGCTGGTCTTTACGCCCGAAGCGCTGTCCATCGCCGCCGCCCTGGCCCTCAAGTACAAAACCGGGGCGCGCGGGCTGCGGGCCATCATCGAAGAGGCGCTGCTGGACGTGATGTACGAAATCCCCTCGCGCAAAGATATTCGCAAGTGCATCATCACCGCCGCTGTCATTGGCGGCGAGGCCAGGCCGGAACTGTATGATGAACACGGCCTGCCCATCGGAGTGTCGTTGGATAAAGCAGCTTGATCCCGTCAGTCCAAAGTAAACTTTGGACTCCGCAATAGAAGCAGTCATCCTGGCCAGGTCTAAGCCTGGCCTTTTTTATTTTGGTGCAACTGTTCGCTCATGTCATTTCGACCGAAGGGAGAAATCCCCCATGCCTATGTGGCGCTCCAGGGATTTCTCGGCCTCTGGCCTCGAAATGACATTTGGGGCAAGTGGTTACATTTCTGTTATTACTTGCGAACTTGTTTCCCGGCGAACTTTATGGTACGGTAATTGAGAAAAGATGATCAGGTTTAGCAGGCGGCTAGATAGCAAAACGTGGCAACTTCTTGTACAATGATAAGCGGATTATTTTAAACCAACCCAAAGGTCAGAATGAGCTTAAACCTAACTGAGTATTCAGATAAATTATCGAATTTGTGCGCCATTTATGGTGTAAAACGCTTAGAGTTATTTGGCTCTGCCTCGCGCAGTGATTTTGATCCAGAAAATAGCGATTTGGATTTTCTCGTCGAGTTTGCCGAGAGCCATTCGACCGGCGCTTTCGACCGCTATTTTGGTCTTAAGGAAGATTTAGAACGGCTCTTTCAGCGACCGGTTGATTTAGTCGAAATAAAGGCTATCAAAAATTCCTACTTCCGTCAGGCGATTGAACGGGATAAAGTTATAGTGTATTGTATGGGACATAGTCCAGAATAAGCTGCCGGGGCTACGTCAAGAGATAGCTGAAATCAAGCGTGATTTTGGGATAGAGTAGAGAATTGGCGATGTATTTAGCGGCACTATCATTTTACGCTGCCGGATGCTAAGGGTATCTACCGCAGCCTGAGCGTGGCCGGGTTTTGGCTGCGGGTTGATTGGCTCTGGCAAGGCCCCTTGCCGGATGAATTGGATGTGCTGCGTGAAGTGGGTGTAGGATAAAGAAGCAATGAGGCGGCTAATAAGCGGCAACGGAAACTAACTGGTGTCACATATGTCTAAAACATTCGAGGTTCAGGTTCAGGTAACTTATAATTGGGGAGAACAACCTATAATTTCAGTATTTGAAGGAAATCTGAATCTTGAAAAGGTAACTTTAAAGCGAAATGAATATGCTGCTAAAGCCTTTATACCAATAGATTTAGTCATAGAAGCCGTATCGGTATATGCTTTGGAAAAATTTATTTTGGAACCTTTGCTGAGTCCCATTGCAGAGAAGCTTGATTGGCGAAGAGCTGTTAGCAAGTTTCTAAACCCTCTTCAACCATTTAATCTTGTTATCAGAGTTACACCCGCAAACCTAATTATTGAAGCGCCGCTTGAAACACGTCATCAAATCACAGCAGAGATTTGGAAAATAATCCAAAAGTCTCTGGATATTATAAAAACTGAACATATTAATGTTACAAGAATTCGATTCACCCCAGATAAAGATGGAAACCTGTTAATTTTATGCTACGAGAAAAGTCTACCAACTTATGTGATTAATCTTGAAGAGGAAAGAATTGAGCAGTTATCCTCTTCGCAAGTTTCTCAATTGGAAGAAGTGAACCAATCTGCTGAGGAGTGGGTCGCCAAGGTCATGAATAGAGCTAAAGCTTATCAAGAATACGTAAAATTGTTACTCAAACAGGCGAGTAATTTACCGGATGTTGAGGAGTGAGAGGAGTCTTCAAACATAACCGCACCACAAGCACATCAACCCGACGCCACAATCTTGGCGTTTCTTGAAGGAGTCCCATGCACTTTGGGCAATCTTTTAGTTAAGGTTTCGTAGGCGCCAGTTATGCGCAGCATTAGATATTTCATCCCTCACCCCCCATCCTTCCCCACACCGGCGCAGGCTGGAACCCGTGATAATCCAGCCACTCCCAATCCGGCCCGGCCCAGCCGACTTGGCTGAAATCCACGCTGTCGGTTTTGGGGTCAAAGTGGACTCCCTCCGCTTCCAGCAGTTGCCGCTGCCGCGCGCCACCGCTGCCTCCTCGTAAACTGATCTTGCCCTGCCGGTTGATGACCCGCTGCCAGGGGACGTCGCTGCCGTAGGGCAGGGCGGCCATAGCATAGCCGACCATGCGGGCGGTACAACTCCCGACCATGGCCGCAATTTGGCCGTAGGTGGCCACTTTGCCGGGCGGAATCCGGCGGGCAATGGCGTAGATGCGCTCGTACACGGGCGCATGTTTTAGTGAGTCGGGTGGCTGCATCATGGTTCTCCTCACCATCAGGAGGTAAGTTCGGACGAGCGGGTATCTGCCTCGACAGGAGCAAGCGAAACCGCTGCTCCCGGTCCCGAGGGTAGGGTCAGACTCAGCAAAGTCCAGCCCGTTTGGGGGGTCAGCGGGAGATCGGTGGTCCAGACAAACGCCTGCTTCCCTCTCAGGAGTAGCAGGGGAACAAAATTATTGCCGTAATAAGAAGTGTAATCAGCGTAAGTAAACTGTTGGGTCAACTGCGTCTTTTTGATAACAGCGCCTTCTTGAACCAGGACAGCCAGTTTTTCGTAAGTAATCTCTCGGCCGGGAAATAGACGCCCCAGCCGGTCACGGCTAGGTTGTTTACTTTTGTGTTGGACCAGGGATTTGGGCGACAACTGATAGACATTCGATGAACCAAATTCATCTTGCAGATGCAAACAGGCCAGGGCATTGGCCTCGTCATTGCTGGTCAAGGCGAGCAGCCGGCCCAACCCGGACAAATCCAGATCATTTTCGGCAAATTCAGACAGAATGTTGCCATGATAAACATCCAATCCCCGAAAATGAGCCTGCCGTACATTTTCCCAGTTGGTGTCTATCAGGCGCACGGCAAAGTCCTCTTCTTGTAAAGCCAGCCCTAACTGTTGGGCAAATGGGTGGGCGCCCATTATCAGAAAACCTTGCGGTTCGGCTTCGGCCACGTTTAACCAACGGGCCACCAGTTTTGCGGTACCCCCTTGCAATACCACTGTGCTGACAATGACAAGGAAGGTGAGTGAAGCCAGCAGTGGAGCTTCACTGTAGCCCAACTCCTCCAATCGAAAGGCAAACAGAGACGAAACCGCCGCCGCCACGATGCCACGCGGGGCAATCCAGGATAAAAACAAGCGCTCATTTCGGGTAAGGTTGCTGCCCAACGCGCTCAGATATACGCTGACCGGTCTGAGAACAAATATGACGACGGCTACTAGCAGCAGGCTCCGCCAATTGAGCACAGCCAAATCAGCCAGGGTGATATTGGCCGCTAAAACGATGAACAGACTCGAAATAAGCAGAATGCTGATTCTTTCTTTAAAGTGCCAGATCTGCCGGAGCTGGATCAGGTCCAGATTGGCCAAAAGGAGGCCCATCACGGTGACAGCCAATAACCCCGACTCGCTTTGCAACGAGTCTGATAGGGCGAAGACGCTGACCACTACGGCTAGAATCATGATATCGCGGAGATAATCAGGGACCAGATATCGTCGTATGACGAGAGCGACAAAATAGCCCCCCATAAGTCCGGCTCCGGTTCCAATTAAGGCAATGCGCAGAAAGCCGATGAAGGCACGGAAGCTCAGATAATTGAGCGGTCCTTCAGCTACAATGAAGTTAAAGATCAACACTGCCAACAGAGCGCCTAAAGGATCAATCAAGATACCTTCCCAGCGTAAGACCGAAGCCAGTTTAGGTATGGGCCGAACATTACGCAGGAGCGGCGCTATTACCGTTGGACCGGTAACCACAATCAAGGCCCCAAACAGGATGGCCAGAGTCCACGGCAGTCCCAGGATGAAATGAGCGGCTATTCCTCCCCCCAACCAAGTGATCAAGGCCCCAATCGTGATGAGGTTACGCACGATATGAGCTACATGGCGCACCTCTTGCCACTTTAAAGTTAAGGCCCCTTCGAATAGGATAATGGAGACGGCCAGAGAAATGGCAGGGAAGAACAAATCTCCCAGCAACTCCTGGGGGTGAATGATATTCAACACCGGTCCTAACAGAAAACCTGCGCCCAGCAGAGGAAGTATCGCCGGCAATTTCAGCCGCCAGGCCAGCCACTGGCAGCAAATCCCTAGACCCACAATGCCGGCCAGCAGCAATGTTTCCTGATGTTCCATTTACGGTTCCTTATCCGAGATGACCTCGTCGGCGGGGAGGATTCTGAAACTTTTATACATGGGATTAAACAACTGCAGAGCCGCCTGGTAGGCCGCCGCCGAAGAGGAGAACACCACCCGGTAGAGTTTGCCCTCGCTGGCAGCAGTAATGATCGAACCCGCTTTGGCGGTACCGTCGGCAGCGGTGTAGAGAAAATCAATCGTCGCGCCATCGCTGACTTGATCAAGCTGGAACTTTTCCAGGGGTCGGGTCTGCACATCCTTATAATCTTTGGCAAGCTGGTCTACGTAATCCTGGGCCGCTTGTCTGGCTGCCTCGGCATTATCTTCGGCTTCGGCGGCTTCAAAGACAGCGGCTTCAAATACCAGATCAGTTTCGGGCATACCGACGGCAACGGAAGACTCCTCCTGGTGCAGAATCTCCCAATCGCTGGGGTAGAATAAGGCGAAGGCGCTGTTGGAAGGGCCGGTTAGAACCCACTCCGGCGGCTCCTGTGTCGCTGGGGTCGTAGTCGCCGCAGCGGTATTCATGAGGGTAAAGGTGTCGGCCAGGCGATGAAGTTGATCCTGCGAAACCTGCCACTGCGCCTCGGTCGCACTGAGGTACAGCACAAAGACGATATTATCTTTTTGAGAGACGCGCACCTCGTTGATCGCCTGGCCGAGGTTAGGATCTTTGGAAGAAAACTGAGCCACAATCGAGCCGTCGGCCTTTTGCTCCTGGCTGAGAGGGGCAAAGTCAGCCTCTTTGCCGATAAAATTTTTGGTGACAAACGTCACCAGGTACTGATTTAACTCTTTTTCCGAGTAACTCTGGCCGACATCGTTAAAAAAAACGCCATAACCGGCATGGTCGCCGGGATCAATGAATACAACCCCGTCCGGGCGTTCAAAATACTGCCAATTTTCCGGGTAGCTAATGCTAAATCGTTTACTAGAGTGGATGAAGTGGGTCAGGCTGACTTGATTGGAGACGACAGAAGTGGGCTGGCCGGGGGGGGCAGGAACGGAGGCAGCTTGTAGCGTTGAGGTTGGATCGGGCCGGATGGGTTGAAATTCGGGCGGCTGCGGTGGCCGGGTATCGCCACAGCTTGATAGGATGAAGAGAAAAATGAGCAGTAAATAAGAGCAAAGAGAGCGTTGTTTCACTGGCAAACTTTATTCAGGATTTAAAGTAAAACGGTAGCCAGTTCCCCGAATGGTAATTAAACGTTGCGGGCGGCTGGGATTTTCCTCGATTTTTTCGCGGATCCAGCGAATATGCACGTCCAATGTCCGGGTGTCACCTAGATAATCCGTTTCCCAGACTTCTTGCATGATGATTTTGCGGCTCAAAATCGTATCGTGGCGGCTGACCAACAGGTACAGCAGTTTAAATTCTTTAGGGGTTAAACTGTAAATCCGACCATCACGCAGCACTTGATGCCGATAACAATCGAGGGTGAGGCCAGGCAAGCGAAAAAATCTATTTTTCTGGGTGGCGGTAGCCTTTTTCAGTCCCTGGGTGAGTTGTTGCAGCTTGCCAGGGGCCACCAAAATGGTATCAGCGCCAATTTGGGTGGCGATCGTCCTATCACCGACAACCAGATAAGGAATGTTGAGCTGCATTTCATCAATCGCCTGCTGAAAACTAGCCAAACTGAAAGGTGTGTTGGTGGAATTAAAAACAATTAAATTGGGCCAGAGGGTTTTGGTTGTTTCAACAGCAGCCTCAGGTGTAAAAGATGTGACCACCTGGTACCCCTGGTCCTTCAGGTTGCCCAGTAAGGACTCGGATTGGTCCAGGTTATTGTTTTCAATGAGTAGAACGTGCATCGTCACGGATCCTTCCTCCCCGGGTCCCCCGATTCATGAAAGCCCATTATACTCTAAGGTAGTTCGTCCCGCAATAGCCCTGGTGGTTTTTTCGAGGGGTAAATTTAATAAATTTTAGAGCCAGTCCAGCCTTCAGTACGACTCAAACTTAAGGTGAAGGACACGCTGCGTGGTGGGTCGCAGGCGGGCATGATCGTCGGGGCAGTAACCGCAAATCCACCAGACCTGTTCCCTGGAAACAAGCAGGGGAATGAATTTGCGCCAAGCAGCGGGAATTTTTTTGTTAATCATAAATTCATTGACTTTTTGGCGATGCTGGCCCATGCCCAGGGGCGTAAATTTATCGCCGGGCCGGCGCGGCCGCAGGACCGGCTGCTGGCCGATTACCTCAGCATCCAGATACACTTCCCAGGGGCCGAGTTGGCTTAAATGGTCCACATTGACCTGCTCCAATGTCAGGAAGTCGGTTCGGAGTTGCCAGTGCGTGCCGGGCAGTCGGGTTACTCCGGCCAAGTTAAGGGGTAAGGCTTGAGTTTGCCGCAACTGGGGTTGGTCAGGTAGGGAGGGAGCGGCCGGGACAGTGGCCGGGGCAATCACAAACGTGTGGTAATTTAGCGTTAGCATCAATCCTTGCGGCAGGCTGGCCCTGGCTCCTACCCCACCCTGCTCCACAACAACCAGCGCCGCCTCGATATGCTCAAAATTGATATCGCGCAAACTACGGTGGAGTGTTTGAACAGCGCGGCGCAGCGTCGAGCGTTTGAGGGCCAGGGGTAACTTGCGCCAGGCCAGCAGGTCCAACTCAATTCGTTCAGGCGACTCGCTGCGGACCACGGCTTGCCAGGCTTGAGCCAGGTAGTCGTGCAAAAGTTCGGCCTCGGCGACTACGACCTTAGCGGTGCGCTGGAGGGTCTGGCGGATGTTAGGATTGTAAGTTTCCAGCAGTGGGAGCAGTTCGTGGCGCAGCCGGTTGCGGAAAAAGGTGGTATCCTCGTTGGAAAAATCCTGGCGAGGTTCAAGCTGGCACGCCTGGCAGTAGGCCTCAATCTCACTTCGCCAAGTTTCCAGCAGGGGGCGGATGAGTTGAGGCGCGGGCGGAGGTGGCGACACGGGCATGTCAGCCGGATGCAGCCGTAACTCGGCTATTTCGATCAACGGCAGCATGCCCCGCAGTCCAGCCAAGCCAGCGCCGCGTAGAAAATGCATCAAGACCGTTTCCGCCTGATCGTCGGCATTGTGGCCGACCGCAATTTTGTTAGCGTTGACTCTTTGAGCCACCCGCCACAAAAAGGCGTAGCGAATTTGCCGGGCTGCTTCTTCCAGGGATTGCTTGCGCCGGGCGGCCTGGGTGGCAACAGGGGCGGTTTCGACAAAAATGGGGAGCTGGCGTTGGTCTGCCAGCCTGCGGACAAAGGCTTCGTCGGCCTGGGAGTCAGTTCCCCGCAGTTGATGGTTGAGATGAGCAATGGTGAGCGTTAGACCCAAAATGGGGCGGAGGGTATCCAGTACGTCAAGTAAACAAAGCGAGTCAGCTCCCCCGGAAACTCCAATAACAACGTGATCGTGATCAGCCAGGAGGGAATTTTTTTGGCAAAATTCAGCAATCTTTTGGACCAGGCCAGCGGTCACGAGGCCAAATCTCCAACAAGACTCTTTACTTTAGCCGGGCTGCCGCTGTTAGCTTCGATCATCTCCTGGAGGTGCCGGGAGTGAGCATTGTCAAGGAAAGCCTGCCGGGCAGGCTCATCGGACAAGGTTTCGAGCAAACGCTTTTGAATTTTTTGGGCGTAAACCATGGCATCTCTCGAAGCCGGAGGGTTGCCTGAAATGTGATAAACGTAAGATTTTTGAATTTGGATGATATATTGGCTCAAGCGGCTGTCAGTTTGCTCGGCCAAATCAGAGGCGGCGATCAGGACTTCAAGGGCAGCGTCATAGCGTTTATAGTGAATATCTAACAAGGATTGCAGCCATTGGGCGCGGGCCATGAATTCTTTCATATCACTGGCCTGGGCCAGAGCCGCAAGGCGGCTCAGGCTCTCCTCGGCCTTATCCCAGGCCTGGGTATCCATATAAGCCCGGACTAACTGATAGAGGATCATAACCTCATCGGGGACAAACTCCATGCCCTGAGCTACGGCATGGACACTCTCCAATTCTCTGACGGCTTCTTCCAATTGATCCAGATGGCGATAGGCAGTACCCAAAATCGCCTGAGCGCGCATTACGTACAGCGGCGAGCCAAGTTCCTGGGCCAGTTGCATACTCTCTCTGGCTTGCCGCAGACCCTCTTCATCCAAGCCCAAGGTGAGGTAATAGTACCCCAGCCAGGCCAGCCCCAACGCCTGCAACGATTTCTGCTTTTGTTGATGGGCCAGGCGCAGCCCTTCTTTCAAGTTTTCGCTGGCTTTATCCCATTCGCCCTGGAAAAGCTGCCCAAAAGCCTGATAGTATTTGATAAAGGGTACCCGATAAAAATCCCCGGATTTGTGGTGCAAATCCAGTACTTCCTCAGCCGTTGCCTGAGCGCCATGATAATCAGCGGTAAAGGTCTGGGCCATGAGCATCGAAGCTAGGGAGTTCATCAGACCGGTCCGGTAGCCCAGCCGGCGGCGAATATTGACGATTTGTTTGTAACGCTCCAGGCTCGCGCTAATTTCCCCCTGCTCCAGCATGATTTTGGCCAGCCCATCTTCAGCTTCAACACTGCGGCTTTCGTCACCCAATTTCTGGCTTAGCTCCAGGGCTTCCTGGTAATTTTTCACTCCCAATTCCAGCTTGCCCATGTTGTAATAGAAATTGCCCAATTGGCTTAGAGTGTCGGCAATACCCCGCTCGTCGCCAATACGGCGGGCTACCTGGAGCGCTTCGGTGAAAAAGTCTACTGCCTGAGAGAAGTCATAATGGCTGGCGTGGAGCGAACCAATCCCGTTCAAAGAGCGCATCAACGCCAAATCGTCCTTAAGAGCTTCGGCTTTGGCCCGCATTGCTTCAAAGTCGGCTGCCGCTTGCTGCGGGTCGCCCAGGCTGGTCAGAATCTTGGCCCGGCCCTCATAAATAGCCAGAACCGCCTCCTGGTCGGCCTCTGTCCCCAGTATTTGGGCTACTTCCAGGGCCTGATTATAGAATTCGACCGCCTGGTAGTTGGCAAAAGATTGAATGGCGGCCTCGGCGGCGCGCTGAAGGTAGCGCAGGGCGCGAGGCCAGGTCTCGCTCTTGTAGTAATGGTCGGCCACAATAGCAGCGTACTCCTCACCCAACTGCCAGTAGAGGCGCGACATGTGGTCGCCAATCTGCTTGTGAATGATTTTGCGCTGCTGGCTAAGCATACTGTTGTAAGCGGTTTCGTGGGTGAGAACGTGCTTAAAGCGGTATTCAGGTTGGGTATCATGGGCATGCACTTCAATCAAGTCAGCGACTTCCAGTTGGGCCAGCGCCTTTTCGAGCACCTCAGGATTGCCGACGATAGGGGCCAGGACAAAACGGGGAAATACTCGGCCAACCACCGCCGCCACCTGCAGCACCCGCTTGACCGAGTCTTCCAGCCGGTCAATACGAGCGGTTAAAACACCCTGCAATGTATTGGGAATGTCAATTTCAGTCACCGCGCGGGTGATCTTCCAGCGCCCATCTTCGGTCGGTTGAATGACGTCTTCTTCAATCAAGCTGCGCAGCAATTCCTCCAGAAAGAGAGGATTGCCAGAGGCGCGGCCCAGCAACAGATTCTCCAGCCCCTTGGGAATCTGCTCAAGCTTGAGCAAATGTTTGATCACCTGACGACTTTCTTCGTCGGTCAAAGGCCAGAGGAGTAACTCTTTATAGTTTTTGGCGTAATGCTGGCTGCTCTGAGTTTTTATTTCCCAAAAAGCGGTATCGCGCTCGGGGCGGGTGACACAAATCATCAGGACCGGGTTGAAAACAGTCAGGGTTAACAGGTACTGAATCAGTTTAACCGAGCTTGGGTCGGCCCAGTGGAGGTCTTCAAAAACCATAACGAGCGGGCGTTTCTTGACCAGCGCTTCAACCCACTCGCCCATGGCCAAAAAGGTGCGCTGTTGTAAGAACTCCGGATCAACCGGAAGATGAGTGGCCGACTCCTCATCCAATTTGATACCCAGCAAGGTAGCCAAATACGGGACGACTTCATTTTTCCGTGAGCCAAACATTTCCTCGCCCATCGCTTCCAGGCGTAGTTTGGTCAGGCTTTCGTCAGAATTTTCAGGCAGATCAAGGTAGGCTTTGAGGATATCTACAAACAGGCGGTTGGTGAAGGATTGGCGGTAGGACAGCCCTCGCCCAAAAAGCCAGAGCGGCTTGGTTTTATCATCCTGGGCGGTATCCACCTGTTTTCTAAACTCGCGGATTAGGCGCGACTTGCCTAAACCGGCATCGCCGGCCACGACCACAATCCCCCCCTGATGCTCCTGAATGCGCTTGTAGAATTGGAGCAGCGCCCGGATCTCATCCTCACGGCCAATGACCGGCGCTTCCATGCCGCTCAGGCCGCGTTGGGTCTGGCTCAAATCCTTGGCGCTCTTCAATTGGTAAATCTTGAGCGGTTCGCTTTTGCCTTTAACGGCGACAGCCTCACGCTCCTCAAACACAAACAGGCGGCTGGTCAGGCTGTAAGTCGTTTCGCTGATAAGGATTTCGCCTCGTTCTGAGACATGCTCCAACCGCGAGGCCACATTGACCGCATCGCCCATGACCGTGTAGGAACGGTTGCGGTCAGCGCCAATGTCGCCCGCAATCACGGTCCCGGTATTGATACCCATATGAATTCCCAAAGGTTCAGGCAGGGGCATTGGCGGATTGCGGTTGAACTTTTCCAAACGTTCTTGCATGGCTAGCGCAGCACGCAGCGCCCGTTCGGGGTCATCCTCGTGGGCTTTGGGAGCGCCGAAAACAGCCATAATGGCATCGCCGATGTACTTATCAATTTGACCGTCAAATTCGTAGATAGCCTCGCTAAGTTCCTGGAGGCACAGGTTAATCAGTCGCACCACCTGCTCGACCTCAGCCGGGCTTTTAGCGGCATCGTTGAGGGCGGTAAAGCCGGAAATATCGGCAAAGATAATCGTTACTTGCCGCCGCTCACCCTCAATGGGAGCAGTGATGAGGGAAGTTGCGGGAGTTTCGGAGATTAATTTCTCACCACACTTACCACAATATAAGTGATCAGAGGGGTTTTCATATCCGCAATTATTGCACTTGAAAGTTTGGCTCATTTTTCCGGCATGCTCATCGGGACGATTATTCTACCCTAGAGATAATATTACATTCCTTAAAATATGTCAACGGCCCTTTTTGCCTAATGACTTTTGCCTGCATGACTTGTTTGTGCAAAGAAACGATTGTGGTATAATTGCCTTGGCATAGGCAGGCGGCAAAACAGCGAAGCCTGCCTATTGTTATGTGATTTGGAAGGAGAATTTACGTGGCCGGCCCTTTGGATGCATTATTAGGGCTCTTTTCTCTTGATGTTGGCATTGATTTGGGAACAGCCAATACACTGGTATATGTCAGAGGTAAGGGCATTGTCATTAACGAGCCTTCGGTTGTCGCTATTGATAAAAAGACGAAGAAACCTTTAGCCATTGGCGTTGACGCCAAGGAAATGGTTGGCCGGACGCCAGCCAATATTGTGGCTATTCGACCCCTGCGCGATGGGGTGATTTCGGAATTTGAAATCACCGAAGCGATGCTGCGCTACTTCATTAAAAAAGTCCACGAACAAACCCTCATTCCGACCCCTTTCTACGCCCCACGTGTGGTGGTAGGCATCCCCAGCGGGGTGACGGAAGTTGAAAAAAGAGCGGTCTATGATGCTGCCCGCAACGCGCGGGCACGCGACGCCCAAATTATTGAAGAGCCGGTGGCCGCAGCTATCGGCGCAGGTTTGCCCATTACCGAACCATTGGGCAGCATGGTCATTGACATTGGTGGCGGCACGACCGAAGTAGCCGTCTTTTCCCTGGGTGGTATCGTGGTCAGCCGCTCAATCCGGGTGGCAGGCGACGAGATGGATGAGGCGATCATCAATTACGCCCGGCAAAAATACAACTTGCTCATCGGCCAGCGGATGGCCGAGCGGGCTAAAATTACCATCGGCTCCGCCTATCCACTGCCGGAAGAACAAACCATTGCCTTGCGGGGTCGAAATTTGATCACCGGCCTGCCCGACTCGGTCGAGGTATCGAGTGTGGAGCTGCGCGAAGCCTTAAGCGACTCCCTGGCCGTTATTATTGATGCCGTGCGCGACACGCTGGACGAAACCCCGCCCGAATTGATCGCCGATTTGATGGAAGGCGGCATTGCCCTGGCCGGCGGCGGTGGCTTGTTGCAGGGTCTGGCCGAGCGTCTATCCGAAGAAACCAAGATGCGCGTTTATATCGCCGACGACCCGCTGACGTGTGTGGCTCGGGGGGCCGGGCAGGTTCTGGAGAGCTATGATAAATACGCTAAAGTATTGACCTCTCTCCAGCGGGGCAGTACGAACCACCGGCCTTAATAGGGACAGGGTCGCAGGGTAACAGAGTTGCAGGTAGCACTTAACAGGTAATAAACTACCATCTGCCATCTGCTACCTTGCTACATTGAGAAGTATGACTGCAACAAGAAATAGACAGCTCTACATTGGCCTGATTCTGGCTTTGCTCTTTTTGGGTTTCGCCTTAGACCGGCTGGGTTACATGACGGCGGTACGGACCTTTGTGCAAACGACCCTGGAGCCGCTTGAGGGAGCGATTACCCGCGCGGCTCAAAATGTAGTCAGCCGGACGGAGCAAAGCCAGAGTCTGCAAGCGCTGCAAGCCAGAAATGCCGAATTGGAGAGCCTTAACAATAAGCTGATGGTGGATAACGTCCGTCTCCGCGAGGTGGAGCGCGAAAACGAACTGCTGCGCCAACTGCTCAATTATACTCGCAGCAATCCCCAATTGAGTTATCAAACCACGACCGTGATTGGCCGCAGTATCGGGGTTGATCCGACCAACCTGCTTTACTTTGTCTACGTGGATGTGGGGGCGCGGGATGGCGTGGCCGAAAATATGCCAGTAATCACCGACCGGGGGTTGGTCGGCCGGGTGACGGCGGTCGGCCCCAACTCGGCCCAGGTGTTGATGTTGATTGACCCAGCCAGTGCGGTGAATGCTCTCATCCAAAACAGCCGGGTTACCGGGCTGGTTCGAGGTAATATTGACGGCACCCTGACAATGGAACGCATTCCCCAAAACGAGAAGGTCAACCCCGGCGACATTGTCCTCACTTCCGGGTTGGGCGGCAATTTTCCTGATAAGCTGGTGATTGGCCAGGTTACGGGGGTGGTAAAACGGGACCAGGATATGTTTCAAACCGCTCGTATCCGCCCGACCGTTGACTTTGGCAAGCTGGAAACGATGTTGATTGTCACCTCCTTCAAGCCAGTTGACCTAGAATCTGAAATCCTAAAATCGCAGGAGTCGGAGAATCAATAACCTCATTCCTCCGGCAATCTTAATTTCCGCCACCCTGCTTCAGTCTACGCTGGCCCCCTACATCAAAATAAGCAACGTTCATCCTGATCTGGTCCTGGTTATCGTCATTGGCTGGACGATTTTACGAGGGTTAAGCGATGGCCTGGTCTGGGCTGTGATCGGCGGCCTGAGCCTCGATTTGCTGTCCGGAGGACCGTTCGGTCTTTTCACCCTGGCTATGCTGGTCGTCACCCTGGTGACCAGCCTGTTTCATGGGCGTCTGTTTGGGAGCAGCATTATCCTGCCCCTCAGCCTGACTTTTCCGTTGAGTTTGCTTTTTAATGGGCTGGCCTTGCTCATCTTAAATTTGTTAGGCCGGCCCATTGTTTGGAACGAAGCTTTTTCAACGGTGCTGGTGCCGGTGGCTATTTTTAACACAGCCGTGATGCTGCTCGTGTTTCCTCTTTTGTATATGCTCAATCGCTGGCTGAATCCGCAACCCCTTTCATTCTAGTTATGGACTGCTCAGGTGACTGGCACTTCACCTGAACCGGACCAGTTACCTAGTTTCTAAAATCCAACTTCTAATGTATAATTGTTCGCCATGACCGACTTTCAAATCCGGCTGCGCAGCTACTTATTCCGGGCGATGGCCCTTATTGCTTTTTTGGTATTGGCCACGCAATTGTATAACCTGCAAGTGGTCCAGGGAGAAACTTACAAGGCTCTGGCCGATGCCAACCGCTTCCGGCTTAATCAAGTGCCGGCTTCGCGCGGGGTCATGTATGATCGCAACGGCGAACTGTTGGTACGCAATCGGCCCACCTACGATGTCGTCATCATCCCGGCCTACCTGCCCGAAGACACTACCGCCGAGGCAAAAGTCTATGCTCGCCTGTCGGAACTGCTGAACTTACCCATCACTACCCAAATCGAGCCGGTAGTAGGCTATAACAATGGCTATTTTCAGGCAATTACCCATCACCAGTTCAATCGCCAATTGAGCCGGCAAATTATCAACCCGCGCAGCCGCCAGCTAGCCAGGGCGCCGCTAGGAATTCGTGATGCGGTGAACCGGGATCGCACCCTGGCTCCTTTTTTGCCGGTTACCGTTGCCAAAGATATTGACCCGCTTATCGCCGCCAAAATAGAAGAGGAGCGCATTGACCTGCCAGGAGTTTTGATTGAGACTACGCCCAGCCGTGATTATTTATACGGCGAACTCATGAGCCATCTATTGGGATACGTTGGCCCCATCCCGGCAGAGCAATTTGAACGCTATCAAAGCCAGGGGTATGACCTGACTGACTCAACCGGGCTGGCCGGGCTAGAGGCGAGTTATGAAGAATGGCTGCACGGGATCAAAGGATTGGAGAGCATTGAAGTTGACGTAACCGGCCAAAAAATCAGAACGGTGAGCGAAAATATCCAGGTACGGCCCGGCCACAACCTGCGGTTGTCAATTGATTTGGGCTTGCAAGAAGCAACGGCGCAGGCCCTACAAGAGCAGATGGACGAGGTCAACTCCAATCAGGGTGTGGCGATTGCGATGAACCCCCAAACGGGTGAGATCCTGGCCATGGTGTCGCTGCCCAGTTTTGATAACAATAGTTTTGCGCGCGGAATTACCGCCCGCGAGCTGTCCCTGTTGAGCGAGGACCCCTGGACGCCGCTGGTCAATCACGCGATTGCGGGCCTTTACCCACCCGGCTCAACCTTTAAGATTATTCCAGCGGCGGGAGCGCTGCAAGAACGAACGGTTTACTCCGATACTATTTTCGTTGATGAAGGCATTCTGTATCTGCCCAACCAGTTTGAGCCTGACAATCTGGACTTGGCCCAGCCTTTCTACTGCTGGCTACGGACTGGGCATGGTCCGGTTAACATGGTCGCCGCCCTCGCTTTTTCCTGCGATGTTTATTTTTATCAGGTTGGGGGCGGCTACTACCCTGCCGAGTATGAAGGGTTGGGCCTGGAACGCATGGGCAAATACGCCGAGATGTTTGGCCTGGGCGAACCCACCGGCCTTGACATCCCCGGCGAAGTGAGCGGCTTAGTGCCCGACCAGAAGTGGAAGCGCCTTAACTATGCCGAAACCTGGCTGACGGGTGATACTTACAATATGTCTATTGGCCAGGGGTTTGTCCTGGCCACGCCGCTGCAAATGGTTAACGCCTTCGCCGCCGTTGCCAACGGCGGAACTCTCTATCGGCCCTATCTGGTCAAGGAGATTCTTGACGCCGATGGCAATGTAGTTAAAGTAAATGAGCCGCACATCATTCGCAAACTGGCTGTTGACCCTCAATTTATGGCCTTGATCCAAGAAGGGTTGCGCAATGTAATTGCCTGGGAGGCCGGCACCGCCCACGACACCTTCGATGTGCCGGGAATCATTGCCTCGGGTAAAACCGGCACCGCCGAATTTTGCGACCGGTATCCGCAGTGCCTGGATCGGGACGGCCGGGTCAAAACCAGCCATGCCTGGTTCGTCTCTTATGCGCCGAGCAACAACCCCACGATTGCCACGGTTGTCTTTGTTTATGGCGGCGGCGGGGTCACGCTCGAGGGTTCGGAAGTGGCTGTGCCCGTAACCAACAAAATCTTGCGCTACTACTTCAACATTAAGGATGAAGAGGAAGAAGCCCAGCCCGAAGAAATCGAGGAGACACTTCCCGCAATTTTACCGGAGGCTACCTTTACTACCCGCCTCCTGGGAACGGATAACTGGAGCAATGAAAAAGGAAGTGTCTCCGGCTTTGTACTTGATGCCCAGGGGCAGGGAATGTCTGATGTCGTGGTTGACATATTGGCCAATGGCCAAAGCGTTGCCCAAATCAAATCGGGTTTGACCGGTCAATTTGATTTTACGGAACTTGACCCAAACCTCGCCACCACTTGGGAATTGAGGCTGCCTGATTACCCCGGCGCCCCCCCGCTAACATTGGAAATTGACGATGGGCTGCGCTATCTGATAGAATTCAAGGCTCAACCGGCGGCGGATACGCTTTCTGTGACCCAGTAAAGAGACAAGCGATGGCGAGCGAGCGCATTAACATCAAAGGGACCAGCGACGGTTTAATTATCACCCTGGGCGCGGGCGCATGGTCGGGACTGCTGGGCGAATTGGAGCAGCGCCTGAGCGAAAAAGCCTCTTTCTTTAAAGGCGGCCGGGTTGGTTTGGCGGTTGGTCCGCGCCACCTCACCCGTTCAGAGTTGGAGCAGGTGGGAGCTGTGCTTAACCGCCATAATGTGACCTTATGGGCCGTGGAGAGTGAAGCGTCTGGCACGCAGGAAGCCGCGGCTGAACTGGGCCTGGAAATCGGCCTGGGGCTGCCGGCTAGAGGGATACCTGCGCCCGCCGCCGCACCGCTCAGTCAAGGCGAAGCCATTTTGGTGCAACGCACCTTACGCTCCGGACAGATCATCAATCATTCGGGGCATGTGGTCGTGATTGGGGATGTAAATCCGGGCGCAGAAATTCGCGCCGGAGGCAGTGTCGTCGTCTGGGGGCGCTTGCGGGGGACAGTCCATGCGGGCCTGGGCGAAGGCCAGGCTGAAAATGCCGTCGTCTGCGCCCTGCAATTGTCACCTCCTCAGCTCCGCATTGGCGACCACATCGCCCGGTCGCCAGCCGACGACAGCGATCACGAGCTTGTGCCCGAGATGGCTTCGGTGCAGGGTGGCCAAATTGTGGCCGAACCGTGGAAGTGAAGGAACGGATGGCGAATGAGCGAATGGCCAACCATTTAATTTTCATCATTCGCTATTCGCCATTCGCTGGGTCATTAGGGATGGTTTATCATTAAAAATCTAAAAAGCAGGATTAGACTATGAGTGCAGTCGTTATAACCATAACTTCTGGAAAAGGCGGCGTAGGTAAAACCACGACCACGGCCAATCTGAGCGCGGCTCTGGCGGCGCAGGGACTCAAGGTTGTAGCGATTGACAGCGACATCGGGCTGCGCAACCTGGATGTGGTGATGGGTCTGGAAAACCGGATTGTCTATGATTTGGTGGATGTCGTCGAGGGCACCTGCCGGCTGCGCCAGGCCATGATCAAAGACAAACGGTTGGACGAGCTTTACCTGATCCCGGCGGCCCAGTCACGGGATAAAACAGCGGTGACGCCAGGTGATATGATTGAACTTTGCAATCAGTTGCGGCCCGATTTTGATTATATTCTCATTGACTCCCCGGCCGGGATCGAACAAGGGTTCAAAAATGCGGTCGCTCCGGCTGATCGGGTGGTGATTGTGACCACGCCCGAGGTGTCGGCGGTGCGGGACGCTGACCGGATTATTGGCTTGATCGAGGCTGAAGAAAAAGGCCCCGCCGCTCTGATCCTGAACCGGCTGCGCCTCGACATGATTAGACGGGGTGACATGCTCAACACGAGCGATGTGATTGATATTTTAGCCATTGATTTGATTGGGATTGTCCCTGACGACGAGTCCATTATTGTTTCAACCAACAAAGGGCGGCCGGTAGTGATGGAAAATGGCTCGACGGCGGGACAAGCTTATCGCAATATCGCCCGCCGTCTCACCGGCGAAGAGGTTCCCTTCATGAATTTGGAAGAAGGTAACTCATTCATCAAGCGACTTACAAAATTCTTCAAAGCGTCATAGCACGCGGGAGTCGAGCTTATGAATCTACTCAATCGGCTGCTGGGTCGAGGGGAACCGACGAGTCGGGAGATTGCCAAGGATCGTTTGCGCCTGGTATTGGTGCAGGATCGGGTCAATCTATCGGCGGAAAAGATGAATGAGTTGAAAGACGAGTTAATCAAAGTGATTTCAAAATATGTTGAAATTGACCGGGACGGCATCGAAATTGCCCTGACCCAAACAGCCCGGCAGAGCCGGCTTACGGCGAATATTCCGGTGGTCGGAGCGCGGCAGAAATAATGGATCGCAGAATTTGGCGGCAGTTTGACCTGGTACTGGTCGGGATGGCCGGACTGTTAACTTTATATGGCGTGATTATGATTTACAGCGCCAACCAGAACCAGGAAGATCTACGGGATCTGTGGCAGACCCAGTTGACGCGGGCCGGCATCGGTCTGGTGGTGATGGTATTGGTGGCAGCGATTGACTATCGTTACTACGCTTCCCTCTACAAATTTCTTTACGTGGTTATGCTGATCTTCCTGGGGACGCTTTTCATCGCGGCGGAGTTAACCGCCGGTACGCTGCGCTGGTTGGATTTTCACCTCTTCCCGGTCCAACCGAGCGAGATTGCCAAAATTGTCGTCATCATTGTTACCGCCAAAATTCTGGCCGACCGGGATGGTCAGATGGATAAGCTGCGGAATCTGTTATTTTCGCTGGTGCTGGTCGTGCCGCCGATCCTTTTAATTTACCTGCAGCCCGACCTCGGAACCACCATTATTGTGACTGTGGTTTGGTTAATTATGGCCCTCATGGCCGGAGTGCATTGGTTTCATGTAGGGCTGTTGGGCCTGTTAGCTGTTATTGCCAGCCCGATTGTCTGGCTGACCATGGCCGATTATCAGCGTGACCGGGTAATGCTCTTTCTTGACCCGCAGAGTGACCCGGATGGCTATTACAACATCCAGCAAGCCCTGATTAGTATTGGCTCCGGCGGATTTCTGGGCAAAGGATTTAGCATTGGCACTCAAAATCAGCTCCACTTCCTGCGGGTTCGCCATACCGATTTCATCTTCTCAGTCATTGGGGAAGAGTTGGGCCTGCTGGGGTCGCTGCTGCTGTTTCTGCTGATTCTGGCGCTCATCTGGCGGGTGATGCGGGCCGCCGATTTAACCGGCGACCCGTTTGGCCGGCTCATCTGCATCGGCGTGGCCTCGGTGATCTTTTTTCAGTCGTTTGTCAATCTCGGCGTAAACCTGGGCCTGCTGCCGGTGACCGGCACACCACTGCCGTTTGTCAGTTATGGGGGTAGCTCGCTGATCGCTTTTTTAATCTCACTGGGCCTGGTACAGAGCGTCTTGATGCGCCGTAAGGCCCTGGATTTTGAGGAAGTCTAATTAATACATTCTGGATCAGTTTGTCCGCTCTTGTGCAGCGGCGTTGGGGCAGTTGGGGTATTTTTATTCTGGGGCTTTGGGCGCTGGTCTTGGTTTTGGTTGCCCTTTCCCGGCTGATACTTTTATCGGCCATTGTCGCGACTGAGAGCGACCTGAACTTGAGCCAAGGTCAGGTTTGGACCGTTTTTGTACTCAACGGACTTTTTGGCCTCGCCTTTGCGGCCAGCGCCTACGGCTTGTGGACACTGCGTCACTGGGGCCGCCTCCTCTTTATAGGCAGCATTATTGTTTGGGCTATTTTTTATATCGTAGCTTTGTTCAGCTCGGGCGAGGTGTCAGCTAGTTCTGATTACGGTCCCGGCAGCATAGTTTTTAATCTTGTTCCTTATCTGGTGGGCTTGATTGTATCAGTCTGGTACTTAAATATGCCGCATATTAGAGCATTGTTTGACGCTAAAGAGGCGGAGAACGAGCAAAACAGCGAATAAACAACTTTGCGAAGGATAAATGAATGACACGCTTATTGCGACCGGTGCGGGTTCGCTATGCCCCCAGCCCCACCGGTTTTTTGCATGTAGGGGGCGCGCGCACAGCTTTATATGATTATCTCTTAGCCCAAAAAACGGGCGGCGCCTTTATCCTCAGAATCGAGGATACCGACCAGAAGCGGTATAACCCGGAGGCTATCTCCGATTTGCTGGCCGGCCTGCGTTATCTGGGCCTACACTGGGACGAAGGCCCGGAAGTGGGCGGCGACTATGGTCCCTACTACCAAACCAAACGCCTGGATCTTTACCAAAAATACATTAAGATCCTGCTCGAGCAGGGCCACGCCTATCGCTGTTTTTGCACGCCGGAGCGTTTAGCCCAGGTCAACGAGGAGCGCCAAAAGGCCAAGCTGCTGCCCGGCTATGATCGCTTCTGTCGCAATCTCGAACCATCCGAGTCGGACCGCCGGGCCGCAGCCGCCGAGTCTTTTGTGGTCCGGCTCAAAGTGCCTCTGACCGGCAACATTACCCTCCACGATGCCATTAGAGGCGACATCACGATTGACAACGAAACGATTCAAGATACAGTTCTAATCAAGTCGGATGGCATCCCCACTTACCATTTTGCCGTCGTGGTGGACGACCACTTGATGGAGATCACCCACGTACTGCGCGGCGAAGAGTGGATCAGCAGTTTCCCCATTCATCTGCATCTTTACCACTTTTTTGGCTGGGAACCGCCGGTTTTTGCCCATTTACCCCTCATTCTCAACCCGGCCGGCAAGGGCAAAATGAGCAAACGCGAGGAGCGCGCCCCGGATGGCAAGGTTTACCCGGTATTTGTCCATACCTTCAAAGAACGAGGTTATCTGCCCGAAGCCCTGGTCAATTACCTGGCCCTGGTCGGCTGGAGTTACGACGACAAAACCGAAATCATGAGCCGGGAAGAATTGATCGAGCGCTTCAGCCTGGAACGGGTCAACCCTTCTCCGGCTGCCTGGAATTATGACAAGCTCGATCACTTCAACGGGATTTACATCCGCAACCTGCCCATTGAAGACTTAACAGACCGCTTGTTGCCATTTCTGGCCGCCGCCGGCATCAATGCCGACCGGGAAATCCTGCTCAAAATCACCCCGCTGATCCAGGAGCGCCTGACCGTGTTGAGCGACGTCCCGCCCTGGGTGGACTTCTTCTTTGTGGACAAGTTACCCTCCTACGACCTCAACCTGCTGGTCCCCAAGAAAATGACTCTGGCCGATATGCCTAACATTCTTCAGGCCGCTCGCCAAGTTTTGGCCAAAAGTGACTTTACCCACGAGGCACTGGATGCCAACTTGCGGGAAGCAGCCAGCTCACTGGGCCTCAAACCGGGCGAGATGTTTCAGCCGATCCGCGTAGCCGTTTGCGGCAAGATGGTCGCCCCGCCCTTGTTCGAAACGCTGGAGATTTTAGGGAGGGAGAAGGTGTTGCAGCGGATTGATCGGGCGCTGGAGCGGCTCCAGTAACCAAAGGTGCATCGCACTTTTCAAGTGCGACGCACCTGGGAGGTGCGTTGCACTTTTTAGAGGTACAATGGGGAAGACAAATAGACCCAGAAGACCTGACTATTCACCCGACCACTACTACCACATCTACAATCGCGGCGCTAGCCGTACCTCTATTTTCCTCGAAGCAGATAACTATATTTTTGTCATCCGCAAGATGAAAAAGTATAGCCGCGAACTCGATCTCAATTTCATCGCCTATTGCCTAATGCCGAACCACTACCACTTCCTGATTCGTCAAAACGGCGAGCAGGTAGCCGGTTTACTCCCCCAACGAGTTTTCAACAGCTACTCCAAAGCCTATAATAAACGTTTTGATCACAGCGGCACGCTGTTTGAAGGGCCTTATCAGGTTATCCATGTTGAAGAAGAAAGCCATTTATTGCACTTGTGCCGCTACATCCACGCTAATCCAGTCAAGGATGGCCTGGTAGCGCAGCCTGAAGAATGGCCCTATTCCAACTATCCTGAATGGATGGAACTGCGTCCCGGCACATTAGTTGACCGTAACTTTGTTCGCAGCCATTTTCCGACGCCAGAACTGTATAAGGCGTTTGTGTGGGCGTATCTCGATGATCTCCAACTTTAGATGCGACGCACTTTTCAAGTGCATCGCATCTTTTCTTCGTAAGTGTGACGCACGTGGCAGGTGCGTCACACTTTGTAAGTAGTGGCATAGATAACAACACTGTGCTACAATTTCTTCCCTATAATGATTTTGAGGAGAAGCAGGCATAATGCCTAATATTGAACTAACTAACGAAGAAACTGGGGTCTCCACCGGCTCCAACTTCATCCGTGACATGGTTAATGAAGACATGCGCACCGGCAAATTCGATGGCCGGGTGCATACCCGCTTTCCCCCGGAGCCGAACGGCTATCTGCACATTGGCCACGCCAAATCCATCTGCCTTAACTTTGGCCTGGCCGAAAGCTACGGCGGCAAAGGCAACCTGCGCTTCGACGATACGAACCCCATCAAAGAAGAACAAGAGTACATCGACTCGATCATCGAGGACGTACATTGGCTCGGCTTTGATTGGGAAGACCGGCTGTTTTATGCCTCCGACTACTTTGATCAACTCTACGAGTGGGCGATTGAACTAGTCAAAAAAGGCAAAGCCTACGTAGACAGTCTCAGCGCCGATGAAATCCGGGCCTACCGGGGCACTTTGACCCAGCCCGGCAAAGACAGCCCATACCGCAACCGTTCCGTTGAGGAGAATCTGGACCTGTTTCAGCGCATGCGGGCCGGCGAATTCCCCGATGGAACGCACGTCCTGCGGGCCAAAATTGACATGGCCTCCCCCAACCTGAACATGCGTGACCCGGTCATGTACCGTATCCTGCATGCCAGCCACCACCGTACCGGCGACAAGTGGAACATTTACCCCATGTACGATTGGGCGCACGGCCAATCAGACTCTATTGAGGGTATCACCCATTCAATCTGTACCCTGGAATTTGAAGACCATCGCCCTCTCTATAACTGGTTTCTGGACGAACTGGGCATCTATCACCCCCAGCAAATCGAGTTTGCCCGTCTCAACCTGACCTATACGGTAATGAGTAAGCGTAAACTCTTGCAACTGGTCCGGGATGGACATGTCCGGGGCTGGGATGACCCACGTATGCCTACGCTGTCGGGCTTGCGCCGGCGCGGCTATACGCCGGCAGCCATTCGCAACTTCTGTGAAGAAATCGGCGTGGCCAAAGCCAACAGCACCATTCAAATCGCCCGGCTGGAAAATTGTCTCCGTGACGACCTCAACAAACGCGCGCCGCGAGCTATGGCGGTGCTGCGCCCCCTGCGGGTGGTTATTGACAACTACCCGGAGGGATTGGTGGAAGAGATGGACGCTGTCAATAACCCCGAAGACCCGAGTATGGGGACACGAAAAGTGCCTTTCTCCAAGGTGCTATACATCGAACAGGATGACTTCCGCGAAGAGCCGCCGCCCAAGTACTATCGCCTGGCCCCGGGACGGGAGGTCCGGCTGCGCTATGGTTATTTCATTACCTGTGTCGGGGTCGTCAAAGATGAACAGACCGGCGAGGTCATCGAACTGCATTGCACCTATGATCCACAGACCAGGGGTGGGAACAATCCCCCGGATGGGCGCAAGGTCAAAGCCACGCTGCATTGGGTATCGGCGGCCCATGCGCTGCCAGCAGAAGTGCGCCTGTACGATCATCTTTTCCTCAAACCCTATCCTGAAGAGGTTGAGAATGGCGCTGATTTTACCGCCAACTTAAACCCGCAATCACTTGAAGTTCTGACCTCCTGCTTTGTCGAGCCAAATCTGGCTGGTGTCAAGCCGGGAGATTACTATCAATTTGAGCGTCAGGGCTATTTCGCTGTTGATCCCGACTCTATCGGTGGTGGGCTGGTTTTCAATCGAGCGGTGAAGTTAAAAGATAGTTGGGAAAAAATTGAAAAGGCGCAGCAATAGCGGTCTAAGATTTGATTTTCAGCCGCTTTTCGGGTAGAGTTTTGACAAGTTGTTCTACCCCCTTATTGATAGCAACAGGAGGAGCTTTCCGTGATCGAAGTAGAAAAGAACAATATGATTGAAACTGAACTGTCCGAACCAACGAGTGAGGCCGCTTCGGCTGCCGCTATCCCGGCTGCAAGCGTCCCGATCAAAAGCAATACTGCCCCTAATTCGTGGTTATTATTACTGATTGGGCTGCTGGTCGGGGGTTTGGGGGGGTTCTATCTCTATCCTCTCGTTATCCCCGAGCCTGAAACAAATGTGGCCCCTCTGGCAGCAGTGGAGGATTCCGGTGAGATTAACAAGCCCGATCCGCACCAAGCAGTAATGCTGGCGGTTATCGCCGGGGCGCGCCATTTTCAGGGTGATGCCAATGCTCCCGTAACCCTCATCGAATTTGGCGATTTTAACTGTGGCTACTGCGGCAAGTGGGCGCATGAAACGTTGCCCCTGATCACTGAAAAATATATTAAAACAGGCAAAGTGCGGATGGCCTACGTTCATTACCCGATTTTAGGCGAAGACTCGATGACTGCTGCTCAGGGGGCCGAATGTGCCGCGCAACAACAAAATAAATTCTGGGATTTTCATAACACGCTTTACGCTAACCAGGGGATTGGCTTTACGCCAGCCAATCTGACCAAGCTTGCCGGTGATATGGGTTTAGATACCAAGACTTTTGAACAATGCCTGGCTAATTTTAAGGACCAGCCTTCGCTTGATGAGGATATTCGCCTGGCTCAGGTAATGGGTGTGCGCGGTACGCCAGCCTTTCTGGTGAATGGCGTCCCCCTGGCCGGGGCATATCCCTACGAAGATTTTCAGCGGGTGATTGAAGGAACATTAGCCGGGAAGTTTTAAATAAAAATCTTGATAATAATTCCCTTACTGTAAATATTGGCAGCACTGCATTAAATCGTGGTTAGTTACACCATTGTTCAACCAGTTGCAAGGTTTGTTGAGAAGGCCGGCCGCGCCGTTTGGGCGGGGTCCAACGGGGTGGCGGAACCTTGAAATTGAAAAGTTCTT
>BOKF01000027.1 GCA_016860845.1 Chloroflexota bacterium
ATCCAATTGTTCTCACCGGCTTGATGCGTGATACGTGATGCGTAAGAAATCTTGCCTGGATACCATCACGCATCACGCATTACGTATCACGGACTTTGGATAATTATTTTCTTGGAGTTGCCTTACTCCAAAAAATCCCGCAGCCGGCGGCTGCGGCGGGGGTGGCGCAATTTACTGAGGGCCTTGGCCTCGATCTGGCGGATACGCTCGCGGGTTACACCGAATTTCTGGCCGACTTCCTCCAGGGTATAAGCCCGGCCATCCTGTAAGCCAAAGCGCAGTTGCAGCACCCGACTTTCGCGCGCGCTCAGCGAAGCCAAAACGTCGTTGACCCGCTCGCACAGCATTTTGTGAATGGCCGAGTCGTTGGGCAGCAGGTGGCTGTCATCCTCGATGAAGTCGCCCAGCGTGCTGTCCATATCCTCGCCCACCTCCATTTCCAGGGAGAGCGGGTATTGAGCCGCCTGGCGGATGCGCTCCAGCAGACGGACGCTGATGCCCATTTCGGCGGCGATCTCTTCTTCGCTCGGCTCGTGGCCGTTTTTCTGCACCAACTCGCGCGACACCCGCGACAGTTGGGTAATGCGTTCGCCCATGTGCACCGGGACGCGAATAGTCCGGCCCTGGTCAGAGAGCGCGCGGCTGACCGCCTGGCGAATCCACCAGGTGGCGTAAGTGCTGAACTTGAAGCCGCGCTGGTACTCAAACTTTTCCACCGCCCGGATCAAGCCGATATTGCCCTCTTGGATCAAATCCATAAACGACACGCCGTGGCCGATATACTTTTTGGCAATGCTGACCACCAGCCGGAAGTTGGCCTCGATCAACTTGCGCCGGGCCTCCTTGCCGCGCCGAACCTCGCTGCGCAGCCGGTCGCGGGAGAGGCCGCTGGTCTGGCCGTGAGCCTGGCTGAGACGCACCACCGCTTTTTTGCCTCGCTCAATCGCTTTGGCCAGAAGCACTTCCTCTTCGGCGCTCAAAAGCGGAATGCGGCTGATTTCTTTGAGATACAGGGCGATGGAGTCATCCACATCGAAATCCGGATCTGTATCGTCAGCCGCATAAAATAGGAATTCTTCATTATCTTCAATTTTATCGTCGAGGTCCGGGGCAAGACTGGCGGAGTCGGCCTCCTCTTCCATAACCAGATAGAAAGCCTCTAGCCGTTCGGGGTCATCCTTTTCCGTGAAAAGGTCAAAGAAATGATCCTGATCCAAAAAACTCTGATCTTCCTGCTGATAAAGCTGACTGAACCGTCCTGGGGAATTCGTATAAGAAGCATTTGGGAACATGGGAACGCCTTCCTCCTACTTGGAGACTTTTAGCAGTCTCACCCACTTTCGCTGTGGCAAGTAACAATGAACGATTTCAAAACCACTCTCCAACTGGGTTGGACCAAACTCGGCTGGTGGCAGTGTTAGCCCTGTTTTGGCCCGGTCGAAGAGTTGTTTTTAAAGAACAGCCATTTCACCCAATAAGAACGGTAACAACAATATGTAAAGTAGTATAGCATACTTTATGTTTTGATGCAATAGGTTTTATGAAAAGTTAAGGTTGAAAATGGGTCAAAAAAGTAAATTTTATGGAAAGATTGCACATGCTTGGGGTAAATGGTATAATTTTTCGGCATTAATCATTACGTCTCTTCCCAACGGATAGGCTGGCATTGCCCAATTTATGGAAACGGTAAAAATCCTTATTATAGACGACGACCCGACGACCTGTAGATTGCTGGAAACAATTTTGCAGATGGAAAATTACCAGGCCGCCTCGGCCACCAGTTTTGACAACATCTTAACCCTGCTAGATAAGGAACGTCCCCACATCTTAATTTTGGATTTTCACCTGGGCACGGGCGAAACATTGAAGCAGGTGCCGCTGATTCGCGCCAATCCTGCCTGGCAGCATCTTCCCGTCGTAATGACCTCGGGCATAGATCGGCGGCAAGATTGCCTGGCCGCAGGCGCCACCGCATTCATGCTTAAACCATTTAACTGGCAAGAGATGACCCGAACAATCAATGATATTCGTGATCAATTATGAAGTTAAGGAGGTGACTGTCTCTTATCTAAAAGTGTTTGAGTGGGTTCCGCGATGCGCCGATTTTTATCAGGAGCGGACAGTTAATTTGCGGCCAGGATCAAATGATTTGCCCTGGTAAGGTGTGGGTGAGTGACTTTTTCCCATGCTTCCTATTTTTAGTTACTGCTCCAATCATTAAAAATCATCAGCCTTCTTATTATAACCTTGACGCGCCCCACGAAGTGCGCATTTTTTTCTGAGGCTGCCGCGCCGTTTTATTTATTAGGGGCCGAGATCAAAAATGGGGGATAATTATTTTCGGCGATGATTGCAAGTCAATGACCTGCCCGTCTACAGCGCCCCGGAACCCTCGTCTTTTAGGCGCTGGGCACTCTTGTTCTTTCACTGTGACATGCTCTGTCAAAACAGAAGCGACAGCCATAACTTGAAGCGCCCGGCCCCTTAATTTTTCCTATAACTTACAACATACCACAGACGAGGATGACTATCGTGGCCCGAAAACGCCGAAGCAATCGCGACAAGTTTAACTGGTATCGCGTTGATTTGCATTTACATACTCCCGGTTCAAAAGATTACCTGGAACCGGGTATCAGTTACCTGGATATTTTGAAAAAGGCCGAATACTGCGGCCTGGATATTATTGCTTTTACCGATCACAACACCGTCGCCGGCCTGCGGGCGCTGCGCAAAGAGGTCGAAGACCTCATGTTGTTAGAGCAGCTTAACCGCATCCGGCCTGAAGAAAAACAGCGGCTTGACGAGTACCGCCGCTTATCAGAAAAAATTTTGCTTTTACCCGGCTTCGAGTTGACCGCAACCCTGGGTTTTCACGTTTTGGGGATTTTTCCGCCCGAAACAACCCCGCGGGAGCTGGATCACATTTTGCTGAACCTGCGTGTTCCCGCCGACCGCCTGGACGAGGGGTCCACCGAGGTGGGGGCAACGGTGGATGTATTGACCGCCTATCGCATTATTAACGAAGCCGGTGGGTTGGTCATTGCCGCCCATGCCAACTCGACTCACGGCGTGGCTATGCAAGGTTTCGACTTTGGCGGCCAGACCAAGATTGCTTACACCCAGGACTCCCACCTGCATGCTCTGGAAGTGACCGATCTGGAGGTCAAGCGGCGGCGCACTACGGCCAGTTTCTTCAACGGCTCCAAGCCGGAGTATCCCCGCCGCATGCACTGCATCCAGGGCTCCGACGCTCACCGGCTCCACCGTGACCCCAACGACAAGAATCGGCTGGGCGTGGGCGACCGGGTGACGGAAGTTTCTCTCCCGGAACCCACTTTTGCCGCGCTCAAAGAATTGTTTCTGGATAACGACTTCTCCCGCACCCGCCCCTTTCGTCCCAAACAAGCTCCACTCGACCACGTGGCTGAGGCGAGGCAGGTGGGGGCCAACATTGTCCAATCTTTTCACGAATCGCTGGCTCCGCGCGGCGGTCATCTGTATAACATCTTGTGTGATATTTGCGCCTTCGCCAACACGAACGGGGGGACAATTTTTGTGGGGCTTTCCGACAACGCTCAAGGTCCGGTGGCCGGGGTGGCCAAACCCGAGGAAGCCATCGAGATTATTCGCAATGAGGTCGAGAAGAAAATTACCCCACCCCTGGACATCGGCATTGATGTTTACGAAACTCAGAGCAAAAAGGTTTTGCAGATTGCAGTGCCGGTAGGGTACGATCCGCCCTACGTGATTGACGAGAACAAAATTTACATCCGGGACGAAAGTGATACCAATTTGGCTGTCCGGGATGAAATTGTGGCGCTGGTCAAGCGCAGCCTGGAGCTAAAGCCAGAAGCAGCTTCTCCGCCAAACGACTTAACTCCGGTGGAGCGAGTCATTGAACCGGTCGCCCAAAATGGGACACCGCCCGAACCCAAGACTGGGGTCGAGATTATTTCTGTTGAGGAACGCAAGGGCAAAAATTACTACAGCTTGCGCGACCTGCGTAACGGCAATATCGTCCATAACGTTACCCGCCAATCCGCGCGCAAGTTGTGGCAGTATGCCCTGACCGAACACGAAACCCACAATGTGGATGTCGGCCGGGTTGAGTGGCAGGGTGATATTGGACTGTGGAAAAAATACAAACGGGGTGGTCAGACCCGCTTTGACTTGTTACAGCGCGATGCGGATAACTTTCTGCGCATCTACTACGGCGTCACCGAGGATGGCATCCATGGCCCGTGGCAAAAACTAATTGACAGTGGTGAGGTCTAGGTCTAAGGTGCAGCCGAGAGTTGGCATTTTGACTATCAGCGACCGCAGCGCTGCCGGGGTTTACGAAGACAAAAGCGGGCCGGTGATCCACCAGCTTGTCACCGAGCGGCTTACGGCGGTAGTGGAGCAGATGGCCGTTGTCCCGGATGAGATCGAGCAGATCAAAAAAACCTTGCTGGAGTGGGTTGACCGGCGCGAGCTGGATTTAATATTAACAACCGGCGGCACCGGCTTTGCCCCCCGCGATGTCACCCCGGAAGCAACGCGGCTGGTCATTCAAAAAGAAGCGCCCGGCTTAATTTTTGCTATGCTGCGCGACAGCCTGGCCGTTACGCCCCACGCCATGCTGTCGCGGATGGTGGCCGGTATCCGGGGCCAGACATTGATTGTCAATTTGCCGGGCAGCCCCAAAGCGGCGCGCGAAAATCTGGAAACTATTTTGCCGGCACTGCCCCACGCGTTAGAATTGCTCAAGGATGATCCACAGGCGCAGCGGAGCCACTGAACTGCCTCCCACATCGTCGCATCATTTTTATGAGGGAAAATTGTGAGCCAAAATTGTATCTTCTGCAAAATTGTCGCCGGGAAACTTGGCGGGCCGCCGTTGTATCAGGACGAGCACGTCACGGCTTTTAGGGATATTAACCCGCAAGCGCCCCTGCACGTGCTGGTTGTTCCAAACAAACACATCGTCTCGCTCAATGAAACGGAGGCTGAAGACCGGGCGCTTTTAGGCCATCTCTTCCTGACCGCAGCTAAATTAGCCCAGCAAGAGGGAGTGGCTGAAAGCGGGTATCGCCTGGTGACAAATACCGGCCCCAATGGTGGGCAGTCAGTTTTTCACCTGCACCTGCATCTGCTGGGCGGGCGGCGGCTAACCTGGCCGCCAGGATAATCAGCCTACCAAGTGACTGGCACTTCAATCGGATAAATGAAGCCTGATTTTGCTTCAATCACATATTTTATGAAGCGAAAGTGCCAGTCACTTGAATAGCTAAAAATTATTTTCTAAGATGGGAACAAAAGTATGAGTCTCAAAGACCAACTCAACGAAAATTTAAAGAGTGCCATGAAAGGCGGCGAAAAGCTTCGCACTGAAACGCTGCGCTCTTTGAAATCGGCCATTAAATACGCTGAAATTCAAGCCGGCCATGAACTGGACGACGAGGGCGTTCTGGGGGTCATCCGGCAGCAGGCCAAACAGCGGCGTGATTCCATTGCCGAGTTTGAAAAGGGCCATCGGCCTGACCTGATTGACAAGGAGGCGGCTGAATTGGCTGTGTTGGAGCAATATCTGCCGGCCCAGTTGTCTGAAGCGGAGATCGAGGCCAAAGCCAAGGCTGTCATCGCTCAGTTGGGGGTGACGGACGCCAAAGGCACGGGCCAGGTGATGAAACACTTGATGGCCGAACTTAAAGGCCAGGCCGACGGCAGTTTAATTAACCAGGTGGTTCGCCGGCTCCTCGCCTGAGCCATCTAACGAGAAGCAGGTATGCTACAACGAACTGGGCAAACCGGGAACCGGGGGCTGAAGTCAACCCCGCTGCGCCGGGTGCTGCGCGCCCTCTTGATTGCGCTCATTTTTGCCAGCGCAGGCACGCTCATCCTGATTTACCGGATTACCCCTACCGATGTCGTCAACTTAAAACTGGGCGACGTAGCCCCCCAGGATGTGGTGGCGCCGCGCCAACTTATCTACACCAGCACCATCGAAACCGAAGCGGCTCGTGATCGCGCTCGCAGTGCGGTTTCAACAATCTACAGCCCGCCCGATCCAAAGGTGGCCCGCCAGCAGGTGGACCGGCTGCGCAAGATATTTGATTACCTGGAGTCGGTGCGGGCTGACTCCTACGGCTCGCTGGCCGAGAAATCGGAGTGGGTTGCGGCTATTCCCGATTTGACCCTCTCGGACCTGGTGGTGGATCAAATTCTCATCATGAATGAGACGGCCTGGGCTGAGACACGCGAGGAAGCTCTGGTTATTCTGGATGGGGCTATGCGGGCCGAGATCCGAGAAACTCAGGTGGCCTCGACCCGCCGCCAACTACCTACCCGGGTAGCGCTGGACACGCCGGACCCCCAATCCACGGTAATCGTCGCCCTGACCGAAGATTTGATTAAGCCCAACACCTTTCCCGACGAAGGCCGCACCGAGGCTGAACGCGAGGCTGCGGCCAATACTGTCCAACCCGTCCAAGCAACGGTTGAGCAAAACGAGTTGATCATTTCAGCCGGGCGGATTGTTGGCCCGAGAGAGTTAGAGGCGCTGCAAGCCCTGAACTTAACCCAGCCGGAATTTAGCTGGCTGGAAAATTTTGTCGCCCCGGCGCTGCTCTTTTTGTTGACAACTACCGTCATCAGCTTCTACCTGGTTCGCTACGCCCCCCGGATTTTGGCCAATGACAAGCGGCTCATGCTGCTGGCTTTTCTGATGCTGGCCTATATCGCCATCGCCAAATTTATGATTCCGGATCGGGGCATCATTGCCTATTTCTACCCTATTGCCGCCCTGACCATGATGATCGTGGTGCTCATCGAGACCCGGCTGGTCTTTATTTTGACCACTGTCCTGGCCCTCCTGGCCGGCTACATTGCCACCGACGCCCCGCAGGCCATTGTGATTTACTTGATTCTGAGCGGCTGGACCGGGGCTTTGGCAATTGGCAAAGATCAGCGGGTGAATGCCCTATTGTGGGCCGGTGTTTACGTGGGAATTGTCAACGTGGCTGTCATTTTTGCCCTTAACCTGTCCCGCTCTACCGATTTCGTCGGCCTGGGCATTCTGCTCCTCATTGGACTGCTCAACGGTATCTTTTCTGCCGGTTTGGCCGCGGTTGGCCTTTCCATCATTGGCAACCTGGCCGGATTTACGACCTCGATCCAGCTTTTGGATCTGGGCCGCCCGACCCATCCGCTGCTGCGCCAACTGCTGCTCAAGGCGCCCGGTACCTACCATCACAGCCTCATGGTCAGCAATTTGGGAGAGCAAGCAGCAGAGCGGATTGGGGCTGATGCTCTCCTGGTGCGGGTGATGGCCTATTACCATGACGTGGGTAAAATGCAGCGGCCCTACTTCTTTATTGAGAATCAGCCCGAAGGCATCAACGTGCATGAAAAGCTCGACCCCCAAATTAGCGCCCAAATTATTATCAGCCACGTCAAAGATGGGCTGGATTTGGCCCAAAAATTCCGCCTGCCTCAGGTTCTCAAAGATGGCATTGCCCAGCATCATGGGACCAGCCTGGTCAAATATTTCTACTATCAAGCCATCGAAGTAGCCAAAGAAAAAGAGCTGCAAGTGGACCCAACTGACTTTCTCTACCCAGGGCCAAAGCCCCAAACTAAAGAGAATGGCATCCTCATGTTAGCCGATGTGTCGGAATCCACCGTGCGCGCCTTAAAACCCGGCTCCGCCGAAGAGATTGACGAAATCGTGCAAAAAGTCATTGCCGATAAACTCAACACCGGCCAACTCGACGAATGTGAGCTGACCGTCGCCGATTTGTTCCAAATTCGGACCGCCTTTGTGGACATTCTGCAAGGCGTTCATCATCCTCGGATCAAATACCCGGAACCAATTGCACTTCAAGCCCCGACAGAGAGTAAGGAAAGCAGCGACTCCGAGTCCTCTGCTGCCTCAACACCTGCGCCTTCAGCCCGTCTTCGTACTGGGCTGGGGCTTGAGCCGGGGCCTCGTCCGGCTACCTTGATTCGCCGGGAGTAGCCACAGCTCATGGATATTATCTTTCAAATAGATGAACCGTTTCAACCCCACGTTGAACCTAATCAGATTGAGCAGGCGTTGCACTTAACCCTTGATCAGCTCAACAGAACTGCCGGCTCAAATGGGGTTACAGCCAACTCGGTGACGGTCGTCGTGACCGATAATGAGGTAGTTCAGCAGCTTAACGCTCAATATCGAGGTCTGGACACCCCTACTGATGTGCTGTCCTTTGAAAACACACCCGATCCTGACTTCCCGGAATTAGACGAAGCAGCCGCCGGTCACCTGGGGGATATCATTATTGCTTACCCCGTCGCCGAGGCACAAGCCCTGGCTGGAGGGCACATGCCGCCGGAGGAGATTACCTTATTAGCCGTGCATGGCTTCCTGCACTTGCTCGGCTTTGACCACGACACGTCTGAACACAAACAAGCCATGTGGGCCATCCAACAGCAGGTGATGGCTCACCTGGGTCTGGCTCACGTTCAACCCACTGAAACTTAAACGCTGTTTTAGGGTTTCCCCGTGCGCAAGATTAATCGGATTGAGAGCTTTCGTTACGCCTTTGCCGGTATCTGGTACACCCTCAAAACGCAGCGCAACGCCCAAATTCATGTGGGTATTGCCGGCTTTATTGTTGTGCTGGGTCTGGCCCTTAACCTGACTCTGACCGAATGGGCCATTATCGCCCTGACGACCGGTTTTGTGTGGGCCACGGAAATGTTGAACACGGTAGCCGAAGCCGCTATGGATTACGCCACCGCCGACTTCGATCCCCAGGTCAAAATTGTCAAAGATGTGGCCGCCGGGGCAGTTTTGATTGCAGCCATCACGGCGGTAACGGTAGGCTTATTGATCCTGGGACCTCGCCTGCTCGTCTGGCTGACCGGCCCGACCAGTCCCTAGAAACCCGCCTGTCTGACTTGCCAAAAAAATGAGACTCCGTATAATGTCGCGTGGGCCTCTAGCTCAACTGGCAGAGCAACTGACTCTTAATCAGTGGGTTCCGAGTTCGAGTCTCGGGAGGCTCATTGGCTCGCGAAGCAAATAGCCGCTTAACCAAAACGCCCTCACCCTGATGAGGGCGTTTTCAATTGAACTAGAATAAGGAGCCAGGCAATGACCGCCAAATCTATATCCCCTCGACAAAGTCCCCTCTCAATCGATTCAACTGACCCCACGCTTTATAAAATTCAAACCCACGCCGAAGGGCCAGGAGGACGTTTACCCCTCGACCCTGATTTTCTACTCCACGCCCCCAGCGGCGACCTTTTTGGCCTGACCCAAAATGTGGGCATGGGCTGGGAGCCGCACTTCCTGCGCCGCAAAGAGTTTCTCATCTTGAGTACGCAGGGTGGGGTGCGTGCGCCCGACGGCCGCCCGGTGGCCCTGGGTTATCATACCGGTCACTGGGAAGTGGGATTGTTGGTACAGGCCGCAGCAGAGGAATTCAAACGATTGGGCGCCATCCCGTTTGCCGGCTTTGTCAGCGATCCCTGCGATGGCCGCACCCAGGGCACACGGGGCATGATGGACAGCCTGCCCTACCGCAACGACGCCGCCATTGTCTTGCGCCGCTTGATCCGGTCACTGCCGACTCGCCACGGAGTAATGGCTATTGGTACGTGTGACAAGGGCCTACCGGCGATGATGATTGCTCTGGCCGGCCAGCCTAACCTGCCGGGTATTCTCATTCCCGGCGGCGTGACTCTCCCCTCAACCCACGGGGAGGATGCGGGCAAAATTCAGACCATCGGGGCGCGCTTTGCTCAGGGCGAAATCAGCCTGGACGAGGCAGCCGAGTTGGGTTGCAAAGCCTGCGGCACGCCCGGCGGCGGCTGCCAGTTTTTAGGTACGGCTGCCACCAGCCAGGTCGTCAGCGAGGCGCTGGGCCTATCCTTGCTGCACTCGGCCCTGGCGCCTTCCGGACAACCCATCTGGCTCGACCTGGCCCGGCGCTCGGCCCAGGCTTTGCTCGAGCTGGAAGCGGCCCGGATCACCCTGGCCGACATCCTGACCGAAGACGCCCTGCATAATGCCATGGTCACCCACGCCGCTTTTGGCGGCAGCACAAACTTACTATTACATATCCCAGCCATCGCCCATGCCGCCGGTTTGGCCCGTCCCACGGTGGCCGACTGGACTCGGATCAACCGCCTGACGCCGCGCCTGGTGGACGTTTTGCCCAATGGACCGGTGAACCATACCACCGTCCAGGTTTTTCTGGCCGGAGGCGTACCGGAAGTCATGCTGCATCTGCGCAGTTTGGGCTTGCTCCGCCTGGACACGCTAACCGTTCACGGCCGGCCCTTGGGGGAAATGCTGGAAGTATGGGAACGGAGCGAGCGGCGGAAGTGGCTACGTGAATGGCTCTATAGCGAGGATAAAGTTGATCCCGACGAGGTGATTATGAATCCCCAGCAGGCCAGGGAGCGCGGGCTGACCAGCACCGTCACCTTTCCGACGGGAAACCTGGCCCCTGAAGGAGCGGTGGTCAAAAGTACTTCCATTGACCCGACGGTGGTGGACGCCGACGGGGTCTACCGCAAAATCGGCCCGGCGTGCGTCTTCACCAGCGAGCGGGCGGCAATTGCCGCGATCAAAGGGCAGGGTGGGCAGAGCATCCAGCCGGGCGATGTGATGGTCTTGATCGGGCGAGGGCCGCTGGGCTGCGGCATGGAAGAAACGGCCCAAATTACCATTGCCCTCAAGTATTTGCCCTGGGGCAAGGAGGTCGCTTTGATCACCGATGCCCGGTTCAGTGGGGTCAGCACCGGCGCGTGTATCGGCCACGTCGGCCCGGAGGCATTGGCCGGCGGCCCACTGGGCCGGGTGCAGGAAGGGGATACCCTCCAAATCATGATTGACCGGGTCAACCTGACCGGTACGATTGATCTGATCGGCCACGGTGGACAGCGTTACAGTCCAGAGGAAGGAGCAGCCGTTTTGGCCGCACGGCCCCCCCATCCTGAACTAGCCCCCGACTCCAATCTGCCTGCCGATACCCGCCTGTGGGCGGCGCTGCAAAACGCCAGCGGCGGCACCTGGGGCGGCTGCGTTTACGATGTGGAGACCATCATTGAGCTGCTAGAAGCCGGAAGGAGGGCACTGGGACGATGAATACCTTATTCGATCTGAGCGGACAGGTCGCTTTGATCACCGGGGCATCGCGCGGGTTAGGCCGGGAAATGGCTCGAACCCTGGCCGAAGCGGGGGCTGACCTGGTGCTTGGCTCGCGCAATGTTGAAGAGATAAGCCGGGTGGCTGCGGAAATTGCCGCCAGCAGCCAGCGCCAGGTGATTGACTGTGCCGTTGATGTGACCGACCATGCCTCGGTCGAAGCCATGGTGGCGCTGGCGCTGGCTCACTTTGGTCGGATTGATATTTTGGTCAACAGTGCGGGAGTTAATATCCGGGCGCCGATTCAGGAAATCAGAGATGAAGATTGGCAGCAGGTCCAACAGGTCAACGTGACCGGCACGTTCTACTGCTGCCGGGCGGTGACGCCGCATATGGTCAAGGCTGGCTATGGCCGGATCATCAATCTGGGTTCGGCGCTGAGCCTGGTGGGTCTGCCGTACCGGGTAAGTTATAGCAGTTCCAAGGGGGCGGTCATGCAGCTTAGCCGGACGCTGGCGGTAGAACTGGCCAAAACCGGGGTAACGGTCAACGTGCTCTGCCCCGGACCTTTTGCCACCGACATAAATCGGCCCGTCCTCGAAAGTCCTGAAGCGAGCGCCCAGATCATGGCCGAAATCCCGATGGGCCGCTGGGCCGAAATGCATGAAATCCGCGGCCCCATCCTCTTTTTAGCCAGTCCCGCCAGCAGCTTTATGACCGGCGCAGTTCTAAGCGTAGATGGAGGCTGGACGGCTCATTGAGGCCCACTTTGGCCGGATGTTACCGAGGCGGTTAATGGTCGAAAAAATTTCTTTCAAATATCATAGGCCAGGCTTTGGAGATACTTGCCCTACAGGTTAGGAGATTTTTTCTTTTTTCATCCCCAAATCCCCTAATCCCGGCGAGAATTTTTCTAGAGAACTGCATTTGTGCCCTTGTGCTATTTGTCCTAATATAAAAACATCAAGCAGGAGGCAGCGACTGATTATTTATGAGCGAATCAAGACGGCGACCCCATGATGATGAATTTGAAATGCCGAGCCTGCGCCTCGACGGGCGGGTGGCTCTGGTGACGGGCGGCAGCCGCGGCCTGGGGCTGGGGATGGCCCTGGCCCTGGCCCACGCCGGTGCAGACATTGCCCTGGCGGCGCGCACCCGCGAACAGCTTGAGCAGGCGGCCAAGTGGGTCCGGCAGACGGGCCGGCAGGCGCTCGTTGTGCCGGCTGATGTTAGCGATGTGGCGGCGGTACGGGCCGCCGTGCAGCAGACGGCGGCTCATTTTGGCCGTCTGGATATTTTGGTCAACGGGGCGGGGATTAATCTGCGCCAGCCGGTTGACACCTTTACCGAGGCCGACTGGGACCGGCTGATGGCGGTCAACCTCAAGAGTGTCTTTTTTGCCTGCCAGGAAGCGGCCAAAGTGATGCGGCAGCAGGGTAAAGGCAAAATTATCAACCTGGGCTCCCTCTCCTTTGAAATTGTTGTGCCCAACATTGCCCTGTATGCCATCAGCAAGGGTGGCATGCGCCAGTTGACCCGCGCCCTGGCGATTGAGTGGGCGAAAGAACGGATCAACGTCAATGCCCTGGCGCCAGGGCGTTTTTGGACGGCGATGACCGATGCAGTCTTTTCCAAAGAAGAACTTTACGAGAGCGCGGTCAGCGTCATTCCGTTAGGGCGGCCCGGCATCCCCGCCGATTTGGCCGGGGCAACGGTCCTGCTGGCTTCCGATGCTTCCGATTACATCACCGGCCAAACCATCGTCATAGATGGCGGCTGGCTGGTCGGGGGTGGGGTGAAGGGGTAGTAAAAAGTCAAACGTGAAATGTGAAGGTTGAAAATGACAACAAACAAATCTTCTATGCAAGCCTTAATGTTCACCGCCATCAGGGAACACCAACTGGTCGAACTGCCCATGCCCACGATTGATCGGCCTGATGGGGTGCTGTTGAAGGTCAAATCGGTCGGGGTGTGCGGGTCTGACCTGCACGGTTACACCGGCCAGACCGGGCGGCGCATCCCGCCGCTGATTATGGGCCACGAAGCCACCGGCGAAGTGGTGGCCGTGGGTAATGCCGTGGAGAACCTGCCGCTGGGCAGCCGGGTGGCTGTTCAACCGGTTGAGTTCTGCGGGGTTTGCCCCCAGTGCTTGGCGGGGCGGCGGAATGTGTGCGAAAACCGGCGCTTAATGGGCATGAACGCGCCCGGCGCTTACGCCGAGTATGTGGCATGGCCGGCGGCGAATCTCTTCCCCTTGCCCGACAACCTATCCTACGAAAACGGCGCTCTGACCGAGCCGTTAGCTGTGGCGGTGCATGCGGTCAGCCTGGCGCCCATCAGGCCCTACGATACCGCCTTGATTGTCGGCGCGGGGCCGATTGGCCTGCTGACGCTGGCGGTGCTCAAGTTGACCGGGGTCAGCCTGATCGCGGTCAGCGACGCCAGCGATGCCCGGCTGGAACTGGCCCGGGCCATTGGCGCGCAGGTGACCATCAACCCCACCCAGCAAAATCCGCGCCAGGCGGTCAATGAATTTACCAACGGCAGTGGGGTAGACCTGGCCTTTGAGGCGGTCGGCCTGAGCGCCACTGCCCAGCAAAGCCTGGAAGTGACGCGCAACAAAGGCACGGTCATCTGGATCGGCAACAACCAGCGCATAATCGAGATTGATATGCAGGCAGTGGTGACGCGCGAGCTGGCGGTCATCGGTTCCTACGGCATGACCGGCGAGGATTTCCAGCGCTCGCTGCGGATGCTGGCCGACGGCTGTATCCCAACGGAACAACTCATCAACCGGCGGGCCACACTGAGCGAAGGGCCGGCGCTGTTCGACCAACTTTTGGCCTCGCCGGAAACGATTAAATGTATGATTAACTTTGTCTGACGATCTTTGATTTTAGATTTACGATTAACATCCTGGCTTCGCAAATCAAAAGTGGAGTTTTAAGATGAGACTAGCCGGTAAAGTGGCCGTTATCACCGGGGCGGCGTCGGGAATTGGCCAGGCGACGGCGATCCGTTTTGCCCAGGAAGGGGCGCGGGTGGTGGTCGCCGATATTAACGGGGCGGGCGGCCAGGCAACGGTTGAGCAGGTTAAGCGCCAGGGTGGGCAGGCAGTCTTTATCGAAACCAATGTGGGACGGGAAGCGGATTTAGCGCGGATGGTCGAGTTTGCCGTGACTACCTACGGCGGCCTGGACATTTTGCACAACAACGCCTATTGGACCGAAGCCCGGCCGGCCCTGGAAACCACTCTGGAGAACTGGCAGCACACACTCGACGTGACCCTGCGGCCGGTCTGGCTGGCGGCCAAGATCGCTGCGCCTCACCTGCGGGCGCGGGGAACGGGCGTTATCCTCAACACTGCTTCTATCCACAGCATCGTCGGAGTGGCCGGTTATGCTGCCTATCAAGCGGCCAAAGGCGGGGTCATGTCGCTTACCCGCGCCCTGGCCCTGGAACTCGCCCCGGAGATTCGCGTGGTGGCCATTTTGCCCGGCGCGATTGACACCCCCGCCGCTGCTATTGGCGATCCGGCCGCCCTGGACCAGTTTATTGCCAGCCTGCCTTTGAAACGCATCGGCCGGCCGGAAGAGGTGGCCAACCTGGCCCTGTTCCTGGCTTCGGATGAGGCGGCGTATATTACCGGCACAGGGGTCGTGATTGATGGCGGGTTCACGGCGCAGTGAAATATCAGACTGTGGCCAGTATTGAAACCAAAGTTTATCAGGCGAGCATCAGGCTGTAAGAATGATAAATCTTGAAACCGAAGCGACCCAGGCCGAACAGCGAATTCGGCCTTACGTTCGTGAAACGCCGCTGGAACCCGCCCTGGCGCTGAGCCAAAGGGGACAGGGCCACGTTTATCTCAAGCTGGAAAATCTCCAACCAACCGGCTCGTTCAAGCTGCGGGGGGCGATGAATAAGCTGCTCACTCTGACCCCGGAGCAGCGCGCCCAGGGAATTGTGACCGCCTCTTCCGGCAACCACGGGGCGGCAGTGGCCTATGGCCTGAGCCGCCTGGGCTTGCAAGGGCAGATTTTTGTGCCGGAAAATGCTTCACCGGTAAAAGTCGAAATGATCCGGCGTTTTGGAGCGGAGGTTCACCCCTACGGCAACGACAGCGGCCTGACCGAACTTTACGCCCGCGACTACGCGGATCAACATGGGATGGTTTACATCTCGCCTTACAATGACAAGCAAATTATCGCCGGCCAGGGCACGATTGGGGTGGAACTGGCCCGGCAGTTAGACCCGATTGACGCCGTTTTTGTGACGATTGGCGGCGGGGGGCTGATTAGCGGGATTGCCGGCTATCTCAAAACGGCCAGGCCGGGGATCAAGGTCATCGGCTGTTTGCCGGAGAACTCACCGGTCATGGCCGAGTCGGTCAAGGCAGGCCGGATTATCGAGATGGACTCCCTCCCCACCCTGTCGGACGGCAGCGCCGGGGGGATCGAGCCGGGGGCTATCACCTTTGAATTGTGCCAGAAGTGGGTGGATGACTACGTATTGGTGAGCGAAGAAGAAATCAAAGCAGCCATGCGCCTGGCCATCGAAACCCAGCATATGCTTATCGAAGGGGCGGCAGGAGTTGCCGTGGCCGCCTATCTCAAAACAGCCGAGCGGTTCCGCGTTCAAAATGTGATTATCGTAATCTGCGGGGCCAATATCAGCCTGGAGACTTTAAAGAGTATTCTGTAGCCCGGTAGGTCTTCTCGGAAACAGAAGTTTTGACAGGATTGACAAGATAAGACCAGCCAAAACCAATCCTGTTAATCTTATAAATCTTGTCCAAATACCCGGCTAAATGTCCATATTTCGAAATTCCGTTGACAGCCCTTCTACCTGATGCTATACTTGAAGTAGACTCAATTACCCAATGAGGGGAAGTTGCTGGTCAATGTTCAAATATGATTGCCGTAAGTGCCCCATCCGAAACCGCTGTATTGAAGAGAGCAACAACGCTCCCAGCATCAAGTCCATGATTCGCCATGCCTTTACGGCGCGAACCGACACTCACTCCACCTGGGGACTGCTGCAAATCAATTGTCTCCTGGTTAAAGCGGATGAGGAACGGACCAGAAAAGATCCCCAGGAAGAATCACTGCTAGCTCGCCGCCTGCGCCAGATCCGCGAGTCCAGAGAAAACGTCTCGGCTGAACCAGCCCAAGCAGCCAAATCCACCCCAAAACGTCCCGATTATCTTCAGCCTGTCGCTTCAACCCCGCCTGATCCCCTGGCCCCGACCGTGAAGGAAACCCCACCGCAATCGCCAAGTAAGCCCGAATCACGCTGGGAAACTTCGTCGCTGGGCCATCCGTCGCCTGAAATGCCGGCCTGGGCTGCCTCAAACGGCGAACCGCGCCCGGACGTCATCGGAGCAGTGGAGGCGCTGCCAAAATACTTACCCAATAAAGCCCAGAAAGCGGCCAGCAATCAGCCCAAACCGTATTGGTTGACCGTCAATACCAGCAGCCGGCACATCGCTCTTCCGATTTCCGGCGAGTTGGTCCTGGGGCGGTTTGATCCCAACCTGGGTCTGCCCCCCGACGTTGATCTGGCCTATGAAGATGCCGGGGCCAGGGCAATTTCACGCCGCCACGCCAAAATCGTCGGCCTGGATGGACGCCATACGGTTGAGGACCTGGGCAGCCGGCACGGCATCTTTCTCAACGGCGAACAAATAAAATTTAGACCCTCACGCCAGCTTCAGCATGGCGATCAAATTACCCTGGGTAATTTAAAGCTCTATTACGATATGGTCCCGGTTGATCGTCTGATCGTCGTGGCTACAGCACAGGTTCGCCATACCCTGATGGCGCCTACTGGGGAACAGGTGATTATTACCCCTCCCGATGAGATCGTTATTGGCCGCTCCGACCGTTACGTGGACTTTGTCCCCGATATTGACCTGAGCGCCGTCGGCGACATCGCCGTCCGCGTATCACGACGGCATGCCATTATTACCTGGCGCAACGGCAGCCCTTATGTGGAGGACCTGGGCAGTGGTTTTGGGACCCGCCTCAATGGGGAAATCTTGCTCCTGGGCCAGGCGGTCCCCCTCAAACCGGGGGATCATATCTGGCTGGGCGGCTGTGTGCTGGCTTATGATGTGGCAATTTAATCCAAGAGGTAGATAACGATGACCCAAAACCTTCAAACCACCTCCTCTATCATCGTCTGGCCCAATGATGGCAAAGAAATGGTCTTTATTCCTGGAGGAACTTTCATTATGGGCAGCGACGATGGCCACCCCAATCACCAACCCAAACACCGGGTTTCAGTGGCCGATTTTTACCTGGACCGCTGGCCGGTCACCAACGCCGAGTACAAGAAGTTTGTGGATGCGACCGGCTATGCTGTGCCCAATTATGAAGTCAGTTGGTGTGACACCCAGGGATACAATTGGGACCCGCACGCTCGCACGTACCCGGCGGGCAAGGCTGACCATCCGGTGGTGCTGGTCACCTGGGCTGATGCGATGGCTTATGCCGCCTGGGCCGGCAAACGTTTGCCGACCGAAGCCGAGTGGGAACGGGCTGCTCGTGGTCTCAAGGGCCGGCGTTATGCCTGGGGGGATGATTTTGCGGCAGAATGTTGCAATTGCAAAGAGATTGGCTTAAAAGAAACCAGCCCGGTGGGCGCCTTCTCCCCGGCCGGCGATACGCCGGAAGGCGTAATTGACATGGTCGGCAACGTCTGGGAGTGGACCAACAGCCTGTTTTACCCCTTCCCCTATGATCCCGATGATGGGCGGGAGAGCCGCCAGGCTGAAGGTTTTCGGGTGCTGCGGGGGGCTTCGTGGGTTAATGACGCCAGCGTGGCCAACTGTCTATCCCGGCTGGATGGAGATTTCCAGTTTTACAATAATGTCGGCTTCCGCTGTGCGGTCTCGCCGGAAACGTAAGATAATTTCACCTTTGTTGTTCGGCCCAAATCAGCTCGCGCAGCTCGTCAATGGCGACCCGCTCGCCGGTGGCCTCGTCGAGGTAGTGCCAGTGCTCCCAGCCGTTGCAAGGGCCGTTGTGCAGCATCCTTCCTACCTGGTGAATCGAGCCGATGTGCCCATTGACCTTAAGGTGGCCGTTAGCCAGGATGGTTGCCGCCGTTTCCCCTTTTTTACCGAGATATAGTTTTTGCCCCGGCTGCAGCATGCCCCGCTCCAGCAAGGTACTGAAGGAGATACGCGGGCGGTCGCGCTTGCTTTTGAAGCTAAAGATTTCCTCGGCAAAAGGCGGCGGCTGAATCGCATCGAGGCGTTCCTGGGCCAGGCGGACGTAAGCAGCCTCCCGTTCAATACCGAGCCAGTGACGGTGGAGTTTTTTGGCGACCGCGCCGGTCGTGCCGGTACCGGAAAATGGATCGAGCACCACATCGCCCGGATTGGAGCTGGCCAGGATAACCCGGTAGAGCAGCGCCTCCGGTTTCTGGGTGGCATGCGCTTTGGCCCCATTAATCCTGATCCTCTCCTTGCCGGTACACAGCGGAATCTCCCAATCGCTGCGCATTTGCAGGTCGCCGTTGAGCGCCTTCATGGCCTGGTAATTGAAGGTGTAACGCGCCCCGCGATTCTTCTGCGCCCACAGCAACGTTTCGTGGGCGTTGGTAAAGCGGACCCCGCGAAAATTGGGCATGGGTTGGACCTTTACCCAAACCACGTCGTTGAGAATCCAATAGCCCAAATCCATCAAGATGGCGCCAACGCGATAAATATTATGGTAGGAGCCGATGACCCAAAGAGCGCCGGTATCTTTGAGCACGCGCCGGCACGCCCGCAACCAGGCTTGGGTAAACTCGTCATATTCGGCCAGGCTGCTGAAGCGGTCCCAATCGTCGTTGACCGCATCTACTTTGGTCATGTTGGGCCGCCACAATTCTTGTTGCAATTGGAGATTATAGGGGGGGTCGGCAAAAATTAAGTCAACACTCTTCTCGGGGAGTGTAGCGAGTACTTCTAGGCAATCGCCCTGAATAATTTGATCGAGGGGCAGTTCTTGTCGCTGCATTTAGACCTCTTATATTATTATGTCAATATCTATTATACTCCTCTAAACAGAATTTGCACATGAGGTTGATTCACTTGAGGATTACTATCCAGACGGGTCAAAATGCACGTTGACCCGCCTGGGTCTATGCCACTTTCAGTTCCACTGCTACTCCCCCGGTAACTCGCTTCAATTCAATGGGAGTAATGGCAAAGACAGCATTGGGTGTGCCGGCAGCCGCCCAGATGACCTCAAACTGCCAGAAATCCTGATCAATATAGACCGGTAAGCGAGTGGTATGACCAAATGGCGGCACGCCGCCGATGGCAAAACCCGTCGCTTCGCGCACGGCGTCGGTGTCGGCGCGTTTGACCTTGTTCTTGCTAACGCCACACAGCCCGGCCAGCTTGCCTTCGTCCAGCCGGTTGGGGCCGCTGACCAGAGCCATTACCGGCCGGCCGTTGACCACAAACAGCAGTGATTTGACGATTTGGGCGACCGTGCAGCCAATCGCCCTGGCCGCATCTTCGGCGGTGCGGGTGGTTTCTGCAAATTCCTTGATGGTGATGTCCAGCCCTAATTCGCGGGCAGCATCGGCTACTTTTTGGGCGGTAGGGTGCAACATTTGGAGTCCTTTGGAATAATCCTGATTCAGGCAGGGGGGCAGAGGAGAAAGCTTAATCTCCCTCGCTCCCCCGCTCCTCTTCTCCCCGGCTACTTCCTGTTGCCGTTCAACAGCGCATACTCCATACTATCAATCAAGGCCCGCCAACTGGCTTCGATGATGTTGGCATGCGCGCCGACGGTGGTCCAAAAGTGAGTGGTGCCTTCCTCTTGAAAGTCAATCATTACCCGTGTGGTCGCGGCGGTGCCGGCATCGCTGTCCAGGATGCGGACTTTGTAATCGGTCAAGTGGACTTTCCGTAACTGCGGGAAATCCTGATAGAGCGCCCGGCGGAGCGCCCCATTGAGCGCGTTGACCGGCCCGTTGCCCTCGGCCACGGTGTGGCGAATCTCATCGCCCACTTTGACCTTCACCGTAGCTTCGGTAAAGAGGCCGCGCCCCTGCCGGCTTTCGGTGATAACCATGAAGTCAACAATTTCAAAGGGCGGCTTGTAACCATTCGTGGCCCGGCGCAGCATCATATCCACCGACGCTTCGGCCCCTTCAAAGGTATAACCTTGATTTTCCAGCTCCTTGATCTGTTCCAACACCCGCCTGGCTTCTTCGCGGCTGGTATCCAAACCGAATTCGGAGGCTTTATAAAGGATGTTCCCGCGTCCGGACAGTTCCGAAACGACGGCGCGTTTCTGATTGCCAACCAGGGTAGGGTCCATGTGCTGGTAACTCTCCTCCACCTTGAGGATGGCAGCGACATGAATGCCGCCTTTGTGGGCAAACGCGCTGTAGCCGACAAAGGGCTGGTGGGGATTGGGGGTCATATTGGCCAGTTCGTCCACATAGCGGGAAAGGGCAGTCAAACTGGCTAACTGCCGCTCATTGACACAGTCATAGCCCATTTTTAACTGTAAATCGGGGATGATGCTCATTAGGTTGGCGTTGCCGACCCGTTCACCATAGCCATTGACCGTGCCCTGGACATGCCTGGCCCCGCCCCGTACCCCGGCCAGGGCATTGGCGACGCCCAGCTCGCAGTCATTGTGCGGGTGAATCCCGATTTGCTGGCCTTCAAATCGAGCAGCGACGCGCCTGGTGATTTCCTCCACTTCCCAGGGGGTTGAGCCGCCATTGGTGTCGCACAGGACAATGCAGTCTGCCTTACTCTTGACTGCCGCTTGCAGGGTTAGCAGCGCATATTCGGGATTGGCCTTGTAGCCATCAAAAAAATGCTCGGCATCGTAGATAACTTCTTTGCCGCGCTCTTTAAAATAGGCCACACTCTCGGAAATCATCTCCAGGTTTTCTTCCGGGTCTGTTTCCAGAATGTGGTGGACGTGCAAATCCCAACTTTTTCCTACCAGGGTAACAACCGGGGTGTTCGCTGCCACCAGAGCCTGGACGTTGGCATCCTGGTCGCAGGTGGTATTTTTATAGCGGGTGCTGCCAAAGGCGGCAATCTTGGCCTGCTTGAGGTCTAGTTCGTGCTGCCGGGCAAAAAATTCGGCGTCCTTGGGGTTGGAACCAGGCCAGCCGCCTTCAATGTAGTGCGCCCCAAATTCATCCAATTTCTGGGCAATTTTCAATTTGTCGTTGCAAGATAGCGAAACGCCTTCGCCCTGGGTGCCGTCACGCAAGGTGGTATCGTAGATAAATATCTGAGTCATTGGAACCTCCAAAGTATCCGTTGATTATAAGGTTTTCGAAAAGGGAGAGCAAAAGGAGCGAGCAGAAGATAGTAGATAGAAGATAGGGGAGGCGGTCCTCTATCCTCTATTCTCTATCTTCTATCTTCAAAAGAGAGGGTTCCAATGCCACGGGCGACGGCCACAAATTCGGCTATCGCCCGGTTGACACCTTGTTTAACGGTACTGTCACTAAGTTGATAAAGCATATAGAGTAGACCTTGCCAAGTTGTGACCGCCGACCGCAGACGGCAGACCGCCAGAATTTTCGGCAGTCATCGGTCCGCGGTCGGCGGTCATCTATCAGGCGACGGTGATACTGCTGTCCAGATAAACGTCCTGGATATGATTGAGCAGCTTGACGCCTTCGGCCATGGGGCGCTGGAAGGCTTTGCGCCCGGAAATCAGGCCCATGCCGCCGCCCCGCTTGTTGACCACCGCGGTAAAAACGGCCTCGGCAAAGTCATTCTTACCGGAAGCGCCGCCGGAGTTGATCAGCCCGGCCCGGCCCATGTAGTTGTTGGCCACTTGCCAGCGGACCAGGTCAATGGGATGGTCGGTGCAGAGTTCTCCGTACATTTTGGAGCTAGATTTGCCAAAGCCGATAGCTTTGAAGCCGCCATTATTTTCGGGCAGCTTTTGCTTGATAATATCGGCTTCGATGGTCACCCCCAGGTGGTTGGCCTGGGCGGTCGTATCGGCGCCAACGTGATAATCCACCCCGTCCTTCTTGAAGGCAGAGTTGCGCAGGTAGCACCACAACACGGTGGCCATGCCCAGCTCATGCGCATAAGCGAAGGCTTCGCTGACCTCGACGATCTGGCGGTTGGACTCGGCCGAGCCGAAGTAGATGGTTGCTCCGACCGCCGTGCAGCCCATATCCCAGGCTTGCTTGATCCCGCCAAACATGACCTGGTCATACTTTTCAGGATAGGTCAACAGCTCGTTGTGGTTGATTTTCATAATGAAGGGAATCTTATGGGCATACTTGCGGGCGACTGATCCCAAGACACCCATCGTTGAGGCTACGGCGTTACAGCCACCCTCCATCGCCAGTTTGACGATGTTTTCCGGGTCAAAGTAGGCCGGATTGGGCGCAAAGGAAGCCCCGGCGGTATGCTCAATACCCTGGTCAACCGGCAAAATGGAGAGATAGCCGGTGCCGGCCAGGCGGCCGTGATCGTACATACTTTGCAGGCTGCGCAGCACTTGCGGATTGCGGTCCGAGGGCTGCCAGATGCGGTCCACAAAATCGGGGCCGGGCAAGTGCAGCGACTCTTTGGGAATACCCTTACAAACAAAACTTAACAAATCATCTGCTTTTTCGCCAAGCAGGTCAATAATTTGGTTTGACATCATCCATATCCTTTCAAAAATAGAGAAACTAAAATCCTCACTATCCTAAAACTTTTAAGTCAGCTTTAGAAGTGGCAAACCTCCATTTATTGGGTGACATCTGTCACCCATAACGCGGCCTAAACTGCCGCCAGGGTATTGACCCGGTCGGAGTGAGCCGACTCGTAGGCTTCTACGGCGCTGGCATGGCGTTGTAAGTAACCAAGCTGGTCAATACCGTTGAGAATGCAGGTCTTGCTGAAGCTGTCAATGGGAAACTCAACCCGGCGGCCGTCCGGCAGTTGCACGGTCTGGCTGGCCAGGTCAATGGTAATTTGGGTGTCCGGCTCCTCTTCGATGAGACTCAGCAATTGCAGGTGAGTCTCTTTATCAACCACAACCGGCAGCAAACCCAGCTTGAGCGAGTTGTTGCGGAAAATATCGGCAAAGCTGGTCGAGATGACCGCTTGGAAACCGTAGCCCATAATCGCCCAGGGCGCGTGTTCGCGGCTGGAGCCGCAGCCAAAGTTGTCGCCGGCAAGCAGAATTTTGGCTTTTTGGCCCTGCTCGGTGTTCAAAATAAAATCCGGCCTGGGGCTGCCGTCGGCGTTGTAACGCCAATCACAAAACAAATTATCGCCCAGCCCTTTTTTATCGGTCACTTTCAAAAAGCGGGCCGGGATAATCTGGTCGGTGTCAATATTTTCGGTCGGGATGGAGACCATCGTAGCGGTGAGAGTGGTAAATTTTTCCATAAATTGCCTCAGAAACGTATTGCGTACTGCGTGTTGCGTCTTCTGTTAAGATACGCAACACGGTCAGTTTAATATCGTCCTCACGTCGGTGATAACCCCGGTGATAGCGGTCGCCGCTGCGGTTAACGGGCTGGCCAGGAAGGTGCGCCCGCCCTTGCCCTGGCGGCCTTCAAAATTGCGATTGCTGGTGCTGACGGCGTACTGGCCCGGCCCCAACTGGTCGCCGTTCATGGCAATGCACATCGAGCAGCCGGCCTCACGCCAATCGGCCCCAGCCTCTTTGAAGATCTGATCCAGCCCTTCGGCCTCGGCCTGCTTTTTGACCTGCTGGCTGCCGGGCACGACCATCATGTACACCCCCTCGGCGACTTTGCGGCCTTTGATCAGGCTGGCCGCCAGCCGCAGGTCGCTCAGGCGGGAATTGGTGCAACTGCCCAGGAAGACCACGTCCACTTTTTGGCCCAACAGCGACTGGCCGGGCCGCAAATCCATGTAGGTCAGGGCTTTTTCCAGCGTTTGCCGCTCGCTGATGTCTTTGATTGCCGTCGGGTCGGGCACAGGCTCGGTAATTTTCATACCCATGCCGGGATTGGTCCCGTAGGTAATCATCGGTTCCAGAGCGTTGGCGTCAATAACGATTTCCTTATCAAAGGTCGCGCCTTCGTCGGTGGGCAGGGTGCGCCAGTGAGCAACGGCGGCATCCCAGGCCGCGCCTTTGGGCATATACGGCCGCCCGGCAATATATTCAAAGGTCGTCTCGTCGGGAGCAACCAGGCCGGCCCTGGCTCCACCCTCGATGGACATGTTGCAGATGGTCATGCGTTCTTCCATGCTCAGGCTGCGAATAGCACTGCCCATATATTCAAAGACATGGCCGGTGCCGCCGCCAATGCCGATGCGAGAAATCAGGTTGAGGATAATATCTTTGGCCGATACGCCCGGCGCCAGCGTCCCTTCGACCCGCACCGCGTAGGTTTTGGGCTTGTTTTGCAGCAGGCATTGGGTCGCCAGCACGTGCTCGATCTCGCTGGTGCCAATGCCAAAGGCCAGCGCCCCAAAAGCGCCGTGAGTGCTGGTGTGGCTGTCGCCGCAGACGATGGTCATGCCGGGCTGGGTCAGCCCCAGCTCCGGCCCGATGACGTGAACAATGCCCCGGTTGGGGCTGTGTAATCCATGCAGGGGAATGCCAAACTCGGCGCAGTTCTTCTCGAGCTGGCTAATCTGGTTGATGACCATGACATCACTGATGGGAATATGGGGCGGCGTGGTGGGAATGCCGTGGTCCATGGTTGCTACCGTTTTATCGGGCCGGCGGACTTTGAGGCCCTTCTCGCGCAGCCCGGTAAAAGCCTGGGGCGAGGTGACTTCGTGAATCAGGTGCAGATCAATATAAAGCACCGTCGGGTTGCCGGCTTCGGCGGCGACGACATGATTATCCCAGATTTTTTCAAACAAGGTTTTAGGATGATGTCCATTAGTGGGCATAGGGGCTACCTCGATCTCAATCAAAAAATTTGAAAATAGCTTTGCCGGAGTCCAAAAGCATAGCTTTTGGACTCCATTTTCATCATCGGTGGCGTGCTCTGGCTCGTGAACACTCCTCAGAATACGTGAAACGTGAAACGCGATACGTAAAAATTGCCATAATCTTCACGCCTCACGTTTCACGTTTTGTATTTATAGTTTAGCACAAACTCTGTGATTCAGCCAAATAATTAAAGAATGCGCCGGTTTAGAGGGGAGGCTTACTCAACGGGTGCGCTCTGCTGGGTCAGCCGTTGCGTGCGCACCAACGAAGCGATGACGGCAATGGTCAGAATGCCGGCAATTACTCCCAGCGAGACGCCGATGGGGATTTTGTAGAACTCGGCAATCACCATTTTTACGCCGACAAAGGTGAGGACAACCGACAGGCCCAGCTTCAAATAATGGAATTTATCAATGACCCCGGCCAGGACAAAGTAGAGCGAGCGCAGGCCCAAAATGGCAAAGACATTGGAGGTGTAGATGATAAAAGGATCCTCGGTAATAGCAAAGATAGCCGGAATGGAGTCGAGCGCAAAAACCAAGTCGGTGCTTTCGACGATAAGCAGCACCAGAAAGAGCGGCGTCGCCATTAATACCCCGGCCTGGCGAATAAAAAATTTGTCGCCGGCGTAGTTACGGGCGACCGGCATAAAGCGTCGGAAAAGTTTGACCAGCGGGTTCTCGTCAGGATGGATCTCCTCGTCGCGATGGAAGGCCATTTTAATCCCGGTGAAAATCAGGAAGCCGCCGAAGATGTAGATAATCCAGTGGAACTCATGCAGCAGGGCCGCGCCGACGGCGATAAGGATGCCGCGCATTATCAGCGCGCCGATAATACCCCAGAAGAGGACACGGTGCTGGTATAAGGCTGGTACAGCAAAATAAGTAAAGATGAGGACAAAGACAAATATATTGTCTACACTGAGCGATTTCTCGATTAGGTAGCCGGTGAAAAAGGCCAGGGCCGCTTCGCTGTTGGAGTACTGACTCGCCGGGGAGATAACATCCCAAAAGAAGTAGAGCAAGACATTGAAGGCCAGGGATAGGGCTATCCAGACAACACTCCAAATCGTGGCTTCCTTCACCGAAACCGCGTGCGCGTGGCGATGAAAGACCCCCAGGTCCAGAGCCAGCAGCGCCAGCACAAACAGGTTGAAGCCGACCCAAAGCCAAATTGTATCCATAGTATACCCTCCGTATGAATTTGGCCGTAAGGATAAAAAAACGAGACCCCCACGGCAACATATGTCGTGGTAGTCTCGCCAGTAGTGTCGTCGCACTTACGGTCAGCCGAGAGTTTTTAACTCCGTATTGACGACTGGCCGGCCCATAAAAATGGGTGGCTACTCCCTAACCATGTGATACATACTATAGCATTGAGTGAAACCCCTGTCAAAAAGTATTATCACTTTGCTTTTTTTCGCAATCGCGCCGCCGCTTCGGCCAGACGATTAACATCAGGTTTACGTTTGCCACCAGAACGCTCGGAGGGAGGGGGGTCAACCGGCTGCTTGGCGCCATCGGGCAGCGTGGCTCCTGAGAGGGTCAGGGCGGTATTGAGCTGGGCTTCGCTGATTGTGGCTTCGCGCAGATTGGCTTCGCTCAAATTGGCCCCACTCAGGTTAGCTTCGCTTAGATCAGCCCCGCTCAAATTGGCCCCACTCAGGTTGGTTTGGCTCAAATCATTGCCAACCAATTGGGTCTTCTGCAAGTTAGCCCCGCTTAAATTAGCCCCATGAAGATTTGTCTTATGCAGGTCAACCCCCTGCAAATTGACCTCCAGCAAAGCCGCCTCATTCAAATCAGCAGCCCATAGAAACGTCTTGCTCAGGTCGTTTTTGCTCAGGTCGGCTTGATGTAAATTTGCTTCCCGTAAATTGGTTGCATTTAAATTGGCCCCACTCAACTTGGACTTGGTTAAATCGGCTTTGTTCAAGTTGGCTTCCTGCAACTGGGCCTGAGCTAATTCAGTCCCAACCAAGCGGGCATCACGCAGGTTAGCCCGGCGCAGATTGGCCTGGCTCAAGTTAGCCTGGCTCAAATCGCTGCCTTGCAGATTCGTTTCGGTCAGGGTGGCCTCCTCAAGCTGAGCCGCTCGCAGGTTCGCCTGGCGCAGGCAGGCATGGCCCAAGTTGGCCTGGTTCAAGTTGGCCGTCTCCATCCGGTCGCCGGTTAGATCAGCTCCGCTGAGATTGGCCCCCGTGAGAATGGCCCCGTGGAGTCTTGCTCCCATCAATTTGCTCTGGCTTAGATTGGCTCCGGTTAAATTGGTGCGGAGCAAATTGGCTCTGGTCAGGTTCGCTCCAACCAAGTTGGCCCCGCGCAAATTAGCCCCGCGCAAATCTACATGCTGCAAGTCGGCGGCACGCAGGTCGGCCTGGCTGAGATCGGGTATCTTACCTTCATGGCGAGCTGACTTGATCAATTTGATGGTTTCTTCACGTTGCATGGTGTCCTCAGAGCTATTGGTAGAGTTTTTGCACAACCTGGCAGGTCTAAAAAATCAGCGCACGATAAAATCCGTCACGTGCTCGCTGGGTTCATCATAGCGAAAGAGGATGCTCTTGAGCTGGGCGCTTTGTGGTCCCTCCTGGCACCAGGCCAGCATCTTTGCCACACTTTCGTCGTCGCCCTGAGCATCTATTTCTATCCGCCCATCCGAGAGATTCCGGACAAAGCCGGCCAAACCCAGCTTTTGGGCTTCCTGTTGGGTGTGATAGCGAAAGTTGGCGCCTTGCAGCTTGCCCTCGATTAAAATACGAACCCGTTTCATCTCCAATCAGCTCCTTCTAAAAATAATAATCCCAAATCTCCTTACCCCAAACGAGCATGATCCAGCCGGTGATGGTCAAAAAAGGCCCATAAGGAATAAAGGATTTTAATCCAACCCGCCGGCTGACGAGCAGCAGCGCCGCTACAAATCCGCCCAAAAAGACGCCAAAGCCCAGGCTCAACAGAACAAAAGGGAAACCCATAATCAACCCCAAAAAAGCCGAAAGGGTAACGTCACCTTCACCCAAACCGCCCCGTGAAATCAGGGCCGCAATGTAAACTACAACAAAGGCTGCCCCACCGCCCACCAGCGCCGCCGGCCACGGCGGGATGTCGGTAGCAAAAGTACCCACCAGGGCCAGCAGGATAGACGGTAAAATAACGATATTAAAAATTAGCCGGTGCTCCAGGTCGGTCACCGTGACCAAAATCAAAATGGCTGTGTACAGCGACACCCAGCCCAGGTAGGTCGAAACTCCGTAGTAGGTAATCAGAAAAATAAAAAAGGCCGGTGTGATTATCTCGACCAGCAACGAACGGGTAAACCGTGAGCGCGGCTGGCCGCATTGGGCGCATTTTTGCTGCCCGGTCAGAGCAGCCAGCCAGACGCTCCAGGCCGGTACCGGCCGGCGCGCCCCACAAGCTGAACATTTGGGCCATTGAAGGACAGTTTCTCGTTTTGGTAAAATATCGGCGGCATGATTGATGGCAATGCCGACCAGCCAGCCAAGCAGCGCGTAGAGAATAGTTGGAATTATCAAGTCTGATCCTTTTTGAAGTGCCGCCAAGAAATTACTGATCTCTTTTTGATTAGCCAAACCGCGCTGATGCCTACCAGGGCTAAGGCGCCGACACTGATCCACCCGCCAAGGGTGAAACTCCGCGACCGATAACGGAATACAATTACGTGTGTGCCGGCCTCGACGGCCACGGCCCGAAAAGCCAGGTTTGCCGGCCAAATCGGAGCCGGTTGGTTGTCAACCGTCGCCTGCCAGCCGGGATAGTAGGTATCGGTCAAAACGACGAAGCCGGCGGAAGGCGCCTCGACCTCGAGCGAAACTTCGTTCGCCCCCTCTGTGACTACATTGACTGTCCCAGCCTCAGCCTTAGCCTCAGCCTCAGCCTTCACCTCAGCCTCCATGATAATCACTTCTCGGTGATAATCAAAATCAGGCGAGGTTAACCGGCTGATGACCTCGGCTTCGTTTTTGGCCCAATAGACCTGCGGCACAAAGTAAGCGCGCGGCAGCGGGTCAGGGACTTGTTGAACGGTTATTGTGCCGGCGGTGTAGAGGGTAGGTCCTACGTGATGGGAACCATCGTCAACAAAGTAGCCGACGTGCATCAAGGCCAGAAGTCGGGCGCGCTGGGCAGCACCGGCGTCTTTCAGTAAATCGGTCAGCCGCTGCCAGCGCCCCACGACCAGCGGGTCGTAATTGTTGGCTGAAGCCAGCCCGGCATAAACACCCAAATTGGGGATGAGCGTCTCCTTGAGACCCTGCCAGTGACTCAAATCGAGAGGGCCAAAACTTGTGAAGCGAAAATATTGATCAAACTTCGTGGTATAATCAAATTCTTCGTCAACAAAAAAACGCTGCTCCCCCGGCTGGGCTTTGAGAAATTCCGCGCTGGCCGCAGGTTGCCGGAAAATGGCCGGAGATAGGGTTGGGATGAGCGGCCAGGCTGCCCCCAACAAATCAAAAATGACAACAGCCAGCACCGCCCACTGCCAGAAGGTCTCTTTGGATAGAGGCGACGTTTCCCTGAAGGAGAGACGTGGACGGGGACGCATCAGCAGCAGGGAAATCGAGATGATGAGCCACAGGCCCAACAACATGGTTGCGGCCAAAAAAGTCTGGCTGCGGCCGGTCAAAATAAAGCTGCCGGCAATCCCGGCAATCGCTAAGCCGAGCGCCCCGACCAGCAGCCGCTGCCAACTCCGGCGGCTGGCAGGAGTCAGCTTGAAGGATTGAGCGCCAATTCCGGCCAGAACCGCCATCGCCAGGGTATACCCAATCAACAGCCGGGCCGGGGCCTGGAAAAAGCCGAAGCCCGGCACAAAGTTAAAGACCCACAGGTAGACCGGCGTATTCCAGCCCATCGCCAAAATCAGGCTGATGGGGATAAGGACGGCAAAAAAGGGTACAACTCGCCAGGCGTGACTGGTCATGGGTTCTTCCGTCCGCACCGGTCCCCAGGCGCGGCGCAGGCCGTAATTCCCCACGGCGACCAGCGCCAGCAAGAAGGGCAGAATGCCCAGGTAGGCGTGATCTTCCCAATAATTGGCGTAGCCCCAATAATCGCCGGTCGCCGGGTGACCAAAGAAGTTGGGAGCCAGCAGGGTCAGCAAGCGCCACGGCCAGAAGGAGTAGGTTAAGGCAAAGATACGTTCCGCACCGCTGCTGCGCGGTGATTGGGTCATAAATTCGGCGGTAGGAAGGAGTTGAACGGCGGCCAGCAGCATGGCCAGGACAACGGCAATGGAGAAGCCAAGCAGGGGATAAAAACGTGAAACGTGAAGCATGAGACGTGAAATGTGAGGCGTAAAGCGTAAGGCGTGAATGTTTTCACTCCTCTGCTCCTCTGCTTCCCTGCTCCTCGTCTCCCCGTCTCTTCGCCTCTTTCCCGGCCAGCTTCGAAAGATAATATACGGGCCGATCAGCCACAGCCCATAAAACCATAATTGGGCGTGGCCGGCCAGCAATTGAACGGCCAGAACCAGGGCCAATCCCAGCACATCCAAAGGATTCCTGCGGGTGGCGAGCCGGTCACTTAACAAAAGCAGCAGCGGAAACCAGGCGGCCGCGTTGACCATGACCACAAATTGGCTGCGCCCAACGATGTAGCCGCTCAACATGTAAGTCACGGCAGAGAAGGTAGCGGCAAAGGGCTGCAGGCCGAGATGGCGCATATAAAGATACATCAACAGGCCGGCCAGAACCAGGTGCAGAATGATGGAAAGGGTCAGCCCATGTTCGACGGGCAGGACGAGGTACAAAAGATTGAAGGGATAAAAAAGAGCTGTTTGGAGATTGGCCAGCAGCGGCGCGCCGTTGCCCAGAAGCGGATTCCAGAAGGGCCATTCTCCCGCCAGGAGGCTCATTTTAGCCAAGTGATGCCAGGGCCAGAATTGCAGCAGCGTCGTACCCCATAAAAGGACCTCGCCCCGTAGCAGCCAGCGCCAAAAGAGAACGAACGGTAGAATAAGAATGAGCCCCACGTATAAACTGGAAGATAGACGATTAAAGAGACGCATTTTGACAAACGATTTGGGTCGGCTTAGAATGGGCCAACAATGCTAGTGTATGAACGTGTCAGTGTGGTGGTCAGTCTGACTTTGATTGGGCTGACGCTCTATTTTGTTCTGGCCTTTCCTGCGGAAACAGCCGCCTTTACCATTTTGGGTTCGCCGCTCACCCTGGATTCGCCGCGGCAGTGGCTGGTGGCGCTCTTGCTGGGAGGGCTGGCCATGGCCGGCGCCGATGCGGTCATGCGGATTCATCCGGCGCTGACTACCCGGCGGTTAAGTTATTTAGCCACGTTTTGGATGCTGCCCGGCCTGCTGGTATTTCTAGCGACCCAAACCCTGGGTCTGGCCCCTAACCCCGTTACCTGGGCGGTTGGTCTGATGGTAACGGGCTTGCTGCTGTGGCTGACGATCATCGCCGAATTTTGGCAAATCAGGACGAATCCCTCGCAGCGCTATCGCTGGGCCTATGTCTGGCAGCAATTCATCGGTTACACCATGGCCCTGCTCTTTTTTATCATTATTTACCGGACCCGCAGCCGCAGTGCCATCAGCGCGACCGGGATTATGCTGGTCAGCGGCATGATTGCTGTGGCCCTGCTGCGGCAACGCCACGCTATTGCCAAAACCTGGCTGTTTGCCGGCATCATCGGCCTGAGTCTCGGCCAGATCACCTGGGCCTTGAATTATTGGCGAATCGGCGCACTGACGGCCGGGCTGCTCCTGCTGCTGATTTTTTACGTGCTGGTGGGCCTGGCCCAACAGCAGCTTGTAGGCAAACTTTCCCACCGCGCGCTATGGGAGTTTGGCTCAATCGCTGTCGTGGCCGTGCTGGTCATATTTAATTATACTTAGCCTCCATTATACCCGCTATCACCCTCATTGACTATTCCCTGCCTCAGCCGTAACGGATTGGCCAAGCGGCACATTGACAACTTTTTCCATTCCGGCTACACTTTTTATAGCATAAATGTGTAAAGTTTTTCATAGTGAAAACCTTTCTTCAGCTAAACCAACTCTTTTTCCCAACCTCCGAGGCCCTCCATGATTGAAACCATTAATTTAACCAAAGAGTTTGGCGAGTTCACCGCCGTCAGGGAGATCTCGCTGAATGTGCCGGAAGGTGAAGTGCTGGCCCTGCTGGGGCCTAACGGCGCCGGTAAAACGACGACAGTGCGGATGTTGGCGGCTATCCTCAAGCCTACGCGCGGCTGGGCCCGGGTTGCCGGGTATGATACGATCGCCGAGGCTAAATCCGTCCGCCAGGTAATCGGGCTGCTTACCGAGTTTCCCGGCCTTTATTTGCGCATGAAGGGCCTGGCCTACCTCAGCTTTTTTGGCGAGTTGCAGGGTATGCCTGCGCCTATTATCCGCCAGCGCAGCGAGGAACTGCTCAAACGTTTTGAGTTGTGGGAGGCCCGCGATAAACAGGTCGGCACCTATTCCAAGGGAATGAAGCAGAAACTAACCCTGGTGCGGGCCATGCTGCATGACCCGCAGGTGCTTTTTCTGGACGAGCCGACGTCGGCCATGGACCCCCACAGCGCCAAATTGGTGCGCGACGCCATCGCCGGTCTGCGCCGGGAAAAACGGACCATTGTTCTTTGCACCCATAACCTGGCCGAAGCCGAGCAACTGGCCGATCGCATCGCCATTATCCGCCGCGGCCAGATTATTGCGCAGGGCACGCCGAATGAACTAAAACAGCGCTTGCTGGGCGATCCGTTGATGGAAATTCGGCTGGCAGCGCCGCTCAACGGGCTGGTCAGCCACCTGGAAGAGCGGGTAAACATTGTGGGTCATGGCCAGGATTGGATCCGCTACACCGTTCCCGACCCTTCGCAGTTTAACCCCGCCCTGTTGAATGAATTGACCCGCCAAGAGGTTCCTGTTATTACCCTTAGCGAAGTTTCCCGCAGCCTGGAAGAAGTCTACCTGCGGATTGTCGAAGCTGAGCAAACGGAGGTGAAATAACATGGCCGTTCAAGCCATCCCCCGGCAGGAGCGCGGCAGCCTGGGCACCGCGCTGGTCATTACCCGGCGAGAACTGCGCGACAGTCTGCGCGATTGGCGAATTGTCACCCCGATCATCGTACTGACGATCATCTTTCCTTTTTTGATGGATTTTACCTCGCGCTGGGCGACCAATTGGGTGTCGCAGTACACCGACCCCATTTTGGTGGAGCGGATCAATCCCTTTTTACTGATGATTGTCGGCTTTTTCCCGATTTCTTTTTCGCTGATTATCGCCCTGGAGTCCTTTGTCGGTGAAAAAGAGCGCAACAGCCTGGAACCGATTCTGTCTATGCCGGTCAGCGATCTGGAACTGTATCTGGGCAAGATGCTTTCTTCGCTGCTGCTGCCGCTGTTGGCGAGCTACCTGGGTATCACCGTTTTTCTGCTCAGCCGGCTGCTGACCACACCTCGCTGGGTGCCGCCGTTGGACCTGGCGGTTCTGATGTTACTCTTGACAACGATGGAGGCCATTGTGATGGTCTCCGGGGCTGTGGTGGTCTCCAGTCAAACCACCAGCGTGCGGGCGGCCAACTTGCTGGCCAGTTTCATTATCATTCCAATGGCCCTGCTGGTGCAGGCTCAGAGCATCATCATGTTTTACGCCGAGTACAATGCCCTCTGGTGGATCGTGCTGGCCCTGATGGTGGTCAGCTTAATCCTGGTACGCATGGGCATCCGCCTCTTTAACCGCGAAGAGATTCTCTCCAAGGAGATGGATGAGCTGAACCTTAAAAATACGTGGCGCAGTTTTATGGACTATTTTTTGCGACCCCCCGAAGCAGCCGCCAACCGGGGAGGTCAGGGTTCGGCCAAATTCAATCTCATCCGTTTTTACCGGCACGATATTCCGCTGCTGATCAGACAGCAAGGGCTGCCTTTGCTGGTCGTTTTGATAGCGACAATGGCGGCGGGGATTTTGGGAGCGCTTTTTGCCGTGCAGCATCCGCTGCCGGCCAACCTGCTACCGCTCAACGAAATTTCGGCCAATACCTTTGGCAACCTGCAAAAAGTTCGCCTGCTGCCCGAAATTGACACCTCGTTTATTTTCTTTAATAATTTCCGGGTGGTTATTTTGGCGGCGGTGGTCAGTGTTTTTTCGTTTGGGGTGCTCACTTTATTTTTGACGCTGATTAACATGGGGCTGGTGAGCTTTATCATCACCCAAATTGTGCTTTTAGGTTACAATCCCTGGCTGTTTACGGCCGCCTTCATCTTGCCCCACGGAATTTTTGAAATTCCGGCCATTCTCCTGGGCATGGCTTTTGCCCTGCGCATCGGCGCTGCCTTGGTCTCGCCCCCTCAAGGGCTGGACGTGGGACAGGGGTTGATTCTGACCCTGGCCAACTTTATCAAGATCCTCATTTTTGTCGTCGTGCCGTTGTTGATCCTGGCCGCCTACATCGAGGCCAATATTACCCCACAGATTGTTGTGGCTATTTACGCGGCCAAATGAATTTACTCCAAAAGAAAGACCGCCGAAGTTTAATAAATCTCGGCGGTTTTTTATTTATTCGGTTTCGTAAAGAGCCTTCCCTTTACATCATTTGTGACAGCCACGGCGGCAGCAAATCGGTCATATTGAGCAGGCCCCAATAGTGACCGATAATCAAAATCAGCAGAATCAAAAAAATCACCGCCACTGTGCCGGCAGCTACTTTGGCAAACCAGACCCGTCCCTTGAGGGGTGGGACGGAATCCAGGTGGGCCGGTTCCGGCGCAAGGCGTTCCGGTTCGGTTTCCCCCTGAGGCTCAAATTCCCGAAATTTCAGTTTAATCGAACCCAGTTCAATCAGATCATTGTGCTGCAAGTAATACGGCCCTTCGATGGTGATACCATTGACGGCCGTGCCGCCCGGCGCGCCCAAATCCTGCAAAATCCAGCGGTCAAGCCGCAGTTCCAGGCTGGCGTGGGCCGGGTCAATATCCGGCGCATCCAGCACCAGTTGATTATCCGGGCTGGAGCCAATCAAGATACGATTCGCCAGCAGTTCAAAATCTTCAAAGACAGTGTCTTCACCTGCTGCTTCTTCATAAATAATCAGTTTAGCCAAAATAAACTCCCCTGAAAATGAGACCGCCGACAGTGGACCGCTGACCGCCGTAAAAAAATAGCCTTAAAAAGCATCCAAAATTAACTTCCCGTCTTGAATTTTATCGTTCCCAAACTGACACGAAGCGTGGGAACGAGAAAGTTTTGATTATACCGGGTGGTCGTCCGTCGGCGGTCGGCGGCCGTGCGGGAAATCCGGGTCTGCCTGGATAAAGGCCAGCGCCGCTGCCCGGTCGGTCACTTCACCTGTGGCCTGGGCTTCTTTCAACCGGTTAAGCAGGATACCGATCAGCCGGCCTTCGGGCAGGCCCAGGGTATCCATCAGATCGCGCCCGGTCAGCAGCGGGGCCGGTTCGACCACCTGCTCCCGCTGTTCAAAATAGGCCGCCACCAATTTATACACCACTTCCCGCAACTCACGCAATTCTTGCTCCCCTTGACCGGGCGGGTAGGTGGCGTCATGGTCGGCCAGGGCATGCAGCGCCACCGCCACCCCCGCCTGATAACCACTTCCGGCAGTATCACGAAAGAAACGGTAGACGGCCCGGCGGCTGACCCGCCACTCCATCATGAGCAGCAGCGGCCGCATGTGCCGCGCCACTACGGTCTCGACAAAATTGGCCGCCTGATTGCTGAAACGAAAACGCCGCATGACTTTGCCGGTAATTTTAGCACCGACCCGCTCGTGCCTATAAAAGTGGACCGCCGCCGAGTCCGGCGCCGGCTCACGGGTCGAAGGCTTGCCGGTATCGTGCAGCAGCAGGGCCAGCGGTAACAACGTTTGCTGAGTCAGGTTTCCGGCCAGGGGTTCATTCAACTCCTGGACTACTGCCGCCTGCAACTGGGCGGGAAGATCGGCAAAACTGCTTTGAACCAGCCTGGCCCAGGCATCGAGCGCCGCCGTCGTGTGGTCAAAGACATCCAGGTAATGCGGCGGCCCCTGCGTCACGCCGATCAGTGACTCGATTTCCGGCAGGATGTGGGGCAGGACGCCCAGCCGCCGCAGCATCTGCACTGCCTGGCCGGGCGCGGGTGTGTTGAGCAGTTTCAACAACTCGTCGCGCTGTCGCTCCGGGGAGATAGCGGGCAGGCCAGGAACCGCGTCGTGCAGCGCGGCCTCGGTACCGGCTTCAAGGGAGAAGCCAAACTCGACGGCCTGCCGGACGGCTCGCAGCACCCGCACCGGGTCGTGGCTAAAGGCTGTGGCCGAAGCCGCCCGAATCTGGCCCGCCTCCAAGTCGGCCTGACCACCCAAGGGATCAATCAGTTGAAACGGCTCCACCAGGCTGAGGGCAATAGCGTTGATGGTGAAGTCCCGGTCGGCCAGATCGTCTAACAGGGTCGCCCCGCGCAGGGAAGCGAAATCGAGATAACTTTTCTCCACCACGACCCGGCCCGTGCCGCGCTCCGCGTCGAGCGGATAGTAGGCCGCGTCGAGGGCATTCGCCACCCGCCGGGCCACCGCCAGCCCGTCGCCGGGCACAACAAAGTCCAGGTCCACGATACTCTCGCGCCCCAGCAGCATATCCCGCACCGCACCGCCGACGAGGTAGGCTTCGAGCCGGTGGGTTTGGAGGACGTAGATGACTTTTTGTAAAAGAGGGTATGAGTCTAACCACCTTTCAGTCAGGTCAAAAGGTGGTTGTTTAATTGTTTTCAATGGATAGTTCTTGCGTGGAAAGTTACAGCCAGACTACGCTGCCGTTTTTTCTTTTTGCTCATCAAGTTTTTGTTGCAGCCAAAGATTGACTAACGTTTCAACCTGTATCCCCCGCTTGTGAGCTTGCTTCTCCAGGGCTGCCAGCAACTCCCCTTCGACAGGCACAGCGCAGCTAATCTCAAAATTAACATCAGGCATATTGGGATTGTCAAAATCGGTAAAATCGTGAGTATCCCAAAACTCCCCCATTTTTTCATCAGTATCCCCTTGAGAGATGCTACTGAGATTATTTGCGTCCATAGGCTTTCCGCTCCTTATCGGTCATATCTCGCGCACTGATGATAACAGCCGTCTTTGTAGAGGGCTTGTAAATAAAGAAAACTGATAAATATCTGCCGCCGAAGGTCTGCCCGAAAGCAACATATACATCATCACCCTGTGTACGACCTTTTTCAGCAAAACGAATTCGAGGGTCATTGAGTAAAAGTCTTATGCTGGTTACGGTTTCAAAACCGTAACCTATCCTCAGCGGATGTTAATCCGCCGCTGCGTTTGAGTAGGGGAGCACAGATTCACCCGTACCTCCGTTGTTGCGGCTTAAGCCGGTTGAATACGGGTGGCGATGACATCATCGCCACCATCAAAGTATAGCCGTAAGTACCATGCGGGCCTGCCATCTCCCAAGTTTCTCTTTGCACTAAATGTATCTCGGCTTGGCTCAGGCTTTTTTGCTTTTTCTCCAAGACTATCTGGACGGCCAGAGGTTGCTTTTTTGAGAATGTAGAAATCTTGTAGTTAGTGATGGAAACCGAATAGTTTCCATCTGGAAGTTGCAGACAGTGAGGAATAGCAAAGCCTACCACTACATAATGACTACCGTCAGGTTTCAGTTTGCTTAAATCATAAGCCGCTGTTGTACTCATTATTTGGCCTTTGAAGAACTGTTTACACAAAACTTGTTTGCCTGTGATTAAGGTTGCATTGCCTCAAGCAGAGGCAGCGCTTGAGGTACATCCACCTCAACAGTTTTCCAAACCTCGTCCAAATCAACAATATCATAGCCGTGAATGAGTTTATCTCTCATCCCGGCCATTAACTTCCACGGAATATGAGGGTGCTGATTACGATAATCCCCTGACAACCGCTTAACGGCTTCACCCATCACCATCAACTGATGCAACACAGCAGATTGCGTTCTGATGTCCTGTAGAAAGCTGTCTTTATCCATGCCCTGCGTAAATTCTGCCGCCAAGCGCATGGCCCGGATAATATCCAGCAGGATAACTTCATCGTGTGACATAGATGGTTTGAGCCGTATTCAAAATTTCCTGGCGACGGAGCGCATTGTGACTGTGTTCGACCGCTCGCCGGGTGAGTAAATCAACAGGCCGGTTTAATAACTGGCTCAATTCCTCTTCCATCCGCACGTGGTCAAACAAGCTCCAATCTGCTTCAGGGGCAAAAGTGACCAGAATATCTACATCACTCTCTGGGTCAAAATCATCCCGAAGAACGGAGCCAAACAGGGCTAACTCGCGAATATGCCAGCGTTGGCAAAAATCGGCAATCTCAAGTTCAGCTAAATTAATCCTGGGTAGATTTATCATGGCTGCTTTTCTTCCACTTCTTTTACCTTCCCCTCCCCATCCACAAACACCACCGCCGCCTTCTCCTTGGGCCGGACGCGCTTGGCGGCCCGTTCGGCCTGCTCGGCGGTCAGCCCAACGCCGACGACCCGCCCGCGCACCAGGGCAATCCAGCGGTTGAGGTAGGGAGAGAGATCAATTAAGAGAGGGGAGTTTGGTTCTAACATCAAGCCTTAGCCTCCCTGACCGCCGACGGCCGACCGCCGACCGCCGTAAGTCAATCAGCAGCGGTCCGCGGTCGGTGGTCGGCGGTCGAAATAGAGGGAATAAAGAGGAAAGACCCTGCCGGCGGCTACATCCGTTCCGCGACCATCGCGGCGACCTCTTCGGGCAGTTGGGCCACCGGCACGCCGACGGCTTCAAAGGCCTTGATTTTTTCATCGGCGGTGCCTTCGCCGCCCTCGATGATAGCCCCGGCGTGGCCCATGCGCTTGCCCGGCGGGGCAGTCCGCCCGGCGATAAAGCCAGTGACCGGCTTGCTCATCTTCTCGGCAATGAAACGGGCCGCCTTTTGCTCGTCGGTGCCGCCGATCTCGCCGATGAGGACGACGTGGTAGGTCAGCGGATCGCTCTCAAACAGAGTCAGAATATCAATAAAGCTGCTGCCGATAATTGGATCACCGCCAATGCCGACGGCGGTGCTCTGGCCGATGCCCCGGTCGGTCAGGGCCTGGACTACCTCGTAGGTCAGCGTGCCGCTGCGCGAGACAACCCCGACGTTGCCGGGTTTGTGAATGTGGCCCGGCATAATCCCGATTTTGGCCTCGCCGGGGGTAATGACGCCCGGACAGTTGGGGCCGATCAGGCGGGCTTCTTTTTGGCTCAAAAAGCTGCGCACCCGGACCATGTCCAGTACCGGCACGCCTTCGGTGATGCAGATAATCAGTTTGATGCCGGCGTCGGCTGCTTCCATGATCGCGTCGGCGGCAAAGCGGGCCGGCACGTAAATGATGCTGGTGTTGGCGTCGGTGGTGCTGACCGCTTCTTTGACCGTATCAAAGACCGGCACGCCGTGGACCCACTCGCCGCCCTTGCCCGGCGTCATCCCGGCGACCACATTGGTGCCGTACTCTTTCATTTGCTGGGTGTGGAAAGCGCCTTCGCGCCCGGTAATCCCCTGCACTAATAAACGGGTGTTTTTCCCAACCAGAATGCTCATGATTTAGGCTCCCTTCGCTAGGGCGACGGCTTTTTGAGCGGCCTCGCCCAAACTGGAGGCGCTGGGGAAGTTGGCCTCGGCCAGGATGCGCCGCCCTTCTTCTTCGTTGGTGCCAACCAGCCGGGCGACCATCGGCACGTCGGTTTTGACTTCTTGCAGGGCATCCAGAATGCCGCGCGCCACTTCGTCGCAGCGGGTGATGCCGCCGAAAATGTTGAACAGCACCGCTTTGACCTTGGGATCGCTTAAAATAATCCGCAGCGCCGCCGCCACTTTTTCGGCTTTGGCCCCGCCACCGATGTCGAGGAAGTTGGCCGGCTCGCCGCCGTAGTGCTTGATGATGTCCATCGTCGCCATGGCCAGACCCGCCCCATTGACCATACAGCCGATTTCGCCGTCAAGCTTGACATAGCTCAGCCCGGCCCGGCGCGCTTCCCGTTCGGCGGGCGCTTCCTCCTGCACATCACGCAGTTCGGCCAATTCCTGGTGGCGGAAGAGAGCATTGTCGTCGAGGACAATTTTGCCGTCAACGCCCAACAGCCGCCCCTGGCCGGTCACGACCAGCGGGTTGATTTCGGCCAGGCTGGCATCGGAGTCAATAAAGACCTGGTAAAGCCCTTTGACAATCTGGACAAACTGGTTAATAAAATCGCGCCGCAGCCCCAGGTCAAAGGCCAAATCGCGGGCCTGGTAATCCAGCAGTCCCATTTGGGGGTCAATCGGCAGGCGGATGATCGCTTCGGGATTGGTTTTGGCCACCTCTTCGATTTCGACGCCGCCGGCGGCTGAGGCAATAATGACCGGCTTGCGCTGAGCGCGGTCAATAACCACCCCCAGGTAGATTTCCTCTTTAATATCGGCGGCCTGATCCACCAACACTTTATCCACGGTGATGCCCTTGATACTCATGCCCAAAATCTGCTCGGCCAGCTTCTCGGCCTGGTTGGCATCTTTGGCCACCTTAATCCCGCCGGCCTTCCCCCGCCCGCCGACCAATACCTGGCTTTTGATCACCACCGGGCCGCCGAGGCGTTTGGCAATCTCCTGCGCTTCGGCGGGAGTCGTCGCCACATCCCCACTCGGAATCGGTACGCCATACTTCGCAAAAATACGCTTAGACTGGTATTCATGCAGTTTCACATGGAATCTCCTTTGCACTCTCCTGATAGTTTGACCTCGGGCCGCAGGCCAGGAAGTCAAGCGAATTATACCACAATTTCCGGCTCGTTTCTATTTGGGCGCTAGGTAATGGATAAGCCCTGGCTGCTGGGCATCTTCCCCTGAAAAAATAATTGACCATAACTTAAAGTAGAGATATACTATTAACAGTCAACTGCTTGAGCTGAACCAACAGATTTCACTTCCGAAAGGCATTATGGAGTTGACATGCGCAAGATTGCAATCGTTGGATTTAAGGGCGGTATCGGCAAAACAACCACCTGTGTGAATCTGGGGGCGGCGCTGGCCCTGCGGGGACACCGGGTTTTGATCGTAGATACGGACACCCAGGCTAACGTAGCCATCGCTCTGGGCATTAACAGCTTCCAGAAGTCGCTGGCTGACGTGCTGATCCGTAAAGCCAAAGCGGAAGAATGTGTTTTGCCGGCCCGGCAAAACCTCGACCTCCTGCCGAGCAGTCTGGCCCTGTTCAAAGCTCAACAGCGCATGGTCTTGGAACTGGCCCGCGAGGAGATTTTTTCCGAATTGTTTGTCGGGCTGGACGGCTACGAGTATTTGCTGCTCGACTGCGCGCCCTCCGTGTCGCTGCTAACCGTTAATGCGATGGCCTATGTGGACGAGGTTTTCATCCCGGTCTCGATGGAACTGCTCGCCCTGGCCGGAGCGCAGCAATTTTTGGAGTATCTGAAAACTATTAGCCGCACGCTTGGCAAGGGAGCCACGATCCGGCTCATTATTCCGACCTTTTATGACCCGCGCCGCCGGGTAAGCCAGCGAGTGTTAGGCGCGCTGGAAAAGACTTTTGGCGAGCGTGTCACCAAGCCTATTCGGGTTGACACCCAGCTCTCAGAAGCGCCGGGGGCCGGTAAAACCATTTTTGAATATGCTCCCCGCAGTCGCGGGGCCGTAGATTACGCGCGCCTGACCGAAGCGGTTGCCACCATGCCACCTCTGGATAGGGACAAGGCCGAATAGATTTTCACCTTGGAGGGGATATGACACACACGATTGCCATTGCTAATCAAAAGGGGGGAGTTGGTAAAACCACCACGGTTATCAACTTGGGGGTGGCCCTGGCGCAAATGAAGAAAAAAACGCTGGTCGTGGACATGGACCCGCAAGGGGCGCTCTCCGCCGGGCTGGGCATCAACGCCAATGAAGTAGAGCACACGATTTATGACCTGCTGATGAACCCCGACCATCTGCCGGTCAACCGGGCTATTTATCCGGCTCAAACTTACCTTGACCTCATTCCGGCCGACAACCACCTGGCTGCCGCCGAGATCGAGCTTATCCCCGAACTTCGGCGTGAAATGGTTTTGCATGGCGTGCTAGAGCCGTTGGACGGCTGGTATGATTTCATTCTGATTGACTGCCCGCCCAGTCTGGGCCTGCTTACGGTCAATGCTTTATGCGCCAGCGATGGCGTTATCGTCCCTTTGCAGACCGAATACCTGGCCATGCGTGTCCTGCGCGACCTGCTCGACAACATTGTCCGCATCAAGGAGCGCCTCAATCCCGAATTGGAACTGACCGGCATCCTGGCCACCATGTACTCCACCGGCACCATCCATGCCCGCGAGGTGTTGGAAGAAATTCGGGCGGCTTTTGGCGAAAAGGTTTTTGACGTGGTCATCCACAAGAGCATCCGCTTTGCCGAAGCGTCGGTGGCCAATCGGGCCATGGCCGAGTTCGCCAGCAACCACAAAGGGGCCAAAGCCTACCAAAAACTGGCCAAGAAATTGGTTGGGCAGGATACCGACGAGTCAGAATAGAATTTTAAGGAAAGCCCGGAAGATTTGAAGCATGGAGAAAAATTTCAACCCTCCAGTCTTCCAGCCTTCCAATCTTCCTTCCCGGTTACCTCTCTTCTATTTAATCCTTATTATCACCCTGGCCTTTGGCCTGCGCGTGGTCCACTTAAACAGCCTGCCCCTCTCGCTCAGCCTCGACGAAGCCGTTGACGGCCTGGATGCCCTGCAACTCGTCCGGCTGGGCTGGCTCACTCCCTTTTTACAGAACAACTTTGGCCGCGAAACCCTATTTTTTTACCTGCAAGGGCTGCTCTTGGAGCTGGCGGGTATTTCTATCTTTTCCCTGCGCTTTGCTTCAGTGCTTGCCGGCGCCCTGACAATTCCCCTCTTGTATGCTGTTGGGCAGCGGCTAGGGCTAGAACGGGCAACCTTCAAACACACCAGTTCCAGGCTGGTTAGCCTGTTAGCTGCAACCGGCCTGGCCGTATCCTACTGGCATCTCTACTTCAGCCGGGTCAGCCTGCGAGCGATTCTGCTCCCACCCCTGCTGCTGGCCCTGATCTGGTGTTTCTGGCGCGGTTGGTATCTTTCGTCTCCCCCCCACCCCTCGCTCTGCCCTCCCTACGGTCGTCCCAGTGGGAGAGGGGAGTCGCACCAGCGACAGGGTGAGGGCTTTTCATCGCTGGTGGTGAAGCCAAGTCTTCATGATGACTCCTTCCTAAAAGGCGTAAGCCTAAGATATGGCTGGCTCGCCGCTGCCAGCTTCCTCCTGGGGCTGACCTTTTACACCTACCTGGCGGCTCGACTGCTGCCGGTCCTTTTTGTTACCTTTGTGATCGTCGAATTGATCCGTAATCCGCCGGCCCGAAAAAGAAATCTGCTGGGATTCTTGATTTTTGCGGGCACTGCGGCCCTCACCGCTATTCCCCTGATTCTTTACTTTCAACAGAACCCCCAGGCGTTGAACAGCCGCACCGGGGCTATTTCTGTTTTTGCCAGCGACGCCCCTGTGACGATGTTTGGCGGCAATCTTCTGGCGCTGCTGCGTATCCATTTTTTCGCTCACACCTGGCTGGGCCAGTGGCCGGCCCTGGACCTCCTGGCAGCGGTGGGGCTTTTGGTGGGTCTGCTGACCTGTCTCTATCACTTCAAAAAACCGGTTTGTTTGTTTCTACTGCTGTGGTGGGCCACCGGTACAGCGCCCATCCTGCTCTCAACTCAGGATTGGACAGCAACGACGACGCTGCTGCGCGGCATTGTGGCCTGGCCTGCCCTGTATCTGCTTTCGGCGGTGGGTCTGGTGGCAGTTGGTCAGCGCATCAGCGCAGCAGTGAAAAAAAGCCTCCCCTTGAATTACACCCAGAATCGCCTCTTCGCTTCCCCGCTTCTTCGCCTCTTTACCCCTCTTATATTGGTGCTTATATTTAGCGGCTTCACCAGCAGCTACAACTACTTCTCCGTTTGGGCGACCACTCACCATGATTTCAGCGATCATCCGCCCCGGCTGGCCGACTACCTCAACAGTCAAACCGAGCAGTTAAGCCTCACCCCGCTCCGCTTCTACGGTGAGAGTGTGGCAAATTTTCTACTGCAAGCCCGCTATCCAAATCTGCACAATGGGGACAGCACCACCCTGCGCGCTCTGCTGGCTTCGCAGCCGGCCAGCGTCTACCTCATGCCTGACAAGTCAACCACCGAGTCGCTTTTTGTCCTGCTCGTTCCCGCTGCCAATAGTCAGGGGATCGCCTATCTTCTCCCTCCGTTGACCCCCGCCCAGAGCGAGGCGCTTGCCCGCCATACCCGCGCTGCTGCCCCGCTCTCAACGGTGCTCGACGGTGAGGGCGAGCCGGTTGCTCAGGTTTACCCCCTGGCGGCTGATGCTCCCTTCCTCCCTACCGGCGAGCAGGGATCAACCTGGCAGTCTATCCAGGCGAGCTTCAAAAGCGAGCTACTGTTAGACAGCTACCGGGTTGAACCAGCCACCCTCAAACCCGGCGAAACTGTAACCCTTTTCCTTAACTGGCAGGCCCGGCGGCCGGTTGACGGTGATTACTACCTCTTTATCCACCTTTTCGACATCGTCCAGGGCCGGCGCTGGGGTCAGGTAAACACGCCCCTGGCCGGCCTGCTCTTCAATGCCCATCGCTGGCCCGTTGGTCTGACCGTACCCGACAGGCATTTGTTTACCCTGCCCGCCGATGCCCCTGACGGCGCATATCGCTTTGAAGTGGGTCTCTACGAAGCCGCTTCGCAGCAGCGTTTGCCGGTGAGTACCGGCGATACTACCCTCACCAGCGACAAATTGATCCTGGGTAAAATTCAGGTGTGGCAGCAGCCGCCGGCCCCGCCTCAATATCCGCTGGCTCCTATTCAATTTGGCGAGAGCATTGCTTTGATCGGGTTTGATCGGCCAACTTCAACCCTGCGCCCCGGTCAATCCCTGTCTTTTAACCTTCATTGGCAGGCCCTGGCCGCTCTTCTGCCCGACTACACCGTCTTTACCCATTTGCTGGACAGCGCCGGCCAGCTTCGCGCCCAGCAGGATAATCCGCCTCAGCAAGGCCGTTACCCGACCTCCTGGTGGAGTCCTGGCGAAACTATTGTTGACGCCCATACCCTGATCCTGCCCCCAGATTTAGCTCCAGGGCCATACACCCTGCGCCTGGGCTTGTATCAGTCTGAAACCGGCCAGCGCCTCCCGCTAAAAAATCAGGGTCAAGATTTTGTGGACTTGCCCAATTTCATTTACGTCAGCAAAAACTCTCCCTAGGCTTTGTTGTAACCGCCCATGAAAATCTCTTCTAACCATTTTCTGACTTTTTTCCTATTAATCTCTAAGGATGATGCGGTAATCTTGAATCTGTCAGGTCGCCACTCTATCATGCTTTCGTCATCCCCCTGCTACCAGTAGAACTTTCCCTGCTAGGTTTCCAGCCATTGTTCAAGGCGTCTCCTCCCAGAGTGCATAAAAGTCACAACCAGAGGCGCGACCGCGATTGGGTCTCTACCCAAGCCCGTAACCCAACTCTGAGTAAAACGGTGGTCGGCCTGTTTCATTAAATCAGGACTTACGCGGTCATATCATTTCGAGCGACGAAGGAGCGAGAAATCCCTCTAAACTACTCTTGCCCAACGAGGCTATAGGGATTTCTCCCTCCGCTACGCTCCGGTCGAAATGACATAGGTAGGCTCACCGCGTAAATCCTGTAAATGTCTCAGACAAATGTAGGAGGGATGATGTCTGGCACGTTGTTAGTAATTGAGGATGATCTTGACTCCTGTGACTTATTGCAGCTCATTCTTACCCGAAAGGGTTTTCAGGTGGAGATGGCCTATGATGCCAGCACAGGACTTCACAAGAGTTCTACCCTCCGGCCGGATGGAATTATTCTGGACCTCATGCTGCCCGATCTGGATGGCTGGCAGGCGTGCGCCCGCTTGAGAGAAATATCGGATGTGCCCATTATTATCCTCACCGCGTTGGATGTAGCGGAATACTCGATTAAGGGCCTGGAGTTGGGCGCTGACGCCTACCTGGTCAAGCCGGTCGCACCTGAGGAGCTGGTGGCTCGTGTTCGAGCTGTCCTTCGCCGGGCCAGTCGCTCAAGAACCAGGCGGAGTGACAGTCAAGGCTCTCTTTTTACTTATAAAAAGCTGGTGGTTGACTTTGACCGGCCAGAAGTGACCGTTGCCGGCCAGAAGGTTCACTTAACCCCGGCCGAGTTCCGCCTGTTGACAGTTCTGATCCAACACAAGGGCCGTTTACTGCCGTATCAATTTCTGGTGAGACAAGTATGGGGACCGGAGTTCAGCGGTGGGATTGATTATTTGCACCGCTATATTAATTACCTGCGGCGCAAACTGGAAAAAGATCCGACCCAGCCCGAGTTGATCCACACCGAAGGGGAAATTGGCTACCGGTTTGCCTAATTCAATTCATCTAAGGTCAAGGCCATACTGGGAATAAATGTGTCCATGAAGTAGTCCACTTCCGGCAGCTTTAGCTCGGTCAGGGTTGCCTTGATTGCCTTTTCTGCTTTAGCAAAAACCCAGAGATGATAGGTAATTGATGAACTAGAGGCGAAGATTGTACCTTTTATTTTTGAGTGGTACACTGGGGCATATTTGATCGAGATGAAAGTCCTCGCCATCATCCGTGAGGTTTTAAGTTTTGCGCGTCAATTTTCGCCTTTCACCGGGCCTGGCCCGACGAGTCAGCTTGCTCATCCTGCTGCTCGCCTTTTTCCTGCGCGTCTACCAGCTCGACAGCCAATCTCTCCGAGGCGACGAAGCGGCGACCGTGCTCTACTCCGCTTTGCCGGTCACCGACCTGTGGGAATTGTCTCGCGTCACCGACCCACACCCCCCCCTCTACTACTTAATGCTTCATCCCTGGCAGCGCTGGGTCGGCGAGAGCGCCTGGGCCATGCGTTTCGCCGGAGTCACTGCCAGCACCCTAGCCGTCGCCGCCCTGTACGCCCTGGCCCGCCGGACCCTGCGGACGACTGCCGCCCCTCTCCTCGCCGCCGCTCTGTTGGCGATCAATCCGCTCCAAATCTGGCTGGCCCAGGATATTCGGTCCTATCCTTTTTTTACCCTGCTGGGACTGCTCTCCTCCTGGGCCTTGTGGCGGGCTTTACATAGTAGTCAGAAGTCAGTAGTCAGTAGTCAGAAGTCAGTAACCAGTAATCAGAAGTCAGTAGCCAGTAGCCAGATTCACACGCAACACGCTTCACGCTTCAGTGCGCAGCCTCCCCTTGGGACGCTTCACGCCCCACGCTCTACCCCCTGGCTCCTCTACCTGCTCACCACCCTGGCTTGTTTCTACATTCATTATTACACCGCCTTCCTCATCGCCTTCCAGGGCTTGTTTGTACTCCTCAATGGACGGCGGTTCTGGGCGCAAAAATGGCCGTGGCTGGCCTCGCAAGTAACCCTGGCTCTACTGATGATTCCCGGCCTGCAACTGGCCTACAATTTTGTCGGCGAAGCGGCCGGGGGTATTGATAAAATCGCCACCCCCGCTCTGCTGCGGCTGGTCTCCACCTCGCTGCTGACCGGCTTCACCCTGGCCAACACCTGGGGCTTGTGGGCCAGCCTGCTCCTGGCTCCGCTGTGGCTCATGGGTATTGTCGTCCTTCTCCGCCGTGATTTTGTCTCCGGCAGCTTCTGGAGCCTTTTTTTTGCCGTGCCCGTGCTCGGCGTGATTGCCCTCTCCATTGACCGCCCTTTCTTCAAAGAGCGTTTTCTCATTCAGGCCCAGCCCGCCTTTGAATTGCTCCTGGCTGCCGGCCTCTTGAGCCTGTGGCAAATCGGCAAGTGGCGAATAGCGAATAGCGAACCCGCAGGGCAAGTGTGGCGAGTGGCAACTATCTCTTCACGCAATACGCAATACGCAATACGCTTCACGCTTCCCGCCTCTCGCCTCCTCGCCTCCCTCCTCCTGGCTTTCCTGCTCTGGGTCAATTTCCTGGCCCTCGCCAACTACTTCGCCAACCCCATCTACGCCAAAGCCCCGCCCTGGCAGCTTTATCACGACTACGTCAGCGGCCACGCCCGCCCCGGCGATGTCATGCTGACCAACTTCCCGGAAGCGGCGGTCAGCTATTACAGTCCGAACGAACTGCCCTTTTACGTAGTCCCCGCGGAACGTGACCAACCGGCCGCGTCTCGCCTGGCCCAAACCGAGCAAATTGCCCAGGCCTACCAGCGCATCTGGTTTTTGCCGTTATTACGCCAGGGTTTCGACGAGCAGGGCGATGTGCTCAACTGGCTGGATCGCCACGCCGACCGGGTCCATCAAATCTTCTTCCCCGATTACAACCTCAATCTTTACCTCAGCCCACCCGCCATTGACGCCTCACTCATCGGCCAGCCGGTTGCCTTTGCCCACGGCCCCCGCCTGCGCGGCTACCAAATCTTTGACAAAGACGGCGACTCCCGCCTGACCCCGCTGGAAGCAGAGACGGCGGACTATCTTCTCACGCTTGAGCCGGAAGACCAATTTGCCCTCTCCCTCTACTGGCTCAGCGCCGGCCCCAGCGACGCTTCCTACACCGTTTTTGTCCATCTCATTGCCGCCGACGGCTTCAATCGCACCGGCCAGGATAACCTCCCGGTTTGGGGCAGCTACCCGACCACCCTCTGGCAGCCCGGCGAAAAAATCACCGACAAATATACCCTGACCGTTCCCGCCGGCGCTCCTCCCGGCGACCACCGCCTGCGCGTCGGCTGGTACAACTCAACCACCCAGGAACGAGTCCCGGTTGTAGATAACCAGGGCCAATCTGGCGGCGATTTTACAACCTTGAATGTCATCATCCGAGTTAAAACCGTTGGCAATTAACAAGTATCAATTGACCGTTGACAATTATTTGCCTCGCCACCTCCCTTTTCTCCTGATTCTCCTCCTCCACCTGGCCCTTTCCCTCACCTACGCCCGGCAAGTACCCCTCGGCGAAGCGCCCGACGAGCCGGCCCATTTGAGCTATGCCCAATTTATTGCCCGGCAAGGCCGCCTGCCGCTCACTTTGGCCGAACGCCGGGAAGCCGGCTATCGTTCAGCCTGGCCCCCGCTCTACCACTTTCTGGTGGCCGGCCCGCTCGCCGCCATCGGCGACGCGCCCCCCACCCGCCTGAAGGCTGTCGGTGATACCCCCCGCCGCCTCATCCCGACCAACGGCCAGACGATTGCCGCCTTCATCCACACCGCCGACGAAGCTCCCCCCTGGCGCGGTCTGCCCCTGGCCTGGCATCTTGGCCGGCTCATTTCCGTTGCCCTAACCGCCCTCTCAGTCACGTTAACCTACGCCATCGCCTGGCGGCTCACCGGCCAGCGCACCCTGGCAGCCAGCGCCGCCGCCCTGCATGCCTTTATCCCCCAGATCCTCTTCGTCGGCAGCGCCCTCAACGACGACAACCTGCTCATTTTTCTCTCCGGCTTGATTTTTTTGAGTCTGCTTACCTACCCGTCTCGCCCCAGCCCACGCCGCGCCTTCCTGTTAGGCGTGCTGCTCGGTTTGGCAACTATCGCCAAATACAACGCTTTGCCTTTATGGGTTTTGGTTGGAATCTGGAGTATAGCGAGAGTGTTGGAAGGGTGGAAGGGTGGAAGGATGGGAAAAGAAATTTTTCCAATCTTCCATCCTTCCATCCTTCCATTCTCCATTGCCTCCCTCCTTACCGCTGGCTGGTGGTTTATCTTCATCTGGCTCCACTTCAACCAGGTTGACACCCTCGGCCTGCTGCCCGGCTCGCTGGCGGCGCTGACTGCCGGAACCAGCGACGCATCCCTCCGCCAATTGTCCACCACTCCATCCCTAACCTTCCCCTCTCCGGCCGCCTGGCTGGAGTGGTTCACCACCTTCTTCGAGACTTTCTGGGGCAGCTTCGGCGGCGGCAGCACCATTGACCTGCCAGCGTGGAGTTACTGGCTGCTCGCCTTCTTATGCCTGCTGGCGATCATCATAGGGGTCGGAGGCCGGGGGGCAGGAGTTGGGAGCCAGACCTCTCGCCCCACGCCTCACGCCCGACGCTCCACGTTCTTCCTCCTCTCCCCCCTTCTCTTCCTCCCGCTGCCCCTCCTCCGCTTCATCCTTACCGGCAGCATCGTCGAGACCGCCCAGGGCCGCCACCTCTTTCCCGCCCTCCCTGCCCTCACCCTGGCCCTCGTTTGGGGATTATCACATTACAGGTTGCAGGTTGCAGGCTACAAGTCGCAAGTCAAATACCCCACATACCGCCCGCTGCATATCACGCATCACGTATCACGCATCACGCACTACGCCTCACGCCTCATCCTCCCCCTCTTCGCTCTCCTCCTCAGCCTCTACAGTCTCAATCTCATCCAGGCCAGCTACCCGCCTCCCATTCCCCTCCGTACCACGACTACAGCCGCCGCTGCCGCTAATCTTCTAAATGTCAAAGTCGCTAAAAGCATCACCCTGATGGGTTACGAAGCGGGTCAAGCCACCCCCGGCGTTTTGCCGCTGACCCTGGTTTGGCAAGCGGACGCTGTTCCAACCGACGATTATCTTATCGAACTAACCGCGTCCAGTGCGACCGGTGAACCTGTCGGCGGCTGGCTCGGCCATCCTCTCGGCGGGCGCTACCCCACCCGCGCCTGGGACAAAGGTGACATTTTGCGCCACACCATTCCTGTACCTCTGCTGCCGGGTCAGCCCCCTGGTCCGATCACCCTTACCCTGCGCCTGCTCGACTCCTCCAACCTTCCCACCTCCTCTACCCCTTTCATTCTCACCTCCAACCTTCCCACCTTCCCACCTTCCAGCCCTCCCATCCTCCCCCCTGCTCCCCTCCGCGCCGACGCTCTCCCCCCCGCTGCCCCTTTCACCTATCGCAGCACCCTCAGCTTGGTGCTCCCCGATACCACCCCACCCGACCTGATCGCGCCAACCGGCCAGACCTTTTCTCCCACCCGCGTCATCTCCGGCCCTGCCGGCACGATTGCCCATTTCATCGTCGCCGCCAACTGGCCCAGCGGCGAGTACGAACTAAAATCCAAAATCCACGCCCGTCAGACGGGCAGTCTAAAATCCAAAATCGAGAACCGGCCTCGCCAATTCGACCTCCCCCCAATGCAGCACACCGTCAATGCCAATTTTGGCGACACCCTGACCCTGCTAGGCTACGATTTACCCCAGCGCCGGGTGCAGCCAGGAGCAACTTTCCCGATCACCCTCCACTGGCGGTCCGAACGCGCCGTGGGCCAAAATTTAATTGTCTTCAACCATCTCCTCGACCAGGCCGCCGTCCAGCGCGGCGGCGCAGACCGGGTCCCGCAGCTTTACTACACCACCCTGCTCTGGGTTCCCGGCGAAATCGTCTCCGACGCTTACGATGTCCCTGTTGCTGCCGATGCCCCTCCCGGCGTCTACTGGCTCGACGTCGGCCTCTACCCCTCCGAGCAGCCTACCTTTTCCCTGCCCCTGTTTGCCAGCGGCCAACCCCTCGACCGCAACAGCGTCCGCCTCGGCCCCCTCAAAGTCGGCGGCCCCCCGCCCGATGTGACCATCCCGGAAGCTCATCCCCAAAATCCGTTGAATATCTCCTTCAACAGTCAAATGACTCTCCTCGGCTTTACTCTGACCTCTCCCATTGACAATTCACAATTTACAATTCACAATTCACAATTAACCCTCTTCTGGCGCGCCGACTCTCCACCCTCCGCCGACTATACCGTCTTCATCCACCTGCTCGACCCGCTTGGGAACCTGATTGCCCAATTCGACAGCCCTCCCGCCGGCGGCGCTTACCCGACCAGCCTGTGGGACCCCGGCGAAATCATCGCCGACGAACACCGGCTGCAGAACCTGCCCCCCGGCCGTTACACCCTGCAAATCGGCCTCTACCGGCCCGATACCGGCCAGCGGCTGGCCGTGGCCGGGTCGCCGGATGGGGTGGTCAAGCTGATGGAGCTTGAGGTTAAGTAGTTCACCTTTTTGGAAACTGAGAGGTCTTGAGAAGGTAAGACAAAACGGGCAAAATGTGGTATGATCATATCCAAGTTATTTACCAAGTGAGGCCAAAGAATGTCAACAAAACCATTGACTTTGATTGTACCGGCTTCGCCGGCGCAAGAGTTAGATTCAGCCAGCCAGGAGTTCTTGGTCGAAATATTAGAACGAGGGTTGCGTGAATTAAAAATTGACCGTGACCCACCCGAAGTCGTCACGGTTTATCGTACCAGCAAAGTTCAGAAATATTGGAGATAAAAGATGAGAGTCATTTATGATGCGGGAACGGATACCCTGACGATTATTCTAAGCGAAGCTCCGATTGTGGAGAGTGACGAGGATAAGCCGGGCATCATTCTGGATTATGATGCTGGTGGCAATGTGGTTTCGCTTGAAATTCTGGACGCCTCGCAGCGGGTCACGCAACCCACGCAAATGATTTATGAATTAGCTGGACCTCCTTCGATGGCTGCCTGAGACTGACCAGGCAAAATGAGTCCATTCCTCGACATCGAACAACCCGACGCCCTGCTAGCCTACCTGGGCGAACACGGCCACATTGCCCTGGACGAACAGCCCCGCATCCGCGTCCTGGCCGGCGGCGTCTCTAACCGGACAGTCTGGGTGGAACGGCCGGGCGGCGAAGCCTGGGTCTTAAAACAAGCCCTGGCCAAACTGCGGGTCAGCGTGGATTGGTTTAGCAGCCCGGAGCGGGTCCACCGCGAGGCGCTGGGTTTGCGCTGGCTGGCCCAATTGGCTCCGCCCGGCGCGATCACCCCGCTCGTTTTTGAGGACCACACCCATCACCTGTTGGCCATGCAGGCCGTGCCCCACCCCCACGACAACTGGAAATCGCTGCTGCTGGCCGGCCGCCTGGAAGAAAATCATGTCAGCCAGTTTGGCCGGCTGCTCGGCGCGATCCACCGCCACGCCTTTGAGCGCCGCCAGGAAGTGGCTCCGGTTTTTGGGGATCGTTCTTTCTTCGAGTCGCTGCGGCTGGAGCCGTACTACAGCTACACCGCCGGCCAGGTTCCGGCGGCGGCCAATTTCCTCCATACCCTGATTGAAGAAACCCACGCCTGCCGCCTGACCCTGGTGCATGGCGACTACAGCCCCAAAAATGTGCTGGTCCACCAAAACCGTCTCATCCTGCTTGATCACGAGGTCATCCACTGGGGCGACCCGGCCTTTGACCTGGGCTTTTCGCTGACCCATCTCTTAAGCAAGGCCCACCATCTGCCTCAGCAGCGGGCCGCTTTTGCCGAGGCGGTAAACCAGTATTGGCGCGTTTACACCCAAACCATTGGCGACATCTTCTTGCTCCCCTCCTCGCAGGGGGGGCTGGGGGGAGTCGAGGCTCGCGCGGTGCGTCACACCCTGGCCTGCCTGCTGGCCCGCGTAGCCGGCCGCTCGCCCTTGGAATACCTGGACGAGGCGGCGCGCTGGCATCAACAGGAAGCGGTGCTGGCCCTGTTATCAAACCTGCCAGCGAACATCCCCGATCTTGTCAATCAATTCATCGCCAAGCTATAATTACTTCTCAATCTGGGTCTACTGGTGAATTTATGGCCACTATCAAACGTCTCTCCGGCCTGGAGATTCTCGACAGCCGGGGCCGGCCCACGGTTCAGGCGATGTGCGAACTGGCCGGCGGCGCAGTTGGCACCGCCTCCGTACCCTCCGGCGCTTCGACCGGCGCGGCCGAGGCATTGGAACTGCGCGATGGCGACCCGCAGCGCTATCGCGGCCTGGGCTGTCGCCGGGCAGTCGGACATATCAATGGCGAACTCAACGCAGCGCTTTCAGGCCGCACTTTTGAGCAGCAACACCAGCTCGATGGGGCTATGCTCGAATTGGACGGCACGCCCAACAAATCACGGCTGGGAGCGAATGCCATCCTGGCGGTCTCGCTGGCCTTTGCCCGCGCCTGCGCCGCCGAACGGAGTGAGCCGCTGTACCAATATTTCGCCGGCCTCTTGGAGCAGTCCCTCCAAACGCTGCCCCGCCCGACGATCAACCTCTTCAGCGGCGGCAAGCATGCCGGGGAGCAAGCGCCGATCCAGGATGTACTGATCGTGCCTGCTTCCGCCCGCACCTTGGATGAGGCGCTGGCCATGACCTTCGCCGTGTACCAGGCCGCGGCTGAATTGAGCTATCGCCAGTACGGAATGCGCGCCCTTTCCGCGGACGAAGGCGGGCTGGCCCCTCCCTTTCCCAGCGCCGAAGCGATGTTAAGTGACGCCGTTGAGTCGATTCGGGCCGCCGGGCTGGAACCAGGCCGGGAGGTAGCCCTGGCGGTTGACGTAGCCTCCAGCCATTTTTTTCAGCAGGGCCGCTATCACCTGGGGACTGAACCGCTCGACAGCCGGGGGATGATTGAACAGTTGCTCAATTGGCTGGATCGTTATCCGATTGTCAGTATCGAAGATGGGCTGGCCGAGGAGGATTGGGCGCACTGGCCGGAGCTGTGCCGTAAAGTGGCTGGGCAAACTTTGGTTTTGGGGGATGACTTGCTCTGTACCAACCCGGCCCGCATTCGCCGGGCCATCGCCACCGGGGCGGCTGATGCCTTGCTGCTCAAGGTCAATCAGATTGGCACGTTGACCGAAGCCGCCGAAGCCTGCCAACTGGCCCGTTCAGCCGGGTGGCGGGTTACCATTAGCGCCCGCAGCGGCGAAACCGAGGACAACTGGCTCGCCGATCTGGCTGTCGGCTGGGCCGGGGATCAAATCAAGGTCGGTTCGATCACCCAGTCAGAACGGCTGGCCAAGTACAACCGCCTGTTAGCTATCGAAGCCGAAACAGGGCTGCCGCTGGTCAATTGGCCGTAGCCGTACCGAAAAATGTCATTCTGAGCGAAGCGAAGAATCCCTTTGGCCTTACACTTTTGAGACGATTCGCCGGCGCTCCGAATGACCCAGAGGAAATTTATGCATTGGTCCTTGAGTGTCTTAATTCTAATCATCTTCTTCACTGCCTACGCGGTACTGCACAGCCTGCTGGCCGCTTTGCCTCTCAAAAACTGGGCGCGGCGGGTTTTTGGGGCTGGGGCCGAGCGCTGGTACCGGCTGGTTTATAACATCCTTGGGGTCATCACCTTGTTACCCCTGTTCCCCCTGTTAGCCTGGCTGCCAACACAAACCCTCTACATCGTCCCGGCCCCGTGGCGCTGGCTGATGGTTGGCGGGCAACTGCTGGCGCTGGCCGGCCTGGCGGTGGCACTGCTGCAAACGGGTCCGTTTCATTTCCTGGGGCTGGCCCAAGTTGTCGCCGAGCGGCCTGCCGAAAGCGGGACCTTGAACGTCGGCGGCTTTTACGGCTGGGTCCGCCATCCGCTCTACTTTTTCAGCCTCCTGTTTCTGTGGCTGACGCCGATCATGACGATCAACCTGCTCACAGCCTATCTTCTCTTCACCCTCTATTTTTACCTGGGATCATTTTTTGAGGAACGGCGGCTAATAGCCGAGTTCGGTTCAGCCTATCGAGATTACCAGCAGCGGGTGCCGCGGTTGATTCCGAGACGCTTCAGATTGTCCCGTCCACTCATTGCCGCGCAAAACGTGAAACGGGAAACGTGATAAGGCTCTCGTGTTTCCCAGTTATGCGTTAAAGCGAAAGTCTAATCAGCTATGAACAAAAACATTCCTACGAACCGTCCCGTGACCATCTATATCTCCGCCGCCTCGGATTTGATGGCCGAACGCGAGGCTCTGGGGCGGATGATCGCCGGCCTGCCGGTCACCCTGGCCTGGCGGATTGTGCAAACCCCTTTAGGAACAGAGCCGCTTGACCTGGAAGCGGTGCGCCAGGCTGACCTATACCTCCTGCTGCTGGGCGGCGATATTCGTGCCCCGGTTGGGCTGGAGTGGCATACCGCCGCCTATGCGCGCCGCCCGATTAGCGCCTTCCTCAAGCAGGGGCCGGCCCGGACTCTGGCCGGTCAAGCCTTTGTGCGCGATACGGGTGTAGAGTGGCAGCCCTTTAGCGATGCCGCTAACCTGCGCCGCCAGGTTGAGCGCTTGTTGGCTGAATTTTTATTACGCCACGCCATCCGGTTTACTTTAACACCGCTTGAAGTGGAACAATTAACCGTCCTGCTCAAACCCGAAACAGAGACGGATCAGCCTGCCGGCGGCGAAGGAACCGGTCACAGCGCCGTTATTCTCTCCCGCGAGCGTTTTATGCCCAGCGAGGGCGTTATTGTGGATGGCAATGGCTGATAAAGTCCCGACCAGCAGGAAACAACCGTTAATCCGAAAAGGCTGGATTTACCTGAATCGAACGACCCGGCTGCGCTGCCCCGAGTGTGGCATCTCGCCTCTGTTTCCCCCGGCCCGCCGGGTCGAGAGCATTTCAGATTGGTTTACCATGCTGCCCGGCTGTCCGCGCTGTGGCTATGCCTACGACCGCGAGCCGGGTTATTTTTTGTTTGCTCTGTGGATGATCAACTTCGCCATCGTGGCCTTTGTCGGCATTGGCCTGCTCTTTTTGCTCGACAGCTACTTTGATCTTTCCACCGCCCAGCTCCTCTTTTTTACCCTTGTCCCTCTGTGGGGGCTGGGCATTCTCTCGACCCGCCACACCAAGGCTTTTTTCCTGGCCCTGGATCATTTGCTCAGTCCGCACCTGAAAGACCCGGATTAAAGGGGTTAACTTAGTTGATAAGCGTCCCAAAATTGACCGCTTGCCCCTTCAACACCTTTTCCACATTCCCCGGCTGTTCTGCCGAAATAATCATCGCCTGCATGGGCGGCATGGCCAGGGTCAGCCGGTACATGTCCCGCACTTTGGTAAACATGCCGCCGGTCACATCTACGCCGTGCGAGCCGCCCAGCCTGGCCTCGACATCGCCCCAGTTGCTGCTGTCAATCTCTTCAATTAATTCAGCGTTAGGGTTGGTGAAGGGATCGCGCTCGTAAACGCCATCCACCTGGCCGCTCAACACAATCCGGCCGGGCGACAGCTCGCGGGCCAGGTTGTCAAAAAGCTTCTCCGTCGAAACAATGCTCATGCCCTGGTTGGCGTCCACGCTGACATCGCCGTAGATGACCGGCACCAGACCGTGCTTGAGCACTTCCTTCAAGGGGAATGTTTCAAAATACATCAACTGCTCGCCGCGGGTGCGGGTGCTGGCCGACGGTTGAAACTTGATCGCTGGCACCCCGGCCTGGCGCAGCGTCTTCATGACGATGGTGTTGAGTTCGGCGGCGGCATCAGCGACTTCGGCAAAACCCAGCCAGCTATCGGCGGCAATAGCCCCTCTATGGGTCTGGTATTTGGCCGCCACTTCATGGCCAAAAGAGCCGGCGCCGTGGCCGATAATCAGGCGCAGATCATCGCCCCGATCTGTCAGGGCGTTTTTGATTTCGGCAGCCAGGCGTTCAATCACCTCCAGCCGGGCGACAAAAGGCCGGGTTTTATCGGTAATAACCGAACCACCCAATTTGAGTAAAACGAGTTCAGACAAGCTAGTCTCCTGTGTTTGATAAAATCGGCCAATTTTACCCCAGGTAAAGCTTTTTGGGGAATCAATACCTAAACAACGAGATTTTTGGACATTGAATAAGAAATTTACACAGAGCCGCACAGAGAAGACACAAAGGTTCACTGAGAAAATTTTAGAAATCTCTCTGCGTATCTCTGCGAGTCCTCTGCGAAACTCTGTGTTCCTGTTTAGCTGAAGATAGCTTGTCCAGGTTAGGAGGGTGAGCGATGGATACGGCGGAGGATAAGGTGGGCATAGACACCCGCCCCAAAGCCGTTGTCAATGTTGACGACGGCCACGCCGGTGGCGCAGGAGTTCAGCATGGCCAGCAGCGGGGCGAGGCCGCCAAAGTGCGCACCGTAGCCCACGCTGGTCGGCACGCCGATGACCGGGCAGGAAACCAGCCCGCCGACCACGCTGGTCAGCGCCCCTTCCATGCCCGCCACGCTGATAACCACGTCGGCGTTGAACAGCCGCTCGCGCTGGTCCAGCAGCCGGTGCATCCCGGCCACGCCGACATCATACGCCCGCTCCACCCGGCTGCCCAAAAATTCGGCGGTTTGGGCCGCCTCTTCGGCCACCGGCAGGTCGGACGTGCCGCCCGTAACAACCATCACATAAGGCGCATCGGCAGCGGGCGGCGGCAGCTCGGCGCGGGTCAGGGCCAGCAGACGCGAGGCCGGCTGATACCGCGCCTCAGGCAGAGTGCTCTGAATAGCAGCGGCCATTTCGGGTGAGACGCGCGTCGCCAGCACCCGGTCGTGGTGCTGCCACAGTTTGTTCAGGATAGCCAGAACCTGCTCCACCGTTTTGTTCTGGCAAAAGACCACTTCGGGCAGCCCCTGGCGCAGGGAGCGGTGCAGGTCGAGCCGGGCGTGACCGATGTCGTCGTAGGGCAGGCCGCGCAGGCGCTCCAACGCTTGCTCCACGCCGACCTGCCCGCTCTGCACCTCGGCCAGTAACCCCTTGAGTTTATCAATGTCCATGCGCCAGCAAAGCCTCATTCATGCTGCCGGAGCGGAAGCCGTTCAGGTCGAGGGTGACGTAGGTATAGCCCAACGCCTTGAGCCGCTCCACAATCTGCTCCCGCTGGCGCAGCACGGCTTCAAAATCACCGGCTTCAATTTCCAGCCGGGCAACATCGTCATGATGGCGCACCCGCAACTGGCGAAAGCCCATCTGCTTCAGGGTTAATTCAGCCCGCTCCACCTGCGACAGCATTTGCAGGGTAATCGCCGTACCGTAAGGAATGCGCGAGGAGAGGCAGGCGGCAGCCGGTTTATCCCAGTTGGGCAGGTCCAACTCACGGGCCAATTCCCGGATTTCCGCTTTGGTCAAGCCGACCTCTTGCAGCGGGCTGCGCACCCCCCGCTCGCGGGCAGCCTGGCGGCCGGGCCGATGGTCGCCCGCATCGTCAAGGTTGGTGCCATCCACCACATAGCGAAAGCCTTCACGCTGGGAGTAGTCAAGCAACTTGTCGTAGACTTCACTTTTGCAGAAATAGCAGCGATTGGGCGCATTGGCCAGGTAACGCGGGTCTGCGGTTTCATGACTTTCGATGGGGACATAACGCGCCCCAATGTGGGCCACCACGGCTTCGGCTTCGGCCCGTTCCTGGGTCGCCAGGCTGGCCGAAATCGCGGTAACAGCCAATACTCGTTCCCCCAGGCAGTCGTGGGCCACTTTCAGCAGCAGGGTGCTATCCACGCCGCCGGAATAGGCCACAACAACACTTTCCATATCGTGCAGCAATTGTTTAAGATGTTCCAACTTATGGGTCATTCAATTCACCTCCAAGAACAGAAATTATGCAATAAAGCGGCGCCGGTTGCAAAGTCCAATTCATTTTCCTACAAACCTGAGCTTGATGTTTTGTAGAAAATGGGCAGGATTTACACGATTGACAAGATTTTTGAATCGTCTTTATCCTTTAAATCTTGTTAATCTTGTCTAAAAATTGGAAACTCCGAACTGAGGTTACAAGCTTGATTGTCACATCGGTAAGATCAGGATTCTATTTGCACACCCTTTTAAGTTGGCTATAATCCTTACACATTAATAAAGAACAGGATTTTTATGCCCTTAACCCATCTCGACGAACATGGCCGCGCCCGCATGGTGGATGTCGGCCATAAAGACGACACGCAGCGCGAGGCCGTAGCCCGCGGCCGCGTTTTGATGAAGCCGGAAACCCTGGCCTTAATACAGGAGGGGGGCATTGCCAAGGGCGACGTGCTGGCCGTCGCCCAGGTTGCCGGGGTGATGGCGGCCAAGCGCACCCACGAACTGATCCCCATGTGCCACCCGCTTTTGCTGACCCACGTCAGCCTGGCCTTTGAAGCCCACCCCGCCGGCAGCCCGGACGGGTTAGCCGTCATTGACATCAGCGCCACCGTCAGGACCACCGGCAAAACCGGCGTCGAGATGGAAGCCCTGACCGCCGTGAGCGTCGCCGGGCTGACCATTTACGACATGTGCAAGGCGGTTGACCGGGCCATGCAGATTGACGCCGTCCGCCTGGCCCGGAAAAGCGGCGGCAAAAGTGGGGAGATAGTCTTGGAGTAGACGGTAGACGGTAGACAGTAGACAGGGAATGCTTTCCCGTCTACCGTCTACTGTCTACCGTCTACCCTACAGGAGCAGTCCATGAAAGTCACCGTCAAACTTTTTGCCCGGCTGCGGGAATTGGCCGGGACCCATATTCTGGAGCGACACCTGGCTGATCGGGCCACGGTTACCGATCTACTACAAGATTTAGAGGCGGAATTTCCCCGGCTGACCGGGGCCGTAGCTCGGACGGCTGTTTCGGTAAATCGGGAATTTGCCGATCCACAAACTCCATTAGCCGAGGGGGATGAGGTCGCTATTTTCCCGCCGGTCAGCGGCGGCTCCGGGGTGGACGACGAGAAATTTGCCATCACCCTTGATCCGATTAGCCTCGACGAGATGGCGGCCCGGGTACGCCGGCCGAAAACCGGTGCAGTCGCCGTTTTTGCCGGGACGGTGCGCAGCGTGTCGGCTGGCAAAGAGGTTGAACACCTGGAATACGAAGCTTACGAGGAGATGGCCGTGGCCAAGCTGCGCCAGGTGGCCGCCGAGGCCCGCGAGCAGTGGCCGCAGATCGTGGACATTGCCATCGTCCAGCGCATCGGCCATTTGGAGGTGGGCGATAACGCGGTCATTGTGGCCGTGTCCAGCCCGCACCGGGGGGACGGCTGCTTTGAAGCTTGCCAGTACGCTATCAACCGGCTCAAACAAATTGTGCCGATTTGGAAAAAGGAAGTCAGCCCGGATGGCAGCGCATGGGTTGAGGGAGATTATTTACCTTCCACCCGCGACGCGAGGTGATTTGCGATTGTTGATTTACGATTTACGATTTTAGATTTTTGAAACTGGTGATACCGAAGGAACCGAGGCAAGATAATTGTAAATTTTGAATTGTGAATTATGAATTGTGAACGACAGGAATATTTCGTTAACAATTAACAATTGACAATTCACCATTCACTATTGATTGTTTTCTTGGTTTCTTCCGTATCCTCGGTTCGCTCGAGGAGAACCATGACCAATATTTTTGATGCGGAAAAGGCGCTTAACCTGACCTTTTCTAACAAAGCCCTGTTGCAGCGAGCGCTCACTCACCGCTCGTACCTCAACGAAAACCCCGACTATCCCCTGGAAGACAATGAACGCCTGGAATTTTTGGGCGACGCTATCCTTGATTTTATCACCGGCGAATATCTATACCACCGCTTTCCTGAAATGCCGGAAGGCCGGCTGACTAATCTGCGCTCGGCGCTGGTGCGGACCGAAACACTGGCCGGCTTCGCCACCCAACTGAACCTGGGTGATTATCTCTTTCTGGGCCGGGGCGAGGAGGAGAGCGGCGGGCGCAAACGTCCGGCCATTTTGTGCGATGCCTTTGAGGCGTTTATCGGCGCGCTCTACCTGGACAGCGGCCTCGACGCGGCCCGGCACTTTGTCTGCGCTTTAATTGACCCGGCGCTGCAGAGCATCCTGGCTTTGGACACCGACAAAGACGCCAAAAGCCGCCTGCAGGAAGTGGCCCAGAGTCACTACCAGTTGACGCCCACTTATCGTACCGTGCAGGAGGAAGGGCCGGATCACGCCAAGGAATTTACGGTGGAAGCGGTTATTGGGGGCAAAGTCTACGGGCGCGGTAAGGGTTTCAGCAAGCAAAACGCCGCCCAGGCCGCTGCCCAAGAGGCGCTGCGGGCGCTGGAACAAGAGCTATTTCAGAAAGAAATTGTGGGGTCTGAGTAGATATCTTTCATTCACTGTTAACGACAATGCCTGAAAAGAAAAGCATAGCAATCTATACTAATGATGGTGTATCCAGTAAACTAATATTACCTCGTCTGTTGTTGCCTTTTGGTTAAATTACCTGAGTTCGACATTTTGAAAACTCCGAACTGAGGTTAAATTAATACCTGATGCGAATTATCACTCGAAAGCGGCTTAATGAGTTTGCCGAAGATGTCTAATCAAGGTATTGAGCAGGTAATGGAGGTCTGGCCTTTAATTTCCAACTTCATTTTTGTACCTCATACGGAGGCAGAGTATAACCAAGTTGTCGCTTTATTGGATGAACTGATTGACGAAGTGGGCGAAGATGAAGAACACCCGTTAGCGTCACTCATGGAGCTACTGGGTACACTGATTGAAAAATATGAAGCGGAGCATGTGCCTGAACTAATAACTACCTGACTCTGAGGCCAAATTAGTCGCATCCCATTCGTGTTTTTACCAAACCCGGCAGATAAGCCCCTTGAGATATTCGGACTCGGGGTAAGTCAACAAAACGGGGTGATCGGAACTTTGGGAGAGGCGCTCGATAATCTGGACATGCCGGCCGGCGTCTACGGCTGCGCCAAACAGCACCTTTTGAAACAGGTCGGCGCTGACCGCGCCGGAGCAAGAGAAGCTAATCAGGATCCCGCCGGGTTTGAGAAGTTTCATCGCCAGCAGATTAATATCTTTGTAGCCCTGGGTCGCTTTTTCGACGTGGCGCTTGCTGTGGGCAAATTTGGGCGGGTCCAAAATGATGGCATCAAATTTCCAACTGTTATCACGATAGGCCCGCATAATTTCAAACACGTCAGCTACGGCATAAATATCTTCCCGGTCGCCAAAACCGTTGCGGCGCATGTTCCGCTCGGCGATTTGCAGGGCGCGCTCCGAGGAGTCAACGTTCATAATGCGTTTGGCCCCGGCATAGGCGGCGTAGACCGAAAAGCCGCCGGTATAGGCAAACGCATTTAATATTTCCTTGTTGAATAAGTACTTGCTGACCTTCTGCCGGTTTTCGCGCTGGTCAAGGTAGAAGCCCGTTTTCTGGCCCAGCTTAATATCCACCAAAAAGGTGTGCCCATTCTCCATAATCTCAATCATATCCGGGGGAATCTCGCCCCAGACCGGGCCGGTTACGGACACCAGCCCCTCTTTTTCCCGCGCTTCGCCCTCACTACGGTCATAAATGCCTTGCGGCGCGACCAGATCAACTAAAATATCCAAAATGACCTGGCGGTACCGCTCGACGGCCAGGGATAAGAACTGGACCACCAGCCAGGTGCCGTATTGATCGGCAATAAAGCCGGGCACACCGTCGGCCTCGGAGTAAACCAGGCGAAAGGCGTCCGTATCCGGCGCTTCAAGCAGGGTCTGGCGGCCGGCAATGGCCCGGCGCAGACGCCGCCGCCAAAAATCTTCGTCTATGGCATCGTTGGGATTCCAGGTGAGCAGGCGCACCTGGATTTGGGATTTGTCGTTATAAATGCCCCGCCCGACAAACCGGGCCTTGCTGTTCCACACATCCACCACATCCCCGTTGGCCGGATTCCCTTCGACGCGGGCGATGGCCCCGGAAAAAATCCAGGGATGGCGGTTGACAACGGATTTTTCGCGTCCTTGTTTGAGGATGACTTGGGAGGTAATCATGGTAGGCCCCTCGCTGGGTTCGTGAGTAACGGATGCCGCAGAACATCCGCCTACAAGATTTTGGACTGTATTCAGGCTTTAACTAGCCTTAAACTTTCACTTTATTGTACCACAGAGTACGGGAGGGTAAAGTTTTCTGGATGCTTTTCTGACTCTCTGATCATTATTCAACCTATTATTAGAGGGGGCCTCATCTGAGCAAAGCTTTCCGCAAACTTTTTAGTCCGGACTAAATAATTGCAACTCGAATAATACTGAAATGAAATTGAAAGGTTACTGAGTGCCTTTTTGTGTTATAATTGTCTTCGTTGCCACGATTTTAACTTTTTCTTCAAACTCTTACCTTCCTCAATTCCATCCTCTCTACCCACAACATTTGCCGCCTAAGTCCATCTATCACAAATTTCATTGATTTTGCGCTCATCAAAATGTGTTTGGGAGATTTCTTTCTTCACAAGGGGGATTATTTCGATGAGTGTCCTACAGGTTTCCCTTTTCGGCAGCATGCAAATAGTTCACCACGGCTGGTCAGCCGAGATGAAGGTAACGCATACCGTTCGGGCTTTGCTGGCCTACTTGCTTTTGCAGCGACACCGGTATCACCCGCGAGAAGTGCTGGCTAATCTCTTCTGGGGTGAATACAGCGAAACGCGAGCACGTAGTTGTCTCAGTACGGCTTTGTGGCGGTTACGCCTGGTGCTGGAACCGGCCGGTATCTCTCCCGGAACCTATCTGATGACCACCCCCAGCGGTGAAATTGGTTTCAACTCTAATAGTGATTATTGGTTGGATGTGGCTATTTTTGAAGAACTCGCCGGTCAAGTGTTGAGACAGCCCAGCGAGGGCTTAACGTTGGCAACTGTTCAGGAGTTTGAACAGGTGTTACCCTTGTATACCGGCGAGTTAATGGAGGGCTTCTATGATGACTGGGCGCTGCGAGAACGCGAACGATTACGCCTGCTCTATTTGAACAGCCTGATCTGCCTGATGCGTTACTACCACCATCACGGCGCTTACGAACAGAGCCTGAATTATGGTCAACAAATTCTCAAGCTTGACCCGCTGCGCGAGGAAATTCACCGGGAAATAATGCGCCTGTACCTAGAGAATGGGCAGCGCACATTGGCGGTGCGTCAATACGAGATTTGCCGTGAGATTCTGGCCATGGAACTGGGCATCTCTCCAATGGAAGAAACCCAGGCGCTGTACAACCAAATCGTACCGACAACCAGCCGCCACAGACTGCAAGCCGTCTCGATTGTAGAGCCAATCAATTTGCAACACGGGCTACGACAACTTCGTCTGGCCATACGAAGTTTTGATGAAGCCCGAGAACATCTTCAACGGGCCATCCAACTGGTCGAGCAGTTCACCGAGCGGCAGGAATAAGTTGGATTTTAATGGGTGATATCCCGGTGATACTTGTGTGACGCCGGCGTGAGATGAAGATGATAAAATGCTGCTATCATCCCGATGCAGCATTTTTTGTTGGAACCGCACCAGCACTTCACCTTGAACCCGAGATTAATATGCAAAGCCGTTAATGAGTAATGCCCTCATTCGAAGAAGATACCCATGTCTTCATCCTCCGCATCTGGCGCGAAGGCCGAGAGATTGAGGGAGCAGAGCCGGTATGGAGAGGGGTGATTGAACACGTGCCCAGCGGCGAGCGGCGCTATTTGGGAGATTTGGATGAAGTCTCGGATTTTATTGTGCCTTATCTGGAAGCAGTGGGTGTAGAGTTCCGTAAGGACTGGCGCATTAAGAATTGGTTCAGGCGGTTGGTCAAGGCTATATTGGACACGTAGACTACTATCGGTATGAAGTCATCAGTAGTTTACTTACTCTAAGAGAGGAGGTTTGTAGTCTATGACGCGTCAATGAGGGTAAGCAGACATATCTTCCTAAATTTGATAGGAGATTTGACTGCATAGACAAATATTTTTACCACTTGTCTCTAATTTTATTACAAATTTCATCCTTATACTAACGAAAAACAGGAGGATTTCATGGCAAAAGAAGATGTCGCAGCGATACTTAAGAAAGCTGCAACCGATGATACTTTCCGGTTAGCTCTGTCGAGAGACTTCGAAAACACGATCAAAATGCATGGTCTGCAAGTCGACGCTAATGAACTGACCGCATTAAAGCAAGTAGATTGGCAAACCAGTTTCAATCCAGATGATATGTTGGCAGCTAAGTGGGTCCATATTTATAGTTAGTTAATTAGAGCGGCTCCAATAAGCTAGTTATCAATATTCGTTTGCAGCGAAACTTTACCAGTAATTCCTTAGCAAATCTTCTAAACAGCGAAAATAGAGATAGTAGCAAAACAATGGAGCCGCTCTTCTATGTAAGGGGAAATGTCATGAATCTCGGAATTCTTATGTGGAACACGTGCAATGCCAAATGTGCTCACTGCGCGGTGAGTTCTGGACCCAAAGAACGGGGTGTAATGACCGATGAGCAGATACGATCATTAATTGACGCAGCATTTTACGACTCGGTTTCCCCAAAAATAGGTCTCTCTGGGGGCGAGGCGTTCCTCTTCTTTGAGCGACTCTGCCATATCGTTCAATATGCCACAAGTCGGGGTGCGCAGGTTTCGATTAACACTAACGGGTTTTGGGCAACTACTCTGGAGAAGGGGATTGAAAAAGTTAGGAAGTTAAAGGAAATGGGACTTTCGCGTCTAGTTGTTTCTACTGATGAATATCATGAGAAATACATTCCCCGCGAGCGTATTCTTAATGTAATAAAGGCCTGTAAAACTCTACACCTAGAGGTCGAATTACAGTTTGTAGCAGCAAAGAATACGGCTCGTCTTGCTGATTTTCTGAGAGACTATGGAGATATATTGTTAAATGTGCGCTGTCGTGAGATACCTTGCCATCCGGTAGGACGAGCACAAACAGAAGTGAACGAGAAAGATCTATTCTTGGAGGTCGGCGTACCTGATGGTTTATGTCCAAGTGCAATCCTTTCCATATCAGCATATGGTAACGTTATTCCGTGCTGTAATACAGCAGGTCATTTACCTGCTTTGCAAATTGGTTCCATTGACGAGTCATTAATAGAGCTTTATCAGAAGTTTCAGTCGAGTTCATTATTTAAAGTTTTAGTCCGCAAAGGTCCTAAAGCTCTCGTAGAAGCCGCGATTCAAGCAGGATATAAACCTCGTAGCGACGGTTATATCGATCAATGTCACTTATGCTATGACCTCTTCAGGGATCAAGCGCTTGCTGCACACCTAAAAGAAGCGGCGGCAGAAATGATAGTCAACGAATTCTATGCCTCTTTTAAGCAGCAATTTTTAGAGGTGACGGATACCGAATACGTATAAATAAAGTAGCAGAGTAGCAAGCCGCTTTTCATTTTTAACAATGACTAAAAATACAATGAGGGTCGCACTCGTCAATATGCCGGTTTCGCAGCTCGAAATCCCATCACTCGGATTGAGTCTCCTCAAAGCAGAGATGGCCGAGCGTAACATCCATACAGATATCCATTACCTAAGCAATTGGTTTGGAGAAGCAATTGGTTATCCACTGTATTCAACCTTAGCCCGTGGAGAACCGATGGTACATGATCTCAATGCTGAGTGGCTTTTTGCAGAAGCATTATGGGGACCTGATGAGGAACGTGACAATGATTACCTTAATCTAATAGTACAGGGAGGGTCTCAACATCACCAGAAGAAATCATCTGCCCAAGAATTAGCCCAATATGCCGAGCGTCTTTTGGCTGCCAGGAGAAAAGTAGGACCATTTATAGAGCGATGTCTGCATCAGATAAACTGGAGTAGTTACCAAGTAGTTGGGTTCAGTTCCACATTCCAACAACAAATCGCATCACTTGCTCTTGCCAAACAGCTAAAAGTACATTTCCTTGATCTTTTTATAATATTTGGTGGCGCAAATTGTGAGGGGCCGATGGGTTTAACTATCCTTCGAGCTTTCTCATTTGTAGATGCAGTATGCTTAGGTGAAGGGGATATATCTTTTCCAACACTTATAGAAGCAATTTGCTCGAAAGGGAATGTCTCAGTAGTTGTTCCTGGAATTCTGCAGCGAGCGCAGCTTGAGATAGATATTCCGAATCATCCTTCGCAGAATAATAATCAGTACCATAATATAAATTATGGCAAAGTCACTGATGTAAATAAACTTCCCTATCCAAACTTCGATGACTTTTTTAATCAGCTCACCCAGATAAATCTGGAGATCCGAAATCATATATATTTGATTTTTGAGTCATCCCGTGGTTGTTGGTGGGGGGAAAAATCCCATTGTACTTTTTGTGGCCTTAACGGCTCATCCATGAAATTTCGTCAAAAGAGCGCTTCACGCGCGTTGGCAGAGTTACGCTGGTTACTTGGACGCTACGGTCACTATACACGGAAAATTCTTGCAAGTGATAACATTATGCCCCATGAATTTCTCCGAGAATTCTTACCAGCACTTTGTGAGCTTAAAATCGACATTGAACTTTTCTACGAGAGCAAAGCAAACCTTCGCAAGGAAGACATTAGGTTGTATCGAGATGTAGGCATGCGCAACTTCCAGCCAGGAATTGAAAGCCTGAGTACGCCAGTGCTACGGCTCATGCGTAAAGGGATTTCGTCTGGCCTGCATAATGTCCAGATACTAAAGTGGTGCCGACAATTTGGGTTAGAGCCGAGCTGGAATTATCTCGTAGGCTTCCCTGGAGAACAGCCTGAACATTATGAGGAACAAGAAGCGTGGGCCTGGGCCATCCAGCATCTTACACCTCCTGCTTACTGTGGCCCCATTCGTTTTGACCGCTTTAGTCCTTATTTTGTTGCGCCTAATACATTCGAGGTTTCGAAGCTGCAGCCCTATCCTTCGTATCGTTTCATTTATCCAGAATTGAATGAAGATGAGCTTTTTGATATTGCCTATTTTTTCATTGGAGAGTTTGAAGGACAGGATAAGATTAATGAGTATACACTACCCTTGCGCAATGCTATCGCCGATTGGCAATCTAATGCTGAGAGGTATAGTCTGTTTTCAATAAGTACGAAAGATATATTGCTTATCTGCGACTCCCGTAAAGGTGCTGATGAACCTATCCTTGAAGTCTCAGGTCCGGCGATGCTTATACTCAATACTTGTAGTGATAGAATTACAAATCGATATAGTCTTTTGAATTTGGTCGACTCGAGAAAGGATGTATTTAGGAACATTCAGGTACTGGAGCAAGCTCTAACATGGCTTACGCACAAAAGGCTACTCCTCTGGGAAGGAGAAAACTGCATAAGCTTGGTTATACCCCTTGGTGATGGGTACAAGCCACCCCATGTCGGCGCACATCATCTAAGTTCACTAAATTTAGCAGATACTGAGGAGATAATCGTGACATCTAGTTTAGGAAATTAAAGTTACTGCGCATGCTGCCGGCGCTCCGGGCGATACTCGCTCAGCCGTTCCAGCAGACTGCCTAATTGTTCCAGGCTTTTCAAATTGTGGACCGGCATAAAATCGTCAATGTAAGGCAGCGCAGTTTGAATGCCGCGCGTCAGCGGCTCGTAACTTTCAGAGCCGAGGAGCGGGTTCAACCAGATGAGGCGGTGGCAGCTCAACTGCAGGCGATCCATCTCGTGCCGGAGCAGGTCAATGTTGCCCCGGTCCCAGCCATCGCTGATGAGCAGGACAATCGCCCCCTGGCCCAGCACCCGCCGGCCCCACTCGTAATTGAAGGTTTTGAGCGACTCGCCGATGCGCGTGCCGCCGGCCCAATCGTGAATCGCCAGGGTGGCTTGATCCAGGGCCGCGTCAATATCTTTTTCTTTGAGATGGTGGGTAATCCGGGTCAGCCGGGTGCTGAAGACAAAGGCCTCGACCTTTTCCAGGCCGTTGCTGATAACATAGACAAATTTGAGCAGCACCCGCGAGTAGCGCTCCATCGAGCCGCTGATATCGCAAATTACGACCAGCGGCCGGCGCTTGAGTTTACGCCGCCGCCAGGCCAGTTGCAGCGGCTCGCCCCCGTAACGCAGGTTTTGGCGAAAGGTGCGGCGCATGTCCGGGTACAGGCCATGCCGGGCGCGGGTGCGCCGCCGGGTGCGGCGCTGCTCCAGTTCCCAGACCATCGCCTGCATCAGGTGTTTGACTTCTTGCAGTTCCTCCGGCGTCAGGTCGGCGAAATCCTTCTGGCGCAGCACTTCGCGGGCGCTGTAGGTATAAACGGTATCAATGACCGGCTCTTCCGCCTCCTTTTCCGAACCATCGCCCTGGGCCTCTGACCCTACCGGCTCCAACTCTTCCGGTTTGGGTTGGGGCGGCTTTTTCAGGAGCGTGCCCAGGTCCATTTCCAGCAGTTCGGTTTCGTCGCGGGCCTGCCAGAACAAATCAAAGGCACGATTGAACAATTCCAGGTGTTCGTAGCGGCTGACCAGGACGGCCTGGGCCGTATTTTTGAAATCCTCGCGCCGGCCCATGTTAATGTACTTCAACCCCTCCACCAGATCGAGGATTTGGGTCGGCGTCACCTTGATTCCAAGCGCCCGCAGCATGCGCCCAAACAGCACCATATTGCGCAGCAGGTGGCCGTGTCCCGGCCCCAGCGGCTCAAGAGAGATTTCCTGGCTATCGGGAGTAATGATTGCTTTAGCAGTCCGCATTGGGTAATCTGTAGATAGTGGATAAAAGATAGCGGATAGCGGATAGCGGATAGAAGATAGTCTATCCACTATCTACCATTTACTATCTACTATCTTCCATCATCGGTTCTTCGCGTTGGCCATAATTCGCTGGGCCACAGGCCCCTGGACGTGTTGAATATCGTCCTGGTACTTCAGCAAGACGCCCAGGGTGTCGTTGATGACCTCATCGCTCAAATCCTCGCGGTCCAGCGCCACCAGCGCGGCGATCCAGTCGAGGGTTTCGGCGACGCCGGGGAGCTTGTACAGGTCTTCGCGGCGCAATTCCTGCACAAACAAGACGACTTCACGGGCCAGGCGCTCCGGCGCCTGGGGAACTTTGGCCAAAACAATATTGTACTCTTTCTCAAACGAGGGGTAATCAATCCAGTGGTACAGGCAGCGCCGCTTGAGAGCATCGTGGATTTCGCGGGTGCGGTTGGAAGTAATGACGACCACTGGCGGCTGCTCAGCCTTGATGGTTCCAATTTCCGGCACGGTAATCTGAAAATCAGACAGCACTTCCAGTAAAAAGGCTTCGAACTCCTCGTCGGCCCGGTCGAGTTCGTCCACCAGCAGCACCGGCTCGATGCCGTCAATCCGCTCGATGGCTTGCAGCAGCGGCCGCTTGAGCAAAAATTCCGGGCCAAAGATCTTTCTGAGCGCCGTCTGTTCGTCCACCCGGCCGGCGGCTTCAAGGAGGCGAATTTCCAGCATCTGGCGGGTGTAATTCCATTCGTAAACGGCGGTATTCACATCCAACCCTTCGTAACACTGCAAGCGGATCAGCCGGCGATTGAGCATCGCTGCCAGCACTTTGGCAATTTCGGTTTTGCCCACGCCGGCTTCCCCCTCCAAAAAGAGAGGCTTGCCCAGCTTCAAAGCCAGAAAAATGGCGGTCGCCAGGCTCCGGTCGGCGATGTAGAGCTGCTGTTTCAGGGTTTCCTGGACCTGGTCAATGGACTCGATTTGCGGATTTTTGTTCAAGAGGGCCTCCGAAGGAATTATGATAGCTGGAATTTTACCGCCCTGCCTTATTTATGGCAAGTGACTCAAGCTCTGTGTAGGACCGCCTGGACAGATCTTAGGGCTGTGGTGAAGGAAACTCCGGCGGGAGAGTCATCGGGCGCTGATTTGTAGCCCCCATAAATCGCATGTCCCGCTTGCAGCCAGAAACAATCTACCACGGCAAAGCCGGCGGCCCTGAGCCAGGTCAACTGGTCAAAGAGGGGCGAGGGTTTATCAAATGGGTCGGGGAAGCGGTAATGATTCCATTCGGTCTTGACAAACTGCTCGTACAGTTGTCGAGAGCCGGTTTTGGCCAGGGCCTGCGCTTCCGCCGAGCGATCCCAGGTGGCGGCAAACAGCTCGCCTGCTTCGGACCGCTGCGGCTGGATCAGGTCGGCAATGAGCAAAACGCCTCGTGGTGACAACCGCTCATAAATCGCGGCAAAGAGGCGCTGTTTTTGCTCACCGTCCAGGTGATGCACGACCAGCGACGACACAACACAATCAGCCCCTTGCAGGTGCGCCAACCAATCGCCGCTGTCCAGGTCGAACGGCTCAACCGAGGCCCGTGCCCCAAAGACGTTAAGACGGGCGGCGGCCTGGGTGCGCATCTCCGCCGAGCCGTCGAGCGCGACAACCTGGGCCTGGGGGAAACAATCCAGCAGCGCGTGCGAGAGAAAACCCTCGCCGCAGCCCAACTCGACAGCACGGAAGGGGCCGGCCTGAGAAAAGGGTAACAGGGTCAGCAGCACCGCAATTTGTTCTTCACGAGCGGGCACGGCGACTGCCGCAATTTCCTGGTACAGCATGGAGTCGGCTTCAGTCCACTGCTGGACCGGAATAATTTCTTTGGTTTTTCGGACCTGCGCTTCCCGAATCGGCTGCAGGGCGCGGTTGACCCGGACCAGATCAAACGCTTCGGGGTCAAAGTCACCGCCGTAAGGCTCCACTATCTCGCGATGCTCCGGGTGGCGTGGATCTTGTAGAATCTCCAGCAGGTTGGTGTACTCCCAGATACCGCCGCTCTCCTCCGGCGGGCAGGCGCGCTGGCCAGCCCGGCAAATGGGATACTGGACGTCCGGCTTCGGTGCTAAAATTTTTTCCACTTTAACGACATGCTGCCAATCGTCGGCTAAATCATAAAGGTAGATAAATCGGCTCCCCTCAGCCCCGGCGACCTGGCTCAAACGGACCTCATGCGCCGGCCGCACCATTGCATCCGCGAAGACATCGCCCAGCGGGCCGTAAATAACGCCGTTGATGATAAAACGGTAGCTGTGGTAATTGCCCCAGCCCATCACAATTTGCAGGATCCGGTGCAATTCGTCCAGCCGGATGTCGCCGCTCACTTGAATTTTCCGCCAAATCGGCGGGATCAGGCCCTTAAGCGAGACTTTGCATTGATAGATCTGCCTCTGATCAGTTTGACTTGATGTCACCATGGATTTCCCTCAAAACCTTTCAGTCTTAAGTCACGCTCCGTAAGAAGCCTAGCACCTATCCAGGTCCTGGAGCAGGAAGATATCCCTGTTGTTGGAGCAATTTCAACAAGCCGCTCGGATAAAGGGGTTCGGGGCTGCTTTGAAATTCCACTAGAGGTTTCCAGGTTGCCTTAAAGATAAGGCCGCTGTCCTCGTAACCCACCAGCCAGGGCTGCTCATACAGCGACCGGTCCACAAATTGAGCGTCGTAAACTTGAACAATCTCATGGCCGGGCTGCCCGTCGTAAGTAAAAACATTTTCCAGGACACCCAGGTAGCGCACCTGCCTAATTTCAGCGCCAAACTCTTCCCGAACTTCGCGGACCAGGGCCTCCTGGCTGTACTCGCCGAAATGAATGCCACCCCCAACAGGGCGATAAAAAATCTCTTTCTTGAGCGGGTCAAGGCTTTCGGCAGCCAGGATCATCCCTTGATAACTAAATACACAAATCACCAACGCCCGAATTTGTCCGGGTAGCATCTTACTCCTCCCCCAGCTTGACCTCGCGCAGCGCTTCCAACTGATCCTGAAGCAGGCGCACCTCCTCGTCCACGTCGGCAGAGAGGCGGCTGGTATCGGCCACGTGGCTGGTGGATTGGCCGGTGAGGATTTGGGAGTAGATGGTGCCCAGCAGGGAGAGCGCACTCTCGATTTGAATTTCGGCCCGTTTGACCGTATTCTGCAATTGGTCGAGCGACGCGAGCTGCTTACGCCGGTTGGCCAGAGTCCGTTCGAGTTGGGCGCGAATGAGCGGGTCGGTTTCGCGGCCCAACCGGGCTTCCAGGTCGGCGATGGCGGCCGGCACAGCCTTAATATCCCGGCGAATGATCTCATCCTGGCTCAGTTTGCCAATCCGCTCGACCAAATCCTGAATGGTGTCGGTCCAGGTATCGAGCTGTCCGGCCAACTGCTGTAAATGAGGCCGCTGGCCCGGCTGGGCCGCCGATTTGATGGCCTGGTCAAGCTGTATTTTATAGGCCCGGGTTTGTTTAAGATAACCTTCCAGGCGGGCCTGGTCATCGGCCAACTCCGGTTTAACTTTTAATTGAATCCAAACCAACCACAATCCTCCCCCCAGGGCGACCAGCCAGGGCAGCCAAATTGGAATGCGCTCAACTCGGACCAAGATGACTGAAATGGTTACCAGAAGCACATACCAGCCCAAATTTGCCAGCAGCTTGCGCCAACGAGGGCTAAAGTCTTCCATAAAGTACCGTAAGCTACCTTTGCTGGTCACTCATCAGCGGAATAACAGGCTGCCCCTTGCTCGTACCATTACTTCTAGATAAGTCCAGCCTTGGCTCGGCCACCGCCGCCACGTCGAGCGGCATAATCACCGCCACCTCATCGCAACTGTGGAACTTGGGGCAGAAAACGCAATCCTTTTGGACTTTGCGCGGCAGGTGCTCGATCCGGGTCATCTGAAAGCCCGTCTTCAGAAAAAAACCGGGCTTGCGGGTCAGGGCAAAAACGCGCGGCAGACCCAGCGCCCGCGCCTCGTCCAGCAATTGGGCCACAATCGCCCGGCCCATGCCGTAGCCCTGGTAAGCCGGGTCAATCACCAGCGAGCGAATTTCGGCCAGGTCGCCCCACATAATGAGCAGCGACCCCATCCCCACAATTTTATCATCAACCTCAGCCACCACCCAATCACGGATGGATTGATATACCTCGGCCTCCATGCGGGGCAGAATCTCCGCCTGCTTGGCGTATTCATTCAACAGCGGCATCATCCGTGGCACATCCGTTAATCGGGCTTTGCGAACATTGATCACGATTAATTGTCCCCTTTTGTCCTACAGTCCATCGTTTTTTCTACACAGGGAAACGACGAGGCGAGGAGGCGATAGCTCTTTTCTTCGCGTCCTCGCCTTACCCCACCGCCGCCAGGGTTTCCGACAGCCGCTCGACCAGCATATCCAGTTCAGCCTGACTGATAGTCAGCGGTGGCAGCAGGCGGACGACTTTTTCTCCGGCCACCAGGATAATCAGGCCGTGATTGCGCGCTTCGGCCACAATTTCAGCCGCCGGTATCTCTGAGAGCAGTCCCCACATCAATCCCTGGCCGCGCCGGCCCACCAGCAGCGGCGATTGAGCAACAATTTCAGCGAGTTTTTTGCCCAGGTAATCCCCCTTCGCCTTGACTTCGGCTAAGAAGTGAGGCTGGTTGATCTGGTTAAAGACAACTCTAGCCACGCTGCACACCAGCGGACCGGCGGCAAAAGTGCTGCCGTGGTCGCCCACCTCCAGCGTTTCGGCGACAACCTGGGTGAGCAGCACCGCGCCCATCGGCAGACCGCCGGCCAGCGGCTTGGCCAGGGTCATAAGGTCGGGCGTGATGCCGTAATTTTCATAAGCCCACAACTTGCCCGTCCGCCCCAGGCCGCACTGGATCTCGTCGAAGATGAGCAGCGCACCCCTTTCATCACAAAGCGCCCGCAGTCCAGTCAAAAATTCTGGCTCTGCCGGGGTGACGCCGCCTTCCCCCTGCACCGGCTCGACAATCACCGCGCAGGTCTGGGCTGTGATAGCCTGGCGGGCGCTGTCGAGGTTGTTAAATTCAGCAAAGGTGACGCCGCCGATGAGCGGCTCAAAGGGTATTCGATATTTGGCCGTCGCCGTAACGGCCAGCGCGCCCATGGTCCGCCCGTGGAAAGAGCCGCTAAAGGCAACAATGCCGGTTTTGTCGGAGTGGCCTCTGGCGCGGGCATATTTTCGGGCAAATTTGAGCGCGCCCTCATTCGCTTCCGTGCCGGAATTGCAGAAGAAAACCCGGTCGGCAAAGGAGGACTCGCACAGGTCGCGGGCCAGGAGGGCCTGCGGCGCGGTATGGTAGAGGTTCGAGGTATGGATCAACCCGGCGGCGCTCTGTTGAATGGCTTCAATCACCGTCTGATGATGGTGTCCCAGCGCCGTCACGGCAATCCCTGCCCCGGCATCCAAATATTCGCGGCCGGCCGCGTCGTACAGCCACGATCCTTCGCCGCGCTCCAGCACCAGGTCGGGACGTTTGTAGGTTTGCAATACGTACTGCTTTTCCAGGGCAATGATCTCTTGGGTATTGATAGTCATAAGTTTTCCCCCTGCTCAAAGTTTTTGGACGTGTGGCGTATTCCGTAAAAGTCACCCCGCCATATACCGTTATTCTGAGGTAATTATCGTTCCTGTTCCCGCTTCCAGCCCGGCCAAGTTGGTAATTCTGACGGCGCGCACGCCTGCGGCGACAGCTTCGGTAGCCGAGCGGACTTTGGGAATCATCCCGTTGACAATGGTCTTTTCGGCAATCAACGCCTCCACCTCGGCGGCAGTCAAACGAGCCAGCAGCTCACCTTGCCGCAGCACGCCAGGAACATTCGAGACAAAAACTAAGAGGTCGGCGGACATAGCTGCGGCGACCGCCATAGCCACGTGGTCGGCATTGACATTGAAAATACTGCCGTCCGGGCCATAGCAAATGGGCGACAACACCGGCGTGATGCCCTCTTCTAATAGATGCTTGAAAACCTCGGTGCGCACAAACGTAATCCGTCCCACCAAACCCAAATCACCCTGGGGATGGTACAGCTTTTCGGCCTTGATGCAGGCCCGGTCTACTCCGGACATGCCAAAGGCGTCTACCCCGGCCTGCACAAGCGAAGCAACCAGCCGCTTGTTGACCCGGCCGGCCAGCACCATTTTAACCACTGCCAGCGACTCGGCGTCGGTTACGCGCAGGCCGTCAATATACTGCGCCTCGATACCTAATTTTTCCTGCAATTCCTTGATTTCTTTGCCGCCGCCGTGCACCAAAATGACCGGCGTTTCCAGCGCCGCTATCGCCTGACCCAAGTTGTCAACAAAGGTCGGATCGTCGAGTTCATTGCCCCCGATTTTGATGACTTGCACTATGTTGTCTCCTGTGAGACGAAGAGGCGAGGCAACGAGGAGGCGAAAGAAAAAATTCTTCGCCTCCTCGCCTCACCCCTCCTCCCCTCATAAAAGTCCTAGAGTCTCATCCAATCCAAACATAATGTTGAAATTCTGCACTGCCTGTCCGGCTGCGCCTTTGCCCAGGTTGTCTATGGATGAGCAAATAATCAGTTGGCGTGGATGAAGCCAGGTGATCGACAGGACACCCAGGTGAGTGCGCTGAGTGTGGGCCATTGTCGCCAGTTGGCCCGCCGGCAGCACCCGCACCAGCGGCTCGGCGGCATAAGTTTCAGCGTAGAGGCTCTGGGCCGCCGCCGCTGGCAGGTCATCACCCAAAGAAGCGTAAACGGTAGACAGCATCCCCCGGCTGATCGGTACCAGATGCGGCGAGAAGATGAGTTTGTCGCCGGGACCGCCCAGGCTGGCGATGGTCTGGGCCATCTCCGGCACATGGCGGTGACTTTGCCCAATATTATAGGGCGACAAATTCTCGTTGACCTCAACAAAATGGACCTTGAGGGTAGGCTTGCGCCCGGCCCCGCTGACCCCGCTCTTGCTGTCGGCAATAATCGGCGCTGAGGCATCGAGCAGTTCGGCCTTGAGCAAGGGGTAGAGGGCTAACAAAACACTGGTCGGGTAGCAGCCGGGATTGGCCAGCAGGTTCGTCTCACGAATCCTGGCCCGGTTGATCTCGGGCAGGCCGTAAACCGCTTCGGCCAGGAGGGCTGGCGCTTCGTGGGGCAGGCCGTACCACTTCTGGTACAGCGCGGCATCGGTCAAACGAAAATCAGCCGACAGGTCAATCACCCGCACCCCCGCCTGCCGCGCGGCGATGACGGTCGGCATGCTGGCCCCGTGCGGCAGGCAGCAGAATACCGCGTCCACATCGGCCAAAGGGGCCTCGGCCAGGGGCGTCAGGGGAAGGTCCCAGGCTACGGGGTAGAGATCACTCAACTTTTGCCCGGCTGCACTTTCAGAGGTGGCAAACACGACTTCCACCGCCGGATGTTTTCTCAAAACTGCCAGGCTTTCAAACCCGGTGTATCCACTTGCGCCAAAAACGCCTACTTTTATCATCGTTCTCACTCACTTAATGAGTAGGAAAGTAGTCAGTAGCCAGTAGTCAGAGAATAATCCCTTTCTACCGTCTACCGTCTACCGATTACCAACAAAAAAGCCGACCCCGTATGTCTGGAGTCGGCTGCGGAGCCGCTTGGAAGAAGACAAAAGCCCACTATCCAGACATCGGGTCTGGCTAAGTACGAGGGCTCCTGTCATTCAAGGGAAAAATAATCATCTCAACACGTTAAAATTTAGGTTCAGGCGAGTTTAGCACAGTTAGAGCGACCTGTCAAGTGGGTTGCAGGTTCGGGTTCTCGCCCGCTTGTGAGGCCAAAACTCGCTGGTACACCTCAATCGTCAATCCGGCAATGCGCGGCCAGTTGAACAACATCTCAACCGACTGGCGTGCTTTCAGGGCGTGATTGCGGGCCCCGTCCGGGTTATTGAGCGTGTGTACGATGCCCCAAGCGATTGAAGCGGCATCATCTGGATAGACGGTAATGCCGGTATCCAGATGCTTCACCATTTCGGAAAAGCCGCCGACATCACTGACCACAATGGGGCACAGCAGCGCCATCGCTTCCAGCGCCACAATCCCAAAAGGTTCGTAGAGGCTCGGGAAAACGGCACAGGCCGCCGTCCGGAAGAGATGGTTGCGGTCTTCATCGGAGATAAAGCCGACAAAATTGACCCGATCGGAAACCTGCAAATGGGCCGCTTCCTGCTTCAGATTGTCGGCCTCAGGTCCCTTCCCGGCAACCAAAATTCGAGCGTTGGGGTGCTCGGCCAGCACGCGAGGCGCTGCCTGCACTAAACGGTGGACCCCTTTTTCAAAAACCAGGCGAGAAATAGTAAAAATAATCTGATCGCCCGGATCAGCATATTTGGCCCGGAAAGCGGACAACTCTTGCGGGCCATACCCATTGCGCACGTCGGTTAGATTAACCGCGTTTGGCACTACCTCTAGCCTGCTCGTCGGAGTGCCGAATAGATTTTGAATTTCATGGTACATGTAGCGGCTGCACACAATCACCTGCGAAGCTTCGGCAATTAAACTGTGTTCGGCCCTATCTATAGCCCATTGCAAAGAACTCCCCAGATGGCCCCGGACTCGCCCTCGCTCGGTGGCGTGGATGGTAGCCACCAGGGGAATATTTAACGCTTGTTTCAGGGCAATACCGGCAAAGCTGGTCAGCCAGTCATGCACATGAATCAAATCAAAGGAACCGGTTGTGGCGCTGGCCTGCCGGACATAATCAGCGAGGACTCCGTTTAACTCACGCGCCTGCTCATGGATATCAGTCGTCTCGACCTCCATCGTCGGAGCAAAGACCCGATGTACCGTCATCCCATTTTCAACCGTAACCCCTGCGTTTTGCTTATTAGTTGTAGGTGTCACCACATGCACCGTCAGCCCTTTTTGCACCAGGGCCGGGGTCAACTCTGCTACATGGCGACCTAACCCGCCTACCACATTGGGCGGAAATTCCCAAGAAAGCATCAAAATTTGCATCATATACCTCCTAGCGCGGAGAGAGCATCACCCCGGGATAGGCCGTCTCTGTCATTTGATAGACCCATACCGGCGCATTGATCCGTTCCCCCCATTGATTAAAAACAATCTCGCCGCTCAGACCCTGGCGCTGCACGGTCCCAATGACCGCGCTCACTTTAGCCCGCGAAGGCATCTGGTGAGCGGCCAGACTTTGCTCCAGTGCGTCTAACAGCACTTGAGTTGCATCATAAGCCAGCACCGCTCGCGGGCCGGGCGGAAACCCGGCCAGCACTTGATAAGCTTCGACAAAGGCCGCGGCCTCATCAATCTGGCTCGGGTCAGGGCCAGGCGAGACAAAGATGAAACCATCGGCGGCAATCCGAGCCACTTGCAGTGTTTGCGGGCTGCCTGCCTCCACCTGACCTAAAACCGGCTGCGTCATCCCCGCTTCGCGCAAGGCGACCAGAATCTCCCCGGCGGTCACCCCTTCTGTCTTCACGGCCAGCGCCTGGACTGAAGCAGGAATTACAGTGACATCAGGCTCAATTATTTCTGTTATAGAGTTTAAACCCAAATCTCGGCCCATCGTTTCGAGGCGAGCCTCGGTTTCAGCCAGATTAGCCGCCACACTGACCACCCCGCTTCGATCTGACTCCAGAGCAGCAGCGCTCCAGGGAATGACCAAAGCCAGATTAGCTTGCCGGTATACCGGCAGAGCAGCCTGGGTTGTCGCCGCTGAAAAGTGGCCAATCACCCCAACCACATCCGGGTCGGCGCTGAGCGCCCTGGCTTGCTTTTCGGCCTCTAGCGGATCGTCAAAATCGTTGAGCGCCACCAATTCTACGCGATAACCGCCAACCCCCTGCGCGGCATTGCGCTCCAGGAGGGCCAATTTGACCCCAAACAAGGCCTCATACCCCAGCGGGCGGTGCAAGCCTTCAAACGGAGCCACCAGGCCGATCTTTAAGGTTGGCGGCGGGCTGACAGCCCCAGCTCCCAGACAAGCCGGCAAGCTGAACAGAACCAGCAAAAAAACAAAAATAACTTTCCCCAAGATATAAAAACGCCCTATCTGCTCATACTACCCGAAATTAACCCAAGAATCCAGATGACATCTGTCTCATTTTTGTTACCTAATGGTCTCGACTCCCATAGGTCCATTATAACATACGAATATTTGAAAGTAGTTTGAGTCATTGCTTTTAGCCCCTGACAACTTTCTTATGGTATAATCAGTTCGTTATCACGGCTTTTATAACCCCAAGAGACAAATCCTTTAAATATAACCGTGAATTTTACCACAAATCACGCCATTTTACCATTAAGTTCTTTTTAAAAATGTCCGCACTAACTCTCCTGATTATCTTAATTGTCCTGGCCCTGGTGTTTGATTTTCTCAACGGTTTTCACGATAGCGCCAATATCGTCGCCACGATGATCTCGTCGCGGGCAATGACGGCCAGAGCCGCCTTGACCCTGGTCGCCATCGCCGAGTTTGCCGGGCCGTTTATTTTAGGCGTGGCGGTGGCCAAAACGGTGGGGACCGAGGTAGCCTTACCCCAGGCCATCACCATCGCCGTCGTCATGGCTGCTTTGCTCAGCGCCAGCCTCTGGAATCTCATTACATGGTATTTTGGCATCCCCTCCAGCTCCTCGCACGCCCTGATTGGGGGTATTTTGGGCGCGGTTGCGCTCGGGTCCGGGGTGGCGGCTGTCCGGCCTGAAGGGGTCTGGAAAATTGCCCTCGCCCTCTTTATCTCGCCCATCATTGGCTTTGTGGGCGGCCTCCTGTTGATGTTTTTGGTTTTACTTTTGGCCCAGGGCGCGACCCCCAAAGCCAACATTTTCTTTAAGCAGATCCAGATTCCCACCGCTATTGGTCTGGCTCTGAGTCACGGCGGCAACGATGCCCAAAAAACAATGGGCATTATTACCCTGGGGCTGCTGGTCCTGGGCTTTCAGCAGAATTTCGTGGTACCCTGGTGGGTTATTCTGCTCAGCGCCACGGCGATAGCCACCGGCACGGCCACCGGCGGCTGGCGGATTATTCACACGCTGGGCGGCAAATTTTATCGTATCCGCCCCATCCACAGCTTTACCTCTCAATTGACCTCGGGGCTGGTGGTGCTGGGGGCCTCGCTGCTGGGCGGGCCGGTCAGCACGACCCAGGTGGTCAGTTCGGCCATCCTGGGGGTGGGGGCGGCCCAGCGCCGGTCGCAGGTGCGCTGGGGCGTCATGACCGACATCCTGGTCGCCTGGCTGCTGACCATCCCCGCCGCCGCCATCATGGCCGCGCTGCTTTACTTTCCACTCAAATTCCTGGTAGAATAGAGGCGTCCGATGGGTATCAGCGCTTTTTTTAAACGCAACAAAGACGATAAGTTCGTCGAGCTGCTCATCCAGCAGTGTGAAGCCACCGTCGAGGGGGTCAAGCTGTTGGAAAGCTGCCTGGCCCAGCCTGACGCCGCTGCTTTGGAACAGATGCGGGCCAAAGAGTACGAGGCCGACGAAATCCGGCGCATCCTCATTGACGAACTGCACAACACCTTTATCACCCCCTTTGACCGGGAAGACATCTTCAACCTGTCGCTCCATATTGACGAAATGATTGATTATGCCTTGACCACCCTGGAAGAGATGAGCATGCTGAGAGTTAGCGCCGACGACCATCTACGCACGATGGTCTCGCTGGTCCGGCAAGAAGCCGAGGAACTGACCATGGCTATGCACCGCCTCAGCGCCAACCCGCGCGTGGCCGGCGACCACGCCCGCCGGGCGAAGAAACTGGAAAACGAGGTGGATCACCTCTATCGCGTCGCCGTCGCCGATCTATTTACCAAGCCCAAGGATTTCAAAGAACTCATGGCCATGCTTCGCCGCCGCGAGATCTATCGCCACGTCTCAAATATGTCCGACCGGGCCGATGCTGCGGCCAATGTATTCGGCATGGTGGTTATGAAGTTGACGTAACAGTCCGGCTGCTCTTTAGCCACCGACAATTACCGGAAGTGTGTCCCAATTTTTAGGCGTAGGGGCGCGAGGCCGTGCGCCCCTACGCTCCGTTTGACACGAAGGATAGGAGGTTCATGCGGCAACTCATCCCGGCCCTGGCCCATTTAAATCCTGCCTTGATTATTTTCGACAAGGATGGGACGCTCATCCACTTTGAGGCTATGTGGGGAGCCTGGGCGATTAATCTGGCCCAAAACTTGGAGGCAATCACCGGGCGCTCGATGGCCGAACGACTGTATAGAGCATTGGATTTCTATGCCGACACCGGCCAGATCGCTCCTCACGGCGCTCTTTCGGTCACGCCAATGGCCGGCCTGCGTCTTTTGACCATCCAGGTACTGGTGGGTGATATGGGCCTCTCGCCTGCCGCCGCCGAGGCCGCCGTAGCCAAAGTCTGGCGCACGCCCGACCCGGTCGCCACGGCTCACCCTCTGGCCGATCTCGGCGCTCTATTCGCGATATTACGAGCGCATGGCATGCAGATCGCCGTTGCCACCAGCGACGACCGTGCCCCTACGGCGGCCACCCTGGCCAAACTCGGCCTGGCCGAGTTGGTCGCCGCCCTGGCCTGCGGCGATGACGGTATCCCCATCAAACCGAAGCCGGAAATGGTCTTGAGTCTCTGCCGGACGCTGGCTATAGCCCCGGCCAAAACAGTCGTGGTCGGCGACAATGTAGCCGATTTGCAGATGGGCCGCGCTGCCCGGGCGGGTTTGGTTGTCGGCGTGCTGTCCGGGGTCAGCTCTGCGGAAATTTTGGGGCCGCATGCGGATATTGTGCTGCCTTCGGTAGCAGACTTGGTTGAGTAGTTCGGGCTAGTGTGGTATAATTGAGCCAAACATAACATAATCTTGGGGAGAGGGAGTTTTATGACACTTAGAAATTTCAGTTTAAATCTCGATGAGACAACCTACCAGGCAGTCCTGGCGCGCGCCCAACGAGAGGGTAAAACGCTGGAACAGCTCGTAGCCGAACTGGTCACCACTTACGCCCAGGGGGGGTCGAGCGGCCCTATAACGACTTACACCGTTCAGCGCGGCGATACCCTGAGCCGCATTGCCCGCACCGTTTACGGGGATGCTTACCAATACCCGCTCATCCAAAAAGCCAACAATCTTAGCGACCCGGGCCAGATTTGGGTGGGGCAGGTGCTGGTCATCCCCTCCCTGGCTGCACCCACCCCTGCTCCTGTGCCGGCCCCTGCTCCCCCTGCCCCGCCGCCTCCAGCACCCGCGCCAGCTCCGGCCCCGGTTCCGCCACCTCCCCCTCCGCCTGCGCCACCTCCCCCTACACCTATTCCGCCGCCCACGCCGGCCCCTGCTCCAGCTCCCGCGCCCTCCCCGCCCACGCCTGCACCGGCCCCTGCACCCGTGGTTGATCCGTGTGCGCCCATTCCCAATGTTAATTACGGCGCCCTGCCCGTCGTCGGCCCGCCCGCCGACCGCCCCGCGGATAAACATGCCGACCTCAACCTGGCCCTGCGCGGCTTTTCGCCCACGGCCGGCAGGTTGAGCCTGATTGACATGGCCGGCGCCACCGACAGCCGCGCGCCTCAATTAGCCGATCTTTTCAACGACAAGCGAACCGGGGTGCTGGCGAGCGTCTACAGCGTCAATAAGTGGAACTGGGAACCACAGCCCAGTCCCGGCAAGCGCGGCGGGCCGATCACCGATTACGAAGTAACCCTGGCCGGCTTTGAAGTCGAACCCGGCGAAACCATCCACGTGCCGGGGGCGGGCTATGATATTGGTCAGGGCAACCAGGTGCTCGTCCTCTACGCCGACCCCAACCGCATCACCTTAAAGTACACCGGCGAAGACAGCGTGGTCAACGGCTACGCCATCCACGTTGAAGGTATCTGCGTGGAGCCCCGCTTGCTGGACTTGTACAACCGGATGAATGCGGCCGGGCGAAGACAGCTACCCGCCCTGCGCGCCGGCCAGCCCTTTGGCCGCGCTCGTGGTGTTGAGATTCAGGTGGCTATTCGCGATACCGGCAAATTTATGGACCCGCGCGTCCGCAAGGATTGGTGGCGTGGAAGGTAGAGGGTAGAGGATGGAAGATAGAGGATAGTAGATAGAGAAAAACTATCTTCCATCTTCTATCTTCGATCTACTCTCTTCTTTCTTCCTCACCCGCAGCACCCCGCCGCTGGCCTGATGGCCCTGGCCAATCACGATAAAAGCATGGGGGTCTACATCGGTAACGATGGAGCGCAGGGTGTTGACTTCGGGCCGGCTGACGGTACAAAATAGGACCGTGTGTTCGGTATGGGTAAACTTACCCTGGGCCGGCCAGCCGGTCACTCCAATCTGCAGGCGGGTGAGCAGCGCCTGCGAGACCTCTTCGGCCGAATCGGTCACGATAAAAACAGTGCGGACCACGCTGGGGCCTTCGAGCACATAATCGGCCACGACGCCCCACAAAAACAGGGCCAGCAAGGCATAGAGCGCCCGCTCCCAGCCAAACGCTAACCCGGCCAGCAAAATAATTCCACCATCAATCAGGATGTATATCTGACTGATGGGAATGCCCGTTTTAATCTGCAGCACCCGTGAAATAACCCCGCTGCCGGCGGTCGTCCCCTGTCCTCGGTAGATCAAGCCGGTAGCGAGTCCGCCCAGCACCGCCCCGTACAAGGCATTGAGCAGCAGGTCGTCGGTGATGCCACGCGGCAGCCACCGCGCCAAAAAATCCACCCCCAGGTTAATCAGCAGCACCACGTACAGCGTGTTCACCAAAAACCGAAGCCGCCCCAGGTAGCGATATCCCAGGATCAGCATGGGGATATTAAAGGCCATCATAATCATGCCAATCGGCAGGCTGATGAAATGATTGGCAATGATGGCAATCCCGGTCACCCCGCCGGGCGAGAGCTGCGCCGGAGCCAGGAAAATGTCCACATTAAGAATCTGGAGAAAAGCGCCCAGGGTGAGGAACGCCCCATTTTTCAAGCTGGAGTGGAGATCAAGTTGAGTGGCCAGGGTGTTGAATTTTTGCTGCATAGGTTTGACCTGGGTTGGATCACCAAAACGGTTTGATTGCGCCCTTGCCTGCCTCGGCCAGAGTGGATGCCTGACCGCCGACCACCGACCATTGGCCGCCGCTTGAAGGCTGGCGACGATCAACTATTGGCAATTGACGATTGACCGTTGATTGTTGACCATTGAATCTTCCCACCCGGAAAAACTCAATATTGTGCCGCGTTTCGCCCCGTTCGGCCAGGTCGGCCAGGATTTCGCCGACGACGCTGACAAATTTGAAGCCGTGGCCGGAGCAGGCCGAGACAAAACTGACCTGGGAGTAGTCGGGGTGCAGGTCAATGATAAAGTGGTTATCAGGGGAGTTCGTGAACATGCAGGCGGCCAGCGACATAGTCGGGCCGCAGCTTTGCGGAAAGTAGCGGGCGGCAAACTCGCGCAGCATGTGCTCATCGTAGTCGTGCGGCTCAAAGTCAATCTGCTCGGCCGATCCCTGCTCTTCAAAGTGGTGATACTTGCCGAACTTGAAGCCGGGGATGCTAAAAACCGGAAAGCCGTAATAACGCCCCTCGGGCACCAACAGGTTAAAAACGGGAAATTTGCTCATGTCGAACAATTCCGGACGGATGGGCTGCAGCCAGGCTAACACCTGCCGCTCCGGCACGGCCAGCCCTTGCAAAAAGTCCAGAATGTTGGCATCCCAGGCCCCGGCCGTGATGACCAGCCGGTCGGCCTCATAGACATCGCGGGTAGTTGTTACGCGGACTCCCCCATCAGCCAAAGGCTGCCATTCCAGCACCTTTTCCCGGCCATGGATCTCCCCCCCCAGGCGGGTGGCAGCATTGACGTAAGCCACAATACACCGTTCCGGCGTCAAAAAGCCGCCGTCCGGCTGGAACAGGGCCATCGTTTCGGGAGAGAGTTGGTAACCGGGAAAACGTTGATTCAACTCCCGGCCGGTCAGCACCTCATGGGGCAGGTCATGCTCCAGGCAGGATTGCCACGACCCTTTGAAAACCCAACTGTCGGCCGGCCCGGCGTCAATTGAGCCGGTAATGTGCAGCAACTGCTCGCCCACGCGGGCCTGGATTTCACGCCACAGTTCATAGGCCCGGCGCAGTAACATCACATAAGAAGGATGCTCGTAATAGGCCAGGCGGATAATCCGGGTGTGGCCGTGCGAGGAACCCAGGTTATGGGGGATATCGTACTGTTCTAGCCCCAACACCCGGCGGCCGCGTTTGGCTAACTCGTAGCAGGTGGCCGCGCCCATCGCCCCGACTCCCAGAACGATGGCATTATAACGCCTGGTCAGCGGATTAAATGATGAAGGCTGAAGGCGGAAGGGTGAAGGATGAAAATTGTCGCGCCTGGTTAGTGGATTATTCATGAGTAGCTCCCTTGAGTTATTATGACGATCTCGACCCCCGACGCGAACCTCTTTCCTCGTTGGCCGGCGGTTCCGCCGAACTTTCCGGCGGGACTTCCTCGGAACGATCCGGCGGCGGCGCATCCTCTTCAGACCGCCGGGGTGGGGCGTTGGCAGGGGAAGGCGGCGGGACGACCACCGGCTGGGGAGCCGCCTGCACGGCGTCGTCCTGGGACTTGGCCCGCATGCGCGCCCCTTGTGGGTCAAAGAAGGGCGTCGGCGTCACTTTGGCCGGGGTGAGCCGGCCGCCGATGTCAACCAATAAGTTGCAGCCCGGCCAGGTGTATTCGGTGCGGAGGTAAGCCATGGCCAGCATTTTGCCGATCGAATGGCCGCGAGCGCTGTAGGTCACATAGCCGACTTCCGCGCCGGGAGTGAAGGATTGTTTGTAGCCCTGGGCCTCGCTGCCGCTGAACATCTTTTCGCGGAAAGCGCCGACATCGCCCACGCTGTAAATTTTGTCCCGATAAGCAGCGGCGATGGGGCTGTCCAGGACCAGGCCCGTCCAGCGCTCGGTCAGCCCCTGATACTGCACCCGCAGCAGCGCCTCACGCCCGATGAAGTCGCGCTTGTCAAACCGAATCCAGCTATCCAGGCCGACGTGGAAGGGAGTGTAATTTTCGTTGACGTCGTTGCCGTAGAGAACCAGTGCCTTTTCCAGGCGGAGACTCTGCATGGCAGCCACCCCATAAGGCAGCAGGCCAAAGGCGCGCCCGGTTTGCAGCAGGTACTCCCAGAGCGGACCGGCTTCCTCAGCGGGGGTGTAGAGTTCGTAGCCCAGCTCGCCGGTGTAGCCGGAGCGGGAGAGGAGCAGTTCGACGCCGTTGATGGTCGCTTTGGTGAAGCGGAAAAAACGCAGCGAGTCAAGGTCGGCCTCTTTGACCACCGTTTTGAGAAAGGCCCGCGAGCGCGGCCCCTGCACCACCGGCAGAGCTACCGCCGCGGTAATGTCGGTTACGTAGGCGCCGGTGCCGATGGCGTGTTCGGCGATCCAGCGAGCGGTCTTTTTGCGCGGGCCGGAACTGGTCACAATCATAAAATGCTCGTCGTGGAATTTGTAGACGGTAATGTCGTCTACCACGCCGCCCTGCTCGTTGCACATGGTCGAGTAGCGCACCTGGCCCGGCTCCATGTCGCGCATTTCGTTGACCAGCAGTTGGTTGATCAACCGCTCCGCCCCCGGCCCCTTGATATCCACCTCGCCCATCGTGGACAGGTCTTGCATGCCGACATTGGTGCGGGCGTTGAGGTGCTCTTCGACCGGCGAGGTGTAGGAGAGCGGGAACATAAAGTCGCCGCCGCCTTTGACCAATTGGCCGGCGGCGCGCAGATGAAAATCATAAAATGGCGTTCGACGTTCTGGCATATGAAGCTCCTCGTAAGTAGCCCTCACCCCCAACCCCTCTCCCAGTGGGAGAGGGGAGTCGCGCCAGCGACGGGGTGAGGACTTTTTCGTCGCTGGTGGTGAAGCCAGGGCTTCATGAATGTTCCTCGTAGAAATAGTAGACAATAGACGGTAGACAGGACAATTATACGACCCTGCAACCTTGCTACCCTGCTACGTTTCATTGTTGGTGGTGCGTCTCAGGCCGCGATGACCCCTAAAGTTAAAGGTCTTTACACAACCTGAGCGAATCGTAAATGGCGGCGTGGATGTTGCGGCTGGCAACCGCATCGCCGACGCGGAACAACTGGTACTGCCCACTCGGGTTATTGACCAGCGTTTGGGGCCGGCCGGCAATCAGCGCCTCGATATCCACCTCGCCCAGGTTGGATGAATTATCTTTCAGCTCAAAATACAGGTCGGCCACCGGCAGCGAGCCGTGTTCAACCACCACCTGGTCTACCACGCGCTCCACAGTAGATTTGTTGTACTCATTGTAGAGCGTGGCGACCAGCTTACCGGACTGCCGGCGAACCGCGGTCAGGCGATAGTTCAGGGTCAGGGTGACGCCCCGGTCATAAAAAACCTTCAGATAAGCCGGGTAGCTAGTCCCACCGATTTCCTGGGCCACCATCCGGTCCGGTGTGACCAGCTCCATTTTGGAGCCGCTTTCGGCCATAAACTCGACACAGGAGTAACCTTCGTAATTACCGTGGTCGTCAAAAAATAATACATTGGCTGCTGGCTTGGCGTAGCCGCTCAAAACGTCCCATGAACTGACCACCAAATCGGCTCCGCTGGACAAAAACCCGGTATTGGGCAGCCCGCCGGTTGCAATGATCACCACGTCCGGCTTTTCAGCCAGCACATCGGCCGCTTGAGCGTAATGGTTCAGGCGGACCTCCACCCCCAACCGTTTGACCTGCTGGTAAAGCCACCCGATAATGCCGATAATCTCCTGGCGGCGGGGGGCGCGAGCGGCAATTTGCACCTGGCCGCCCGGCTCGCGGTTGGCTTCAAACAAGACCACCTGGTGGCCGCGCTCGGCGCAGACCCGCGCCGCCTCCAATCCACCCGGTCCCGCCCCCACCACGACCACCTGGCGAGGCTGGCCCGTCGCTTTGGGAATAATGTGGGGCATGGTTTCTTCGCGGCCGGTGGCTGGATTGTGAATGCAAAGCGCCTCGCGGCCGATATAGATGCGATCAATACAGTAACCCATACCCACGCAGGGGCGAATCTGGCTCTCCTCGCCGCGCTCGATTTTGGCGACAATGTACGGGTCGGCCATATGGGCGCGGGTCATGCCGACCATATCCACGATGCCGACGCCGACCGCGTGGCGGGCGGTGGCCACATCGGCGATGCGGGCGGCATGGAAAAGGGGAATGTCAATTTCTTCGCGGATGGCAGCGGCCAGCGATAGGTGGGGCGCGCTCGGCGTACCCATGTTGGGAATGACATGCGACAGGGCTTCATCGCTGGCAATGAAGCCTTTGATGATGTTCACAAAATCAAGCATCCTCGTAGCGACCAGGCGGCGGGCGATTTCGGCGCAATCGGCAAAAGTCAGGCCGCCTTCAACACTTTCATCGCCGGACATGCGGATGCCGACAATAAAATCATCGCCGACCTGTCGGCGGATTTCGGCCAGGGTCTCCAGGCTGAAGCGCATGCGGTTATCCAGGCTGCCGCCGTATTCGTCCACGCGGCGATTGACCAGCGGCGTCCAGAAGCTGTCGAACAGGTGGCCGTAGGCTTCGATCTCGACGCCGTCCAGGCCGCCCTCTTGGCAGCGCCGGGCAGCAGCACCGTAGGCTTTGACGACCCGCTTAATGTCGGCAATTTCCATCTCTTTGGGAAAAGAGCGGTGGGCCGGCTCGCGCACACTGGAAGAGGCAATGGTCGGTAGCCAGTTTTCGGTGTCCCAGTAGGTGCGCCGGCCCATGTGGGTAATCTGGCACATGACCGCCGCGCCGTGGCGGTGGATGCGCTCGGCCATCTGCTGAAAATAAGGAATAATCGAGTCGTCCCCCACGTAAATCTGCCCAAACGCCGCCGGCGAGTCTGGAGCAATGTTGGCCGAGCCGCCAAACATGGTCAGGGCCACGCCGCCCTTGGCCTTTTCTTCCTGGTAAAGCTGGTAGCGCAGCTTGGGTTTGGCATCCTCAGCGTAGGATGGTTCGTGACTGGTGCTGAGGATACGGTTTTTCAGGCGCAGGTGTTTCAATTGAAAGGGTTGGAGGAGGGGGTCTGTTTGGGTCATCAGTTTGCCTCCTTCTTGAGTGTTCAGAAAACTCTTTTCCTCAGTTGAGTCGAAAAGAGAGAAGATGTATAATCTTCCTACCATACGGGCTAGGAGTGCATAAAATGGGTTCAATCAATAGGTCGAAGTTTCCCCAGCCAAAACTTGTTCGAGAAATATACGAAGGCGAAGTCTACGAATATTATGCGCTCGGTCAACACGTTGTCGCTGCACCCGGTGTATGCGGAGGGCGCCCCACCTTCAAATACACCCGGTTGGAAGTCAGCGTTATTCTATCATTGATTGCTGCCGGTGAAAGCGTCGAACAGGTCGTTCAGGCTTATACTCTTAGCCACCTTACCCCTGAAGCTATAGCGGAAGCCATTCGTTTAGCTGACCAAGCTCTGGTTCAATCAATCCAAACTCTCCAACTTGCCGCATAGTTCATGATTGTTGTTGATGAAAACCTGCATGACCAGCGGATTATGACAGCCATTTCTGCCTGGTATCCTGGGCAGGTGGTTTCAGTGACAACCCTGCGCCCGCGGTCAGTCATCAAAGACGAAGCAATTCCGATTTTGCTGCGAGAAGTGGCTCAAGCCACCTTCGTCACCATCAATGTTGACGACTTCTGGCAGAAGATCGAGCCTCATCACAACTACAGTATCATCACCATCAATTTGCCCAAGGAACGCGTTCGTGAGGTTCCCGACCTCCTTCGCCGTCTTTTCCGTCTTAGCGATTTTAAGACCAAAGCCTCGCGGATGGGAAAGGTGGTTCGTCTAGCACCCAATCGTATCGAGTACTACGAGTCCGATAAGCCGATTCAATCTCTATCCTGGCCCAGAAGATCCTCCAAATAAATTTACCAACCTACTCCTACGATATTGACGTTTGGAATACGCAAGCTATCACCTTGATATACTTTTCATGGCCTTATCCACCACTCCGCACTTTTCTAATCGCTTCACTAATCGCCGGGACCACCTGGTGCAGGTCGCCGATGACGGCGTAGTGGGCTTTGGCAATGATCGGCGCTTCGGGGTCGTTGTTGATGGCGATGATGTTTTTGGAGCCTTTACAGCCGACATAGTGCTGGATCGCTCCGCTGATGCCGCAGGCAAAGTAGATTTCCGGGGCGACCCGCGAGCCGGTCTGCCCGACCTGGTCGGCATGAGGCCGCCAGCCCTCGTTGGTGACGGCCCGCGAGCAGCCAACCGCGCCATTGAGCAAGGCCGCCAGCTCTTCCAGGCTTTCAAAACCCTCCGTGCTGCCTACCCCGCGCCCGCCGCTGACCACCACCCGGGCATCGGTCAGCGAAACCTTATCCCTGGCCGACTCCACCCGCGAGACCACCCGCACCCGGAAATCCTTGTCGCTAAGGGTGGGTGTGACCGGATTCAAAGCCACCTCCCCGGTCCCAGGAACCTGCTCCGCCGGGATGACATGCGGCGCTACGGTTAAAAGTTTGGGCTGGCCTTGCAGCCGAGCCTCTTCCAGCAGACTTCCACCCCAGCGCACCCGCGTCACCCGGTAGCTCTCGCCCGGTTGGATTTCGGTGCAGTTGGCGACCAGAGGCAGATCGCTTTTAGCGGCCAGGTGAGCCAGCACCTCGTTGCCCCGGTCGGTGCCGGCGGCGAGGACCGCCTGGGGTTTTTCTGACTCTACAAGTTGCATGAGGCTCTGCGCCCACGCTTCCGGGGCGTACTCATCCAGGCGCTCGTGCTGCACCAGGTGAACTTTAGCGACGCCGTAAACTGTCGCTTCTTGGGCCAAATTCCGCCCACTTTCGCCGATAATCACGGCTTCCAGCGGTGTATCCAGATCTCCGGCCAATTTTCGGGCCAGGGTCAGCATCTCCCAGGCGGCTTTATGCGGCTTGCCGCGGTCGTGTTCGATGAGTCCTAGAATCATAACTTTTACTCCTTGCTCAGATGATAAGTCAAAACCAAAGAATTTCGCCGGGATTTGGGGATTGGGGGATAAATAAAAAGTAAAAACTCTCCTAATCCCCTAATCCCGGCCCAAAACCAGCCTCTTTTAGGGCTATCTGAGCAGTTACTTTAGATAACTCCCGCCTTCTTCAAGACTTCCGCCACCTTGGGTGCGGCTTCCGGCCCGCGGCCCAAAATTTCTGCGCCTTTGTGCTGTTCAACCGGCGTTTTGAGCCGCACTTTTTCCAGGCCCTCAGGCCGGGGCTGGGGCTTTGTCTGTTCGATTTGCGCCTTTTTGGCCCGCAGCCGGCCCGGCAGCGAGGGATAACGCGGCAGATTAATTCCTTCTCTGACCGTAAACGCGGCGGGCAGCGCCGTCTCGTACACCTCCCAGCCCCCGGAGACCTCCCGCTTAGCTGTGGCCACACCGTTTTTTATGTCCAGCGCCTTGATGCCGGTCACGCAGGGCAGGTCAAAAGCGTGGGCCACGCGAATGCCGACCTGATAGCCGCCGGAGTCCGCCGACTCGTTGCCAAAGAGCAGCAGGTCAAACGGCTGCGGCTGGGCGCGGATCGCCTCGGCAATAGCCTGAGCCGTGGCCTGCGGTCCCCAATCGCGGCCGTCGGTTTCGAGCAAAATGGCCCGGTCAATCCCCTGGGCAATGGCGAAGCGCAACTGCTCGGTAGCCGGCTCCGGGCCGAGGGTCAGCACCGTGGCCGTGCCGCCGTGCGCCTCTTTCAGCCGGATGGCCTCCTCGACCGCGCACTCTTCATGTGGGCTAATGGTAAAACCCAGGTGGCGGGTGTCAATCTCCTGCTCATCATCGGTCAGCACAATTTTGGCCCCGGTCGCCGGGACACGTTTGACACAGACGAGTATATTCATTATTGTTCCCTGTCCTTAATGGCAGGAGTAGGAAGTAAGGAGTAGGGAGTACGGGAAAAATCCCCATACTCCTTACTACCTACTCCTTACTCCCTGGCTACCTCTTCATCCGCTCATTGTTCGGGTCGAACAGCGGGGTGTTGCCGGCCACGGCCACGGTGACCGGATAGCGCCCGCCCAGGTATTCCACCTGCAATTTTGTGCCCGCCTGGGCATATTCCGGCGGCAGATAGCCGAGCAAAATATGCTTGCCAACTGACGGCCCGGAGCCGGCGCTGGTCACATAGGAGCGCCGGCCTTTGCGGTCGGTGATGACCTGGCCAGCCGGGGTTAAGATCGGCTCGCGGCCGAGCATGTAACGCGGCTGGCCGGTGGCGGCGGTCGGATCGTCCAGGGTCAGGGTGCAGAGGATAGCCGCCGGTTGTTCCTCGCGGGCTTTTAGATAAGCCTCTTTGCCAATGAAATCGGCGCTTTTGACCTTGGCGCGGGCCAAACCAGCCTCGACCGGGTTATACTCCGACTCTAGCTCGTTGCCAAAGGCGCGATAACCCTTTTCAAGGCGGGCCGTCGTGCCGTACACACCGATGCCCACCGGGACCACGCCGTGAGGCCGTCCGGCCTCCCACAGAATATCCCACAGCCGCCCGCCCTGCTCCATTGCGGTGTAAATTTCCCAGCCCAACTCACCGACGTAGGAGATGCGGAAGGCCAGCACGCGGATATTTTCAATGACCAGTTCTTTAACCGTGCCAAAGGGGAAGCCTCCGTGCGACATATCATCCGCCGTTACCGATTGCAGCACCTGGCGAGCCTTTGGCCCCCACAGCCCCAACGTACACATGGCCGAGGTTAAATCCTGAAGGTGAGTCTTGCCGTCGGCGGGCAGATGGTCCTTGAACCACTTTTTGTCCACGTTGCCGTAGGCCCCGCCGGTGGCCACACGAAAATGCTCGTCACCCAGGCGCATAATGGTCAGGTCGGCCTTAAAGCCGCCATGTGGATTCAGCAGCGGGGTGTAAACCGCCTGGCCGACCGGCACATCCATTTGGTTCACTGCCACCCCCTGCACGCAGTCCAGTGCGCCGGGGCCGGTGATGTCGAAAACGCAAAAGGCCGACAGGTCCACCATGCCGCCCCGGTCGCGCAGGGCCAGGTGTTCGGCGTTGATGATCGGGGACCACCAGCGCGAGTCCCACTCGGCGGGACGGGGCATGACCCGCTCGCCGTATTCGTCCAGCAGGGGTTTGTTTGACTCGTACCAGTAGGGCCGCTCCCAGCCGGCGGTTTCAAAAAAGACCGCGCCCAACCCTTTTTCGCGGGCGTAGAAGGGGCTGAGGCGCACCCGGCGCGAGGACTCGTACTGCTCGGCGGGGTGGGTGATGCTGTACATTTTGTTAAAAGACTCGCCGGTGCGGGCGCGAACGTGGAACTGGGTGCGGGAATGGTCGTAAAAGCGGGCAATATCCGAGGCGGTGGCGTCACAGATTTCCGGCGCACCGTAGGTCATCCACTCGGCCACCACCCGGCCAAAGCCGGGGCCTTCCTTGATCCAGATGGCCGCCACCGACCACAGGTTCTTGACCTCCGGCGTCTCGCCGATAATCGGCATGCCGTCGGGGGTCAGCGACATCAGGCCGTTGATGGCGTGGCGTATACCGACATCTTCGCGGTCGAGGATGTCGGGCATCAGTTCCAGGGCAATGGCCATGCTGTCGTCAAAATCGTCGGCGGTAAAAGGCAGTTCGGTTGGGCTGAGGGCGGCCTGTTCGATGGAAGGAATTTCATCCGGTTCGTGCCACATGGGCCGGTGCGCGTAAGAGCCGATTTCCAGGTCGCTGCCATTCTGGCGCTCGTACATGTTGCTGTCCACGTCGCGGATGACCGGGTACTCGATTTCACCTTTGGTCTTTTCAAAGAGGGGAATGGGACCGACGGTGATAAACTGGTGGACCATCGGGGTGAGGGGGATATGAACGCCGGCCATGCGAGCCAGGCGCGGGCTCCAGACACCGCAGGCAATCAGCACATATTCCGCGCCGATATAGCCCTGCTTGGTTTCGACGCCCACCACGCGCCCTTTTTGCACGTCAAGGCCGGTCACTTCGATGTTGGAAAAGACTTTGAGCGCACCCAGTTCCATGGCTCGTTCGCGCATGAGAGTGCCGGCCCGCAGCGAGTCAACCACGCCCGCAGAGGGGCTGTAAAAACCGCCCAGCACCAGGTCGGTGTTGACGTAGGGGACCATTTCTTTGATCTGCTGGGGGGTGATGATTTCACCCGGCTCGCCCCAAGCTTTGGCCGAGGTGACCCGCCGGGTGAGTTCCTGCATCCGTTCCGGGGTGCGGGCCAGCTCGATGCCGCCGCTCTGGGTAAAAGTGCCCAGCTTCTGGTAGGTGGCAACGCTGTCCTGGGTCAGCCGGGTCATTTCTTTGGAATGGTCCACCGGGAAGATAAAGTTGGAGGCGTGTCCGGTGGAACCGCCGGGGTTAGGCAGCGGCCCTTTGTCAAGCAGGACCATATCTTTCCAGCCCAACTCAGCCAGGTGATAGACCAGGCTGTTACCAACAATGCCCGCGCCAATGATAACGACGCGCGCTTTTGGGGGTAACATGCTCATCATATCCCTCCTTTTGGATATGCTTCGAGCTAAAGCTCAAAGCTGAAAGCTAAAGCAGGCTTTAGCCAACTTCTCTCTACTTCTTTCGAGTCGGCTTTCAGCCGACTTGAGCTTTTAGCCCTGAAGTTTACTTCGGGGCTTCTACCCATTCACCGAAAAACTGCTTTCGGGATTTATCTGCCGATTACGGGAATAAAAACCCACATTTAGCTCCAGCCCGGTGTAAACAGCCTTATATTTGACCGGGTCTCGATCATGGTCCTGGCCGTTCTCGACGCGGTGAATCAGCTCTGACATCATGTAGCCGACCGGCGGGGCGTTTTTGAACTCGTGGCCGCTGGTGCCGATGGCCATGTAAAAGCCGTCCAGGTCCGACTTATCGTAAATGGGCAGCCAGTCGGTTGAGACATCGTACAGGTCAACAATGCCACGGGGCTGGTTGGGGATGGGCAGGTTGGGGATGCGCCGGGCCAGGCGGTAAACCTGGGCCTTCCACTGCGCGTCGGTGATGTTTTGATTGTATTCGTCCGGGTTGTCCACCCACTCTTTAGCGTCACAGTCCGGGTCTTCGCTGCCGACCAGGATGGTGTTACCGGCTTCGGGCCGGAAGTAGATGGCGTTGTCGCCGTCAGAGGTGTGTTTGCCGTTCTTTTCAAAGTTAAAGCCTTCGGGCGAGGGGACGTGATGGACTTCGTGGCGCAGGGGGCGGGTTTTGATGTTCATGCTCTCCTCGACCCCGGCCAGGCGGTTGATGATATAAGAGTGCGGCCCGGCCACATTGACCACGATCGGTGCGTCAATCGTGCTTCCGTCGTTCAGCGTGACCCCCTGGACCCGATTCCCTTCTTTCCGTATCTCCACAACCGTTTTGTTAAAGAGGAACTCTCCCCCTTTGCTCTCAGTAGCGCGCATGATATTGTGGGTGGAGAGTTGCGGGTCGTTGACATAGCCGGAGCCGGGGGTGAAGATAGCGCCTTCCAGGTAACTCTCCGGCTCTTTCCAGAAGGCGTCGCCCGCTTCGGGGCGGCTGGGTGGCCAAAATTCGCCCAAAAAGTAGATGGGCATGCGCTCCTTGACGGTTTCGACATCCCACTCCTCGTGCTCTACGCCCATTTGCTGGTATAGTTCCAGCACCTTGCGCCAGTTATGACCTTTGCTTTTGAGCAGCAGGGTGCCGCAATTCATGAATCTGGCCATGCCCCGCTCATCTTTGACGCCCAGCCAGCTTTCATAATTGCCCCAGTATTTGAAGCCTTCGTAGGCCAGGGCGACTCCATCCCAGGTGGAGTAGTGCGCCCGGACGATGGCGCAGGAATTGATGGTTGAACCGGCCCCGGCATCATTGTTTTTGTCAATATTGAGGGTTTTGTAACCCCGCTTGGCCAGCTCAAAGGCCGTTGAACAGCCAATCACACCGGTGCCAATAACAATCACATCTTTGTGCATGGTGTCCTCCTGTTATTTTTAATAAGCCATTTTGGGCCAGAAGTGGGGGACGAGGAGACTTTTGACCCTTGTTTTATCCCCTAATCCCCTAATCCCGGCGAATTCTTTTGGTTTGGTTCAACTTCTGGGTGGTGACTAATTTGTTTCAGCGGCTCACTTCTTCCCCAATTCAAATGTCCGTTTATAAATCTGGATGTAGCTCTGGAGACTTAAATCGCGAGGGTTGCCGATAGTCTGCGGGTCTTTGTAGGCAATTTCGGCGAGCATGGGAATTTCTTCCTCGCTAAAACCCAACCCCTGCAAGGTCGGGATTTCGACATCCTCGGTCAGCTTCATGACCGCTTCCACCGCTTTTTCCGCCGCCTGCCACAGGCTCAAGCCGCGAATATCCTCACCCATGGCGACGGCAATCCGGGCGAATTTCTCCGGCTCGCCTTTGAAATTGTACTCCATCACCGGGCCGAGCAGCCGGGCCGTCAGCGCGCCGTGCGGTACGTTATGCACTCCGCCAGCCGACTGGCTCATGGCGTGGGCCGCCCCAGCGCTCTCGGTGCCGTAAGATAACGCCCCCAGCATGGCGGCCATGCTCATTTTGTAGCGGGCTTCGGTGTTGTGTCCCTGGGCAAAGGCGACCCGCAAATAACGAGCGACATATTCCATCGCCAGCAGGGCCGTCGAATCGGGCAGAGGCTGGGCGTAGGCGCAGGTGTAGCACTCGATGGCGTGGGCCAGAGCGTCCATGCCCGTGCCGGCGGTGACAGCCGGGGGCAGGTCAAAGGTCAGTTCGGGGTCAATCAGCGCTTCCCAGGCCCCAATCAGCGGCGTGCCGCCCACATTAAATTTGATCTTGCGCTGCGGGTCGGTGATAACCGCCCACAACGTGACTTCGCTGCCGGTCCCGGCGGTAGTCGGCACGCAGAGGGTCGGCGGGATGCGGCACTGGATGGGCTGAGGGCTGGCCCATTCGTAGTCCAAAATAGAGCCGCCATTGGCTGCAACCACGCCGATGGACTTGGCCGTGTCCATGGCGCTGCCGCCGCCCAGGCCAATCAAGCCGTCACAATTTTCCCGGCGATACAGGTTGGCTCCCTCGTCTACCAGGGCGATGGGCGGGTTGGGGGCAACGCCGTCAAAAACGGCAAAGCTGAGATTGGCGGCTTTCAGAGGGGCGATGGCCCGCTCGAGCAGCCCGGCCCTGACCACGCCGGGGTCGGTGACAAGCAAGGGGCGGGTCATCCCCAGCGCTCTGGCTTCGTCGGCCAGGGCATTAATCGCTCCCAGGCCGTGTTTCATCACGGTTGGAATTTCAAAACTGCGGATATTGGTCATGGGTGCTCCTCAAGATTTAGACAAAGATGGGTAGTAGTCAGTAGCCAGTAGTCAGAAATTGTTTTATTCTGGCTACTGGCTACTGACATCTGGTTACTGCTCTCTCTTCCACTCACTTCGCGGCTTGCCGGCGCGGATCTCGGCCCGGCGGTGTTCGGCGAAGGCGTTGAGTTCTTCGGCAATGGCCGGATCGAGGGCCGGGGCCTGGTACTCCTTCAACATGCGCTTCCAGACAGCGTTGGCCCGCTTGTAAGTGTCGGCGCTGCCCTCTTCTTCCCACTTTTCGTAATTGTCCATATTAAAAACCGTGTGCTGGTAAAAAGCGGTTTCGTAATGGCGCATGGTATGCTGCGCGCCGAGGAAGTGCTGCCCTGGCCCCACTTCGGTGTAGGCATCCCAGGCAAAATCTTCGTCGGTCAGGCCGATGCCGTTGACAAAACGGGCCATCATGCCGCACATTTCCAGGTCGAGAATGAATTTTTCGTAGCCGGCAATCAGGCCGCCTTCCAACCAGCCGGCGGCGTGCAGCACAAAGTTGACCCCGGCCTGCACGGTCGGCCAGATCGTGCCGGCCGACTCGTAGCCGGCCTGGGCGTCGGGGATGCGGGAGGCGGTGAAGTTGCCGCCGGAACGGAAGGGTAGGTTGTAGCGGCGGGCCATCTGCGCCCCGGCGTAGAGGGCCAGGGCATCTTCCGGTGTGCCAAAGCAGGGCGCGCCGCTGCGCATGTCAATATTGGCCAGGAACGAGCCGTAGATGCAGGGCGTACCGGCCTGGAGCATCTGGGCGTAGCAGATACCAAAAAGAGCTTCGGCGTTTTGCTGGGCCAGCGTGGCGGCCATGGTGCTGGGCGACATCGCCCCGGCGATGAGGAAGGGTGTCACCAGCACCGCCTGCTTGGCTCTGGCGTAGACCTCCAGCGCGCCGAACATGCGGTCGTCGAAACGCAGCGGGCTGGAAGCGTTGATTAAAGACAACGCCGCCGGGTTCTCGCGGATGGCCTCCGCCCCGAAGAGAATCTCGGCCATGATGACGGTATCGCGCGCGTTCTCAGAATGGGTAACGCTGCCCATAAAACACTTGTCGCTCAGGGTGATGTGGGCCAGCAGCATGTCAAGGTGACGCTCTTTGACGTCAATATCATTCGGCTCGACCAGCGTGCCGCCGTTGTGATGGAGATGCTGGGCCATGTAGGTCAGCTTGGCAAAGTTGCGAAAATCCTGAATCGTAGCCTCGCGGCGGCCCCGCTCGTAATCGCCGACAAAAGGCGGACCGTAGACCGGGGCGAAGATGGTTGTGCGACCGCCAAAGTTCAGGTTGTTGGCCGGGTTGCGGGCCAGTTGGATGAAGGTAGAGGGTGCCTGACGGACAAAGTGCATCAGCGTGTCTTCGTCAATCCGGACCAATTCGCCTTCGACGATAGCGCCATTGGCTTTGAAGGTTTCGCGGGCGGGGGGATAATCAATGACCAGGATACCGGGGTCTTGCAGCAGACGCATCGAGGCGCGGTGAATGGCTTCGACGCCTTCGGGCGAGAGCACTTCGGTCAGGGGCAGCTTGTTGACCAGGGGTTTGACGGCGCTGACAATTTGGGTCCCTGCCCGCGCCCGGCGTTCTTCGCGACGACTCGAACGACGTTCTCGATCAGACATGGCTTACTCCTGAAAATAGTAGTTAGTAGACAGTAGACGGTAGACAGGGGTAGTACATCTCTGCTACCTCGCCGGGTGCTCCGCACTCGGCAGGACCTTTTCATTAGGGGCGGCATACAGCCTGCTACTCTGTGAGCGGTTACAGGGCGGCGGACAGTTGCGTTTGAAAATCGGCAATGTGCGTCCGCATGATCTCGGCCGCTCGGCCGCCGTCCCCCCTTTTGATGGCGGCAATAATTTCCCGATGCTCGGCAATCGCTTCGTGCAAGCGGCTGACTTTGTGCAGGGAAATATACCAGAGACGGAGTCCATGCGTATACAGCCGCTCCAGGGTTTCTTCCAGGAATTCGTTGTGAGCGGCCCGGGCCAGCAGTTGGTGAACCTGATGATCCAACTGCATCAACTGGTGGTAATCGCCGCGCTGGATTATCTCATCAGATTTCGCCAGCAGAGTTTCCATTTCGGCTATTTCAACCGGAGTTGCCCGTTCAGCAGCCAGACGGACCGCGTATATCTCCAATTCAAGGCGCATCTCGAAGATTTTCTGCAAGTCACTCAGGTTCAAGTCGGCGACGATGGTGCCCCGGCGCGGGAGAATCACGACCAGATTTTCCAGGGCCAGCCGCTGGAGCGCTTCGCGAATCGGCGTCCGGCCCAAATGGAGTTCGCTCATCAAATCGGACTCGTTGAGCAGACTGGCGGGTGGCAGTTCGAGGGTGACAATTTTTTCTTTAAGAATACGGTACGCTGCTTCGCTCCGCGAGTCGTGATCAACTCGACGCTGGCGGGCAGCGGTAAGCAACGTGGCTGGCAGCATCTTGGTAGAAAATAAACGGTCAGCAGACTGATATATCAATAATATATAATCGAGTTTGCGCAGTATATTAGGATTTTGAAAGAAGTCAAATATCTAAAAACTAAATGTAAGGCGCCCCATTATTGAAGTTTTGCCCGCTTTCGCCCCAAAAGATAGGACATTTCTCCCATTTACTTGTCTTGATTGAAAACAAGAGGTGTGGTAAGATGAGCGGGCTTAGATGAAGATCAGATTTTCAAAATCTCTTCAACTTGGCCCAATTGTATAGGTTAGTCAAATTTGGTGTAGGGTAAAGCTAACAACTTAGACAGTCAGCGCCAGGCTGTTTGAGTAAAAGGTAAGGCCCAATTTCCCAGGTTACGGCCGGGAAGTTGGGCCTTATTTATTGTATCTAAGTTAGCCAAACCAATTATTATCAGCCGTAGGAGGTAAAAATGAAAGAAAAGAAACAAGTTTTACGAGGATTTGGGATTATTGTCCTCATCGTAGGCTGTTTGCTGGGCGCTAATTCAATCAACGTATTTGACGCATCGGCTTTTTCTTCGCCGGTCCCTGCACCGACTGATGAGCCTATCCCTGCCGCAATGGTTTTGACAATTAATGGACCGGCATCCGTTAATGTTGGGGAGACGGTCCAACTGAGCGTTGAGGCCCAGGGTCTCTCTGGGAGCGGCCTGTACGGCGCGCAGTTTGAAATTCTGTTTGACCCGACCCTGCTCTCGGTCGGCAACTTGCAAATCAATCCTGATCTAAAGTATGTGCTGCAAAACAATGCCGACAATTCGCTGGGCAAAATCACGCTCGTGGCCAGCCAACAGGGCCACGTATCGGGTCTCACCGGCAATGTTACCCTGCTAACCTTCCAGGCGACGGCTCTCGCTGTCCCCGGTACTGCAACCCTCAGCTTCGCCGGGGTAAAAGTGGGTGATCCCCAAGCGCTCCCTTTGACCCTGACGCCTAAGAATTTCACCCTCGTGATTAACGGTAGTCCGATTCCAGAAACACCAACGGCTACGCCTGAGACACCCACGGCCACCCCTGAAACCCCAACCGCCACCCCAGAAACACCGACGGCCACACCGGAGACCCCGACAGCTACACCTGAGCCGCCAACCGCGACCCCCGAAACGCCGACGGCCACGCCCGAGACCCCAACCGCGACGCCGGAGACGCCAACCCCTGGCACACCCACTGCTACCCCAGAAACACCGACCCCTACCCCCACCACCGCCGCCGTCTCCGGCCAGGTGATCCTGCCGGGACGGGCCAACAACGATTGGTCGGGGGGAACGGTGACGATAGATGACACCGGGCAGAGCGCTAACACCGACTCCACCGGTAAATTCACCATTGCCGCAGTGGCGTTTGGGGCACATTCCTCCATCACTGCCGACAGCCCCGGCTACCTTCCGGCGGTGTGTACGGCCGTTACGATCATCACCCCCAATACAGCCTTGAGCAGTGTTAACCTCTTAAGTGGTGATATTACCGACGATGGCCACGTGGACATTGCCGATGCGACGGCAATTGGGGTGAGTTTTGGCCAGACAGGTTCGGGCTTGCCGACCGATATAAATCGTGATGGGATCATTGACATCTTTGACCTGATCCTGGTCGCCGTGAATTTTGGAGAAGGAACGCAAACCTGGAACTGTCTAACCCAATAAGCATCTAACCTTTCAATCGAATAGATTCTACAGGAAGCCTCTCGGCCTCATCAGCCGAGAGGCTTCTCGTTAAAGCAGTGGTAGTCGAAACAAAGTGTTTGACATGCGGTCGAGACAATGCTATACTCGCTCTCGCTGCAAGACGATAATCAGCCAACAGTTAAATCAAAAAAGGGTTGTGGTTGCAAAGTAAGTGATGGAGTCCCAAAGCTCAGCTTTGGACTCCAAAACCATCACTTACAATCTAACCACTGCCAAAAAAGTTGCTCGAGGAGGAGAAAATGTGTCGGAAACTTTTTAGCAAGTCGCTCTTTCTATCTCTGCTTCTGGTTTTGGCGGCGTTATTAGCTGCCTGCGGGGGTGCTGCCCAACCTGCCGCTCCGGCTGAACAAAAGCCGGAGGCGACCGAACCAGCCAAAGAAGAAGCGGCGGCTCCGGCAGAATCCAGCGGTGAAAAAATCACCATCAAGCTGGCCGAAAACCCCTGGACCGGCTCGGCGGTCAATGTGGCAGTCGCCAAAATAATTCTTGAAAAAGAGTTAGGGTATCCGGTCGAGATCGTTACCATTGACGAGAACGCGCAATGGGCGGCCCTGGCCAAAGGCGACCTATCTGCCAGCCTGGAAGTGTGGCCTTCGGGGCACGCCGAGAATGTCAAACAGTATATAGATGAGCAGAAAGTTGTAGAGAACGGCGGCGAGTTAGGCGTGGTCGGCAAAATTGGCTGGTACGAGCCGGCTTACGTAGTGGAAGAGCATCCCGAATTAGCTACATGGGAGGGGTTCAAAAACCCGGAACTGGCTGCTCTGTTCAAAACCGCCGAAACCGGGGACAAGGGCCAATTCCTGGCCGGCGACCCCAGTTGGGTGCAGTATGACGACCAGATTATCAAAAATTTGGGCCTGAATTTGCAGCCGGTGGTGGCCGGTTCAGAACAAGCGGTGTTGGCGCAGCTCGATTCGGCTTACAGCCGCAAAGAGCCGATCCTCTTTTATTTCTGGACGCCGCATTCGGTTCATGCTAAATACGACTTAACCGAAGTCAAGCTGCCGGCGTATTCGGAGGAGTGCTATGCCAAAACGGAGTCAGGCGGCGTGGATTGCGACTACCCATCCGATGTCCTCTTTAAGATTTTCTGGAAAGACCTCCAAAGTAAAGCGCCTGATGCCTACAAAGTGCTCAAAAACTTTAAATATACCACCGAAGACCAGATCGGTATGATCGCGGCGGTTGAACTGGAGAAAAAGAGTTCGGCAGAGGCCGCCCAGGCCTGGGTGGATGGGCATCAAGATGTCTGGAAAGCCTGGCTGCAATAAGGCTGTTAAAGAAACTCTAAAAGTAAATTAGATGGCATGGTAAAACCCCCGGTCCCGGCAGGCACTGGGGGTTTGTTTTTACTTCACCGGCTAAAAAGGAGGAGATATGGCTAAGTATATTGGTATTTTGACCGCAGGCGGCGACAGCCCCGGCCTGAACGCGGCGATTCGCGGTATTGGTAAAGCGGCCCAGACTTCGTTTGGCATGCAGGTCATCGGCTTTCGCGACGGCTTCCGGGGCCTGATGGAAAACCGGACCACACGGCTAGACGGTCCAGCCCTCTCCGGGATTTTGACCATTGGCGGCACTATTTTGGGCACCAGCCGCGACAAGCCGGAAAGCATGCCGATGGGCGGCAAAACAATGGATATGACCGACGTGATGGTTGAAAATTACCGCAAACACCACCTGGATGCCCTGGTCTGTTTGGGCGGCGGCGGGACGCAGAAGAATGCGCTGACCTTGCTCAAAAAAGGATTGAATATCATCACTTTGCCCAAAACCATTGATAATGACGTGGCCCTGACCGACGTGACTTTTGGCTTTGACACGGCCCTGGGCATTGCCACCGAGGCCATTGACCGGCTGCACAGCACGGCCCACAGCCACCACCGCATCATTGTTGTCGAGGTGATGGGGCATAACGCCGGCTGGCTGGCCCTGGGCGCCGGGATTGCCGGCGGCGCGGATGTAATCCTGATCCCCGAAATCCCCTACGACGCCCACAAGATTGCCGAGGCCATTCGCCGGCGCAGCCACGGCGGCAAAGGTTTTAGCATCATTGCCATTTCTGAAGGGGCGATGTCCAGGGAAGACGCAGCGGTGATCCGGGCAGCCGAGAAAAAGAAGGAGAATGCCAAAAACAAAGAGGACAAGAAAAAGGCCGCAACGGAACTGGCCGAAATCAGAGCCGGGCAAGCGGGCGGCACGCTGCGGCTGTCCAGCCAACTGGAAGAGCTGACCGGCCTGGAGACGCGCATGACAATTCTGGGGCATGTCCAGCGCGGCGGCACGCCTTCGGCGGTGGACCGGCTGCTGGCGACCCGCCTGGGAACAGCCTGCGCCACGTTAATCAACGAGGGCGTCTCCGGGGTCATGGTCGCTGCCCGCGGTGACGGGGCTGTTCCGGTCCCCCTGGAAGACGTAGTCGGTAAACGCAAAACCGTGCCGCTCGACCATCCCTGGCTTGACAGCGCCCGCCGCTTGGGGACGTGTATGGGGGATTGAAGGCTAAGGTGGAGGCTAAGGCTAAGGGAAGAAAAGTCTAATCTCAGCCTTAGCCTCGGCCTTTCTAATGTCCCTGCGCTCCCGCCTCACGCTTTTTGCCCCAGGCCTGGGTAATCCGGTCAATGACAATGGCCAGGATGACAATGGCCAGGCCGGCTTCGACGCCGCGCCCGGTCTGGTTTTTGGCCAGGCCGATAACCGTTTCCAGGCCCAGCCCGCCGCCGCCGACCAGGCCGGCGATAATGACCATCGAGAGGACCATCATAATGGTCTGGTTGACGCCGACCATGATCGAGGGCAGGGCCAGGGGCAGTTGCACTTTGAACAAGGTCTGCCAGGGCGTCGAACCAAACGCCGTCGCCGCCTCGATGGTCTGGGCCGAAATTTCCCGGATGCCGAGGTTGGTCAGCCGGATGGCCGGGGGTAAAGCATACAGCACCGAAGCGATAATGCCAGGGACCCGTCCCACGTTAAATAACATAATGACCGGCACCAGGTAAACAAAAGGCGGGATTGTCTGGAGCGTGTCCAGCACGGGCCGCAGAAAGGCGGCAAAGGCGTCACTGCGGGAGGCCAGGATGCCCACCGGGATGGCAATCAGCAGGGAGACAATCACCGCCACAATGGTCTGGCTCAGCGTATCCATCGCGTTCTCCCACATACCCAACAAGCCGATGAAAAACATCCCTGCTGCCGTAAACAGGGCCAGCCGCCAATCCACCGCTGCCCAGGCCGTCAGCGCGACCGCCAAAATGACGACGAACCAGGGTAACTGCTGTTGCAGCAAGAGACGCAGCGGGTTCAAAAAGTAAATCGTCAAAAAGTCGCTTAACGGGCCGGTGCCGATCGGCAGGTCGCCGATGCGGTACAAATTATCCCGCGACCAGGCCACGGCGGCATCAACCGGGCCGCGCAGCGACAGGTTCCACGAGGCGGGAAATTCGTTAAGGAAAGGGATCAACCGGCTGATGAGCAGCAGCACCACCAAAAACAGCACCGCGGCCAGAGTGTAAGAGTAGGTCCGCAGGAGGCCGGGGGTGGCTTCGGCGGCGTGTTTGTAACCGAGGGCGCGCACCAGGGGACTAATCAGGACGGCCACGCCGGTCGCCAGGCTTTTGGCCATGCCGGTAAACACGCCATAGAGGCGGGTCAGCCCCTGCTCGATAGACCAGATCACATCAAATCGCGCCCACTTGCTGGGGAATAGTCGAAAGTCGTGCCCCTCCTGGGGCCGGTGGGTGAAGTCAATCTTGCTGGCGGCGTGGCTGACCCGGTCGAGGATGATGGCCATAAAGACGATGGCCAGGCCGGCTTCCAGTCCCTGGCCGACCTGGAGGCGCTGCAAAGCCACCAGCACTTCCCGCCCCAGGCCGCCGGCCCCAATCAGCGCGGCGATGACGACGATGCCCAGGGCCATCATAATCGTCTGGTTGACGCCGACGATGAGCGAGGGCATGGCCAGGGGAATCTGCACCTTGAAGAGGGTCTGCCGTTTGGTTGAGCCAAAGGCGGCGGCGGCTTCGATGGTGGCGGCAGGCACCAGGCGGATGCCCAGGCTGGTCAGGCGGATGGCCGGAGGAAGGGCGTAGATCACAGTTGCGACCACGCCGGGGACGCGGGCGATACCAAAGAAGAGAACCACCGGGATCAGGTAAACAAAGGCGGGCATGGTCTGCATGCCATCCAGAATAGGCCGCAAGCCGGCCTCGAATTTGTCATAGCGGGCCGACAGGATCCCCAGCGGAATGCCAATCAGCAGGGCAATGAAAACCGACACGCCCATCAAGGCCAGGGTTTGCATGCTGGCATCCCACAGGCCGACCAGGCCCATAAACAGCAGGCCGACAACGCACAGCAGCCCCAGCCGCAGACCGCCCGCGTACTGGCCCAGCAGGAACATCCCGGCGATAATAACCGGCCAGGGCAGCCACAGCAAAAAGTTTTCCACGCCCCTGATGCCGACGTCAATCACGTTGCTCAGCGGGTCGAAAAAGTAGACAAACAGGGGGTGCTCGGCCCGGTGGCCGATGACCCAGCCCTGGAAATCGTCAATCGGCTGGCGCAGGCCGATGTTCCACGCCGCCGGGAACGGACCGACCTCAAACGGCATCACGTTGAGGAGCAGGATCAGGAGGATGAGCGCGCCAAACGCGCCCAGCACCCACCCGTCGCGCTTGCGCAGTTCAAAATAAGTGTTCAGGCGTTGTAGATTGACCATGGTGCTACTCCTCTTAAGAATTGTGACGCATCAGAAAGTCAAGAGCTATCTTCTGGAATAACTCGGCATTGCGAAGCGTGGTGAAATGGGTCGCATTCGGAAAAATCGCCAGCTCTGCCTTGGGAATTAGCCGGTACATCTCTACCGCTTCCTCCACAGGAATCGTTCCATCTCGGTCGCCCATTAAGATGAGCGTCGGCGCGATAATCTTTTGAAAATCCTCAACCGTGTAATCCAACGGTGTCCACCACATCGTCGAGATCTGCTGGAGCAGCTTTTGCCAATAGTCAGGCCCACCCAGTGAAGCATGAAACCCTTGCCAGCGTTCCACCAAGTCTGGCCACTGTCTCTGGGTCTGCTCAAGATTGACTATGCCCGGACCTTCAACACCAAGCTCTCGCAGAAAGTTGCGGTACACCTCTGATAACTTATACCAGGCCGCGCCAATGACCAATGCTCTGGCTAAATGGGGATAGCCCATCCCTATTTCCAAAGCAACTTGACCGCCATCGCTGTAGCCGCAGACAAGCGACTGGTTCAGTTCCAGGGCTTGGGTAAAAGCTGCCATATCATCGGCCAGCAAACGATAGCTGAATTGCCCCGTTGGATTCCTGGTTCTGCCGTGTCCCCGGCTGTCGGGCGCAACCACTTTGAAATGTTGAGCGAAGGCGGGAATATGGCGCTGCCACATCTGCGAGGTAAAAGTGCCACCGTGGATAAGCAGCAGCGGTTCCCCACTTCCATACTCCTCATAGTAGATATTCAAACCATTGGCCTGCACATATTGTCCCATCCGTTACCAATCCTCATAGCGGCTGAAAAGAAGTCTCTGTGGGGGTTCATACAGCCGCAGCAGGCCGATCTAATGGCCCGTGTCGCCCGCTTGAGGCTGTTCCTTCCCCCCCACAGCCATCATCACCGAGGTCCGGTCCACCGCGCCCAGCAGCTTGTGGGTCTTGTCCACCACCGGGAAGGGGGCGTCGGTGGTCACGGTCAGCGGGATCAATTCTTCCAGCTTGGTGTCGCTGTAAACCACCGGGAAGTGGCTGAGCAAGGCGCTCACGTTGGTGTGACGCTCTTTGGCCCCGGCCACATCGTCCAGCGACAGCACCCCCAAAAAGCGGCCCTCGGCCCCCTTGACAAAGGCGGTCGTGCTGCCCTTGACCTGCATGACCGACAGAATGGTGGCCACGTCGTCGGTATCCAGGACCACCGCCTGATCCTCCTGGGCGATGATCCCGGCGGTCAGCACCTTGGCCCGGGGCACATCCTTGGTAAACTCGCGCACGTACTCATTGACCGGGTGCAGCACCAGCTCTTCCGGCGTGCCCTGCTGCACAATCTCGCCGTCCTTCATGATGGCAATGTGATGGCCCAGCTTGATCGCCTCCAAAAAGTCGTGGGTGATGAAGATGATCGTTTTGCGCATCTCTTTTTCCAGCTTGATCAGCTCATCCTGCATCTCGCGGCGGATGAGCGGGTCGAGGGCGCTGAAGGGTTCGTCAAAAAGCATGATCTCCGGGTCAACGGCCAGGGCGCGGGCAATGCCGACCCGTTGCTGCATGCCGCCGCTCAGCTCGCCGGGATAGTGACGCTCCCAGCCGGCCAGGCCGACCAGTTCCAGGATTTGCCTGGCCCGCTCGCGCCGCTTGGCCGGCTCCACCCCCTGGATTTCCAGGCCGTAGGCCACGTTGTCGAGCACGCGCCGGTGCGGAAACAGGCCAAAATGCTGGAAGACCATGCTGATTTTACGGCGGCGCAGCTCGCGCAGTTGTTTTTCGTTCATGGCCACCACGTCTTCGCCGTGCATCAAGATGCTGCCCTTGGTCGGCTCAATCAGGCGCGAAATGCAGCGGACCAGGGTTGACTTGCCGCTGCCGGACAGCCCCATGACCACAAAGATTTCGCCTTTGCGCACATCAAAGGTGACATCCTTAACGGCGACGACGTGGCCCGTTTCGGCCAGGATTTCTTTTTTAGAACGGTTGGACTCGAGCAGGGGGGCGATGCGCTCGGGGTGGGGGCCAAACACTTTCCAGACATGCTGGCAGGAGATCTCACACGGTGCTTCGGCTGGTGTCATCTACACACTCCTTTAGAATCATCGCGCCGCGTCGCGCAGACTGAGTAAAGCCGTTGAAATGATTATTATTGGGATGGGGGTCGAATGCGCATCGCTCTTAGCCGGAAAAGCTGGGCCAAGAGTTTGTTGGGAAGGAAGGTCAACCAGCCGACGGGCTAATTTATAAAAAGTATAGGGCAGTTCCGAAAAAAGTCAAGCCACTTTTGCGGCTAATTCGGCCACCTCCTGGGCGCAGCCCCAGGAGAGGGTAAAACCGGCCCCGCCGTGGCCGTAGTTATGAATCACAGCGCAGTCCGGCCCGAGCCGTTCCAGTTCCAGGCGCACTTCTCTACGCCCCGGCCGCAGGCCGACCCGATGCTCCAACACTTCGGCCCCGGCCAAAGCTGGCATTAATCCCTGGGCGCGCTGCATAATCGCGGCTGCCGTTGCCGGCTCAGGGGTGAGACTCCAACTATGCTCCTCCGCCGTGCCGCCCAGGACACAATCCTGGCTGCGCGGCACAATGTAGGTCAGGGCTGGCCCACTCAAAGCGTTGACAATTTGCCGGTCAAGACCGGGCTGGCGCACCCGCACAATTTGCCCGCGAATTGGATAGACTTCCTCATCGCCGGCAATCTCACGAGCGCCCACGCCGCTGCAGTTCACAATCAAGCGTCCCGGCCCGGCCAATTCTGACAAGTGGGTTATCCGTTTTTGTTCAACCTGCCCTCCCAATTGGCCAAAGCGGGCCAGCAGATAGGGCATGTAGCGCGGTGTTTCAATCAGGGGTGTCTCGGCCCGGTAGCCGGCCTGATACCCTGGGGGCACTTCCGAGGCGGGAATTAGCTCATAGTGGCGCACTAACCCGGCCCACCACGACGGCGAAGGCGGGGTTGGATAGAACTCAACCAGGGTTGCCGCCGCTACACCGGCTTCCGGCACAGCCATCAGGCGGTAAAACTCGGCCAGAGAAACCTGGCCCCAGCGCTGAATTCGTTTCAGGGGGAAAGCTTTGAAGGGGTACCAGAAGGCCGGGGCGACATCAGAGGTGGTGTGCGGCGGTAACTGCTCGGCCACAATGGTCACACTGAAGCCCCGCTCCAGCAGCCGGATACCACAACTCAGGCCGGATACGCCGCAGCCAATGACGATGACATCCATCTTCAATCCTTCACCAGCCTATTGAAACAAAATAGGAGCAGGTCTAAGACCCACTCCTATCGAAAAGAGAACCTTCCCTCACCTCAAACCCGTGTCCCTTCGCCTCGTTTGATGGCGATGAGCTTTTTGGCCGTTTCGACGGCGACGGCGGCGTCACGGCAGTAGGCGTCGGCCTCAATGGCCTCGGCAAAAGCCTCGTTGAGCGGCGCGCCGCCGACCATCACAATCACATCCTTGCGCACACCTTCACTTTTCAGCCGGTCAATGACGACCTTCATATAAGGCATCGTCGTGGTCAGCAGGGCCGACATGCCGACGATCTCGGGCTTGTGCTCGTTGTAAGCCGCCATAAATTTGTCGGCGTCGTTGTTGATGCCGAGATTAATAACTTCAAAGCCGGCTCCTTCCATCATCATGGCCACCAGGTTCTTGCCGATGTCGTGGATGTCGCCTTTAACCGTGCCGATAATCATTTTGCCGATAATCGGCGCGCCGGTTTCGGCCAGGAGAGGCCGGAGTATGGCCATCCCGGCTTTCATAGCATTGGCGGCCATCAGCACTTCCGGCACAAACAAGATCCCATCCCGGAAGTCCTGGCCGACAATATCCATCCCGGCCACCAGCCCGTCGGTCAACACATGGTAAGGTGTAATGCCCCGGCTGAGGGCCTCTTCCACCCCCTCGACGACTTCCTCTTGATAGCCGTCGTAAAGGTCATCGCCCATTTGCTGGTAAAGTTCTTCCAGAGATAAATCTTTTATATTGAAGTCATCAGCCATATTGCTCTCCTCAAAGATAGTAATCAGTAGTCAGAGGTCAGTAGTCAGTAGTCAGAGGCCAGAAAGGTTTTTTATCCGTAACTGCTCAGGCATGTCATTTCGACCGAAGGGAGAAATCCCTCATGCCTACGTGTTGCTCTAGAGATTTCTCGGCCTACGGCCTCGAAATGACATGGGGCTGAGTAGTAACCTTTTTACTGCTTACTGCTCACTGATCGCCGGCCGCCGTCCCCCGCTCCTTGTTTTCAACCGTAGCGGGTCACAGGTTTGCGCTAAACAATTTGTATTATGAGGCAAATCATACTATAAATGATTGGAGTAAGCAACTGTTTTAGGGGACAAAACAACGCTAAAGCCCCTGCCCCATTGCCCCATCTACAAATAAAATGACGGTAAATCACGAGACACCCAACCGGCGCTTCCCAAACTGAGGGTAAGCAGGACATGCGAAGCGGCAACTTGCCGCAGGTCTAGTAATCCGGAAATTGGACAGGTCCCTATCAAACTGGAGGGTGAAGGGAATGAAAGCTGACGATATGATGGTCTTTGCCGGAAGTGGCAGCCCCCACCTGACGGCTCGAATTTGCCATTATCTCCAGATTGAGCCGGGGCAGAATGAAACGCTGCGCTTCTCGGAGGGGAACACCTTTGTCCGTATCCTGGAAAATGTGCGGGGACGGCAGGTCTATCTGGTTCAATCAACGGTTTTCCCAACCAATGATAATTTTATGGAGTTATTATTCTGGATTGACGCCTTTAAGCGAGCCAGTGCGGCGGCGGTCACCGTCATTATTCCTTATTTTAGTTATGCCAAAGGGGATAAAAAGGATGAACCGAGGGTATCCATTCGAGCCAGGGTATGCGCCGATGCGATTGAGATAGCCGGAGCCACGCGGGTGGTGGCGATGGACCTGCACTCGCCCCAAATTCAGGGCTTTTTTCGCATTCCGGTAGATAATTTGTATGCTTTGCCGGCTTTAGGCGAGTACATTCAACAGCAGCAGCTTGAAAATATGATCGTGGTTTCCCCCGATGCCGGTTTTACCAAACAGGCCCACAAATACGCCACCTTTCTGGGCACATCGGTGGCAATCGCCAATAAGGAACGGCCCAGCCACGACGAGCAAGCCGAAGTTTTGGAAATCATTGGCGACGTCAAAGGCAAAACCACGATTGTCGTGGATGACTTTACCATTTCCGGCGGAACCCTGGCCGCAGTCTCGACCAAGTTGATCGAGCAGGGCGCGCAGGCAGTGTATGCCATGGTCACTCACGGGGTACTTACCGCAGGTTCAATAGAACGGATTGCCGCCAGCCCGCTGAAAAAGCTCATCATCACCGACACAGTTGAGAACCAACCCGTAGCGTTTTCCGATAAAATCGAGGTCGTCTCGGTCGCGCCTCTCTTTGGGGAGGCTATCCGGCGCATCCATTATCGCGAAAGTATCAGCGCGATGTTGTTTCCCAAGTAATTCGTGCTATAAAAAAGACCGGCCAGATTACGAATCTAGCCGGTCCCGCAGCTTTTTGAGGGGATGCCACCAAAAAGCCAAAGGCCAAAGCGAGGGAGTGTATGCCGAAATTCCTCTGCGTTATCTTTAACCAGTTTTAGATAACCTGGCGCAATCAGTAACTATACCCGTAGTTGGAGTAGTGGTAATTGCGCCCGTAATCCCAGTAGCCGTAGTTTTGATAGCCATAGTACGGCCGGCAGCAGCAGTTGTTATAGTTGTAGTTGTTGCGGGGGTAGTAACTTTGGCAGCGGTTATAGTTACAGCCTGTGTAATAGTAAGAATGTCGAGGGTGGTAATTATAGTTATAGCCATAGTTGGGTTGATAGCCATACCCATGCTGGTAGCCGCCCCCCCAATAGCCGCCCCGGCCATAGCCGCCGCCCCAGTCATTGGGCCCCGAGGCGAAAGTAGCCGACACAAAAACCAGTTGCAGCAGCAGCAACATGCCGATAATCAACATAACTTTTTTCATAGGTTCTCCTTTCTAAAGGAACGCTAAACCTGACAAACTACCACTCAAAACAAGTCACTTTACCGGGCATACACTCCCTTTGTTGACCCCTGGCCTGGTAAACAAAAAAGCTCCAACCAATTATTAGATTTGATTAGAGCTTTGCCGACATAGTTAGCTTTGCACTCCTTAACATGCCTGAATGCCACCGGCAGTGGTCAGGCATTGTCGAAAAATGTTGCTGATAACGAATCGTTTGGGTTGATTTTGTAAAGGACAGTGAGCTTGACGCTGTATTTACTTAAGATTATCTCAAATCACCGGGCGATTGTCAAGGCTTAAGGTTTGGACTTTTGGCCTATAAGTTTTCGTTGTACTCCCAAGGAGGAAGCTGATGCGCGCCGTCTTCACTGTTGACCTGCCCTTAAACCATGAAAATAAATATCCCGACAATCTGCAAATTGTTCAACTCATGCGTTCGTTCGGCTGGGAACCGATGGAAGTATGTGGATTGGAGGATGAAGCAGTCAAATGCCAAAAGTATCAGGAATTGGGGGAACTGCTGTTTGAACACATGCCGGCTACCGCCGTTGCCAAAACGGATGACGTAATTTTCTGCGGCTACCTCTCCGACGATTACACCCGCTTTGTCGTGCTTCGCCTGGTGAATGGGCAAATCACCTTTCGGCTTAACAATTTGATGCTGGCCCGGCTGCAAAAATCTACGGAGAAGATGGTGCGCAAGCTGCTGCAGGCTCACCTTAACGGCGGTTCATTGCAGGTCAGCAACCAAAGCGTGGTCATTTATGAGCAGGGCAATGATTACGTGGTGCTCAACGGGCGGGTCATCCCCAACCCGCTCCGTGAAACGCTGCGGAAAGACAAGAAGAGTGCCCTGCTGGTGCTGGCGCCCTTGCTCGTCTTTACTTTTTTGGCCTCCATCGTCAACAGTATTGATCTGAGCGGCCACACCTTTACCGCCGGCACGATGGAGCGGATGTCAACCGCTTTGCTGACTACCGCCCTGGTCAGTTCGCTCAGTTTGTTCGAAACCTATCTCGAAATCTACCGCAATCGCATCATTGTCTGGTAAACGCGAGACCCCGGCCAGGAATTGGGCCAGGCGAATCATTGCTGCCGCGCTGGTGAAGCCTGCACAATTTAATATAAGAAGCTCGGCTATTGACCGGGCTGTTTTTTTTGTGCTATACTTGAGAGGCCCAGCCATTCTGCTCCCGTTCGAGACGTGGCAATCACCCTTGGTGGTAGCATGCAGTTCGACTGGATTTAGTGGACCTGTCGGTCCTAAAAATTTTAGAGCCAAAAGGTTAGTCTACACAAGGTTAGCCGCCAGTATTTTAATTGTAGCAATGTTGTATTCAAGTAATTCTATCTATACACAGTTTCCCCGTCTAGGAGAGTTAGATGATTATTGAGTGCCCCTATTGTGAATCGAAGGTAGATGGAATATCAAAAGGTGAATATGAATACCAGCCTGAACATTATGATGATGTAGTGAAGATAGTTCTACTCAAATGCCCAGTTTGCCATGAAGCATTATTGGGTTTTCAAGAATGGTATCAAATAAACGCAGATAGAGGCGAGTGGTCTCAGCCCCTAAATAGGCTTTGGCCAGAGCCAGAAGCTAGTATAGTTTTACATTTACCCGAGATCATTGGTGTCTCATTTGAAGAAGCTCAACGGTGCTATAGGGCTAAAGCATATATGGCTTGTGCTGTAATGTGTGGGCGTGCGCTGGAAGGAATCTGTAACAAATACAATACCAAAAATCGAATGCTGGCGGGTGGTTTAAAGGAACTGCTGGATCAGAAGATTATTGATGAGCGTTTATTCAAATGGGGTGAAGAACTTAGGAAGCACAGGAATATTGCGGCTCATGCAACGGAAGAAAAAATTTCTAAAGAAGATGCTAAAGACCTTTTAGAGTTTGTAACTGCGATCTGTGAATATGTTTTTGTTTTAGATGAGAAGTTTCAAAAATTTATGGAGCGCAAAGCCGCAAAGACGGCAGGCTAAGTTACAGTCGGTGGGGCCATCGCTGACCCCACCGCTGCTTCAAAACCGGACGTGCGCCTTTTTACCCACAAGGTATCATCGCACCAACATCGAATTAGAGTTGTCAAAGAACAATGGACGTTTTTTGCCGCCCATCCCCCGTCCTGAAGAACGGTTTCGGGCGAACGGATCGCACCAAGCGATTGCTGCCGACCACACGGACTCGCCATTTTTTGAAGTTATTTTGGCGCTGTGAGGTCATATTTGAGTGATATCGGCGCGGCGGCGGCTGAAACGAGAGGCGCTGAGCGGTTCCAGGAAAGAGAGCAAGATGTTTAGAAGGATTCTACGCTGGCTTGCCATCGGGTTGATTGCAGCGGTGGTTTTGGTTTCAGCCGTATATTTCTGGGATATGAATCGAGCCTATGAACGGGTCCGGGGCAAGAGCACGGTCATCCCTTCGCCCTACGGGGATATCGAATATACCGAAGGGGGATCAGGTCCCCCGGTCCTGGTGATCCACGGCAGCGGCGGCGGCTACGACCAGGGCGAACTCCTGGTGCAGGCCGTGCTGGGGGATCAATTCCACTGGATTGCGCCTTCGCGCTTTGGCTATCTGCGTTCGACCTTCCGCGAGGGGGCCACCTTCGACGAGCAGGCCCACGCCTACGCCTATCTGCTCGACCAACTGGGCCTCAACAAAGTTGCGGTCGTCACTATCTCTCATGGCGGCCCTTCGGCGCTGCTCTTTGCCGTCTTGTACCCTGAACGGGTCTCCTCGCTGACTCTCATCTCCGCCGGCGTTGCGTCGTCAGCCACCCAAGACCAGGCGCAGGCGAACCAGAAAGGGGAGATGCTGATGACCATCTTCAAGTATGACCCGCTTTACTGGGCCATCACCAAGCTGTTCAGGAGGCAGCTAATGGAGCTGATGGGGGCCAACGACGCGGTCATTGCCGGTCTTACCCCCCAGCAGCGGGATTTGGTTGACCGGATTATTGATGAGATGAACCCGGTTTCGCCGCGATCCGCCGGCGCTGCTTTCGACAACAAGGCTACGATGCCGAATGAGAGGATTGCCGAGGTCCAGGCCCCCACTCTGATCTTCCATGCCACAGACGACACCCTGCAGCTCTACCACAATGCCGAGTTCGCTGCTGCCACCATTCCGGGGGCCAGGCTGGTCAGTTTCGAGAGAGGAGGCCACCTGCTTATGAGTGTCGAGCAAGCGACCATCCGCACGGTCATGCAGCAGCACATCCTCGACCACATCAGCGAGTAGATCCCACCACGCCCGTGATCCATCCGGATTTTATGAGCCGCCCACCCGCGCCCGTGACGGGGAAAGAGTTATTTCGTCGCCGCAGCCTGGGCTGCCTGGCTGTACTCCTGGCCGCGCCGCTGCTTTACTACGGCTTGCACGTCGCCTTACGCACCCCGCCGCTGGCCCCCACCCAACTCATTGCCCACCGCGGCGGGCCGAAGTATGCCCCCGAAAACACCCTGGTCGCCTTCGAGCACGCCATTGCCCAGGGTGTGGAGTGGTTGGAGTTCGACGTGCAGATGAGCCGGGACGGGGTCCTGGTGATCATCCACGATGAAACGGTTGATCGGACCACCAACGGGACGGGCGCGGTGCGCGATCTGACCTTCGCCCAAATTCGCGCGCTCGATGCCGGAAAGGGTGAAAAAGTCCCGACTTTCCAAGAAGTGGTGGAGCTGGCCAAGGCCAATCGGGTGAAGCTGTTACCGGAGACAAAAGCCGCGCACCTGTATCCGGGTCTTGAAGAAAAGATGCTGCACGTGCTGGACGAGGCCGGCTACCTCGACCAAACCATCATCCAATCCTTCGAGGCCGCCTCGCTCGACACCCTCCATCGCCTCAATCCGCAGGCCCACCTGTGCGCCCTTTATGGCCCGGGGTCGTTCAGTGTCAGCACGCCGCCCGGCGACGCCCAGTTCGTCTGCCCTATGGCCGAGATGGTGCTCCTCAACCCTGGTATCATCCGGCAGGCGCATGGCGAAGGGCGGCAGGTCTTCATTTGGTTTGGGCTGCTGGAAAACCCCTTGCTTTTCAAGGTCATGCGTTTCTTCGGCGCAGAGGGGTTAATGAGTGATGATCCGGTAGCAGTGCGAGAGGCAATTAAGTGATGGCCCCGATTACGACTTTGCTGGTTAGGGTCTGTTGACATTTCAGTTGGTTGGCCCAAAAACGCCGCTTCGATACGGCTGACGCCTACTCAGCATGCGTTTTTGGGGCCGATTTCGCATGCTGAGTGCCCGTTAGGACGTATCGAAGCGGCGAAATCGGTAAATGTCAACAGACCCTAGTTTCAGGAGGCCCGGATGGCCACCACCTCCAGGTATTCCGACTCGACCCGCGTGACGCCATTATTGGATTGGTTGTGGGCCAACCAGAGCTGCTCCAACTCCTGGCGCAAGGCGGCCTGGCCTTTTTCATCCAGAGCGCCGAATGCCTTGTAGGTCGGGCCGTAGTAGCGGCGGAAACATTCCACTACCTCGGACGCCGTAAAGGGGAAGCTGAAGGTGATCGAGCGCCGGGTCAGTTGTAGATCGGCCACGCTGCCGTTGAACCGCTCGCGCACCGTTGCCTCGTCGCCCCACAGCAACGGCGAGGGCATGCCAGGGGCCGGCGGGACATGCTTGCCCACAATTTTGAACATCTGGCCGATGAAACCGCCCGGCGTCCAGTTGGCCATAGCGATGCGCCCACCGGGCCGGGCGGTGCGGGCCAGTTCCGCCGCGGTCACGTCGGGTCGGGGGGTAAACATGGCCCCAAACATGGTCATGACGGTATCAAACGAAGCGTCATCATAGGGCAACGCCTCGACATCATTCTCGTCAAACTGGATAGCCAGACCTTCGGCTTTGGCCCTGGCCCGGCCCTGTTCCAGCAGGTTAGGGGCAATATCCTGGCCGGTGACGCTGGCGCCGCTTTTGGCCGCCGGGATGGTCAGGTTGCCGGTGCCGCAGGCCACGTCCAACACCCGTTCGCCTGCTTGCAGGTTGAGGCGGTTGACAAAATCGGTGGCGCCGGGGGCGTAAGATTTGGCAATCTGTCCAAAGTCGCCAGAAGTCCAGGTGGCCTTGAGTTTCGCCTTGAGGGTTTCCATTTCAGGGGTTAAAGTCATCGTCATCATCTTCATTTAGTCCTTTCATTCTTTCTTTGATATTTGATTGATTTTTTCAACGTTTCCGTTGAGGGTCACAGTCTAACCGATTTGACCGGGCAACCCGTCACCAGAATTACCCAAGCCGGTGGCGTAGTTCAAAAGGCTCTATCAAAAAAACCAGGTGACAGGCACTTTTAAATACTAAATAGAGGCAGGTTTTGTTCAAACAAGCCCAATAAGTAGTCTGATAAGTGCCTGTCACCTTAATCCCAATAATGTGCAAACTACCGCCGCCAGCAAGACTGTGCTATACTGCCACTCTACCAGCTTTGTGCAAACAAAATGCAAACAAACGGCAAACATAGGGAGCATCCTGAAATTGATCAAAGAGGGTGAGCGGAGCACGGCCCGGCTGGAGCTGAGGCTGCTGGGCCAGCCACAAGTTCACCTTGATGGCGCAGCCGTGACCGACTTTCGCACCGCCAAGGTAGAGGCCCTGCTCTATTACCTGGCCGTTACCGGGCGACCGCACGGGCGGGAGAGTCTGGTTATGCTCCTGTGGGGTGACATGCCGGAAGCAGCGGCCAAACGGAATCTGACCCAGGTGCTGTCGCTGTTGCGGAAACAATTCGCCCCGTTTCTGGAAATTACCCCGCAGCAAATTGGCCTTAAGCCGGAGTCGCCTTATTGGGTTGACGTCCAACTGTTTCAACAGTCGCTTGAGACCATTGATCCAACCCAAGAGCCGGAACGGCTGCGCCAGGTGGTCGGGTTGTATCAAGGTGACTTTTTGCAGGGCTTCTATGTCAAAGACGCTCTCGACTTTGAAGAGTGGGTGCTGACCCAGCGGGAGCGGCTGCGGGAGCTGATGATCCAGGCATTGGACAGCCTGGTTAACCACTATCTTGGGCAGACCGACTACCCCGCCGGTCTCGACATCGCCGCCCGGCTGTTGGTCCTGGAACCGTGGCGGGAAACGGCCCACCGGCAGATGATGCTGCTTTTGGCCCGCAGCGGAAGGCGGGAGGCGGCGCTGGCCCAGTATGAAAATTGCCGCCGGATTTTGGCCGAGGAGTTGGCGGTCGAACCGATGGCCGAAACAACTGTCCTGTACCAGCGGCTCAAAGCGGCCGCGGCGGCGCTGCCTCACAATCTGCCACCCCCCACCACCTTTGTCGGGCGAGAACGGGAACTGGGCCATCTCCGGAGCCGGTTAGGCCAGCCGGATTGCCGCTTGTTGACCCTGGTTGGGCCGGGCGGTATCGGCAAAACCAGGCTGGCGATAGAGGCCGCTCGGCGCTGTCTCGAGCCAATTTTCGGGCCGGACGAAGTCAGCTTTGCCGATGGCGTCTACTTTGTCAATCTGGCTCCGGTCAACGCCGGCGAAACCACCAACGGCGGGTTATCGGAAGCGAGGCAGGCAACTAACCCGATCCTGGTTGCTTTAGCCGCAGCGGTGGGTTTCTCCTTTCAGGGCGCTGCCGATTTGAAGACGCAGGTGTTTGACCATCTCCGCCGGAAAGAGATGCTGCTGGTGCTGGATAACTTTGAGCACCTGGTCGAAGAGACCGGGTTGCTGGTCGAACTGCTGAACGCCGTGCCCGGCATCAGGTTGCTGGTCACCTCGCGAGAGCGGCTCAACCTGCGAGAAGAGTGGGTCTGGGAGGTTGGCGGGCTGAACTACCCACGCAGGGGCACCATCCTTCGACAGGCTCAGGCTGAAAGGGGGCCGGGCAGCCAGGCAGACAGCCAGATATCTATGGCCAATCTCCAAACTTACGAGGCAATCGTCCTCTTTTGCCTCCAGGCCCAGCGGATTCGCGGCGATTTCAGCCTGTCTGAAGACGAAGCGCCTTATGTACTGCGGCTGTGCCAGTTAGTCGAAGGCGCGCCGCTGGCCCTTGAACTGGCCGCCAGTTGGCTGCGGGTGCTCTCCTGTGCTGAAGTGGCTGCCAGGGTAGAACGCAGTCTTGATTTTTTAAGCAGTTCGCTGCGCAATGTCCCGGAACGGCATCGCAGCGTGCGGGCCGTCTTCGAGCAATCCTGGCAAATGCTCTCGGAGCCGGAACAGGCCGTTTTTCGCCGGTTATCGCTGTTTAAAGGGGGATTTCAACGGGAAGCGGCCCAGGCCGTGGCCGGGGCCAGGTTGCCCATCCTGACCAGCCTGGTCGGCAAATCGCTGCTGCGTTTGACCCCATCCGGCCGTTATCAGCTTCACGAAGTGCTGCGCCAGTTTGCCGCCGAGAAGCTCCTGGTCGAGGCAGACCCGCTTGAAACGTTCCCTCAGCCACAGCCGGAATCAGCTTTAGCTGTGTGGCAGCGCTACAGCACCTTCTATTTACGTTGGGTCAATCAACGGGAAGCCAGCCTCCGAGGCAGCACCCCGCAGCTTGCCTTGAGCGAACTTTGGACCGATGTGGACAATATCTGCCAGGCCTGGCACTGGGCGGTCGTCGCCGCTCAAATTGAAGAAATTGAGGGCGCGCTGGGCGGCAGCACTGCATTAAATCGTGGTTAGTTACACCATTGTTCAACCAGTTGCAAGGTTTGTTGAGAAGGCCGGCCGCGCCGTTTGGGCGGGGTCCAACGGGGTGGCGGAACCTTGAAATTGAAAAGTT
>BOKF01000028.1 GCA_016860845.1 Chloroflexota bacterium
TACGCTTTTGAGTTGTAGGATGTGAAACACAGATCAGTTCCTCCCTTGATCAATTTCAAATCCTACATCTTACTGGCTTTGCTCCCTGGTCCAAATTCAATACTTAAATCTTTTGTCGTGTACTAAAGAGTCTACTATAAATTTTGCCCTTTAACAATTAAACCGCAGCAGGTGAAGCGTCGTGGCTACCCAATTTTGTGTGATTGCGCCCGATTCCCGGTGGGGAGGAAGCAGTTCCGGATTCCTCGCCGGTTCATTTGCGCCTGCGGCGAGTTCTGTAAACAATTTTGGCCTATAGCCAGCTCATTGGGTGAGACTGGCTTTTTTGTTGTTGGTCAAAGCTGCACTTTGACTTTAATACAACGTCCGATGAGGGGGAGAAAGAAGCAGCATTATGCAAATCCCAATCTTTTGGAAAATCGGCCAAACTCTCCTTTTAGTCGCCCTGGCCTTTGTTTTGGCCGGGTGGCCCGGCTCGACCCCGCCAGCGGCGCTGGCCCAGCAAAGCCAGGGCCTCATGTTCGTCGAGAACGTGGGCCAACTTCCTACCTCCCCCGGTGGTGAAGTCCGCTTCCAGGTATTGGCCGGCGATGCGACCCTTTCGCTGCTGGATAACGCCCTCTGGGTAACCGCCCTGGCCCACTCTGAGGCGGCTCAGGATCAGAGCACCTCAGCCGCCTCATCCGACCCCCGCTCCCTGATCCCTGACCCCCGCCGGGGCGTCAATCTCAAGCTGAATTTTCTTGACGCCAATCCCCAGCCTAGTCTGGAACCGTTCGACCGGCTGGACACCCACATCTCTTTTTTTGTGGGCAACGATCCAGCCCGCTGGCGCAGCGACGTGCCTGCCTGGGGCGGGGTGCGGTACATTGACCTTTACCCCGGTATTGACCTGGAAGTGACCGGCGAAAATGGGCAGTTGGTGCAGCGGCTGGTAGTGCGCGAAGATGTCGCCGCCCAGGATACGGCTGGCGTCTCACCCCTGGCCAATGTCCGCTGGCAGGTCGAAGGGGCAGATGCCCTCAGCCTGGACGAGGCCGGCCAACTGCGCCTGGCCACTGCCATCGGCGATTTAAGCCTGCCCCTCTTGCAAGCCGTTGACAGCAGCGGCGCTCCCCTCGATTTACCCGGCCCCGAAGTCAACGGCCTCGAAATAACCTCTCCTTTCTCCTCTGCCCCTCTGCTCCCCGGCTCCCTTGCTCAGATCGCTGCCGCCGCTGACTTGCTCTACGGCACCTACCTGGGCGGCCCCGGCTACCTGGACAGCAGCCGCGACGTTGCCGCCGATGGCGCCGGACACGCTTACGCGGTAGGGCTGGCCTACCCCGGCTTCCCCTCCACTCCGGGGGTTTTCGATCCGACAATTAGCGGCGTCTATACCGATGCCTACATCGCCAAAATAAAGCCGGATGGCAGCGGGCTGGTTTATGCCACCTTTTTGGGCGGCAGTGATTTTGAGGGGATTCATTCGATTACGTTGGATGGCGGGGGCAATGCCTTTGTAGTTGGCACTACCTCCTCGCTTGACTTCCCCACCACCCCCGGCGCGTTCGACTCGACGCTAACCGATGAAGCCGATGCTTTTGTCGCCAAAATCAACGCCGATGGCACGAGCCTGCTCTACGCCACGCTGCTGGGCGGCAGCACCAACATTGACTTTGGCCTCTCCATCGCCGCCGATGCCGCCGGCTATGCTTATGTGGCCGGTTTTACCCAAGCCGCCGATTTCCCCACTACCGGGGTAGCCACGGCTGCCTACTACGGCGGCTGGACCGACGCCTTTGCCGCCAAAATCACCCCGGATGGCAGCGCCCTGGCCTATTCTCTGCTGCTGGGCGGCTCGGAAAGTGACTCCAGCTACGCCGTCGCCCTGGACGAAGCGGGCAACGCCTATGTCCTCGGTTACACCGGTTCAGCCGACTTTCCGACGACCCCCGGCGCCTGGGATCGCACCTTGAACAGCATCGAGGCGTTTGTGGTCAAGTTGAACGCCGCCGGCGAGTTGAGCTACGCCACGTTTATCGGCGGCAGCGGCGAAGACAATGGCTATGCCCTGGCGGTGGACTCCAGCGGCGCCGCCTATCTCTCCGGCGCTACCAATTCGAGCGATTTCCCCGTCACCCCCGGCGCATTTGATCCCAGCTTCAATGCCGGTTATAACGGCGATGCCTTTATGGCCAAGCTTTCCTCTGGCGGCAACAGCCTGATTTATGCGACTTACCTGGGCGGAAATCACCACGATTACGGGGAAGATATGGCCGTGGACAGTGCAGGTAACGCCTATCTGATTGGCCAGACCAGCTCCGCAGATTTTCCGACGACCCCTGGCGCGTTTGACCGGGACTGTGTCGGCTGCGGTCAAACCTTTCCCTATTCCGACGCTTTCGTCGCCAAATTCCACCCTGACGGCAAGCTGGCCTACAGTACTTTCTTTGGCGGCGACAGTAACTACGAACGGGGTTATGGCCTGGCCTTGGCCAGCCCGGACCAGGTTTTTCTAAGCGGTGATACCAACTCCACCGACTTCCCCCTCAGCCCCAGCGCGTTTGACACCACCCTGGACGGCTTTGGCGATGCCTACGTCGCCAAATTACAACTGCGTCCTGAAACTGAGCCAACCCTCCCTCCCGTACCGGCCCATACCTGCGCCCCGACCTTCTTGGGCACGGTCACGGTGGGCCAGGAACCGCGCGGCCTGGCCATTGACTCCGCCCGCCAGCGCGTCTACGTGGCTAACTACGGCAGCGACAGTGTCTCGGTGATTGACAGCAACACCAACACCGTCCTGCAGACCATCGGCGGCATTACCGCTGCCAACGGTATCGCCCACGACCCGCAGCACAATGTCCTATGGGTCACTAACCACAGCACCGATCAGGTCACGCCGATCCAGATCAATGCCGATGCCACCGCTTTTACCACCCTGCCGTCCATTGCCGTCGGCGACATGCCCTGGGGCGTGACCTATGACCCGATTCATAACTACGTTTATGTCGCCAACAGCCTGTCCGACTCAATTACCGTAATCAATGCCGAAACGCGAGCTATCGTCACGACCATCACCGGCAGCTTTTTGCGGCCCTTCCACCTGGCTGCTAATCCGGTTACGGGTAAAGTCTATGTGGTTAACTTCGGCGGTCCCAACCAAAACGTCGCTGTTTTGAATGGGACAGCGGTGAGCAAGGTCGTGTCCCTCTACGACAGCAAGGAACCGTATGGCCTGGCCATTGACGAAACGCGCAACCTGGTCTATGTAGCGACGGTGGAACCGCACCGGATCGTTGTCATTGGCCCGCGCCAGGGCGTGCCGGATCAGTTTCTGGGGTGGGCAGCCTTTCATCGGGGCTTCGGCAACCCGCGCCGGCCGGTGCCAATGCGCGTTATCGCGGTCAATCCCACGCTTGGCCCGGCCGGGGATGGCGGCCACCTCTGGGCGACCACGACCCTGGCCGATGGCAGCGAGGCCAACCAGGCGTTGTTCATCCCCAAGGGCTGGGGCGGTTATTTCCACTTCCCATTCGCCCAAAGCGTGGATTACTATCCGGCCGATGGGATCGCCATTGATCGGGCCACCAACCGGGTCTACATTGCCAGTGGTTTCGTGCCCGGCATCGTTACCGTCGTGGGCGATCATGCCACCCTCTGCACCGATGCCTTTACTAAAATTGCTTCGCTCGAAGAGGGAGCTAATCCCTCGGACCTGGCAGAAGATAGGGATCAAATTGGTGTGGAAATTGGGGAAAACCAGGAGGATGGCAGCCGGCCCAATGGCGATGTCAACGGCGATAACGTGATTGACATCTTTGACCTGACCCTGGTCGCCGCGCATTTTGGGAGCAGTGACCCAACTACCGACCTCAATGCCGACGGCCAGGTGAATATCCTTGACCTGGTATTGGTGGCCGGCAGTTATGGCAGTCGAATACCAACAAATTAAGCGTAACAGAGTGCAAAATCTCTTGGCCTGGTGTAAAACATGAGCGCGGCAGTATTGCCGCGCTCATGTTCATTTAGCGTGTCATTTCGAGCGACCGTAGGGAGCGAGAAATCCCTTTGGAGTCACTCTTTAGCCAAATCTCGAGGGATTCCTCGCATCGTACCCTTGTGGTATTCCGCTCCGCTTCATTCGGAATGACACCTGTTTTTTTAACGACCTACCGGCATAGGTCGAGTGATACGGGAATGATGCACCCGCCCTTCGAACGCCGGCACCGGCTGAGTAACCCGCGAGTGAAAGCCGGGGCGGCTCTGTCGAGGGATGATAGTAGCCTGTGAGGTCCGGCCAAAGGGATTAATGATGGGGACCGAAGGCCGGGTAGATTCGCGGGTATTGGCGACAGGTTCAACTGCCCCGGTCATATCGTTGCCGGTGAACTGCCGCCCCAGAAGGTAAGCTGCTGTCGCCACAACCATGCCAACAATGATGGCATCGGCTGCCTCAGGGGTGAGCACGGTATTAACATAAGGCCATACCAGGCTCAAACCCCAGATTGCCAGTCCACCCGTGATGATAAGTAAGAACCGTTTCATCCATTTACCCCCATTTCTTTTGACTGATCAGGGCCAGACCGCCTATACCCGTCGTCAGAGCTAACATAAATAACTGCAAGCCGCTGAGTTGGATCAGCGAGTCCAGGCCAAAAGGAAGCCCTGGCTCGGCTGTATCCGGCGTGCCGTAGCGAATCAAGCCCTTGGCCGTCACCGCCTGAATAGCGCCGTCGCTGAAGATCAGCTCATTGACCAGCTCCTCGGTCTCGCCCAGTTGGGTCCAACTATCGCCGCCGTTCTTGCTCTCGTAGATGCCGCCCCCGGCCAGCCGCTTGCCAATCCCATAGGCCGTCGCCGCAGCCACATGCTGGGCATCCGCCTCATCTACCGTCAGGGCCGTGACCCGCAGGGCCGCGCCTGGAATCAGGCCCAGTCCTTCGGCAAGGTTGGTCCAGGTGCGCCCCCCATCCGTCGAGCGATAAGCGCCGCTGGATGCCGACCCGGCATAGATGAGCAGCGGATCAGTCGGGGCAACGGCCACACTCACCGGGTAATCCGGCAATGTGTCCAATTTTTTCCAGGACTCATTATCTTGGTTAATAAAGATTCCTTCAGGGGTCAGAGCATAGATGCGGCTGTCAGGCCCAATCGCCAAGTTAGTCACATGGGCATCAACCATGGAGACGCCGCCGACTAACTCATAGCCATAACCATCGCGGCCCACGTTAAATTGGTACACGCCTTGCCCATCGGTCCCGACATACAGCGATTCGGGCTGGCTGCGATCTACCGCCAGAGCCGTTACCGCCGGGATCAGACCATCCACGTTGCCCGGTAGACTCAAGAAGAACTTGTGCCAGGTTTGGCCGCCATCATTGCTGCGCCAAAGGTTATTGCTGGTTGCTACCGGACCCCCCGGCGCCCCGGCATACAGGACCGCTTTATTGCCAGGATGCACGGCCAGGGCATTGAGGCTCATCCCGGGGCCGGTCAACTGCCAGGTCCGGCCGTTGTCCTCGCTGCGATAGATACCGGGCCGCGTCTCATCGGCCAGGGTGGCGTATAGGACCCCATGTTCCTGCCCAGGTGCAATGGCTCGCACTGGCGCGCTGCTTAAGTCTGCCCGGGCCAGGCTTTCTACCTCACCGACGACCAGGGTCGCTACGACACCCAAACAAAGGATGAGAAGGAAGAGACCAACCCGTATTAAGGATCTCCAAAGCGGCATTCTCGATGTTTGCTGATGTCTCATTTTAATTTTCTCCTTACCCACATTCTAAATCTCGCCCACAAACTCTGATTTCTTACACCGTTTTGGGGTACTGACTGGTGAAAGTATGGGGGCGCCAGCCCACCCCCATCTACACATCTCCTCCCAGAGATATTATTCACCTTGGTGGCTGGCCCAAGAGTCTCATTCACTTTAGCAACCTGAAACAGATTGCCCTTAACTCAACTTCATCATGGTTAACGATAAAAAGGGTAAATGTGTTACGCGAGAATGAAAAACCGCAGAGATCTGGAGATCTCTGCGGTCTGTTGGGTGAAGCAGAATCACGTCCTCGTGCCTGCTCCGCCGGGGCAGCCACAAGGACTACCCCTACGCTCTGTCAAACTTTCCAGGGATTTTTCGCTCCCTACGGTCGCTCAAAATGACATCCAAGCGGAAGTTCTAATTCAATGCACGGCCGGGCGAGCCAGTCCCCAATCATCGCTGGGGCCAACGCCCTCCTGGATTTTGCGCTCGTCGCTGCCGTCGAGCTTCATTACCGTCACCCACCAACTGCCGTAAACATCCGTCCGCAGGTAGAGGTCCTGGCCGCAAGGGCCAAACACAGGGGTTGTATCCGTGCCGCGCCGCGAGGTTAAACGTTGTACCTGGCCGTCAGCCATATGCAGCAGGTAGATTTCCCAATCACCATCCCGCTGAGAGGAAAAGGCCAGATATTCCCCCGTCGGCGACCAGGCCGGGAAGCTGTCTGAGCCTTCAAAGGTCAAACGCTGTCCCGCGCTGCCGTCAAGATTGACCTGCCAGAGACCGCACTGAGGCGCACAGTTTTTGATGACCAGTTGCCGGCTGTCGGGAGTCCAGGCCGGTTGTTCGCCGGCAAAGCGGCTGATTTCCTGACCGTCGCTTAGCCTGATGACGCTGATTTCGTGAGATACGCCCGGCGGCCCGACTTCAAAAGCCAATTTCGTCTCATCGGGCGACCAGGCAATGTTTTTGACGTGATCCAAAGCAACTAATTGCCGGGGATTCCGTGCTTGAACGCCGCTCAGGTCTACCAGCCAGACGCCACTGCCCTGGCTGTAAACGCCACCCAGTTCGCTGATCCCGCCCTCGCCAAAGAAGGCCAGCCTTTGTCCATCCGGCGACCATGCCGGCGCAGCCGCCCAAGTATGGAAGTCGAGGTTGAGAATTTGATTGTCTGAACTCTCCAGGCTCAGATCGTGGGTCTGGCCGCTGCTTTGCACGTAAGCCACCTGAGCCGGGCGCGGGAACGGTGCAGTGATGGTAGCTACTGCCACTGCCTCATTATTGGTCCCGATATTGACCAGCGGACCCGTTCCCGTTACCGTCGTCGTTTGGGTCATGACGCCGGCATAACAGGGATCAATGGCCGTCGTCAAGTTTAGAGTGCGAGGAGTTTCAGCAGCCAAACTGTCAACCGTACAAGTGACCGTCCCAAAAGGGGATGAGGTACAGATGGCGTTGCTGGCCGAAACCAGCTTTTCTCCCGGCGAAAGCCGGCTGAACAGCGTGGCCGTTACCAGACGGGCCGGGCCGGCGTTGGTAACGGTCAGCATATAGGTGATGAGGCCGTTCTCTACTGCTGTCACCTGGTTAGCTAATAACAGGTTCGTCTGTCGGGGGTTAATCTTGGTCAGAAGACGGTCCAGTTCCGGCACACTCAACCCGGCCTGGGCCAAATCATTCTGCTGCTCGCTGAGCGCATCGGAAATTACTTCCTGGGAGTCAGGCGAGGGATACTCGGTCATCAGGGTATCCAGAGACTGCCGGTACTCCTGGCGGGCAACCTCTTCAGCCTGGGCATCCCCGACCACCTGGGTTAACTCGCTGGCCCGCCGGGCCGCCAGTAAGAGGTCAGTGTTGAGCGGGTCACGATGCACGGCCCGCCAGGCCCGCTCGCTGGCCACTTTCCAGCGATAGAGCGCATCACCCGGCAGGGCCATCTGAGCCAGCACCGTGACCGTTCCCAGGACAAGCAGTAAAATAGCGGCCGCCCCAAAAGCAAAATTAAAGGCCCGGCCAAAAGCCGAGCCAATGCCGCTCGGCCACAGCGCCGGCCACGATCTGGCGGACTTTTGGCGCGGATGGCTGTGCATGTAGGCGGCTAACTGAGCGCGGGTGCGCCTTTTGAAGGCAGGCGAAGGTTGGACCAAGCGCCCTTGCTCCAGTCTGCTGGGCAGGGTCAATAGGGGACGCAACTCGGCGGCATGTTCGGGGTAAAGAGCCAAGCACTCTTCCGGCGTGGCCTCGCCGCTCGCCAGTCGAGCTAAACAATCATCTAAAATTTCTTCTAACTTACTCATCGTCGCTACTGCCAAAAATCTCGGTCAGGGCCTGCAAGCCGCGCATTTGCAGCGCCCGAATCGCCCCCGGCCGTTTGCCCAGCACCTGGGCGACTTCTTCGGTGCTAAACCCTTCGATGAAACGCAGCGTCAACACCTGCCGCTGGTCTTCGGTCAGCTTCTGCAGCGCCAGACGAACCTCCTCCGCCTGGAGCTGCCGCTCAATCCGCTCATCTACGTCCCCCGCTGGGTCAGGTTTGGCAACTGCCTCAAACTCCAGAGATGTCGTTTCTTTGAAGGTCCGGTAATAATCAATGACGCTATTACGGGCAATCCGAAACAGCCAGGCGCTAAACGGCAAGCCGCGCACCTGGTAGCTGCTTAAATTATCCCAGGCCTTGATAAATACCTGCGAGGTCAAATCTTCAGCCGTTGGCTCGTCGCCCACCCGAAAAAAGATAAAACGGTAGATTTGCTCGATATAAGTATCATACAAGGTGGCAAAGGCGTCAGGGTCGCCGGAAACCGCTCTTTGGATCAATTCAGATTCGGGCGGCTGGTTGGAAGTCAGCGCGGCGCCGGCATCTTTCAAGGCTATCACCTATCTAAACGAATCAACCGGCCAAAGTGTTACGCAGCAGCCACAATCAGCCTGCCGTAAGCCGGGGCCATACGAACGGTAAAGTGGCGCAGTACCGGCGGCGCTTCGACCATGCGTACCCCACGGATGCGCTCCCGCAGCCCGTTAACGTGAATCAGCACCTCGGCCAGGTAATCCACATGGCTCTGGGTGTAAACCCGGCGGGGAAAGGCCAGCCGGACCAGTTCCATCGCCGCCGCTTTTTCGCTGCCGTCGGGCTGGTGGCCGAACATAACCGAACCAATCTCGACCGAGCGGATGCCGCCTTCCAGGTACAGCACCAGACCCAAGGCCCAGGCGGGGTACTCGCTCTGGGGAATGTGGGGCAGCATCGCCCGCGCGTCGAGGTAGATGGCATGACCGCCGGGCGGCCGCACAATCGGGATGCCTTCACGGGTCAGGATGTCGCCCAGGTATTCCACCGAGCGGATGCGGTAGCGCAGGTAATCCTCGTCCAGCACCTCGTGCAGGCCGACGGCGATGGCTTCCAGGTCGTACCCGGCCAGGCCGCCGTAGGTCGGGAAACCCTCGGTTAAAATCAGCATATTTTTGCAGCGCTGGGCCAGGTCGTCGTCGTTGAGGGCCAGGAAACCGCCGATGTTGGCCAGGCCGTCCTTTTTGGCACTCATGGTGCAGCCGTCCACGTAGCTGAACATCTCCTGGGCAATCGCCAGCGGCGTCTTACCGGCGTAACCCGGCTCACGCAGCTTGATGAACCAGGCATTTTCGGCAAAGCGGCAGGCATCCAGGAAGAGGGGGACGCCGTAACGGTGGCACAGCTCGCTGGCGGCGCGGATGTTGGCCATGCTGACCGGCTGCCCCCCACCCGAATTGTTGGTCACGGTGATCATGGCCAGCGGCACCCGGCCCGGATTTTCGACCAGGACTCGCTCTAAGGCCGTCAAATCAATGTTACCCTTGAAGGGGTGAAGCTCCTCCGGGTGAGTCCCTTCCGGGATGGGCAAATCCAGGGCCGTGGCTTTACGGTACTCGGTGTTGGCCCGGGTGGTGTCGAAGTGGGTGTTGTTGGGCACGATGTCGCCGGGTTTGAGGGTCGAGCCAAACAGGATGCGTTCGGCGGCGCGGCCCTGGTGGGTGGGGATGACGTGCTTGAGGTTGGTAATCTCGCGCACCGCCGCCTCAAAACGGAAGAACGACCTGGCCCCGGCGTAGGACTCGTCGCCCTGCATCATCCCGGCCCACTGCGCCGAGGACATCGCCCCCGTGCCGGAGTCGGTCAGTAGGTCAATCAGCACATCTTCGGCTTTGAGCAGGAAGAGGTTGTAGCCGGCCTCCTTCAGCGCCGCTTCCCGTTCCTCGCGGGTGGTATGGCGGATCGGTTCGACGGTTTTGATGCGGAAGGGTTCGATGATGGTTTTGAAGTGCATGAGTGGCTCCTCCAACTTTTATAGTTGGCCGGTAAAATGCTATAATCTTAGCAGGAGATGATAGATGGTCGAAATTGTGATGCAAGTTCCCGATAATCTGGCGCAGCGGTTACAACCGCTGTCCCACTGGCTACCGACCGTTCTGGAACTAAGCCTGGTCGGCTTTAAGACCCCGGCAGTGCAGACCGCCTCGGAAATTATTGATTTCCTGGCGACCGGCCCAGCACCGGCTGAAGTACTGGCGTATCATGTCTCTGATAGAGCACAGGAACGCTTGCACCGGTTACTGGCGGTCAACGCCGCCGGATTAACTACGGCTGAAGAGCAGGCCGAATTGGATGAAATCCAACAAATCGAGCACATCATGATCTTGCTCAAGGCACAGGCCCAGGAACAACTACTGCAAAATAACTGATGGCCGAGACTATTTCACCTGCCCTGCGCGAGTTGGTTTTTGAGCGGGCTATGGCTCGCTGCGAATACTGTTTATTACCGCAGAGCATTGCGGCTCACAAGCACGAGCCGGATCACATTATCCCCAGGCAGCACGATGGCGAAATCAATGCCGACAATCTGGCCTTAGCCTGTGTTCGTTGTAATCGTTATAAAGGTTACAATGTTGGTTCGTTTGACCCTGAAACAGGCCGACTTGTGCCGTTCTACAATCCTCGTACCCAGATTTGGTCAGAACATTTTCGACTCGAAGGAGCTATCATTCACCCTTTGACTCCGCAAGGCCGGGTGACCGCCAAGATGCTCCACTTTAATGATACTGAACGAGTTGAGGAACGAGAAAGACTCATCGCAGTTAAGTTGTACCCTTAAGTCGGCCCTGAACTGCAAAAGGCTGCAAGCTTGTAGTCAGGCTATCTCCAGCAGTAATCTTCAAGCAAAATGTCTGAAGAAGCTTTTGTCAAATATCTTCCTGTTTCAATGCATGTGTACGATATTGATACCAAATCTCAAGCTTAAAATCTCTGGATTGTTGGCCATAAATCCAACCAAATAAATTCCCCATATTCGCATGAGTCTTTCGGGTCAGAACAGTATCATAAAGCTTCCCGTTAACTGCTGCATCAGTCCATCCTGCCAAGAATGCTCGTAAATGGGTATCCTGAGGATCCTCGTCTCTAATATCTTCTCTTTTATCCTGCATAGTAAGCCTCTTTTCTTAACACTAATTACCGTGAACACAGCCGTGCAATCAGCGTGTCCAACGCCAACAGGCTGTCCATCCGGCCCGTCTTGATCGCTACATCCATTTCCAGCAGCATCTCCAGGGTTTGCTCCAGGCGGGCCATCGAGAAATTGGCCGCTTCTTTGAGGCGGGCGGTGGCAGCGTAATCGCTTTTCCAGCCTTTGGCCTGGGCAATTTCGGCGGGGGACATGCCCCGCTCGGCCATGTCTTTGACCTCGATCAGGGCGCGGATTTGGGCGGCGATGCTGCCGAGGATGGCCATGGGGTTGCTGCCTTCGTCCAGCTCTTTGTGCATCTGGTCGTAGGCCCGGCGGGCGTTGCGCTGGCCGATGGCGTTGGACAGGCCAAACTGGTCGGCCTCTTCGGTGTAGGGTACGAGCAGGTCAATATCGGCTTTGTTGATGGGGCGCTGGCCGGCCACGTAGAGGGCCAGCTTTTCCAGTTCATTGTTGAGGGTGCGCAAATCCGGGCCGACCAGCCGGGCCAGCAGGTCAGCCGCGCCCGGTTCGATGACCGCGCCGTGCTCGGTGGCCCGCCGGATAATCCAGCCCGGCAAATTCTCGGAAACCGCGAACAGGATGGCTTCGCCGCCCAGTTCTTTGACCGCCTTGAGGACGGCGTGCGACCGGTCCAGCGCTTTCGTCTCGACCAAAACGAGGTCGGTGGTCGGCGGCATCCGGCCCAGGTAGTCAAGCAGGGCTTGCAGTTGCTCGGTTTTATCGGGGCTGCTGGGGTTGAAGATGACTTTGGCGGGATCACCATCCGCGCCTTCGGTTCTGCCGCTCAGAAAGGCCAGGTAGCCGGTGACGATGACCAGCCGCCTCGCCGCCAAAAAAGGCATGGCATCGGTGTGCTGGCGCAGATCGCTCAGGCGCAGGGTGCGGCCGTCCAGCAGAGCCATATTCATCTCCGCCGTTGTTGGGTCGCCCAGGGCGGCTCGCAGAGCAGCGATTTTTTCCGTCCGTGAGAAATCGTCGGGGCCGTGAAAGAGGTAGAGCATGGCGAATGATGAATGGCGAATGGCGAATGGCAATACTACTGACTCGCTATTCGCTCATTCGCCATTCCTTTACTGGACTGTTTCAACCCGATGGGTAATCATATTGCCGGTAGGGTTGACGCTGACATTTTTGATTTCCAGGTTGCCGGGCTGGCCGGTGGTGGTGAACCGCTCCTGGAGCAGCAGGCCCAGCGGCTGGGCAATAACTGCGGCCAGGGTGGCGGCCAGCACAGCCCCCGGAATGCTGGTCCAGCGGAAACGGCCGCTCGAAGTTCGATCCAGGCTGAGAGCAACAAACGCGGCCAGGCCGGTCAGCAGGCCCGTGGTCGCCACAACCGTACCGCAGCGGGGATGGACGGCCAGCTCGGCTTCGCCCTGGCGCAGGCGGCGTAGGGCTTCCTGGGCGGCATGTTTCACTTCGGAGGTGTCAACCGGGCCGTAAAGGGTAAAACCGTTCCAATCGCTGCGGCCCACCAGGGAGAGGTTGCCGTTACGCCGGCTCAGAATATGGATCGTCGCGTGTTCCAGGCCGTGGTTGCGCTGGATACGGGTAATGAGAGACGAGTTAGGTAAACTCATGCAAGAAAGCTCCTTAAAATTATTTTTGATTTACGATTTACGATTGATTACTGCTCCAAATCGTAAATCCACGCCCGGAGGGGCAGTCCGAAATCGTAAATCTTACAGGGGTTTGGCGACAACAATGACGCGGTGGGTGTTATTGGTGTAAGGCCAGCAGGTCACCAGGGTCAGCCGTTCATCGGTGGTCGAGGCAATCCATTGGGCGTTGCGCTGGCGGACCTCAATCGGCTCGCCCTTTTCCTTGACAATTGTTTTTAAATCAACCACATACTCAAACCTTTGGTCGCCGGCATAAACGGTGACTTTATCGCCCACTTCGACATTGACCAAATCGCGGAAAACTTCGCCGTTGACATTGTGGTGACCGGCCATGACCGTATTGCCCGGCTGGCCCAGGAGAGCGGTCGTCTCGTGCCAGCCCGCGGCATAATCGGCCACTTGCCAGATGCTGTACTGCTGGCCGTTCTGTTCGACCACCTGCCAGCCGACCGGGATGACCTTGGTATCAATGCCGACCGACTCGACAACCAGCCGGGTCGGAACCCCATTGCCGCCAGCCGGGACCGGATTAGGCGCGGGAGCCGGGGGCGGGGGGGCGGGTTCGGGTGTGGCCGTTGGTGTTGGCAGCGGATATTGATCGGGAGGCTGTGCTGCGGGAGTAGCGGTAGACGGTGCAGGCTCAGGTGGCGGCGGGGCGGGCGGCGGCTCCGCTGGTGGTACTTGATCGCCCGGTTGGACTGTGACCGGAATGGGTGTGGGTTCATCCGGGTTGAGCGTTTCGGGCAAAAAGTTAGGCGGCGGCACCACCCAGGTTGCGGTGGGCGTGGGCGGCTTGGTCGGTGAGGGGGTCAGCGTAGGTGGGGGACTCCAGACAGTTGGGGTAGGTGATGGCGTTGCGGTCGGCGGCGGGCCTGCCTGAGCCAGAGCGCCGGGCGGCGCATTCAAAACAAAATCCCAGCGGTCCTGCACATCCTGGTAGGCCCAAAAGAGGGCAATGCCGGTCAAAATGACCATGGTCCAGACAAAACTGGCAAACAGCAGGGCCACTTGCTCGATCAAGATCTCTTTATTGGACAGCTTCATAGGCTCGTGTTCCTGGTAAAATTATAAGCCATAACGCTCAGGGTGACAACTAAAACGGCTAAAGCCGCAACTTGTACCGTCAGAATTCCAGCGCCGAGAATGGCAGGCTGCGCCCGGAAGATTTCCAGCAGCAAGCGGCCCAGGCTGTAGAGAGCTACCACCAGCCAAAAGTAAAATCCGGGCCAGGGCCGCCAGCTCCGGCCGGCATACAAAATCACGCCAATGACCAGACCGAGCGCTGCTTCATACAGTTGGATGGGATGGCGAAGCGTGCCCGCCACCTCCACGGCCCAAGGGACTGTTGAAGGCGCGCCCAGCGCCTCGCCGCCTAAAAATGCGCCGATGTGGGCAACCACCAGGGCTGCGACCAACCCCGGCGCTAACGCCTCAAGAAAAACGGCCAGGGGCACGTTTTTGCGCTGGACGTAAATCAGGACAGCCAGGCCGGCAATGATCACCCCCTCCAGCGGCGAGAGCGCGTTGCGGGATAAAGAGAGGGCCTGGGTCAGATCGCCGGCATAATTATTCCAATGGCTCAGCACAAACCAGAGACGCGCCCCGATCACCCCGGCCAGCAGGCCATATAACCCGGCGTTGTAAACGTGATCGCCGTCAAGATCTAAACGCCTGGCCTGAAGCGCAGCCAGCCACATCCCGGCCCACAGGGCGAGCAAAAGAAAGAACGGATAGGTCGGAATGGCAACTGAACCGAGCAAGAGGGTGGGCAGCATGGTGAGTCAGCAAATGGCGAATAGCGAATGGCGAATGGCGATACGCTGGTCCGCTCATTTATCTACATTTCTGATAATTTGGCCTCAATATAGGCTTTATTGACCGGGCCGGTAAAAATTTCGTTGACGTTACCATTTCGATCAATGAAGATGGAAGTCGGCAGGCCCAGGATGTTGTAAGCTTTGGCCGTTTCGCCGGTTTCGTCCAGCACAATGGGAAAGGTCACGCCAAACTCCTCTAAAAAGGCCGGTATCTGGTCTTTTTGATCGGTTGTCGTGTTGTTGATGCCGATAATTACTAGCTCATCCGCGTTGTCAACTGCGGCCTTTTGAAAATCAGGGAACTCCGAGCGGCAGGGGCCGCACCAGGTAGCCCAAAAGTTAACCAGCACCGGCTTACCTTTGAAGTCGCTCAGGCGCACCGTCTCACCTTCGAGCGTCGGCAGGGCAAAATCCGGGGCCGGGTGACCTACGACCGGGGCCGGTTCCAGGGTCACATTTTCGCCCTGGGAGGCCAGGCTGCTCAACAGGCTGCTCGAATAAGCAATCCAGAGGCTGCCCAGGACGATCACCAGGCCAATCAGGGCTAACCAAAACCAGCGCGCCTTCAAAAGCGGCGGAATGGGCTGAGGTTCTTTGACAGAGGTATCCACATTCATCGTTTCGTTCTCACTTTCCAGAGCTATAGGGCTATTTTATGCTCATATTCTTAAGTGGATATTAACCTCAGTCGCCAATATTGGCCGCAAATCACTGTTAACGGTTTTAATCATTATCACTATGTCAAGTTATTTTGTCAAACAAATGGGCGAGTAAGCGAATATTGTTGAATTAATTGCCGAATACAGTATAATAAGGCCGGCTGCCAATCTGTTCGCTTCCGAACAGGTCCTTGAGCAGCATCGTGACCGCTTGGAAATGAGTTGAGTCTGGCCAGCCAGATGCCTGCCTGGTTAGGAGTGGGCCGTTTACTGGCAGTCAGCCCGCGAATTGGGCAGCGATTTTATACTTACATTGTAGCCTGTTGTTATCTCATCAGAGATGGATTTTATCGAAATTGCCTTAACTGACCTTAACGGCGAAGCCGCCGAAACCATTGGCGAGTTATTTAATCGCTATGGCTATGGCGGCGCGGTGATGGAGAGCTTTCCGCCTGATTTTGATAAAGTCACCGTGCGCACCGTTATCCCCAGTGAGGACGATCACCGCCTGCGGGAAATCGAGCTGATGCTGACCCTGATTGGCCAGGCGCTGCCCGGCGGCCTGCCGGTCCCCCGGCTGCAATTCGTGGGTAAAAGCGATTGGGCCGAATCCTGGAAAGCCCATTTTCATCCGGTGCGGGTGGGGCGCAGCTTTGTGATTAAACCGAGCTGGCGCGATTACGCTCCCGCTGCCGGCGACCTGATCATCGAGATTGATCCCGGCCTGGCCTTTGGCAGCGGCCTGCACCCGACCACCCAGTTATGTCTCAGAATCCTGGAAGATATGCCCCTGCATGGCAAAACCCTGTTTGACGTGGGGACGGGTTCGGGTATCCTGGCTCTGGCTGCCCTCAAGCTGGGTGTGGCCAGGGTGCGGGCCGTGGATATAGACGATATTGCCGTGCGGGTGACCCAGGAGAATTTCGAGCGGAACGGCTACTCCCAGAGCGCGGAGACGGAGGTCGCCGTTGGCTCGGCGGGGGATATCGGCGGCCGGCAGTGGGATATTGTCGTGGCCAATATCCTGGCCAATACCATCATCGAACTGCTGCCCGACCTGAAAACGGCCCTGACTCCGGGCGGCCGCCTGATCCTCTCCGGCATTATCGCCGAGCAAGAAGCGAGCGTCACCGCTGCAGCAGCGGGCCACCACCTGCGCCTCAGCGACCGGCGGATGGAAGAAGATTGGGTAGCCTTAGTTTTCCAACCTAAACCCTAACGCCTTATGGCCTTTGCTTGTCATTTCGACCGAAGGGAGAAATCCCTGAGACATTTGTTAGTCAAAGATCGTTTCAGGGATTTCTCCTCACTACGTTCGTCGAAATGACAAGTTATTTTGGCGCCATTCGAATCGCTCCATCCAGCCGGATAACCTCGCCGTTGAGCATTTCATTCTCGATGATGTGCTTGACCAGCGCAGCGTATTCGGCGGGGCGGCCCAGGCGCGGTGGGAAGGGCACCTGGTGGGCCAGCGACTGCTGCGCCGCTTCCGGCAGCCCGGCCAGCATCGGCGTGCTGAAAATGCCCGGAGCAATGGCCATCACCCGGATACCGTAACGGGCCAATTCCCGCGCCAGCGGCAGGGTCATAGCGACCACTCCCCCTTTTGAGGCGGCATAGGCCGCCTGCCCAATTTGCCCGTCAAAAGCAGCCACCGAGGCCGTGTTGACGATAACACCCCGCTCGCCATCAGAAGTTGGCTCATTTTGACTCATGGCTACCGCCGCCAGGCGAATCACATTGAAAGTGCCGATCAAATTGATCTGGACAACCTGCGTAAATTTGGCCAGGTCGTGCGGGCCGCTTTTGCCCAGCACCTTTTCGGCAAGGACAATGCCCGCGCAATTGATGGCCCCGTGCAGGTCGCCAAATATCTTCACTGTCGTAGAAACCGCATTTTGGACACTCTCTTCCGAGGCTACATCGGTTTTGATAAAGCGAGCCGGCGCTCCCAGCTCAGCCGCAACCTTTTCACCGGTTTCCGCCTTTACATCAGCAATTAATACCTTCGCCCCTGCTTCGACCAGCAGCCGGGCCGTCGCCGCGCCCAGGCCGGAGCCGCCGCCGGTAATCAAAAAGGTTTTGTTTTGAACATCCATCGCTGAACTCCCTCCAAAGATATAGGTGTCATTATAGAGAGAAAGAAGCTCGCCGCCAACCCGCCGCCAACCCTTCCCCTGGGCTAAGAAGTATGATATAATAGATAATACCAGATTTTATTCAGTACTGAACCTTGACCCATCGTTTCTTTATCCCTTCACATTGGCTGACCCCCCCAACCGTCACCCTCTCCGGGGAGACGGCCCGCCAGATTCAAACCGTGCTGCGGCTCCGTCCCGGCGATGAAATTACTGTGCTGGACAACTCCGGCCTGGAGTGGCAGGTGCGGCTGACCGGGCTGCATAAAAACGAAGTCCAGGGACAGATCATCAGCCGCCAGCAGGCTCAGGGCGAACCCCGGCTGCACTTAACGCTCTACCAGGGCACGCTCAAAGCCCAGAAATTCGAGTGGGTGCTGCAAAAAGGTACGGAATTGGGGATCAGCCGTTTTGCGCCGACTCTCTGCCAGCGCTCGGTCATCGGCAAAGCGGACGACGTGGCCGGCAAGCAGGCGCGCTGGGAGCGTATCATCCAGGAAGCCGCCGAGCAAAGTGGGCGGGGCCAGCTTCCCCATCTCGAACCGGCGCTCTCACTGGCGGCAGCCATCAAGGCCGCCAGCCAACCCACCGAGCCGGCCCTCTTACTGGTCATGCCCTGGGAAGAAGCGGCCGATTTGACCTTAAAAAGTGTATTGGCCGAGGTTAAGCCCGCCGCCGTAGGAGTTTTCATCGGGCCGGAGGGAGGCTTTACGGCCGCAGAGGCGGACCTGGCCCGTGAGGCCGGCGTCCGGCTGGTGACCCTGGGGCCGCGCATTTTGCGGGCCGAAACCGCTGCGTTGGCTGTCTGCGCCGCGATTTTATATGACATGGGTGAGTGGGCACGTTGACATTCCTCACCTCCCCCGTTAAAATAGAGAGGTCATGATTGTTAGCTCTCAGCCCATTTAACCGGAGATGAGCCAAGTACCATTTATCCTCTATATTGACGACGAACGCCCTACACTCGACCTGGTGGCTCAGGCGCTCAAGTTTGCCGGCTACCCCATCACCGGGGTAGCTTCCGGGGAGCAGGGTCTGGCCCTGATGCGCGAACGTAAGCCAGACCTGCTGCTGCTGGATTTGATGATGCCTCATATCAGTGGGTGGGATGTCTACCGGGAGATGAAAAGCGAGCCGGTCCTGGCCGATATCCCGGTGATCATCATTACCGCCAGGGTTCTATCTCAGGATCGTGTCATCATCGAAGGGCTGCCGCCGGTAGACGATTACATAACCAAACCCTTCGACGTAAAACGCCTGATCCGGGCCATTCAACGGATTGTGCCGCCGGCCTCATAAAGACCGTTAAAAGCTTTTGACATCGCTCTCTCCTCGCGTTAAAATAAACGCATCCAGCTTTTGTAATGCTTCATCTCTAAATTAGCCAGGAGTTGGTATGGCCCAAGGATCATACATTCTTTACCTTGAAGATGAACGGTCTACCTATGATTTGGTTAGCCATGCCCTCAAGCCGTTGGGGTATCGAGTTGTGCGGGCAACCTCCGGCCGGCAGGGCTTAAACATGATGAAAAAAGAAAAGCCGGATTTGCTCTTGTTGGACTTAATGATGCCCGACCTCAACGGCTGGGATGTTTACCGGGCGGTGAAAACGGATGAGAATCTGGCCGATATGCCCGTGATTGTGATCAGCGCCCGGAAAGGTGAGCAGGAGCGAATGGTCATCGCCAACCTGCCCCTGGCCGACGAATATATCCTCAAACCTTTTGATGTGGAACAGGTCATTCGCGCTGTCCAGAAATTTGTCTAAGCGGATTTATGGCTTTAGCGGCCGTTCGGCCTGGTTTTCCCCGCTGGAAATATCTCCTGCTTTTTATGAAGTCACCCCCTGTAGAATAGAGCGGCTTTAACTTGGTAACGCTTTTGGTAACGATCAGGAGATGATTGTCAGTTAAACTGGTGATAATGGCTCCTGAGAACGGCCGTAGTAAAAAGATCAGGATCTTCACTTATGGGGGGATGTTACCAGTTATAAACGCAAGGCGAGAGAGCGGGATACGACGATCCAAAGAATCGCCTTGCCTCGTCGTTAGTGTATATTTATTTTCTTGGGAGCCATGTTCAAAAATAAATACAGCTTTTGGGGGTTCATTGCTTTGCTGGTGGGCCTGAGTTGGCTCAGCGCAGGCTGCCTGGGCGTACCCTCGTACGAGTACAAAGGGACAGTACTGGAGCCGCCGGCTTCATTGCCGGATTTTGAGCTGGCCGATACCAGCGGTAAAAGTTTTCATCTCTATGAAACAAAAGGCGATATTACCCTGGTTTACTTTGGCTACACTTACTGTCCAGATGTGTGCCCTTTGACCCTGCATGATGTCAAGGAAGCACTGACCGGATTGAAGACAGGTCGAGAGCGAGTCCATCTCATCTTTATCTCGGTTGACCCGGAGCGAGATACGCCGGAAGTTTTAAAACGCTACCTGGCCGCTTTTGACCCTTCATTTATCGGCTTAAGGGGCGATTTCGAGAAGATCAAAGAAATCATGAAACCTTACGGGGCTTTTGCGGAAAAGGAAAGCACGACCGATTCCGCCGCCGGCTATTTGGTCAGCCACAGCGCCCGCCTGTTCCTGGTTGATCCTCAAAGCCAATTGCTGTTAACGTATGCTTACGGCTTTGAGGCAGACGATTTGCGCAGTGACCTGGAATACCTGCTGCAACAGCAGAAATTATAGGTGCGCGGAGCCAAGGAAAACGGAGCGGCCAAAAATTAACTGGAAACAATCAGGGGGATTGCCATGTTAAAAAACAACCAAGAAGTAATTCGCTCTATTTGCGTTATCACCATCGCTCTGGCGGGCCTGGTCCACTTGCTCATCGCGCCGGCTCACTACGCCCACGCCCCGGCGCATGGCCTATTCTTTGCCGTAGCGGGTATTGTGCAATGCGCCTGGGCAGTGACTTTCTGGCGGCGGCCTTCGCTGGCTCTCTACCGGGTTGGCCTGGCGGTCTCCGGGGGACTGGTTGTCCTGTGGCTCTTGACCCTGGCCCTGCCGGCCCCTTTTGGCGGCCACGACGCCGGCGCCATTGACGCCAGCGCCGTTGTTTGTAAAGCCAGCGAACTCATCGGCTTGATCGCGCTGGTGGCGTTGATGCTGCAAGGGGGGAAGCTGGCCACCGGCAGTAGTTTATCAGCACCCCGGCTGATGAGCGAAGCGCTGCTTGTCTCTTTGATTGTCGGGGCTGTTTTCTTTGGCGCCGGCAAAGCCGTGGAACCTCTGTTCCCCCAGTGGCAGCACCCCCATCTAGAGTCTGAACACAGCGCCGCCCCCGCCGAACAAGAGCATGATCTGGAACACGGGGAACACGATCATGCCGCTGAGCACGGAGAACACGACCATTGAGCGGGGAAGTTATAGCCCCTTGGGCAATTCTTATAAAATAATTCGTCACATTGGGGATGGCGTAGCACGCAAGGTAAACGGAACACGTACTACGCAATACGTACCACTGCCGGAGTAACCGTGCTCAAAGCCGGGCAAAATTTGCTGTTGAACAAGCGGCTGTGGCATCTGCGCCAGGTGCAGCCGGTCAAAGGGCGCCATTGGGACCTTGAGGCGGTGGGGGTATCGGAGGCAGCCCTGGGCCTGACCCGCCGTATGAGTGCTGTCCAATATGGCGACGAGGTGTTCATCCAGCAGCGCCGGCAGGACTATTGGCGCGGCCACCTGGGGCAGGATTGGCTGGAAACCGAGCACGGTCAGGCCCTTAACTGCCGGCCGGCCGCCTGGCTCGACCTGCTGGCCGCCCACACCCGCCACCCGGCCCAGACCGACATCAAAAACGAGTTTAGCTGGTCCTACTCGCGGGCGCTGAAGTACCGGCAGTGTCCCCGCGCCTACTATTACCACTATTACGCCGCCTGGGAAGGCTGGCAAAACGACGCGCCCGCGCCGGTGCAGCGGGCCTACCTGCTCAAGAACCTCACCGAGCTGCCCCTGTGGGTCGGGACGCTGGTTCACGACTCGATCAAATTTGCCCTGGCCCGGCTCAAAGCAGGCCACCCGCTCGTTGAAGCCGACCTGTTCAAACGGATGCAGGCCCGCGCCCAGGCCGATTTTGCGGACTCGCGCAGCGGGCGCTATCAGCAAAAGCCCAATCAACTGACCAGCTTTCAGGAGCATTACTATCAAAGAGGGCTGGCAGCAGCAGAATGGCTGGCCGCCCAGGCTCAGGCCGAGCGCTACTTGGGCACTTTTCTCAACTCAGCCCTTTACGCCGACTTGCAGCAGCAACCCCCCTCGACTTTTTTAGCGATAGAGGAGTTACAATCGTTTTCCCTGGCCGGAATTAAAATCTGGGTTCAAATGGACCTGGCCCGGCAGGCGGGGGACACGATTTATGTGTACGATTGGAAAACCGGGCCGGTCGAGGAGGCTGAGCTGCGGCAGCAGTTAGGCATCTATGGCCTGTATTTGCGCCAAACCCGGCCGCAGTTGAGTTCAGCCCTCCAGGCAGTGGTTTATCTGTTAGGGGAGGATAAACTGCTTACGTTTGATTTGGATGAGCCGCTGCTGCAAGAAACGCAAGCCCGGATTGAAGCCAGTATAGCTCACCTGCGCGGCCTGCTGCTCGACCCTCAGGCCAACCTGGCCGACTTGCGGCGTTTCCCGATGATTGACGATCTAAGCGTCTGCCGCTGCTGCCAATTCAGAGAATTATGCGGGCGGGATAAGGAACAGGGTAGCAGGTAGCAGGTTACAGCCAACACTCGCTCTACGCTTCACGCCTCACGCGCTTCTTGCTGCCGCTTCTCTTTGGCGACCACGGCTGCCACCAGCCGATTGGCGACCACGGCAATAACTGAAAAAGCACCGAGGAAAAAAATCAGCGGAAAGATGAAGGCCAGGGCTAAAATCAAGCCAACAATGATAACCAGGGCAAAAGTAACCAGCGGATACCGGCCGATGGTGACAGCGGCATTGCGCAGGGCCGGCTTTAGGCTGGGCCGCTCCAGCCGGGGATAAAAGGGCAGGGCAATTAATTGTAAAATCAGCCAGAACAACAGCAGAGCCAGGACCAGCATTTGAGCCAGTCCGGCCCAATCTGCCTCTACCTGGGCGTAAAAATTCAAGTTGATCCAGGCAAGAACAAATATGGCCAGGTTAATTCCTCCCCATAAATAGGCCTGCCGCCACATCCGGCGGGCGTGCTGCCAAAACGTGCTAAACCCGATACCCTTGGCTTCGCCCACATCGTGAATGGTAAAAAAGAGGCCAAATGTGGTCAGCGGCCAGGGAATGACCAGCAGCAGGCTGATAAACCAGATGATGTTAAAAATCATCAGGTACAGCATTTCATCCCAAATATCAGCCGCAGAATTTTTGATGATTGCCCAGATCATGTGTGACACTCCTCCGCCGAATTGTAACACGGGATCGCTGCTGGCCCAAATAAAAATGGGCGACACGCTACGAGTCGCCCATTTTCAATCAACCTTATGAGTCCAACGGCTACTTGTTGAACAACTGCGGGAAATAATAGGTGTGGACCTGGGGCACGTAAAGCAGTTTAACCTGAGTACTGGTTGGGCCAAGGCTACTTCCCGAAACTGTGCTGCCTGTCAGGACAAGAGTAGCTGTATAGAGTCCATAGTTTCCTGGCGATGGATTGGTAGCCTGTATCTGGACAAACTGGCTTGACGAAGCGGCCGAGACTAACCCGGCAGCCGGCGGGCTTAAAGTGAGCCAGGGCACCGCCGGGGAGATAGCGGCGCTCCAACTGACTGTTTCTGGATTGGCGGTGACCACCTGCACATTGCTCAAGACCAGAGGCGTATTATCACCCATTATCAATAGGGGTTGGCTGGGGACAATTTGCAGCGCAATCTGTTCCAGGGCGCGCCGAGCATTGATCCGGCCAAAACCAAAGCAAGGATCCCAGCCAGTTTTACCAACATAACCGGGGTTACTTATGCCACAAGCGTCCGAGCTTGAGGGAATAAGGTCGTCAGTACTCAGCTCAATGATGGTCCGCACCTGGCTATTGGGCAGAGCGGGAGCGTATGACCAGAGCAGCGCGGCCAGCCCGGCCACGTGCGGCGTAGCCATCGAGGTGCCACTCATAGTGGTGTAGCCGCCGCCTGGATAAGTGCTGTAAATCGCATCGCCGGGGGCGGCAACATCCAGGGCAGCGCCATAGGTGGAAAAAGCAGCGCGCCGGTCATCAGCGTTGGTTGCCCCGACCGCTATGACCCCGCTGATCGCCGCCGGGCATAACACCGGGGTTGAATAATTGTTGCCGGAAGCAGCGACCAGCACGACTCCCTTGCTCAGCGCGTAATTAACCGCTGTTTCGACATTCGGCCATCCTGAACCGCAACTCCCCCCTAAGCTCATATTGATGACTTTCGCCCCGTTGTCAGCAGCATCCTCAATAGCCTGGGCCAAATCAAAGGTACTGCCATTACCGGAGGCCCCAAGCACCTTGAGCGGCATAATCCTGGCCCCCCAGCTTACCCCGGCTATGCCAATGCCGTTGTTGCCAATGGCCGCCGCGATCCCAGCAACATGAGTGCCATGGCCATAGTCGTCGTCGGCGCTGCTATCACCGTTAACATAGTCATAACCGCCGACAATCTTCGCCTGCAAGTCGGGATGATCCAGGTCAACACCAGAGTCAATCACGGCAATAGTGATGCTGCTTCCGCCCGTATGCAGGTCCCAGGCTTCCGGCGCATCAATATCATGATCCAGAAAATGCTTCAGCGACCACTGGCTGCTGTAGAGCGGGTCGTTAGGATCGCCCAAGGCCGTGATCTCGTAGTTGTAGGTGGCATAAGCCACGTCGCCGCGGGCCAGTAACTCGGCAATGGTTTGCGCCTCCTGGCCTGGCTTGACCTGCACCCGGATCATCCCCAAATTAGGCGAAACCTCCAGCGGATGCAAGCCCTCAGCCCGGAGCGAATTCTGCGCGCCCAACCGGCCAACGTTTGGTTGAAATTTAACCACAATCTCGCCGGGAATGATCTTTGGCTGGGTGATCGGCGAGGGCGGCTGAGAAGATGGACCCTGGGCCAAGCCGGGGGTGATGGCCAAAACAGTCATCAATAACCCCAGGCCAGTAATGAGTAGAGCTTTATAAGACGAAAATTTGGTACACATAGACTTACTCGATCTGAATTGTTCCATCTTAACTGGCTTACCTGGGCGAACCGGCTTGGAAGTTATTGGGATTCAAAACGGTGGGCCGAGGGGCTTTAATGACCGGAGCCGAACTTACTCCATAATTTTGGTTACCATTACCATCCTGAACCACCACACAGATATAATAAACTTTACCGGTAGCGTAAGCGCTCGATGACAAATTCCAGATAAAGGATTGGTTGAACGGGCCGCCATCACCCGAACCAAACCTGCTATTAGGTTTGCTTTTCCCGATCAAGGGTAAATATACTTTATTTTGAGAGGGCATTCCACCAACAGTGATGCTGGTGCTGCCAATCAAGGTCCAGTGGGTGGCCAGATTGGCTACATTACACCCCGGCGACTCCGCCGGCGTCAAAATCTCGTCGCGCCGTTGATAGTACAGATTTGACGTAAGCTGGCCGCCGTCGGGATCACTCACGTTCCATCGGATCTCGTAATTGTAATCAGGGTATTTGGCGACAATATTGCCGGTCAAGTAAACATAGTCCAGATAGAAATAATTAGGCGAGTCGCCCGAAGGAGCACAGGTACTGTCGCACCAATTTTCGTGCGGCCAAAAGCCAAATGCTTCTACCCTGGCTCCTGGCTGTCCCCAATCCCAGGGATTAGGTGAGCCAGGCCCGTTGACCGTGGGTTGAGCCAGGTCAATAAAAAATGTGCACCACCCGCCATAAGCCGTGCCAAAAGGGGGACACTCCAGCCGCTGCGGCCGTGAATAGCGGCGAAAGGGGAAGGCCTCGACTTGCCAGTTAGAACCCCACTGCGAAGTATAAAGCAGACGAGCATTGGTGAGTTGAATCCCGGCCTCGTCGGGTTGATGGGGCGCCAGATAGAGACGGTAGATAAGATAACGGTAAATGTGGCTGGGAATGCTAACCTGCGAATTAGTATAGAAAGCGGAAGCCAGATCGCTGCCTTTGGGGGTAACGCCGCGTAACACGAAACCGGAGCCTCCGGGGGGAACACCCGGGGCTGTCGCCGGCCAGAGTGTATACTGCACCTTACGATTTTTGGCATCGGGCTGAGTCCAGGCGACATCATTCAGACTGTTCATATCCCACACATTGCCCAGGGCAGCGCCCGCCTCCCCAAACTCATTGGAGGGTGCTACCACATTCACTGCCGGGTCAGCCGCGAGGACCATCGCCCCGGCACACCAATCTAAACCGATGACGGCCAGAGCCAGGGCGCGGATTAACTTAAATAAACTTGCCTGAAAAAAAGTTCGGTTCACTCTTCCGACCAACCTCTCATTTTTCACTTTGGGAAGTGGTGATCATTTGGCTAACTGTTATAACTGATTTCCCCAATCTCGTTCCCAAACTGAGTTTGGGAACGAGATTGGCGGGTAAACTATTTAGTTCGCGTTCCTTAGCTAATTGTTATAACTGATTTTAGCACAAGTGTTTAACCCAAAGCAACGGGACAAAGAGGCCAACCAAATTGAACCTGACCTCAAATTACGCCACATTTAATTATGCCACCAGCCCTATTATGAGAGTCTTTTAGAGGGGAAAAAAGTTGCGAGGTTATCTTAAAAATCACATTTTTTAAGGTGGCTCAATCTTCACGGCTTTTCCGGCAAGCGGTAGACTGCCGGTTTCAGCCTGGAAGCTGGCAGGGGTTCACCGGCCAACAGCGCGCGATAGACCAACTCGATCTGCTCTCCGGCGCGCCGCCAGGAAAAGTGGCGTATTACCCGTTGCCGCAAATAACTGCCCAGGTGCGCGCGTTCGGCAGCCGATAAATCGAGCGCCCGGTTGAGCGCTGCTGCCAGCGCCTCGCTGTTGGTGTCGGCGGCATAAATACCCCCATCACCCAGAAATTCCCGGCTAACGGGCAGATTAAAGGTGACGGTCGGCAAGGCCATTGCCATATAATTAAGGATTTTGCCGCTGCCTTCGGTGGCCGAAATTTTAGGGGCGGTAGCAATGTCGCCCAAAGCCAGGTAACGTGGCGCTTCATCGTACATAATTTTGTTGGTAAAGGTGACCTGCTCGGCCAGTCCCAAATCGTAAGCTTTGGCTCGGTAATGCTCTACCCCCGGATAGCCCATCAACAGCAGATGAAAGTCGTCGCGCATCTCCTGAAGATGCGCCAGGGCCTCCAGCAGTTTATCCGTGCCCTGGTAAGGAGCCAGAACGCCCAGGTAGACGATTATTTTTTTGCCGGGAGGCAGGCCAAGTTCCTCTTTTAACTGCTGCTTCTCGGCGATAGAAAAGCGATCGGAGCAAAATGTATCGGCGTTGACACAGTCAGGGGTGGGATTAATCTTAGCTGCCGGCACCCCAAATTCTGTCGCCAGCAGGTTGGCGGCATGGGTCGAGCTGGTCAGGATAACATCGGCGGCGTCATCAATGCGGCGCTCCAGCCAGGATAAAAATTTATAAAAGGGACTGTTGGCTCTCAGAAAATTGTGGTCAAGCATCTCAGCCGTCAGGCTGCCTTGAAAGTCAAACACCAGCGGCGCTCCGGTCAATTTGCTCAACACCCAGCCAATCAAGCCCCCTTCGTGCAGGTGAGCGTGGATAATATCCGGCTTGTGCTGGATGACATATTTCAGCGACATAACTGCCAGCAGCATATCCAGGTAAATTTTGTGACGGGAGGAGCCAACGATGACCCGGTAATTAAAGGGGACGCCCCAGCAGCGATGCACCCGGACACCGGGAAGGTCCCGGCCATTGGGATAGGCCAAAATAGTGACCTGATGCCCCAGGGCTTGCAGCGTCACTGTTTCTTCCAGAATCCGCACGTGCGCCCCGTAGTCGGCAAAGAACATGGTGGGGGAAAGCATGAGGATATCTAGACTTTTAGACGCGGGATTTGGTTCGTGCAAAGTATCACTTGCCTCTTCTGGTCCCGATTTTACTCCAGGCCGGAAGGAATAGCAAGAAGCGGGGAACGTGAGGCGAGGAGCGTTCTTCTCGTTCCCAAACTCAGTTTGGGAACGAGAAGACAGGGAATTTTACCCAATCAACTTGAGCTTGTCCGCCCGCGGCATGCGCTTGATTTGCAGCTCACGTTTCAAGGCGGCGCGGCGGTCCGGCAGTTCTTCCACATAAACCAGGCGCACCGGCCCGCGCTGTTGGGTGTACCTGGCCCCCCGCCCGGCGTTGTGCGCCTTGAGCCGCCGCGTTAGATCCGTCGTCCAGCCGGTGTAGAGAGTCTGGTCGGCGCACTCGACAATGTAAACAAAAACTGCCATAAAACTCGGCAGGGGTGCAAGGGTGATACTGCCTCCCCTATCTTCTTCTCCCCTGCTCCTCTTCTCCCCTGCTCCCCTGCTTTCTTCTCCCCCCGCCAAAACCGATCAACTGCTTCATCAAGCCGGGTCGTTCAATGGGGGTGGAAGCCATTTCAGGATCATCAAAGTCACCCCGCTGGTAATCCGCCAGCCAGTTATGCCGCTCAACAATGGCCTGATCCAGTTTCTGGGCCAGGGTCTCAGCCGACGTTTCGCCTTCGGCCAGCAGCATCCGCAGTTGCTGCAACTGGGCCTGGTAGCTATCGAGCCAGTGGAGCAGCGTTTCGCGCTGTCCCAGCAGGCTGTCTTTCAGTGAGTCCGGGTCGCCGCCAGCGCCGGCCGAGGTCTGCGCAAACAGGCTGCCGGCCAGCTTGCGCATCTCGCGCCAGGAAGGCTCACTGGCGACCGTCTGCAGCAGGGTTACACTGAGGATACTGGGCAGGGTATCTACCGCTGCGGCCAGACCGTCGTGTTCCGGCGCATCCAAAAAGAACGGCTTGGCTCCCAGTATGCTGACAACACTCACCATAAGCTGCACCGCCGTTTCATCCGCCGTCGAAGCCGGGGTCAGGCAGTAAAGCCGGTTGTGGAACAAGTTGGCAGAAGCATACCCCTGACCAGACCCCGCCGCATGGACCAGCGGGTCGCCGCCAATAAAGTGGACATGCGCCGGCAGCAGCTCCGTGGCCCAGGCCAGCACCGGACCCTTGCTGCGGGCGGTATCGCTAATTACGGCCCCGGCTTTGAGATAAGGAGCAATGACTTGCAGCGTAGGCCGGATACCGCTCAAAGGAATAGCCAGCACAATCAAATCGGCCGGCTCGCAGGCGTTGATCAAATTCCACTCGGCTTTGTCAAACGCGCCCAATTTGACCGCTGCTTTGGCCTGTTCATTATCTTTGTCATGCACCAGCAGCCGGGGCGCATCTTTAGTCTGCTTAAAAGCCAAGCCCATGGAGGTGCCAATCACCCCCGCGCCGACAATCGTTATCGTAAAATCGCTCATAGAAACCTCGTAGTAAGTGGGGAGTAAGAAGTAAGGAGTAGGGAGTAGGGAAGATAACCCTACTCCTTACTCCCTACTACCTACTCCTTATTGCCTCAATTCAAATTATCGGCCCATTGCAGGGCAGCCAGTAATTTTTCCTCTTCGCCGGCAGGTTGGCCGGTGAGCGTTTCTTGATGCCGGGCAATCAGCCGGACGGCCAGCGGATCGCAGCCAGCTTCCTCGACCCAGGCAGCTCCAATAGCCGGATGGTGGGCATGGATCACAAACGGCCTGCGCCAGTAAGGAATAGGCGAATAGGCGAATAGGCGAATGGAAGAATCTTCGATCCTGGCTCGCCATTCGCCATTCGCCGTTCGCCATTCACAGATTCGCTCCAGCGCCGCCGGCCAGAACGCCTTGAGCAGCACAATCGCCACGCGATGGAGAATGGGCTGGCCCAAACTCTTGGCCACATCGTGCAGCAGCGCCGCTTGCAGCAACGCTGGCTGCTCATAACCGGCCTGCTGCAAGGTGCGCACCACCGCCAGAGCGTGACGCCGGTCGTTGGGCGACATCCGGGCGAAAAGGCGCTGCTGGGCCGGAGCCGTCAGGATAGCGGTAACCAGCGCTTCGTCCGCCTGGGTTAGACCACCCGGCAGCAGCACGGCTTTAACGGCTGCAAAAAATTGACTGGCGCGGTAAAGGGCCGGACGAGTTATTTTGGGAGAAGCTGACATGATGATTGGCTAAATTTACGGAACTGAGCCTTACGCCTGGGATTAAAATCTCAGGCTAATAGCTCAGGTCGGCTGAAGCCGACTCCCTTCCTGCCTCGTCGGTTCACTTTTTTAGTATGCTTGAGCATACTTTAGCTATCAACCCTGAACTTTAGTTCGGGGCGAACTAAAACAAAACACTCATCACCGCCCGCGTCGGCCCGCTGATTAACCAACCTAAAATGGGGATGGGCAGGATGAAAAGAAGGAGAAAGATGATAAAGCTGAACGGTTGAATCCGTTCCAGTTGGTAGGCTAATGGATACGGCAAAAGGCCACGCAGCACCATAAAACCATCCAGCGGAGCCAGGGGAATCAAATTAAAAAAGAACAGGGCTATATTAATCTGGACAAAGATAAAGAACAAATTGATGAAACTATTGGTTTGAATCCCCAGCGGGAGGATGGGGTCAACCGCGCGCCACAGCAGGGCCAGGATAATCGCCAGGGCCAGATTCGAGAGCGGTCCGGCAGCCGCCACAATCATCGCCCCGGTGCGCGGATTGGGGCGGACAGCGCCGGGATTAAACCGCACCGGCTTGGCCCAGCCCAGGCCGGCAATCATCAACAGCAGCGAGCCAAAAAAGTCGAGATGGGCCAGGGGATTAAGGGTCAGCCGGCCATCGTACTTGGGGGTCGAGTCGCCCAGGCGATAAGCTGTGATAGCATGGGCCAACTCGTGGATGGGAAAAGCGATGAGTAAAATCAAAATGCGCGCGCCGTACTGGGGCAAGGCAAAAACCATATAGATGGCCAGGCCAACAGCCAGGGCTATTAATAAATAGCTCCAGGGCGGCTCTTTCAGGCGGCGAGTCCAGTCGGAACGGGGCGGGTCATAATAATATTGTGGTCGCATAGCTCTCGATTCTTTCAAAAAGGGTGCGGTGATTATAACACGCGCCAGGCCGATTGCGAAATCGGTCAAGACCGCCAACCGGTGAAAACCTCCGGCAGCAGTTCTAGCCGACAATTTGCACGCCGGCCTGCTCCAGAGCATCGGTTACAGCCGTCATGAGTTGTGGCCGGAGCTGCGCTCCACGCCCATAGGCTGCCTTGGCTACCAGGGTTAATTCGACACGGTTAGAGATAGCCCCTTCGATGCTTAACACTTCGGGCCGTTCCATCAGCTCTGGAAATCGGGTTTGAGCCGTATCAGCCACATCTTCCAGAACCTCCAATGCCCTGGCCAGGTCTGCGGTAACCACCGTTACTTTTATATTGGCGACCGAAAACGATCCACGGGAGAGGTTGCGGACGACCCGTACTTCGCCGTTAGGCACAATGAACAATTCACCCGACATAGCCCGCAGGCGGGTGGTCCGCAGTTCCACCGCCTCGACCGTGCCAATGACTTCCAGCATTTCTACCTTCTCCCCTACCGAGAACTGATCTTCAAAGATAAGGACCATCCCAGCCAGGTAATCATTGATGAGGGGCCGGGCGCCCAGGCCAAAGCCGGCAGAAAACAAACCCAGGGCAGTCAAAATAGCTCCCGCCGGAATACCCAGGGCAAAGAGAACTACCACGACCCCGGCAATCCAAACCATGACTCTAACCGCACTTCCCACCAATGACTGCAAGGTCAGCAAGCGCCGTTCTTCTATCTGCCGCCAGCGCAAGGCCCGTCCCCTGAGCATCCTGACAGCCAGCCAGCTCCCTACCTCCGCTACCAGCCAGGTCAAAAATAGGATGAGGACTAACCTGCCCAGGTTGGCGGCGAGGGTGTCGGCGGTGATAAAATTCCTGAATTGGTTAAACATGGAGATTGAAGCCTCCTCATTTTGTGTTTTGCAGATCAGGGACCTTATCCTACCACAAATCGGCCTAGTAGCGAAGCATTTGGGGTAAAGTTAGGGCAATCGCATACTCGATTTGCAGCCAAGTCGCTTGGGGTTGAAACCCCAAGCTGATGAGGGCAAAGGACGCTCAAGCGCCCTAAAATTGAGCATCCTGAAGGATGCTTTGCCTTTTCAGCCTGATGGCTTCAGCCTCAGGCTCATAGACAAGGTTAGTATGCGATTGCCCTAGCGGCGAGTTGTAAGTGCTTGCTAAATTCTAACTTTGTGTTATAATCTCCCGCATTGGCAGTGACGGAGAAAAGTAAGCCAATCCCTGGACTACACAGAGACGCGCCGGCCGGTGTGAGGCGCGCGAGGGGACGGCTGAAGTCCACTTCTGAGCCGGCGGCGACGAGCCGTTCCGGGTGCGCCCGTTATCGCGCCGATGAGATTGCCGGGAAAAATGCCCGGCGAAAAAAGGTGGCACCGCGAGTGATGACCCTCGCCCTTTTACGGGCGGGGGTTTTTGTTTTCAAGGCAGCAGAGTGACAAGGTAGCAAAGTCGCAGGGTAGCATTTTTTTACAACTCTGCTACCCTGCTACTTGCTACCCCTGTTACCCTGCAATATTTTAGTTGATCAAAGGAGGACCCTATGCTCGACCTAAACTTTATCCGGGAGAACCCGGAGCAGGTCAAAGCGGCGCTGCGCGACCTCAACACCGACGCGCCGGTTGACGAAATTTTGGAGCTTGACCGGCAGCGGCGCGACTTGCTGAAGGAAGTCGAAACCCTGCGCCAGGAGCGGAACGCCGGCAGCAAGGCCATCGGCCAGTTGATGGGCCAGGGCAAAAAGGCCGAAGCCGAGGCCAAGAAAGCCGAAATCGCCGGTCTGGGCGACAAAATCAGCCAGCTTGACGAGCAACTGCGCCAGGTCGAGGCTGACCTGTACGAGAAGCAGCTTTACGTGCCGAACATGCCTGGCCCCGGCGTGCCGGTCGGCCCGGACGAGCACCACAACGTGGAAGTTCGCCGCTGGGGCGAGCCGACCCAGTTTGATTTTACCCCCAAGCCGCACTGGGAGCTGGGTGAGGCGCTGGGCATCATTGATTTTGAGCGGGGAGTCAAACTAAGCGGCACCCGTTTTTACCTCTTCAAAGGGGCCGGCGCGGCGCTGCATCGGGCGCTGACCAACTTCTTTATTGACGTGGGCGTGCGCGAACACGGCTACACCGAAATTTACCCGCCCTTTATGGTCCGCGAGCAGGCCATGATCGGCGCGGCCCATCTGCCCAAGTTCCGCGAGAATATGTACCACGACGCCGAGGAGGATTACTGGTTCATCGGCACTGCCGAAGTCCCCCTGACCGGCATTTTTGGCGACGAGATTTTGGAAGCTGAGCAGCTCCCCATCCGCTACCTCAGCCACACCCCCTGCTTCCGCCGGGAGAAAATGAGCGCCGGGCGCGACGTGCGCGGCATCAAGCGGGTGCATCAATTTGAAAAAGTCGAGATGTACCACTACACCCTGCCGGAGCACAGCTACGAGCATCTGGAGGAGATTGTCGGCAATGCCGAGGATTTGGTCCGGCGGCTCAAGCTGCCCTACCGGGTGGTGCAAATCTGCACCGGCGACCTCGGCTTTGCCGCCGCCAAAAAGTATGATGTCGAAGTCTGGGTTCCCGGCGAATTTGGACAGGGTGAGTGGATGGAGATCAGCAGTTGCAGCAACGTGACCGACTTCCAGGCTCGCCGGGCCAACCTGCGCTTCCGCCGCGAGCGCGGGGCCAGGCCGGAATTTCTGCACACGTTGAATGGCAGCGGCTTACCGCCGGGGCGCTTGATGATTGCGGTGATAGAGAATTACCAGCAGGCCGATGGGAGTATCGTCGTGCCGGAGGTGCTCAGGCCGTATCTGGGGGGGCTGGAAGTGATCCGGTAAGTGAGGAAGGTATCTGTTCAGAAACTCAAGGTATCCCTATGGAGACCCGGAAGATAGGAAGACTGGAAGGTTGGAAAATACCCAGTCCTCCAGCCTTCCAACCTTCCAAATTACTGAGAAGACACGAGGGAAATTCACATGACCTACCAAGCTGTCCTTTTCGACCTTGACGGTACCCTTCTCGACACGCTGGCCGACCTGGGCAACGCCATGAACCGGGTGTTGGCGGCGCGGGGTTTGCCCACGCACCCCCTCGATGCCTACCGCTACTTCGTCGGCGAGGGAGCGCGCTTGCTGGTGACACGCACCCTACCGGAAAACCGGCGGGATGCGGCGACCATTGAGACCTGCCTGGCCGCGTTCCAGGCCGACTACGACCAGAACTGGCAGGTCGAAACAAAACCCTATCCGGGCGTAACCGCAATGCTGGACGCTCTGGCGGCCCGCCGCCTGAAACTGGCCGTCCTCTCCAACAAGCCGCATGACTTCACCCAGCGCTGCGTTCGTGAATTGCTGCCCCGCTGGACCTTCGACCCGGTCTTCGGCCTGCGCGAGGCCGTTCCCCGCAAACCCGACCCGGCCGGGGCCATCGAAATCGCCGCCTGCCTGAACATCCCCCCCGCCAACTTCCTCTACCTGGGCGATACCGCCACCGATATGCAAACCGCCCGCGCCGCCGGGATGTTTCCGGTCGGGGCGTTGTGGGGGTTTCGCTCTGCTGAAGAGTTGGTGGCGAGCGGGGCGCAGGTGTTGGTTGAGGAGCCGGGGGAGGTGGTGAGGTTGGTTTGATATTTGCGGTTTAGAGAGTCACCGAAAGGATAGTCACGCCGGGCATGTTGCAGTCGGATTTGGGGCTTGGAAGTGATTCGGCGGAGTTGGCAAGGAAATTCATCCCTAGCAGTCTACTGCAATAGCTGCCACATAAGGCGTGGCCTATCATTCGACTAGCCATGCCTCCTTTAGAACGGAACAATGACCTAAAAGGCTATTGTAATTTCGTCAGAAATCAACTACACTTCGATACAGTACCTTATTCCCACGTTGTGACAAAATCAAATGGGATTTATCAGCTCTGGAATTCATTTTATCCGAACCGTATTCTATAACCTCATTGCAAATCTTGCTTGGCACGTTTACTTGACCTAGTGTTATTTATAAAATACAATTAGAACAAAGGTTCTAAATACAACGAAAGGATGGCGGTCATGATTACACAACCCGATAAAAGCGGAAAACACCGAGGGAATAAAGATCAAGACCTGATGACCCTTTTAGTGCTGACTGTAACCTTGATCTTGCTTTTCCTCATTCTCACAGGTAGCAGTCAAACTTGGTTCGTGGTTTTGGCTACGACAATTATCGTGACAGTCTTGATTTTGGCCATCACTGGCAACTCAGAGTTGCTGCCTGATACATTGAAAGCTATCCTGAGCGAAATACGGCGTATCTTTCGTTCTTGAACTATGGTCGAGATATTCTGTTCGGTGATCAAACTCAAGGTACGCTTTCTGGTCCTTAACTGTATAGGAGGATTCTCATCCCATCCAGTGTCGTCTGTTGGAAGCAATTGAAATCGTAGTTTCACTCTGCGAGTTAAAACTTTCTCCGGCTATAATTAACTCCCCTTCTTTGGCAGGCTCAACTTTGCCATTCTCAGTTTCCGCGTCCTTATCCGCCTCGGCGGGCTTTTTCTCGATTACAATGTATCGGGGTGTCCCTTCTGTCTGCAGCTTTTGAATCCGTCCCCACCGATTTGCCATAATCCGCCAACTTTGCAGTTGTTTGAACGCCTCTTTCTCTGATACCTGGTCAGCGTCTGTTTCCGTACTAATTAGCAGAATAACTCCGGCATCGGCAGTACGTTCTATATCTGTAATCGTAGTTTCTACCACCTTATTCTTGCTGGTCGCCCGCTGAATCTTCTCCCGTAAACTATCTTCAATTACCCCTAAAAGTCGGCTTTCTTGAGCAAAGATCGGCTGAGGCATTTCTCTATTCAGCCAGTTGCTATAATCATGCGCAGACATAAACATGGCGGAGAGCGCCACGTTGACAAAGGTCATTGCTAATAAAATAGTAGTGATGACACGCGCAACTCCTTCAATCGGCCCTGCATCTGGAGTGGCCGTACGCGCTTCGAGCATAAAGACGATGGCCAACCCAAAAATTAGTGCCAGAACGAAGGCGGTAATCCCTAATAGGGCCAACGGAGGCCTGAAACCGCGCCCAACTCTGGCCAAGAGATCATATCGCCAGAGCGAATCTCTCAGACCGTATAGTAGTGAAACGTTAACGAAGATGAGCAAGATGGCCAAAGGGATACCGATGCGCTCCGAAGCCACTGGTGTAAAATCAACCCCCGGAACATAGGCGATAAGCGGTAACAAAAAAGAAATAAGCGCCTGGATGCCCCAGAAGCCAAAAAAGAAGCGACTAAAATGAGCCAGACCGCCAGTACTAGACCATGCATGCCAGCGTTCGTTGCTCTGTCCACAACGAGCGCAGATGTATGGAGCTAATTCTTCCGAGCGGCCATACACTTGCGCTAGATTTGAAAGGGGTTTAGGTTCAAGCGCACCTGGTTTAGGAGTTTCTTCATCTAGGGATTTTGGCCACGGTAGAGAGGTAGGTGGAGTTGCGGGTGATGGAAGTTTCTTGGCAGCTTGGCTAATTTGAGCGGGACTCCAATATTCTCCACGGCAGGAGATACATAATGGCATATGTCACCTCGTTTCGTTAAATCACAAACTACTTAACTCAAATTTAATTTTCTGTGAACAACCAAATTGCACAGTAACTAGCCCAAATCAGCGATAGATCAGCGTAAAAAACTATCCATGTAACCCCGACTTATGTACTGTTTGAGCTATTGAATTTTACCGGAAATTCGCTACACTGTAGATATAATTTCAACTTTGATACTTTGAAACGTCATCCTTTGGCGGTTGAACGTTAAGAATTTTAAGTGGACTGGCATATGGTTTATGTTGTTGCTGCTCCTGTATTTTAACGCTCCCTGCCCAAGTATCGCTTTTCAGAGATATGAGGTGCGCTCGGAGCGTTTTAATTTTTAAACCACTTGATATGTTATTGCTTTTAATCATAACCAGTGTGTTAGTTCTGGAAATAAAATAGGAGTCAAAGAGATATGAGTCATAACCTGTTCTCCCTCAACTCATCCACTGTTAGGGCCACCAGGGAGCAGGCCAAAACTACAAATGAAATTCACTCAAAAGAGAGAAAAGTAATTCTGCAGCCAATTACCTTGAGGTTCTCGAATGAGCATAATATTTATTCTGTCAGTAAACTGAAACCACGAAAACTATTAAACTACAGGGATTTTCTATCAAGATATGCAGATCATCCTAGGCTGGTACGTATCTGTTTCTTCGATGAAGAACCATCCTCAGAAGACATGATGCTCCAAAAATCCCGGTTAATTACAGCTTATAATTTTGGTTTAGGTTGTTGGCACATTGTAATCCCTGATGAAAGTGGCCATCAAAAGAGATAAGGATATTTTGCTCTTAGCTCTTTTTCACTACCCCAACATATTTTCCGGCAATGATTAATTCAGCATCGGCGTAAAGTTGTACCCTTCCAGCCTGAATTTGTGCGGCATAAAGTTCTTGTATCGCATTTATATCAACTTCACTTGGCATCACAATTAAATGCTTGCTTGTAGGGTTACTAGCCTCCAACAACCAGTGCGCTAACTTTTTACGTTTTTCGTAGACGATGTAGTATCGTCTTAGCACTCCAAGCTTCACTTTGGGCGTCTGAATAACAATAGCAGCAATCTCTCCAAGTTTAACGGTTGGTTGTGGGCGAATAAGTGCAATATCCTTTGGGAAAATCCCATCACTTTTCATCCCATCTTCTACGATAACTAGCCCAAAGTAATTGGCATCCTTACGCTCATGTTCACTTAAATAAGCATAATCTTGAATTGTGTCCTCTGAAATGGGGTTAAGCCCACTGGTAAGACCAGTGATTATTGGTATCGGCCAGATAGGTGTTTCTTCTAATTCCTTGGTTTCTAGGATATGGCCTGTTGTTTCTCCTTCAGCAATATGGATCCCATAAACACGATACACTTCAATTGATCGGGCAGAAATTCCCATCTCAACTGCAAAAGCATGAATTGCCGCAGATTGACGATCAACAGGCAGTGATGAAAGATTTCCCGAAAGGAATATCTGTACCCGTTGTTTGAGGTTAGTATCGTCAATAAATTTGGAGAGAATCGAAGGAGATCCGCCAGCGATACTACCATCCTCACAGGCTTTTAATTCTACCTGCAAGTGTCTAATCGTTTCCTCAATGATTTCTATTTCCAAGGGAATGCTAGGATCAACGGAGATTCCTAGCAGAGCCTCCTGTTCTCTACGTTTTTGCAAGCGATGATAATTGTTCGCTATCAGTTTCCTGATGTCATCGCATGACATAAAAATATTGCGAGGGGACATAAAACCTTTTCTAGTTTTTTCTCACTAATCCAACATATTTTCCGGCAATAGTTATCTCAGCATCCTCATAAAACTCTATAGGATTAAGTAATTTACCTGCTTTGATTTTCTTGGTATAAAAGTCACGAATCGCTTCTACATCAGCGCCACTCGGAATCACAACTAAATGCTCACTTGAGGAGTTGCTCGACTCGAGCAGCCAATGTGCCAGATCTTTACGATTTTTGTAGACGACAAAATATCGTTTAAGAACACCTAGAGCTTCTATTTTGGGAGTCATTATTACGACAGCAGCAATTTCTCCATTACTAACTGTTGGCTGTTGGCGAATAAGTGCAATATCGCCAGGAAAGATACCACGCTCCATCATACTGTTGCCTACTACCCTCGCCCCAAAATCGGCTCCATTTCGATGACTATCATCCAACAGAAGATACTCTACGATGTTCTCCTCAGCAATCACGCCCATTCCGGCAGCAATATCACTTACCACAGGTATCTGAACAAATTCACGAGGTGGAAATTTAGATGGCGTTGGTGGCGTAGTGGTGCGAGGCTGTCTAACTGTACGGTCTACAGATGTTTGATTAAAGGTTAACACCTCATCTTTCTTGTCCTTGTCGCTAACTAACAATTTTTGAGGATCAACAGATCTCAGAATAAATTGAAGATCGGGAAAGATTTGATTTGCAATGCTCCGGCGTTCTTCAGGTGACGCATCCGGAGCAACCAATTTGAGGACTTGATCTAAAATAGTTCCTGTAATTTCTACTCGTGCTTTCACCTCTTCGAGTTCTGCCATCCTTTTCTCGTGCATATTTCGGAACTTGAAATCCTTAATCAACTGTCGTATGACTTCAAGGGTCTCTGGAATGAAGTCTCCTAAGCTAATTTCGAGAGATGAGAATAGAATATTTTCTATTGATATTACGTTTGGTTCTATCTGGGGCTTAATTAGAGAAATTAAAGCTTTGTTGATACGGTCTAAAGCTTCAACAATAGGAAGAACGGTCTGATAAAAAGCGTTAAGTGGAATATATTTGTCGAAATAAAAGTGAAGAATTAGAATGTCGTCTTCAACAATAAGACCCAGCCTAATGCCAGTATCCTTCGGTACTGATATTCGAATAGGACTAGGAAAATGAGACGTAGTTGGTTCTGATCCCGTAGTATCGTATGCGTTACTCTGGTATTCAATGCGTCCTATTGGAGTAGAGAGAAATTCTTGCTTAATCCGAATTTCCAAACTTCGCAGATGGGGAGGGTTGTAAATATACCAAATGTCGTCCCGTATGGCATCTAAAGCATTTTGCAAAGCCTCCGAAGCTTTGGGCCAATTTTGTTGTCCTTTGAGAGCTATAGCTTTGCCAAAATGAGCCAAGCTCTCAAAATATTTATAACTCCACGAACGTAGAGGTATAATCGCCTCTTCGAAGGAAAAATTTGCAGTTGAAATATCTCTTAGAGCTAAATAGATAGCGCCTAGGAAAATTAAGATTTGTCCTCGAGCCCTATCTGCTTCCATAATTTCCGTATCACTATCTCGACGAAGTCCTTCTAAAATAATTTTCGCATTAGCGCAAGATGTTTTGGCCGAATTCCAATCAGGTTCTGCCTTCTCATATGCGGCTACAGCATCCTCCCAGTAACCGATTACTGCCTGAGGTAAATCCGGGCGTCCCCCACCCTGTGGATTTATTAGAAACTCAATTATTTCATCAATTGCTTGCTTATCTGATGATACGAATATTCGCTCAACCTTTGAGCTTGACATAGATTGCATGAGATGTCTACTCAACTTCTGCTAGATTACGCTGGCCAATAAAGAAACTTTGTTGGTTCAGTCTGCCCTGTACTCTAATAAAGGTCTCGAGATCGTTAACCGAAGCAAAAGTGGTGGCGAGTTGTTGTAATATTGCGCGGGTTAATTCGGGATCTATCGGACGTCCTTCAACTTGAAGTGCTTCAATTACAAAGCGGAAGAATGCTGCCCGTGCCTCAGCTTCACTGCGCCCTTCCATTATTCTCTGCTGCGCTTCGGCGCGAGCTTTAATCAGTATAGCCTGAGCAGCCAAATCTGCAACATCAAGTTCGCCTTGCGCCTCCAACAATCTAGCCTTTTGGTCGCCCTGCGCCCCTAGTACCTTGGCTTGAAGACTAGTCTCAACCCCAATCAAATCAATCTGCTGCTTCCACGGCGCCCCCCAACGATTCAGCAGCATATCTTCCGCCCACTTGGGGAACTCAATTTTCACAATATCAAAACCACGCACCAATACCCCAAATATCGCAATTTTGGTCGGTTTAATTTGATTGAAAATAGCCTGTTCAATTTCATAGATTTTACGCTTGTTGACCCGGACATCAGGCTTCTCCCCGGCGGTGCTGTCAACCAACTCAAAAAGCTCATCAAAGCGATGGCTCATAATGTGATCTCGCAATTCAGCTTCAGGAGTGCTGCCCGCAACACTTTGCCACTTGGTTACCTGAATATCGCGACAGATCATTTCGTCGCACTTGGTAACACGGATAGGGACGTCAGAAAATTCAATCCTTTGTGACATCAAAGCAGCCTTGCGAACCGTTCCTTCATATACTTGATACAGACCATCATCTAGTTTGGGCGTCAATGCCTCACCGTTGGGAGCAATTCGGCTCTCGGGACGCTTGTCCGCCTCACTCGCTGGTTCGATTTGAAAAGCTATTTTCGCTGTCACAGTTAAGGGAATGCGGTCTTTGGTCAGGACGTGTTCTATCCGGGTTGTCTCAGTCGGGCTAGATTGAACATTTAAAACGAAAATATTACGAATCGTTTCCAGCGGTTTAAGCTTAACTACCCCCGCATTAACAATCCGAGTAATCTTCCCTCCTCGTTCCAGTACCACCACATTACCCTGCTTGATAATCAAGTGTCCTGGCCCACCAAGGACACCAAGTTTGCCTGCTTCTTTGGTGATAACCGCCTGGCCATTTTCAACCGTCATGTAAGCTAAGTTAATGCCTAAAATCAAGCTGATGGTGTAGAGCGTCGCATCCCACCAACTCACTCCATCCATTTTGTGCAGCGCCAATACATAAACTGCACTGATAAAAGAGAGAAGAAGGAGAGGGACCAGAGTGAATACCAGGGCTAAGATGAATCCCAGGATAATGGACCAAACTAAACGATCGCTAGGTGCCCCTAAAAGAAAAGTAAGAGTAGAGTTTTCTCGAATGGCAGCTATAACCCTGTCGTCGCTGGTTAAAAGCCGGTAGAGGCCGATGGAAAAATCGGTGGCAAAATATAAAGTGATGAACATAAATAGAGCCAGCCTCTTGAAATCGCTCTCGACAAAAATAAGGATATATCCCAAAACCGCGACGAAGAAGCTAATGAGACCCCAATTCCACCTGGCGGATTTAAAGATCAAGAAAACAATGAGCAATGCCAGAAGCAGGTAGAATATTTTCCCTAATATCTTCGCCCAACCCAAAGCAGAATTTTGGCTGGCGGTAGTAGAGGCTGCGGCCATAATATTCCTCCCAATATTCAACTAGATGCCCTATAAACAACAACGCGCCGGGTCCATGCGACCCCGCGCGCTGATTTCACTTGTTAAAGGCTACATTGATTTTAAATTATGTTGACATAATAACACATTTCGAGTCGCAACTCAATAGCTTCTTACCCCCGTTATATTGCAATTTTCATTCGAAATATTCGATTTGACATAATTTAGCTGGGGCTAAAAATGAGGAGAGCAGCACAAACCTGGAGATTATCACTCGTTAACCAACCGGTAGCAGAGTCACAGGCCCGTATTTTTTCCCCGTCTACCGCCTACCGTCTACACTGGTTTATTCAACCGACAACCACCCCGCCGCAAAGCCCAATCCCAGCAGCGCCGCCCAAACCAGGTAGGCCAGCCCAAAGGTGGCCCAGAGCGACCACCCGGCTCGAAAAGTCAGAAAGGCGGTCACCACCCAGAGCACCACCGGGATCAGCCCCACCAGCAGGACGCGGGAAAAATCGGCCAGGCTGGCCGGGTCGTCGCCGGTGGCCCCAGAGACAATCCACAGGGCCAGAGTAATATTGATCGGGGTCACGGCAACGATGGCCGCGAAGGTGCGCGATTTGTCACGCAAAAAGGTGATAACTAAAATGAGGGCGATGGAGGTCAGGGTTGGGGCCAGGCGCTGCCAGTTCATACACCCTTATCTCACATATCCCACGACACATCGCCGTGCAAATCGGCCGGGTGGGAGCGCTGGAGAAAGGCTTCAAAGGCAGGGCGCTCGTCGCCGATGCGGAAAGAAGGGCCGTGGCCGGGGAAGCAGATGGTATCGTCGGGCCATTTGAAGACGATGTTGCGCAGCGTGGCCATGGTCAGGGCAAAGTAGTAGGGCGCCCAGGTTTTCCCCGGCCCGCCCTTAAAAATCGTATCGCCGACAATGACCCGCTGGTCCGGCAGCATCAGGCTGACCATCCCGGGCGTGTGGCCGGGCGTATGGATAACCCGCAGGGTGTGCTGCCCAACCGCGATGGTATCCCCATCGGCCAGCCAGACATCGGCGCTGAGGTTCATCGGCGAGTCGCCGGGGTGCATGGAGACTGGCACGTTGAGCCTGGCCTTCATCTCGTCCAAAGCCTCCACGTGGTCGTCATGGCCATGCGTCACCACGATGCCCACGGGCGTTGAGCCGGCCAGCAGGGCCAGCAGCGTCTCCGGCTCCGCGCCGGGGTCTACCAGCAGGCTTTGCTTCGTTTCCGGGCAAATAACCGCGTAAGCATTCATCGCATATGGGCCAACCGCGGCAGATTTCAGAAGAAGTGGCAGGGTCATCGCTTACTCCTTACATCGTGTTGCGTGTTGCGTCTTCCGTTATCCGGTGATACGCAACATGCAAGACGCAACAGGTAACGTAGCTCACGCATGTCACCTAATAAAATGACCGCCTCCGTAAGAAGACGGTCAGTGTAGCGGGGAGGGTGGGATTCGAACCCACGGTCGAGTTTTACCCCGACAACCACTTAGCAGGCGGCCCCATTCGTCCACTCTGGCACCTCCCCAAGTAATGTAGATAGAGGATGGAAGATAGAAGATAGAAATGTATCTCTTTCTATCTTCTATCCTCTATCTTCTATCCTCTAGACTGCGGAGGGAGAGGGATTCGAACCCCCGGAGACCTTGCAGCCTCAATGGTTTTCAAGACCACCGCAATCGACCGCTCTGCCATCCCTCCCAACTTCGTTACAGGCACTATTTTAGCAGAGGAATACCCGAAAGTCAATTGAGAAATGAGCCTGCCTATGGTAGAATGATAACACAATATCTACCCTGGAGGAATTGATGACCGACGCCGCCCCCACCCGGCCCCATGCCCTGGCTTTACAAAAACAAACCAGCAGCCCCTCCCGCCAGCCGCTGGAAGTTTACCACCTTTCTCACGACCTCCGTGGCCCCCTGAACTCGATCTTGGGCTTTGCCGAACTGCTGCTCGAAGAGATCGAAGGGCCGCTCAACGAAACCCAGCAGGCCGATATCAGCGCCATTTACCAGAGCGCCCAAAACCTGCTGTACCTGATCAACACGGTGGTTGACCTCAGTAAATTGGAAGCGGACCGCCTGACCTTTGACCCCAAAAAGATTGATTTGAGGGGGATAATTGAAGCAGCGCTGCCCAACTTTACCGCCGCCGAGCTGGGACAGCCTGAGCTGGTCAACCAAGTCGGCCCGACCCTTTCCTCCGTCTGGGCAGACCGGGACCGGGTAGCTCAGATGCTCAAGAGTTTGCTCAAATTTGCCTTTAAGACAACCAAAAAAGGGCCAATCACTCTGACTGCCTGGAATGAGGCCACAGAAGTCATCCTCTGCCTGGAAATTGCCCAGGCCAGTTCAGCCCTGGCCGAAGAGACGGACCTGTTCGATTTGACGGTCAATGTTGACTCGACCGGACGCACCTCTTTGGGGCGGGGTGGGTTAGAATTACCCCTCGTCCGCGCCCTGGCCGAGAAACAAGGAGGCCGGGTCTGGGCCGAGAGTCAGGGCGATGTTCTAACTCTTTATACCAGTCTGCCGGCGGGTGAAACGACAACCGGACTCTAATCCAGCAGGCCAGGATACGGTTTCTATTTTTATGTGAAGTGTAGTACAATTATTGTAAAGCGTGACCAAACTGAATGTCGCCACAAAGCAAGTACTATCCCCTATTTGAATATCTGCAGCAGCAGCCGGACACGGTGCCTCTGGAGTTGAGCTTTGCCGAGGTAGAAGCGAAATTGGGCCGGCCTTTGCCGCCAACCGCGCTGAGCACGCGGGCCTGGTGGGCCAACAGCCGGTCAGCCCAGGCCCGTTCCTGGCAAGAGGCCGACTGGCTGGTGGACGACGTGGATTTTGAGCAGAAAATTGTCGTCTTTCGCCCCGCTCGCATCAGCTATCGCGTCACCCCAATCCGCAAATTCAAGGGCTGGACCGGTCAGCAGATCAAAACCCTGCGTGAATATGCCGGCTGGTCGCAGCAGGAGCTGGCCGACCGGCTGGCCGTGCGCCAGCAAACCATCAGCGATTGGGAAGTGGGCAACCACGTCGCCCGCCGCTCCATGAGCAAACTCCTCCAAATGATCGCCGAAGAGATCGGCTTCCTCTATCAAACCGACTCCCCTGACCCTGATTGATACTTGACAGTTACACGGAGTAGTGTTATAATCTCTTCAGATATGAGCGAGGATTTAACTCGCTTATATTTTACCATATTATACACGTATCCGTGTTAATTCACCAAAAAGGAGAGTCCCCTATGAAGCGATATGAGTTGGCCGAGTTAATCAAACGCTGGGAGCGCGGCGACATCACCCCCGAGCAGGCCATCGGTCAGGCTTTGTTATGGCTGGCCGCCCTGGCCGAGCGGGTCACCCGGCTGGAGGCCGGCCAGCGGAAAGACCGGCCCAAACCCAATTAGCAACCAATGACCACCGGGGCCTGTTTGCATCTTTTTTACTTTACGAGTACATTTGCCCCTGATAAGGATACTGAGGAGAGCCATCTTTGCCTGAACCTACCCATAACTCCTTCGTCGAAAAACTGACCGGCGCGATTGAGCGCAACAACTCCTTGTTGTGCCTCGGCCTCGACCCCGACCCTCATAAGTTCCCCAACTTCTTCCCCCAGGCCGTTGACACTGAGGCTCTGCTCGCCTGGGGCCGGGCCTTGATCAAGCAAACCGCCGATCTGGTCTGCTGCTACAAGCCCAACTTTGCCTTTTACGAGCAGTACGGCCCGGCCGGCCTGGAAGCGCTGCGCCAAACCATTGCCGCCATACCCGCCGGCATCCCCGTCTTACTCGACGCCAAGCGCGGCGATATTGACAGCACCGCCGCCGCTTACGCCCGGGCCGCCTTTGAAGTTTGGGGCGCTGATGCCATTACCTTGAGTCCCTACCTGGGGCGGGACAGCGTTGCCCCTTTTCTGGCTTACCCCGGCAAGATGGTTTTTGTGTTGGGCTATACCTCCAATCCCTCCGCCAGCGCCGTTCAAGAGTTTGGCGACGGGAGTCAATTCCTGTTTGAGCATATCGCCCGGCAGGGACAGAGCTGGGGCAATGCCGCGCAGGTGGGTTTTGTGGTTGGGGCGACGCAGCCGGAGGCGCTGGCCCGTTTTCGTGCCCTGGCCCCGGAGCGCTGGCTGTTGGCCCCCGGCATCGGCGCGCAGGGAGGCGATTTAACTGCGGCGCTGCGGGCCGGCCTCGACCGCCACGGCAGCGGCTTAATTGTGCCGGTTTCACGGAGCGTCATTTATGCCGCCAACCCGCATGAGGCCGCCCAGTCCCTGCAGGAGGAAATCAACCAGGCCCGCAGCGCCCTGCCAGCTCGGGGGCAAAACCGATTGCCGCAGCATTTACACGACCTGATTCTGCAACTATATGATGTTGGCTGCGTCCAATTCGGCCACTTTACCCTGGCTTCGGGGGTGCAGTCGCCCCTTTACATTGACCTGCGCCGCCTCACCGCCAACCCCACGCTCTTGCGGCTGGCAGCGCGGGCCTACGCTGACCTGCTGCAGCCGCTCACCTTCGACCGCCTGGCCGCCGTCCCCTACGCTGCGCTGACCATCGGCACGGCCGTAGCCCTGGCCGCGAACTGCTCCCTCATTTACCCGCGCAAAGAAGCCAAGGCACATGGGACTGGACAAATGATCGAGGGTGTCTACCGGGCGGGCGAAAAGGTGGCCGTGATTGAGGATTTGATCACCAGCGGGGGCAGCATCTTCAAAGCGATTGAAACTTTGGAGAGCGCCGGGCTGGTCGTGGCCGACGTCCTGGTGCTGATTGACCGGGAGCAGTCCGGGGCTAAAAACCTGGCCGAGGCGGGCTACCGCCTGCACGCAGTCCTGCATCTGTCCGACATTCTCAGGGTGCTGCACGAAGCCGGCCGGATCTCAACCGAACAGGCCGCCCTGGTGGAAAGGTATCTCGATGAGCAGCGCCACCCCCGATCCTAAACTGGCCTGTGAATTTTTGGGCTTTCGTTTACGAACCCCGCTGGTTTTGGCGTCCGGCATCATCGGCACCAGCGCAACCCTGATGGTGCGGGCCGCCCATAACGGGGCGGGTATGGTCACTGCGAAAAGCTGCGGCCCAACGCCGCGCCAGGGCCACCCCAACCCGGTCGCCCTGGATTTTGGCGGCGGCCTGATTAACGCCATCGGCCTGACCAACCCCGGCGCAGCCGCCGAAGCGCAGCTTCTGGCCGAAACGCGGGCGTACTTGCAGCCGCTGGGCGTGCCCCTGATTGCCAGCATCTTTGCCGGGACCGTCGCCGAGTTTGGTCAGGTGTCCCGGCTAGTGGCCGCCGGCAAGCCGGACATGATCGAGGTCAACATTTCCTGCCCCAATGTCGGCGACGAGTTTGGCACGCCTTTTGCCGGGACCTGCCAGAGCGCGGCTGCCGTCACCGAGGCGGTCAAAGGGGCGGTAACCTGCCCCGTGGCGGTCAAACTGGCTCCCAACGTGCCCGATATTGCCCGTATTGCCGCCGCTGTGGTTGAGGCCGGCGCCGACGCCATTACGGCGGTCAATACCATGCCGGGGATGGTCATTGACGCCGTTTCCGGCCGGCCCATCCTCTCCAATCGCGTCGGCGGTATCTCCGGCCCGGCGCTAAAACCGATTGCCCTGCGCTGCGTCTATGAGATTGCCCAGGCCGTCTCCGTGCCGATCATCGGCACCGGCGGCGTCTCGACCGGCCGCGATGCCGCCGAAATGCTCATGGCCGGGGCCAGTGTGGTCGGGGTCGGCTCGGCCGTCTACCTGCGCGGGGTGTCGGCCCTACGAGAGATTGGGCAGGAGTTGGCCGACTTTATGACCCAGCATAATTTTTTAACTATCGCGTCGCTGCGGGGTCGAAGCCATCAATGAATGAGCCAGGTGACTGGCACTTTTGTCCTGACTAACCAAGTGCCAGTCACCTCTGGCTTGAGTAACAATGAACAAAATTTTGATCCAGCCGATGCATCTCCCCGAGGCCTTGCAAATCAGCCAGATTCGGGTTGAAAACAGCTACACCAAAACTTTCGTGTTGGATGGGGCGGTGCAGGCTGTCCCCGGCCAGTTTGTGATGGTCTGGCTGCCCGGCCTGGAGGATAAACCTTTCAGCCTGGCCGGGGCCGACCCGATCACCCTGACCGTCGCCGCGGTCGGGCCGTTCAGCCGGGCACTGCACCAATTAAAGGTAGGGGATTGGCTGTGGGTGCGGGGACCACTGGGCCGGGGCTATGATTTGCCTCCGGCGGCTCCTAACGAGCCGGTTTTGCTCATCGGCGGCGGCTACGGAGTGGCGCCGCTGCTCTTTTTGGCTCGACAAGCCCTGGCCGGCGGCTACCACGTTTTGGCGATTATCGGCGCGCGCAGCAGGTCTGATTTAATCTTGATCAAAGAGTTTGAAGCGGTGGGCGTCTCTCTCTGGCTGACAACAGAGGATGGTTCGCTGGGCCAAAAAGGCCGGGTGACGGATGCTGTTTCACTGGCCCTTGCTGAAACTCCGGGTAAACCCAAAACCGTCTGCGCCTGTGGCCCGCCGGGGATGCTGCTGGCAGTGGCCGCTCGCTGCGCCACCGAAAATATTCCGGTGCAGTTGGGCTGGGAGGCTCACATGCGCTGCGGCATCGGCCTGTGCGGCAGTTGTGAAGTTGGCCCAGGCTGGCTGACCTGCCTCGACGGGCCGGTCTTTCCATTCGACCCGCTCAAAACCTCGCCATTCGCTGTGACCGCCGACCATTGACCGCTGACAACAGTAAAACTAACTACATCTGCCCAGTGAAGGCCCGCGCCAAAATCGCCTGGCGCAGTTGCTCCGCCCGGGCCAGGGTGGTCTGAATAACCGCTTCGAGCCGTCCGGCAGCCGCAAAGCGGCGGTCCACCTCGGCGACGATGCGGGCTTGTTCGGCCAGCGGGGGGACGGGCACGGCTTCGCGGATGAGCGCCGCGATACGAACGTTGCCCTGGCCGACATTGCCGGTCTCATACTGGAAGAAACGGTCCTGGAAATGGTCGCCTTGCAGCGCAAGCAGAAAAAAGCGGGGATTGAGCTGTGACTGAAAGCGCAGCCGGGCCACCCGCTGGTTCAAGAGCAGCCCCACTTCATCTCCAACCATGGCCACAAAGCCGTAATCGCGTTTGCGCCGGCTGCCGGTCAAAGTGATCAGAATATCGCCCGGTTTCAGCAGGTACTTCTCCTTTATCCTATCTTCAATTTCAGCGACAAAGATCGGCTTCTCGGCCAAATTTAATTTACCCCGTTCCACATTCCCAATTCTGACAATCTGAAAACCGGCGGTGCTGTAAGCCGCGCTCTTAAAAGCATAGCCGGCCAGAACGTCGGCGATGGCGGCCAGGCTGGCCCAATACCACCCTTCCGGCAAGGGGGGTAAATCAGGGTGGGAGTTGGGCAGGTCAGCCGCAGGCTCATCGGCCGGGTCTGGCGGAACGAGGCGGCCGGTGACAGCCGCTTGAAGGACGGCTGCCTTGTAGCGTGACAGTTTGGCCTGGATTCGCCGCAGAGCTACGGTTCCGGCCTCGAGTCGAGCGAAACGGCGTTCGATGGCGGTGGCGATGCACTGTTGTTCGGCCAGGGATGGGACGGGAATGGGCAACTGCTCCAGGTCAGTATAGCGCAGGTTGTTGATATTGATCCCGGATGACTTGGCCTGAATGAGCTGGCGGCAGCGCTTGGACCGGAAAAAGTAGCCTACGAATTTCGGTTCAACCCCCGGCTTGCAGCGGGCCACGGCGCAGAAAGCGCCGCAAGCCCCCGGCCAGGAGAGGGCCAGTTGTGCGGCTTTGCCGACCAGTTCCTTGCTGCCGCTAGACATGCCAATGATGATATCCCCAGGCTGTAAGTGCTGTTCCGCTTTGACATACTTCTGCGGAACGTAGACTAAATCCGTCTCCAGGACCAACCCTTCGTCCCGGATGTTGGTTGCCCGCAGAATCGGCAGGTAGCCAGCTCTGGGCGTCGAACTCGCCTCAATTTTGGGGTAACACACGCCCCGGATCAGTTGAGCCAGCTCCCCCAGGGGTAATTCGACCCATCCGGTCATTTTGAGTTCCCAGGAACCTGAGTTCGATGTTTTGCCTAAAATGGACAGGATTTACAGGATTAACAAGATTCTTGACCAATTTTTATCCTGTAAATCTTGCCGTAGGTCCTGTCGAGAAAATAAATACTACCAGATTAATGCTAGATTAATGTGGAACTTTTATAGTGAGGCCACTCAGTACCAAAGTCCAATTAGGCAACTCCAAGAAAATAATTATCCAAAGTCCGTGATACGTAATGCGTGATGCGTGATGGTATCCAGGCAAGATTTCTTACGCATCACGTATCACGCATCAAGCCGGTGAGAACAATTGGATGATTTAAATCTTGGAACTGCCTTAAAGTCGGCTTGTAGCAGAAATGGAGGTTTTAAATGCCAAAAAAGCTCATCCTGATTCCTTTAATTGCCTCGGTCGCCCTGGTGGCCCTGGTAGCCGTTTCCTTAGCTGTTTTTGCTTTCGCAGTTGACCCGGCAACGGCTCAAAGTGAGGAGGCCGTGACCATTGAGGCGGCGCCGGTTCACGTCCAACCGGCAGTCATTGAGTCGCAGGTAAGGTACGAAGGCTATTCGGGCGGCTGCTCTCACTCAACCAAGATGATGATGACCGACAAAAGCGACCAAAAAACTCTTGAAACCCCCAGTGACCAACTGCTAACCCAGGCCATACGCTAAGTTAAGCCTTTAAGTTTGTTGTTAAAACCCCGTTTGAGCCTGAACGGGGTTTTTTGTTTTTCTACGACTCTGCAACTTGCTACCTTGTTCACCCTCACGGGGTGTCTTTGCGGCGTCAGCAGCCCGGCTCGCCATGATTACCGCAGCAGGTTGAGCCGGTGCGGAGTTTGCGCCAGTTGTTACGCACAAAAAGATAAAGTTTTCGGCCCAGAGGCATCGGCTGGAGCAAATTCTCCAGGGTTTCGCTGGGCGTGCCGTGACGATGTTCAGCGCACATGTGACTCTCCTTCGTAAATACCCCCTCCCCTAGCCCCTCCCCCGAATCGGGGGAGGGGTTGGGGTGGGGGTCATTTTCATTATCCGGTTAAATAAGCGGCTTCCCCACTGTTCCCGGCGGGATTTCCAGAAATTGCAGGGCCTGTTGGCGCAGGGAAAGGACCAGTTCTTCCAAATCCTGGCCAAGGAGGGGGATGTAACCGCCGGCCATATTGGTATGTCCCCCGGCCGAACCTTTACTCCCGACAATTTCCCGGACCAGTTGGCCGGCGCCGCGCTGTTTGCGTGTGCGAACCGCCAAAATCAGGTTGCCTTTGTGGACCCCCATACAAACCACCCAGCGCGCCCCTTTCAGGCGCAATAACAGATCGGCCAGCTCGGCCGCCAGGTCTGGATAGGCCATCGGCCCCACGTACGAAATGACCACGCCGTCATAAACTCGGGCCGCCCGCAGAGCGGCATCAAAGCTTTTGAAATAGTCGGCCGGGAGCTGCGCCCGTTCAATCTGCACCAGCGCCTCGACGTCAACGCGAGTTTGCAGGTAGAAATAGGCTGACACATCCAGCGGGCTGATCCCTCGACCCAGTCCCATTGTATCGGTTTTAATGCCGTAGAACAGGGCCGTGGCCAGGGCCAGGGATGGCTCGAGCCCAGCGGTTTGCAGGTACTCGGTCAGCATGCTTGAAGTAGAGCCTACCTCGGAACGAACATCCACAAAGGCGGCGGCAAAAGGTGTTTCTCGCCGGGGGTGATGGTCAATGACGACCGCCGCCGTCGCTGCGGCAGGCAAAGCATTGTTGCCGGTGCCGGGTTGGGTGTCTACCAGGGCAACCGGTACGGAGGGGGTCAAATCCAGGTCGGTCAGCAGGCGCAGGGGGTTGCCGAGGTAGCGGACCAGCGCCTTGTTTTCAGCCCGGCCAATGATGCCTTTGTAAGCAATCTGGCTTTCTACTTTTAAGCATTCGGCCAGCAGATACTGCAAAGCCGCAGCGCTGGCAATAGCGTCGGGGTCAGGATCGTTGTGGGGCAAAATTAAAACAAAACTCGCCTGTCCGACAGCTTTGAGCAGCCCTTCGAGACGTTCTGAGGGAGTTGAAATACGCTTCCGGCTGGCCAACTCATCACCTCAATAAGATCGAGACGGGACTGACGTGGTGGGTGGAAAAGCCCTCCTTAAATCCCTCCCAAAGGGAGGGACTTAAGCTGATTCTCCCCCTATAGGGGGGAGTTAGAGGGGATCCTTCAACTGCGTAACTCCTGCGAGCCATTACCAACTTTGTGTACCAGGCTCACCCTTAAATGGCCCAACAATATCGCTGGTGATCCACCCCCCGTAGAAGCCCCCGGCTTGCGACCGGACTCGCTCCCCTTCCACAAAACAGGCATCCATCAGGTGCGGATAGAAGGCCACATAGCCACGGATCGACTCAAAGCCGGGCGTTGGCTGGGGATAGAACCAGGCCGCCTGGGTCGCTTGCTTGTCCCCGACGGCAATAGTGTAGTAACCCGCCTGGCCCTTCCACTCGCACCAGGAAGAACGCGAGGTTGGCAGGAGGTACTCCATCTTTATGTCTTCAGGGGGGATATAATAAACCGGCGGATGGCTTGTCTCCAGAACCCGCTTGGCCCGGCGTGTCTCGGCAATAGTGACGCCGTTGAAAACTACTTGAATGTGCTTGGTCGTGTCTTCCAGGCGCGGAGGGCGGGGATAATCCCAAACCGACTCCTGACCGGGGCCGGGGGCAATGCGGCGCGGCATAGGTCTAATCTCCTTTTACCAGCCTGAGTGGGCTAATTTTACTCTTGTCAGGGCTTTTGTTTTGTGCGATACTGGAATGGGAGCCGGCCCGATCACGGCTCAACTCTTTTGCCGATAACCTTACACATTTCCGCAAGAATGTCAAAATGCTTGGTGAGGAGGTTTTATATTGGTCTAGTACTCTTTCCTACCCCTGGTTAGAAAATTTGCAAGTTTTTTGCAACAGCTATGCGCTATAATGATGGTAGAAATCTGGAACTTGTCAAGGACTACCGCTTAGTTTATCTTCATATCGGAGTTAAGCCATGTACGTGAAATTTTGGGGCACGCGCGGTTCAATAGCCACTTCACTTCCCGCCGAAGCGATTAAACAAAAAATCTTCCAGGCGCTTGAAGGCGCAGCCGGTTTAAATCTGGCGGATGAGGCCGTTCTAAAGCGTTATATGGAACGACTGCCTTTTACTATTTGGGGCACCGCCGGCGGCAATACGCCCTGCCTGGAAATTCGCTCAGGCAACCAGCTCTTAATCCTTGATGCCGGTTCCGGCTTGAGGCTACTGGGCTTAGAGTTGATGCAAAATGGCTTTGCCAAAGGCCACCAGCGCGCCGATATCTTGATTAGCCATACCCACTGGGATCATATTAACGGCTTCCCCTTCTTTCGGCCGGCTTTCATTCCCCACAATCATTTCACCTTTCACAGCCCTTTTCCCGACCTGGCCGAGCGCCTGGCCCAGCAGCAGCAGCCTAATTTCTTCCCGGTTCCGCTCAACTATATGAGCGCCGCCCTTGAGTTCAACACCCTGGCTGAAAGTCAGTGGTATCAGTTGGGCAACTTCAAAATCTACCCCATGCGGTTGGTCCATCCCGGCGAAACCTACGGTTATCGCATCGAAGCCGCCGGCTCCAGTCTGGTCTGGGCAACCGACTCAGAATACAAGCAGGCGGACCGGGCCAGCACCGAAAATTACATAAATTTTTTCCAGAATGCCGATTTACTGGTTTTTGATGCTCAATATACTCTGAGCGAGGTTTTGGATAAGCCGGACTGGGGTCACAGCAGCGCCATCATGGGGGCCGAATTTGCCTCTCGCGCCGGAGTGAAAAAATTGGCCCTGGCTCATCACGATCCGACCAGTTCCGATGAAAAAATTTGGTCCGACCGGGAGCAGGCCGAAGCCTATCTGCAGCGCCGCCAGAAGAACCAGCCCGCTTGCGAAGTGCTGGTAGCTTATGACGGCCTGACTTTGGAGCTATAAATAATTTTATGATGAAACCCGAAACGCTTACCCCACCCAAACAGAACATGACCCTGGAACGCCTGAAAAGTTTGTATGAACTCATCGGGCGGATGAACTCCGTTTACGACTTAACCGAACTTCTCGAATTTGTCGTCGAGCGGGCGCTGAGTTTGACCGGCGGCCGGCGCGGATTGCTGCTGTTAAGCGACGACTACGAGCGCAAACTGCAAGAGATTGCCGTAGCCAAGGGTGAGGAGCTGGGCAAACAGGACCTGGAACAGGCGCTCACTTTTGTCAGCACGACCGTGATCAAAGACGTGCTGGATTGGGGCGAACCCCGGCTGATTGCCGATTTGCAGACCGATCAGCGCTATGAAGGAGCAGCCAGCGAAGCGACGCTTACCTTTAAAAAAGTACGCTCAGTCCTGGCCGTGCCGCTCAAGGTTGAAGCGCAACTGGTCGGCCTGATCTACATTGACCACTTCCGGCAGGGTATTTTTGGGCAGGGTGATTTGGAATTTCTGAGCGCCTTTGCCAGCCAGGCAGCCCTGGCCATCCACCGGGCGCAGCAGCACCAGCGCCAGGTGAATGAGCTAACCCTGCTGAACGAGTTGAGCCGAAGTGTAGTCCAAGTGCTTGACCTGGAAGAAGTGCTGACCCGAATTGTCAACGAGGCGATCCGCATGTTGAATGTTGAAACCGGCTCAGTGCTGCTTCTGGACGAAGCCACTTCAGAATTGTTTTTTGCCACTTCTGTTTCTGCCGGGCGGCGGCTGGAGATTTCCACCAGGCTGCGGCAAGACCAGGGCGTTGCCGGCTGGGTGGTCACTCATCAAGAGCCGGCCTGCATCGGCGATGTGACACAAGACCCGCGCTGGTTTGGCGAAGTGGAAACGAGTTTTGCCACGCGCTCCCTCTTATGTGTGCCCTTGCAGATAGATGGGCGGGTGTTGGGGGTTTTGCAGGCGCTCAACAAAAAAAGCCCCGATGGTTTTGACCGGGGCGATATTGCCCGCCTGTCGGCTTTTGCCGCCTCGGCCACCATTGCTATCGAAAACGCGCGCCTCTTTCAAGAGGTCCGCCAGGCGCGCCACTTGCGCGCTTTGAATGAGCTGGCCCTATCGTTGAGCAGCACCCTGGATTTGGACACGATCCTGAACCTCGGCCTGGAAAAATCGTTGCTGATGCTGGGGGCCGAAGCGGGCATGATTAGTCTGCGCCTGGAGCAACAGGCAAGTGCCAGCTTTATCCATATCAGCCAGGGTTTGTCCGAGCAGCCTGCCCTGCCCCAATTGGAGCAGCAGATATTAGACAAACTTTCGGCTCTGATTCTGCAAGGGGGGATGGATAAAGTGCTGCTGCTCGATAAGAGTCATCCGCAAAACTTTGCCGGCGACGTTGATCTGGCGGCGGCCAGCATTAAGGCTCTGGCCTTTGCGCCCATCACTATCGGCCACAAAGTGAACGGCGCTTTGACGATGATGAGAACCACTTCAGCCTCCTTTAGCGAGGAGGAGGTAAATTTACTGGTCAGTATTACCCACATCATGGGCCTGGCAAGTCAAAATGCCATCCATTATAACCAGATGGGCACCCAGGCCATGCATCTGACCTATCTCAACGAGGTGGGCAGCGCTTTGACCCGCAGCCTCGACCTGGCCCACGTGCTCGAGGTGATCATTGCCGGGGTCAATACGCTGCTGAAAACCGAACGCACTTCGGTTTTCCTGATAGATACCAAAACCAACGAATTAGTGCTGCGTTACAGCACCGACGGCGAAGCCAACATTCGCCTGCCCGCCCCCTGGCAGGGGATTGCCGGCTGGGTCGCTACCCATGACCAGCCGGCGCTGGTTAACGATACTATGACCGACCCGCGCCATCTCCGCCAGCTCGCTATCGAAATCGGCTACGAAGCCCACTCCATTCTGTGCGTTCCCCTTAAAGTCGAAGGCCAGGTCATCGGCGTGCTCGAGGTTCTGAACAAAACCGGCGGGCAGCAATTCAATTATTACCACCAGGTGCTGCTGACCGAACTGACCAAGTGGGCCGCTATTGCCCTGCACAACGCCCGCCTCTTTGACGAGCGCGGGCAAGCCTACCAGCGCCTGGCGGCTGAGCAGCAGCGCCGGGTAACTGCCGAAACCCGCGGAGCCATGGCCGCGATCATTCTGGATATGGCCCATACCATGAACAATGTCATCGGGGCTATCCGGGTCTGGGCCACCCGCCTGGAGAAGGCAGCGCAGACAAATCCCCAGGTTACCCTGGCTAAGTTTAATAACGAACTGCGCCGGATGCGGGAAAATACCGAGGAGGCGATCAGGCTGATCAGCACCATGACCGACCCCCTGGAGGAAGCTGTTCTGGCCCCGACGGATGTGCATGACTGCCTGGCCAGAGCCATTCAAAGCTGCTGGTGGCCGGAGAATGTCTACCTTGAGCGAGACTATGGGCGTGATGTACCTCTGGTGCGGGCCAATGCCAAGCGCCTGGAAGCCGTCTTTCACAACTTGCTGTCCAACGCTATCCAGATCTTAAGCCGGCCCGGCGGCACGATTCGCTTGACGACTCGCCAGGCCAGCCCCGGCCAGGTAGAAATCGTCGTCGCCGACAACGGCCCCGGCATCCCGCCCGAATTGCAGGATCGGGTTTTCAATCCAGGGGTTTCAGGTAAAGAAGGCGGATTGGGCCTGGGGCTGTGGCTCGTCGAGACCTTTGTTCATCAATTTGATGGGCAGATTGACTTGACGACTTCGCCAGAAAAGGGAACGGCTTTTACCATTACTTTGCAGATCAATGAACCGATTGATGCGTGATGCGTGAATTCTTTTCACGTATCACGCATCACGTATTACGTTTCACGGAGAAACAGCTATGCCTCAACCAGCCAACATTCTCGTCGTCGAAGATCGCGCAGATTGGCAGGATATTATCTGCCAGGCGATTGCGGAAAAAGGTCACATCACCTATTCGGCCACTTCCTACCAGGAAGCTGTAGACATGCTGGCCGCTCACCCATTTGACCTGGCCGTAGTTGACCCGGTGCTGGATGCCAGCAACCGCTTTAATCGGGATGGCTTAAGTGTTATCCAAAAGATTGGCGAGCTGCAGCCCGGGCTGCCGATCATGGTCATTACCGGTTCGCTGACCCACGATTTAAAAGCCAGTTTGCAGCACCTCTATCCCGGCGCGCCGGTTCTATTTAAGGAACGTTGGGATGCCGCCGAATTTAGCTACCTGGTTGACCAGTTGATGGGCGTGAGCGCAAATCATGTGGCTAACGGGGCCGCCCCGGCTAACTCTGTGACCGATTTGATCCCTGTGCCGGAGTCCCTAACCAGCCAGGTGCCGGGCCATACCCGCGTCCTGCTGGTCGAAAATCGTGAAGATTGGCAGCAAATTGTGACGGCTGTTCTGGAAGAGGCCGGCTGCTTCTGGCGCGTGGCCGGCACAGCTCAGGAAGCGCTGCGCGAAATGGAACAGGAAAGTTTTCACCTGATCATCCTGGATCTGAAGCTGCAACAACCCACGCTGCCGCTGCGCTCCACCGAAGGTTGGCTGCTGCTTGATCATCTCGTCGAAACGCAGCCTGTCACCAAAATTGTCGTCTTGAGCGGCAAAGCCGGCCCCGGCGACGTGGCCGATTTGTTGACCCACTATCCGATTATCACCTTTATCGAAAAACAGAGTTTTACCCCCCAGGCGCTGCTGGCAGCGCTGGCCCAGGCAGTCCAAACGCCGGAATTACGCATCCAAACCTTCGGCCAGTTTCGCTTGTGGTGCGATGGCCGGGCCATCGAGGTGTGGGAGCGGCCTCAGGCCGAAACAGTGCTGAAACTGCTGCTGGTTCGCCGGGCGCGGGGCGGGCGGGCGGTCGCCGCCGACGAGTTGATCACCCGCCTCTGGCCCGATGCTGACGAGGAGGGCGGGCGCAAGAAGCTGCTGCCGCTCATCAGCAATGCCCGCCACACCCTGGAGCCGGACATCGAGCCGCGCGATTCCCATTTCATTTTGCGCAGTTCTAACGGCTACTTTTTCGATTTGGGCGAGGGCGTTACCTGGGATTTGCTAAGTTTCCGCGAGCACCTGCGCCAGGGCCGCCGGCTGGCCCGCGAAGAGCGCTGGGCCGAAGCCGCCGCAGAATTGGGAAAGGGCCGCGCCCTCTATCGGGGCGATTTTTTGGCCGAGGATCGCTACACCGATTGGGTCATCGAGATGCGCCGCGAAATTGCCGCCGATTACTGTGATTTGCTGACCCTGCTGGCCGATGTTTATGCGCTGCTGGGCCAATATCCCCAGGCAATTGACGCCGGCGAAGCGGCGCTGCGCAAGGACCCGCTGCTGGAAGGCGTCTACCGCCGCCTGATGCGTTTTCATTATTGTCAGGGGGAAAAAGGCCAGGCCCTGCGGGTCTACCGTGACTGTCTTAAGCTGTTTGAGGAACTCTTTGGCGAGAGTCCCACCCTGGCCACCCGCGAGCTGTACCAGGCCATCGCCAACGATGAGCCGGTGGAGTGCCTGCCGAAGGAGTAATTCAGGCCGCCTTCTCTAGCGGAACATTGAAAAGTGCCTGGACATTCTGCCAATCTTGAGAACTGTGGGAAGCATGCCACAAATCATAGTTCTTTTGCAAGTTTAGCCAAAATTCAGGGGACGTATTCGGAAAAGCTCGGGATAAGCGTAAAGCCATTTCGGGTGTCACCGATTTGCGCTCATTCACAATCTGGGAGATGGCTTTTCTTGAAACACCCAGAGTTTCGGCCAATTTTGTATTGGAAACACCCAAAGGGGACAAATAAAGATTTCTCAATATCCGTCCCGGATGAGCGGGAGGTCTATTTCTAGTTCTCATACATAAAACTCTCTTGTCTTAATGATAATCCTCGTAATCTACTTCGTAAACACTGCCTTGTTCAAACCTAAAAGTTATTCTCCAATTACCGGAAACCTTGACGGCCCACCTGTTATCTTTTTTGGGTTGTAACTGATGCAACCCCGAACCTGGAAAGTTAAGATCCTGAAGAGTAATAGCTGCATCAAGTGTATCTAATATGTCGGCCAGTTTATCTACATGCTTGGGCTGGATACCCTTTTTTGTTCCCTCGTAGAAAAAGTCTTCCAATCCCTTATGGCGAAACGTCTCGATCATAAGCGTTTCGCCATTTTTAACTTGCTCATAAATTCTAGTTCGTAGTGAATATAGTCTCTAAAGTTAGAGGTATTGTAACCCTAAAGGTTACGGTTGTCAAGTCCTCTTTGCCGCAACTCTTGAACCTATCTGCATTGACAGAGTGAGAATTTGGGTATATGGTGTGATTAGATTCAAAAGGAGCAGATTTCCGAGCAACGCAAAAGGAGTTTTTATGAAAGTAGGTATTTTATCCGATATTCATGATAACGTCTGGAAATTAGCCGGGGCGCTGGCCGGCCTGCAGGAGGCCGAGGTTTTGATCTGCTGTGGCGACCTGTGCTCGCCGTTCATCATCGGCCTGCTGGCCGAAGGCTTCCGCGACCGGCCCATTCACATCGTCTTTGGCAACAACGACGCCGATCTGTTTCGCATTACCAACAATGCCAAAAAGTATGCCCACGTTCACCTGCACGGCGAATTTTTCCAGGCGGAACTGGGCGGCAAACACTTTGCCGTCAATCACTTCGATTACCTGGCCCGGCCCATCGCTGCCTCCGGCCAGTACGATGTGGTCTGCTACGGCCACAACCACATCTACAAGATCGAGCCGGTAGGCCGTACCCTGACCATCAATCCCGGAGCGATCATGGGCTACGACCCCGTCGGCAAAAAGGACATCCCTTCGACGTTTGTGCTCTACGAGACCGAGACCGGGAGCGCCTCCGGCTATGAAGTCGGGGCAGCTCAGGTTATTCTTTATACCCACCAGGATAATAGTGAATAGCTCTTCTGGTATCTCCGAAACCACTCCAACGGGTGTTACTGGCCCGGAGAAAAAGGGGTATAAATTTAGCTAGGGCTTTTATTTTTACAAATTATTGTGAAAAAGTTCACCTTAAAGGAGAAAAAAATGGCAACCAAAACCAAAACACAGGAAAATTCACGCCCGGCAGTACGGATGATCAAGACCAGCCACGATCTTCCGAAAGAAACTCGTGAGGAGATGGTGCGACTCTTGAATCAACACTTGGCTGACACATTTGACCTTTTCAGCCAGACCAAGCAAGCCCACTGGAATGTAAAAGGTCCACAGTTTTATCAACTTCATGAACTTTATGACGAGCTGGCCGGAGAGTTGCTGGGCTACGTAGATATGATTGCCGAGCGGGCGACGGCTCTCGGCGGGACAGCCACGGGCACGGTTCGCATGGCCGCGCAGGCTACACGCCTGCCTGAGTTTAAGGACAGCCCTATTGGCAGCCGGGAGAGCGTGCAACTGTTGGTCGAGCGCTACGCCGTACTGGCCGAATCTACCCGCCAGGGAATTGACACCGCCGACGAGGCGGGAGACGCGGATACAGCCGACCTGCTGACGGATGTCTCTCGCGGCCTGGATAAGTCTTTATGGTTCCTGGAGGCCCACATTCAGCAAGGCGAGTAGCTCATTCCGGGCTATAGTTAATACTTTACCCACTTGAGCGAGAAAAAGTTAAGAAAATAACCCATGAGAGCTATCCCAAAGATAGCTCTTTTTTCTTGTCAAAAATCACCCCTGTGAGGGAGAGGCAAGTGAAGGGGAAGTGGTACGATTCAAAATATCTATGCGGCAAAGTAGGCAAGCTTTGAAGGTTTGGGGGTGGCTGTATCATCTCCTCCTCTAGCGCAAAAGCTTATGGCACAGAACAGACTCACCCTCTGGATTATTAACCATACGCCTACCTGGCAGGTAATTCTTAGGTATGCAGTGACGACCGGCAACCAATGACCCCTGTCACTTTATCCCATTGAAAATCCAAAGTATCCAGGTTCATAATTGGTGCCCCACCGTAGTTGTATTTGAGGAAGCCTGATGAAGAAAAACATTCAAGCTACTGCGACAATGCCAGCCGGTACGCTTACCCTGGATCCAGCTCCCGATCTCCGGGCATTGCTTTACAGCCTACACGCGGTGCGAGATGGAGATTTTTCCGTGCGCCTGCCGGGCGATTGGACGGGCCTGGAAGGGAAAATCGCCGACACGTTCAATGAGATGGTCACTGCCAACCAGAAAATGGCCGAGGAATTACGGCGTGTAGGCCAGGTAGTGGGTAAGGAGGGAAAAACGCGGGAACGGACCCGCTTTAATTTATCCAAGGGCGCCTGGGGCGAGATGGAGGTTTCGGTCAACACGCTCATTGACGACCTGCTCAGGCCGACCACAGAAGTGACGCGGACCATCGCCGCCGTCGCCGAGGGGAATCTGACCCAAACCGTCAGGCTGGATGTGGACGGGCGGCCACTGGAAGGCGAATTCCTGCGCTCGGCCACGATTGTTAATACCATTCGATATGGGCTAACGCCCGCTTCGCGTCAGGATGATTTTCGGCTCATTGACGCACTCTTCGATACGCCTTTAGCTTTGCTCAAGGCTACTCAGGGTGCGATTACAAAAACTCCGAACTTAGGCTAATTCTTCCTCATCCAACACGGCCAGCAATTTCTCCGCGGGCAGCGGGACATTGACCCCACGCCATAGTTTTTCTCCCCCTGACTCGTGCCGGGTGTCCCAATAAATTTCCAGACCATTGCCATCCGGGTCGTCAAAGTAGATGGCCCAACTAATCAGATGATCCACTGCTGCCGCCGAGACGCCAGCTTCAGTCAGAGCCTGGTAGGCCAAGGCCAGAGAGCGGCGGTCGGGGACTTCAAAGGCCACGTGGTAGAGGCCGGTGCCATAGGGATGCGGCTGGGGCGCGGTAGGCCCGACATTTTGCAGGGCAATTTCATGGTGAAAATCGCCGCCGCTCAGAAAAGCGTAATGATCCCCCACCCGTTCGATCACTTTCAGGCTGAAGAAGCGGGTATAAAAATCCACCGCTCGCTCCAAATCACGCACCTTCAGATGGGCGTGTCCGATTTTGGTCTGGTACATCGTGCCTCCTTAGTTAAACCTCGTAGGACAAGCTGTTAGCTTGTCTCCCCTTTGGACAAATTAACAATTTACCCTACAACATACCTGCCTCTTCAAGTTTGCGCAAAATCGCAGCATAGAGCATCATGTTGGGCAGTCAGAACAAATGTGTCATTAGAAGGACCATAGATGGGACAATCTATTAATTTACTCCACCTGGCCGATATTCACATCGGCATGGAAAATTACGGCCGGCTTGACCCGAAATCGGGCTTGAACAGCCGGGTGGTGGATTTCTTGCGCCGCTTAAGCCAGGCGATTGACATGGCCCTGGAGCGAGAGGTGGATGTCTGCATCTTTGCCGGCGATGCCTACAAAAACCAGCGGCCCAATCCTACCTTTCAGCGGGAGTTTGCCCGGCGCATCAAGCGCCTGGCCGGGGAAGGCGTCCCGGTCATCCTGCTGGTTGGCAACCACGATATGGCCACCGCCGACCGGGCGGCGAGCAGCCTGGATATTTTTGGCGTGCTGGACGTGCCGGGGGTCATCGTGGCTGACCGGGAGCAGGTCCATCAAATTACCTGCCGGCGGGGCCAGCCGCTGCAAGTGGCAACGGTGCCCTATCCCCAGCGCAGCCGGCTGCTGGCCCGGGAGCAGTATCAAAACCTGACCCTGGAGGACCTGGATATGGAATTGGGCCGGATTCTGGGTGAAAACCTGGCCGACCTGGCCGCCGAGGTCCAGGAACAGCCGGATATTCCCGCCGTACTGACCGCCCATCTGTCGGTGAGCGGGGCCAAGCATGGCAGCGAGCAGAGCGTGATGATTGGCCGGGATGTGGTGGTCATGAAAAGCCTGCTGGCCGACCCGGCCTGGGATTACGTGGCCCTGGGCCACATCCACAAGCATCAAGAGCTAAACGGCGGCCAGCACCCGCCGATTGTTTACCCCGGCAGCCTGGAACGGATTGATTTTGGGGAAGAGGGGGAGCGCAAAGGCTTTGTCATGGTCGAGCTGGAACGAGGCCGCGCTGAGTGGGAGTTTGTGCCGGTAGAGGCCCGCCGCTTTGTAACCATTCGTATGGACATCCGGCAGCAGGCGGAGCCGATGACCGCCATTTTGGATGAGTTGGAGCAGCACCCTGTGGACGGGGCCATCGTGCGGGTCATCGTCAAGGCCACCGAGGCCCAGGAAATTCTGCTCGACGAGAAGCCGATGCGCCAGGCGCTGCGCGGCGCCAGCTATGTCGCCAGCATCGTGCGTGATATTGACCGGCCCCAGCGCCACCGGCTGGGCGGCATTTCCGCCGAGGAGCTGACGCCCCAGGAGGCGCTGGAACTTTACCTGGACTCCAAGGGGGTTTCGGAGGAACGAAAGGCGCAGTTGGTGCGCTATGCGGAAGCGATTTTTAGGGAAGAGTGAAGACGACCGCCGACCGCTGACGGCAGACCACCGTATAGTGGAATTTAGGAGTGAAAAAGTGCACTTTTTCACTCCTAAGCACAGAAGATAAGAGTATCTTTACTCAAATCTTCTGGTAATAAATCATTCTCTATTGAGTAATAACCAGTATCAACGGCAAAGGGCGGCAAATTTAGAGCCTGAGTTAAAACGTCTTGGATTTCGTCACCAATCAGATGTTCTTCAGACCAATCATCATCAGTAGCAGTTTTAATTACACGTTCAAAAATGTTACGAACATTGGCCAAAGCATATGGGACTTGAATAGTTTCACAAAGCTTTTCAGCATCACCCCCTTTTGGGAGTGAAAACTCAGTCTCTGCTTCAAAGTAATCAGGGATTGAATTGTATTCATCAATTAATTCGCCTGACTTGTACAACCAATATAAAAACAAGTCACCGTCGTGTACAAAAACAGCCAGGATAGGACACTGAAACACCTTTGAAAGTTCCGAACCTAACCTACAAAGAATTTCCATGTCATCCTCTGACTCCTTGTCGAAAACAACAGTACAATCATTCACCATTGGCGAAACATATGCCTGACGCTTGGACTGCTTCAAGAAGTCAGCAATATTCTGTTGCTTAACACCTTTGACTGTAATTTTAGTATAGAAAATCCCCATACACTGATCTCAGCAGTCAACGGTCGGTCGTCTGCGGTCAGCCCACCTTGGGCAGCGTAATCCCTACCTGCTTCTGGTACTTACCCTTCTTGTCGGCGTAGGAGACGCGGCAGGGTTCGTCGGCCTGGAAGAAGATGACCTGGGCAATGCCTTCGTTGGCGTAGATGCGGGCCGGCAGGGGGGTGGTGTTGGAAATTTCCAGGGTGACAAAACCTTCCCATTCCGGCTCAAAGGGGGTGACGTTGACGATGATGCCGCAGCGGGCGTAGGTTGACTTGCCCACGCACAGAGTCAGCACGTCGCGGGGAATGCGGAAGTACTCGACCGTCTGGGCCAGGGCAAAGGAGTTGGGCGGAATGGTGCAAATATCGCCTTTAAACTCCACAAAAGAGCGGTTGTCAAACCGTTTGGGGTCTACGACGGTGGTATTGACATTGGTAAAAATCTTGAATTCGTCGGCCACCCGAATATCGTAGCCGTAGGAGGAGACACCAAAGGAAATGACCCCCTCCCTGACCTGGCTCGACTCAAACGGCTCGATCATGCCATACTCCCGCGCCATCTTTTCAATCCAATGATCGGGTTTGATGCTCATTAAAATCTCCTACTTTTTATCCCAATTGACTTCGTAGATCTGGATACCATCGGCATCCTCACAATTATCGCTGGCCACCCATTTTGCGGTGTCTTCTGACTCCACCCCAGCGCCAACCACCTTGGCTTCAAATTCAACTTCGTCTATATCATCCTCTAAAGCGCCAATAAAGATACCGTACTTGCCATCTTTGTCGGTTTTGCCAATGTAAGGGCCTTTGTACTTATCCTCGTCGCCTTTCACTTCAATTGTGACAAACTGAACCGGATTATCGGTATCTTTTTCTCTGACTTCGCCTCTAATCCCAACGTTGGCGCAGTCATTTTCTTCATCCGTGCTTGCAATTTCGTACCGGCCGGGCGGCGTACCAGGTTCAGGGGTGTTGGTGGGCGTGGCTACCGGCGAAGTATCGGCTGGAGCCGGAGCCGGCGCAGGCGCAGGGACAGGCGTATCGGTCGGCGGTGGAGGCGGCGGCTGAGTCGGTGGAGGCGGCGGCGGTTGCGTCGGCAGCGGGGTGTCGGTGGGAATGGGCGTATCGCTGGGGGGCAGCGGGGTGTCGGTGGGGATGGGGGTATCGGTCGGGATAGGCGTATCGGTGCTGGTCGGCACGGGCGTAGCCGTTGGGGGGATAGGTGTTATGGTGAAGGTCGGTAAAGGCGTGCGAGTCGGGCGGGGGGTGGACCGTTGGGCTACCGGCGTATTGGTCACGCAGGCCAGGGTAGCAGCCAACAACAAACAAGGCACGACTAGCCGCTGTACGTTTCGATGAAGCTCAATTCCAGAGCCAATTCTAAGCGGTCGTTTTAGAAACATGGGACTTTTAATGGTGCGCGCTGCATGCCTTCGCAGGCTACGCTCAGGCAAAATCTTCCTGAAAGGCTATATCCGCACCCCTCGGATGTACTTTTCCCGGTAGAGGGCAATGGAGCGGGTAATCTCGGTTTTGGCCACCAGGGCCGGTTCCCAGCCCACAGGTTTGGCCCGCTTGCCCTCCAGGTCTTTGTAGACTTCAAAAAAGTGGGCTACTTCTTTCAGGAAATGCTGGGGAATATCTTTAATATCCTGGTAATCGTCAAAAATAGGATCGCGAGCCGGTACGGCCAGAACCTTGTCATCGGGAACGCCTTGATCCAGCATTTTGAATAAACCAATGGGCCGGGCCTCGATAATGCAGCCGGGAAAGGTCGGCTCATTGACCATGACCAGCACATCCAAAGGGTCGCCGTCGTCATACATGGTCCGGGGGATAAAGCCGTAATCGCCGGGATAGTGCAGCGATGAAAAAAGGACACGGTCTAACTTGATGACCCCAATTTCCTTGCCGTATTCATATTTATTGCGTGAACCTTTAGGGATTTCGACAATCACGTAAATCACATCTGGACTATTGGGGCCAGACTCTAACTCACGCCATAGATTTATCATGGGGGGTAGCTTTCTCTTAAAAAAACTCAATAATTTTTGATACCAAACTTTAGCATGGAAACCCCAGCCCGTCAATCCTGTAGAACGGCATTGCAAATCGTTTAGCTTAATGTTATTATAATGGCCCAAAACAGGTGAAAGAAGTTGTATGACAATTAAGATTGAGCATCATCGCCCGCAAAAGAGAACAAAAATTGTGGCCACGCTGGGACCGGCCAGCACCGATGAGGAAACCCTGCGCCGGATGATCCTAGCGGGGTTGGATGTAGTGCGTCTCAATTTCTCGCATGGCCAGCCGGAGACATTGGCTCCCGTAATTGAGCGGGTTCGCCGCTTAAGCGACGAGATGAACGTACCGCTGGCTATTTTAGGTGATTTACGCGGCCCCCGGATTCGGGTGGGGGAAATGGAAAACGGCTCGATTGAATTGACGACAGGCCAGAAGGTGGTGCTGACGCCCCAGCCGGTCATTGGAACGCCGGCCCGGATTTCGGTCAGCTTTTCTCAACTGGCCGGTGACGTTCGGGCCGGCAGCCTGCTCCTGCTTGACGACGGCAACCTGGAATTAAAAGTCGAAACAGTTAAAGATAATGGCGATGTAGTCTGCCGGGTGGTGCAAGGAGGGATGCTCTCCAGCCACCGCGGCATCAACCTGCCGGGGCTGCGGGTCAGCCTGCCCTCGATTACCAAAAAAGATTACGCCGATATTGATTTTGCGATTGCCCAGCAGTTGGATTTCCTGGCCCTTTCCTTTGTCCAATCCGCCAGTGATGTGCGCCAGCTCAATGCCTATTTGGCCGGCGAAGGAGCCAAAATTCCGGTCATTGCCAAGATCGAGAAAAAAGGCGCGCTCGACGACATCGAGGCGATTGTAGCCGAAGCCTACGGGGTTATGGTCGCTCGGGGCGACCTGGCCCTAGAGATGAGCATCCAGGATGTGCCCATTGCCCAAAAACGGATCATCGCAGCCTGCCGCAACGCCGCCATTCCGGTGATTACGGCTACGCAGATGCTGGAATCAATGATCGAGCGGCACAAGCCGACCCGCGCCGAAGCCACCGATGTGGCGAACGCCATTTTGGACGGTACCGATGCCCTCATGCTTTCAGGTGAAACGGCCATTGGCAAATACCCGGCTGAAACGGTGGCGACCATGGCCGCTATTGCCGTCCGTACCGAACGGGCCTGCCTGAGCGGCGAATTGCCCGGCTGGCCGGGCGTGGACTCACCCAGGGGTATTGATGCCAATGTGGCCTATGCCAGCCAGGTGGTGGCCGAATCCATTGCCGCCAAAGCCATCGTGATCCATACCACCACCGGCGCCACTGCCCGCCGGGTCACCTGTCACCGGCCTGAAATTCCGGTGCTGGCTTTAACCTCTCATCCCGCCACCCGGCGCCGCCTGGCCCTGACCTGGGGGGTCGAGAGCGGTCTGGTGGAGAATATTCAAGATACCGACCACATGGTTAAATTGGCGTTTGAGCATGTCCTCAAACGCGGCATTGCGGCGCTCGGCGAGACGATAGTGATTACGGCCGGCACGCCCTATGGTACAGCCGGCCGGACCAATATGCTTAAAGTTGAGCAAATCAGCAACGAAATTACGAGCGAAGAGGCGGTTGATGCTTAAAGCCGGACTGATTGGGGCTGTGATTGGTTTTATTTATGTAACAAGTATCACCCTTATCTCGCCTTTTTGCACGCTGTGTTTCACCCCGCTCCTGGGCATTGGCATTGGCTATCTGGCCAATCGTTTTGATACACCACCTAATGTTGAAGCCAGCCTGGGTCGGGGGGCTATTGCGGGAGCCATGACCGGTTTTGCGGCCCTGTTAGGACAAATGTTGGCGACAGTGGTTAACGCGGTTCTGGTGACAAATTGGACAGATTTGCCTACCGTTTTTAAAGACTGGGGCTTTGCCCAGGTTCCCGATACCAGCGAATATTGGCAAACAACCCTCACCGCTAACTCTTTTTGCAGCCTCTTGAACCTGGCCCTTATTGCCGGGTTGGGAGCAGTGGGCGGCTTGATCTGGTTTCAGCGACAGCATAAGAAAGCGCATATCACCCTATCTATTTGAGAAAGATTTCACCATGGAAAAAATAGAAGCGGCCCGCCGGGGCAAAGGACTGATTGTCTTGGAGGCCGATTCAGCCGAGCAAGTTAAACATGCCATTCAAAAAGTCAGCACAATTAGCGCCGTTGAAGGCAATCAAGTCAGCTTTGAAGGGCAGCGGATCGTCGAGGGGCACGGATTTGGCCGGGACGTTAATTGCTATGATATTTATGAGTGCCCTGATGGTTATTTGCTGCATACGTATATGAACAATGGGTCGAATTGGGCGGCAGCAGGCAAAACCTTACAGGCTATGCTCAATGCGGCCCCTGATCTGACCGTGGCCAAGCGTGCCCACGGGGAGTTGGTCAAGAAGAATCTCGTTTCGATGAAGCATTGAGAGAGGCGACCCCCATTCGAGGGCAGGTGAGGCGATGACGTGATGAGGCGGTATAATAACCCAAGTTGCCACTTAGCTGCGAAAAATCACCCCCTCCGACAAGCCTATGGCACTCAGGGTGATTTTTCGCAGCATCCCGAGTAGTTCTGAGCAAAGCGAAGGGCGTATCGAGGGGTGCTGATTCGAGGGTAGCAACTACTCTTTCGCTTCTCTCCTCCTCGTTTCTTCGCCTCATCCTACGGTTTTGACATAAAAGCCTGGAATAGTATAATAAAAGCCAGCAACAATCTGCCTCCGTAGCTCAATTGGATAGAGCATCAGTCTTCGGAACTGAGGGTTGGGGGTTCAAATCCCTCCGGAGGTATAATTATAAAGGGTTTCACCCCCCGACTTGCCATGGCATAATAATGATCCAGAAGTCCAGCCTCAATAAGCTGGATTTTTTTTTAAGCATTGACCCAACAATATAGCCGTCTTGTTCCCAAACAGAACTGTCATCTTGTTCCCAAACTGACGCGAAGCGTGGGAACAAGATGAAACAAGATTAATAAGATGGCACGGGAGTATTAGTGTTTTCCGAAAAGCTCCATAGGAGATCAAACCATGACCACACTCCCACCCCTCTCTTCTCCTGTTGATAAGGTGGGGCAACCTACAATTGCCGTTCTGGACGACGATGCAACTATCCGTGAGTTGCTGCAAATCCGTCTGGAAGGGGCTGGTTACAAGGTTTTGCTAACCTACAGCTACGAAGATTTTATCACCCACATGACTGAATGTGATGCCGTTCTGTGCGACATCATTCTAGCAACGGGAAGCGGCCTCCACGCCCTGAAGTGGATGCGCCAGCATTACCCCAATACGCCGGTCATCATCTTGACCGGCGCCCCCAGCTATGAAACTGCCGCCGAAGCCGTTCGCCTGGGCGCGTATGATTATCTGGCTAAACCCGTTCATAAAGATGAACTACTGGCGACTCTGGCTCGCGCGGTGGAACATCGGCGGCTGGCCCTTGAAAAAGCTCGCCTGGAAAAAGAAAATGAAGCCTACCGGCGAGAACTGGAACAGCGGGTAGCCGAGCGGACTCAATCGCTGCGTGACTCCCAGGAATTCTTAACCAATCTGACCAACACCATGGCCGACGCCGTTTTTAGCATCAAATTACCCGAATACCGGATTGAGTATGTTAATCAAGCCGTCAGCCAGATTTTTGGTTATCAGCCAGAAGAACTGTTAGGCCAGACGCTGCCGGTTTTGTACCTCGAAGAAGCTGGTTTCAATGTCTTTATCCAGAGGCAAGCCGCCGCGCTCCAGGCAGGTCAAAACGAGATGCGCTTGGAGCAGTTGCTGCGCCACAAATCAGGGAAGGGGGTTTGGACAGAGATTGCCGCCGTCTTTCTGCACATAAACGGCCAACCGGCCCAAATAATTAGTGTGATCCGTGATATAAGCCAGCGCAGCCTCTTGTTGGGGGTGGTGGCGCATGAATTGCGCAGCCCCCTGGCCTTATTGAAGGGATTTTCAGAAGTGTTACTGGATGATGTAACCACGATTGATCCGGAAAGTTTAAGCAAATATTTAACCAGCATTAATTCAACGGTAGTCCGGATGTTTACCCTGCTTAACAACCTGCTGGACATAACCTCCATTGAATTGGGCCAAATTTCTTTGACGATAGAACCAGTTAATCTGAACCAGCTTCTACGGACGCATGTGGGTGATTACACCTATATTGCTAACAAAAAGGCAATTACCCTGAGCGAGCGATTAGCCTCGGACGAGCTGACCTGCTCCTGCGACCCGGCGAAAATCGGCCAGGTTGTTTCTAATTTTATTGATAATGCCATTAAATATTCTGAACCGGGCACAAAGATCGAGGTCATCGGCGAGCAGCGCGGGGCGCAGATTTGGGTGGGAGTTAAAGATCAGGGGCCGGGCATCAAGCCGGATGAGATGCAGCACCTTTTTAAGAACTTTGGAAAAACCAGTTCCAAACCAACCGGCGGTGAAAGATCAACGGGCCTGGGCCTGGCTATCTGCAAAAAAATTATCGAAGCGCACCAGGGCGAAATTGGCGTCGAGTCTACCCCCGGCCATGGTGCGACATTTTGGTTCAGCCTGCCAATTTCAGCCACCACTCCGCTGCCGGCGTAAGACCACTACCGACCTGGCCCTGACCAGGTAGTCGAGGCTGTCGAGCCGCGTTTCCTGCCCCGGCTCGGCAATGTCTTCCGGGCTGGGCAGGCTGGTGTCTACCACCCGCAACCATTCCTCGGGGCGGCCTTCCTGAACGGTGAAGCGTAAATCCCCCCAATAGGCATTAATCATGACATAAAAATCGTCGTCTCGCTGCGACGCTCCACTCAGAAAGTAAGCCAGGGTGTGCGAATGGTAATTGAGGTCAGGCGGACCGCCGGGGCCGTACCAGCGGACATCCTCGCGCCAGAAGCGGCTGCGCCCGATCGAGGGGTGAGCTTTGCGCAAGGCGATCATCGTTTTGAAGAAGCGAAAAATGTCCCTATTTTTCTCCTGCAGCTCCCAATCCAGCCAGGTGATCTCGTTGTCCTGGTTGTAGGGATTGTTGTTGCCCCGCTGGGTGTTCATGAACTCATCCCCGGCAACGATCATCGGCATGCCGTTGGCCAGCAGCAGCAGGGCGCAGAAATTCTTCACCTGGCGGCGGCGCAGCGCCAATACCTCCGCCGGCGCGCCTTCGTCGCCTTCCCAGCCGCAGTTCCAACTCCGGTTGTCATCCGCGCCGTCGGTATTATCGTGGCCGTTGGCCTCGTTGTGTTTGTTATTGTAGGCCACTAAGTCGTAGAGACAGAAACCGTCATGCGCGGTCAGAAAATTGACGCTCTGATAAGGCCGGTAGGCGTCGAAGAGATCGTCAGGGAAGAGATCATCGCTGCCGTAGAGCCTACTCATCAACGCGCCGACGTAGCCCGGATCACCCTTGACAAAAGCGCGGACATCGTCGCGGAACTTGCCGTTCCATTGCAGCCAGTTGACGCCGGGAAAGCCGCGCCCAAGCTGGTAACTGCCAATGTCCCAGGCTTCGGCCACCAGGCGCACGTCCACTTCATTGGCCAGAAAACTGATTTCGGCGATCAGGGGCGGGTCCACGTAATTTATCGAGCCATCGTTGTTGCGGGAGAAAATCGAGGCCAGATCAAAGCGGAAGCCATCTATGTGCATCTGCTCGGCCCAAAAGGTCAGGCTGCGCATGATGAGACCGCGCACCGCCAGATGCGGACAGCGCAGCGTGTTGCCGCAGCCGGTATCGTTGAGGTAAGTGCCTCGATAGGGATCGAGCAGGTAGTAGCTGTGGTTGTCCAGGCCCCGATAGCAGTAGGTCGGCCCCGCCTCGTTGCCTTCGCTGGTGTGGTTATAGACGACATCAAGCCAGACCTCTATTCCGGCCCGATGAAAAGCGTTGACCATCGTGCGGAACTCCTCCTGCGCCTCGCCATGAACATATTCGTGATGAGGCGCAAAGAAGTTGAGGGTCATATAGCCCCAGTAATTGCCCTCCTGAGGGTCAAACTGATGCACAGGCAATAACTCGACGACCGTGACCCCCAGTTCCTGCAAATAAGGAATCTTCTCGACCAACCCGGCGAAAGTCCCCCGCTTTTCCGGGCTGACCCCCGAATTGGCCCGCGCCGTAAAGCCCTTGACATGCAGTTCATAAATAATGGTATCATACGTGTGGCGGGGGGCCGGATTCTTATCCCAATCGAAGGAAGCCTGCCGCCCGGGGAGAACGCCTAGCGGCGCCTGGCCGTCGGTGGGGCCGGGGTGGGTGCAGGCAGCGCGGCTATAATTCGGCGGGAAAAAGACCGCCGAGACGTAGGGGTCAAGCAAAATTTTCTGCGGATCAAAGCGGTGGCCGAGGGCCGGGTCGTATGGCCCCTCCACCCGGTAGGCGTACAGGGTTGCGCCGTTCAGCGCAGCCGCCGGCAGCCAGCAGTGCCAGACCGGGCCGGTTTTGTTGGCAAGGTGGTTAAGCCGATATTGATAAACCGGCGTAACCGGGTCCTGTTCGGTGTAGAACAGCAGCGTTACCCCGGTGGCATAACGCGAGTAGAGGGCAAAATTGTAGGCCCGGTGCTCCTCCAACCAGGTTACCCCCAGGGGCGCTGAAACCCCTTCGGCCATCTCCCAGGGTTCGACAGTTCTAAGTCTTTCTGTCCAGTCAAACATGGGCACTACTCCTTTTATAGACAGGGTAAATCATTCCAGCCGGGTACAATTCTAATATCCGTATTTCAATTCAGCAATTCCAACTTGGAAAGACCGCAGAGGTACGCTTCGCGAAAACCTCTGCGGTCTACCTAAAATTGGAACAGATTCTCTCGTCGGTTTGATATTGACACCGTTCCAAATCCATGTTATTCTACCTGAAACGTTACACTAAAACGTTTCAGAAAAAGGCCAGGGTGACAATGGGGTCCCTAACTCGGCAAAGATTAGCCAAGAGAGTCACCATTAAAGATGTGGCTGAAGCGGCGGGCGTCTCGGTGACGACGGTGTCGAATGTTCTCAATCAGCGCACCGAAGCCATGGCCGAGACGACGCTCCTGCGGATTCAAGAAGCGATCCTCTCGCTCAACTACCGGCCCAGCCGGGTGGCCCGCAGCCTGGTGACCCGCCAAACGGCGACCATTGGCCTGATCATCGCCGAGATTGAAACCCCTCTCTTTCTACAGGCGCTTAATTTTATCGAACCCATTGCTCGCAGCGCGGGCCACAATGTCCTCTTGTGCAGCGCCCAAAACCTGGCTGACGAACAACAAGCAGTCAACCTCCTGTTAGAAAAACAAGTTGACGGCATCATCTTTCTCAACACCTCGATCTACATTGACGACGAATACCTGACCCGGCTCCCACCCTCAGCGCCGCCGATTGTTATCATTAATCGCACCCTGACCCATCAACTTGGCTTTGATCAGATCCAATGGGATAACCAGGGTGGGGTTAGGGCTGTGGTCAGCTACCTGTTCCAGCACGGGCATCGCCATATCGCCCTGCTACGCGGCCCGGCCACCCGGCGCAGCTCAACCGAGCGGCTGGAAGGCTATCGCCGGGCACTCCAGCAGCATTCCCTGGAATATTGTGAGGATTACGTTCGCCTGGCCGATTTCGAAGCTCCCCAGGAGACATGGGCGCAAGCCGCGGCTGAATTACTGGCGGTCTCGCCCCGGCCCAGCGCCATTCTGGCTTCCAATGACATCGTCGCCGCGGTGGTGCTGCGGGCCGTTCAACGGGCCGGGCTGCGCGTCCCCCAGGATGTAGCAGTCATTGGCTACGACAACCAGCCTTTTTGTACTTTCTTAAATCCAGCCCTGACGACTGTCGGCGTGCCCATCGTCGAGGCGGGCCGGCTGGCCACCGAGATGCTCTTGGCCCGGCTGGCCGAGCCATACCGGCCCCTGGAACGGGTGGTCTTGCCCTGTTCCCTGATCGTGCGCGAGTCAAGTGAGGCGATTTAGCCGAAGTTATTGGAAAGAAAGAATGTCTTCCCATGTCATTCCGAGTGGAGCGGAGCGGAACGAGGAATCCCTTAAAACGTAACTCTAGAGAGATTTCTCGCTCCCCCTTTGGGGTCGCTCGAAATGACATGGTTAAGCCCGTTGACATCTAATATTTTCTTTTTAGGTGAGGTACCGTGAACGAAATTCAACCGCTCAAAACAACTCAATATGACCAACTCCCCGTCGCCGTTTATGGCAGCAACCAGGACATGGGCCGGGCGGCGGCGCTGGACGCCCGCGACATCATCAGCCGAGCCATTGCCGAGAAAGGCGAAGCCAGCATCATCCTGGCGACGGGTAACTCGCAGCTTACCTTTTTGGCAGCCTTGCGCGACCTGCCGGGGCTTGACTGGTCCAAAATCAGCGTCTTCCACATGGACGAGTACCTCGGCCTGGACCCCAGCCACCCGGCCAGCTTCCCCCTGTTTCTGCGCCGCCACATCCTCGACGCCGTCAAGCCTAAAGCCTTTTATCCGGTTCCCGGCCGGCCGGAAAATGTCGAGGCGGCCTGCCGCGAGTACGAGAGCTTGCTGCGCGCCCACCCCGCCGACATGGTCGCCCTGGGCTGGGGCGAGAACGGCCACATTGCCTTCAATGACCCGCCCTACGCCCTGTTCAACGACCCGGTCTGGGTCAAGGTCATCGAGCTGGCCGAAGCCAGCCGCCGCCAGCAGGTCGGCGAGGGCCATTTTGGTTCCCTGGCCGAAGTCCCGACCCGCGCCATCACCCTGACTATTCCGGCCCTGCTGGCCCCTAAACAGATTTTGTGCATCGTGCCGGAAGCCCGCAAAGCCGACGCCGTCCGCGCCTGCCTGACCGAGCCGGTCAGCGAAGAGCGGCCCGGTTCGATTCTGCGCCAGGTAGGGTACGCGCGGGTCTATTTGGATGTGGAGTCGGCGGGGAAGTTATAAATACGACGGGAGAGTCTCCGTGGCTGTAAGTTTCAAGAGTGATGAAAGCTTTTTGCGCAAGTTAGCTGTAGGGGCAATAGGAACCAAGGCCACGATTAAAAGAGTTGCAGCGCTTGGTTACGAACCCATTGAATTAGAGCGAGGCTCAACCGGGTACAAAATTTGGAAGAAAATAAAGATTAAGCGCATTCGTGTTCCCGATATTTTGTGTCTACGGAGCGGCCAAAGGTTCGAATCAAGAGGTAAGACGAAGCTGGAAATTTCCATGTCGCATTCATTACGAGACCCGTACCGAGCTTGGGATGCAGGAATGCGCCCTGATGACTTGGTAGCTATTGTTCTTTGCCAGCAAGCCAGCGAAAGTCCAGTTGACTGGGAAGTAATTTCACCCATTCATTTTGTGAAAGTTGAGGATATGCGCGAGGCGGTAGCGAAGGATCATGTTAAAGTTACAGAGCCGAAAGGTGTGGAAGAGGGATCCGAAATCCGCATTATCTGGCCCTGTGTTACAGCGAATGAAGAGTCGGTCGTAGCAGAGGTTACCCATAAAAGCATCAAACTGATCTCCCAGGCAAGCGGAGCGACACAGAGATGTACACTTACAAGAAAACGTTTTTCGCTCCTACCGCAGTGTCAAGTAGGTGAGGTTGTTCAGAAGCATCAAATTGTGGCCTCAACTGTTCCTATCAGCTTAAGCCCTGTCCGTAAAGTTGAAGTTGACGAACAATTTTTCCTGGCTCGTCTGCAAAGCGCCTCACTCAGCGAGCGATACGCTGCAGCCAAAGCATTAAGATTTCGCGGCTACCAAGAAAGCTCAGCACCGCTTAAAGGACGAATGCTTGATGAGGAAGAGGATATCTACGTTCGGCTTGAAGCAGCCGCGGCTTTGGCTGCACACGATGACCTATCGGGTTGGGCTTTTCTGAAACAGAGCTTGAACAGTGATTACCTGACTATCCAGCTTGAAACTGTCATCGTTATTTCGGAAATTGTGCAGCCTCAAAGTGAGCAAATGCTCATTGCCGTTCTAGCTGATCCCAATCGGGATAGTGAAGTTCGCGCCGGGGCAGCGTGGGCGCTTGGGGAATTTAAAACACGAGAGGTAACATCTGCGCTCGTGGATACTTTCAACTCAACCAGCCTAGAGATCAAGACGGAGGCAGCGAGAGCGCTATTGAAGATTGCACCAGCTCAAATCGCCGCACTTATTGAAGCTTTCCAGACTATTGATTCATCGAAACGTGATGGTATAGCATGGGCGTTAGCCAGAGCAGGGGGATTTGATATAGCAAAGTTACTGAATGATCAGCAAGATCTAAACCTGCGGAAATGGATCAGCTATATTGCCGGTTATGGACGATCTTTGTTTGCTGAAGAGCAGATCAATGAATTGCGCAAAATAGATGCTGAGGTACACTTTGCCGCGAGCGTTCTATGGCAATTGTTGGCAAGTTGGATTTACGGGTTGGAAGAATATTAAGATGACACACACAGCCCTGCCGCTCCCTATTTACCGAACTAAGCGTGGTGCCGCTTATGTGGCCGACTCGTTGGCATTACTAGCCGCATTGCCGGATTCAAGTGTAGATTTAGTTGTAACATCACCCCCCTTTGCCCTCAGACGACAGAAAACGTATGGAAATGTGGAAGAGGGTGAATATGTTGCATGGCTTAAACCTTTCGGCCAACAAGTCTTTAGAGTGTTGAAGGACACAGGGAGCTTTGTTCTTGATTTAGGGGGAGCTTATAGGTCTGGTATTCCTTCACGATCTCTGTACAACTTCCGAGTTCTGCTTACTTTATGTGACGAGGTAGGCTTTCACTTAGCCGAAGATTTTTATTGGTTCAACCCAGCCAAGTTGCCTTCACCGATAGAATGGGTTAACAAGCGCAAAATTCGGGCAAAAGATGCAGTTGATACCATATGGTGGTTGAGCAAAACTGAATGGCCGAAAGCGGATGTCCGAAATGTTCTTAATCCTTACTCTTCAAGAATGAAAAAGTTAATAACAGACCCGGAAAGCTTTTATTCTCCCAAGAAAAGGCCCTCTGGTCACGATATTGGAGCAAATTTTGGCAAGGATAACGGAGGTTCAATTCCTTCTAACATGTTGTCGATTTCTAACACCGACAGTAATTCAACATATCTAAGACTCTGTAAAGAATTTAAACTTGAGCAGCATCCTGCTCGCTTTCCTGAAGAGCTACCTCGGTTTTTTATAAAGATGCTTACTCAGCCAGAAGATTTAGTAGTAGATATTTTCGCTGGCTCCAACACAACAGGGTCAGTGGCTGAATCACTTCAGCGAAAATGGATGGCCTTTGACTCCAATTATGAATATTTAAAAACTTCAGTGCTTCGGTTTCTAGAGGAACTAGAAATGCAAGAGGTAAGAGACATCGTAGAAAAACTAACTGATCCCTACGCCAACATCGTATTACCTCAGCCATTGGCGGTCCAATTGCCCTTAGTTGATATGTAACCGGCAGTTTAATCTTAAACTGCTAACAAAAATGTTGTTAGGTGTTTCTCAGCCTGCTGGCCAGCAAGGGCCTTAGCTCAGGTTGTTGAGATGGATAACAACTAGAAATTGCTTACTGTATCTTAAATAAATAAAGGAGGAGCAACATAAAAGACCAAATCACCTAATCTACACCTGTAGTCGTAGGTCATTGCCTGACCTGTCACCGTCATTCAACGAAGAATCCAAAGGAGAAAGGGTACCCCCATGAAAAAACTGTCTTATCTAATCTGCTTGCTCCTGCTGCTGGCCCTGCTGTTACCGGCGACCGTGGCCGCAGCCCCGCCGCAGCAAACGGGGCGAAATTATACCGTCCAGGCCGACGATACGCTCGGCAAAATCGCCGAAAAGCAGTACGGCGATCCGCTGGCCTATACCGCCATTGTTTACTACAACAATCTCAAGGCGGCTGAAGACAGCAGCCTGACCCTGATCGAAGACCCCAACGTGGTCGAGCCTGGCTCGGTCATCTACCTGCCGACCCCCGAAGAGGCCAACGCCTTCTTGATCGGCAACCTGCCGGAAGGCCTGTACAGCGAAGCGCCCATGCTGGCCGAGATGGTCGCCGCCGGCGAACTGCCGCCGGTCCAGGAACGCCTGCCCCAGGAACCGCTCATCATTCCTGTAGTCGAAGAGATTGGGCAGTATGGCGGCACCCTGCGCCGCGCCTTCCTGGGGCCGTCCGACGCCAACAACTACGTCCGGGTGGTCTACGATGCGCTGGTGCGCAACTCACCCGACGGCGGCCAGGTCATTCCGCATATCGCTGCCGGTTGGGAGTCGAACCCCGAGTTCACCAGTTGGACGATTCGCCTCCGCCGGGGGGCCAAGTGGTCTGACGGCCAGCCCTTCACCGCCGACGACATCATGTTCTGGTATAACGACATCCTGCTCAATACCGACCTGACCCCCAAGGTATCTGGCTGGATGCTGAACAAGGATGGCACGACCGCCCTGGTCGAAAAGGTGAGCGACACCGCCGTGCGCTGGACCTACAAGCAGCCTAACACCACCCTCTTGTTAGAATTGGCTAACAAAGACGGGGCCGATGGCGCGCTCAACAACTTATCCTTTGTCCCGGCGCACTATATGCAGCAGTTCCACCCCAACTACGTCTCCGAGGCGGAGTTGCAGCAAAAGGTGACCGAGGCCGGCTTTAACACCTGGGTCGAACTGTTTTCCAACAGAGTATTCGCCACCCTCAACCCCGAACGCCCGACCATGGCCGCCTGGGTGCCGGATAATTCCAGCGTGTCCGACCCGGTCTTTACCATCAAACGCAATCCCTATTACATTGGCGTTGACCCGGCCGGCAACCAACTCCCTTATCTTGACGAGGTCCGCTTCACCTTCTTTGCCGACGCCCAAGCCCTCAACCTGGCCGCTATCGCCGGTGAGTTCGACATGCAGGCCCGCCATATCAATATGTTAAACTACCCGGTCCTGGTCGAGAACGAAGCCACCAGCAACTATCGCATCGTCACCTGGTCCACCTTTGGCGGCTCGGATGCGGCCATCACCTTTAGCCAGACCTACCAGGCTAACCCGGCCATCGCCGAGTTGCTGCGCAACAAGAGTTTCCGCATGGCTCTTTCCCACGCGCTCAACCGCGAAGAGATCAAAGAATTGGCCTTCCTGGGCCTGGGTGAAGCTCGCCAGCCCGTACCCGCGCCCAACCATCCCTACTATCCGGGCGACGAGTATGCCTTCAGATACACCGAGTACAACCCCGACCTGGCCAACCAACTGCTCGACGAGATTGGCCTGAGCGGACGCGATGGCGAAGGCTTCCGCACCCTGCCCAACGGCGAGCGGCTGGACCTCGAACTTTCGATCGTTCCCGCCTTTGGTCCCTGGCCGGATGTGGGTCAGTTGGCTGTGCAGCAGTGGGGGCAGGTGGGGGTTCGCGCCCACGTGGAAATCCGCGAGCGCGCCCTGCACTTCCAACTGCGCGACTCCAATGACCTCATGCTGGAAATCTGGAACGAAGATACGACCGGCTTCCCCTTCACCGGCCAGCCCAAGATGGACCCGCGCAGCAGCCCGACCATCGCCTTTGCTCAACTGCACGGGCAGTGGTACCGCACCAATGGCGCCGAAGGGCTGGAACCGCCGCCCGACATCGCTCGCATCGTCGAGATCATTGACGAGGCCAAGACTGTCAGCCGGGCTAGACAAATTGAGTTGGCCCAAGAATTGTTCCGCACCTGGGCCGACAACGTTTGGGAAATGGGGACAGTCGGCTTGACGCCGATGGTGCAAGGCGTGGTCGTCGTCAACGACAACCTGCGCAATGTACCCAGCAGCGCCGGCAACGACTGGCCGCTGCGCACCCCTGGCAACACCCGCCCGGAACAGTACTTCTTTGCGCAGTAATAGTTCATGATTAAGTAGGGGCAGGGCTTGTCCCTGCCCCTACCCAGGGGTGGTTATATGCTCCAATATATCATCAAGCGGCTTCTCCTGTTACCCTTCCTGGTCTTTATTTTTTCGGTCATGTCCTTTGCCCTGATCCAGGCTCCGCCCGGCGATTTTCTGACCAGCTACCTGGCCGACCTGGCCGCGTCCGGCTCCTCCATGGACCAGACCCAAATTGACGCGCTGCGCCAGCAGTACGGCCTGGATCAGCCTATGCATGTTCAATATTTCCGCTGGGTCGGCAATATTCTGCAAGGCAACCTGGGCGTGTCGCTCGACTGGAAGCGGCCTAATGCCGAACTGATTGGGGAACGGCTGCTGCTGACGGTGCTTCTGGGCCTGTTCACCTTTCTGTTTACCTGGGCTGTCGCCATTCCTATCGGTATCTTCTCGGCGACCCACCAGTACTCCTTCTTTGATTATTTCTTTACGCTCTTTAATTACATCGGCGTCGCCACGCCCAGCTTTATGACCGCCCTGGTGCTGATGTGGCTGGCCTTTTCCTATTTCGGCATCAGCGTCACCGGCCTGTTTTCGTCGCAGTATGTGGATGCGCCCTGGAGCTGGGGCCGGGTGGGAGACTTACTGGCGCACATCTGGCTGCCGATGGTCATTTTGGGCATGGACGGCACCGCCCGGCTGGCCCGGATTGTCCGGGCTAACCTGCTGGACGAACTCAAAAAGCCCTACATGGAAATGGCCCGGGCCAAGGGGCTGCCGGAGTGGAAGCTGGTCCTCAAGTACCCGGTCCGTTTGGCCATAAATCCGCTGATCAGCACCATCGGCTGGTATTTGCCCTACATCTTTTCCGGCAGTGTCGTCGTCGCAACGGTGATGAACCTGCCGACGATTGGGCCGTTGTTGCTGCGGGCATTGATCGGCCAGGATATGTACCTGGCCGGCATCATCATCCTGATTTTCTGCTGCCTGGCGATTATCGGCACGCTGTTATCCGATATTTTGCTGGCCTGGCTCGACCCGCGCATTCGGATGGAGGAGGCCTAAGCCATGTCCTCTCTGACCGATCCTCAAGTTGTCCCTCCCCCTGCTCCCGTCGCCGGCACTGGGGCGATCATCGTTCCGCCCGATAAGGCCGAAGCGATTTATATCGCCCCCAACTGGAAACTGGTCTGGTGGCGGTTCAAAAAACACCGTCTGGCCGTCTTTTGCGCCGGCATTGTCAGTATCATTGTCATCGTCGGCCTGTTCCCGGATTTTTTCAGCCTGCAAGACCCCCAACTGACCAGCGCCACCCAATCCTTTATTCCGGTGCAGCGGCTGCACTTCTTCAGCGAGGACGGTTTTAGCCCGTTTGTGTACGGCATTGAAGGGGCGCGCAATACCAAAACGCTGCGCATGGAGTGGAAGATCGACGAGTCAAAAAGGCTGCCGGTGCGCTTTTTTGCCCACGGTTATCCTTATAAGCTGCTTGGCCTGATCCCAACCGACATTCACCTGCTGGGGGCAGACGGCCCCGCCGCCGCCGGCAACATCCACCTGCTCGGCACCGACCGGCTGGGCCGCGATCAGTGGTCGCGCCTGATGCACGGCACGCGCGTCTCCTTGTCTATCGGCCTGGTGGCAGTGATCATGAGCATTTTCCTGGGCGTCCTGCTGGGCGGGATTTCCGGCTACTTTGGCGGTATCGTTGATTTGATCATCCAGCGGCTGATCGAACTGCTGCAATCGCTGCCGCCTATTCCCATCTGGATGGCCCTGACCGCCTCGCTGCCCAAGGAATGGACCGTGCAGCAGGTTTACTTTGCCATTACCATCATTCTCTCGCTCATCGGCTGGACCACCCTGGGCCGAGAAGTGCGTGGCCGTTTCCTGGCCCTGCGCGAAGAGGATTTTGTGATCGCCGCCCAGTTGGCCGGGTGCAGCCAGTTGCGCGTCATCTTCCGGCACATGGTTCCGACCATGACCAGCCACATTATCGCCGTCAGCACCCTGGCCATCCCGGCCATGATCATCAATGAAACTTTCTTGAGCTTCCTGGGGTTGGGACTGCGGCCGCCGGCCATCAGTTGGGGCGTGCTGCTGCAAGAGGCCCAAAATTTACAGTCTATCGCCCTGGCCCCCTGGCTGCTCTTACCCGGCCTGGCCGTGATTATCACCGTGCTATCGCTCAACATCCTGGGCGATGGCCTGCGCGATGCCGCTGATCCGTATAGTTAGACAGGATTTACGCATGTCATTCTGAACGGAGCATAGCGGAGTGAAGAATCCCTCTAAGGTACGCTTGCAAGAGCACGTATTCAGAGATTTTTCGCTCCTTCGTCGCTCAAAATGACATGATTTGCGTAAGTCCTGGTTAGAGATAAATTATGAATAACCAACAACCCTACCTATCCGTCCGCAACATGCAAACCCACTTCATCCTGGACGAAGGCGTCGTCAAAGCGGTGGATGGAATTAGCTTTGATGTTTATCCCGGCCAGGTGGTCGGCATTGTCGGCGAGAGCGGCTGCGGCAAGAGTGTGGCCATCAAATCGGTACTGGGCATCATCGAAAAACCGGGCCGGATTGTTGGCGGCGAGATTTTACTCCGCCGTCAGGCTGGCGGCAACGGCCACGGGGACAGTGAGGTTATTGATCTGGCTAAGCTGGACGCCCACGGCCAGGAGATGCGCTCGATCCGTGGGGCCGAAATTGCCCTGATTCCGCAAGAGCCGATGGCCTCGTTTAGCCCGGTCCACACCATCGGCAACCAGATTGTCGAGACGATCCTGCTGCACCAGCCGGTTGGCAAACAGGAGGCCGAGCGCATCGCCGTCGAGCGGCTGCGGGAAGTCGGCGTGCCCAGCCCCGAGCAGCGGCTCAATGCCTACTCCTGGGAACTCAGCGGCGGGCTGCGCCAGCGGGCGATGATCGCCATGGCCCTCTCGTGCAATCCCCGGCTGCTCATCGCCGACGAGCCGACCACGGCGATTGACGTGACCACCCAGGCCCAGGTGCTCAACCTATTGCGCTCCTTGCAGCAGCAGCATAATATGTCCATCATCTTTATCACCCACGATCTGGGGGTTATCGCCCAGATTGCCGATTATGTGGTGGTGATGTACCTGGGCCGGGTGATGGAAACCGGGCCGATAGACGACATCTTTCACGCGCCCAAACATCCGTATACCAAGGCGCTGCTCAAGTCAATTCCCAGCATCCAGGCCAAAGCGCGTACGCCGCTGCCGACCATCGAGGGGTCCATCCCGCACCCGTTCAATCGCCCGGAGGGCTGCCCCTTTTATCCGCGCTGCCCCGACTTTATGCCCGGTACGTGCGACCAGCGCACGCCCGAAGTACAGCCGGTCAATGAACGGCAATCCGTCAGTTGCTTTTTATATCACACGGTGGCTGACAAAACCTAAATGATTTCGCCGGGATTGGGGGATTAGGAGATTTTTCTTTAATTTTTTATCCCCAAATCCCCTAATCCCGGCCCAATCAGCCCAGAACCGAGGTAATCGTGTTGAATACAACCTCAAACGGCCAGAAACTTCTGGAAGTCAACAACCTAAAAAAATACTTTCCCATCAAAAAGGGGTTTCTCAGAAAAGTCGTGGGCCACGTTCGCGCCGTGGATGATGTCAGCTTCTACGTCAACGAAGGCGAAACGTTGGGCCTGGTAGGCGAGAGCGGCTGCGGCAAAACGACCACCGCCCGCTGCATTCTGCGGGCGCTTCACCCAACCAGCGGCGAGATTCGTTTCCACACCCAGGATAACCGCCTGGTTGACATCGCCGCCCTGTCCAGGGCCGAAATCCGGCCTCTCCGCCGCGAGATGCAGATGATTTTTCAAGATCCGTTTGCCTCGCTCAACCCGCGCATGAACCTGCTCGACATCGTCGGCGAGCCGCTGCTGGTCAACGGCGTCACCAATCGCCGCGAGCGCACCGAGCGGGTGGCCGAGATGCTGCGCCTGGTTGGACTGCGGCCGGAATACATGCGCCGCTATCCCCATGCTTTTAGCGGCGGTCAGCGCCAGCGCATTGTCATTGCCCGCGCCCTGGCCCTGCACCCCCGCCTGGTGGTCGCCGACGAGCCGGTGTCGGCCCTGGATGTGTCGGTGCAGGCGCAGGTGCTGAACCTGCTGCTGGAGCTGCAGCAGAGACTTCACCTAACCTACCTCTTTGTGGCCCACGATTTGAGCGTGGTCAAGCACATCAGCGACCGGGTGGCTGTGATGTACGTCGGCAAAATCGTCGAGATGGCCCCGACCGAGGAAATCTTTAACGCACCCCGGCATCCCTACACCTCGGCCTTGCTGTCAGCCGTGCCAGTAGCCGACCCACGCATCCGCTCCCAGATGACGCCGCTCAAAGGGGAGGTTCCCAGCCCGGCCAATCCGCCGTCCGGCTGTTACTTCCATCCTCGCTGCCCTTATGTTGTTGATATTTGCCGCACCCAGGCGCCGCCATTAGAGGAAATCTCGCCGCAGCATTACGTTAGTTGCCACCGCGCCAGCGAGTTAAAACTGGCCGGCCTTGGCCAAAGCGCGAGTAGTTCTACAGAATCATCTTAAAACAAGACAAGGGGGAATGATTGTTATGACCACACCCTGGCAGCGCTTTAAACAAGCGGCCCGCCTGGAAGAACCGGATCGGGTTCCGGTAGCTTTTATTGTTGACAGCCCCTGGCTGCCCGGCTATGCCGGCATCCATACCCTGGATTTCTTCTTGCTGCCGGATAAGTGGCTGGAAATCCACAAGGGCTTGTTGGATCGTTTTCCTGACGCCGTTTGGATACCGGGTTTTTGGGTGGAGTACGGCATGGCCGCCGAACCGTCTGCCTTTGGGGCGCGGGTTCATTTTCACGAGGATAGACCTCCTTCCATCGAGCCGGTTACCACCGACATATCCCTCTGGGCCGATGTGCCTGCCGCCGATCCCTATGAAGATGGCTATATGCCCCTGGCCCTGCGCTTGTACAAACACGCCGAAGAACGGCTGCAAGCGGAAGGGTTGGGGATAAACATGGTCGCTGCCCGCGGTCCCATGGTCACTGCCGGCTGGATTATGGGCATCACCGACTTGATGACCGGGCTGATTACCCATCCTAAAGAAATCAGCCGCTTTTTAGACACGCTGACCACGACGATCATTCGCTGGCTGCACGCCCAACTGGAGCAAATCCGCCAGCCGGAAGGCATCATGCTGCTGGACGACATTGTGGGCATGATTTCCGTAAATCACTACAATGAGTTTGTCGCGCCGCTGCTCCGCCGCATTTTTGATGAATTTGAGGGGCTGATCCGTATTTATCACAACGACACGCCCTGCGCGCACCTTTATCCGGCCATGGCCGAGGCCAACTTCGATGTCTTCAATTTTACCCACAAGGCAGATATTGCGACCGTCAAAGCTCAAATGGGGCACCGGGTGGCCATGATGGGCAATGTCCCACCCCTGGAAATCGCGGTGCGGGAAACGCCCCAGGTGGTGGCAGAATGGTCTAAATCCTGCCTGGATAAGGCTGCCCCTGGCGGCGGCATGATCCTGTCGGTGGGCGGCGGCGTTTCGCCGGGAACACCGGCGGCCAGCCTGGACGCCATGCTCGCCGCAGCTCGAACCTGGACAGCGCCAGCACTGACGCCGGGTATCAGTTGAGAAATTACAGAAAACGTAGTGGTTATGTCGCCGCTCGCCGCTCAAGAATTTTTGCCGGTAGAACTCGTTTTTAATCCCAACTGGTGGTATCATACCGCCGGCATCTCTTTCGACCCGTCATTCTACTTTGACAGCGCAATGCGCCTCAAGAATGATGTCATCATGCGGCGGGTATTATATGAACGATTTGGTGAGCTGGGGCTGGGTGAGGAGTCGCCTCACCCTCGGCCCATCATTGGTTCCTTGCATGTGGCGGGCGGCTTTATCATCCCTGCCCTGCTTGGCGCGGAAGTAAGTTTTGCTGCCAATGCTGCGCCCCAGCCCAAGCCCCTTAACCTCAACCTTGAGCAGATCGAAGCGCTGGAAAAGCCCGATTTTCGAGAAACCTGGCCGCTGAATCAATTCATTACCCAGATGGATGCGCTGGAGGGAGAATACGGCTACCTGGTGGGTGACATGAATACCGACGGCCTATTGAACGTCGCCTACCATTTATACGGACAGCAGCTTTTTTTTGACTTCTATGATAACCCCGGCCGGGTACGGCGTCTGCTTAATTTGATTGGCGAGCTGATCGTAGATGTGGCTTTATACCTACGCGAGCGCACAGGAAGTTGTTCGATCTCGGTCAATCGGATGGTTGAGCGGGTCAATCCGAGCCTCTTTTTACATGGCAATTGTTCGGTTCAGATGATCTCACCGGAGAGTTATCGCCAGCTTGACTTGCCGGTTGAGCAGCGCATGGCCGAACGGATTCAACCCTTTGGCGTGCATCACTGCGGAAGCAACATGCATCTTATCGCCCCCGTCTATGCCGAACTACCGACAGTTTTCTTCGACGTGGGCTGGGGGTCGGATGTGGCGCGCTGCCGTGAGGCGCTGCCCGGGGCCTTTTTCAATCTGCGCCTCAGCCCGGTCCGCATGCTCCGTTGTTCCGCCGCTGAGATCGCTGAAGATACCGAAAAACTGTTACTGGCAGCCGGCCCCCTGGAACGGGCCGGGGTGTGTTGCATCAACATGGATTGCGGCACGCCCGACGAGAATATCTTGGCCATGTTTGAGGTGGTGCAGCGTTACCGCCGCTACGGGGCCTAGCATCAATTGTGGAGACTCTTCGATGTCCGATTTTAATCCCGAACCTTATTTAGAAAAACTGGAAGGGCTGGTTGACGTGGCCCACGTGCACCAGGCCGAAGCCCGCCAGAGCGCGGCCTGGCGCTTTGAGCCGGTGGACCGCCGGCCAACCATCATCAGCGTGCGCGATGACTGGGGCCATCACCAGCACGACTTCCCGCCGGGCTGGCTGCGCATCCCCTACAACGAAACCTATCGCGACCCGGCCAAGATGCTGGTCTCGGAGCTGACCCGCGCCTACGAAGGCGCTTTGCTCAAGGACGACCGCGCCTACACCATCCGGGCAAACTACGGCTTGGTGCTGCTGGCGAGCATGGTCGGCTGCCCGCACTGGCAGGATCAGGATAACATGCCCTGGGCCGAGGCAGTCCAGACGGTTGAAGAGGTTGAAGCCATCCTGGAGCGGGGCCTGCCCGCTATGAACAGCGGCATCGCGGGACAGGTCTGGGAGACCGAAGCTTACTTCCGTGACATGCTGGCCCCTTACCCCAAACTCAGCCAGACCGTCCGCATCGGCTGCCCCGACGCCCAGGGGCCGTTTAACACGGCGGTCAACATTGCCGGGGTTAATGTCTACTATCTGGTTAACGATCAACCTGACCTGGTGCATCAACTGCTGCGCTTCTCGACGGATCTGTACCTGGCCGTGATCCGCCACCATAAGCAGGTAATGAACGAGCCGGTAGATGCCGGCTATTCCTTTTCCTACAAAATTCGCGGGGGCGGCCGCATGTCGGACGACTCGGCGGTGATGATGTCGGGTAAAATGTACGAGGAGTTTGTCAAGCCCTACAATGCCGAAGCCTTCCAGGCGACCCAGGGCGGGCTGCTCCACTTCTGCGGCCGGGGCAACCAGTTTTACGAGCACATGACCGATACGGCCGGGGTCACCGCCATTCAGTTTGGCAATCCCGAAATGCAGGACTTCGTGGCTCGCTACGAAATTGCCGAGCAAAAGAAGGTTTGCCTGCTGTGGGACGGTCCCCTGCCTGAGTCGCTGGATCACATCAAGACCGGCGTCATCCATAAGAAGATTTGCAAAACCTGGGCCGAAGCCGAGGCAGAGGCGGCCAAGTTACAAGGATAGACCATGGAAATCACTCCCCGCTTCGTTGACCTGCTGGCTATCTACCGGGCCGAACTGCTGGAACGAGTTGTACCTTTCTGGCTCGAATACGCCATTGACCGCCAGCATGGCGGCATCCTGACCTGCATCTCCGATGAAGGGTGGGTCCTCAGTCCCGACAAGTACATGTGGTCCCAACTGCGGGCCATCTGGACCTTTTCTGCCCTGTACAATAAAATCGAGCCGAGGCCGGAATGGCTTGACGCCGCCCGGCACATCTTCGACTTTGTCAAACGGGTCGGCCGGGATGAACAGGGCCAGTGGGTCTTCTGTGTCAGCAAGGAAGGTGATATTCTGCAGGGAGCGACCAGCATCTACGCCGACGGCTTCGCCATCTACGGGCTGACCGAGTTCGCCCGGGCCAGCGGCGACCCGGCAGCGATTGACCTGGCCCTGGCCACTTATGAAAACGTGCAGCGCCGTTTGGCCCGGCCCGGCTCTTATAAGACTGAGCCTTACCCCCTGTCCGAAGGGGTCAAAGCCCATGGGATTTCGATGATCTTCTGCCTGGTGTTTCACGAGTTGGGTCATTTCCTGAACCGGCCTGACATCGTCGAGGCCGGTCTCTATCACGCTCGTGAAGTGATGGATGTCTACCGGCGGCCTGAACAGAAACTGCTGTACGAGTTCACTTCCCTGGATGGCTCGCTGATCGCCTCGCCTCAGGGACGGGCCATTGTGCCCGGCCACGCCATCGAGTCTATGTGGTTTATGATTCACATCTTCCAATCCTTAGGGGATACGGAGCGCATTCAACAGGCGGTCGAGACGATCAAATGGCATGTCGAACTCGCCTGGGATGACGAGTATGGCGGCCTGCTGCTGGCTCGTGATGCTGCCGGCGGCACACCCTGGTGGAAATTTGCCGATTCAAAAATCTGGTGGCCGCATACCGAAGCCCTCTATGCCTTGCTCCTGGCTTATGAGATTTCAAAAGAACAGTGGTGCCTGGACTGGTTTGAAAAAGTCCACAACTATGCTTTCAGCCACTACCCCGTAACTCCCTACGGCGAGTGGATCCAAAAGCTGGACCGCCAGGGACGTAAAATTACCGAAACTGTGGCCCTGCCGGTCAAAGACCCGTTTCACCTGCCGCGGGCGCTGATCTACTGCATTCAGGTCTTGCAGCGGCTGGCCGATAAGTCACCCGGGGTCATCGCCACCGTATGACCTCTCAACCGAGCCTGCCACTGCGGCGGATTGTCCGTACCTGGGGGCCGCTGGCCGCCAGTTGGCTCTTGATGACCAGCGAGCTGCCCCTGATCAGCGCGGTCATTGCCCGCCTGGAGCACCAGGAGATCAACCTGGCGGCCTGGGGCGTTGTCTTTTCGATCTCCACCTTGATCCAGGCGCCCAGCACGATGCTCCTGGCCGCCTCCACGGCCCTCAGCAAGGATTGGGACTCTTACCGGCAGGTACGCCGCTTTATGCTGGCCATCGTGGCCCTATTAACTACACTCCACGTCTTGATTGCCTTCACCCCCCTCTACTACCTGGTTGTCCGCGACCTACTGGGCGCACCCGCCCCAATCGTCGAACCGGCCCGGCTGGGGCTGATGATCATGACGCCCTGGTCCGCCGGCACAGCCTTTCGCCGCTTTCAGCAGGGCGTACTGATCCGCTTCGACCAGGCCCAGGCGGTCATCTGGGGGTCGCTGCTCCGGCTCGGCGGTGACAGCCTGATCCTGGCGCTGGGTTATCTATGGGGCCGTCTGCCCGGGGTAGTGGTTGCCGCCAGCGCCATTATCATCGGCGTGGTCAGCGAGGCGCTTTATACCGGCTGGCGGACTCGTCCCATCCAGCGCTACCAGCTCAAGCGGGCTGCGCCGGCGACGCCCCGCTTAACGCTGGGGGCCTTTTTGCGTTTTTATATCCCCCTGGCCGTAACCGTCTTACTGACCATGCTGGTGCAACCCCTGGTCAGTGCGGCTCTGAGCCGGATGCCCCAGCCGTTGGAGTCGCTGGCAGTGTGGCCGGTGGTGTGGGGGCTGCTGATTATGTGGCAAAGTCCCGGGATTGCTTACCATGAGGCGGTGATTGCCCTGCTGGATGAGACTCACTCAGTCCAAGGGCTGCGCCGATTCACGGCTCTGCTGGTTACTGCCATGACCTTACTCTTATTCGTGTTGATCGCCACGCCTCTGGCTGGACTTTGGTTGGGGCAGGTAGCAGCGCTGACCCCCTCACTGGCAGCTCTGGCCCAGCAAGGGCTGTGGCTGGGCCTCCTGCTGCCCGGTTTGCGTGTCCTGCAAAGCTGGTACCAGGGCGCAATCACCTACAGCCGCCATACCCGGGGCGTGACCGAATCGGTGGCGGCGTTTTTGCTGGCTTGTGGCGGTATCCTGGGGACCGGAATTGTCTGGGGCCAGGTCTCCGGCCTGTACGTCGGCTTGACTGCGGTAACTGCCGGCCTGTTGCTGCAAACACTGTGGTTGTGGTGGCGCAGCCGGCCGGCGATGCAGACTGTGCAGGTCCGTGATGCCAGTCGCAGCCCGCTGCAAACCGGCATGCCAGCCAATTGAACGGCAGTTTAGAGGAGGCACTCATGTCCCAACCCAATTTACTTTTCTTGATTACCGACCAGCAGCAAGCGGCCACCGTCGAGCCGGCTACTCCCTGCCAGACCCCGCACCTGGACCACCTGGCCGCCGCCGGCACCCGCTTTACCCGCTGCTACGCGCCCAATCCCATTTGTTCTCCCAGCCGGGCCAGCCTGATGACCGGGCTGCTGCCTCACAGCCACGGCATGGTTGATGTAACCCACGCGGTCGAGCCATACCGGGCCGAGCTGAAGCCCAACCTGCCTTTTTGGAGCCGCACCTTGCAGCAGGCCGGCTACCACACGGCCTATTTGGGCAAGTGGCACATTGAGCGCAGCAACCACCTGGAAAACTTTGGCTTTGAAACCTACGATGTCGAGCGCTACCAACAGCTCCAGGGTCTGGTCGAGCGGGGCGGCCCCATGCGGCTGCGGGTTACGGTGCAGCAAAAGGGTTACAAAGATTTTCTCCTGTGCGGCGTCACCGACGATCCGGTTGAAGCCACGCCGGAATACGGCCTCTACAACGACGGCATCAACTTTTTGCGCCAGGCTGCCCGCACCCCTGATCGTCCCTGGGCGCTCTTCCTCAGCACCGAGGCTCCCCACGACCCGTATGTCGTGCCCGATCTTTACTACCGGCGTTACAATCCGGCCGACATCCCTCGCCCACCGAGTTTTGCCGATGACTTATCAGACCGGCCCGCCATCTACCGGCGCATCCAGCAGGTCTGGCGCCAGTTGGAGTGGTCTCATTTTGCCCAGGCCATTGCCTGCTACTATGCCTACTGCACATTGGTGGACGACCAGATCGGGCGTCTCCTGACCGTGTTAGAAGAAACCGGACAGGCTGAGAACACGCTCGTCGTTTTTACCTCTGACCACGGCGACTACGTCGGCGCGCACCGGCTCTTTCTCAAGGGTATCCCCGCTTTTGAAGAAGCGTACCGGATTCCGCTTATTCTTAGCGGGCCGGGTGTTCCGGCCGGGCGGGTGGTCGAGCAGATTGTCAGCTCGCTGGATTTGGGGCCAAGCCTGACTGAACTGACCACCGGGGTCGAGTTCTCCTGTCATGGCCGGTCGCTGCTGCCGCTGCTGCAAATCGAACCCGGCCCCTGGACCTCCGAAGCCTTTGCCGAATGTCACGGCCAGCGCTTCTACTATACTCAGCGCGTTGTATGGCAGGACAACACCAAATATGTCTTCAACGGTTTTGACCAGGATGAATTGTATGACTTGAGTGCCGACCCGCATGAGCTGCATAACCTGGTCCACGACCCGGCCTGGCAGCCGGTGCTGGAGGCAATGGCTGCCCGGATGTGGCAAATTATCCGCCAAACGGACGACTTTAATATGTCCAAAGCTCAGTACGGCATGTTTCGATTTGTTCCGGTGGGACCGGAATGGAAAGGAAACTGATGACAAAAGAGGTAAGAGACCAAGATAAAGTAGAACAACCGCGCGGACGGTTGGCTTTGGTCAATGGTCGCATCATTCTGCCACAAGAAATTGTGACCGGTCAGGCGGTGATCATTGAAGCGGGTAAAATTGTCGGGCTTGGCCCGCTTGACTCCCTGGGCGTTGATATGGACCGGCTTGATGTCGGCGGACGGGCCATTGCGCCAGGGTTAATAGACCTGCACACTCATGGCGCTTTGGGCCACACATTTAACGAAGCCACCCCCGCGGCTTTTGCCGCGATCACCGAACTCCAGGCGAGCCGGGGTGTCACCAGCCTCCTGGCGACGACGATGACCGACTCGATACCCAACTTGGTCCGCTGCCTGGAGTTCAGCCGCCAGTGGCTAAGCGAGTCACACGGGGGAGCGCAAGTGCTGGGTATGCATGTTGAAGGGCCATACTTTTGCCAGGCCCAGCGCGGCGCCCAAGACCCCGCGCATATTCGCAACCCTGACGACGGCACTCCGGCAGTCCTGCTGGAGTATGCCGATGTTATCACGATAATGAGCTACGCGCCGGAGTTACCGGGAGCCCTGGCCCTGACGGCCGAGCTGGTCAATTTAGGTATTGTCCCGGCGGCCGGCCACAGCAATGCCCAAGATCAGGACGTCCTGGCCGCGATGAAGCTTGGCCTGTGCCACATCATCCACATTTGGAGCGCCCAATCCAGCACGGTTCGCGAGGGCCCCTGGCGCAAACCGGGTCTGCTGGAAGCCAGCTTGACTTTCGACGGGCTAACGGTGGAAATGATCACGGACAACAAGCATCTTCCGCCCACTTTGATGAAACTGGCTTACAAGTGCCTGGGGCCAGACCGCCTCTGCGCCATCTCCGATGCTACCAGCGGGGCGGGGCTGCCGGAAGGCAGCCGCTTTCGTATGGGCGAGCTAGAATATGAGGTGTGCGACGGCGTGGGCATGATGCTGGATCGCACCGCTTTTGCCGGCAGCACGACCCTGCTGAATCAGATGGTACCTATTCTGACGGAGGTGGTGGGCATTCCCCTGGCCGAGGCGGTGCGGATGGTCAGCCTGACTCCGGCGCGGGTCATTGGCTGCGCCGACCGTAAGGGCAGTCTAGCTGCTGGTAAAGATGCCGACCTGGCTATCTTCGAGCCTGACTTTAGCGCCTGGCGGACGATGATCGGGGGGCAGTGGGTGTTTGATAACAATAGCAAAAGCCCCTGGTCAGACTCGAACTGACGACCTGCCGCTTACAAGGCGGCTGCTCTACCAACTGAGCTACAAGGGCATAGTGGATCAAAACCATGGCTTAATCAAGCCACGGTTTTCATTGGGTTGTTTAGCAATCTTATCATAAATCCGGCTCTCCGTCAAAGCAGGTTTTCCAAATAAGGAAGCAAAGTGATCACCTATCGTTGGGTCTGTCCTTGGCCCTATAGATAGGGATAAAATAAAACGCGCCGGGTTTAATTCCGGCGCGTTTTTTCAAGAGTTCGGTTAGAGCAAAGGAAGCTGGTAAAACAACAGGTCCAAGTGAGTGATTTCAGATGAAGATAATATAACCGATATTTCGGTATTTGTCTGTAAAATCTACGTAAAAGTTTCAGGACGGAAGGTTGGGTGGCTCAGCAACACAATTGACTTACATAGGCCAGGCCTGTTTACTCGCTCTCGCTCATTTCCACATTCGACAGCACTTCGACCACCAAATCTTCCTTGCGAACAAAGACTAACCCATCCGTTTCGTTATAGTCCACAACGATCGTATCGCCGGCTTTGAAGTCGCCGCGCAGGAGCCGGACCGAGAGCGGCGATTCGACCTGCTTTTGCAGGGTTCGGCGCAGCGGCCGCGCTCCAAAAGCGGGATCGAAACCCTCTTCGGCCAACCAGATGCGGGCGGCGTCGGTCAACTCGATGGTGACGCTGTGCTCGCTTAAGCGCCCGGCGATCTCCTTCATTTGCAGGTCTACAATCAGTACCACCTGCTCCTGGGTCAGGGTGTGGAAAATGATAATCTCGTCAATCCGGTTCAGGAACTCCGGCCGGAAATGGCGGCGCAGCGAGTCCTGAATTTCGCCCTTCAGCTTGGTATCGTCAAAGGTGCCTTGGTCGCCGCGCTGACGGAAGCCAAGCGTGCCGCCCTTGGGGCCAAAGGCCGTGCCCAGGTTGCTGGTCATAATGATGACCGTATTGCTGAAATCAACCGTATGGCCCTGGCCGTCGGTTAAGCGCCCGTCCTCCAGAATTTGAAGCAGAGCATTCCACACGTCCGGGTGCGCCTTTTCGATCTCATCGAACAGGACCACCTGGTAGGGCCGGCGGCGGACGGCTTCGGTCAACTGGCCGCCCTCGTCGTAGCCAACGTAACCCGGCGGGGCGCCAAACAGGCGGCTGGTGGTGTGGCCCTCGCGGTACTCGCTCATATCAATTCGCAGCAGGGCATCCTCGTCGTCAAACAGGAACCAGGCCAGCGCCCTGGCCAGCTCGGTTTTGCCAACACCGGAACTGCCCAGGAACAGGAAGCTGCCGGTGGGTCGGCGCGGATCTTTGAGACCGGAGCGCGAGCGGCGGATGGCATCGCTGATGGCGTTGATGGCCTCATCCTGGCCGATAATGCGCTGGTGCAGCGCCTCTTCCATATGCAGTAGCTTTTCGGCCTCAGTTTGGAGCATATCGTGGACCGGGATGCCGGTCCAATTGGCGACTACCTGGGCGATGTCGCTGACTTCAACCACCTCGTCCAAGTTCTTCTCCTGGCGCCAGGTGTCCCGTTCCTCCTTAAATTCCTCTTCCATGCGCAGCCGTTCGGCCTTGATGCGGGCGGCGTGCTCCCAATCTTGCCGCTGCCCAGCCTCGGCTTCATCGTTTTGTAGTTTGGTCAGGCGTTTCTTCTTTTCCTTTAACGCCTCCGGCATCGAATAAATGGCCACGCGCAGCTTGCTGGCGGCCTCGTCAATCAGGTCAATGGCCTTATCGGGCAGGTGGCGGTCGGTCACGTAGCGATGCGACAGACGGGCGGCGGAGGTCAGCGCCTCGTCAGTATAGACGACGTTGTGGTGGGCTTCATAGCGATGTTTCAGCCCGCGCAGCATCTCGATAGCTTCCTCAACCGTCGGCTCTTCGACATAGACGGGGGCAAAACGGCGCTCCAGAGCCGGGTCTTTCTCGATGTACTTGCGGAACTCGTCGAGGGTGGTCGCGCCGATGCAGCGCAGTTCCCCGCGGGCCAGGGCCGGCTTCATCATGTTGCTGGCGTCAACCGCGCCCTGGGCCGCACCCGCGCCGACGACGGTGTGCAGTTCGTCAATAAACAGGATGATTTCGCCTTGCGCCCGCTGGATTTCCTCCAACGCATTCTTAAGCCGCTCTTCAAACTCGCCACGGAAACGGGAGCCGGCAATCATAGCGCCTAGATCCAGGCTGACCACCCGGCGGTTCATCAGCAGTTCGGGCACATCGTCACTTACAATTTTCTGGGCCAGCCCTTCGACAATGGCGGTTTTGCCGACACCTGCCTCGCCGATAAGCACCGGGTTGTTCTTGGTGCGCCGGCACAGCACTTGAATCAGGCGTAAAATCTCGTTGTCGCGGCCAATAACCGGGTCCAGTTTGCCCTCGGCGGCCATTGCAGTCAGGTCGCGGCTGTACTTTTCCAGGGTACGGTAGCGCGTCTCGGCCTGGGGGCTGGTCACTTTTTGGCCGCCGCGTACCACCTCGATGGTATCAACAACTTTAGCCTTGGTCACGCCTAGTTCCTGCAAAATGCGGGCGCTGGGCGTGCCGCGCTCACTGCAAATGGCTAAAAAAAGGTGCTCGGTCGAGATGTACTCGTCCTGCATGGCTTTGGCCTCTTCCTGGGCGTTATCGAGCACCCGCTTCAGGCGGGGCGTGATGTAGACTTGCCCAACGGCCATATTGACCATGCCGCCCACCTTAGGAGCGGCAGAGAGCACCTGATCAAGCCGGGCCATGACCAGTTCTGGCTCAATAGCCATTTTTTCCAGGATTTCCGGGATCAGCCCATTGGGCTGCTCCAGCAAGGCCAACAGCAGATGCTCGGTATCGGCCTGGGAATGCTGGTACCGTTGCAGAATCTCGTAGGCTCGCATGGCCGCGTCCTGGGCGCGTTCGGTAAATTTATCAAATCGCATCATAATTAGTTGTTACCTCAATTAATCAACAAAGCTTCAATTCGTGAAAAGTAAGGGGGCGATGGGGGCTGTGGGGTTAAGGGTGAGGATAACTTTTTCTTATCAGCCGCAGGGAGATCATTTACGCCGCATTACATTTTACACTTTGTATCCTACTCCTTAGACGTGTATTATACCAGTCCTTACCTGAGATTGCTATTAGATTTTTATTAGAATTTGTGGGATTTGTTTTGTCGAAGATTGTACCTTTAGTACGTTGACATAGAGCGACCACATCAATACAATAGTAGATGGACAGAAACAACTGGTAGAAATGAGGCAACTGTGGCTGAGAAAATCCTGGTAGTAGACGATGACCCTGTCTTGCTGCAATTAATCGAAACGAGCTTGCGGCAAGAAAATTATGAAGCCATTGCCGCTTTGAACGGCGAAGATGGTTTGCGCCTGTTGTCAGAGTTAAAGCCGCACCTGGTCATTTTAGATATTATGATGCCCCACATGGATGGCTGGGAATTTTGCAGCCGGGTTCGCAAGGTTTCCACCGTACCGATTATTATGCTCACGGCGCTGGGTTCCCAGAGTGATATCGTGCGCGGCCTGCGGGCCGGGGCCGACGATTATCTGGTCAAGCCCTTTCAAAGGGATGAATTGCTGGCCCGTGTTTCCGCAGTGTTACGCCGGGCCAATATGCCCCCCCCTTCGGCTAAAGCCCCGCTGCGCTTTGGCGACGGCGAATTGATTATTGACCCGGCGGACCGAGCCGTGACGTTGAACGGTCAGGTTCTTGAGCTAACCCCGACCGAGTTTGATCTGTTACTCTTTATGGCCCATCGCGCCGGGCGTATCCTCAGTACCGAATTCATTTTTGAAAATGTCTGGTCTTATGATTCCGACGCCAATCTCGAAAGCGTCAAGTGGTACATGTGGCGGCTGCGCAAAAAGATTGAAAAAAAACCCAGCAACCCCAAATATATCATCACCGAGCGCGGCGTTGGCTACCGCTTTATCCCCAATTACGGTCAAGCCCAAAGGGTACGCACCGGCTGAGTGGGTTTGGCCCCCTTCTGATGCAAGAAACAATTGTTTTAATTGTTGATGATTTGATGTTCCTGCCCCGGTTGGAAAATACTTTACGCCAGCTTGGGTATCAGCCCCTGGTCGCCACCAATGAGACCGACCTATCCCGGGCCTTATTTACCGCTCCGGTCCTGGTCATCGTTGATTTGTTTAGCCAGAGCTTTAATTGGGAGCGCCTGGTTCGCTTTGTCAAAGGGCCGGGTAAAAAAGCAGTGCATGTGCCTACCCTGGGTTTTGGTCCGCACGTGGACCTGGAGTTGCGGGAGCGGGCACTGGCCGCGGGCTGCAACGCGGTGGTTGGACGGGGGGCCATTGCTAGCCAGTTAGCGCACCTGGTCGAAAAACACAAATGGGTTATTGACACAGGTCGCTGTCATAACACGCCCCCTCCCCTCCTTCTGGAAGGGATAAGGTTATTCAATCAGGGTGATTACTTTGAATGTCATGAAGTTATCGAAAACGCCTGGAATGAAGAAAAAGACCCGGTGCGGGTGATGTACCAGGGTATTCTGCAAATCGGCGTGGCTTGTTATCACGTGGAAAAGAAAAACTGGCGCGGCGCGATGAAAGTGCTGGAACGAGGCATCCCCAAAGCGGGACGTTTTGCGCCCAGTTGTATGGGCATTGATATCGCCCGTCTCCTGGCCGATGCCGAGGCTATTCGTCAGGAGCTGCTCCGCCTGGGGCCGAATTGGCAAGGTGAATTCAACCCTCAACTTTTTCCCACTATCCAATTTCTGCCCGGCGAAGGCAATTGACCTTTCATGGGCGGCATAGTATAATCGTGATGTGACCTCTATTCGTTTAACCCATATAACCCTGCCCTTCTAGAAGATTTCCTATGACAACCATTGTCGTCATCCCAACTTACAATGAAGCCGACAACCTGCCGGCCATCACGGCTGAATTGCTACAATTAGGCGTTCCCGACCTACAGCTCCTGGTCGTTGACGACGACTCCCCCGACGGCACCGGTCAAATTGCCGACGAATTGGCCCAGCAGCGCTATCCGGGCCGGGTCCATGTTATCCATCGCACCGGTAAACTGGGCCTCGGCACCGCTTACATAGCCGGGTTCAGCAAGGCGCTGGACCTCGGCGCCGATTACGTGGTTCAAATGGATGCCGATTTCTCCCACTCACCCAAATATATCCTCGAGATGCTGGAAAAAATTAAGGATTACGAGGTGGTGGTCGGTTCGCGCTATGTGGGCGGCGGAGAGCTGGACGAACGCTGGAGTTGGTGGCGCTGGCTTTTAAGCTGGTGGGCCAATGTCGTTTGGACGCGAGTCATTTTGGGGGTACGGACCAAAGATGCTACGGCCGGCTTCAAATGCTGGCGGCGCAGCGCCTTGCAGCGGATCGGCCTGGAACGGATTACCTCCAACGGCTACGTTTTTCAAGTGGAAATGGCCTATGTTTCGGAAAAGCTGGGCTTCCGTATCCTGGAAATCCCCATCTATTTTGAAGATCGCCGCATTGGGCAGAGCAAAATGACCGTGCCGGTCAAAATTGAGGCGGCTCTGCGTGTCTTTGAGATCCGCTGGCGGCATCACAATGTGCAGCCGATGACCACTTCCACCTCCGCCAAGCCCTCTTAGGAGGAGTGCGCTTGTTTCGAGCGATTACCCGGCAGGATATGCTGGCCGCGCTGGTCCTGCTACTCCTGCCGCTTCTCCTCTTTTGGTCCGTCACTATTGGGCCGAACACTCTTCTTCCGGTTGACAACCTCTTTGCTTACGAACCGTGGGCTTCTTACAAAGACAGCCTGGGTGTCGGCTTGCCACAGAATCAACTCCTTTCTGATTTGATCCTGGAAAATTACGTCTGGAAAAAATTCATCCGCGAGTCTCTCGCTGCCCGGCAGTTGCCCCTGTGGAACCCCTATATCCTGTCCGGCCAGCCCTTTTTGGCCAATGGACAGCACTCGGCGCTGTATCCTTTTAGCCTTCTTTTTTATATTTTGCCGCTGAGCAAGGCTTACGGCTGGTTCACCGTGTCGCAACTGTGGCTGGCGGGCCTGGGGATGTACATTTTTTTGCGGACGCTGCGCGTCAACCGGCTGGGCGCGCTGGTTGGCGGCATCACCTATTCCCTCAGCGCCTTTTTTATTGTCAGCATCGTTTTTACGATGATCATTGCCGGGGCGGCCTGGCTGCCGCTGATCCTGGCCCTGATCGAGATGATCATCCGCAAGCAGGAAGACAAAGGGTTGAGGGGCTACTCGCCCATTCCCTACGTGGTCGCGGGGGCGCTCCTCCTGGGAGTGCAAACCCTGGCCGGCCATGTCGAGATTACTTATTACGTACTGCTGGTCAGCGGTTATTACGCCCTCTGCCGGCTGCTGATCTTGGGGCGGCGGCAGGCCACCTCGCGTTTTGCCCTGCGCCTGGCGGCCTGGCTGCTGCTCATGGTTTTCCTGGGCCTTGGCCTGGGCCTGGTGCAGCTTGGCCCGATGTACGAAGTGGTGACGCAGAACTTTCGCGACAACTCGGTTACTCTGGACCAGGTCCGTGGCTGGGCCTTGCCGTTCCGCCGCCTGATTACCTTTGTCATCCCCGATTTTTTCGGCAGCCCGGCTCACCACGGCTATTTTGATGCCGTCACCTGGCGCTGGCAGCCGCTCGGCCCCAATGCCGCCGGCCAAATTAATCCCCTCTGCCCTGACTGCACCAGTTGGGATACCAAAACCGCCGTCGAAGCCGGGGCGTATGTGGGGATTCTGCCGTTGGTGCTGGCCGGGCTAGCGATTATTCAGGCTATCTATGAGGCGAGGAGGCGAAGACATGAGGACACGGCAGAGTCAAGCGATGAGACACTAGACCAAAATCACTCTCTTGAAAATCTTCGTCTCTTCGCTCCTTCGCCTCTTCGCCTCTTTGTATTCATCTTCGCCCTCCTCGCTCTCCTCTCCCTCCTCTTCGCTTTTGGCACGCCGCTGTATGCCCTGCTGTTCTACGGCCTGCCGGGCTGGAATCAACTCCATTCCCCTTTCCGCTGGATTTTTCCCTTCACCCTGAGCATGGCCGTTTTGGCCGGAGTCGGGGTGACTTATCTCGACCGGCTGGTCAGCCCGAAACCCGGCAGGGGAGCAGAGGAGCAGAGGAGCAGAGGAGAAAATTCCGTTCCAACCTTCCTTTACACCATCTCCCTCTACACCGGCTGGCTTCTCTTCTGGGCCGGTTTAGCCGGGGTGCTAGTTATGCTGGCTGCTCTTTTCATCCCCACCCCTTTCATTCAAGCTGCCACCTATATCTTCGAGCGTTCCGGCCTGGCTCAAAATGCTTTTGCCGATGGCCGCCAATTTTTTGGCTACCAGTGGCCCAACTTTTTTAAGTTCTTTTTGATGCTCATGGCGGCAGGAGCTGTGCTGCGGATCGTGCGCTGTCCGATTTTCCTCCCCTCCCTCTTAGGGAGGGGCTGGGGGAGGATCTCCGCCTGGAAACCACTCGCCGTTCTCATCGTCGCCCTCGACCTGCTTCTGGCCGGCGCTGGTTTCAACCCCTCGGTGGACCCGGCTCTGCTCGACTTCAAGCCGGAGGTCGTCAGATGGTTGGAGAGCCAGCAGGTCGAAGACCCCTTGTTCCGGCTCAACAGTTTTGATACCCCGCAGGGGCACGGCAACAAAGTCTTCCTGGCCAACGTCGGGATGTACAGCAATCTTTTCGACGTGCGCGGCTATGACAGCATCATTCCGGCCCAGTACGGCCGCTTTATGCATCTCATCCAGGAGAATGGCGATCTTTTCTACAACCGGATTGGCCCGCTCTACTACGATGGTTACGCCGCCCTCGACTCAGCCCTGTTGGACCTGCTGGGAGTGCGCTACATTTTAACGACGGTAGACATCAACAATCCCAACTATAAATTAGTCTATGATAAAGAGATCCGGGTCTATGAAAACACTGATGCCCTGCCCCGCGCTTTTGTCGTTAAAGAAAAAGTAGACCTGTCTGCTTTGCCAAAACCTGACAGGTCTGCCTGGCCGGACGAGCTGGGTTTGGCTCTGCGCAGCCTCAATCCCCGTCAGGAAGTGATTCTGGATGGCGAAACGAACGGCCTGGGCCATGACCTGACCCCCGAAGATGTAGGGGCGATTGGCCAATCGCCCCTACAGGCTGCCCAAATCACCGCCTACACCCCCAACGAGGTACGCCTCACCGTTCAACTCGACCAGCCCGGCTGGCTTGTTCTAGCCGATGCCTACTTCCCCGGCTGGCGAGCGTACGCTGCCGCAAGACCGCCGACCGCCGACCGCCGACCGCAGCCCACCTTCCAACCCTCCCCTGAAATCGAACTCACGATCCACCGGGCCAACGGCACATTCCGGGCTGTCTATCTTCAGCCCGGCCAGTGGGAAGTCCGGTTTCGTTACAGCCCGCGCAGCTTTCAATTGGGTCTGTACGGCTCCTTTTTGGCCCTGGTTACGTTGGCGCTGATCGGCGGCTACTGGGCCTGGGGTAAACTCTACCGCGAAAGCGAGGCCGACTCGCCCATCAAGCGCGTCGCCAAAAACAGCCTGATGCCGATGGTCATGGCCCTGTCTAACCGGCTGATTGATTTTGCCTTTGCCCTGCTGATGCTGCGGATTTTGCAGCCGGAAGGAGCCGGGCGCTATGCCTTCGCCGTCGCCTTCATTGGACTGGTCGAGATTGTGACGCGCTACGGCCTGGGCACGCTCGTTACCCGCGAGGTAGCGGCCAACCGCGCCCAGAGCAACCGTTACCTGTCCAACGTTTCGATCCTGCGCCTCATTCTCTGGCTGGTCGCCCTGCCGTTTATGGGGGCAATTCTGGGCTTGTACGTTGTCTTTGGCGGTTTAACCTGGGACGTGGTCATCACCGTTGCCCTCTTCGCCGTCGGCACCCTCTTTAGCAACCTGTCCGACGGCCTGACCGCTCTCTTCTACGCCCACGAAAAAGCCGAGTATCCCGCTGCCATCGCCTCGGTGACGACCCTGACCCGGGTCAGCCTGGGCGCATTAACGCTGCTGCTCGGCTGGGGGATTATCGGCCTGGCCGGTGTGTCGCTGGTCGCTAACCTGGTTACGTTTCTGGTCTTGAGCTACATTCTGGTGGTCAAGATTTTCCGGCCCAGCCTGGAAACCGACCGGACCTTGCAGCGCGGCATGCTGGGCGAAAGTCTGCCCTTGATGATCAATCACCTTCTTTCGACCATCTTTTTCCGCATTGACGTGTTTATTCTCTCCCCCACCTGGGGCGACGCCGCCGTCGGCTTTTACAACGCCGCCTACAAATATATTGACGGCATCAACGTTATTCCCCAATATTTCACCCTGGCCCTCTTTCCCCTAATGAGCCGCTTCGCCGCCGACTCACGCGACTCGCTGGCGCGGGCCTACATCTTGAGCCTGCGGCTGTTGATGTTGCTGGCCTTGCCCCTGGCCGTCGGCACGCCTTTTATCGCCCGCGAGTTAATCCTGTTCCTGGCCGGGGAGCGCTTTTTGCCCGACTCGATGATCGTACTGCAACTGCTGATCTGGTTTCTGCCGTTCAGCTTCATCAATCAAGTCACCCAATACGTCCTGATTGCCATCAATGAGCAGCGCCACCTGACCCGCGCCTTTATCATCGGCGTGCTCTTTAACTTGACCACCAACCTGATTTTTATTCCCCTCTATGGCTATCGCGCCGCCGCCGTCACCACGATTTTTTCCGAGTGGGCGCTGCTTATTCCGTTTTACCTGCTGGTCCGCAAAAATCTCTGCTCCGTGCCCTGGTTTGACGTGGTCTGGCGGCCCATTGCCGCGGCGGCAGCGATGGGCATGGTGCTGTGGCTGATCGGCGATGCGAATTTCCTGGTCAAAGTGGCCGCCGCCGGGGTCACTTACATGGCCGCGCTGGCCCTGGTCGGTGGGCTGACCCAGCCGGATATGGATGTTATCTGGCGGGCGCTCCCGCTAAAAAGCCTGCGGAAACAGCCCCACCCGTGACTCGCTTCACCCTCAATCTTGGCGACTCGTCCTGGTCTTTCGGCCAAGTTCCCCGCCGGCCCTTTGCCGCCCCTGATGTCTACGACCTCCCTGCCGTCACCGAATGGCTCCCCGCCACTGTCCCCGGCAATGTCCGCACCGACTTGCTGGCCCTGGGCCGCATCCCCTATCCCTTCTTTGCCGAGCAGTACAAAGAGAGTCTGTGAAAGTTTATGATTTCTCCTTTTTGGCCGAATCTCCTATAATGACATTCACTGTAAAAATTGGTGGTCAATTCTATGAAACGATATTTTTGGTTGGGTCTATTTCTGGCTTTTATCCTCCATCTGCCGGGGCAGGATGTCGCCCAGGCTCAGGAGAAAACCCTCTATTGGCAGCGCTACGACGTCAACCTGACCGTCCAGCCTAACTCCGACATCCTGGTTGAGGAGACACAGCAAATTGTCTTTACCAGCGGCGCCTTTACCTTTGGCTTTGCCGCCATCCCCCTGGACCGGGTCGAGCGCATCACCGACTTACAGCTAGCGGAAATTATCAACGGCAGCGAGCGGCCCTACACTCCCAACTCGACCGGCCAGTACGGCTTCACCACGAATATTAACGAGGGCGACCTGGAGATCACCTGGTATTTCCCGCTGACCAGCAACAGCGAGCACACCTACATCCTGCGCTACCGGGTCATCGGCGGCCTACGGATTTACCCGGACGGGGATCAAGTCTGGTGGAAAGCCATCCCGCCCGATCATAATTTCCCTATCCGCGAGTCTCGGGTAACGGTGACTCTCCCTCAGACTTTCCCCAAAGACCAACTGACCGTTGCCAGTTATGGGGCGCCGGCCAGCGAGCCAGGTTATACCGACCAGGGGCAGGTAGTTTTTACCGCCCAAAACATCCCTGCTGACCAGGAACTGGAGGTCCGAGTCCAGTTTCCGCACGGGGTGGTCCAGGGCAGTCCACCTGCCTGGCAAGCCGCCGACGATCAACGGCGGCAGTGGGGGCCGGTGGTCGGAGTGATCTTTGGCGGGTTGGGTTTAATCCTCCTGCTGGGTGGGCCGCTGGCCGTTTATGCATTGTGGTACAAGCGGGGACGCGACCTGCCGGTCGGCGTTGTCCCTGAATACATCAGCGAGCCGCCCGGTGATTTGCCTGCCCCCATCGCCGGCGCTTTAGTGGACGAGAAAGCCGATTTGCAGGATATTATCGCCACCATCACCGACCTGGCCCGGCGGGGTGTGCTGCGCATGGAAGAGCAGCAAAAGGAAGGTTTTCTGGGTATCGGTTCCGGGCGGGACTACATTTTTCACCTGGCGGATGAGAGCAAAGCCACCCGGTCTTATGAGCAAACCTTAATCAAGGGCATTTTTAGCAATGGAACCGAGCGGCGCATGGCTGACCTGCGCCAGCGGTTTTATACATACATACCTGCCCTGCAAGCAGAATTGTACGACGAGTTGGTCCGGGCCGGCTTTTTCCCCAGCAACCCCAACGCCACCCGGCGCAATTGGATAGTGTTGGGCATTATCATGTTAATCATCAGCTTTGTCGTCGCTTGTGGGCTGCTGACCATGCTGGGCGACTACTCCACCCTGGCTATCTGTCCGGGTCTGGCGTTGATTGCCACCGCGCTGGGGCTGCTTTTTGTCGCCCCCCACATGCCGCGCAAAACGGCCAAGGGCGCTGAGGAAGCGGCCAAATGGCTGGCCTTTAAGCGCTACCTGCAAACCATCGAAAAGCACGGCGACCTGGCCGAGGTGAAAGACAAATTTGAGGAATTTCTGCCCTATGGCATCGCCTTTGGCCTGGAACGAAGCCTGATCAACAAATTCAAAGCCGTTGACACCCCGGCGCCTTCCTGGTGGGGGCCGGTGATCTTGCCGCGCTATGGCTACGGTTATCCCCATTACGGCGGCACAATGGGCGGGCCTTCGGCGGGGCCGGCTGGAGGGCTGCCGGGTCCGCTGGCCGGCGAAGGCGGGGTGCCCAGCCTGGCGGGGATGAGCGAAGGCGTTGGTGCGTCGCTGGCCAGCATGAGCGAGGGCCTGGGCGCGATGCTCAGTTCGGCCAGTTCTACCCTGGTCAGCACCCCGCCCCCTCAAACTTCCTCCAGTCGAGGCGGCTGGGGCGGCGGCGGGTTCAGCGGTGGCGGGTTCAGCGGCGGCGGTGGCGGTGGCGGCGGCTCGCGCGGCTTCGGCTAAGTATACCTTCAGAGGATAAGGAGTTTGAACAGTGGGTAAAAACAGCCGTCTAATTGGCATGATCTTGATCGGCGTGGGCCTGGTTTTGCTTTTAGGCTGCTCGGCGATTTCCCTGATGTCTTCTTTTACCTCGACCTCAGGCAACCTGGGTGGAGCTGTCCTGGGAGTGGTCGTCTCGATCCTGGTCGGAATTGTCCCCATTGCTTTTGGGGTTTATCTGCTCACCCAAGGTCGGGCCGAAGCGGCCGAGCAGGCGGACATGACTCGCCAGCGGAAAATTCTGGATATGGTCAAAACACGCGGCCAGGTGGACCTTCGTGATATGGTCTTTGATTTAAAGTCCAACACCGAACAAATCCGCGACGATATATATAAACTGGTCGGGATGGGTTTGTTCACCGGCTATATCAACTGGGATAAGGGCGTGCTCTATTCAAAAGACGCTTCCCAGCTCAAGGGCAACAGGTGTCCCAACTGCGGGGGCGAGCAGGAATTCGCCGGCAAAGGCGTGATCCAATGCAAGAATTGTGGGGCCGAGATTTTTCTGTAAACCGACCGCAGACAGCCGACCCATTCGACAAGCTCAGGGCAGGCTGCTGACCGCCACCTCTCTTTCAGGTGGGCTTTTAGAGTACGTCACATCCAAAAAACTCTGTACCCAGGATTTACCTCTGACTCGTTTGTACACTCAACTCCGGCAACTCAAAATAATCATGCTTCTGTTTATCCTGGCTCTCGCCGCCTGCGAGTCGGCCCAAACTACTGCTACTCCGGTGAGGACCGCTTCTTCACCTTCTAACCTTCCAACTCTCCCAGCTTCTATTCCTCCCCCTACCCAACCTTCGAGCCAAAGGCCCCCTATGGGCCACCTCCCAACTCTTCCACCCTCCACGCCCCCCCCTTCCAACCTTCCAACCTTTCAGCCTTCCCCCTCCCCTCAGCCGGGCGGGGCTGCTATCCTCGGACTGGTCGGCCAGCCGGATACCCTCAACCCGATTACTACCAACAATACCGCTCTGCGCGAACTGGCGCCATTGTTGTTCGACACCCTGCTCCACGTTGATCCGACGACGGCGCAGCTCCAGCCCGGTTTGGCCGAAAGTTGGGAATACAGCCGGGATGGTAAACGAGTCACTTTTCATCTACCAGCCAAGCTGGTATGGAGCGACGGCCGGCCCCTGACCGCAGCCGCCATCGCCGCCAGCTTAAAGGCGACCGAGCACCCCGCTCTGCTGGCTTTCAGCGAGATAACCGCGCCCAACCCTGAAATTCTGGAACTGACCTTTGCGGCCATAGATTGCGCCGCCGTGACCACGTTAGCCCAACTGCCCCTTCTGCCTGCCGCCGAAGTTCTCGACGCGACGCCAAAGGGCAGCGGCCCTTTCAAAATCGCCGCCTGGTCGGAGAATAAGCGAACCCTAACCCTAGAGCGCAACCCCCATTATCGCGGCCCCGCGCCTTTACTGGACGGCCTAACCGTGCGCTTCATCCAAGACGGCGAAGCAGCCATCGCCCTCTCCGAAGGCCAATTTGACGCGGTTGGTCCGATTGAGTCCAAAATCCCACTCCCCCAACCTCAAATCTTTACCGACCTGGCTTATCCCGCGCCGCAAATGACCTATCTGGCTATCAATTTTGCCCCTAAAAATGTGGACCCGGTTGAGCCTCAAGTGCGGCAGGCCCTGCTGCTGGCCCTGGATCGAGAAGCTATCCTAGCCGAAGCCCTCGACGGCGAGGGCCAGCTTCTGGCCGGACCGCTGCTGCCCGGTCACTGGGCCGCTAACGCCGACCTCGCCTGGCCGGCTTACGACCCCGACGCTGCCCGGACGCTGCTGACCCGGGCCGGCTTAAAGGACGAAGACGGCGACGGCTGGCTGGACCAGGACGGCCGGCGGTTGGAGCTGTCCATCCGGGTGAATGGCGAAAACCCCTTGCACCAGGGTTTAGGCTGGCTGGCCGCCAGCTATTATCGCGACCTGGGCTTGTTTGCCCGCTCCGATAGTATCGCCTTCACCGGGCTGGTTGACGACCTGTTCACCCACGATTTCAGCCTGGCCATTTTTAGCTGGCCGCTGCTGCCCGACCCCGACCAGCGCCTGTTTTGGCGTTCCAACGAAAATGAGGTAGGCCGGGGGCTTAACTTTATTTCTTACGACAATCCTGCTTTGGACAGGCTGCTCGACCGGGCGGTCGCTGTGCCGGGCTGCGCTGCGCAGGATCGAGCCAGAATTTACGCCAACATCCAAAAAACTCTGGCGGCGGAGCGGCCGGTTGATTTTTTGCTCGCCCCTAATCGCCATATCCTTGTGGGCGATCGCTTGCAGGGCGTCAACCCCGGCCCATTTGTTCCTTTTACCTGGAACGCCGTCGAGTGGTATCTAACCAAGTAGCAGAGATACAGGGCAGCAGAAAAGTAATTTTTGTTACCTTGTTACCTTCGATGCAGCATTCCGAGTAGTCCTGAGCAAAGCGAAGGACGTATCGCGGGGTGCTGCGAAAAATCACCCCCTTCAACAGGCTCAGGACACAGCTTCGATAAGCCTATGGCACTCAGGATGATTTTTCGCCGATAGTGGTAACTTGATTTACCTTATGACAAGCTTGTTCCGCGAGTAAAATCAAATTATAATTATGATCACAGACCCCTTTTTTAACGAAGTTTACAATGAAAAACAACTGAAACGGTTGGAGAAAAAATTTGGCCCGTTTCGGCGTTATGACCTGGGCCTGACGGTGGCGACGCAGGTTATGTTGGATATGATGTTCAAGATGAGCCAAAAGAAGCCCCGCCGGGGCGAGGTGGTCATGGTCATACCGAATGAGCAGGGCCATGTTTGGCTGCATACCAAAGATTTTTACCCGGAAGGCGTCTACCGGCTGATGACCGGCGGAATTGACCCCGGCGAGAAACCCGACAGATCGCTGCTGCGGGAGGTGGGAGAGGAAACGGGCTTTGTTGTGAAGATTGAGCGCTGCCTGGCGGTCGTTACCTACACGCTAACTGCCGCTGAAGGCGTGCTGCCGTTTGCCTCCTACGTTTTTTTAACCCGGCCCGCCGCCGGCCAGCCCCACCCCAGCGACCCTGGCGAGCGGATTACCCATTTTAAGGCCGTGCCGGCGGCTGATTTGTTAACTGTGGTTCACAACCTACGGGCGTTGAGTGGCCCTTTTCAAGATTGGGGTATTTTTAGGGCAATAGCGCACCAGGTAGCCTACGAGGCGTTAAATCCATCCTTGGGAGAAGAAACATGAAATTATCAGAAATAAATCCTATTCGCTTGGTGGCCTGGGTGTATGCGATCATGTTCTTTTTTATCGCGTTTATGGGGGCTATCCCCGGGCTGACCAACGCCAGCGGCCAATTGTTCGGCCTGTTTACCCTGGATTTTTATGATAATGCCCTGCACTTTGCCTCCGGGTTGTGGGCGGCGATTGCCGGCTGGGTTTCAACCCGCGCCGCCATCTTCTACTTTAGAGTTTTTGGAATTCTCTATGGCCTTGATGGAATAATCGGCCTTATCTTTGGGCAAAGCTACCTGGATGGCGGCATTTTTCTCTTCGGAAGTACCCCGCTTAATTTTTGGACTCGCTTGGCGGCCAACCTGCCTCACATCCTAATCGGGGGGATTGCCGTGTGGGTTGGATTTGGGTGGAGTCGGAAGTGGACCGCCGATGTCTAAGAAACTCTTCTGGCGGGTTGTCAGCCTGGGTTTCTTGATAATCCTGGTTATTATCCTGATCCCGCTCGTGGGTGTCGCCGCAGAATGTAGACCCTGGGCTAACGTGACGGCGGTGGTCCCGGCGGCCTCGGCGGAAAGGCAGAAAACAACCGCGGATTTGAGCGATTACGCCCGCCCCGAAGACCAGACTTACCTGACCCTGCCGGAATGGTACATAGTTTACAGCGCCGACGAGTATGCGGCCTTTATCAAAAACAGGCGGCCCAGCCAATTTCCCTATTTCGGGGCAATCGGGCAGTTTTGGCGGAGCTACTACAATGTCTGCGCGGTTACGCGCGAGGTCTATCCTTTTAATTCCGGCTACCATCTCTCGCTGGTGGTGATTGGCACCAGTTTTACGCTGGAAAACATCGCCAGGGGTCTGTACGAAATGACGCTGGGCCGGACGGCAGAATGGCTCAGCCCCGACGCCCTGACCCCGGAGGAGGTCTATGCCCGCCAGGTAGCCCAGGAGTATGGCGATTTCATCCACACCATCCCCTGGTATGAATTCCCCTTTGGCGAGAAGTTCACCGGGCTGTGGAGGGAGACGAGCCTAGGGGGGCCAAATATTGTCCGCAAATGGGAACGTAAATTTGCCCTGAGCCTTGAATACGGGGGCAAAGCCATTTATAGCTGGCTGATTAAGGGCGGCACCCAGGCTGCCTACGCCCCGGAGGATTTGGAAATTCAAGCCTGGGCCAGAGGCATTTCTGAGGCGCTGCTGGCCCAGGAGCCTCAAATCAAGCTGGTTAAACCCCTCAATTCCCAAGAGGCCATCATCGCCGTGCCGCGCTACGAGGCCTTTACCCAACTGGCGCCCCAACTGACCCGGCAGGGAGTCGAGTTTATTGAAATCGCCGGCAACGACGACATCTTAATCACGGCCATCGCTCCGGCTGATTGGGCTTACAACCTGGAGGCCGGGGAGTTTTTATTTGCGCTGCCCATCCTCAGCCAGCCGCAGCTTAAACGGGTGGCGGTCAAAGCGCCGGTTGCTTCGCTGCACCTGATTTTAAGGGATTTGGAAACCCAGGGGATCGAGCTGGAACACCTTTACGATTACTGATTTTCAAAAAGGCCGGCGTATTTTTCAGCCGCCAGGTGCGACGCACTTTAACACAAGCAAATTGGCAATTTTAGCCGAGAAGAAGTGCGTCGCACCTGAGCAGTTATTACTGATTTTCAAAAAGGGGAGCGTATTTTTCGTAAAAGGTGTTGGTAAAAACAAGCTCAGGGTCGTAACGCTTTTTGGCCTCAAAGAAATCTTTGATGTTGGGATAAGCCTGTTGAAGCTGCTGGGGGGTGTAGTAAAGCTGGTAGGGCAAGAAGAAAGTCCCGTTAAGGCTGAGGGCCAGATCAATCGTTTGTTGGGTCATCCGGCGCATGGTCTCATTATCTTCGGGCGTGGTGTTCTGGTTGATGTATAAAACCACGGCAAACATGTCGGCCGGGGCATAGTTTAAAAAATTGTCTTCTTGATGCACCACTCTGACCGAGGCATTCAGCAGATTGGTGCCGTTTTGAGTTATAATTTCGCGCAAGCCGTCAATAAAAGTGACCAGTTGATCGTGGGGAACGTAATATTCCTGCAAAATATCGGTTTCGTTCTTTAAATTGTTTTTAAGGTATTTTACCGAGTCGTGCATGGGCTGATTTCTTGAAACCAGGCAGGCTTCGCCGTCGGTCATCGCCTGGTTTCGACTCACCTCACAGCTTTCCAGCCTGGGTTCGACGTACTTTTCGGCAAACCACTTTAGCCGCATCGGCAGGTCGCCCTGCTTGGAAAAGTTAAGCACAAAGCGGCGCAGCTTGGTGCTGGCGACCTCGGTTAAGGGCGGGATGCCGGTTTCGGGCGCGTCGGTTTGTTCATAGGTGTAAAGCAGCATTTCCTGCAAAAGGGAGGGTGAGGCGGTGGATAAGTGGGCATACATTAAGCCCAGCTTTTCATCCTTGACCAACTTTTCGGCAAAGAGGCGGGGAAATTCCCGGTAAGCAAGCACCTGCCGCCCCGGCGTGTAAAGAACGTTGTCTGTGACCTCCACCTCCACATCCAGAATAACCCCAAACAGGCCGTAGCCGCCGAGGACCAGCTTAAAAAGTTCCGGGTTTTGGCTGCGGCTCAATTCCTGGATCGAACCGTCGGGCAGCATGAGGCGCATCGCCCGCAGGGTCTTACCCACAGAGCCAGCCCGGTGGTCCATCCCGTGCGCATTGACCGAGATTGAACCCCCGACGCTGAAAATGTCGGAGGACTGCATGGCTTTAACGGCATAGGCCGGGTGCAGATAATTTTGAATATCGTGCCAGGTTGCCCCGCTTTGGACGGTGAGGAGTTTCTGTTCCTCGTCCAGCGCCATCTGGTTGAAGCCGGTCATATCCAGCACCAGGGCATCCCTAAAGAAAGCGTGCCCGCCCATACTGTGCCTGACCGCGGCCATCGAAACCTTTAAGTTATTTTCTCTGGCAAAGAGCAGGGCCTGGCGGATGTCGTCAACCGTTTTGACCCGGACGATCCCGTAGACATACGTTTTATTGAGGCAACTGGCATCGTTAATCGCTCCTCCTTTTTGCGCCCAGGGCAGGCTGTCCGGGTAGGCTTGCAGTTCAATCTTGTTGGGCTTGGTCGGGTCGCCCAGCGCCTCGGGGAACAAAGGGGGACAGTCCTTTTCGCCGGCCGGGTCGGCAGCATACTCGTTAACTTTCTGGCCGGTAAAAAACAGGGCGGCGGCCAACGCCGCCGCAATCAGGCCGGTGTAAATTTTAGAGGGTCGTTTCATTGCTTCAGTCCTGTTAGACGAGACTAAAATACCTTAGAGCCTGTTTGAGAAGGTCGAATTTGAGGCTCGTGGTAACGACTTTAGTCGTTTGCAGCCCCACCGTTGACGACTGAAGTCGTCACTACAAACACTTTTCAGACAGCCTCTTACCAGCAGCTCGATCAAAAGAATGCTGCAATTATGGGGAGTTAAGGGGCGTTGTCAAATTTGAGAGGAGATAGTGGTAAAATTGCAAGTGATGGTTTCGGAGGCCAAAGCTGAGCTTTGGGACTCCAGCACTTACTTCGCAACCACCACCTGATAGGGCCGCTTTTGAAGTGGAGTGAACGATGACAGATTATCTAAGCACGAGTGAAGCCGGGCGGCTGGCCGAACTGGAAACGGTGATCGAGCGGGGCCTGCAAACTTTCATCGAGGTCGGCAACGCCCTGATGGAAATCCGCAACTCCCGCCTCTACCGGCAAAGGTATGCCACTTTTGAGGAATACTGCCAGGAGCGCTGGGACTTACGGAAAAGCCGGATCTACCAGTTGATGGACGCCGCCGAGGTGGTAGAAAATCTAAAAAGCTCTCCCATGGCCGAACTTTCAAGCGGGAATATTCCCCTCCCGGTTAACGAAGCCCAGGCCCGTCCCCTGGCCAAGCTGGAGGTGGAACTGCAGCGCCAGGCCTGGCAAAGAGCCGTCGAGACCGCGCCCGAAGGCAGAATCACGGCCAGGCATGTCGAAACGGTGGTGAGAGAGCTTCAAGCCGCCCCCGTTGAACCTGACTCCTTTGTCTGCCCCCGCTGCGGCCAGCGCGCCGTTCAACTTAACGAGGGGGTCATGTGCCTCAACGAGGCCTGCCAGACAAGCTGGGCGACCCTGGCCGAGTTCGAGGATGAAACGGGTGGGGTCTACCTTGACGAAACCGACCTCCTGCGGACGCACCTGAAGACGGAACTGGTCAAGCTCATCAACCGCCTGCCGCCGGAGCAGTTAAAGGAGTTTGCCGCCTGGCTGGGCGAGGTCAAGGAGAGACTGGCGGCAGCAGTCTTTTTATTAACCTGAGTTCGACGTTTTTCCGAAAATAGACAGGATTTACAGGATTAACAAGATTTTGGTCAGTTTTTATCCTGTAAATCTTGCCGTAGGTCCTGTCGAGAAATAGAAAACTCCGAACTGAGGTTATTATGATTTTTCCCCCTTCTTGCGACTCCCCTTCTTAGCCTTAGCCTCTTCTTCCTTTACCGGCTCAGCTTCGACCTCGTTCCAGCCGTAGGATTGGAGGATGTCCAGCACCGGGCTGCCGGAACGAGGGGCCACGGCCACCTCGATGGGCACTTCCTGCGGTTGGGGCGGTGGGGCCGGCTGTTCTAACTGGACCGGGGCGGTTTCGGCCAGGGGCATTTCGCCGGGCGGCTGGACGGCTACGGCCGGGGTGAAGGCGGCGGGTTCGGCGGAGACAGGCTGGGCCGCCGGCTCGTCCAGGGAAGGGGCCTGGTCCGCCAGGTCGAGCGGGGCATAGGGCTTGTAGGTGTATTCCGGCTGCAGCTTTTTAACCCCCAGGGCGCGCATCAAAACAGAAGTCATGGTCGAAATGTCGTCGTCGAAATCCACGTGGCCCGCCGCCTCGGAGCGGCTGTCGGCCGGATTAGACGACGGGGAGAAAATCGTCTCGCCCTGCACTTTCTCAATGGCGGTCTGGACGGTGGCTTTGGCTCGCCCGTCGAGGGGTAGGTCAAAGTAGCGCTGCATGCCCAGCAGGGGCACTTCAAAGATATTGCTGCCCGGTGCCGGTTCCAGGCCGCGCGAAACCAGGTAGAGCAGGGATTTGTGATAGACCTTAAGCCCCGTATTGCCGGGCGGCAGGGCATCGTCCAGCTCCTGCTTGTCGCTCAGATCAAAAACGGAGAGGCGTTCTACATTTTTCCCCGGCCCCACGTGGGGCAGAATATCCCGCTGGAATTCGTCCATACGGATAGCCGGGGCGAGCAGGGCCATGGACTCGACCTTCAGCCCGGCCTCGACCAGGCGCTGCAGCAGGGCGGCATGAAAGATCGAACCGGCGCTGTGGCCGACCAGGTGCAGGCTGACGTTTTCCGCGCCATGCTGCTGGATATAGCGGGCCAGCCGGGTGACGGTCAGCGAGGCCGCCGGCAGTTTGGCCATACGCGGCTGGGCCGCTTCCTCGGGCGGCCACTGGACATGGGGCAGCGCGTTTTTCCTGATCGCCGCCGAAGCGGCGCGGGCATTTTCCTTCATTTCGGTCCACATCCAGCGCAGGGTCGAGCGGGCCAGTTTTTCCACCCAGCGGTCGAACTGCTCCATCAGGTCAAAGCCGAGGCCGCCAAAGGGCAGCTTGTTTTTGGCCAGGTCAACCAGTTGGTTGAGCAGGGTTTCGGCCGGGCCGCTCTGCCAGGCAAAATAGAGCGGATAGATGCGATTGTTGAGCCACCAGTTGAGGTCGCGCTGCGCGCCGACTAGCCCGTTGCGCTCGCTGATCATGCCGCCGTGGGCATACAGGACAATGCGGCGTTTAAGGTCAGGCTCGCCTCTCAGCCAGAATTCGTGCCAGCGTTGCATGTGTTCAAAGATCTTGTCAACCTGGAGCGGGGTGCTGACAAATTGGCCGGTGGTTGAAAGCAGGCCATCATTGCCGATGTTGACCACATGGACGGCCAGCCGGCGCTTGTCGAGATCGGGCGCGGTGGCCATCCCGCCGCCCGTGGCGACCGCCGTGCGCTTGCGCCCAAAGGCAAAGGGGGTGCGGGGCACGCCAGGGCGAGCCACCCAGGCATCATAAGCCGAATCGAGCCAATCTTCGTAGGGCAGGGTGGCAAAGCCGCCTTTGCCCCACCTCGGCCCCCACGAGTTTTGCACCAGGAAGCCGACTTCATTGTAGCCGACCAGGGCAAAGGCATGGCCGCCCAGGGCGGCGGCATTGGTCGAGCGGGAAATGACGTACATGGTATCGGAGCCGCGCTGGACGACGGTCGGCTGAATCCAGCCGTCGTGGATAGCCGCCGAAACGGCTATGCCTTTCAGCTCGCTGATGGCCGACTGCATGTCGTCCAGCCGGTAGGGATTGACCCGGTAGAACGCGCCCAGGGGCCGGTCGCGGCACTTTTCGATAAAGAGCGGGTCTTCCAGGTCGGGCACGACAGCCGGATTGAGGTCAGGCCAATCCTCGGCCAGGGCCACGCCGTGATAGAACCAGCCTTTGAAGACGCCGCGCAGGGACGAGCCGATGTCTTCTTCGCCTTGAAATTCATCGTAGCGGCGGGCCAGGTAGTAGAGCATGTAGGGACTGACCCGGGGCAGGGAGGTATCAGCCGGGGGAACCTCTTCGCCCCGGCCATTTTGCCCGGCACGGATCATGCGGGCCAGGATGGTATTGACCACAGCCGCGACGGCATGGCCGGTACAGGAGTTGCCCTTTTGCAGGAGCACTACCCGCTTCTCGCTTTCGTCACGCTGGTCAAGAACGGGTGGCAGCGGTTCGAGGCGGGGGCGGTACTCCAAGTCCCGCTCGTCGAATGGGTCCGGCACGGCGTTGGCGACAAAAGTCGCCACACCCGGAATTTTAACAAGGCCCGGCGGCAATGTTTTGGCCATAATTCAAGCCCCCTTTCTATAATGGGAAACCAACTGGATGAGTCCATTATAGCACAAGAGTTTATCGGAAATAATAATTGGACAGGATTTACAGATTTGGCTTCTGATGGACTGGCCGGGGCCTGTTGGTATTTAAGCATCCAGCGGGCTGCGGACGGCCAGGCCGCCGCGCTTGATGACGTGGGTGTAGATCATAGTGGTTTGGACGCTTCTGTGGCCCAGCAACTCCTGGATGGTACGAATATCATAGCCCGCTTCCAATAAGTGGGTCGCAAACGAATGGCGCAGGGTATGGCAGCCGACCGGTTTATCAATTCCGGCGGCCCTGGCCGCGGCCTTGACTGCTTTTTGCAGACCGGTTTCATCCAGGTGGTGGCGGCGCATCTGACCGGCGCGCGGATCAGGGGAGAGCTTGTGGGAAGGAAAAACGTACTGCCAGCCCCACTCGCGGTTGGCGTTGGGGTATTTGCGCTCCAGGGCAAAAGGCAGGTGGACCCGGCCATAGCCTCGTTCCAGGTCATTGTCGTGCAGCGCTTTGGCGTAGCGAAGCTGGCGTTGGAGGGGTGCGATCAGGCTGTCGGGCAGCAGGGTGTCCCGGTCTTTTTGGCCTTTGCCGGAACGGATGACGATTTGATGCTGGTCAAAATCCACATCTTTGACCCGCAGGCGAACACATTCCATCAAGCGCAGGCCGCAGCCGTAGAGCAGTTTAGCCATTAACTCGTAGGGATCGGACAGGTGGCTCAACAGGCGGCTGACCTCGGCTTTGGACAGAACCGTCGGTAAATGGGTGGGCTGTTTGGCCCGGACGGCGTCAATGGGGTAGAGGAGTTCTTGACGGAGCACTTCGCGATAAAGGAAGAGCACGGCGGAGAGGGCTTGATCCTGAGTGGAGGCAGCGACGCGCTGATCCACGGCCAGATGGGTCAGAAAAGCCTCGATGTCGGGACTGTTGAGGGTTTGGGGGTGTTGTTTGTGATGAAAGAGGATGTAGCGTTTGATCCAGTCGGTGTAAGCCTCTTCGGTGCGGATCGAATAATGTTTGGTGCGCAGGATGTGGCGGACTTGATCGAGCAGTTTGGGGGCGGGTTCGGGCATAGGTCGTCTCCGGGAGCAGGTGGGTTAGAATATTTGTTTGGATCGCCTGTTCTATTATAGCGGACATTTACAAAAAGGGCAAATTCGGTTACAATGAAGGCAGAACTTTCCGTCTCTGAGGCTCAGAAAATGAACTTTCCGTCCTATGTCATCGGACGGAGGCTTCGGGCTACAAATTGTTCGAGGAAACATCTGTTCTACAGGGGGGCAGAATTTGCCCAAAGGAGGAGAAAGGGGTAAAGTAAAAGCTTGAATCCGATCTCATTCCTGGACTTGTTCACCCTTCGATGTTCGTT
>BOKF01000029.1 GCA_016860845.1 Chloroflexota bacterium
CGCATCAAAACCGTTACTTGACGCTTTTGAGCTTCGATTTAACCCTGAACAATCTGTTTTGTTAATGTGCTACCTGCCAGATTTTTCGTCTGGTCTATTGTCTATTTTATGTTTGCGGAAAGTAAAGAGTAAGGCTAATTCCGTATCACGGATGGTATATTGTTTGGTGCGGGGATCGGCGCGAAGATCAATATACAAGCTTTGGCGAATGCGATCTAAATCACGATAGAAGCGCTTCCGCAGAGCCTGACCTTCGCTGTGGCCGTAAGCCTCTGGCTCAACCTGTAATACCGCCTCAACCAACTCCTGCCAACAGGCAGGTTCGCGCTGGATACGGCGGATAATAGCTAAACAACGACGGATGACTAACCAGTCGCTTTCGCGCGTGCCATGAGGCATTTATGGCTCCTCTGCTCTGGGGTCGTTTTATGAAGTTTTTTGGGGAATATTGTCTTTCAATCCCTGATGAAAAATCACCAGCAGATTAAACAGTTTGATTGCCAGTCAAAGAAAAAGATATGCCTCATTATAGCACAATCTACTTATCATAGTCTATGGGAGTTCAATCACTCTAAGCCTCCAGGTGGCTATGATCAAGAATAGACTTTTCAACAGTACAGTCAGTCCAGAGCGGACCGCCGTGTTGGCTCTATTTCACGATGCGGGCGAAGTCATCACTGGCGATCTGGCAGCACCCATCAAATATTTTAACCCCAAGATTAAACAAGCCTACAGTGAAATCGAGTCGGTGGCCAATCAGCGGTTGTTTAATATGCTGCCAGAAGCGTTCAAACCGGATTATCAGACCATCTTTTTCTGGCAAGAAGCGGATCGCGACCACTGGGAGTTGGTCAAAGCCGCCGATAAAATCTGCGCCTATCTCATTCGACCTCAAAGAAACCAAAGAAGGCCAACCCTTTTTGACCATCACCGAGAGCCGCTTCAAGGGTGAAGGTCAAGATCGCGAGCGGGTCAACATCGCGGTTTTTCCCGATCACGCTCAAGAGTTTCTGGAAGCGACCCAAGCGATGGTCGAGACGCTGAGTGATGGCCGTTGGTATAACAGTCCTTGAACCACCGGTCTGAACGTTCCACCGACAGAGTAAAAACCACGCTCCCTCGGAAGTTAGCTGACACCGCGAACGTTAGAGCGCGGCCTCGTTCTGGCAAAATATCGTTCAGACAGATAATTCGGGAAGCAAAAACCCCGAATTAGTGGTATAATCGAAGTAGAGAACCGCAAAAGAACAGTCCAGAGATTAGGCGGCCGTTGATGTCACGCCAAGATGATCTCAAAAAATTGATTACCGAGTCTACTCGCCGTTTGCAAAAACTCAAGGAACAGCAAGCTCGGAAAGGTATTGATACTGAACCTCACATTCTCGTTGAGATCGAAGACATCGAGGCAACCATTGCCCAGTTGCAGGGCGAACTGGCAGAGTTAGAGACAAAACAGGGTTTCGTCCCTCAACCAAAGCTGGCGGCTTCGCCGGCGGTAGCGGCGCTAGTTACCCCGCCTGCTGAATCTGCCCCCAAATTGGCTAGCTTTCGAGCTCAACCCCGGATTTTCCTCTGCCACGCCAGTGAAGATAAACCTCGGGTAAAGGAACTTTATCATCAACTCAAAGACGTTGGCTATCGCCCCTGGTTGGATAAATTTGACTTATTGCCGGGGCAGCACTGGCGCTGGGAAATCGAAAAGATTATTCGCGATCCTTATAACCTAGTCCTGGTTTGCTTATCCAGTAGTTCAGTTACTAAACAGGGGGTGGTGCAGCAAGAGATCCAGTGGGCGCTGGATATTCTAGATCAAATGCCGGAAGAGACGATTTATTTAATTCCGGTGCGGTTAGAAGAGTGCCAAGCGCCGGAGCGTCTTTCGGAATTGCATTGGGTTAATCTCTTTGAACCCGATGGCCTTGAGTACCTCACCCGGGCATTGGATTATGAGATCAGTCGAAGTCACGGAGGGCCAGAGCCAACAGACCAAGCACCTGTCAGAACCCTTCCCTCTTCCTCATCGGAGCCTAAGCCCCCACCCATCACTCCCATCCCTACGCCCTCCATGGTCGCTCAACCTCGCTCGCTAAACTGGCTTCTGATCGGCGGGGGTGGGACTACTTTGCTGCTGTTCTTGATCATGATGTGCGCGACTATTTCCTACGCTATAAGAGGCGGAATTGGCGAGCCAACGCCATCGTTGGCCGGGGCCACCGATACCCCTACTTCTATCCCCAGCCCGACAGCGACTCCCCTAGTGCGTTTGGAGGTCAACGCATCAAGAACGGCTATAGAAAGTGGTGAATGTATTGAATTAAGTTGGATAGCGCAAAATCTAGAGTTTGTTTATTTAAACGGCAGACTCGTAATCCTCCCGCACATTCAACTCTGTCCGACCCAGACAACGACTTACGTGATCGCCGGTCAGCGCACCCTCACAGATACCAACCCACTGGTGGTTGCTCAAACGATTACGGTAGTTCAGGTTCCGACTTTCCGTCAAACCATCACTGCTTCCGATGGCGCGCCGATGGTGCTGGTCCCGGCCGGGCCATTTACGATGGGCAGTGATTATAGTGAATTCAACAATGAAAAACCCGCCCACGAAGTGACCCTGGCCGCCTTCTACATCGACCAGTACGAGGTAACCAACGCCCAATATCATCACTGTGTGGAAGCCGGCATGTGTACCCCGCCCGATCAAACCAGTTCCTCTACCCGCGACAGTTATTATGGTAATGCCCAATTTGATAATTTCCCGGTTATTTACGTAAACTGGGAGCAGGCCAAAACCTACTGTGAGTGGCGCGACGCCCGTCTACCCACCGAGGCCGAGTGGGAAAAGGCGGCCCGAGGGACGGATGGGCGGATCTTTCCGTGGAGGGACGAGGCCCCTAATGAGGTGTTACTGAATTTTAATAACAATATAGGCGACACCACGCCGGTGGGCACCTATCCGGAGGGTGCTAGTCCATATGAGGTGCTAGATATGGCGGGTAATGTCTGGGAGTGGGTGGCCGATTGGTATGACTCCGAGTATTATAAAAATTCGCCATCCGAGAACCCATCTGGCCCACCGAACGGAGACTATAAGGTATTGCGCGGCGGCTCCTGGGGCGACTTCCAGCACGAGGAGCGCGCGACGAAACGCAACGTCCCCCCTGCTAAGCCGGGCGACAACATCGGGTTTCGGTGCGCGGCAGCCGCCTCAACCGTTATTTCGACCAACACTCCCACCGACACTCCAACATCCACCCCAGTCCCTACCAACACTCCCCTGCCAACAAACACGCCTGAACCGCCGACTAATACCCCGCTCCCACAAACCATCACCGCCCCTGATGGCGCGCCGATGGTCCTGGTCCCGGCCGGGCCATTTGAGATGGGCAGCAACCAAGGCGATAACAGTGAACAGCCGGTCCATCAAGTCACCCTGTCTGCCTTTTATATTGACCAATATGAGGTGACGAATGGCCAATACGCCGCCTGTGTAGACGCGGGCGCGTGTGACTCGCCCGCTGATACCAGCTCTTTTGGCCGGGAAGGCTACTACGGCAACCCGGAGTACGCCGACTATCCGGTAATTTGGGTAAATTGGTACCAAGCCAAAACCTACTGCGCCTGGCGTGGGGGGCAGTTGCCCACCGAAGCGCAATGGGAAAAGGCAGCCCGGGGTACGGATGGCCGTACCTACCCATGGGGAGAAGACATAGACTGCGAGCGGGCTAATTATGAGCGTTGTAGGGATGACACCACGCCGGTGGGCGCTTACCCGGCCGGAGTCAGCCCCTATGGCGCTTATGACATGGCTGGCAATGTTTGGGAGTGGGTGGCTGATTGGTATGATGAAAACTATTATTCAAATTTGCCGTCCGAGAACCCAACTGGTCCCAAAGATGAAGAGAACAAAAGTTCTAAGGTACTGCGCGGCGGCGGCTGGTACTACGTCGCCTCCAACGCGCGCGCGACGTACCGCTACGACATCACCCCTGATGGTCAGCTCAACGTCGTTGGGTTTCGGTGCGCGGCGGACGCGCCCTGAGTGGTCTCCTGGGCTGCTGGGTTCTGAACTTCTGGGGAGTTTGAAGGGGATTTTGTCGTTTATGCGCCCGATACCAAGCTTTTTGTGCGCCGCGAAAGGGCAAGCAGCAACCGACAATTGTGGCCGGGGGAGCCAGTAAATTCCCCCAGGAAAGATCCCGAAGAATTTGAGCTGAGACAATGGCCGATTATAAAGCTGTTTTAATCAAGCTCCAGCAAAACCTAAATATGCTTCGAGAGCGTGAAGCCAAATATGGCGGCAATGCGCCCTTTGAGTTGCTCAACCAGATTGAGGACCACCAAAAAGCCATCGCCCTGACTGAGCAGGCACTTGCCGGTGAGCTTAGTCAGGTCGAGTGGCGGGAGGCGCTACAGCCGCTGCTGGTCGCCATTGACCAGCGAGCCGCCGCCAGCGAGATGTGCCAGGTAACCATCGGCGATATTAGCGGCGATGTGCGCGACTCCATCATCGCCGGCCGCGATGTGCATGTGGTGATCTACAACTATCCCCCGGCCCCGACCCCGGCGCCTACCCCAGCCGAGGCGCCCACTGAGCCTATCCCGGCAAATCCTTATCGCGGCCTGTTTGCCTTCCGGCCCGAACACGCTCCCCTCTTCTTTGGACGCGAGGACTTCACCCAACAACTGCTCCGGGCCGTTGACAGCCGACCCTTTGTGGCCGTGCTGGGCGCTTCCGGCAGCGGCAAATCCTCGGTGGTCTTTGCCGGGCTGGTGCCGGCGCTGCTCGACCAAGCTGGCCAGCCGTGGCTGTTTACGACCTTTCGACCTGGGGATGACCCGTTTCTCGGTTTGGCTAGTGCCCTTGTGCCTCTCCTATACGAGAAGGATTTAGACATTATCGACAAAATCGACAAAACCCGTAAGCTGGCCACTAAATTTCGTGATGAGGGAATGCTTTTGTCGGATATCCTTAAACAAATTCATCAAAGCCATCCCGACTGTCGCCTGCTCCTCATCGCCGACCAGTTTGAAGAACTCTACACCCTGGGCCGTGACCCCGCCGCCCGACAGCAGTTTTTGAATGTACTGTTGGAGTTGGTGAGGGCCATCCAGGGGCCGGTGCCGCGCCTGGTGCTGACCCTGCGGGCCGATTTTCTGGGCCAGGCCCTCCTGTATCGCCCCCTGGCCGACGCCCTCCAGGAGACCGATTTGAAACTCGGTCCGATGACCCGGGCCGAGCTGACCGAGGCCATCGAAAAACCGGCCGAATTACAAGAGGTCCACTTTGAAGCTAACCTGGTTGACCGTCTGCTGGATGACGTGGGTGAAGAAGAAGGCGGCCTGCCGCTGCTGGAATTTGCCTTGACCGAATTATGGCAGCACCAACAACAGCGTACCCTGACCCACGTGGCTTACGAAAAGATCGGCGAGATCAAGGGTGCCTTAAGCCGTCACGCCGACCAGGCTTTCCAACGATTGATGCCCGCCGAGCAGGAACAGGCCCGTCACATCTTTGTCCAACTGGTCAACCCGGGTGCGGGCACCGAGGATACCCGCCGCCTGGCCAGCCGCAGCGAATTGGAGAGCGACTGGCCGCTGGTGGCCCGGCTGGCCGACGAGCGGCTGGTGGTGACCAACCAGGCCGAAAACGCCCAAGACACGGTTGAGGTGGCCCACGAAGCCCTGATCCGGCACTGGGGTCGGCTGCAAACCTGGATGGGCGAAGACCGCACCTTTCGGGCCTGGCAGGAGCGGCTGCGCTTTACTTTGAAGCAGTGGCAGGCCACCAAAGATGACGAGGCGTTGCTGCGGGGCACGCAATTGGCCGAAGCCGAGGGCTGGCTGGCCGAACGCCGGGCCGACTTGAGCCAGGCCGAAGAAGAGTTTATCAAGGCCAGCTTGCAACAACGCCGCCGGCAGGAACAACGGCAGCGATTGCTCCTGAGTGGAGCTATCGTGGCGGCGATTGTGATGGCCATCCTGGCCGGGTTGAGCTGCTGGTTCTTTGTGGATGCGAACCAGCAGCGAAAGAATGCCGAAGTGGCCAGCACCACGGTGGCCCAACAATTGCAGGCGACCGAAGCCGAACTGAATTTCTCGCAAACCAACGATGCCGAAGAGCGCAAGAAGAATCTTGCCACCTTGTTTAGGTTGCGGGGAATAGCGGCCCGTAAGTTTTTCTGGGCGATGGTCCAACAGGAGCAACTTAATCTATTCGAGTCTAAAAATGACCAGGCCCTGGCGGTAATCAAAGGCGTCTATCCCAGTCTGGCCGATGTCAACCAAACCGGTTACACAGATGAACTCCTGACCGTGATGGCCGAAGTTCTGGAGAGACTGCCCCTAACGGAAGAGGTCCAGCTACTAAAAGCGGAACTTACAGGCTGGGTGGCGGCGAGAAAACGGGTTACAGAGGGTGAATATGCGGCTGCTTTAGGCCAATATGATCAGATTATCGCCTTGGATAGCCGTAACCCGGCAACCCGGTATGAGAAAGCCTTTGTTTTGGTTAACCAAATGGAGTACGAAGCCGCCTTGACTGAGCTTGATCAATTGGTAAACATAGCTGATGACCCTACCATTGCCATCACCGGCACCATTGAGGTGAGGTCAGATTTTTCAACCGCTGCGCAAATGCGGAAGGCAGTCCAGCGGTTAATTATGCTTAATCCTGAGTTGGGAGGCACCTTATTTAGGGCCGCTGCTCAATACAGTCATCTAAAGCAGGCTGATTTGGTTTTGACCCCCACTCCCACCCCAATCATTGCTCCGGATGGGGCACAGATGGTATTGGTGCCGGGCGGGCCTTTTGAGATGGGCAGCAATAACGGCAATCCTGATGAACGGCCGGTTCACCCGGTTACCCTGGCTGCATTTTACGTTGACCAGCACGAAGTGACCAACGCCCAGTATCGCCGGTGTGAGGAAGCCGGTGACTGTGACACACCCGGCTGCCTGCGCCCTTATGAAGCGCTGGACAAGGCGGATCATCCAGTGGTTTGTGTGAGCTGGTTCCAGGCCAAAGCGTATTGTGAGTGGCGCGACGCCCGCTTGCCAACCGAGGCTGAGTGGGAGAAAGCGGCCCGTGGTGATGACGGCCCCACCTACCCGTGGGGTGAAATCATCACTTGCCAAGTGGCGAATTATGGTGGGACCCTAAAGGATAACGGGTGTGTTGGAGCCACCTCACGGGTTCGTGCTTATCCAACGGGGGTCAGTCCATATGGCGTCTATGATATGGGCGGGAATGTATGGGAATGGACAGCTGACTGGTATGATAGCAGCTATTACGGAATCTCTCCAACAGAGAATCCCCTAGGACCGAACAAAGGTTCTTTCAAGGTAATGCGCGGCGGTTCCTGGCACCGCTATGAGCGCCACGTGCGCGCGACATACCGCAACTACTACGGGCCAGACAGTCCGGAGGGCGACATCGGGTTTCGGTGCGTGAGTGCGGTGCCATGAGTGTTCTCCTGGGCTGCTGGTTTCTGAACTTCTAAGGGTGGTGATTGCGGGGGGATTCCCCCGCAAGGGGTTGGCGCGTTAGCGCCCGAATTTAAAATTGGGTAGAGACGATGAAGAGTTACAAAAACCTTTACCCGCAAATCTATCCTTTTGCCAATCTCTACCAGGCTTTCAGGTTATATCGCCCCTTGACCATTCAACAAACCTCACCTGAAAGAAGTAAGAGGCGCAAGCCCCCCGATTTGCTCCCCGCGAGTGAGACCGACGACTCCCGGAGCGAGCGGTGCAGCGAAGCAAGCCGCGAGGGGAGGGTTGAGGAGCGTCGAGCGAGCGGGTGCGGCTGAGACAGGAGTGTAAGCGGAGCGATGCTCCTGGCGAAGCCGTTACGACTTCGCTAAGAGGCTCGTCTCGCGTCCTTCTACCCTTTAACCCTCATTTACTTGCACCTCCAATATGCCGTGAAGTCTGCACATACCGGCGGCGCTGCCACGCAGAGGAGAGCAAAAACGGCGCGGGCCAGTGTCGTTCAGCGACCGGAGTGGAATGGGCGGGGGTGGGACGCGACCGCAGGGGCGGATTGGGCGGCATAGCCCCCAAAAGGCGGAGCCGGCCCATTCCGCCAGCGCCCCGAGCGAAGGCGTCGGCTCAGCCCGCTTGCGTAACGGAGTGGAGCAACGGATGAGGCGTGGCCGGAGCGCCCCCGCCGTGAAACGCAGGGAGCATCTGGCCCTGTGCCGCCGCTCGAAGCGGAGTGGCTGCGCCTCTTTGCGAGGAGGAACTGAGTCCGGGTCAGGCGGGCGTCTGCGGAGTGGAGCCGCCTTTGGCGTGGCGGAACGCAGCAGTGGCCCGCCCAGTCAAGAGGTACAATACCGTTGGGCAGGCGGTTGGCGAGGTGGCTTTGTAGCTCCTTCTTCAGTCGTCCGCTACCGATATGAACACCTAACTCAGACCAGTAAGAATGGCATTTACACTGCTTCTTTTCCCCTGATGTTACGTCGGCTCGACCGTAGACAAACTGCCCCTAATCCTTGGACAGCCACCAGATCATTCCTCGGGCTTAAATGGGCTTATCTCAATTTCAAAATCGGCCTGTGGATCGCAGGTAAGGGGCGGATTAGTTTGAAATAGACCCGCTTTGCCGGGTGTCCCATGCTGTCCGGTCCAGATCAATTCCCCGGCTTTGACCAACTCAAATGCCGTGGCAAGCGGTATCTCCAGTTGCTCGCCGACCGGTAGCCCAAATTTCTCCGCATATTCGGCTGAGAAATCGAACTTGCTCCCCTGCCACCTCGGAATAAGTGAGGCTCTGTCTGACGTCACCTTAACCGACGCCGTTATGCCCCTGAGATCAAAGTCACCATCATTGGGAACTAAAATAGTCACCTCGTTTGGGTCAAGCTGGACACTCCCCAACCCGGATCGACTCGCACAAGTAAAGAACTCCGCTTCTTCATGGGGATCAAAATGGATGCGGGCAATCGGTATTTCAGAGCAAAATGCTTGCACCGCCGGGTGCTGGTCTTGACACAAAGTACCTAAGCTGGTCCCCGCTCCACCTGGCGCAACTCCGCCTGGAAGCGTGGGACTGAGAGTCGGAATAAAGATGATCTGTCCAGGGTAAATCACATTCGGATTGTCAATAACAGCTAGACGGGGATCTGTTGCGGATCTGGTGTTGGTTGCTTCAACAATCCGAGGCCATAGGTTGGCATCCCCCAGGTACTTTTCGGCCAACTGGCTCAACGAATCATCCGCTTGCACCACATACTCTTGCCCTTCCCCTTGCCTGGGTGGACTGGCCGCCTGCACCGCAGAGATAAACAGCCACCCCAACACACCTACGATCAGCCCAATAATCAAGACTCTTTTTAACAACATTTTTATGACCTCCCACGTCTACTTACTGTGGCTGCGTCAGGCAGCAAATAGAGGGAAGGGCAGGAGTTGAGATGCCAATGGGGAGGGATTGCCAGGCTATCAGTTCAGAGAGGGACGTTTCGTAGACGAGAGGGTTGCCGTGGATAGCAATGAGGGGTTGATTTCCAACTTTGTAACCAAAACTAGAGAGGCTGGTCAGCCGGATTAAGTCTGGGAAAGATTTTTGGAGTATTCTCTGTGACCTATTGGAGCGAGCAAAGCCACAAAAAAGCAAGAGGAGTGGATGAACTTTTTCGCGTCCAAATCATGATCCAAACGTTAAACGCATCTGAGGATTGAGACAAGAAGGTTTTTTGACAAGTACTGAAAACCCTCCTAATTTGCCGCCGCGTTACTTCTGACGACAGTCGTTTGTTGATATATTAACTTGTTACGCTAAACATTATACGCAACATTGAAATTTTCCTTCGCCCACACAGCAGCCCGATACATTCCGAAGCACCATTTTGGGGCATCCTACGAGGTCTGAGGGCTATTTTTATAACAAGCGTGGGACAAGTAATAAGGCAGGAATACATCCCTGCCTTTCAATGTTTGGCCCGCCGACCCTGCTACGCGGGTCGGCGGGCGCGGCGCGACGGAAGGAAGGGTCTGGGAAGGAATGCCGTCGCGCCGCCCAGAGGGAGCAAAGCGACCGACCGCGCGTCGGGCGAAGGCCGGAGCACAGCGGAGGCCGAGGCCGACCCCCCTTGCCGCCAACGGGGCAGGGAACGAAGTGACCGGTACGGAGCGCAGGTCGGTCGCCGTCAGGCGAGCGGGCGGAGCGAAGTAGCCCCGTGCAGCCCAAGCCTGGACTTGACCGACGCAGGCGGGCAAGGTCAGGCGCAGGGTGGCTCGGCGGGCGAAACCAGGAACGCAGTGAAGGGGTTCGCCCATCGAGCCACGGCAAGGGGGGTCGGGCTCGCAAGCGACCGTAGGGAAGCGCCGCTGAGACCGACGCGCGCAGCCCCGTCGAGTGATGCCCCCTGGTGAAGCCCCTGTTAAATTTTCACGGGGGAATGTCCGTGAAAATTAGGGCAAAACGGCAGATTTTGCCCTAAAAAGGGGCTAAACAGGGGGTGTCCGAGCGGGGCTGTTTTCCTTCCCAGATGCCAACGAGGATTCGATGTCCGAAGTTGGCATTTCTTCCGCGCAACAAAATTCCAAAGTCTACTTTTGCCTCTACTTATCAATTGGTAGAGGTACAAGTAGAGTCAGAACCAGGGGTAAAGATAGGGGTACATGCAAGGGCAGGTTTTTAGGATCATACTTTATGACCTGTCAACATCATATCAATTTGGGATGCCACTTGACAAGTTGTAGTTAAGTATGGTTAGCTGAGTCCAAGATGGATTATCAAGCCTTCTTCAACCTCGCCGACGAGCCGTACTCGTACCTCAAAACCAATCCTCGCTTTTTTTATAACGCGCCTCAGTATCGCTATGCCAAAGCGATTTTGAACGATGGCCTTGTCACCAAATCGGCCCATCTGTACCTGACCGGGCCAGTTGGCTCCGGCAAAACCACATTGCTAAGAGTCATCGAGCTTGATCTCAAGAGCGATGACCATAACCTGGTTTTCTTCACCTATGCCCCCAAGTATTTGCGTAGCTCCTACTCGTTTTTACGCCGGCTGTGTCAGGAGATGGGCATCAAGACTGAGCGTAGTTACGTAGATATGTTGGAAAACTTTGAAAACCAGGTCGGCCATTGGGCGCAGGCCGGCCAAACTCCCATTTTGTTGATTGACGAAGCTCACAAGCTGACCGCCCCGGCCTTCGATTTTCTCCATCACGTGATGAATTTTGTGACCGACCAACGCCTGCTGATTGTCATCGTACTGGCCGGTCAAGAGCAATTAGCTCCCAAAATCCAAAAACGGGCCGAATTGAAAAGCCGGATGCAGGCCCTCTCCTTGTCCAGTTTGTCGTTGGAAGATACCAAAGCCTTAATCCAGTGGCGCTGGCAGGTCGCCTCCAGTGATCCAGCCAATCCCCTCCCCTTTGACGCCCCGGCCTTGGAGGAAATCTATCGCATTGCCGTGGGACTACCACGAGACATTTGTACTCTGTGCAGTCGCAGTCTGCAATATGCCTATGCTCAAGAATGCAAAGTCATTACGCCTGACCTGGTCCACGCAGCGGCCAAGTCCCTCCAATTTATCAACGATGGCCATCGGCAACCTTAACCCCTCACCAGATGAAAAGTTGGCCCAAAAAGTAGAGGCTGATTTGGCTCAGATCACTAAACTGAAAGTGTTGCCTGATCAAATGACCTACCAACCGACCCCTCAATCAGGGAAGCAACCAATCAATCAGCCAATTGACCAATCGGTCAATCAGTCGACTAATCAGTTGACCGGCAAGGTAGTGGAAAGGCCGGTGGCTTTTTATATCCCTGAAAAGATTGATCAAAAAATTGATGAGGCGGTCAGATATTATCAGGAGAAACACAACCGGAAAATTGACCGGTCAGCGGTGGTATCGGCCTTATTGGGAAACCCAGAGATTTGGAGCAGCCAATCACTTGACAAACTGGTTGATCATGTGGTTAATCAGTTGACCAATCGACTAGTCAGTCGATTAGCCGCTTAACTGATTGACTGATAAAACGGTCGAGTGGTCAATCAGTCAAATAAATAGGGGTTTTCAAACAATTTGGATGTTGACTTTTCTTATAATTCAGCTACCGTTAATGTGACGTTATGACAACCATAGACGACCTCTCGAAACTACTAGACCAAAAATTTCAGCTTCTGGAACAGAGGCCAGTTAATTTTGAGGTAAAAATAGTCATTGTTGAACAAACAATGGCCACTAAGAGGGATAGCTTGTCCTACCAAAATTTCGCACTTAACTCTTTGACAATCCAATAAAAGCAAAAGCTCTCGTCAATAACGACGGGAGCTTTGCGATCAGCATCCTCTTAGGGTTCGCAGCCCTGGAGGACAAACCAGGTGGTTCACGCACCCAGCAATAGGTATAAGCAAATTATATCCTATTTCCCTGATTAATCAAGACCCAAACCACCGAGCCGGTGGTTTTTTTGTTGCTCAAAAGTTCTATGAATCAAACTCTCTCACTTTGCCTCATTTTAGGTGAAGGCCCCTGCCGGTGTAGGGGTCCCGCCCTTGGTGGGAGAAGGACACCGGCCCGACCGCAGCGACTGACCGAAGCATACGGTTAACTGTTCTCCGGCTCTGACGGAGTAAGCCATCGGGAGATGGTCCAAGACACCTCGGGCGATACCGGCGCTTTGCGTTTCAAAAAAACACGACATTTTTTGAAAAATCCGACGCGAAGCGTCGCCCAGGAAGACCGGTGTGAAGGGAGGGAAGCGAAGGGAAGGGTCCCCCCTCAAAATCCCCTTAGTCCGGAGGGCTAAATAGGGAAGGGCCTATTTTGGCTACAAATCATCCATAAACTGATTCGGCTGTTCCTTTAAGGTTACAAAGGGATGACCAGTAGAGGATTTATCAACAAAAAGATCTTTTGTTTCTTGCGCCACTTCAAACCGATCTCCGGTGGTCACAATAAACGTGATCCGTCGCCAAGTATCAGAGACAATCGGCGGCAATTTATGATGGAGAGGTCCTAACGCCAACTTGTAATACCACTCTCCGGCCCGTTTATGATCAGGTTCTGAGGGAATGAGGTCACGGCGGGTAAGTAATTCATGGCCGAGAATCCGGGCATAAAAATGGATTGCCCATTTATTCTCCTTGAAAACCTTTGAAAAATAAAAGGCAATCCAATCAAAATTGGGCGAGTTAGGCGGTGCGCGCTTGACTGGCAACCGATACCAGTGTTCATCTTGTACCCGTCGCCAATCCTCTTGGTTATTCACCAGGGCTACAAGCACCCGTTCGTCAGGATAGATCAACAAAATCTTACCCTAAAATCATTAAGTAGCCGATAGCATCACCTTTATGTGAACGGGTTGCAGACGGGTGAAGTCAAGCACAAAGCGACCCGTTAAGACCAGCGAACGTTTTTTCCCATTGTGTCCACTACTTAAGACTTCTCGTTTGTAGGCACTATCAGGTGAAATAAAAAGCCAGCCAGTCGAAATGGGGCGTCCCCTCCGGGGCGTGTTTGACCGGCAGGCGATACCAGCCCTCGGTTTGCACCCGCCGCCAATCTTGAGGATTGTTCACAACGGCAACTAAGACGCGGTCGTCAGGATAAATGAGCAACTTTTGGCTCCCTACTGCGAGCGACTTCAGGGGCCTCGGGCGTCTTTTCAAAGCCAACAGCCTGGTTGACCACATACAAGGGCCGGTCTTTGACCTCATCATAAATCCGCCCCAAGTACTCGCCGATAATCCCCAGCGAGATCAATTGGATTCCGCCCAGGAACAGCACCATGACTAAGGTGGTCGCCTGGCCCAAAAAGGCCTGTTGGCCGATGAGCCGAGCCAGGATAACGCCGACCATCCCCACCCCGCTTAAAGCCGCCACGATAAAACCCATATAGGTGGCTAATTGCAGCGGGAAATAACTAAAGCCGGTGATGGCATCGCTGGCAAACTTGAGCATTTTGCGCAGAGGATAGCTAGTCTCCCCGGCAAAACGCTCCTGCCGGACATAATAGACGCCGGTCTGCTTAAAACCCACCCAACTGGTCATCCCCCGGATAAAGCGGTGACGCTCGCGCATCCGCTTCATCGTGTCAACTACCTGGCGGTCCATGAGGCGGAAATCACCGGTATCAAGGGGAATGTCAACGTCGGTGATGCGGTAAATCAGGCGGTAGAACAGCTTGGCCGTAAACAACTTAAACCATGTTTCGCCTTTGCGCTCACTGCGGATGGCGTAAACCACTTTGTAGCCTTCTTTCCACTTTTCTATCATCTCCAGGATGAGTTCCGGCGGGTCTTGCAGGTCAGAGTCAATCAGGATGATCGCTTCACCCTGGGCATAATCCATGCCGGCGGTGACGGCTATTTGGTGGCCAAAGTTACGGGCAAAATCAAGGTAGTGGACGCGCGGATCAAGCTCGTGCAGTTCCCGCATCAGTTCAGGGGTACGGTCACGGCTGCCGTCATTGATTACAACCAATTCCCAGGGTTCGCCCGTTTGATCCATCACCTCCCGAATGCGGCGGTGAAGTTCTCGGATGTTGCCTTCTTCGTTGTAGCAGGGAGCCACAATCGAGTAACGGATTTTAGCCATATATGCTCAATCTCCTGGTGATAATAACTTTTGGACAGGCATTCTATTTGTTATCTAATTTACGCCGTTCTGGTCTAAGTATCACCGGCTGCTTTGCGCCCGGCTAATTTACTGCCCCCTGCTCGCCACAGCAGGGCAAAAATGACTGCTCCTATACTCGCCCCCAGAGTGTTAAATATCAGATCGTCCACATCGGTGGTCCGGGAAGGGATAACAAGCTGGCTGAGTTCAATCAGGAGACTCAGGCCAAATCCGCCCAAAGCCGCCAGCCTAATGGTCTGTCGTAAATTTGTCTGATGTAACACCCCAGCCAGACCCAAACCCAGGGGCACAAAAACGATAACATTGCCGACGACGTCTATTAACAAAAACCACAACGCCCGGCGCGGTGAAAAGCAGGTATCGTTAATGAGACAGGTGAGCGCCTCGCTGTGTTCGGACATGGGAATTAGATTTAATTGGTCAGGGTTATAATTTCTATGGGGACGAAGAGTCATCCCCAACAACCAACTGGCAGTGGCGCCGACTAACAGCCACCACAGCCAGCGGGAACCGAAATTGATGCCACGCAAGTTATTTCCCCTTCTTCTTATCCCAGCTATTATAGCCTAAATTTTGTTTATTGGATATTCGCAGCCCGTCACTAACCCAGGGTCTGTAGCAAGTTGCCACTAAATTCCTATTTATTGGCCTATAGCCTTGTGGTAAAATTTTGATAACGCTTGCTCCTAACTTTGTGTGACTTGATTTAAGGAAATTCTTTATGGCCAATGAATCTGTGCTGGTTGTTGACGACTCCGCCCAGAATGTTGAATTTCTTGCCGAATATGTCTTAAAACCGAATGGGTACCAGGTTCTGGTGGCTCGTAATGGCGCAGAGGGCTTAAAGATAGCCCTTAGCCAGCGCCCTGATTTGATTTTATTGGACAACAATATGCCCAGAATGAGCGGCATGGAGGTTCTGGACGCCCTCAACGAACACCGCGCCAATATTCCGGTCATTATGATGACCTTTCACGGTTCCGAAACCCTGGCGGTGCAATCCTTCCGCCTGGGAGTAAAAGATTACGTCCTCAAGCCCTTTCAAATCTCGGAAATGTTGGAGGCCATCGAACGCGCCCTGACCGAAGCCCGGCTGCGCCGGGAACGGGACGAACTCACCAAACGCTTGATGAAGTCCAACCAACAGCTTGAGCAGCGCCTCAAAGAATTAAACACCCTCTTTGGGATTGGTAAATCTGTGACCTCGCTGCTCGACCAGGATAAGCTGCTTTTACGGCTGGTCGAGGCGGCCGTTTATCTAATTAATGCGGAAGAAGGATCGCTGCTGCTGGTTGACGAAAAAACCAACGAGCTTTACATGGTAGCGGCGCGCGGCATTGACGAGCGTCTGGCCCGCTCCTTCCGCCTGCGGGTCGAGGACAGCCTGGCCGGCGAAGTCATCACCAGCGGCCAGCCGCTGGTTCTCACCGGGGCCGACCTGACCAAAATCAAAACCTCCTATCTGGTGCGCTCGGTGATGTATGTGCCGCTCAAAATTCACGGGCGGGTCAGCGGCGTGTTGAGCGTGGACAACCGCCAGCAGCAGCGCGATTTTACTAATCACGATTTGCGCCTGCTCTCGGCCCTGGCCGATTATGCCGCCATTTCGGTTGAGAACGCCAAGTTGTTCAACCAGGCTGAAAGCGAGCGGGCCAAACTGGCCACGGTTTTGAGTGAAATTGAAGAGCCGGTGGTGGTCATTGCCGGCCGTGGCGACCGCATCACCGTGGCTAACAGCGCCTTTCGCCGCGCCTTTGACCTGGGCGCGATTGTGGCCGAGGGCCGGCCCCTGGCCGAATTGATCCATAATGAGCCGCTGCTCGACCTGATTGCCTCGGCTCCCGATATCGGCAGCAGTCACAAACGCGAAATTCCCCTGAACGATGGTCGCGTCTTTTATGCCACCCTCACCCCCATCCCCGAAGTAGGACGGGCGGTGATTATGCAAGACATCACCTATTTCAAAGAGTTGGACCGCCTGAAATCAGATTTTGTCTCAACCGTTTCGCACGATTTGCGCGCCCCCCTGACCTCGGTTAAAGCGTATGCCCAAATGTTAGAAATGGCCGGCGACCTGAACGACCAGCAAACCTCGTTTATGAACCGGATTGTCAAGGCGACCGATCATATTGCCGCCCTCATTAATGACCTGTTGGACCTGAGCCGCATTGAAGCCGGGATTGATTTGGAATTAAGCACGCTTGATCTGGACCGGCTGGCCGCAGAAGTGGTGGCCGAATTTCAAGAGGCGGCTGGCAGCAAACACCAGCAACTGGTTTATCACAGCCCTGGCCAGCCGACGCCGGTGGTCGGGAACGGATTGCGTTTAAAGCAGGTGTTGAGCAACCTGATTGGGAACGCCCTCAAATACACGCCCGAAGGGGGTCGCATCCAGGCTGTAACTCAGCGCAGCGACACCCAGGTTTTGTTAAAGGTTGAAGATAATGGCCTGGGCATTCCTCCGGCTGACTTACCGTTCGTTTTCGATAAATTTTACCGGGTTAAAAATGAGGATCGCGCCGAGATTCAAGGCACCGGCCTGGGCCTGGCGATCTGTAAATCTATTATCGAAAAATATGGCGGTTCCATCTGGGTTGAGAGCCAATACCAGCAGGGCAGCAGCTTCACCTTTTCCTTACCCCTGGCCGCTGAAGCCGGCTCCGGCCAAACCGCGCTCAACCTGGCCGAATTGCCTGCCCCACCGTGAGCCTATTAACCTCAGTTTGGAGTTTTTTTCTCGACAGGACCTACGGCAAGATTTACAGGATAAAAAAGTTCAGAAATCTTGTTAATCCTGTAAATCTTGTCCGTTTTACGTAAAACATCAAACTCGGATCATTAGGTATCTTTTAAGTCCGCGCCCGGCTTGTACCGGGCGTTTTTTGTTTTAGCCCAATTTTTGAGAATGTACCCGATTTTGGGTCTCGTCCTTCGATACGGCCTTCGGCCCGCTTCGCGCAGGACGAGATGAACGCACCCAATTTTTGACTCCCAATTGACACCTTTCTTGGCTACGCTTATAATCGTTAGGCTTAAGACCAAGATCGGAAGTCTAAACTGCAATGACTAAAGAATCCAATAACTCATCCAAACCAACCATCGAACTGCTCAAACGCCTCTCCCTGGCTGTCGGTGTGTCCGGTTACGGCCGGCAAAACAACATCCACGAGGCCATCACCGCCGAACTGACCCCCTATGCGGACCGGGTCGAACGCGACCGGATGGGCAGCATTGTCGGCATCAAAGAAGGAGAACAGCAGGCTGCCGAAACAGGTCGGCGGCGCAAGGTGATGCTGGCGGCCCATCTTGACGAGATTGGGGCGATTGTAACCAAAATTGATAAAGGTTTTCTACGCTTCAGCCAGGTTGGCGGCCTGGATGACCGGATCCTGATGGGACAGGAAGTTATTGTCCACGGGCAGCGGGACCTGCCCGGCATCATTGGCTCCATCCCGCCCCATCTGCTGCCGCCCGACAAGCCCAACAACACCGTAGATATAGCCGAAATGCACGTTGATGTTGGCCTCCCCATCCGCCAGGTGGAACGTTTGGTGCAGATTGGCGACCTGATTTCGTTTGCGCGCACTCCCACCGAGCTGCTCGGCGGCCTGCTCAGCGCCAAAGCCATGGACAATCGTTCCTCGGTGGCGGCCATGGTGATTTGTTTGCAGGAGCTTAAAAAGTTGCGGCATCAGTGGGATGTCTATGCCGTTGCGACGGCGGATGAGGAATGGGGCAGCTTTGTCGGCGCGACGACCCAGGCCTATGCTATTCGCCCCGATGTGGCGATTGTGATTGACGTGACCTTTGCCGATGTGGAGGAAATCGAGGTCAAGCTGAACGCCGGGCCGGTCATTGCCCTGGGGCCGAGCAACCATCCGGTGCTGCGGGAGCGGCTGGTCAAGATTTGCCGGGATTTGGAATTGAAATATCAGAGCGAAATGATGCCGAGCGGCGCCGGAACCGATGCCTATGCTATCGAAATCAGCCGCGAAGGCGTGCCCACTATCCTCCTCTCGATTCCCAGCCGCTATATGCACTCCCCGGTCGAAACCATTCACCCCAAAGATGTCGAGCGCACGGGCCGGCTGATGGCCCATTTCATCGCCGGTCTGGATGAGAGTTTTGTGGAAGAGTTGATCCCGAAAACGTAGAGCGTGTTGCGTGTTCCGTTGCATGCACTTGTGGTAAGCCACCAAAAATGAAAATGACACGAGGAGCGAGGACTCGAGGAGGCGAAGAATCTCCTCGCCTCTTCGCCTCGCAAGCCATCGCATCTTTACCTTCATAAGGAGAGAAGTTTCACCATGACTGACATCAAAATCGGGGTAATCGGCGGCAGCGGCCTTTACAAAATGGAGGGGCTGAGCGACGTGGAGGAGGTAACGCTGTCTACGCCGTTTGGCCCGCCTTCCGACAATTACATCATCGGCACGCTGGAAGGCCAGCGTATCGCTTTTTTACCCCGCCACGGCCGGCAACATTCTATCAGCCCGACCGAGCTGAACAGCCAGGCCAATATTTGGGGCTTTAAAAGCCTGGGGGTCAAGTACATCCTGGCGGCCAATGCCTGCGGCAGCCTGCGTGAAGACTATGCCCCCCGCCACATCGTCATTCCTGACCAGCTTTTTGACTACACCCGCGCCCGCGATTTAACTTTTTACAAAGGCGGAGTGGTGGCGCATCTGAGCGTGGCCGAACCCATTTCGCCCGAGCTGTCGGCGCTGTTGTATGAAAGCGTAAAAGAAACGGGAGCGACGGTCCATCAGGGCGGCACGTTTATTATCATCGAAGGGCCGCGTTTCAGTACCAAGGGCGAAAGCAAGATTTTCCGGCAGTGGGGCTGTGACATCATCGGGATGACCACCATCCCCGAAGCCTTTTTGGCCGCCGAAGCCGAAATTGCCTATGCTACCATGGCCCATGTGACCGATTATGACGTCTGGCATGAGTCGGAAGAGCCGGTAACCGTGGAAGCGGTCATAGCCAACCTCAACGCCAATGTCGAGGTCGCCAAGCAGGCCCTTCGCCATACCGTCCGCAAGCTGGCCGGTGAACCGGATTGGCCCTGCCACCACGCCCTGGCTATGGCCATCATCAGCCGCCGTGAACGCGCTGCCGTGCCGGATGAGACGTGGCAGAAGCTGGAGTTATTTATTGGCAAGTATTACCAGTAACCGCCCTTCTGACAGCGGGCGGCGGGCGGTGGGCGGTGGTCATGTTGATAGCTATGCCCTATTGCTGCTCGTTTTTCTCTTTACCGGCCTGGCCCTGATCCAACTGGCCCTGGTCAATAACGATCTCAGCCTGGCGACCTTTTGGCCGCTGCTTATTTTAATTTTATGCGGCGGCCTGGCGACTTTTTTGCTCCAGCGTTTCGGGAAATTGGACGACCCCCTGCTGCTGCCGTTGATCTTCTTTCTGAGCGGCCTGGGCCTGGCCCTCATTACGCGCCTGGCCCCCGCTTTTGTCAGGCCCCAACTGGCCTGGCTGGTCGCGGCTACAGCCGGACTGCTGATCGTAACTTTATTACCCCAAAATCTCAACTGGCTGCACCGCTACAAATATGCCTGGCTGACCGGCGGTCTGATCCTGCTGGCCGCCACGCTTGTCTTTGGGGTCAATCCCAGCGGCTATGGCCCTCGCCTCTGGCTGCAACTTGGCCCGATTTACTTCCAACCTTCCGAACCCCTCAAACTCCTCCTGGTAATTTTCCTGGCTGCCTACCTGGCCGACCGCCGCCGCCAATTGCGGGAGGTCAAAGCCTACATTGGCCCAGTGGGTATGCCTCACCCTTCGTACTGGGGGCCGATGCTGCTCATGTGGGGCTTGAGCATCGTCCTGCTCGTCTGGCAGCGCGACCTGGGCGCAGCGCTGCTCTTTTTCTGCACCTTCCTGGCCATGCTGTATGCCGCTATCGGCCAGAAACGTTATGTATTGGGAGGCGTGTTACTGCTGGTAGTGGCCGGCAGCATCGGCTACTATCTCTTTGACGTGGTCCAGCTCCGCATCGAGGCTTTCTGGAACCCCTGGCTCGACCCGGCCGGGCGCTCCTTCCAGATTGTCCAATCCCTGCTGGCTTTCGCCAGCGGTGGTTTTTTTGGCCAGGGGCTGGGCCAGGGCCTGCCGACGGCCATTCCGGTGGTCCATACCGATTTTGTGTTCGCCGCCATTGGTGAAGAGTACGGCTTGTTGGGCGCGCTGGGCGTTATGGTCTGCTTCTTACTGCTGGTCAGCCGTGCTTTTTATGTCGCCCTGCGGGCCGAAACCGGCTTCGAGCAACTGCTGGCGACCGGTATCGGGGCCATGCTGAGTTTGCAGACCCTCATCATCACCGCCGGCACGCTTAAATTGATGCCCTTGACCGGCGTCACCCTGCCCTTTGTCAGCTATGGCGGCAGCAGCCTGGTAACCAGTTTTGTAATGGTCGGTTTGTTGTTGTTCATTGCGAAGAGGCGAAGCAACGACACCCACCAGTGGCCGCCGCCACAGGTGGCAGGCCATTCGGGTGCAGGGGAGGCGAAACCACGAGAGAAGCAGTTGTCTTATTCTTCGCCTCACGCTTCACGCCTCACGCTTCACGCTCTTCGCTCCCCGCTGCCGATGTATCACCTGAGTCTGGCCCGGGAACTCTTCATCGGCTTTACTGTTGTCGCCGGGGGGCTTATTTTCTGGCAGATAGCTTTAGCTCCTTTCCTCAACGAGCGTGAAGACAACCCTCGCCCGGTCGTGGCCCAGCAGCAGATTCGCCGGGGGCGGCTGCTGACAGCAGATGGCGTGACGGTTGCCCAGACGATTATCAATGAGCAGGGGTTGGCCGAGCGGCGCTATCCTTATGCCGGGCTGTCCTCGGTGACCGGTTATTACAGCATTCGTTACGGCCTGGGCGGCACTGAAGCGACGTTTGACCCGATTCTGCGCGGCACGGCCGATCAAACATCGGAAGAAAAATGGCTGGACGATTTGCTCCACCGGCCTTTGGTTGGCCGTGATGTCACCCTGACCATTGACTTGCCCGCCCAGGTGGCCGCCGATGTGGCTTTGGGAGAAGAGGAAGGGGCCATTGTGGTTATGGAAATCGAAACCGGCGCCATTGTGGTCATGTCCAGCCACCCCACCTATGATCCCAATCATCTGGACGACATGTGGGACACCCTGCGCCAAGACCAGCAAGCGCCCTTGCTCAATCGAGCCACCCAGGGTCTTTTCCCGGTGGGCGATTTGGCCCGGCTGGTTGGCTTGATTGGCTTGCGCGAGGCCGGGGCGACTGTTCCCTCAGACCCCTTGACCGCCCCACTGGCCGAGATGCTGGCTCCTCTCAGCCAGCCCGGCTATCTGGCGACAGCCCGCCAGTTGGGGCTGATCCGCCCCCTGCCCGGCCTGCCCTCTCAAGTGGGCCGCCTGCCCGATTTTGAAAATCGAGGGACGGTCAGAGACCTGGCTGTCACCCCGCTGCACCTGGCCCGGGTCATGGCCGCCCTGGAACTTGCCGGCCGCCTGCCCAGCCCGACTCTCTCCGCCGCTGAAGCAGAAGTTGCTCCCCGGCAAACCCAGGCGTTTGGTCCTGACACGGCCCGCTATATTCGCTCTTTACTCCCCCAGATGGATGAGCAAATCGTCGGTTTTGCCGGCCAGGCGACCCCCAAAGAAACCGGCCAGCGCTCGCTGAGCTGGTTTGTGGGGCTGGCTCCGGGGGAAGCGATGAAGGCTGAGCCTACCCTCAAGGGGGCTGACGCACAGGCGGAGCCTGAGCTTATCCTTGATCCGACCCAAATTGCTCGCGCAACTCCTGCGCCACCGGAAACCTGGACCCCAGCTCAGTATGTCGTCGTGGCCGTCGTCGTGACCGACGCGCCGGAGGACAATCCGGCCCTACGCCTGGTGCGAGCGCCGCTCAGAGTCATTTTGCAGCCGTAAGGCTCAGTCTGTTTAAGCTTTCAAATCCAAGTTGGGGATTAACAAGTTATTGTCAAACACTACCCAGTGTGATATGATAAAGATCATCCAGGCAGTTTCAGATAAATAGGGGGACCAAAGCGAGGAAGCTGCCGTGTCCGGGTATCTTGTGCTTGCTTTTCGTTTCCATCTCCTACCTGTAACCTTCCCACTAACTGAGGTGATCAAGTGGCAGTCAAAGAATTGACCGCTACTCAAAATCCTGTTGGCCTCTTTCGCCATTATGTTCTGACCAATCTATCTTACTGGCAAGATTATGTCGCCGCCGAGCTAAAAGACACCGCTGCTTTAGATCGGGACCATCCGCAGATTGTCAGAGCTATCTCCTTTGCCCTTGAACTCGATGACGCCTGGCCCGCCGTAGAAGGGTTGATTGAACAATTCGCCGCCTATATGGAGCGGCGAGGTTATTGGGAAGCCTGGCAGTGGATCTTAACCAAGGCCCTGGCGGTCGCGCAGCGCTCTAATGATAAGGCCAGCGTGGTCAGGCTGTCGGCTTTGCTGGCCCGGTTGGCGCTGCGGCAGAGCCGCTTTAAGGAGGCCATCACTTACCACCGTTCTACCATCCACATTGCCCGTCGCATTGGGGATCGCACCAATGAGGCTCGTGCCTGTTCTAACCTGGGCTATTTCTATATCGAACAAGGCTACTGGCGGCGAGCTGAGACGCTGTGTTGCCACGCTCTGCTCATCTTTGAGCAGCTTGGCTATCAGCACGGCCTGGCCCATACGGAGAACCACCTGGGCATCCTATATACCCGGCAAGGTTTGTGGGAGCAAGCCAGGCAGCATCTTGAACACGCCTGCGCCATCTGGCAGGCGATGGGGGATGAGCATGGGTTGGTGTATGGCTATGATAATCTTGGTAGGCTTCTCAATGAAATGGAACTTCCTGATGAGGCTCTGCCTTATCTGCAACAGGCTCTTAATCAAGCCAAATTGGTGGGAGAAGAAGCTCTGACGGGTTCAATCCATCTTAATATGGGAAATGCCTTCAGATTAAATGGTGAATTAGGCAAAGCTGAATCCCATTATTGGCAAGCAAAAGCCATTTTTCAGCGCTTCACAAACTCACTCGGCCTGGCACTGACACTAGATAATCTGGGATTGATCTACCTCGATCAAAAGAAATGGCAGGAAGCCAGCTTGCACCTGGAAAATGCCTTGCAAGCGTGGAGTAATTTGAATAATAAACATAATGAAATTCGGTCGATCACTTATCTTGTTGAGTATGAACTGCTCAGGGGAAATCAACGACAGGCCAGCAATTGGTTAGAAAAAGCCGAACAACTATTGAGCCAGTATGACTCAACCGGGGAATATCATCAACTGCAACTGCAAGTGAACAAGTTGCGGCGCAACTTGTCGGACGATTTTCCCGACCAAGTTGCGGCTAAGTAAAACCAGTATCAATGGGAACCGACTACAAGTCAACTTGTATTCCCCATTATACGAGAGGTTGGGCGGGAGGTAAATAGGAACTTTCAATTTTTCAATGGTGAGGTCATTGAGGTTAAACCAAATCCGCCGCAGCCTGTTGAGTAGCCTTCTCAAGCAAACTGCGGCGAAGTAGGGCCAAAATCAGAGAGAATAGCTGCTGATTAGCAACCTCCCCCACTGCTTGAACCACTTGGGCAAGCATGCACCTGTGACGTGACCGCATACCCCAGCGTGTTGGCCACGACGCCGGATACGCCGGTTACGGCCAGCAGCAGAGCGATGCCTGCCACAACAGCAATGATGCGCTTTTTCATCTCGGCTGACCTCCTTTCTTTAAAGTTAGGAGGACCAGGGAGATGAGGGATCCCTCGGCTAAACGCCGGAAAGTGCGTTAGCCTATTCGCGAATTATCTATGGTCCAGATTCAATTAGGATGTTCGGAACAGAACATCAGGGGCAAGGGAGTGATAACCTGCCCGGATAACACTTCGCCCATTCGTCTGGATCGGCCTGAGGCCACCGGCGATAGCGAATTTGTTACGGTCAGTGTATCAAAAAGATGCTCAGGTGTCCTGAGAGATCGCTGAACATATTCTAAACAACGACTGATTAATCGAGGGGTTCGCTCATCATTTTATCCGGCTAATTTCCCCCTGTCTCACCCGCTGATTCGTCCATAGGAGGGAGGTATCAGCATGACGACAAATCGCTCTTGGGCAGTCTATAACCATTCCTATCGGGCCAAAGAAATGGCTACGCTGGCCGGCTGGATTCGAAGCGGCGCCAGCGGCGCTGTGGTGGGCTTGACGGGGGCCGGGAAATCGAATCTGCTCGGTTTTTTGTGCCACCGGCCTGAAATTCTCCAATCTTACCTGGCTCCCTGGGCCGGTTCGGTGGCCCTCGTTTTGGTTGACCTCAATAACCTGCCGGCCAGCAGCCTTTCCAGTCTTTACCGCCTTATCCTCCGCTCCTTTTACGAAACTCGCCCCTATTTTGAAACAGACCTGCGGCAAACCGTGACTAAGCTGTACGAGGAGAATCGGATGGTGCGAGATCCTTTTTTATCTCAGAGCGCTCTCCGTGAGTTACTCCTGCTGTTTCAAACCCATCACGTGCGGGTCGTCTTAGTGTTGGATCACTTTGATCATTTCTGTCAGGTGGCCAGCCCCCAGTTGGCAGATACTTTGCGCGGCCTGCGTGACAGCTTCAAAAGTACCCTCTGCTACCTGGTCGGCGTGCGCCAGGAGATAGCTTATCTGTCTGATCCAACCATCCTGAGTGAACTGTACGAACTCCTGGACAGTCACGTTTGCTGGATCGGACCACTAACTGAGACCGACGCCCGGCAACTGATCGCTGACGAGATGCACGCGGTTCTCACGCCTCCAACTGAAAATGAGATCATGCACCTGCTGGCCTTAACCGGCGGCTATCCGAGCCTCCTCAAAGCGGCCTGTCACTGGTGGCTAACCGCCTCTGATAAGCCGGCAGCTACCGAGTGGGCGTCCGCCCTGTTGGCTGAACACAGCCTCCAGTACCGGCTGGCCGAAATCTGGGCCGGGTTAACCCAGGAGGAGCAGTTGGCCCTGGCTCAGTTGCAGAAGTGGCAAAGTCGGGCGGCGAGCACGGCCGGCCAGGACAAGGCTCTGGCTAGAACCTTCGAGGGCCTGGTCAAGCAGCACCGGCCCGCCCTGGCTCGCTTGACGGCTAAAGGGCTGTGTCAGCAAGTGGACAGCGGCTGGCGTATTGGGAGTGAGTTATTGGCTGGGTACGTCACCCAGGCGGCGGGCCGAGGCAGCGGTAAAATTTGGTTAGATGAGGAGACTGAGGAGTTATATCAGGGCCAAAATCTCCTGACAGACCTGGCCCCGTTGGAAAGAGCTGTCTTATACTTTTTGGTCAAACATCCCCGGCTGCGCCACACTAAAACGGATTTGATTGTCCACGCCTGGCCTGAAGAACTCCGCCAGCAAGGCGTGACCGACGACAGCCTTTATCAAGTTATTGCTAAACTGCGGGAAAAGATTGAGCCTAACCCGGCCAAACCATGCTACCTTGTCACCTGGCGGGGCACGCGAGGGGGAATGCTTGAGGGGGGCTACCAGTTTTTCGCGGAGGGACGGCCGGGGTGAAAGATTGACCCCTGTTCAAGTAATGTTCAGCTAGCATTGGGAGAAAGCCTGGCAGTTTGCTTGTCCCAATTTTCTCAACTAACGTGAAACACACCTTACCAAAAATGATAGGTCCGTTCGAATTTTCTGGTAGCGTAGGACGAGTTGGCAACTCGTCCTACAGAACCGCCTAAAATTCTGGGCACACCCAAAATGATCCGTTGTCAAAGGGACAGAATTATGATATATTTGGATGAAGATACCCCTGCCACTCTCCCAAGAAATCTTTCTCGGCGAGGAAGATGAGTGCCCGTTGAATGGGTGTTTCTATTCTTAGCCAGGCACATCACTTTGTCAAGGGTGACAAATGACCGAATACAACTTGGCCAACATCCGTGCCCTATTGACTGAAGGTTTCACCGACGAAGAGTTGCGTTGCCTTTGCTTCGATGTACCCGATTTCCGGCCCGTTTATAACCGCTTGGCCCAAAATACCCCCAAAGATCAAATTATTGCCCGCCTTCTTGAATACGCTGACCTTAAAGAGAAGTTTGAACCCATCCTTACTTGGGTCAAGGAACAAAACCCCGCCAAATATGAAAAATATCAACAACAACGACTTGCCGAACTTTATAATCAGGGTTTGAAAAATCTTCAGGATGAAGCGTGGCAGAATGCTATTGATTTATTCAGGCAAATATTCAGGATTGACCAGGATTATAAAGATGTCCAGACGAAGTTAACCGAAGCCGAAAGACAACAACAACTTGCCGAACTCTACAATCAAGGGATAGCATGTTTTGAGAATAGGGGATGGGAGCAGAGTATCCAGTTATTCCAACAAATACTCGGCTTCGACCCGGGTTACAAGGATGTCCGAGGAAAGTTAGCTGAGGCACAAAAGCAACAGAATTTAGTGCAGCTTTACAATACGGTTAAGCAGGCAGAGGTCAGCAAAAAGTGGCAACAAGTGATCGCTGGATGCCAGCAAATTAATGAGATTGATCCAGCTTACCGCGATACACGACAATTGTTGTGGAGGGCGCGTTTCTACATTTTTATTTGGCAGCCTATCAAAAGTATTTGGACACATTACAAAATCCCCTTAATCATTACTCTGTCATTGGTTATATTGGTTGTTATTGTGTGGTTCTTTAGGTCTCAAGCACTTTCCATCGCACCGACAGCGGCTCCAACCTTGCCCATATCCAACGAGGAAGTTGTAATCGAGATTGACGGAATCAAAATAGATACCGGCAATGATAGTTGTCAAGAAATTGATCCTAACACTTCCGCCAGAATCGAGGTTAAGCTGATAGACTCTGAAGGAAGACAATTACCGCCTAATATTTACTCTTACAACTGGCGTTTCAATCCCGGCGACTCGCACAATAAAGACAAGCTTGACTCCCAGAACTATGCAGTTAACTATTCCGCTTCTACTGAACACCCTACGCAAACAGTCACAGTCGAGGTGCTCAGGGAGGGCAAGACCCTAAGCGTAAACAGAATCTGTTTCACGGTTAAATCGCAGAAGTAGCCGTTTTTGTGCAAAATCTCTGCCTTAGGATAAGAAAAGTTAATGCAGCATCTATTCAAATTCTGAAGCAGCCGTCATTCCGCCAGTTAAATTGAGGAGAGAACAAAACATGGTAACTGAGACTATCAAAAATCGGCCTAGAATTTGTCATTCGTTCAGTCTGTTCATCTTGACCGGCATACTTTTGTTGCTTGCTATCGCTTGTGGAGGAACAACGCCGACCCCTATCGCTGCCGTTCAACCGCCGGAAATTACTGGGCCGCAGGTAGATGCCTCTACCCCTCTGAAACCAGGGGAGGAAGTGGGTATATCCATCGAAGTTTTAAAAGCTAGTGGGACTACCTTGACTTACACCTGGAAGGCTGAGGACGGTGAAATCTTGAAAGGCCAGGGTAGTCCGGCTATTACGTTCCGCGCTCCTGATGAGCCGGGAGTCTATAGTGTCATTGTCGAGGTGAAGTGGGAGGGTCAGAGCGTGGAAAAGTCTACCTCCATCAAAGTGGAAGCGGAGCCAACACCAATTCCAACTCTCGCACCCCCAACTGACACACCCCCACCAACTCCTACCCCAGCGCCGACCCATACTGACACGCCGGCGCCGCCCGAAACACCAACACCAACGCCGACTGAATCACCGATGCCAACTTTTACGCCATCTCCTACTATGACTGAAACTTTAAGGCTTGAGGAAACCACTACTCCCATACCATCTCCCGATACGTTAGTTACTATATTGAATGTTCAAAACAGCGATACTGTAGCCCAATCTTTATCTCTTATAGGTGAGTACGCCCCAGAAGTAACTGACGATCTCTGGATCTTTGTGGGTCCCCCTGGCGAAAATCGTTGGCCCCAATCACCAAACGCCTGCTTGGGCGAGAGTGCATTCAAGCTCGATGGCCGATGGGAAGTTCGTATAGGTTTGGGTGGCCCAAACGATGTGGGCAGATTTTTCGAGATCAGCATGACCACCGCCAATGACCAAGCTAGTAGTTATCTCTCTCAAACATTACTAACTTGGTGTAGAAATAATAATTATCCTGGTCTATCTAAAAATGAATTACCCGCCGGTCTGACCGAATACCCGCCTATTACTGTCAGGCGCGGACCGGGTGACTCTGAACCGCACCTTGACAGCTCTAATATTGAATTACCGGGTCAAGTTGTTTTGGAGGGTATCGCTGACGGTGACATAGTGCCTCAAAGCTTCGCGGTAAGTGGTACTTACTCGGCGGAGGTCACTGATCACATCTGGGTGATAGTCTATGCTCCTGATGGTCGCTATTATCCCCAATCTAAGAATGCTTGCGAAGGGATAAGTACCATCCAAAGCAATGGCTTTTGGGAGAGTGGGATAAACCTTGGTGGGGCTGGTGATGCAAATAAGCCTTTTGACATCATTGTAGCCCTGGTAAATGAGGATGTCCATACCATCTTTGAAAGACGACAAGAAGAGGGATGTCGAACAGGTTCTTTTCCAGGTTACCTCTTTATCGAGTTGCCACACGGTATTGATGAGAAGGCCAGCGTTTCAGTAAGGCGTGGTGAGTAGCTCTGCTTTATCGGTTTAGAAGTAGCAGGGAGCATAATGATGTTGTCGGCGCAAAACCTTAGCCGGGTATGTATTGCTCTCGCGGCAGGGCTTGGGGCGGTTCTCATTGTGTCAGCCAGCCTGGCATCAGGCTTAGCTCAATCTACTGAGCTTCCTAACCTCATTACCAGAGAAGGCCGTTTTCTCGTTCGCAATGGCGCTCGCTTTGAAGTGCGGGGGATGAATTACTATCCCAAGGATTTCGCCTGGGATAAGTTTTGGACAAACTACAGCAACCCGGCAACCTCTGCCCAAATCAATCAAGAGCTGGATAAGGCGAAGCTGTTGGGGATCAACACCGTCCGTATTTTCACCCCCTACCGTTCCTTTAGCGGAACGGTTCAAAGTGACTATCCGAGTTACTTGGTGGATTTTATCCACCGGCTGCAAACCCATGACATGGTAGCCATCGTCACCCTGTTCGATCTCTATGCCAGTGACTCGACTGCCCCCTACTCGACAACCGATTACCTCAGCAGTACCCGCCACATTAGCACGGTCGTCAACATATTGGGTAAAACCAACCCTGCTATCCTGGCCTGGGACCTCAAAAATGAACTGGACCGAGATTATGGCTTGGGCCAGGCGCAGGTGAAAGCCTGGGCAAACGAGATGATTAACCAAACCCGGCAGCTAGATCCCAATCATCTCATCACCATCGGCTTTTATGGCGCTGTCACCGGCACACTTTGCTACGACTCCGGTGTCACCACTCAGGTCTATAGTCCTACCATCGCCGCCGAGTTTGCCCCGTCCGTAGATTTTGTCAGCATGCACTACTTTTTATCGGAACGTTGCTTTGAGAGCGACCTGCAGGCGCTTCAGTCTCTTATAGGAAATAAGCCATTAGTATTGGAAGAGTTTGGGCTGCACACCCTGTCTAATCCCGTACTTGCCAATCCGCCCCATACTGAAATTCAACAGGCGGCCTATTATAATGCCCTGCTTTCTCTCAGTGAAGCAAATGGTGTGGCCGGTTATCTTTTCTGGACGTTGAATGACTTTTCTTACATTCTATCAGGCTCGCCGGAATTCGAACGCTGCCTGGGAATTCTACGTAACAGCCAAGTTAGCGTGTGCCAGGTGACAAATCCCGCAGACTATAGTGAGAAATTGGCTGCTGGCACAACACGCCGCCACTATGAAGCCCATATCGCCTACCTGGACTTGTTTGACGCCTGGCCCGATCCAAACACTGACGTACCTCCGGCCGGCTGGGCCGACAATTGGGCGGATGGTGGGGCGTTATTGCGAGGATACAAACCGACCCATCCACTCTGGAGTCACAATCCAGGTAAAGTGGCATTTTCCAAATTTGTTACTAACAGTACTTCAATCACCGGTCTGGCCGTTTCCCCTATCCTGATGGACGTTGATGTAGGCCGCTACTCATTTTTGACGGGTCAGGTGTCGAATTACAGCATTCGTGATGCCACATTTGGCAGCAATGCTACGTTGTATATCGGAGTAAAAGAAGGGGCGCAAGTGACACGGCTCTTGACAATCACCCCTGGCCTCTTGTTGCCTTACATCTTTCACCTTAACTTGAGCCAGCCCCCCACTCGTTGGAGTGGCATTCATAACTTTCAAATTGTCCTTGAACTGGTTCCCGAAGCCGGAAAAGATGGTTACTCGGCAGCCTACGAGTTCGAGTGGATAGCTGTTCAGGGACACGTGGTCTATCTGCCTCTCATCCTAAAGAGGGCTACCCCATAGGCAAATGATTGACTCCGGTCAAATTTCAAGATCAGCGGTCGGCATTTGCCCTAGCGAATCGTCACCCCTCCTACCTCCGCCGTATCCCCCCCCTCACCGGACCTGTCACTGGCCGTAACAGGCAGCCGATCCCCAGTAATGGGATAATACCAGCCCACCACCAACCGATACTGCCCCGGCGCAAGCTGAGCCGGCAGTGATAGAACCTGGCTATCAACCACCACGCGACCCGGCTGCCAGGCAGTGGTCGGCAGATAGCCCAGCGCATCCTGGGGCGTCCAGTCCAATTGAGCCATAACCTGGCCGTTTTCGTCCAGCAGGTGAGCAAAGGTTTTCAGATCAACGGTGATGGGCGCGGCGCTTTGCCAATAAAGGGTAAAAGGCAGGGAGTCGCCGGGGCTGAGGGAAGTGGTGGGCAGGTCAACGCCTTGTAGCTGGATAATGTTCCAGAATTGAACCCGGCGAGGTTGGGCCGGTTGGGTCAGGCCGGGCGTAATTGCCTCATAAGTATGGGGCTTGATGCGGCGAAAGCTGCCCAATCTGGCCCAAGTTTTGTTTTCAAAGAGGTAGAGCGTCGAGTCAGCCTCAGTGATGGGTAACCTCTCTGTCGAGTCAGTCCACCCTTCACCTTGCTTCGCCTCCCCGCTTCCTCGCTTCCTCGCCTCTTCACTCCTCCCGGCCACGCCGACAGCTAGGGTGAACTCATCCCCCAAATCCCAGGGCAGGGTGCGGGTGAGAATGATTTCGCCGGGCGACCAGCGCGAGGGGGGATACCACAGGGTCGCCACCAGCGGGCGTTCGCTCGGGTCTTCGATAAGCTTGCCGCTGCGATCCAGCGAAAAGGGCCAAAGGCTGTAATTTTCCTCCAGCGGTTCCAGGGCCTGCCAATACAAAGTGATGACCGGCAGCCTATCTTCATGGGCGCCGTAGCCCAAATCATAACCCAGCAGCTTCAATTTGTCGTCAAAAGTGACGGTAGCAGGAAATTGAGGTTGAAAGGAAGCCGGATGGGGCACGCGGGCAAAATCGAAAAAAGCGTCGGGCAGGGTGGTCGGCAGGCCGGGCCGGTTTTTAGCCAGCAGCAGGTAGCCGTCGAAGGCGTCAACGACGCCAAAGCCGTTGCCGAGAAACTGGTCCACCCGCTGGCGCAATTCAACCGGATGCAGCGGCCAGGAATCTTCAGTCACGTCCAGCACAATGTGGTCGGCATCCTCAATCCGATCAAAAATATAGAGGGTCTCGCGCTGGCTCACATGGGGATTAAGCCGGTCCTGGGCCGACAGCGCTGCCTCGGGCGGGATCTGGGCAAAGAGACGTTCCGCCCGGCGGTGGTGGTCGGTCACTTCTTCCCAGCCTCGAAACTGCCCTCCCCAGGGAAAGTAACCGTAGAAAAGGTGGTAGGCCAGAGAAGCGGTGAGGATAAGGCCGCCGAAGAAGAGGTTGAAAAGTGGCGGGATGGGTGAAACGTGATGCGTGATGCGTGATGCGTGATGCGTGATGCGTGATAATGCCTTATTCGCCACATTTGCCCTGTGGGTTCGCCGTTCGCTCATTCGTTTGAGGTTGGCGACGCCGTAGATGCTGCTGATCATCACTGCCGGAACGATGGGCGCGGCGTAAATCAGGCTGTTGACGCGCTGCATGGGTGAAAAGTTACTGAGCAGGTTAATGCCCAGCGAAGGCAGGGCCAACAGTAAGGTAATCGGATTAAACAGTGCAGTGAAGGCAGTCGGAGTCAACAGGAGCCGCAGGTAATCCAGCGCCTGCACCTGCTGCAAGTGACTTAAAACGAGGTGCGGCCGGACGAAAAAATTCGAGACAATGGTGAGCGGGCTGTTACCCAGGTGGCCGTAGCGATTCCAGTGAATATTTTCGGTGCCAGCGAAGGCGGGGGGGATAACAAAAACGGCCAGAAAAGCCCACATGCCGCCGAGGCCGACCGTGATCAAGCCCAGGCGGCGCTGGCGATTGATAAAAAAGGCGTAAAACCCCAGCATCATGACCAGCAGGGTCATATCCTCTTTGCAGGCCGCGGCCAGGATGGCAAACAGGGCAAATAATTTAGGCCGCTTGGTTTCAAGGGAGTAGAAGGCCGCCAGCAAAAAGGTCGGGACCAGGGTAATGGCGTGGAAGTCAAGCAGGGTCGCGCCCTGGATAGCCGGAAACATCAGGTAAACCAGGGCAAAGATGAGGGCCAGGCCGTCGTTGTGCAGTTTGAAGCGGGCCAGGGCGAACACCGGAATCGCTCCCAGGGCCACGACAATACTTTGAAACAGAAAAAGAATTTCCGGGCCGCTGTAAATCAGGTAAAGCAGTGAAATAGGCAGCAGAATCGGCTCGACATGCAGGCTGAGGCGGTTGGTTGCGCCAGGCTGGTTGGTCTGGTGGAAAGGGCGGCCGTGCAAAGTGTTCCAGATGGCCTGATCCATGTTGCCCAGATCCAGTGAACGGGAGCCGAAAGAATAGTGGTGCAAAAGCAGTTGAGCGGTGAAAAAAGCGGCGTAAGCGGCCATCGCCAGAATCAACAGGGATGAAATGAGCGGAGCAGGACGCTTGGTCATAGGGCCGCGTCAAGAATCCCAAGGGGAGGCTTCGCTCTAATGCGTCCCAGGGGGAGGCTTTGCGCTAAAACGTAAGGGGTAAATAGTGTGGAAAACCCGGCCTTACACATTACGTATTACGTTTTAGACTCTTAACAATTCGATGAGCTGGCTGACAAGGTAGCCATACAGAAAAACAGCGCTGATGAACAATAATAAACTGCTCAGGCCCAGGCTTAACCAATTAGGTCGAGGCTTGGTGTCTGTCCAGGGGACCGTGCCCATTTCGACCATGCTTTCGCTGGCGGTTTCGGGGTTAACCGGAGAAATCTCGCTTAACTCATGTAGTTGCTGCCAGGCAGTTTCCTGCGATTTTTTATCGTCGGCCCGTTGCGCCGCGCCGCGAAAAGCCTGGATGGCCCGCGGGCGATTGCCTTTGGCCAGGTAAGCCAACCCCAGGTTCACATAAGCCGGGCCAAAGTTCTGGTCGCTGCGAATGGCCTGTTGGTAACGGGCAATCGCATCGTCGTACTGCTGGGCTTCGTGATAATCAGCGCCCGCCTTGAAGTGAATATCGGCAGCGCTGTTCCGGCGGCGCTGCTGGTGCAGCAGGGTCAGGGGGCGATTGGCGATCACCGGTTCGGGCTGGCGGCGCTCGCTGCCGCGTTTGCGCTCACGCCAAAAGGTTATCAAGCTGATGAGCGCCACAAAACCATCCTGGCCAGGAAGAGGGATTAAGCTGACAAATGCCAGCCAAAGACTGGTCAGACTGACATAGCCTGTAAAAGCAATGGATAGGGCCTGCAGGTCGAGCGTTTGGGGCAGGGTGCTGTCCATGCGGAAAAGATAGGGGAAGACCCGATCGGTGCTGACCCCGCTGGCATAGACCAGCGCCGCGGCGATGACCAGGGTGAGTAAAAACCCGACCAGGCCGAAGGTGAAGCTGGTCGCCGGACCAGCCACGGCCACCAGGCACAGGTCAAAATAACTACGCTTAAAATTTTTGAGATTAATCCGCAGGGGTTTCGGCCAGGCCAGGCTGAACATCAAAAAAGCCACAAACCCGGCCCAGCCCAGGCCAAAAACCAAAAAAGCGATAAAACCAGCCCAGGAAAAATGCACAAACGGGTTCAAGGTAATTTTACCCCGTTCTACCTGAGAGGTGTCGCCTAGAAAATAAGCGGCCAGAGCATGGCCCAATTCATGAACCATGTAAGCCAATAACAGGCCGGGAATGATCAGGATGTTGGTCCAGTGCAGGAAAGGAAACAGTGTGTCCATTGCTTAATTCATCTTGTGCAGGGTAAAGGGCGTCTCAACGACGTCAATGATTTCGTCCATGTAGGTCATCTCGGCCCGAGCGGTGTACTGCTCTGCCTCATCGGGCTGGCGCAGGTGCATGGTCAGCGAAGTTACCCGTTCTTTGTGCTCGACGATGAAAAGGCTGGCCACCTGCTGGCGGCGGCTGTTGAGAATGCTGAGTTCAAGGTTGGGGTAAGGGCTGGGGGTATCGGCAGGTTTGGCCGGTTTAGCGGGCGGTGAACCAAAGGTATCGGGCATGCTGAAGGCGACATTGGCAAAAAGGGCCGGCAAATTTTCCACTACCAGTTCCATCGTCACCCGCCGCTTGTCGGCCAACACAACGGGCTGTAATGAAGCAATTGTTGGTTTTTGTTGGGTCATAACTCTTTTGTATCTTTCGCACGGCAGTCCGGCCCTGATTATACCCCAGGAACGGGCCAGTTCAAAGTTTAGCTCCGGCTTGCACGAATTCGCCCCTACTTTTCAACCGTGATAGGCCCCAAGGTTACGACCGGGTCCGCACCGTCGAGGCGGGGCAAAGGCAGGCCGGTGTCGGGGTGGTAAAGCTCGACGTCGAGCCAGTATTGGCCGGGCGGCAGGTCCGCCGGAAGGGTAATCTGGTCGGCCTGATAAACGCTCTGGCCCAGCGGCCAGGTCGTGGCCCGGTAAAATGTCCCCACGGGCCAGGTGTCCTCCCCCTGAGCGGCGAGTTGGGCAGCAGGCGTCCACAGTTTTAACGACATCTTGTAATCCACACTGGGCCGGTTGTCCGCCTGCCACCAAAGTTTGACCGGAATAGTCTGCCCAGGCTGCCACCTTTGCTCCGGCAGCAACCAGCCGGCCAGGGCCAGCCCATCCTCAAATTGGACAGTTTGGCCGCCGGGAGGGAGTGAATTTGCCCCCGACAGCAGAAAGCCCTGCGCCCGGATGCTGCTCTCCCCGGCGAAAGCTTGATCTTCCAGGGGTACCGTATGCTCGGCCAGCCAGGCCCGGATGAGGCCGGTGGGGTCGGTCACAGTGTCGTAGGCCCGCAACAGCCACAGCCGGGAATAGTCGTTCGACAGGACTTCCAGTGTGGCCAGGGTGTCGGCGGCGCTCATGGCGTAAAAGTCGGAGCGGGGATCACCCCAGCCCAACTGCGGGCTGCCGTCAACCAAGCCGGTTTGCAGGAGCAAAGGCCGGTTGGTCTCAGCCGGGGAATAGGGAACGAGCCGCCGGCGCTGAAGGTTAGGCAAATCAGTGTAGTATAAGTAAGCAGTATAGACATAACCCGCATTGACCAGGATAACATCGCCCGGCTGCCAGTGCCTCTCGATAAAATGAACCGCCGCCCGGTAATCGTCGGCGCGGTAGCGCGGATTGAAGTGGTATTGGTAAATTGAAAAGAAGTGGGCCAGCAAAAGCAGGCTGGCTGCAACTATGGCCGTCCAGGTCCAGCGGCGAGCCAGCAGCCAGGCCAGGCCAGCCGCCAGGATGATATAAAAAGCCGGCGAGTAGGTGAACAGATAGCGAACGTGATAGAGAGGCGTGATAAAAGACAGCAGATAAATGAGCAGCAGCGGGCCGAAGCTGTAGACCAGGAGGAAGTGAGTTGGAAGGTTGGAAGGTTGGAAGGTTGGAAGGTTAGAGAAGCGATTAAGATAGAACAGGCCCAGGAAGAATAGGATTAGGGTGAGGAGTAAGATGGGCCAGAGTGCGGCCGGTTGGACGGATTGGCCGAGGGAGAGGGCTGACCAACTCTCGACGAGGAGGGGCCAGGGGGCGAGGCTGGCGGCAGTTCGCCAGGGGGGTACGGGTGGCTCAGTGGCCTGCCGCCAGGCGATCGGCAGCCAGGGCAGATAAGCGATCGCTCCCAGGCCGTTAACTAGAATGAGGAATCCCAGCTTTTGCCGGTTAAGGCGGGGGCGCAATGCATAGAGCAAAAATAGGCTGTTGACAGCAATAAGGAGAAAGATAAAGTAATAGAGCGTGTAAAGACCGAGGACGGCCGCAATAAAATAGCCGAGCCAGCAGCGACGTTCAGCCGGGGTGGTTAGAGCGCGGAGACCGCAGTAGGCAGCGCCTAAGCCCAGCACCGCCCCGAGAGTATACATCCGCACCTCCTGCGAGTACCAGAGGTGGTAAGGAGAAACAGCCACAAGCAGCACCGCCCACAGCGCGACAGAGTTGTTGGCCAGAAGACGGGCCAGCCGGTAGGTCAGCGGGATAATCAGCAGGCCAAAGATAACGGAAAAAAAGGCCAGGGCAAACTCGCTGTGGCCGGCCGCAAGAGTCCAGAAGTGGAGCAGGAGGTAGTAAACCGGCGGATGGATGTCTCTGGCGGTGTGGGCAATCAAATCGGCGACGGATTCGGCGGCCAAAAAGGCGCTGACCGTTTCGTCGTACCAGAGGCTGTCAGCGCCCAGCCGGTACAGGCGCAGGGCAAATCCGGCCAGGATTATTGCTAACAGCAGTGGCTTACAGCGGCTAACTCGGGTAACGCTTGGGGACAGGATCATTAAGGCTATCTTAGCATAAGGACTCAGACCGGGCAATAATTCTCGGCATCCTGATTGGAAGGCTGGAAGCATGGAAGGTTGGATCTTTATCCAGCCTTCCAGTCCTCCATCCTTCTAGCCAGGTATTGATTTTGAAAATCAAATCCCATCAAAAAGAGCAAGTCTATAAGCATGTTTGAACTCGTCAGCCAAGTGTGGGGTAAAAGAGTTACAAAATAACTTGACATATTGTTGCACTTCAGGTATTATGTATAGTGCCATACCATAGCCGGTCCATATCTTGTAGGTTAGTTGCTCAACACCCCTAAATGTGGGGGTAGGAGGAAATCGTGAAAAAATATCTGTTAGCGTTTATCCTAATGACTGCGCTAGCCATTACCATTGTTCCAACGGCTTGGGCCGCCCCGTTGAGCCAGGGTGGAGGAGTAGTTCACCATGTCCGCGCGGGTGAGAGCCTGGCTGGCATCGCCAGCCAGTATGGTGTCAGTGCTGAGGCGATCATGCGCCAGAACGGCCTGGTTAACCCGGATATGATCTATGCCGGCCAGTCTTTGGTTATTCCTGGGGGCGGCTATGGCGGACCGGCCGGGTATCCCCGCCAGGGTTATGGCTGTGGAAACAGCTACACGGTGGTGATGGGCGACACCTTATCCGGCATTGCCTGGAATTTTGGCATCAGTCCCCAGGCGTTGATGCAGGCCAATAATCTGTATGATGAAGACTTTGTTTACGTGGGCCAGGAATTATGCATTCCGGGTGGGCGCGGCTACCAGCCTCGACCGGCAGCAGGCTTTCCGAATTACCGCCCCGGCCCGGTAGACTACTATCACAACGTAGCTACAGGCGAAACCTTGACCGGCATCTGCGACCGGTATGGGGTCAACCCGTGGGATGTGATTCGGGCCAATAACCTGAACAATGCCTCCTATCTCTGGGCTGGCCAAAGATTGGTCATTCCCGGCTATCAAGCGGCCCCACCGCCGCTGGCTTACGCTCCCCCGCCCGTCTACGCGCCGCCTCCGGCGCGACCGTGGCACACGGACACCTACGACTCCGGCCTGAAGCCGCCGCCCTACCGGCCGCCCGCCGACGACGGTTCCCTGCCTGCCGCGCCAAATTATCAGAAAGGCGCAGCCAAGCCCCTTTTGCCCCTGGCCGAGCATCCGCTTGAGGTCGTGGTCAATGGCGGCGAAACCTGGGCCGACGAGGTTTACAGCGCGCCTGATCCCAACGGCATTACGACTGTTGTCGTCCAGACAGACACCGAATTTGGCAAGTTGATCCGCATGCGCAGCGGCGACGCCGAGGTCAAGGGGGAAACCCAATATCTCAGCGGCGAATTTGGGCCGTCCAGCCTGGCTTTCCGTTACCTGCCCCCCGGCGATTACGATGTCTGGGTGGATGACCCCGATACACCCTCGGAGAAAGTACAAATCAGCCTGGACGCCGGCCAGCGGGTCAATGTCGCCTTTAGCAAGCAGGTCCGCTTCCAGGGGCAGACCTATGCTTCGCCGGATGGCTGGTTCCTGTCATCCTGGAAGAACCCCAGCAAGCCCAAGCAGAACATCGGCGGCTGGTCGAATATTCTTATCAAGACCCCGGCTTCCGGCCTGACCGTGATAGCCGAAAGCGAGGGCGGCGGCTACAAGGCCAGTTGCCTGACCGGCAGCAAAGGCCCCGGTTCGTGCGACTTTGCCGGGTTGAACGCCGGGCTTTACTTCATTCATATTGACGGCACCCAACTAACCTTGAAGACCTACATGGACGGCAATGCCTACGCCGAGTTTGAGTTCGCCAAGCAGCCGACCAAAGACGACAGCAACTTTATCGGCCCGGTAAATTACGATTAGAAGCTAAATTAGCGTCAATATGTAACGCCGAGCGGGTGCTGATCCGCTCGGCGTTTTCATTTAAACGATCGTGACGCTTCTCTCACTTGACAAAGTAGCTCTAAACTTGTACAGTAATCTTGTACCATTGAAGTTGTTTGAAGGAGAATTTATGACTATTCAAACCACTTACAGCCAAGCTCGCTCGAACCTGGCCAAGCTACTCGACCGAGTTACTGCCGACCGCGAAGTGGTCATCGTCCGCCGCCGCAACGCAGACGATGTGGCTATCATTGCCGCCGACGAACTGTCTGGGCTGCTGGAAACCGCTCACCTGCTGCGCTCTCCGGCCAATGCTCGCCGCCTGCTTACCGCCCTGGCCCGGGTGCCAGAGCAAACTATTCCGCCTCAAACTATCGCCGAATTGCGCAGTGAGGTCGGCTTTGACGAAAGCCAATGATCCGCCCGGCGAACGCGCGGCCATTTTCCACCCCGAATTTAGGGAGGACCTGCGCTACTGGGTTGAAACCGACCGGCGGACTGCGCTGCGCATCTTCACTCTGATCGAGGCGGTGATGCGCGACCCTTTTACCGGCCTGGGCAAGCCGGAACCCCTCAGATACCTTGGGGCAGGCGTTTGGTCGCGCCGAATTAGCCAGGAGCATCGCCTGGTCTACGTCGTTGGCCAGGAACGGATTGATTTTTTGCAGGCCCGCTACCATTACGGGGATTGACTGATACAGAAGGGGTTATCGGTTGTCAAAAAACAACGACGACAGCCAGTAAGACCGTCTCCGTCACCTCGCAAATCGCGCCGTAGACATCCCCTGTTAGGCCGGCGATACGGGTCATTGCCAGCCTCGCTATACGGGTCATCACCAGCCAGGTAAGGACCAGCATCACTACCCCCCACCAATTCATCAAAATCAACGCCGCCGCGCCTGCAATTAGCGCGGCGGCGATTACTTGCCGCCAGCCCAACCCGGCGCTAAAAAACACGCTCGTCCCCTCCCGGCGAGCCAGGGGGTAGCGGGCCATGGCCCAGGTCATCGCCCAGCGCGCCAGCGCCGGAATGACGATCAAAGCCGGCATACGATAAGCCGGCGGCAGAGCGGCCAGGGCATTGAACTTGATCAACAGCAGCAGAATTACGCCGACCACGCCAAAAGCGCCGACCCGGCTGTCCTTCATGATCTCCAGGCGACGGGCCGGATCGCGGGGCGGCAGCAGGCCGTCGCAGCTATCCATAAACCCATCGAGGTGCAGTAGGCCGGTCAGCCCGGCCCACAGCGCCAGCAGCAGCGCCGCTGCCAATCCGGGCGGAAGGGAAAAAAAGAAAAGCTGGCCCGCTCCGGCCAGTGCCAGACCCAACATCAACCCAACCAGGGGATAGTATGCTGCTGCCCAGCCCGCCGGGCGATCAGCAGCAGTGGGAAGAAACGGGAGAGGAATAATGGTCAGCAGCCGCCAGGCCAGAGCAAAATCGGCTAATACCCCGCTAATGAGAGACACAATTCATAGCCTGCCAATCAAGAGTTTAGACGTAGGGCGAAGTGCATGTCACGCTTCACGCATCACGAGTCAAACTGCCATTCCAGCCCGCCTTCCGGCACAAATGGGCGCACATGCCGAGCCGACTCAGCCAGATCAGCCAGCAGGGTTTCGGGGCGGGTGGTCGAGCCAGGGATGACCTCGATGACCAGGATGGTCTGCCTGACCGGGGCCATCAATTTTGAGAGGGGATTATCCGGCCAGGCCGCATGACCCTGGCGAATCGCAGCCAGCACTTCCTCCACCCGGACATGGCCCTTGGCGTTATAGGCTGCGGTAAAAGGCCAGTGGGAGCTGGTGGCGGGAGTCGTCTGCTGCAAGTGGACGTTTTCGCACACCGGGGCGAAGTGGCGCAGCCAGGCGCGGTAATCAAGGTCCTCGCCCACCGCGCCGTAGTGCATCCCGGCCATATGACCCGTATCTACAGTCAGAAAGATCGGCACACCCGGGCTGTCGCGATTGACCGCCTCCAAAAACTCATATGTTGACTCAATCGTCCAGGGGTACTCGGCAGGGATGTACATTTGCTCGTTGTAGATAGCGGCCAGCCCTTTACCTTTGGCGATCACTGCCAGTTCGCGGAACTGCCGGTGAATCAGGGCTTTCGCCTCGGCGTAGCGAGCCGGATCGGCGCAGGCTTCCGTGGGGATGGTGTTCCAGCGCCCGCCGATGCGGTCCGTCCCCATGGCCAGGGCCAGATCCATGTAGACCATGATCCAATCACGCATGCGGGCGCGCACAGACTCGTCGGGGTGGGACAGGCCATGAAAGCGATGGGTCGCCTTGCCGGTGTAGGCGTTGGGAATCCTGACGCCGTACTTTTCAGCCGCCGCGCGGATTTGTCGCGCTGTTTGCATCTGGTAGGCCAAATCGCCGGAGAAAAAGGGGTCCAGAGCATCCCCGCTGAACTCCAGCCAGGGATAGCCCAGTTCACGGGTCAGCCGCAGCCAGGTCTCCGGCTCGGCCCACTGCCGGGCGGCAAAAACGGCGGATAAGCCGAGGTCGAGGTGAAGGGAATGGGTCATAAGCTCCTCTCATTGATAGAACTTACGCGGTGGGTGGAAAAGCCCTCCCTAAATCCCTCCCAAAGGGAGGGACTTAAGCTAATTCTCCCCCTTGTGGGGGAGTTAGAGGGGGGCAAAGCCTTCAACTGCGTTACCCCGTCATTGATTAACAATTGTGGCGCTCCAGGGATTTCTCGACCTATGGCCTCGAAATGCATGGGGTCTGAGTAGTTCAATAATTTGTCATTAACCACTGATGATTGACGATTCTCGACGGCCAATCGTCAACAATCAGTTGTCAATGAACTGTCAACTTTAGGCCAGCAAACTATACCCCCCATCCACCAAAATCGTCTGACCGACGATCATTGCCGCATCCTCTGAACAGAGGAAGGCCACGATCCGGGCCACATCTTCCGGCGTGACCAGGCGGCCGGCGGGAGTGCGGCTTTGGGCGTATTCAAACGTCGCTTGCAGGTCAACCGGAAAGGCGGTCACGGCGTCGGTGGCGACCAGGCCGGGGGAAACGGCGTTGACGATGATGCCTTTGGGAGCCAGGTCAACCGCCAGGTAGCGGGTCAGCGATTCGACCACTGCTTTGGAGAGACCAATCGCGCCGTAATGAGGCAAAACGCGCTGGCTGCCTGGGCTGGTAATATTAATGACGCGCCCCCAGCCGGCTTCGGCCATCCCCGGCGCCAGCCGCTGGATGCAGCGCAAAATGGAACGGGCGTTGACATCCATGGTCCAATCCCAATGCTTGTCGGTCACATCGAGGATGTCACGCGGCGTCCCGCTGGCGGCATTGCCGACAAAAATATCGCAGCGGCCCATTTTGGCCTCGATTTCGGCAATCATCGCCTCGATCTGGTCCGCTTCAGCCAGGTTGGCCTTGACCGCCATCGCCCGGCAGCCCAGCGACTCGATGGCCGCCACAACTTCTTCCGCCGCCTGTTTTTTGCGGACGTAGTGAACAATCACGTCAGCTCCCCTCTGGGCTAATTCCAAGGCAATCGCCCGGCCAATCCCCCGCGAGGAGCCGGTAATGAGGGCGGTTTTGTGAGTGAGGAATTTGTCGGTCATTTATCTCCCAACGACCCCCTCCTTTCCCTCCCCCTGGGAGGGGGAGGGAAGGGAGGGGGTGCGGCCGGCGGTCACTTCCCCAGCATCGCTCGCCCCATAAACAACACATTCGCCGGGCGTTCGGCCAGGCGGCGCATAAAGTAGGGATACCAGGCAGAGCCGAAGGGGACGTAAACCCGGACTTGATAACCCAAATCGGCCAGACGCTGCTGCTCGTCGCGGCGGATACCCAGGAGCATTTGAATCTCAAACTCGCGGGGGCCAATCCCCCGCACCTGGGTCTCGCGGACCAGCCACTCGATGAGGTCCGGGTCGTGCGAGCCGAGAATCAGGTAAGCCTTTTTAGCCCTGGCTTCAGGCGTAAAAAAAAGCTCCATTACCCGGATCGAAGCCTGGTTGATCTCTCTTTTGCCCTGGTAGGCAATTTCCGGCGGCTCCTGATAAGCGCCTTTGACCAGCCGAATGGCTCCACCGCGCTCGATGATGCGCTGCACGTCGGCGGGGGTGCGGTACAGGTAGGATTGGATGGCCAGGCGGACGCCTCCGCCAAAGGTGTCGAGCAGGCGGTGGTACACGTCCAGGGTAGAGTCCACGTCGGGGCTGCCCTCCATATCAATTTCGACCATGTTGCGATACCGCCGCGCCGTCTCGACGATATCGGCGATGGTTTCATAGCAAAAATCGGGGCCAAAGGTCAGGCCCACGTGCGAGGGCTTGAGCGAGATGTCGGCGTCCAGGCCCTCGGCGTCAATCCGGCGCAGGATTTCGTGGAACGTGGTTGCGGCCTGGCTGACCTCGGCCTGGGTGGTTACACTCTCGCCCACCTCATTCAAGATGGCCTTGAGACCGCGGCGATTCAAATCCTTGACCACCGCCACCGCCTCGTCCAATGTTTCGCCGGCCACAAAACGGCGGGCGGTGCGCCGGGCCGGCCCGAAATGGGTCACAAAGCGGCGGGCAGCGTCGCTGGCCGAAAGTTTGATAAAGAAGTTGCGTAACATATGCCTGACCCAAAAGTCTTTGCCGGGATTTGGGGATAAAACAAATTATAAAAAATCCCCTAATCTCCTAATCCCGGCCCAGTAAGCGCAAGAAACATTTATAACTCAACTTATGGCATTTTCCATGCGGCTTATGAGCGAATCAGCGTCAAAATCTGGTCACGTTTCTCTTCCATCAAAGCCTTCGACTTGGCTTCGAGGTTGAGGCGCAGCAGCGGCTCGGTGTTGGAAGGACGGACGTTGAAGTGCCAATCGGGATAGGTGACAGACACGCCGTCGAACCACTCAACTTTGCCATCCTTGAAAGTTTCGGCTAGCTCCTGCATTTTCGCCTTGACCTCACCGGAGATGCGGGTGTTGATCTCGCCGGAGATGAAGTAGGTTGCTTCCAGCGGTTTGAGCAGGTCAGACAGCCTGGCCTTCTTTTTGGAGAGCATTTCCAGAATAACCAGCGAGGGAATGATACCGGAGTCGGCAAAGAAGAAATCCTTGAAGTAATAGTGGCCGGTCACTTCGCCGGCAAAGACCGCATTTTCTTTGGCCATGCGGGCCTTGATAAAGGCATGGCCGACCCGCTCCATCAGCGGAACGCCGCCGGCGGCGCTGATTAAATCCGGCACCGCCCACGAGGCCCGCACATCGTACAGAATGTTGGCTCCAGGATATTTTTCCAGGAAGTACTGCCCCATCAGCGCGGTCATGAAATCGCCGGAGACAAATTCGCCCCGGTCGTCAATGGTGAAGAAACGGTCGCCGTCACCGTCGAAGGCAAAACCGACATCAGCGCCCTCGCCGGGGATGCGCCGCTGCAACTCGGCCCGGTTCTCCGGCTGGAGCGGATCGAGACCGTGATTGGGCAGGCTCCCATCGGGGTCCAGGTACATGCCGGTCAGGGTGACCGAGGGCAGGCGCTCATACACCCGCTTGAGAATGGGGCCGACCATGCCGTTGCCGGTATCGGCGATGACCTTGAGCGGGGCCAGGGCGTTAGCGTCTATCAGCCCCAGGACGTAATTGACAAAATCCTCGCTCAAATCCCTGTCGGTCATTTTGCCCCGGCGGCTCGGCCTGGCAAAGGCGTCGTTTTCGATAATACGCCGTAAATCCTGAATGCCCTCTTCGCCGCTGAGCAGGTACGGCATCTTTTTGACCATTTTGAAGCCGTTGTACTGGGCCGGGTTGTGCGAGGCTGTGACCATCATCCCGGCCTGGTTCAGCGTGGCGCAGGCGAAGTAGAACTGGTCCGTACTGACCATGCCGATGTTGATGACATCAGTGCCCTGGTCCAGCAGGCCACGCGTCACGGCATCGAAAAGCTGCGGGCCGGATAGACGCATGTCGCGGCCAACGATGACGGTATCTACCTTAAGCAAGGTAGCAAAGGCCCGGCCAATCGCATAAGCCGAGGCTTCGTTTAACTCCGTGGGATAAATCCCGCGGATATCATAGGCTTTGAACATACCTGGGGTGACGTGCATGTTGATTTTCTCCTGTCGTGGTTGTTCTTTAGCAGTTGCGTCCTTTTACATTGAGTACTAACTTTGCCACAAATTGCACGAATTAACACAAATTTTTTAGTGAAAATTCGTGCAATTCGTGGCGAAAATCCTCTTTGGCCGAAAGTTGCTCGCCAGTTTAGAAGTTTATAAGCCAGCGGCTATGAAAGCAGCCTGGACAATAGCCTGTGCTTCCGCTTGAATGGCGGCCAAATGCGCTGTACCTTTGAAACTCTCGGCATACACCTTGTAAATGTCCTCCGTCCCCGAAGGCCGCGCGGCAAACCAGCCGCTTGCGGTGACGACCTTCAAGCCGCCGATTGGCTCGTGATTGCAGGGAGCGTGGGTCAACTTGGCCGTAATCTTGTCGCCGGCCAGGATATCAGCCTGCACCAGTTCCGGGGACAGATTCGCCAGCACCTTACGCTGCGGAGCGTTAGCCGGCACATCGGTGCGGGCGTAGGCAGCCTGGCCAAACTGCGCTTCCAGCGCCTGGTAATGCTCACCCGGATCGCGGCCGGTGCGGGCAGTAATTTCCGCGGCCAGCAGGTCGAGGATAATGCCGTCCTTATCGGTCGTCCAGACCCGTCCATTCTGCCGCAGGAATGAGGCCCCCGCGCTCTCCTCGCCGCCAAAGCCCAGGGAACCGTCGAGCAAGCCGTCCACAAAGTATTTAAAGCCAACCGGCACCTCGCACAGCCGCCGGCCGAGCTGGGCTGCCACCCGGTCAATCATCGAGCTTGAGACCAGCGTCTTGCCCACGGCCGCGTCGGCGCTCCAGCCGGGGCGATTTTGGTACAAATACCAGATGGCCACAGCCAGGTAATGGTTTGGATTTAGCTGGCCCGCACTGCGGGTCACAATGCCGTGGCGGTCCACATCAGGGTCGTTGCCAAAGGCGATGTCGAACTTGTCTTTCAAGTGGATCAGGCTGGCCATAGCATACGGCGACGAGCAGTCCATCCGAATTTTGCCGTCGTGATCCAGGGTCATAAAGGAAAAAGTGGGATCAACTGCCCGATTCACTACCTCAATGTTGAGGCCGTAGCGCTCGGCAATCGGCTCCCAGAAAGCCACGCTCGCCCCGCCCATGGGGTCCACGCCGATTTTGAGGCCGGCAGCGCGAATCGCGGCCATGTCTATCACATTCGCCAGATCGGTGACGTAGGGGGTGATGTAATCGTAAGCGTGGGTTGTGTCGGCTTTGATGGCCCGAGCATAGGGCATGCGGCGGACTTCCTTGAGTCCACCGCGAATTAGCTCGTTGGCCCGGTTCTGGATGAGCTTGGTCGTGTCGGTATCGGCCGGTCCGGCTGCCGGTGGATTGTATTTGAAACCGCCATCGTCGGGGGGATTGTGCGATGGGGTAATGACGACGCCATCGGCCAGCCCGCTCGTTTTGCCGTCGTTGTAGGTCAGGATAGCATGCGAAATGACGGGGGTCGGCGTGTAACCACCGCTCTGCTGGAGCATCAGCTCAACGCCGTTGGCCGCCAGCACTTCAACCGCCGTTGCCAGCGCAGGTTCGGACAGGGGATGGGTATCCTGGCCGATGAAGAGCGGCCCGCTGATGCCACGAGCCAGCCGCAGTTCGGCCATGGCCTGCGCAATAGCGGCGATATGATACTCATTAAACTTGCCGTTGAGCGACGTGCCCCGGTGGCCCGATGTGCCGAACGCCACCTGCTGGGCCGGGTCATCCGGGTCAGGCTGGTAAGCGTAGTACGCCGTGATGAGGCGCGGAATATTGGTCAGTAATTCACGCGGGGCAGGCTGCCCTGCGAGGGGATGAATAGCCATTTATACCTCCTAAAAATAGTAGACAGTAGACAGTAGACGGTAGACAGGGAAATTATAGTCCCTACAACTTTGTTACTACCTGCCCCTGTTTGGGGGTATCCCTTTCCACTCGTGCCGGGTACAGGCATTCCTGCGGCGTGTCATAGGTTCGTGAAGACGCTTACGACTGCCGCAAATGCGGCCATTCGCCGGCCAGCATGCTGTAAACGACCAAATCCACAAAACGGTCGTGCAGCCACTCGACCTGCCGCAAGACGCCATCCTGCCGGAAGCCCAACCGTTCCGGGACCGCCCGGCTGCGGCTATTTTCGACGGCGCACCTGATTTCCACCCGGTTCAGTTTGAATTCGTAAAAAGCATGGTCGAGCAGCGCCCGGCAGGCGGCGGTGATTAAGCCTTTGCCTTGAAACGAAGCTCCTACCCAATAGCCGATCTCGGTCGCCCGGTTGGGCCAATCAATGCTGTTGTAGCCAATCTGGCCGGCCATTTGGCCCCGGTAAAAAATGGCCGCGTCAAAGCCGTTATTTTCGGCCAGGCGCTGCAGGGTCTGCTTGATGTACCCCCGGCAGTCTTCCAGCGAATAACCCGGCTTGGCCCACGGCAGCCAGGCCCGCAGATGTTCCCGATTCTGGTCAATCAGGACAAAGGCGGTCTCAGCATGCCGCTCTTCAAGGAGACGAAGTTCGGTATTATCATCTATTTTACAGTAAAACATTATTTCCGCGTCGTTTGGTAACAGTTATCATCTCAGCCAGTCCAAATTGCGCCCGATCAATAACTCAGTCATTTCTGCATGATGTGTATTTTTCATGGGAACTACTTGAAAGTCGAACCCATGCTGTTGGGCCAAAGCACGTACTTCCACGGCATTGTCATACGTCATGAGAAAGTCGCCGGGGTTTAGTTCCAATCTACGGGGGAGGTGAGTTGGCCCACTACCACCCGCCGCACCCAATCCAACCCCTGAGTGACCATCCAGCGGCGAACATGGTCCGTATCCTGAAAATTACGGCCCCGGATGGCTACTCCCCCCTTTCCCCCCCCGTGAACGGGGGGGGTAGGGGGGGTGGGGCCGGAAACGGCGATGTAGGTCAGCCGGTCTTCGACGCCATCCGAGAGCGGACCGAGCAGAACTAGTCCAACTCCCCCTGCCGGGGCAACGGCCTGGGCCAGCGCCGCCGCGAAAGCTTTGCCCTCCGCGGGAGCAGCCGCCAGCCCGGCCGTCGAGGCGGCCTCCGCCGGGGTAGCCGGGGCCAGGTCGGCGACCAGGACCGCGCGAAAGCCGGCCTCGATCAGTTCGCGGGTCAATTGGCCGCCGGTCAGGGTATCCACAACACCCAGTCTCAGACCCTTTTCGACCAGCAGCCGGCCCACTACCTCCGGCACGGTTTCTTTTTCCACACCGTAAATGGCAATGCCCAGCCGCTCGCGCACCCGAGCCTCCATCGTCGCAATCAGGGCATCGGCCTCGGCCTCTGTTTCCGCCTTGGCCGTAATGCGCACATCGGTCTGCCCGGCGTGGGCCGACAGGCCAACGGTTGGGTTGCGCTCGGTCATCAAATCGCCGATACCTCGATCAACATTACTTTCACCCACAGCGCAGGTGCGCAGGATTCGGGCCTTGATGATTTTGGCCCCGCCCATCCGCTCGACCAGCAGCGGGATAACGGTGTGGGTCATCATGTATTCCAATTCGCGGGGCACGCCGGGCAGGGAGATAATAAAGCCGCGCCCGGCCATGTCCTCGCTCAAAAAGCAGGGGGCTGTACCGACCGGATTGGGCAGCGGCAGAGCGCCTTCGGGGATATAAGCCTGGCGCTTGTTGTTGTCGGCCATCTCCCGGCCAAAGCCGCGAAAGCGGGCGGCAATCTGGGCTTCCAGTTCGAGGCTGTAGACCAACTTGCGCCCGGTCGCGTTGGCCACGGCCTGGCGGGTCACGTCGTCCACAGTGGGGCCGAGGCCGCCGGAGGTGATGACTACCGGCGAGCGATCCAGGGCCAGGTTGAGTACCTGGGTAATTCGTTCCTCATTGTCGCCGACCGTAGTTTTGTAATACAAATCCAGGCCAATGTTACGCAGCATTTTAGCCATCATGGTGGAGTTCGTATCCACAATTTCACCCAGCAGCAGCTCACTGCCGGTCATTACAATTTCAGCATGCATAAATATCCTCAGTAGTAAGCTAAAAATCCTAAAACGTGGTGCGTGGGGCGTAGTACGTTTTTAAAATTTCACGCACCACGCACCACGCACCACGTCCACTTATTTTACTTGAAATGAGTGGAAACGGAAATATTGCGGCGCAGCGGTACAGGGTTGCCCCCGCCCATACTCGATTACGCCGTGACTGAGGTCAATGATCGCCCAGAAGACCGTTTCTGTCTCATCGCCGTGGCGGCAGAGGGAGTCGGGCGCATTGGCGTGATCGGCCAGAAAGGTTTTGAGCATCTCAGGCGTGACCGGTCCAGGCCGGGCCGCCATCAATTCGCGGGCGCGCTCGTAGCGCCGGCACGAACCGGGGATGTCCGCGGGGTCAAGTTCATAAGCGGCCATCTTGGGCGAGCAGTAATGGTTGGTGTGGACGGTCCAGCCATCCTGGGCATAAATCAGCTCATAATCCGTCGCCGAGCCTTCAAAATTGACGATCGTGCCGCCGGCATGGCTGATGAGTTGGTTGTAGCTGGATGCCCGTTCGGGCCGGGCGGCGGCGGCCAGGGCTTCTTCAGCGGTGCATTGGGCCAGGATGTCACGGACCAGCAGCAGGCGGGGCACGCCGATTTGGTCGTCATTAGGGGAGAGTTCGTTGCCGGTCAGGGCCAGGCCGGCCGCGTTGAAACCGATGCTGATGAAAGGACCGACGCCCAGCGTGAACAAAGGCGGCCGGTCCTCAACCTGCCGCTCGATCGCGATGATCCAATCCTGCAGGTCCGGGCTCAAATCATTGTTGTGAGCCAGCCAGATACCGCCGTCTGCCGTTGCCGGCGGGCCAACGGCGAAGTCTGAACATCTTCCTCCCTCCCCTGGCAGGGGAGGGCCGGGGAGGGGTTCCCAAATCTCCTCCGTCGCCCGAGCGTACAACTCCAGCACATCCAGTCCGCTGCCCGCCGCAATCCCCTCCATTTCTTCGTGCAGCCAGGGAATAGTCGCCTGAGTGGCCTGCAGATACGGCTGGGCCAGGCGGCGCATGTCATCCCAGGTGCGGCCAGCTGGCAGGGTGACCGGACGGCGCAGCGTATCAACCGTAGCCGCCCCTAATTGGCGGCCGGCTTCAAAATAATTACCGGAAATTTTGATCAATGAAATAGGTTTCAATAGAACAACCTCATTTGTGAAATTATTGACAAATAGCTCGATGTTTGTTAGCATGAGGATTATTAGCATACAACACAAGCCAGTTTCGTTGAATTTTCTCCTCAACTCCTCCAAATCTCTACTTAATTCTTCCTTCTAACTCTTCACCAGCCTCAGTCTTGCGCCCTCGCGTTTACGCAAGGGAACTTTTGATAGAATAGTTGTTAGTCGAGTGATCCTCGCTGCGTGGGTCTCAATGATGAGCATCAAGGGAGGTAACTATGATAAACGCTCAATGGCTTAAAGTGACGATTTTAAGTATTTTATGCCTGATAGGCATTTGGGCGGGGAGCGTGTGGCTCAACAGATTAAATCAAGCTGTCAATCCGCTCGCGCAAATTGCCCCGGCTCAAGCGGCCGGCGGTTATGTTGTTCTTGCCTGGAATGATTTAGGCATGCACTGCTACAACCGTGACTTTAAGGATCTGGCCGTGCTGCCCCCTTTCAATACCCTCTGGGCGCAGGTTATCAAGGCCGGCGACCCTCCCTACATCATCACGAGCGGCATTACGGTGACCTATGTTTTTACCGACAATACCTATTCGGTGGGTAAATCTAATTTTTGGGACTATGACGTGCCGCTCTTTGGCGTCAATTTACCCCCGAACATCGGCTTGAAAGGTAAAGGACTGGCAGGGCAAATGGACTTGAGCGGCGATCATTTTATCGCTGAAGGCATCCCGCTCACCGAGTTTCGCGACAGCGCCCCAACCACGGCCTATCCCTATCAGTTAGCAATCGTAATTGTACAAGATGCCGCTACGGGAGCAGAGCTGGCCCGGACGATAACGGTTGCCCCTTTATCCACCGAGATGCATTGCGACACTTGCCATCATGACTATGGTCAAGAAGGGATTGCCACCGGCAGCGTAGAACGAAATATTTTGGTCTTGCACGATCAGGAAGCAGGAACGCACCTGGACAGCTCGCGACCCGTTCTCTGCGCCAGTTGCCATGCCTCCAATGCGCTGGGTACGACAGGATCGCCGGGAGTGCCTAATCTTTCCAAGGCGATGCATGCTAAACACGCCGAAGAAGGACTGCCTTCGACCCTGGCCGGCTGTTATAATTGCCATCCCGGCCCCAAAACCCAATGCCTGCGTGATGTCATGTCGCAGAAGGGTATGACTTGCAGCAACTGCCATAGCACTTTGCAAACCGTATCACAGAATCCAGCGCCGTGGTTAAATGAACCTCGCTGTGATAACAGTGGCTGTCACGGCAGCAGCTACCAGCAAGATCAGGCCCTCTACCGGAATTCAAAAGGGCATGGCGCCATTTACTGCGCGGGTTGCCACGATAGTCCTCATGCCATTGCTCAAAGCCGGGAGCCAAACGATGCCATCAAATTTATTGGCTGGCAAGGGCATCCCGGAACATTGGCGACCTGCACTGTTTGCCACGCGACGCAACCCAGCGAAGGCGGCCCGCACACTTTCGTCGTTAGAGCACGTATTTATTTGCCGGTGATCTTGCGGCAACATTAACTCACCTGGCTTCACGGCAGCAAATACCAATCGAGGAAGCGTTCCATCCGTCGGTACCCGTCTAGGAGGTTCTCCCGCTTGAGAAAATTGTGCGGCTCGCCGGCATAGGTTTTGTATTCAAAGGTTTTGCCGGCCTGACGCAGCGCCTCAACCCACTCTTCGGTCGCCTCCGGCGGGCAAATCGTATCTTCCAGGCCGTGGAGAATCAGCACCGGCTTTTGGATATTCTCCACCTGGAAAATGGGTGAGGCGTCCAGATAAACCTGCCGGTTGCGGGCCGGGTGTCCGACCTGCATTTCTGTGTAGAGCCGGGTGCTGCGGTTGCACTGCGCCCACGAGGCCACCAGGTGGGCGTCACCGTATTTGTAGACGCCACAGGCAAAGAGATACTCCGGGTCGCGGGCCAGGCAGCAGGCAACCATAAAGCCGCCGTAACTGCCGCCGTAGATAGCCAGGCGCTGCGGGTCTATTCCATCCAACCCGGCCAGATATCTGGCCCCATACAGGCAATCCTGGGTATCGCCCACGCCCCAATTATCGTAATTGGCGTGTTCAAACTTGAGGCCGTAGCCGGTGCTGCCACGGTAATTGGGCGCGAGATAAGTATACCCTTTAGCCAGGTAATACTGGGCCAGGATATCCCAATCATACACCGCCTGTGCGGTCGGGCCGCCGTGCGGGTTTAGAATTGCCGCGCCGTTGGGCCGGGCCGGGCGGTAAAGCAGTGTTGGAATTTCAAGGCCATCGTAGCTGCGGTAGCTGACCTGTTCCGGGACCACCAGGGTGTGCCGGGCCAGAGCGGGCGGATTGGAAAAGGTCAGTTGGGTTAATTGACCATCCGGCACACTGACTCGGTACAAATCGGGCGGCAGGGTGGGGTCTTCGTATTCAACGGTCAAAAAATTGCCGCCCGGCGACCAGCAGGGACGAGAGTAGATACCCAGGCCTCGACGCAAGTAAGATACATCGCCGTTCTGTGCATCAATCAGGGCCAGGTCAAAAGCGCCATCGTTATTCACCGTACACGCCAGCCGGGTCCCATCCGGCGACCAGGCCAGGTCGGCCACATCCCGGTCTAAGCGGGTCAACTGGCGCAGTCCTTCCCCATCCGGCTGGATCAGCCAGACTTCGTTCCAGCCCGAACGCTGCGATAAAAAGGCAATCAGCCGCCCATCGGGCGACCAGCGCGGCTGCCAATCCTTCTGCCGGGGCTGGCCGGTCAGCGGCCTGATTTGGCCGCTCTCCAGCTCGACCACCTTGATGTCCAGCCGGTTAAGGTCGTCGTGAGGGCGATGGACAAACACAACCAGCCGCCCATCAGGCGAGGGCTGGGCCTCCGCGTCATCGCCGGGGCCGCTGGTCAAGGCACGCAACCAACTGCCGCTGCGGTCGGTCAGAAACAGCTTGTCCGCCCCCTGCCATTCGATGCTGACGACCAGGCCCGTGCTGTCGGGCAGCCACACCGGCGCAGACGCTCCAGGAGCGAAATCGCTGACTTTCTGGGGCAGTCCGCCGGCCGCCGGGACCCCATGCACGGTGTTATCCGTACTAAAGGCCAGCCACTGCCCATCGGGCGACCACTGCGGTGTCTCGTCGGACCAGTAAATGGCCGGGGCGCGATCCAGCGAGAGACGGGCCGGCCAGCCGCCGGTTGCTGGCATGGTATACACGTCAGACAAGCCTTCCCGGTCCCAGACAAAGGCGATCTGCCGCCCATCCGGCGACAACTGGTGATTACGCACCCGGTTAACCGAGGTAATCAGCTCCAGGCTCCAGCCTTCTGGAGGTTTCACATCTGGCCGCTGAACAGCGGGCCAGCCGTTGCGTTCGTATTTTTCGGTGGGTTTGGTTTCAGGATGCATGCTTAAATTATCAATTTGGGTAATCTGTGTAATCCGTGGTTACTTTATTCTACCAGCAGGCAGGCCGCCTCATGTTCATTGCCGACCGGCCTCAACTGCGGGTCAACCTGCGGGCAGCGATCAAAAGCCGCCGGGCAGCGCGGATGGAAACGGCAGCCGGAGGGCAAATTGATCGGGTTGGGCGGGTCGCCCTGTAAGATGGTGTGCTTGCGCCGCAGGCGCGGATTAGGCACAGGGATGACCGACAGGAGCGACTTGGTGTAGGGATGAACCGGATTGGCCAGCACCTCCCGGATAGGGCCGATTTCGACAATCCGGCCCAGGTACATGACCGCCACCCGGTCGGCGATGTAGGCGGCGGTGGCCAAATCGTGGGTGATAAAGATGACCGAAACCCCCCGCCTTTGACGCAGCTCGGCCAGCAGGTTGAGGATTTCGGCGCGGATGCTCATATCAAGCATCGAAACCGGCTCGTCGGCCAAGAGGATTTCCGGCTCCAAGACCAGCGCCCCGGCAATGACTACCCGCTGGCGCTGTCCGCCTGATAATTCATGCGGACGGCGATGAATAAAGTTGCTGGCCGGTTTCAGCCCGGCGTCTTCCATAGCCTGGCTGGCTCGTTCCAGCCGCTCGGCTTTGTTTTTACCGATGCCATGCACCAAAAGCGGCTCGGCCACGATTTCGCCGATGGTCAGGATAGGGTTGAGCGCCTCAAAGGGGTCCTGGAAGATCATCTGGATGTGACGGCGCATCTCTTTAAGGGCCGCGCCGCTCAGATGGGTCACATCGCGGCTGGCAAAGGAAATTGTGCCGCTGGTGGCTCGTTCCAACCCCAGCAGGGTTAGTACCAGGGTAGATTTGCCGCAGCCGCTCTCGCCCACTAAGGCCAGAATCTCGCCCCGGTCCAGTTCCAGGGTGACGCCATCAACGGCATGCACCTGTTTGGCCGCGCCACCAAATAACCTGGCCCGGCCCACCGGGAAGAATTTGCACAGATTTTGCATTTGAAGGATAGAATTATTTTGGGTCACGTTCGCTCTAAGAGAATTGTACCTATCACCTTGATTACTTCGGTTCTACCAGATAACAACTGGCATAGTGCTGCCTGGCTCCGTTCGTCAGGTAAATAGGCGGCGGGGCGGTGTGGCAGCGGTCAAAAGCCGCCGGGCAGCGCGGGGCAAAACGGCAGCCCGCTGGCAGGTCGTTCAGGCGCGGCGGATAGCCGGGGATAGAGGCCAGCTTGCCTTTGAGATTGGAGATGTCGGGAAAAGCCTTGAGCAGTTCCTGGGTATAAGGGTGCTGCGGGTGATTAAAAATCTTATCCACATCGCCATATTCGGCCACGACGCCGCCATACATCACCAGGACGGTATCGCAGACCTCGGCCACCACACCCAGATCATGGGTTACGAGCAGAACGGCTAGCCCCAGCTTGTCACGCAGTTGGTGCAGCAGGTCCAAAATTTGGGCCTGAATCATGACATCCAGGGCCGTCGTCGGCTCGTCGGCGATGACCACCTGCGGCGCGCAGGCCAGGGCCATCGCAATCATCACCCGCTGGCGCATGCCGCCGGAGAATTGGTGCGGGTACTGGGTTTTGCGGCCGGGTGTAATGCCAACCAAATCCAACAATTCGGAAACACGCGCTTCGATCGTAGCTTTGTCACTGACTTGATAGTGCTGCCGGATGGCCTCGCCGATTTGGTCGCCGATGCGGCGCACCGGGTTGAGAGCGTTCATGGCTCCCTGGAAAATCATCGAGATATTTTTCCAGCGCACCTGGCTCATTTCCGGCTCGGTCAAATCGAGCAAATCCTGGCCGCGAAAGATGACCTGGCCGTTGACAATCCGTCCCGCCGCTCCCAGCAAACGCATTAAACTAAGCATCAAGGTAGATTTGCCGCAGCCGCTCTCCCCCACCACACCCAACATCTCGCCCTCACGCAAGATAAAGCTGACATTTTCCAGGGCATGGGCCGGCGGCTGTCCGGGACTCAGGTAATCAACCGACAGGTTGCGCACATCAAGCAAGAGTGGCGCGCTGGCAAACTTTAGATTTTCACTTTTTGACTGCCCGTTTGGCGGGCGCGGATTTTGGCCAAGCATGGACCCTCTTTCTGCCATCTACTTCCCCGCCGGGACGGGCGCTGTTTCCCGCGGGTCAGTTTGGGCCGGTCGAGCCACCATCTTCGGCCCCACGGAGAGATGGTGCAGTTCCAGGCGCGGGTTGAAGACTCGTTCCAGGCCGTTGCCCAGCAACGTCAGGGCCAGCACCACCCAGACAATAGCCAGACCGGGCGGCATAATGGACCACCAAGCCCCGGCGCTCATACCACCCCGGGTAAAGGCAAACTGGAGCATCTGGCCCCAGCTCAGGCGGGTGGGGTCGCCCAGGCCCAAAAAGGCCAGGACGCTTTCATTATAAATAGCGACGGAAATGGTGATGACCGCATTGACCACCATCAGCGGGAAAACCAGGGGGAAAATATGGCGGCGAACAATGTACATATTCCCCGCGCCTATGGCCCGCGCCCGCTGTACAAATTTACGCTCTTTGACCGATAAGGTCTGCGCCCGGACAACCCGGGCCGTGCTGGTCCAGCCCAAAATGCCTAAGACAATGATAATAATGCTCAAACTGCGTCCCAATATGGCAATTAAAATGATCATGAGCGGCAAATCTGGGATGACCAGCAAAATATCCGTCAGGCGCATCAGAACATTCTCCACCTGCCCCCCGTAAAAACCGGCGATAATGCCAATCAGGCCGCCAATAATCAGGGAGATGAAGGCCGCAAAAAAGCCCACCGTCAGCGAAACCCGTGAGCCGTAGATGAGATTGGTCAGCACGTCCTTGCCGGCATCGTCGGTACCCAGCCAATGCTGGGCGTTAGGCGGCGCATAAATATCATCGAGTGTTACCCTGACGGCAGCTTTGGGGTCGTAGGGCGCCAACAGGGGAGCCAATAGAGCGACCAGGATAATGATGATGAGCATAACCAGACCAATCAGCCCCATCGGCTGGCGTTTGAAGCTGTGCCAGAAGGTGGTGAGGGTGTCCATTGCATTGTCTCCAAAACAAGCTTGATGCGTGATGCGTGAAACGTGAGAATTTACGCATCACGTATCACGCATCACGTTTCATCCAGTCTGAATCCGTGGATCGAGGTAGGAGTAGAGCAGGTCGGCGATAAGGTTGGCGAAAATAACACTGACGGCCAGGAGCAAAAAAGCGCCTTGCAGGACCGGGTAATCCTGCCGGCCCACCGCTTCAACGATGGCCTGGCCCAAACCCGGCCAGGAAAAAACGGCCTCGATTTGAATCGCACCGGCCACCGTAAAACCCAAATTCAGGGCGACAATGGTCACGGTAGGCAGCAGGGCATTCGGTAGAGCGTGATCCCGCAAAATCTGATAGTTATTGAGACCCTTAGCCTTGGCGGTCAGGACGTAATCTTCGGCAAATATTTCGACAATGGCGCTGCGCATGAAGAGGGTGTATTCCCCGGCGTAAATAATGGTATACGTCAGCGTGGGCAGGATCATATGGCGGCCAATATCGAGCCACCGATCCCATTCGCTGGCAAAATTGCCCCCGGCGGTAATCTTGCCGCCAATCGGCAGACCGAACTGGCTGCTGCCCCAGAAGAGCAGGACCATGCCAAACCAGAAAGTCGGCAGAGACCAGGCGGTCAAGCTGCCCAACAGGGCGATATAATCAATGGCCGTTCGCGATTTCCAGGCCGCAATGAGACCTAGCAGAATTCCAAGAATGATAGATAAAATTTGCCCGGCTCCAATCAATAAGACGGTATTGATCAGATTTTCGGATAGGATTTGGGCCACCGGGCGCTGGGTGTGAAAGCTGGTGCCCAGCTCACCTTGCAGGAGATTAATGATATAGCGGCCAAACTGAGTTTCCAGGGGATTGACGACGCAACTGCCAAGTTTGAGCGGCGAGATAGTTTCGACACAGTTGATGACCGGTTTATCCAACCCGAATCGCTCACGCAGGGCGGCAATGGCATCTTGTTTCAGGCGCGGGTCTCTGACCATGCGGGCCGGGTCGCCGGGCAGGATGCGAAACAGGAAAAAGTTGAGCAGGACCACAAAAACGACAGTCAGCAAGGCCCAGCCGATTTTTTTAAGGATGTATTTGTTCATAGAAAACTTGGGAGTAGGTAGTAGGAAGTAAGTAGTAAGGGAGAAGAAAATTCTTACCCCTACTCCCTACTCCTCGCTTCGCGTCCCTACTTCATGTTATTGAACGGGTTGGACTATCATGAGCTGGCTAAAATCTTCCAGGGCGACTTTGGGCACGTCGGTCATCCAGCCCTGGAAGCGATCCTTGCGGTAAGCCTGCACATCCTGCTGGTAATAAGGGATGATGTAAACCACATCCTCAAAGGTCATTTTCTGCATCTCCCAGACAATATCACGGCGTTTTTGCGGATCAAGCTCAATGGACTGTTGTTGGTATAGTTCATCAAATTTGGAACTGGCATAACCTGTTTCATTGTATCCGCTGACAATATCGGATGTCCGGTAAACCTGGAGTGCTCCATCAGGGTCGGGGCCCCAGGCCCAGCCCCAGATCATAATGTCGTAGTCAAAAGCAGGACAGCAGGCTGTGGTCAGGGCATCAGGGTCGAATGCCTGCGGCTCAACCTTTATCCCAGCCTGATTCCAGCTATCGGCCAGCAGATCCGCAATGCGTGGCGCTTCACCCACGTCGTTGGGCCAATAGAGCCGAAAGCTCAATGGTTTGCTGCCATCGGGCATCTCGCGCACACCGTCGCCATCGGTGTCTTTGTAACCCGCATCGTCGAGTATCTGGTTGGCCTGGGCCGGATCATAGGCGTAATCTTCAAGAGTATTGTTATACCAGTGACCCATGCTATCAGGGACGAGCGTCAGGCCTGGCGTGGCCAGGCCAAGCATAGCCACGTCAATAATGTTTTGCTTATCGGTGGCGTGGGCCAGGGCCAGACGCACATTGCGGTCACGCAGGGCCGGATGGCCGGTACATTTGCCGTCTTCGGGAGGGCAATTTTCGGGCGCGAGTTGATTGAGGATGATGTCGCGCACGCTTGGATCACGGGGCGCGCCAATCACCAGGCCAATATCCGCATTATTGCGCAGCGTCGGCACCGCAGTCGAAGGGATGTCTCTGATGACATCAACCTGCCCGGTGGTCAGGGCCTGCACCAAAGCATCCGGGTTGCCAAAGGTCTGGAAAATAACCTCATCCACCTTTGGCGCTCCGTCAAAATAATCTTTATTCGCAGCCAGGTGGACAAATTCATTTTGTTTGTATTCGACCATTTTGAAGGCGCCGCTGCCAATCATCTCAAGATTTTCAAATTCGACGGCGGCAGTGGCCTCTTCATATTTGGACCAGATATGTTCGGGCAGAACATATTGGGCGTACAACTGGGCTTCAATATTGGGGATAGCGTCGGTAAGTTTGATCACCACAGTGGTGTCGTCGGTGGCCTCGACGCTTTCGAACTTCTCGCCGTAGGTGACCATGTAGGGAAAATCGGGATGACTGCGGTAGTAATTGTAAGTAAAGGCCACATCTTTTGCCGTTAAAGGCTGGCCGTCGTGGAACTTGACCCCTGACTTAATTTTGAAAGTCCAGGTTTTGCCATCGGCGGAGACATCATAGCTTTCGGCCAGCGAGGGCTTGAAGGTGCCGTCAAGCTGCAGGTCGAACATCGTGTCATAAACCAAGTCGGCGATAACATACGCTTCGTACAAGATAAAGGTGCCGGGATTCAACGTATCAGGGCTGCCGTTCCAACCAAAACGCAGGGTGCCGCCGCTGGCAGCCGCCGCTTCCTCTGTCGCCGGGGCTGGCTCGGTTGTTTCCGCCGGGGCTGCGGTGGCTTCGGTCTTCGCTTCGCTTGTTTCCGCCGGCGCTGCGGTGGTAGCCTCCGTTTGAGTGCTCTGAGTTGGAGCCGTATCGGCCGGCTTTTCCGATTCCGGCTGCGCCGCGCCGCCGCCGCATGCTGCCAACGATAAAGCCAGAGCCAAGATCAATAAAAGGAAACTTCTTTTCTTTAACATCTAACTCCTCCTAAAAAAGTAGACAGTGGACAGTAAACGGTAGACAGGGGAATCATATGTGTCCCCGTGCTTCCTATCTTTTCATATAGGCGAAATAAAAATAGATCCCGACTGTGCCAAAAATCACTCCTAAAACAATGGGCAGAAAGATACTCCCCAACCCTGCTGCCTGCCCCAAAGCTACGCGGATTGTCATCCATTCCAGAAAAGTGAAGAGGATGATCATTTCAGCTTTGAGCCAGGCTAATAGTAAACGAGCCAAACGATACTGCTCACGGGCATTTTGGGCCGTGATCGGCCAGAGATAATTGAATTTATGCGGATACCGGTTGGCCACCGTCAGCATGAGATACAACATGATACTCATGACGGGCAGGATAAGGATGCTGCGTTTATCTCCCCAGGCGTCAGCATGGCCCGACGGCCCAAAATGTGTTGGAACCAAAGCGGGCAAATCGAACCAGGCCAGACTGAGCATCCCAATAATAAGGGCAAGGCCGCCTAGCGCAATCACTTCTAAGGCCCACTCCTGTGAGGTGTAAGGCAGATCAATAACGGGCCGCTCCCTAGATTTCACAATTAACGACGACTCTCAGGGGCGTCACCCCTCAATACTAAACCATAAAACTCTTGGGTGGATTCTCCATTTGCAAAATAGGCCGGTCCATTTTGAACGGCTCAAGGTTGCTCTCAGTCCTGCCATCTATGGCCAGTTCACTCAGGATTTTACCCAACAGCGAGGCAAATTTAAAAGCATGACCCGCGCCAACGGCAACGCTGCAATGATCGTAGCCGGGAATGGTATCAATTACAAAATCACGGTCGGGGGGCATCGTGTAGAGGCAAGTTTTGGTGTAGAGGACCGGGCCGAGGGCGGAGGGAATATATTTTTGCAGAAAATGCTCGACCCGTTGGGCATTGGCCGGATTCGGCTCGAAGCTGCGCGTCTCCGCCGTCACTGCTTCGCCGCCCACATCCTGGGCCGCCTTGGTTGCCGGCTCGCCGTAAACGGGAAAGCCATAGAAGCACGGCTCGTCCATCCAGATCCAGATGGGAAAATGTTCCGGGGCAAAATCGGCCAGGTGAGGCGTAGCAAAGTATGTCACCTGCTCCTGGGTAACGGTCAAGGGTAATTTAAAAGCGGACCCTCCCCCAACCCCTCCCTGAGAGGGAGGGGAGCCAGAAGCAGTTTGAGAGGGGGGGGAGAAATGGGCCAGGATGTTGTTCGTCCAGGCCCCGGCAGCAATGATCAGCTTGCGGCAGCGGTAGGTCGTTCCGCCGGCCATTACTTCGACTGCGCCGTTAAGGGGCCGGACGGCGCTAATCGGCGTGTTATCCAGCAACGTCGCTCCGTTAGCTCGGGCCATGCGCTGGTGAGCCGCATTACACCTGGCCGCCGGGGCAATGCCGCTTTCGGCCTGATAAAGCCCATAGACGTCTTCGGTCAGGCGGAACTGGGGCCAGCGGCGCATAATTTCGGCGGCGTCGAGGCGCTCAAAGGGCACATCGCACGCTTGCATGCTCCGGGTGTAATCCTCGCCGGGAATGGCGCTCCCCGCCGGCCACAGGTCAAGACCGCCGGTTTTGACAATGAGATTTTCACCAGCCTCTTCTTCCAGCACCATCCAGGCGGTATAAGCCTGCTTGGCCAGCCGGACATACTCCGGGGTGTGGTACGACAGCCGGATGATCCGGGAGTGGTCCTGCGACCCGCCCCGCACGTGGCCGGTTTCAAACTGTTCCAATCCCAACACTTCGCGGCCCGCCCGGCGCGACAGCCAATAAGCCGCACCGCTGCCCAGACCACCTAAACCAAGCACAATATATTCATAATCTTGCTTCATGGGTTGACGTAAATTTTTCCTGGAGATAATTTTAACCGGGACTGGCGGTAAACTTCAACGGGCCAGATGAGTCGTCAACTGCCTTCAGATGGCTGCTTGGAGGGGAAATGCGATGGACACTCAGCAAGTTGGTCCATCGTGAAACGTGGGTCGGGTTGGTGCGCTCACTATATCAGAAAGTTTTTTGCCTGTCAAGAGATCATCACGCCCATCAATTTACTTGACCAAATGGCCCTCCTTGTGCTAGATTTGGGCCAGGGTAAACGACAGGAGGGTTTATGACACGCAAAAGAGTACGAGATTTGGGTATTGCTATCGGTTCGATGCCGACCGGGCCACACAACGCCATTACCGATGTGCCGGGAGTGCTGGTCGGCCATACTACGGTGATTTTTGACGAGCCGTATGTCGCTCGCACCGGAGTAACGGTTATTGTGCCCCGCGAGGATGAAATCCGCGACGACCGCGCCTTTGCCGGGTATCACTCCTTCAACGGCAACGGCGAAATGACCGGCTTATTGTGGCTGGAGGAGTCCGGTATGCTCGGCTCGCCTATTGGCCTGACCAACACCAACCAGGTTGGCGTGGTCCGCGATGCCTTGATCTGGCACGACGTGGAAAATTTCGAGAGCCGGGGCTTCAAGCTGCCTATCGTCGCCGAAACCTACGACGGCTGGCTGAGCGACATTGACGCCTTTCACCTGACCGAAGATCATGTCCACGAGGCCCTGGCCATTGCCAACAGTGGCCCGGTCGAGGAAGGCAATGTCGGCGGGGGGACGGGTATGATTTGCCACGATTTTAAGGGCGGCATTGGCAGTTCTTCCCGCCTGGTTGACAGCAAAAGCGGCTCCTACATCGTCGGCGTGCTGGTCCAGTCCAATTACGGCGACCGCCATGCCCTGCGCGTGGACGGCGTCCCTGTTGGCCGTGAGATTGGCCCGGAGGTGGTTCCGCTGCCCTGGGACGAACCCCCGCAGGGCGGCTCGATCATCGTCGTCATTGCCACCGACGCCCCACTCCTGCCGATGCAGTGCAAACGTCTGGCCCAACGGGCCACCGTCGGCCTGGCCCGTGTTGGCGGGATTGGTCACAACGGCAGCGGCGACATCTTTTTGTGCTTTGCCACCGGCAACCACATCTACGCGGATATCACCGGGCGGCGCACCCTGGAGATGATCCCCCACGAGCACCTCAATCCCTTTTTTGAGGCCGTAGCCGAAGCGGTAGAAGAAGCCATTCTCAACTGTTTGACCAAGGCTGAAACGATGGTCGGCTTCAAGGGCCGCATCGCCTGCGAGCTGCCTTTAGACGGGTTGCAGCGGGTGATGGCCAGGTACCGGCCGTCAGACGACAAGAGGTAACTCGTGAAACGAGAACGACCCAGAGGCGGCATTGAAATCGAGCAGTTTAACCACCCGGTGATGGCAGCCGGGGCCGGGGCTATGGCCGGCTTTATTACCAGCTTTCCGGCGCAAATCGGAGCGGCGGCGTTGGGGCTTGATTTTGGGCTGGCTGACCCGTGGACAACCCTGGTCATCGGCGGGGTCGGCGGGGGAGCTTTGGCCGGAGGACTCCTGGGCTACCGCATGCGCCGACTTAAGAGACAAGCAAGTTGGTTGGCCATCCTTTTAGTTCTGGTGGCCGGCTTCGGCGGAGCGTTGCTCATGGCCGGCATCAATCGAGCCGGGGCTATGACCTTCACCTGCCAGCGTCCTGAGCCGAAGCAAATTGATTGTACCATGGTCGAACGCCGCTGGTTGGGAGCAAGCGTCCAGCGAACCGAATCATTCAAAGGGGTAAAAACGGCTAAAATAGAACCCTTGAGCGGCGGAGCCGGTGAGATAGTAGTCATTGTCACCGCCAGAGGAGAGTCTGGTCTCTACGGCTTTCCCCTCGATATGGTTGAGAAGCTTAAAAACTTCGTCAGCTCGACTCAATCGAGCCTGGTGATTGAGCAGAATGACTGGCCAGCAGCATTAGCCGCATTGGCGGCGGGCAGCTTTCTTACTTTGGCCGGCTGCGCTGGCTCGTGGAGGAGCTGGCCCGGCGGGAAAGGGCAATTTGAAACTCCACGGGCTGCAACAGGCAAAAAGCCTGCTCCCGCGAAACCGTTTGAGATTATGGAGCAAACGCCGACGAGATTGGTCCTCCAGGCTAACCCGGAGAAACCTGCCCTCATCTTTGGTACGGTTTTGCTGCTCATCGGCCTGTGCGGCACTGGCCCCGTATACCTTGGCAGCGATTTCAGCCAAGCCTCAGATTGGTCGAAAATAGGGATTGTATCTGTTATAGGCGGCCTATTCTTTTTCCTCGGTCTCGGAAGCATAATTAGCAACTCTCAAACTGAAACCTCAACTTTTGATAAAGATCAAAATCGAGCCACCATCACCCGGCCCGGCTGGGTTGGTCGCCAAGTGGTCGAGTTACCCCTCTCTGAAATTGCCGAGATACGGGAGATGGGCGGCAACGTCATGCTGATGCTGCCTTCCGACAAAATGGTCGGGTTGCGCAGCGGCGGTAGCGGAACAAAAATGGCTGAATTAATCCGCAGTTTCATTCAAGCTAAAAATAATGAGTAAAAACCAAGCCTGTGCCCTAAGGAGGTACCTATGACCCGCGCCCGCTTACGAGATTTAGGCATCACCATCGGCACGCTGCCGCCCGGCCTGCACAACGCCATCACCGATGTGCCGGGAGTGTGGGTGGGCCAGGCCACCCTGATTTACGACGAGCCGCGGGTGGCCCGTACCGGGGTGACGATGATTGTGCCCCGTGAAGGCAACATCTGGACCGATAATGCCTTTGCCGCTTATCACACCTTCAACGGCACCGGCGAGATGACCGGCGTCCACTGGCTGGCCGAGTCGGGCCTGCTGTGCTACCCTATCGCCATCACCAACTCGCATCAAGTCGGGATTGTGCGGGATAGCCTTGTTGCTTATACGAAAGAAAATAGCCTTTCCGACAGTTCGGCCCTGCCGGTCGTGGCCGAAACCTACGACGGCTGGCTCAACGATATTGACGCCTTTCACCTGACCAAGGAGCACGTCTACGCCGCCCTGCGTACGGCCAGAGACGGCCCGGTCGAGGAGGGCAATGTCGGCGGGGGGACAGGCATGATTTGCCACGACTTTAAAGGCGGTATCGGCACGGCCTCACGGCGGGTTGATTGCCCCAGCGGCCGCTATACGCTCGGGGCGCTGGTGCAGGCTAACTACGGCGACCGGGCGCTGCTGCGGGTGGATGGCGTGCCGGTGGGACGCAAAATCGGTCCCGACCATACGCCCCTGCCCTGGGTCGAGCCGCCGCAGGGCGGATCCATCATTATTGTGGTCGCCACCGATGCCCCGCTGATCCCGGTTCAATGCAAGCGGCTGGCCCAGCGGGCGACGGTCGGCCTGGCCCGGGTGGGCGGGGTGGGACATAACGGCAGCGGCGATATCTTTATCGCCTTTGCTACCGGCAATCACTTCCCCGGCAGCAGCGAGGGGGTGTATGATCTCAAAATGCTGCCCCACCATCATCTGAACCGGTTTTTCGAAGCCGTGGCCGAGGCGGTCGAAGAGGCTATTCTCAATGCTTTGACCGCTGCCGAAACAATGAGTGGTTTTAAAGGGCGCACAGCCCATGCCCTGCCACTAGACGAATTGCAGCAATTGATGGTAAAATACCGGCAGTAGAATGAATTTAGTGTGACGGATTAACTATAGACCCCGTCGAAAGTGGTCAGCATGAAACGTGAAGAACTTTTACAATTGATTACCACAGCTCGCACCCAGGGTGAAATCCCCGATCTTCGTAACGCCGATTTGAGCCAGGCCGATTTAAGCGGAGCCGACCTGAGCAAGGTTAACCTGCGCTATGCCAACTTGAGCGGGGCCAACTTGAGTGAGGTGAATCTGGAAGGAGCCGATCTAACCGGGGCCACCTTGACCGATGCCAATTTGGTCAGAGCCAGGATGAAAAACGCCGAGTTGTTAGGGGCCAATTTGGTCAGAGCGCAAATGCAGGAGGTGGATTTACTTGACGCCAGCCTGCGCAACGCCAATTTAACCGACGCCTATTTGACCAGCGCCAAGCTGGTTGAGTCGAGCCTGCGGGGCGCCGGTTTGAAAGTAGCCGATATGCTCAAAGCTAACCTGGATGATGCTAACCTGGTTCGCGCCGATTTAACCGGCGCCAACGTGACCCCGGAACAGCTCAACCGGGCAAAGAGTCTCAAAGGGGCGATTATGCCCGATGGGAGTATTCACCCTTAAGACAGGTCACACTTACAGCCTGACCACCAACCTCCTCATAAGCAAGTGGAACAAACTTAAGCTTATTCTACTTTGTCAAAAACTCGTACACCAGCGCCTGAAAATGGTGGACCCCATTCTCCCGCTTAACCGAAAAGCGGCCCTGGCTGTATGAGCGCGACTTTAGCCCCTTTTGCACCGTTTCGCAGATTTCCATATCCTCTTTCTGCACCTGGTCGCTGAAGGCGATGGACTGCTGCATGCTTTCCCAGCCCTCGCCGCTGCCGGGCTGCTTGAAGTACCACTCGAAGATGGTCAGGGTTCGCTCGTGGCTGAGCGGGACGATAATGTTGATCTGCATGTTGTCGGGGTAGAAATTCAGCATTAAGTTGGGGAAAACCCAGTAGTAGAGCGCCTGGGACTCTTTCTCGGTGCGGAGGTAGCGCCGGTCGCGGCCCGGCAGGTTGTCGCTGGGGCGCAGCGGGCGGATGGGCGCGTACTGCGAGGCATAGTAGCGGAAGGTGTCTACCCGGTACTGCTCGTAATCAATCTCGCGGAACAGGCCGGGGTGGGCGATGGGGATGTGATAACCTTCCAGGTAATTGTCCACGTAGACCTTCCAGTTTGATTCGACGATGTAATCCCGCCGCTCGACAAGCTGCATCTGGTCCGGTTGAAAGCCGGCCTGGGTCACTTCGGTGGGGATAGCCCCAAAGATTTCTTGTAAGGGGACCGGCTGCGGATCAAGGTTGACAAAAATGAACGGCCCCCAGACCTCCACTTGCACCGGGGGCAGACAAACCTCTTCTTTGCGCCAATCCTGGACCCCCTCAAATTCGGGCGCGGTCAGCAGCCGCCCATCGAGGCCGTAGGTCCAGCCGTGGTAGCGGCACTGCAAGCTTTTGCGGTTGCCCTTGCCCACGGCCACCGGCCCGGCCCGGTGCGGGCAGACGTTATAAAAAGCGCGCAGGTGCTGGTCAATGCCTCGCGTTACCAGCAGCGGTTCACCGTACAAATCGTAGGTAAAAAAGTCACCCGGCCGGGCAACCATGTCCACCCGGCCTACCAACTGCCACGTTTTCCAGAAGATCTTTTCCTTCTCCAACTCAAGGAAGTGGGGATCGGTGTACCAGCGGGCCGGCAGCGTCGAGGCGCGAGACAGATCATTCGTGGACTTGAAATCGTCCAGATCAAGATGATTCATTGAGATTATCTCCTTGAGCAAGAATGGAAGGTGAAGTTCCTCCGCAGGACTTACAGGATTGGTCGTTTAAATGTCATTTCGAGCGACGATAGGAGCGAGAAATCCCTAGAATCTCGTCTTGCAAGAATAGGTCTGAGGATTTCTCGTCGCTCCGCTCCTCGAAATGACAGGGACCGCTTAAGTCCTGTCTCAGTTCTTTTCACTCCACCCACTCCACCGAGTCACCTACGGCAATCTCGCCATCGTCCAGCACGACGCCAAATGCACCGCCGCCCCAGTTGCCGTACATGGCCTCTTTCAGACCCGGCCAAGCCGCTTCCATCACCTCACACGGTTTGGTTTCACCCCAAATTTGAATCCGGCAGTTGCCGATACGCAGAACACGGTTATGGGTCTGCGCCAGGCGAATCCCGCTCAACAGCAGGTTGGCCCGCCGGGCCGATGGGTCGAGGTCCGCCCCCATTTCGGCCATCAACCGCTGCCAAACTTCCTGCTCGATGAGCGTCACCTGCCGCTTGCCGCCCTGGTTGGCGTTACCGACCAGGCCCCGATTGGCTTTGAGCGCGGCTCGCTCAACCGGGTCCATCGGCCCGCGCCGCATGCGTTTGAGCCAGATGGCTTCAAGTTTGCCTGTTGTCATTCATTTCCCTCCTCATATTGGAGCAGGTCCCACTTGAAGCGTGACCTACTCGACGTAAAACCGGCCATTATTCAAGAGCACATAAATGCGGGATGTGCTCCCTTTGAACATCAAGCCCTGTTCAAACGGCTGGACCTGGCCCAGGTTATCAAAACCGTACTCTCGATCCAAGGCCCAGCCGAGCGGCCCTTCGGCGCCGCCCAGGTGGGTGCGCCACAGCCAGCCAAAGCCGCGCTTCGGTTCGACCAGGCCCGGCGGCGGGGTCAGGCCCACGCCTTCGGGGTTGCTGCCGTCCCATTTCCACTCGGGCGGGACCAACTGCCACTGGCCCTCGGTTAACTCCGTCCCATCCTTCTGCCGATCGTAAATAATATAAACCTGATCGGTATTTCTGCTCCAAAACAGATGCCCGCCCTGAAACACCTCCTCGGCAATCGTCGAGAGCGTTTGGGGATCGCCGGCCGGGCAGCCCAGGCGGTCGCGGTATTCCGGCCAAACCCCGGCGAAAGGGCCGCCGGCGCTGGCGCTGCAATTCTGGCCCAAAACGGGGGGAGTGACGGGAGGCAAGGCTGTCGCCGTGGCCGGGAGATTGGCTACCAGGGTCGGGCTAGACGTCGCCAACGGTGCTTCTGGGGTGGCAGGGTCAGCCTCAACCGGGCGGTTCCGCAGCCAGATAGCCCCCACCAGCAGCAGCACCAGAATGATCACTGCGGTCAATCCGGCGATAGCCCCCCACAACCAGTTGAACGTGCCGGCAGAGGGAGCCGGAGGGAGGGCCAACGGTGGAAGCGGAGAAACAGGTGGGCTGGGGGGCGGCCAATAAACAGAGCGGTCGGGCACGGCGGCGGTCAACAATTGGCCGGCCTGCGGTTCCGGGACTGCCTGGCGCAGCGCCTTGACCAGAGCGCCGGCGCTCTGAAAACGAGCCGCCGGATCGAGCGCCAGGGCCTTTTGCACAATTTGATCCAGCAGGGGCGGAATCTCCGGGCGATAAACCCGCAGCAACGGCGGCGCTTCGTGGTTTCGCCGGTACAGAATGGCCTGGCTTGACTCGGCCACGTGCGGGATTTCGCCGGCCAGCATTTCATAAACGATGACACCCAGGGCGTAAATATCGGTCCGGGCATCCACTTTGGCCCCCCGGCCCTGCTCCGGCGACATATACGCCGGTGTGCCCAGGGCCACGTCCGTAATCGTCGGCGAGGCGCTGGCCTGGGTCAGCCGGGCCAGGCCAAAATCGGCCAGAAAAACCCAGTTCTGATTGAGCAGAATATTCGTCGGTTTAATATCCCGGTGAACAATGCCCCGTTCGTGGGCATAATCCAGGGCCGCTGCTACCTGGTCGAGATAAGTCAACATTTGCCCAAAGGACATCGGCTGCGGCATGATGTCGGCCAGGGTGCGAGAACCTTCGATGTAACGCATGACCAGGTAGATATAGCGGCCCTGCTGGCCAAAGTCGTACACCGGGAGGATATGGGGATGCTCTAACTGGGCAATCGCCTGAGCCTCGCGCAGAAAATGGGCGCTAAAGTGCCGGTCGGCGGCGTAGTGCGGCGGCAGCACTTTCACGGCGACCCATCGCTCCAGCCCCGGCTGGCGGGCCTTGAACACGGTCGCCATGCCGCCCTGCCCAATGATTTCGACAATCCGGTACTGGCCAAGGCTCTGGCCGATCAACTCTTCCATAGCGGCTAATTATACCTTATCAGGTTAAAGTATCAAGAGTTCACTCCGAGCTAAAGCTCTGAGCTAAGAGTGAAAGCAGGCTAAAGCCAGCTTATAAGAGGCATGCTCCAACTCTCTGTGAGTCGGCTTGAAGCCGACTTAAATTTGTTAGCCTGGGAATTGAATCCCAGGCCGGTAGCTGTACTCCTTTGAACGGGAATTAGACTTTCAACGCCACTTGGGCTATATTGACGCTGGGAAAGGAAGGAAGTGCTATGACGGATGTTCCGCAGCCGCCGCTTCAGGCTGAGTGGCAAGTGATTCTAAACGACGGCTCCAATGCCGTAAAAATCGTGCCTGTCCCGCCCAGCGGGCTGCTCATTGGCCGCGCCCCCACCGCCGACCTTCACCTCGACGACCCCCGCGTCTCCCGCCATCACGCCCGTTTGACCTGGCAGGGCGATCAGCTCTTCGTCGAGGATTTGCAGACGGTCAACGGCACCTTGCTGAACGGCCAGTCGCTCAACCAACCGGCGGCAGTGCGGCCGAATGATCTCATTGGCCTTGGCCCATTCATTCTCAGAGTCGAGCAGGCTTTCGTTCCGGTTACACCCCCTCCCCAGGAAATCCGCACCTATCCCCAACCCGAGCCGTCTTTCATTCCGGTTGCACCACCGCCCGAGGTTACAGCACCTCCCCAGGAGGTCCGGGCCTACCCCCAACCCGAGCCGTTTCTCGCTCCGGTTACACCCCCCGCCCAGGAGACCCGCGCCTATCCCCAACCCAGGTGGCCGATATGGGGACTGCTTCTGGCCGCCGGCCTGGCTGGCTTCCTGCTTGTTGGCCTGCTCTGTTGGGGCGTGTATTGGTATTGGTTTAGCGGGCAGGATACCCCGGCGGCTACCCTTACCGGACCAACCCTGACCATTAGCCAGGCTCCGGCCAACAACAGCGCCGTTGCCCTTCACCAGCCGATTACGGTGCAGGCGCTGGCCTCAGATGCAACCGGGGTGACGCGGCTGGAACTATGGGCTAACGGGCGCAAGGTGGACGAGGTAGACACCCAACTGGTCGAGGTTGCGCCTACGCTAAATGCCGCCCTGCAATGGCGGACCAGCCAGCCCGGCCCCCTCACCCTGGAAGTTCGGGCTTACAACTCAGCGGGGCAGGTCAGCAGCCAGACAATCTCGAATCTTAGGGTGGCAGGCCAGTCCAATACCCCTGCGGCCAGCGAACCGCCCGCTGCAACTACGCCCAATCCTACCGTCGTGCCCTTGCTGCCTACGGCAGCGCCACCCCCTGCATCAGCGGCTACCTTTACCCCCAGCCCAACACTGTCTCCCGGTCCCACGCCTGTTCCAGCAACGTCTACGTCGCTTGGCGCGCTACTGACCCTCAACGTGCCGGCCCTCAATGTGCGGAGCGGGCCGGGCACGCAGTACAGCCTGATCGGCCAATTGTCTCAGAGCGCCCCCGCCGAAATCGTCGGCCAGGCCAGCGCCGAGCAGGGTCAATGGTGGCAAATCCGCTTTGCCAACGGGCCAGGGGGTGTGGGCTGGGTTACCGCCGATCCCACTTTCGTGACCGCCAGCAACACCGCCGCCGTGCCGGTCGTGAGCGTCCCCACACCCCAACTTCCAGAAGTGACCGTCCAGCCAACCAACACACCCTCCCCGGCGCCCACCGCCACTGCCACTGCTCCAAGAGAACAGGTCATTCGCGCTCCGGCGGGTAAAACCCTGCTCATTGCCAGCAATCGCAGTATGGCTAACTACGCGGCTTTGCTAACCCTGGAGGGCGAAACGGTAGGTGGAGGAGATAGAGTTGAGGTCCCAGCCGACGGCGAGGTCCAGCTTGTCCTGGAACCTGATTTTTATCGCGCCACATGGAGTTCGCCCGGTCCCCGGGGCGGCTTTGCCAGCGGGGCAGATTTTACCGCGGTTGAGGACAAAATCCTGGTAATGTGGATTGTGCCGGAAGAGGGCCGGAGCGCCATCGAGACCTACGATGAGCTAACTGTTGCTATCCCAACCCCGACTCCCACCCCAACGCCGATAGGGACAGCCACACCCGGCCCCATCAAAGGCAGCTATCCCGGCGCTCCGGCGGGTAAAGCCCTTTTTGTCGCGGCCAATGGCACTCTTGAGAACAACTTCGCTGTCGTGACTCTCTCTGGCGGCGGCTTGAACGGCGGCCAGGAAATCAAGCTCGACGCCGGCGCAGAAATTCCAGTGGAGCTGCTGCCCGGCAGTTACCGGGCCGTCTGGACTTCCCCGGCTCGCCAGCGTGCTTTCAGCACCGGGCGGGAGTTCCAGGTAGCGGAGGGGGAAGTTATTCTCACCTGGATTGTTCCCGAACAGGGGCAGGTCTTTATGCAGTTTCCCGGCCAGGATCCCCAGCAAATCAATAAGTGAAGCAAAAAAACTCATAGGGACTGAGGGAACTCAAGGAAATTTGGTGGAGTTCGCTCAGCCCCTATTTCAATAAGAGACGCGTTGAAAAGAGATAACCTGTGACTCCATTCCTTGGCGAGCTTGCGGCGCTTGGCACTTCCATCTGTTGGTCGGCAACGGCGACATTCTTTACCCTGGCCGGTCAAAAAGTCGGCTCTATGGTGGTCAACCGCATCCGGCTGCTCCTGGCGGTGCTGTTTCTGCTGACGACCCACTGGCTGCTCCTGGGCAGCTTCTTACCGCTGTCGGCGGGACGGGAACGCTGGTCGTGGCTGGCCCTGTCAGGGGTGATTGGGCTGGTGGTGGCCGATGGGTTTTTATTTCAATCGTATGTCTGGATTGGGCCGCGCCTGGGGTCACTGTTGATGAGCCTGTCGCCCGTGGTCAGTGCCCTGCTGGCCTGGCTGGTCCTGGCCGAAAAGTTGACCATCGGCCAGATGGCCGGAATTGCCCTGGCTATTAGCGGGGTGATGTGGGTCGTCCTGGACCGGAACAGCCCGGTTCGGACCTCGCCGGACCGGCGCCGTTATTTATGGGGAGTTCTGTTTGGCCTGGGGGCGGCCACGGGCCAGGCTATCGGCTTGATTACGGCCAAGAAAGGATTGGGCGGTGATTTTTCGGCGCTGTCGGGCAATCTTATCCGTATGCTGGCGGCGACCACCACCTTGTGGGCAATCACCTTGTTTCAGGGGCAGGCCAGGGCGACGGTCCAGCGGTTAGCCAGCCAGCGCCCGGCTATGTTAAACATTATCGGCGGCGCTGTTTTTGGCCCCTTTTTGGGGGTCTGGCTCTCATTAATTGCCATCCAGTTGACCCACATTGGCGTAGCCAGCACGCTAATGGCTCTCCCGCCGATTTTTCTGCTGCCAATCAGCCACTTTGTCTTCAAAGAGCGGCTGGGCTGGGCGGCAGTTGTGGGCACAGTGGTAGCGATGATCGGAGTGGCCATTCTGTTTTGGGTGTAACATGTTATTCTCTCTTTACCCGATCCTCACTCAAAACTATTTTATCCTCTGCTTTATAGCCTGCCTGGGAGCGCTGCAATGGGCGGCGGCGCGCAACCACAAACCGGCCATCAGTTTTCTAGGACCGTGGGGCCTGGGGCGACTCGGGCGGGGCGTGGGCGGCCTGTTGGTCTGCGCCAGTTTAACCTGGTTTTTCAGCACCACCCCTGGCCTTTTTACCCCCGGTCTGGCCGGCGGCGAGTTGAGCAGCCTATTTGTCGCCGGCGGCCTGAGCGCCCTGCTGGTTGCCCGGCTGGCCGGAGAATTTTGGCAGCGGCGTTGCCGGCAGGGTCTAATCCTTCGATACGGCCTTCGGCCTACTCAGGATGTTCGATACGGGCTTCGGCCTGCCCAGGACGAGATGAACGCACCTGGCGAATAGGTTTGACTGTCGGCGCAATCTGTTTGATAATAAGCCAACGCTTCCCATGTTGCTACATTAGCTGATATTTCCAGCGGAGTAAATTCGGCAATCGTATGAGTTTCGTCTACGCTATAGACTATTGGCTGTTCGCGGCCATCAACGGCCTGGCCGGACGCTCTCCCTGGTTGGATGCGCCGGCCCGGCTGCTGCTCAACGATTATTTTGTGCCAACCGTGCTGGCCCTGGCGCTGCTGGCCTTGTGGTTTGAGTCTAAAGACCTGGCAGGTCGGGATAGAACTAACCAGCGGGCCGTCCTGGCCGCGACGTTAAGCGCAATCCTGGCCAATACGGTCCTCAAAGGGCTGAACCTGCTCTATTTCCGTCCCCGGCCCTTTGCCCAGCATGCGGTTAACTTGCTCTTCTACCATCCCACCGACTCTTCTTTTCCCAGCAATGCGGCGGCTTTGGGTTTCGCCATCGCTGCCGGGGTTTGGTTTTACAACCGCACCTGGGGCGGGGGACTGCTGGTTATTGCCGGGCTTTTTGGACTGAGCCGCATCTTCGGCGGGGTGCATTATCCGTTAGATGTGCTGGCGGGGGCGGCAGTGGGCTGGAGTTCGGCCTACTTTATTTACCGGCAAACCTGTTTGCTTAACCGGCTGCTGGGATTTACGGCAACGTTAGCAGAGAAGTTGGGATTGATCTAAGAGGAACGCATGGTTTCTGGCCGAATACAACCCAATCGTGGACTTATCCTGGCTGCATCGCTAACGTTAACCTTCATTTTGCTCAACATTATCGCCTACAGGCAAGCCCAAGCCATGCTAACCTTCACCCAAATAGGGAGCCGCACAGCAGCCCCGGAATCATTATCTATCTGGCAAAAAGTGAAAATGCTGTTCACCGGGGTCAATATCCCAAAGCCTTTGAACAATTCAAAGCCGGATAGTTGGGCCTTAACCTTTACTGTTCACCGCTTCAAAGTGACCGAGATCGTCGAACTGGAAGCCTGGCACATTCCGCACCCCCAGGCAAAGGGATTGATCCTGCTTTTTCATGGCTACGCCTCATCGAAATCCAGCTTGCTGCCGGAGGCTAAGGCTCTGCACGAGTTAGGGTATGCCACGTTTCTGGTAGATTTTCGCGGCAGTGGGGGTTCCAATGGGAGTAAGACCAGCATTGGTTTTTACGAAGCAGATGATGTAGCCAAAGCTTTTGCGTATGCTGGCCTGCTGGCCGTTGATCAACCCCTGATTCTGTATGGGCGGTCTATGGGCGGCGCGGCTGTCCTGCGGGCGATCAGTGTCCACCATCTCCGGCCCGCCGGGGTGATTCTTGAGGCTGTTTTTGATAAGATGCTCTCCACGGTCCAGAACCGTTTTAGGGCAGTGGGCCTGCCTTCATTTCCAGCGACTCAACTCCTGGTATTCTGGGGCAGCATTCAAAATGGCTCCTCCGGCTTCAGACACAATCCAGTCGAATACGCTGCTGGCGTCCAATGTCCAGCGTTAATACTGCACGGCACAGATGATCCGCGAGCGACCCTGGCGGAGGGCAGGGCGGTATTCAGCCAGCTCGGCGGCAAGAAATGGTTTGAGGTTTTCACCGGCGTTGGTCACGAGGCGTATTTGGCCGCTGAACCTGAACAGTGGAAGCAGAGTGTAACCTTATTTCTGGCCCGACTTCACGATGATATTACCTAAGAAGTTCCTCAGCGCCGATCGTCGCTTCGCACTGATCACTCTCTGGCCCCTGCTCGGCTATTTTCTGCTGACGATAGTGATGACCTGGCCGGCTGTCCTTTATCTCACCGACGGTATCCCCGGCGACGGCTTCGATGGCTGGCAGAACTACTGGAATCTGTGGTGGGTTAAAAAAGCATTGCTGGAATTGCGGTCAACCCCTTTCTTCACCGACTACCTGTACCCGCCCCTGGGCGCCAGCCTGCTGTTCCACACCCTCAACATTTTCAACAGCCTGTGGACGTTGCCGATCCAACTCAATTTTGGATTGGCGGTGGCCTATAACAGCGTGGTTTTGGCCAGTTTTACCCTGGCCGGTTACGGCGGCTATCTGCTGTCGCTGTACGCGCTGACCCAACTCAAATTTCCGGCCACAGGGGCGCGACCGGCGGCTTTTGTCGGCGGGCTGGTCTTCACCATGTCGCCCTTTCACATGGCCCACCTGTTAGGCCACATGCAAGTTTTCAGCATGATCTGGCCGCCGTTTTACGTGTTGTGGTTATTACGGACGCTGACCCCACCCCCAACCCCTCCCCTTAAAGGGAAGGGGAGATGGGGAGAGGTCCGTGGCGTCTTTCTTTCTTGTCTCTTTTTAATTTTAGCTACGCTGGTAGACTGGTATCACACCCTATATCTGCTCATCTTCACCGGACTGGCGCTGGGGTGGACGGTGTGGCAGCAGGGGAGCAGGGGAGCAGAGGAGCAGGGGAGACATTTTGATACTTTACGCATCACGCTTCACGTTTCACGCCTCATGCCTCTCCTCCGCCCGCTCTGGCTCGTTCTGGCGATTGGCCTCGGCTTTTTCGTTGTTCTCTCGCCGCTGCTTGTTCCGATGATGCGCGCGGCCCGCAGCACGCCGGAGTTACAAGCCGGCCTGGAACAAAGCATTACCCTCTCCGCCGATTTACTGGCCTTTATTTTGCCCTCAGAAATGCACCCGCTGTGGGGTCCGTGGGCCAAATCCATCGCCGACACCTTCAGCAGCACCCTATCGGAACGGCTGGTTTTTGCCGGTTTTGTGCCCATGTCCCTGGCTCTTTTCGCCCTCATGCGCGGCTGGGGGCAAGCCGTGGTCAAATTCTGGACGTTTGTTACCGCTGCCTTTTTTCTGCTGGCGCTTGGCCCCTACCTGCATATCGGCGGCAAAATCGTCGCCATCGCCGGCTGGCCGATCCCTTTACCCTATCTGCTCCTGTATCACACCGTTCCCTTCATCGGCCTGACCCGCTCCCTCAGCCGCTACGATTTGATGGTCATGCTCGGCCTCGGCGTGCTGGCAGCGATCGGACTGGCTTATCTAACGACCGCCGACCGCCGGCTGCCGACCGCCGATCAGAGACTGAAGACGGAAGCCTACGAACCCACGCAACACGCAACACGTTTCACGTTTCACGTCTCACGCCTCACGCTTCACGCCTCACGCCTCCTCCCCCTCCTCGCCATCCTCCTCATCTGCTTCGAATTCCTCGCCCTCCCCTACCCCATCTCCAAAATTGACACGCCGCAGTTCTATTTCGACCTGGCCCAGCAGCCAGGAGATTTCACCATCGCCGAACTGCCGATGAATTGGGACCGGCCCACGCCGATGCTCTACCAGACCGTTCACGGCAAACGCCTGCTGACCGCCTACACGTCCCGCGATAACCCGCTGGAACTGGCCTGGCGCACCCCGGTGCTGCAGCAGTGGCGCGCCCTCGGCCCGGACATCATTGACCAGCCCCTGGACCTGATTGCCCCCACCATTTTTTATGATTTCAATCTGCGCTATATCGTGCTCGATTACTACCAGATGCCCCCCGGCCCGGAGCGTGAGGCCACCGAGCGCTGGGTTGCCGCCGCGCTGCCGGGAGTCGCCCCCATTTATGACGATGGCCGCTTAAAGGTCTACCCAACGCCGCCCAAGCAAGAGACCCAGCCCTACCTGACCCTGGGCAGTGGTTGGGGCAAGCGGCAGGAAAATGAAGCTGCTGCCATCACCCGCGCCTTTTCTTCAGACCAGGCAGAGCTATTTTTGCATCATCCTCAAAATCAATCTCTCACCCTGGAACTTACAGCGGCGGCCCCAACCCCGCAGAAGCTGACCCTCCTGGCCGGCGATACACTCCTGACTCAAGTAGAAGTGACACCCGCTTTGACCGAACAAGCGATTACTCTGCCGCCCCTCTCTAGCGACCTGGTCAAATTAACCCTCAAGTCGGAGCAGCCGGGGGCAGAAATCAATATCAGCCGCGTGTCCCTGCGGGGCGGCGAATGAGCGAGCCGCAAATGAAAGAAAGTGGAAGGTTATTGATAGTGAGGAAGTACGCTTACCTACTCCTGCCCCTGGTTATTCTCGTCGCACCGCTGGCCTGCCGCTTGAATACTACCGCACCATTGGCATCGAATAGCAGTCCCGCCGTGACCCCCACGCCCTCCCAAACATTTGCCCCCGGCCTGGCCTCGCCTGACGCCGGACTGGCCAAATTAAAAAGCTATCGGGCCAATTTGATTGTGGATTTTGAGGGAACGCGCAACGGCCAGCCGGCTAAAGGCCGGCTTGAATCGCTGACCGAGATCACCCGTGAGCCGGCCGCGCTGCACCAATATCTTAAAGTTGAGACGACCCTGACCCAGACCGAGATCATTTCCGGGGTCTCGGAGTTTTATCGGGTGGCTGATAAGGTGTATGTCAAAAAGGGGGATACCGGCCAATGGTTTACCTTTACCGACAGCGTCGTTTCGCCGGCCGACCTGGGTTTTCTCGCCCTGGAACGGCTGCTGGTCCTGCCCGCTGTGACCTCCCAACCACCGCAATCCGAACTTCTTGAGGGTCAAAAAGTGCAGCGTTATTCTTTCACCGAGCACGATCTGGCCGATCCCAATATCATCTTTGAGCGAGCGGAGGGCGACCTGTGGCTGGCCCAGCCGGACGATTACCTGGCCCAATACGTCATTTCGGCCACACTGCGCATCGTCATCCCCGATCCCAAGGTCCATTTTTTTGACCAGGGCCGCTTAAAGCTGCGCTACACCCTGACGGGCATTAACGACGCTTTGACCATCGCTCCGCCAGTTGAGGCGTTCGCCGAAAGCGAAGTCCTTAACAACCTGCCCCGCCTGCCCGACGCCCAGATTGTTTCGGTTTTCCCCACCTTCATCGAGTATACCAGCACCATCACCCCCATCCGTGCGGCCCTGTTTTACCGGGATAAGCTGACTGCCCAGGGCTGGACTGAAAACCAGGCTGATATTTTTAACGAGAAAGCCCGGCTGGCCTATGCCAAAGACGATGAGGCGCTGACTGTTCTGATCAATCCGGCGGATGAAATAAATAAGATTAAGGTATTGTTGGATTTGAGATAGAATTGATAAAAAAGGGGGTTGAAAATGGATAGACAGCAGCTCCTGAAAAAACTTGACAAGGCGTGGCTGGAGATCCAGGCCTCGTACGCCGGTTTGTCAGACTCGCAACTGACGGAACCTGGCGTCACGGGCAATTGGTCGGTGAAAGACATCCTGGCGCACGTGACCACGTGGGAGGAGGAGGCGCTGAAGTATCTGCCGCTTATCGTCAAGGGAGGCAGGCCGCCGCGCTACTCCGTAAAGTACGGCGGCATTGATGCCTTCAATGCTCAGATGACAGAACAGAAACGAGGCCTTTCCCTTGCCGACGTACTGAGGCAACTGGATGAAACCCACCGCCGGCTCATCGTCTACATCCAAAGCGTGCCGGAGGAGCAATTCACCTATGAGACGCCCTTCCGGCATCGCCTCCGGCTCGATACCTACAGCCATTACCCCATCCATACCAAGATGATCCGGGCCTGGCGGGAGCAGTCAAATTTGGGCTAATGCACGGGCCAGTTCACCGGCAGTACGGTAGCGAGCGTCGGGCTGCTTGGCCAGCGCTTTTTGGATAACCGGCTCGATGGCTTCGGGCAGGTCAGCCTTCAGGCTGCGGAGAGGGGGGACCGGCTCGCTCACGTGTTTCATGATCAAGGCAAAAGGCGTATCGGCGTCGAAGGGGACCCGCCCGGTGACCAACTCATACAGAATCACGCCCAACGAGTAAATGTCGCTGCGGGCGTCGCCCCGCTCGCCCTGACTCTGCTCCGGCGACATGTAGGCCGGCGTGCCGACGATCGCGCCGGTCACGGTGTAGCGCGACGCACTCAACAGGCGGGCGATGCCAAAATCGGTCAGCACCACTTGCCCCGAAGCGGTGAACATGATATTGGCCGGCTTCAAATCCCGGTGAATGATGCCCTGGGCATGGGCATAATCCAGGCCCGCCGCCACCTCGCCGATGATACGCACCGCTTCGGCTAACGGCAATGTCTCGCCTCTGGCGGTCAATGCAGCCAGCCGATCCTTGAGCGTGCCGCCGGTGACGCATTCCATGGCCATGTAGTAAAGCTCCTCTTGCACGCCAAAGTCATAAACCTGGACAATATGGGGATGGCGCAGCATCGCCACGGCCTGGGCCTCGCGGCGGAAGCGCTCGCGGAATTCCTCCGTATCGGCCAGGTGAGTCAGCAGAACCTTCAAGGCCACCTCGCGTTGCAGCGCCTCGTGGCGGCCTTTGTACACACGGGCCACGCCCCCTTGGCCCAGCAGTTCGGTGACAAGATGCGCCCCCAGTTTGCACCCCACCAGGGTACTTTCCAAACCGGCAGCAGGACTGGCCGCGCCTGGCTCAGCGACCTGACGGCGGACAAAATCGGCCAGCGCCGCCGAAAGGTAATGATAGCCGTGCCCATCTCGGACCAGCAGGCCCTGCTGTTCCAGCCGGTGAATGAGCACCTGGGTTGTCTCGTTCTTAACCGGGGCAAGGCCGGGCAGAGCAGCGAGCACCCGCCTCTCACCCCCGTCCAGCTTACTCCAATAATACCGAAAATGACCTTCCAGTTCTCCCGCGACCTTGCGCCGCACCTCTTCCAACTCCCTCTCCTCCAGGGAAAGGGTTGGGGTGGGGATTGAACCCCCTCCCCCTTGCAGGGGGAGGGTTGGGGTGGGGGTCAACCCGGCAAAGGCATGAAAACAAGCAATATTGAGAAACATCGGCTGCGGCCCGGCTAAATCGAGAATAAATTCGCTCAGCGTGTCGGAGAAAGGAACTCCGGCGGCCAGCGCCGGCTGCTGAATAAGCTGGCGAGCCTCCTCTTGACTGAAGAGGCCCAGGTGTTGGACGGCAAAGATGTTAAAAAAAGGTGAGCCTAACACCCCCTCGGCGTAAGATAACTCCAGTAGGTGGGCCTGCGAGGCGGTGAGGTAGCAGACATCGTGGCGAGCGGTCAAGCCGCGCAGGCCGGAGAAAAAGTCGGCATCCAGATTTTGGTTCTCGCTCATTAACTCAAACTCATCTAGGAGGTAGATCAGCTTCAATCCCTGGCGATTAAGCTGGCGCAGAGCACGCTCGAATTGGCGGTACGTCGGCGTTTCCGGGATCTCGATCTCGACGGCCAGACCCCGATCCAGGAGTTGGTCTTCGGTCTCTTCCAGGATAACCCGGTAAAAGCCGGCCTGATCCAGATGGCTTAGCCCTTCGCAGTCAATAAAGATAAAGAGGTGTTCCGTGGGCGATAAACCATGCTGGCTCATCACCGCCGGGTGGGACATGTGCAGCAGCAAGGAGGTTTTGCCGATGCGTCTCGGCCCGACGATCGAGACACTCTGGTTGTTTCTGAGCAGGCTGAGGGTATTGGTCACTTCCTGCGTCCGGCCAAAGAAGTGCTCCGGCTTTCTAATGGGACCGCGATGAAAGTAAGGATTTTCTATAGGCATGACTGACCTCCGCAGAAGAAATTGTGAATTGTCAATTGTCAATTATGAACTGTTAATGAAACTCTCGTGCTATTAACCAATTCACAATTCATAATTCATTATTCACAATTATTGTCTTCCCGCCTCTTCAATCACCCGCCCCAATGCTTTGTAACGTTCCACCCACAGCCGCACCAGTTCCACCTTGAACTCATAGCGGGGCGGCTGGCCTCTTAACTCGCGCACAATATCTCGCTCGACCAGGGGGTGCAGGGTCTCGGTGATGGTTTGCAGATCCAGGGTCAGACCTCGCTCTACCAGCAGCTCGCTGATCTGAGCCGCGGTCACCGTTGGCTCCTGGCCCAGCAGGCGAGTCAGCGCGGCCAGAATGAGCTGCTCCGGCGGACTGGCCTGCTCCCACAAAAAGGCAAAGTGCGCCTCGCCCAACTCGACCATCTCGTTCAACACGTCATTGACATCTTGAATGGTCACATAACTCCGCCGTTTTCGATTGGCGTGGTTGACCAGGGCATGGCAGGTCAACTGCAAGAAGTAGGGATGTCCGGCCGTGACCCGCAGCATCTTGTCCAGGGCCAGGTCGTCATAAATTAAGCCGTACTCGGCTACAGGTTGGGTGATCAAGGCTCGGCCGGCGGCTTCGTCCAAAAAGACGACGTGCTTGTAGAGGGCAATATTGAAGAAGATGGACCAGTAATCGCTGCTGAGCGACTCTAAGCGATGGGTGCCGACAAAGATGAAGCCCAACTGGCGGTGGTGCTGCATCAGATGGCGGAAGAAGGGAAAGATGGTCGGCTCCAGTTTGCCGGAGGCCACCCGCATCTCCAGCTCCTCGAACTCGTCAAACAGCAAGAGCAGTTGTCGCCCGCCGGCCGCCTTGAGCACAGCAGGCAGAAACGTGCGCTCAAAGGCAGCGCTGGGGCGCGCTTCGAAATCCTGCGGCTCCGGTTCGTTGATTTTGAAACCCTGCTCAACCAACTCGTCAACCATCGCCAGCGCCAAATCATAGAAGAAGTTGGCCATGCCGGGGTCAATGCCCAGGGATTGGCCATCGAGGTAGACCGGCAGGTAAGCGTCACCGAGGCGGGCCGGAAGCTGCTGCAAGAAGGAGGTTTTACCCATGCGCCGCTGGCCGATGAGGACCAGGACATTCTGGCGGGACAACCCGGCGATGTTTTCGGCGACAAATTGAAAGAGATCATCGCGGCCAAAGAAGATCGGCGAGGCCGGGGCCAGCGGCGTGCCGGGGGCATAGGGGTTGGGGATGGGTCGAAACTCGGTGGAAGGTTTCAGCAAATGGACCCGATCGGCAAAGGTGACGGTCTTACCCTTGTGCTCCCGGTCGTCGAAGGTGATGATGAATTCGGCCCGGAACTGCTCCACCGAGGCCGCCGCCGAGATCGGCAGTTCGACCAGGGCCGAGCGCCCAGCCGGCAGAATGTCGAGCGGGGCGACGCCGTTGCTCACAAGCAAGCTCTGCTTCGGGCTGAGGCTAACGGATATATTGGAGGCCGGACTGCGGCCGGTGTTGGTCAATTCCAACGAAAGGTTGGCCTGGTCAAGATTGAGCAGTTGGCGGGTTTTCAGCGAAACCTCAAGCTGGGCCCGGCCCTGCAAATCCTGCAAGGCGTTGGTGGTCACCCGCAGCCAAGCTGCGGCGATGCGGAGCATCATATTGCGTTCAGGTTGGGGCAGAATCGTTTGGAAATCCTGTTCAAAGCGGCCCAGGCGCTCGATAGCCTGGGCCAGGTAAGCCACTTTATCTTCAACCGTCTCAACCCGTTGGTAGTTGCGTAAAAGCTGGGTAACCCCCTCTAATTCGGCCAGAGCCTCCTCAATCGCAGTCACGACTTTAGTCGTTTCTTGTGTTAGGGGGTGGACGACTGAAGCCGTCACTACTAAGGCGTCAGCCAAATTGAAGTGCAAACTGACAATGCGCGAGACGGTATTGGCTTCCAGCGCCTCAAGGAACAGGGTATATAGGTTTACCAGGGCAGTTGCCGGCTCACCTGCTTCCGGGTCCGGATTTGGCCAGCCGGGTTGAACCGAGCCTTTGGATGCTGCCAGGATCGCCTGCAAACCCTCAGCGGTGACCTCGGGCCGGGTCAAAATCAAGTTAAAGCCCTCGCTCATTTCAGCCAAGACCGTTTCCCCGGCCTCGCGAGCCAGGCCGGGCAAATAAGTTAACAAGGCGGGGTTATGGCCGGCCAGATGGTGAAGCTTGAGTAAGGCTTCGGCTGGACGAGCGCGAAACTGCTTGAGCAGGCTCTCGGCCCGGCCCACCGGGGAGCGGCGGTAGACCCGCTGGCGGCGATAGAACACGAAGCCCAGGCCGACGGGCAGCAACAGCAATGCCGCCAGGCCAACCCATTGGCCGTAATAGGTGTACCAGGGCAGGGTCGGAATGGTAAAGGGACCGGGAACCTCCTTCAGAGTTCCCTGATTATGCCCATCATCGTAACGAAAGCGGTAACGGCTTTCCTGGCCGGAGTCCCAGGTATCGAAAGGGTCCGCCACTTCCAAATTTAGCCGGCCCTGGCTCTGAGCCAGAGCTTGAGCGGCCTGGGGTAGCCACAAACCGGCCGACGGGTCCCAAATCTGCACAGTCATGGTGACCGTATCGCCGTCAGGGTCGTTCACATCTACACCATAAGCGTAACCGGTACGGGTTTCGGTCAGATTAGGTTTAGTGAGCAGGGGAGGTTGATTAACGGTTAGGCCAAAGAGATGGACCCGGCCACTATCAGTACCGGCGGCAACCTCCATCTCACCATCGCCATTCAGGTCACCTACAGCCAGGCTGAGTACCCGGCTGTCCAGAGTCCCTTGCCAGCGCAACCCATCAGCCATAATCAGATTGGCTTCCCGCTCTCCCATAATGAGAGCCGCGGTCTCTGCGCTCAACCGGGCTATTCGAGGAGCCACGCCCAGGTCGCGCACCAGGGTCGCCTCAGCCTCATCCAGCCGGTAAACTCGTCCGTTCTCTGTGATCGCCTGCCCAGACCCGAAACTGAGCACTCTGGCTTCCAAGTTGTACTCCCCGGCCGGCGCTCCGGCGGCGGTTAGCCGGTAAACCTGCCCACTGCCTGTTCCCACCAGAATATGCTCCCCGTCACCGACTATGGCTGTCACCCCTCCAGTCAGATTCCATTCCCAGATTTGTTTACCATCGCCGTCCAACAACCTGACCACGCTGGCGCTGCCCAGGAGCGAGTCGCCGCCGAGGATGATTTCGGCCCGACCGTCGCCGTCCAGATCATGGGCGGCCACGCTGGTAATAAACTTACCCTCAGAGGGGATGACCCAGCGCGACCCCCGGCTATCCAAGAGGTAAATTTGACTGCCCCGGTCGTTGACAATAACTTCGGAGAGACCATCACCATCTACATCGCCGGCGCTTAGGGCCAACACCGTTGGGAAATTAGCAGTTTCCTTGAGTTCAAAAGGGAGATCCACTTGCCACAGGATGTGGCCGTCACCAGCCAGGGCATAGACCTGGCCCTCCTGAGAGCCGGCCACCCCTTCGCTCCGGCCATCGCCGTCCAGGTCGGTTAGCTCAAGGGCGGTGATCGTATTCAAAAATCGTGATTGCCATAATTCGCGCCGTTCCACCGGCCGGGCCGCTCCAAAAACCTGGAGGCCGGTCTCCGTACCCACCATCATTTCACCCTGGCCATCGCCGTTCAGGTCGGCATAGGCCAGCGTGCCGGTACTCTGCTCGACCAGGTATTCGGCCAGGCGCTGGCCGTTGGCAGCCAACAGATAAATCGGCCCCTGGCCCCCTGTGGTCACGGCAACCTCGGCCTGGCCGTCGCCGTTTATATCAGCGGCCTGGAGTCGGGATCGAAATCCGCCGGACTCCAAAGCTTCCTGCACGAAACCTGCGGAACTCTGATCAGGAGCGTTCTGGTCTGTCACCAAACCCAAGGGCTGTTGCCAAACCTGGCTGCCATCCCCTCTAAAAACGTGAACCCCCGCCGGAGCCAGGACGATAATCTCGCTCTGCCCATCGCCGTCCAGGTCATGAACGAGCAGTTGTCCGGGCAGAGGCGGGGTCAAACCTGACAGGTCTGTTAGACCAGTCAGGTTTTGATTATGCCAAATTTGTTGTCCGTCGCTCTCCAATAGAAACAGGCCCCACGAGGCGCTGAGAGCCACAATCTCGGCCAGGCCGTCGCCATCCACATCCCCCCCTTGCACCAAACGCACCTCCTCAAGGGGTTGCTGCCAGGCCCAGCTAAAGTCGTCGTTCATAACATAGACCAGGTTACTCCCAACCACACTGGGCACGATCTCCGGCCGACCATCGCCGTCCACCTCACCGGCCCAAGTGTCTATAACCGGCTGCCTAAATGTTATACCTATCATAACCTGTCCTGTTTTGCTATCTGAATAGCCCGCCGCCACAGGATTCCCTTGAAGCAGTTCGCGCCGTCCATCCCCGTCCAGGTCAACCGCAAAAACGGCCAGCGTAGATATCTCCGTTCCTTCCGGCGCTTCTTGGATAATTCTCCAGATGGGTTTCTCCGTAGCGCTGAGCAAGATTTGGCGATCCCGGCCTCCCACATAAATCTCGGCGGTTTGCCCGTCGCCATCTAAGTCCGCCACCAGCAGGGTTATTGTTGCGGTCTCAAGTTCATAACGCCAGGCTAGGCGGCCGTCGTTCTCCACCACGTAAAGCCAGTTGTCGGCGGTCGTCATGACCACCTCAGGCGTGCCGTCGCCGTTGATATCGCCGGTCTGGAGGTGGGTCACGGGCGCAAGGGTGGGGAAGGTCCAGTAAGGCTGAACCGCGATGCCGCCCTCGGCCTGGACTGCGGTCACCGGCAGGGCGACGAAGATTATCATCAAGAGCCACAGTCGTTTCACAAATTTCATTTTACCCCCCTTCCAACATTCAATGACTTTCTGGCTACGTGGCAAGATTTGAGCAAAAGAAACTGCTCAGCCCGGCCTCAGCCCCGAACTGAAGTTCAGGGCTAAGGAGGTAAAAGTACGCTGAAGCGCACTGGTTTAAGCTACAGGGAGTCGGTTTTTAACCGACTTTTACCTGAGTTAGCCTGGGATTTCAATCCCGGGTGAGGACTTCGTCAAGATCGGCCAGGTCTGATAAAAACCCTCTTAGTTTTGAGCGGCATCTGGTCGGCTGCTCAGTTCAAAACCGCTCCCGGCTTGATTCCACCAATACTTCTGGATGGACGCTTTGATCTCGGTGATAGTCCGTACGCTGCTCAATTCGAAGCCGCTGCCATAACGGTTCCAGACATCCTTTTCAGCCGGGGCTGGAAGCATCGGCTGCACGCTGCTGAGTTCAAAGCCGCTGCCATAACGGTTCCACGCCTCCTTCTGAGCCGGAGCGGGAAGCACCGGCCCCAAGCTGCTCAGCTCGAAGCCGCTGCCATAATGGTTCCAGATATCTCTTTGAACCGGCGCTTTAACCTCGACAGGCTGAGGATAGAATGCTGACGTCAGCCCAAGCACACCAACAATTACCCCGATGATGATGAGAAACTTTTTCATTTTTGCCTCCCGTTTGATGAGCCGTAACCATTTTTGATAATGGTCAGAGCATATAACAAAAGAGAGGCAATTTTAAGGGAAAATCAGGGGCGATTGAGGGAAGATTTGGGGAAAAATCAGGGTAAGAAGCGGTAGCCCACCCCTCGCACATTCTCCAGCCAGGCTGCATCCGCGCCCAACGCCTGGCGCAGCCCCTTGATGACCGACTTCAAGCGTTCCGGGTCTTCGACGTAATTCTCCCCCCAGAGTGCCTGCTCCAGGGCTTCATTAGTGACCACCTGGCCCGCCCGTTCGACAAGATGCATCAGCAAAGTGTATTGCGTGGTGGTCAAAAGCAGAGGCTGGCCGTGGAGCAGGGCCTGATGCTGTTCCCGGTCTATCGTAACAGGACCGGCCTGGAGCAGACCGGGGACGGGTTGGGCCTGGATAAAGGCGCGGAAGGCCGGCGAGAGGTAGTCGTAGTGGTCATTACGGCGGATAATTAAACAGGCTTTTTCAAGGCTGGTCAGGGTGGAACCCGGCCTTGCAGCCGGCAGGGTCGCCAACGCTCGCTGTTCATCGGGCGAGAGGCTGCGCCAGTAGTAACCAAAATGCTCCTCTACCGAGGCCAGGAAGCGCCGGCGCAGTTCGGCGTGGTCCAGCGAGACCTCAGAGGTTTTCGCGGAGCGTACCTCTGAGGTCTGTTCCCATGTCTGCGCCAGCTCAAAGGCGTGGAAACCGGCAATTTGCAAAAAGAGGGGATGGGGGCCGGTCAGGTCGAGGAGAGAGTCGAGGGTGGGCGGGGAGAAGGTCAAGCCGCTTCTGGCGGCCAGGGTTGTGAGCAGATTATGGGCCTCGGCGTCGGAGAAGAGACCCAGGCGGATACTGGCAAAGATGTTAAAGAAGGGGGAACTGAGCGCGCTGGCGTTGGCGTAGGTCAGCTCTAACAGGGGCTGCTTGGAGGCGGTGACATAGGCGACGGGATACCGGGCGGTCAGGGCGCGCAGGCCGGAGAAAAAGTCGGGGTCCAGGTGAGGGTTGCGGCTGAGCCGCTCGAACTCATCCAGCAGAACAATGAGCCGCCAGCCCTGCCGGGTCAGGTTACGGAGCGTTTGCTCAAAAACACGATAGGTGAGAGGGTGGACCGGGTCTGTCTCAAAATTTAGGGGGAATGGACTGCCCGCATCAGCCAGGGCATCGCCGATTTCTTCCAGCAGCACCTGGTAAAGGTCAGGGGGAGGCAGAGTGCTCAGGCTGCCGCAGTCAAGATACACAAAGAGATGTTGGGCGGGGTCAAGGCCAGACGGGGTGAAGATGTGGGGGTCGGCCAGGTGGAACAGGAAAGAACTTTTGCCGATGCGCCGCTGCCCAACCAGGGAGATACTCTGCCCGTTGCCAAGCAGGAACAGCGCCTGAGCAGTTGCGTGCTCACGGCCAAAGAAATAGTCGCGGTCATGGATAGGGCCGCGATGAAAGAAGGGATTTGAACCCGGCATGGTCCTTTCTCATGTTCTAGGGAAAGGCTACCATTTCAGTCTATTCGATCCACTATAGCATAGTTCCGGCCCATTGACAATGGGTTTTAGGCAGTTCCAAGATTTAAATCATCCAATTGTTCTCACCGGCTTGATGCGTGATACGTGATGCGCAAGAAATCTTGCCTGGATACCATCACGCATCACGCATTACGTATCACGGACTTTGGATAATTATTTTCTTGGAGTTGCCTTAGGAATACTGGTTAGTCCCTTATGAGTCAGATTCTCATATATTGAGCAAGGAGTTATTACCCAGAGAAGCGCGGAGAAATCACAGAGTTTCACAGAGACCTCTCCGCGTTCCTCTGTGAGAACTTTGTGTAGCTCTATGTTCCTTTTTGAGCGAAGGCAGCTCGACCTGGTCAGGATATAGAAGTCGGCAAAATAAAGCTAAACCTTGTACCCTGACCCACCCGGCTCTCGACCCAGATGCGGCCGTGGTGGGCCTCGACGATGCGCTTGGCGATGGCCAGGCCGAGGCCCGCGCCCCCGGTCTCGCGGCTGCGGCTCTTTTCGCCGCGGAAAAACTGCTCAAAAATGTGGGGCAAATCTTCGGGGGCAATGCCCTCGCCGGTGTCCGTCACCTCCACCTGAACCCCCTCCGGCGCAACCTGGGTGGCCAGGGAAATCGAACCACCGCTGGACGTATGGCGGATAGCATTTTGGACCAGGTTGGTAATGACCCGCTGGAGCTTGTTCATCTCACCCTTGATAATCGGCAAATCCTCGTAAAAAATCCCTTTCAAAGAGACGCCCTTGGCCCCGGCCTGGGCCTGCATGCTCTCCAATACATCAGAAAGCAGGTCATTGAGGTTGACCGCCTCCAGCGCCAGTTGGACCTGGCCGGTTTCAAGCTGCGACAACTCGAACAGGTCGTTGATCAGCCCGGATAAATTTTCGATTTGGGAGCGCATCACGGTGTAGTAGCGCTGCACCGTCGGCGGCTCGGTCACGACGCCGTCGGCCAGGGCTTCGATCATGGCTCGAATCGAGGTGAGCGGGGTGCGCAAATCGTGGCTGACGGCGGCAATCAAATCACGGCGGGCCTGCTCCAGCTCTCGCTGGCGGGCAAAAGATTTTTGCAGCTCGTCGCCCATAAAGTTAAACGCCTCGGCCACTTCCGACAACTCATCCACCTCGGTCAAATGGACCCGCGCCGAAAAGTCGCCCCCGGCAATCCGCCGCGCCCCCAGCCGCAGCAGTAATAAGGATTGGGCCATGCTGGCCGCCAGCAGGTAGCCAAATGAGGCCGATAGAATCCCGGCAAAAATCAACAGCAACCCCAGCAGCAGAAAGTCATGCTCCGAGACAAACATCAACTGCGAGGTGACATAAATATTGATAATGGCGATGATAACGCCCAGGCTGTAGGCCAGCAGCGTCTTATAACGAATACTGCGCAGCCAGCGCCGGCCGACGGTAAAAACGAGGTAGCCGATGAGTAAGGAGGGCAGGCTGGAGGTCAGCAAAAATTGGATCAGGTCTTTCAGGTCGCTGGCCGGCGCTTCCATGATGTAAATCGCAATAGCCAGGGCCACCAAAAAAGCTCCCACCAACCCCAGCAGGGGCGACCAAAGGGCTTTCCAGTTGAGGCTGCTGTTCATCGCTCATCCACCCTGAACTTGTAGCCAACCCCCCAGACGGTCAGCACGTATTCCGGTTTGGTGGCATCACGTTCGATCTTCTCCCGCAGCCGCCGCACATGAACCGTGACCGTGCTGGCATCGCCAAAAAAGTCATAGCCCCAAACCCGGTCCAGCAGTTGGTCGCGGGTAAAAACCTGGCCGGGATGATTCATCAAGAACCAGAGCAAATCAAACTCTTTGGCCGTCAACATCACCTCGGCCTTATCTTTCAACCAGACCTGCCGGGTGGCCGGATTGAGGGTGATGTCGCCGCTGTTCAGGGGCTGGGCCTGGGGGTCTACCAGGGGGTTGGCGCTGGCCCGGCGCAGCACCGCTTTGACCCGCGCCACCAGCTCCTTGGGGCTGAAGGGTTTGGCCAGGTAATCGTCGGCGCCCAGTTCCAGGCCGGCGATACGGTCGGCTTCCTCGCCTTTGGCCGTAAGCATAATGATCGGGATGCTTTGCTCGCCCTGGCGCAAAACGCGGGTCACTTGCAGGCCGCCCAAAACCGGCAGCATCAAATCCAGCACGATCAAATCGGGGATTTTGCGTTCCACCGCCGCCAGGGCCGCCGCGCCATCGCCGACCACCTCGACCTCAAAGCCCTCCCGCCGCAGGTACAACTCGACCACTTCGCGGATATTTGGTTCGTCGTCAACCACAAGGATATATTTTTTTGCAGACACCCGAGGTCAGTCCTTCACTAAAATTAACCGAGTGATGTGTGATACGGAATGCGTAATAATTTTCCGAACTCACGTATCACGTATCACGTATTATGATACCTTCTCCGCCAGCAGCGCCTGGATAATTTCCTCTTGCTGCTCGTAGCGCCCCTCGCCAATGTGGATATGGCGCAGATTGCCGGCTTTGTCAATAAAATACTTGGCCGGCCAGTAGCGATTATTGTAAGCCCGCCACGTCTGCCAATCGTTATCAATGGCGACGGCGTAAGGAATATCCTGGTCAATCAGGGCCTGCTTTACATTTTCGATTTCGCGCTCGTAGCCAAATTCCGGGGTGTGGACGCCGATAATCACCAGGCCATCGTCCTGGTACTCCTGATGCCACGCCCGCAGCGAAGGCACGACGTTTTTGCAGTTATAACAGCCAAAGGTCCAGAACTCCACAATAACTACTTTACCATGCAAATCGGCCAATTTCAATGGGTTGGAATTAAGCCAGACTTCGTTAAACAGTTCCGGCGGCCTGCCCTGGTTGTCCAGAGTGGCTAAAAGCTGCGCCTGCATTTCGGTGGGACCGGCTTGGGTCATCGTTTCTGCCTGTTTCATTGTCTCTTCCTCGACGAGCGCGGTTTCAACCATCGCCTCAGCTTCCTTCATAGCGGGGGCAGTTTCTTCGACTTTAGCCATGGCTTCCACCCCTGCATCCACCGGGGCGTCTTCTTCGACTTCAACCATTGACTCCCCGGCCACAGCCGCCTGCTCTTCAGCCATCGCCTCAGGTTGCTCGCTAACCGGGGCAGCTTCTTCAACCTTTATCACCGGTTTCTCGGTCATCGGCGCGGTTTCTGCCATGGCCGCCGCCGGTTTCTCCGCCATTTCACTTTCGGGCGCTGCCACCGCTTCCGCCTGAGCTTTCATCGCCGGCACGGCCTCGACAACCGGCGCTTGTTTTGCCGGCGCGGGCTGGCTGGCCTCGACGCTGCTGCATGCCGCCAGTAACAGCCCCAGACCGAGGACTAAAAGCTTTAACAGATATAATTTTAGCATAACATTCTCCTTTTTTTGGGTCGGGATGGTTATCACTTCTGTTTCGACCACTTCGCTGGGCGAGGATTGCCAAATCCACGCCACAACCGCCGGATTTGGCAATCCGGCGAAAGCAGATAGCCGAAAGGCCGTTCTTGGGCAGTTGTGCCCCTGTCTGTTTCCCACTTTAGAGGAGAATTATTACGATTATATTAACACCACCCTGGAGCAAGCCACACCATGTGAATTCCAACACAATCCAAACACAACCCTAACAGAAGAATGAAACATTTTCTTTTATAATGAGAATAACTTCACTCATAAAGGAAGTTAGGTAAAAAAGGTTTATCAGTGACGTACCTTACCAGTATCATCAAAAGGGTCATCCCTCCCAAGCAGGCTTACCTGGCTCAGGCTGTAGGAGAGTAAACACTCAGCGCACCAGTCAATAAATAGAACCTATGCAATCAGAAATTTCCAATTCTAACCCCCTCCGAAAACCAATCCAAAATCCAAAACCTTATATCATCTGTTCAGAAAGGAACAGCAAAATGAAACTTGCACCACAAAAACCCGCGTTTCTGATGGGCCTGTTCATTACCCTGGTAGCATTAACGCTGGCTGCCTGCAATAATGCGGCGGCTCAGACCAGGCCCACGCCGACCATCGCCCCCCAGACGACTTTGACGGTCTCAGGCTCGGGCGGCACGACCGCCATACTAAAGTATCTGGCCGAGGTCTATCGCCGCCAACATAGTGACCTGGCCTTCGAATTCCTGTCCGGCGCAGGCACCAGCGGGGGCGTTAAAGGCGTGTTAGCAGAGCAGCTTGACCTGGGGACAATGTCACGCCCGCCCAAAGACTCAGAATTGGCCGATGGGATCGCCTATCTCCATTTTGGCACCGAAAAAGTCGTGGTAGCCACGAGTTCTGACGTTTCTATCACCGGCCTGACGAGCCAACAGGTAAAGGATATCTTCCTGGGCAAAATCAAGAACTGGTCGGAGGTCGGCGGCCCCGATGCTGCCATCAGCGTCCTGGTCCGGGATGAAGAAGAAACCAACACCAAAATTTTACGTCAAGGGCTTTTTGGAGAGGCGGCCTTTACGGCCGGGGCGGTGGTCTTTACCAGCGAAGGTGATTTGAAATCTGCACTGGCGAGTACGACCCATGCGATTGCCTATCTGGCCTATGGCGGTATCCGCTTGGAGAATCTGAAAGTCAACCCTGTGGCGATTGATGGCCAGGAGCCAGCGAATCTCAACGGGGACTACCCTTATACCCGTCCGGTGGGGGTGGCTTATCTGCCGGCCAATGCCGCCAAGGTGCAGCCGTTTCTCGACTTTATCACCAGCCCTGAAGCTCGAACACTGTTAACGGAGCAAGGCATTACCCTGGACAAGTAACCAGGCAGCGACGAGGGTAGCCCTATGAGCAAACAACATTTACCGACCTTCCCCAGGGAATTGCTTGGAACCCTAAAGAACTTACCCATAGCCGGCAAGTTGCTATTGCTCACGCTGGTCCCTCTCGTGCTTACGCTCGCTGCGACGCTGGCGCTGACCATTACCGGCCTGAACCGGCTGGAAGCCGACACCGTCGCTACCCGGCTGCAACAGGAAGAGCGAGTCATCAGACAGCAATTCGCCCAGCTTGAGGCCAATCTATTAATCAGCGTGGCCAGGTTGGTGAGTGACCCGGCCTTGCTCGACGCTACCGAACGGGGCGACGAAGTGATGGTGAAGGGTCTGCTACTGGCCACCACTGTTCGCTCAGCGGACCTGAGCTATTTGCAAGTCATGGATGTTGAGGGTCGAACGCTGGGCGTGAAAGGAAACTTTGAAGTAGGGGCCGTGCCCCCTGAACTGGATCGGTTTAACCGGCTGGGGCTTATCCAAATCGAGGCAACCAAGTTGGTGCCGACGGCGCAGGGTTGGTTGCTGGTGGTTGTCCGGCCCCTTAAAACATCGGCAGGCCAGGTAGTGGGTGCGTTAACTATCGGCCGCTTGTTGGATAACACCGCCCTGTTTACCTTGAACTTTGAGCGGACGGACCCCTTGTTGGCGCTGTTTGACGCCCAGGGCAATCTCAGCGCCATCTCCACCGCCGACGCCCAGTCTGATCTTAACAACGCCTTTGAGATAGATCTCCCGCTGTGGACTCAAGCAGCACAGGGACAAATCACACGGGGCCAGGTCAGCATCCAGGGTGAAGCCTATCGCGTGATCTATGCGCCCCTGGTAATTGGCAATGAAACGGTGGCAGTATTCAGCCTGGCCGCCTCAACGGCGGCGACAACCCATCTCCGTGACCAGTTGGTGACCACTAATTTGATGGCGGTGGGGGTGCTGGCTTTGCTGGGCAGCCTGGCCGCACTTGGCCTGGGACGTAACTTTATCGTTCGACCCATCGCTGCCCTGGTAGCCCGCGCAGAACAGATCAAAGCCGGACAGTTGGACGTAGTTGTGCCCGGGACGAACAGCCGGGATGAGATCGGCCAGCTAGCTGCCACTTTCAATGATATGGCAGTGCAATTACGACACACTCTGGCAGGCTTAGAAAACTACACCCAACGTTTGAAAATCGTCGCCAAACTTAGCGGACACTTCAACGCTGTCCTCAATCTGGAAGAGTTATTGGTCGAGGTGGTCAATCAAATCAAAGACAGCTTTGATTACTACCATGTTCAGACCTATATCCTGGCTGAAGATAATACGAATGATGCAGGTCAAAGCGCGCTGATTATGCGCGCCGGGACCGGTGAGGCCGGCGCAACAATGAAAGCCCAGGGGCACGCCATTTCTTTGAACGCGCCAACCAGCCTGGTGGCCCGCGCCGCCCGAACTGGCGAGGTTATCACGGTTGATAATGTGGGTCAAGTCGAGGATTGGTTGTCCAATCCCCTGTTGCCTGATACTTGTGCTGAGATGGCCATCCCGATTATCGTGGAAGGGCAGGTGGTCGGCGTTCTCGATGTGCATGAGGATGAGGTTGGTGGCCTGGACGAAAGCGATGCTAACTTGCTGCGGTCACTGACCAACCAGGTGGCCATTGCTATTGCCAACGCCCGCTTATTTGAACAAACAACCCAGGCCAGAGAAGAAGCCGAATTGGCCAAAGAAAAAGCCGACCAGGCCAGAGAAGAAACCGAGCTTGCCAACAAAACTTTAGAAAGGCAGATCTGGCAAACCACCGGTCAGGCTCAACTGAACGACAAAATGCAGGGCGAACCGGATCTACCGACCCTGGCCAACGGCATTATGCAACAGTTATGCAGTTACCTTCAGGCCCAGATTGGCGCTCTCTACATTGTTGAGGATCACACCCTGGAGTTGATGGGCAGCTATGCCTATAGCAGTAATAAGCCGGCCACCTTCAAATTTGGGGAAGGGTTAGTGGGACAGGCCGCGCTGGAAAAACGTCCCATGTTCATCACCGATGTCCCCAACGACTACATCACCATTCGGTCAGGTCTGGGCGAGACGGCTCCCAGAAATATTATGGTCTTCCCCTTTATGTATAATGATCGGGTGATTGGGGCCATTGAAATGGGCACGTTAACCGAATTTACCCAGGCCCAGTATGAATTTATCCAAACGGCGCTGGCCAACATTGCGATTGCCTTTAATACGGTCCAGGCCCGCGCCCGTATCAATGAATTGTTGGCCCGAACCCAGCAGCAGGCCGAAGAGTTGCAGGCCCAGGGTGAGGAATTGCGGGCGGCTAATGAGGAACTGGAGATACAAACAGAGAGTTTGCGGGCTTCAGAAGCTAAACTGCGGGAGAAACAGTCGGAACTTGAAAGCACCAATGCCCAGTTAGAGGAGCAAGCGGCGGCATTAGAGGAAAACAGCCGGGTCTTGCAGGAGAAACAAGCGGTTCTGGACCGGCAGAATCAGGAATTAAAAACGGCCCAGCAGGACCTCGAACAGAAAGCCGAAGAATTAGCCCTGGCCAGCAAATATAAATCTGAGTTTCTGGCCAATATGTCCCACGAACTGCGCACCCCCTTAAACAGTCTGCTCATTCTGGCCCGCATCCTGGCCAATAATGAAGAAGGCAATCTCAGCGAGGAACAAGTTGAATCGGCCAAAATTATCTACAGCGGCGGGAATGATTTACTAAACCTGATCAACGACATCCTGGACCTCTCCAAAGTCGAGTCCGGCCAGATGGTTTTTCACTTTGAGGCCATGCCTCTAACCGAGTTGGTCAGCACGGTTCAGACGCAATTTGCCCAGGTCGCCAAGGAAAAAGGGCTTGACCTGCACGTCAACATGGCCGCTGACCTGCCGGGCAGCATCGAAACCGATACGCAGCGGGTTAAGCAAATTCTCAAAAATCTGCTTTCTAATGCGTTTAAATTTACCTCAGCCGGCAGCGTTAGCTGCAATGTTTATCGTCCAGAAGCCAATATAAACTTATCCCGCAGCGGGCTGAATCCCACCCAGGCCATTGCCATCAGCGTGATTGATACAGGCATCGGCATGACGCCGGATCAACAAAAAATTATCTTTGAAGCCTTCCAGCAGGCCGATGGCAGCACCAGCCGCCAGTATGGCGGTACCGGCCTGGGCCTGTCCATTTCTAGAGAGTTGGCTAACAAACTGGGCGGGCAGATCAATGTCGAAAGTGAAAAGGGCCAGGGCAGCACCTTCACTTTATATTTACCGATTGAGAAAAAGGCAGGTGAGCCAGCGCGGCAGCCAAAAGTACAACCGGCAGCGCCAGAAAGATCCAACGGGCACAAGCCCAAACACGTTTCTACCCAGCCTGCCCTCACTCCGGTAGCTCAATTCGCTTGCGCCGATGATCGGGCCAACTTGAAAGCGGGCGACAAAATTCTGCTGGTCATTGAAGATGACTCTAAATTTGCCAAAATTGTCTGTGATTTTGCCCACAAAAAAGGCTTTAAGTGCCTGGTGGCCGCAGAAGGCAGCACCGGGCTGGCCCTGGTTAAAACTCATCCGCCTGAGGCCATTATTCTGGACCTCAACCTGCCCGACATCAGCGGCTGGGAAGTACTACAAATATTAAAAAGTGATCATGCTACCCGGCACATCCCGGTGCATATCATGTCGGTGGATGAAGAGATATTGGATGCTTATCGGAAAGGGGCCTTGGGCTATCTGACCAAGCCGGTCAGCGGGGAACATCTGGCTGAATCGTTCCAAAAAATTGAGCAGTTCATGTCCAAAGATATTAAATCGCTGCTCTTGGTTGAAGACGATGCTAACTCCAGGCACAGCATTAAGAAGCTGTTAGGCGGCAGCGACGTGCAAATCAGCGAGGCTGACCGGGGCCAGATTGCCCTCGACCTGTTAAAGATACAGAATTTTGATTGTATGATTTTGGATTTGAGTCTGCCCGACATGAGTGGTTTTGAGGTACTCAACCGGATGAACGGCCATATGGCCGCATCCAAATGCCCGGTCATTGTTTATACCGGCCGGGAACTGACCCCCGAAGAAAATCTTGAACTGATGAAATACACCAATAGCGTCATCGTCAAAGGGGTGAAATCGCCGGAGCGGCTGCTGGATGAGACGGCTCTGTTCCTGCACCGGGTGGTAGCCGATATGCCGGAAGATAAACAGCAAACCATCCGGCAGTTGCACAATAAGGATGAACTCCTCAAAAACAAAAAGGTTTTGATTGTTGATGACGACATGCGTAATTCATTCGCCTTAGCCAAGCTGTTATCCGATAAAGGGCTGATTATTCGTATTGCTCAAAATGGTCGAAAAGCTCTGGATTTGTTAGCGGAGGAGCCGGCCGATCTGGTTTTGATGGACATTATGATGCCGGTCATGGATGGCTATGAAACTATCCGGCATATCCGCGCCCAGCAGCAGTTCAAAACTTTACCCATTCTGGCTCTGACCGCCAAAGCCATGAAAGGTGACCGCGATCAGTGCCTGGCTGCCGGAGCCAACGATTACTTATCCAAACCCATTGAGGTAGACCGGCTGTTTTCTATGTTGCAGGTCTGGCTCTATAACTAGAGTTTACAAAGGCAAATTTGATCAGGCCTTCTAATCCAGGAATGTCCCATGCATGAACCTCGATCAAAACCCAAAATCTTGGCAGTTGACGACAAACCTCAAAATCTTTATGCCCTGGAAAAGCTCCTGACCCAATTAGATGTCGAAATTGTTCAAGCCACATCCGGTTTCGAGGCCCTGAGCTTAACGCTGGAACACGATTTTTGTCTGGCCATTGTGGACGTTCAAATGCCGGAGATGGACGGCTACGAATTGGTTGAATTACTGCGGGGTAATCCCAGCACGGCCAGTCTGCCGGTTATTTTTGTGAGTGCTATCTTCTCAGACGAGTATCATCACCGCAAAGGATATGACGCCGGGGCGGTTGATTTTCTGAGCAAGCCCTTTATTCCAGAAATTTTGCTCAGCAAGACCCGTATTTTCCTTGACCTTTACCACCAGAGGAGCAAGCTGGAAAAATTGGTCAACCAGTTAAATGCCAAAAATGAGACCTTGGAAAATGAGATTAGACAGCGCCAGGAAGCCGAGACAGCCCTCCAAAGCGCCAATAGAGATAAAGATAGACTTTTTTCTATCATCTCGCATGACTTGCGTAACCCGTTCCAGGTTTTGTTAGGCAACGCGGAACTTATGCTAGAGGGGTTGGAAAATTTAAGCAAAGCAGACATTGCGGCTATGACTCAGAGTGTTTACCGATCAGCCCGGACCGCCTTCAATTTACTGGAAAACCTGTTAACCTGGTCCCGGCTGCAACAAGAACGGATAGAATATGACCCCGGCCCAGTTGATTTACATGAGTTGGCTGAGAAAACGGTGGCCTTACTGGAAGAAACGGCTCTCAGCAAGAAAATTCGGCTGAACCATACAATTGAAGAGGAGCTTTTTGCCTACGCCGACAGTTACATGATTGATACCATTATCCGCAACTTAACCTCTAATGCGCTCAAATTTACTCCGGCAGAGGGCGAGGTAACGTTATCGGCCCATCGCAATGGTATTTCGCCAGACCAGCCGGATGCAAAATGGGTCGAGGTCAAGGTCAGCGATACCGGCCTGGGTATCAGTCCGGAAAATATTGCCAAACTCTTCAAGCTTGATGTCCATCATACCACCCCCGGCACCGCCCAAGAGGCGGGAACAGGTCTGGGGTTGATTCTATGTCAGGAGATGGTTAAAAAGAATGGCGGGCAGATTTGGATAGAAAGCGAAGAGAAAAAAGGCACAACGGTAATATTCACCGTCCCCGCTACAGATTCCCCTCCCCCCGAAAAGGGCTAGCGATTATCAACGCCGCTGCTGGATGAACAAATCATAATCTATATCAGTCACGGAGTCGTTGCGGACCCGCATAAAATAGGTGGTGTTGGAGACCAGGTGGCCGTTCCAAACCCAGGTGTGCGTGCCGGTCGCCTTATCGTACTTCAGGTCGCTGCCCGCGCCCAGCGGGACGATTTGATCCGTATCGCCGCGCCGCCAGATTTGCTGCTCCTGGAAGGGGTAAATTTCCAGGTTAACGTAATTGGTCACATAGCCGGCTCCCGGCGTGTGGTTGAGTTCGATCAGGTAATTCAGAAACTCAAATTCATCCGGGTCGTAATTTTTGTTCTCAAAGCTGAACCAGATATCCTCGCCCGCCGCCAGGTGGCCCCGGTTGTGCCCCTTGCCGATGGGCAGCGGCGAGCCGATGTCGTCGCCCGTCGGGGTTGCCGGGGCAAGGGGTCGGGCAGTGGCAAACTTCGGCCCCAGTTCAGTATTGACGATGTCGCCGGTAATGAGGTGATAATCAATCCACTGCTTGGTGCCGTTGGTGATTTTGACAAAATACTGGTCACCGTCTACCACCGTGCCGTGCCACAGCCGCTCGCCGGTGCTGTAATCACCATCCCTGGAAACCCACGAACCGGCCCCAAAGTGCTCCATGTCGTCGGGGGTGCCGCGCTCCCAGATTTGGTACTGGCTGCCGGTGAACATCTCAAAAATAACGTGCCGGGCAACATTCGGTTCGCCGGGAGTAAAAAACATGCTCAACGACATATTTTCGATGAGTTTACCGTCTACCTTGCCGGGGGTAAAGGTATACCAGTGTTCCGCATTCGGCCCCAGGCGGCCGGTGTTAGCCCCGGCCAGCAGCTTCAACGGCTGGTTAGGATAGATGCTCTGGCCTTCGTTGGGGTTGACCGGCACTGCCGCAACCTCTTCCGCCGCACCCGCGCCGCTGCCACCGCTGCCCTGATCGCCTCCACTCGACGTAACCGGCTGGCCATAAGGATTAAAAGGCGTCAGCGCTGGAGCAGTGGCACCCAACGGCAGCCAGCCCAATTTGGCCGCCGCCGTGAGCCAGGCAGCAGCTTCCTGGGGCGGCAGCCCGTTGATGGCCTGAGCCGCCAGCAGCCAATGGGTCGAGGCCGGAGAGGCGTCATCCGGCAGTCTGGGCAAAGCCGCCGAAATATCGGGTGGGACCAGGAGCGGCTCAAGTCCTACCGTTGAAAATTCAGTTTCAGCCGGGACGCTCATCGCCGCCGGAATCGCCGCGACTTTGTCCTCGACACCCAGATTAATCTGATCCACTGCTCTAGAAATGTCAATCGGGCTGCCCTTTTGACCTATCGCCGTTAATCGAAAGCGCACCGGGCTGGGCGAAAGGTTGAAGATGCGCACGTAGTAGACCTCGTCGGGCGCAACCGGGCCGGACCACAGCCGCTCGCCGGTAATCACGTCAAAATCGGCGCTGGCGGGAGTGCCCAGGCCCAGGTTCTCAATCGGGCCGCTGTTGTCTTTCAGCCAGGCGTCTACCTGCCCGAAATTAAAAACCTGGAAATTAACCCGGCCGGCAATCGCCCGGCCCTCGGCTTCAAAATTGAGGCTGAGCACAATCGAATTGTAGGCCGGGTCGCCTAAATCAAGGCTGCTGTAGGCGTACCAATACTCCTGGCCGGGGTTAAGATTGCCGGTATTCAAGCCGCTGACCAGCAGCTCGGCCACGTAAGGGCTGCCGCCGATCCCCTGGCCGGCCCAAGCCGGAATAGCCATCACAGCGAATAACACGACCAGGCCAAGGATACGGATAACTGTTTTTTTCATCATGGGTCCCCTTCCCTTGTGACTCTCCTTCCGCCCCGGACGAACCTTTCCCCTGGACGGCTGGTAATGACTGCCTAAGATAACACGATTCCGGTAGAGCGTCAATTTACCACCCTGCGCCAGTCCGGGATTGATATTATCGGCAGGGCATAGTATATTGAACCAAAATTATTCAAGGATAATTGGTATGAAAACGATAACGACCCCAACTGGCCTGGCTGGAAGGAATCTAACAGCAGCGAGAGGTCAGGGATGATTCTGACAGTTACACCCAACGCGGCCCTGGATCGAGTTATCTTTATTGACGAGTTTCAGTCCGGGACCACGATGCGTGCTTCTCGCATGGTAGACTACGTTGGCGGCAAGGGGCTCGACGCTGCGGTGGCGCTGCGCACGTTTGAAATTGACACCCTGGCCTTGAGCTTTCTCGGCGGGTCGGCCGGCCAGGCTTTGGCTAACCTGCTGGATAAATATGGCATCCGGCACGATTTGATCTGGCTGGAAGGCGAGACCCGCATTGCCCACGTGATCGTGGAGACCCGCCATCACCAGCACAGCCACGTTATCGGCGGGGTGCTGCCCGTTCCTCCCGAAGCCGCCGCCAGTCTGCTGCAGCGCTACCGGGCGCATCTACCCCAGGCTGCCTGGGTCATTGCCGCCGGCACCCTCCCGCCGGGCCTTCCCCTTTCTTATTATCGCACCATGACGGAAATGGCCCACGCTGCCGAGATTCCCATCCTGGTTGATAGCTCTGGTCCACCGATGGCGGAAGCGGTTCCGGCCCGACCCACCATTCTTAAAATGAACCGCGCCGAGTTTAACCAGACCTTCAACACGAACGCGCAGACCCTGGCCGACCTCCAGGCCCCCGGACAGGTGCTGCGTGAGCGGGAAAAGTTACCGGCCCTGGTGCTGACCTCCGGCGCGGAAGGAATTTTGGCCCTGACACCGGAAGGTTCCTACCACGCTGTCGCCCCCCGGCAGCATGCCGTCAACGCCGCCGGAGCTGGCGACACGGCTTCGGCGATACTGGCCTGGCGGTTTTCGCTGGGGGATAACTGGCGGGAGGCGCTGCGTTGGGCCGCGGCCGCCAGTGCAGCTTCGGTGCTGGCTGAAGGCACGGGAGAGAGCCGCCGGCCTGACGTGGAACGGCTTCTCCCGGAGGTGGAGGTAAAATCCCTCGACCACTGACCGATGACCGCCGACCACTGCAAGAACAGCTCTACGGCGGTCTGCGGCCGGTCGTCGGCGGTCGTTACTGCAACTGGTAATCCCAGCCAAAATCGGCGGTTGGGCTTTGCGCCGGATCGGCAATGACGGTGGCGCTGCTCACTCCGGGTGCGGGGTAAGTCCAAGCGCCGGGCAGGAGTAACGAAGCGTTTGGCTCGGTCAGGGTGTCAACTGAGACACAGTGCGGCCCCGGCTGCAAGCCGGTAAAGTGGTAAGCGCCGCTGGCGTCGGTAGTCGTGGTGGTGAAAACAAAATTGTTGCCGGGACATTCGCCGACACTGAGCTTGACCTGCACCCCGGCCAGGCCGATTTCCCCATTATTGAAAAGACCGTCGCCCCGGTATGCACCGCTGGTTCCATCCAGAATGCAGATACCGGAGGGCGAACCATCCTCTAGTATCCGGCAATCCTCGGCCCAGACCACCCCGCTGATAGACGAAACTGGTGGAGTGGGTGGATTGGCCAGTCCGTCCACGACAATTTGCACGTAAAAGGGATAATTTCCCCGGCTGCCGAACTGCATTCCCATGCCATTCTGCAGCTTCCACTCCCCCCGGTAGACTCCCGGATTGGCCGGCGCTACCAGCGAAATGGATAGGTCAACCTCGTTCCCCGGCTGGACCGGCTGAGGCAGCGGCGCCGGCGCTTGTCCTCCCATCGGCTCACCGCTCACAAAAACCAGGGCATAATCGCTGCCCCAAACACAGGTTCCGCTGTTACGCAGGCGCCACGTTTTAACAAAAGACGCGCCGGGAGCCAGCGGGCTATTGTCGGGGATGGAGACATCGGTAACATAGGCGGCCTGGTCCACACAACTCGTGTCTCCAGGGGAAGGTGGAACCCGGTCAAACTGGTCATCCCAGCCAAAATCGGCGTTTTTGTTTTCATCCGGCCCCACCGAAACCTCAACGCGGCCCACGCCGGGGGCAGGGTAAGTCCAATCGCCGGGCAGGAGCAGAGCCAGATTCGGCTCGACCTGAGTTTCAATGGCAACACAATAAGGCCCAGGCTCCAGATGGTCGAAGCGGTAAAAACCGTTGGGGTCCGTGAAAGTCTGGCTGACTACAGCCGGAGCGCCGGCACAGCCACCCCGGCTGAGAGTTACCTGGACTCCGGCAATGCGCGCCTCGCCGTTGGTGTAGGTGCCGTCAGCCCGAAAACCACCCCGCCCATCCGGGATGCAGCCGACTGACGGTGCGCCGTTGGCCAGCAGACGGCAAAAATCGGCCCAGACGACGCCGCCTATAACAGCATTAGCGAGCACAGGAGTAGAGGCAGGGGGTGGCGATGGGGGAGCTGGAGGGGGGGAGGGTGTGACCGGAGCTAACGGGGGACTCTCACCACTCAATTGGAAGGTCGTGCTCACACTGTTTGCCCCGCTAACGGTCACGGTGTAGCCTCCAGGGGGTAATCCGGCCACGTCGAGCGGCAATATTTGCTGGAAAGGTTGAAGTTGGGCGATGCAGCCGGCATCAGGCTGGCGGTTGGTAATGATTGTCGCCACAAAGGTGTTGCCGCTGCGCGTTTGGCTAATGCGCTCGATGGTCACGCAGCCGTCCGGCAGCTTCCCTTTGACCACAGCACTGACCTGCGAGGGTAAAGACTCTGGCATCATCATCGTAACAGTATCAATAACCGCTTCATTATTGGGCGCTGGATTGGGAGCATCGCCAATTACGGGCAAACTGGCTGTGCCCAGGGGCGGCAGGTCGGTGGCGACTGCTTGAGGGGCAACGGCGGCAATGGGGGACGTTGGGGTCAGCGATGTTTCACCACTTTCAGTACAAGCTGCCAGTAAAATCGGCAATAGACTGATGATACTGAAGATAACACCCAGATTGGGTTTGGCGACAATCATACAGCCTCCTCAACAGCCCTCACCCCGTCGCTGGCGCGACTCCCCTCTCCCGGTGGGCGAGAGGTGGGGGAGAGGGCTATTAAACGGGCAAACGGTAATAATCGTAGGCGGTGACGGTGCGAAAGCCGCAGTGTTGATACAATAAGAGGGCATGCTCATTGTTGCAGGCGACTTCCAGCACAATATGAGACCGGCCCTCGACAACTAACTGCTCCAGGGTTCGCGTCAGAATAATTTTCCCGTACCCTTTGTGACGATGTTCAGGCCAGACGCAAAAGCCGGAGATGTAAGTCTCAATTTCATTCATCAAAACATTGATCTTACCCAGCTTGACCGGGCCGAGCGTAGCCATCAAGACCTTCCGCTGCGGATCGGCCAAATCTTGGGCCAGCCAGCGTTTGGCCATTTCAGCAGAGACGCTAAAACAAATCTCGTCCAGGCGAACCAGGTCGGCAATATCTTCTGGCTGCGCAGGCCGCAATTGCAGCTCCGACGGCGCAGCGGTCAAGGCGACCGATTCCTGCCACTGCATTTTATACTCAGAAAATTCGTAGCGCGCGCCCAGGTGTTGTAGACAGGCCGCACCCGAACGGGAACTCTGCTCACAGATAAAAAGTATCTCCGGTACACTCCGCGCTTTCAGTTCGGCAGCGGCAGCGGCCAGCAGTTGTTTAAAGATGCCCCGGCGGCGAAAGACCGGGTGAGTCATGGCGCTAATTTCGGCTTCACGCTGGTTGAAGGCATAGAGAGCCAGATAACCGACCAATTGCCCGTCGGCATACCACAAAAAATCATTACTCTGGTCTTTGGGGCGATCTCGCAGAGTGCTCCAGTTCAATTTCATGGCCAGTCCTTCGAATTGGTTACAGGTGGTTTCTAACTGCTGAATCCGAGCCAATTGAGCCTCATTTAGACCATAACTTTTTTCAAGGATTTGCGTCATCGGGTCATCCTAAGAATTGGGTCTAGGCGAGTCAAGATGTAGGTTGACCCACCCGTTCGTAAACCCTATTATCACGTCTTGCAGGTCAATTGTCAACCCTATTTTGAATATGGTATAATGTTGCCCAAACTAAGATAAGGGGCAAGCTGTAAGTGGGGCGCAAATTGAAGTTTGTTCTTTCAGATTTGCACCTTGGGGCGGGACGCCGGGAAAGCAATTATCTGGAAGATTTTACAGTTGATAGCCAATTGGCCCGCTTCTTGCAAGCAGTCGGGCAAGAAAGCGAAAGAGATCAGCGTGAAGTTGAACTGATTATCAATGGCGACCTGTTTGAATTTCTGCAAGTTCCGGCCGTAGAAAATTACGACCCCACCGTTCATTACCCCAGCGAAGCCTATCTAGATTCCTCTGAATCCGCCTCGATCAAACGCCTCAATCTCATCGCCGAAGGTCATCCCGAAGTTTTTAACGCGCTGTCCGACTTCATCCATGTCGAGACGCCGGCGCGCCGGATTACTGTTATCAAGGGCAACCACGATGTCAATCTCTACTGGTCGGGGGTTAAAGCACGGCTGCGAGAGGTGTTGGGCGCTTCCGGCTCGCGTTCCTCCCTCTTACTTTTTGCCGAGGAGTTTGTCAGCCGCGAGAAGATTTACGTAGAGCACGGCCACCAGCGGACTGAGAAGATGAACTGCTACCATGATTTTCTCGACCCGCGCTGGCCCAACGACTTGAGCCAGCTCTACTATCCCGTTGGGTCTCGTTTTGCCATTGACTTTAGCAACAGGATGGGGCAAGAATGCTGGTTTATTGATAATATCAAACCTATCACCACCCTGATCTGGTATGCGCTGCATTGGGATTTTGAGTTTGCGGCTGGCATGCTGGCCCAATTCATCCGGCACACCCCGGCCCTGGTTGTCAGTGATTTTGGCTTAAATGATATGGCCGCTTTCTCGCAGGATGCTTGGCTGCGCCAGTTGGAAGACCCGGCGGTCCGGCGCGAATTAGCCGAACGCTACGTGGCTGATCCGGATTTCCGCCACCAATTTCACCAGCAGATGCAGCAATATTTAAGCGATGCTACGGCGATCAGCCGCGACCCTATTCTGGCTCCACCGGCCGAGGTCAGCAGCGACCCGCTGGTCATGGGTCGCGCCGACCAGCTTCAACAGCAAGCGGCTCTGCACCGCGCCGCCGAAGAAATTGCTCGCCAGCAGGGCGCCAGGGTCGTGGTGTTTGGACATACCCATTTCCCAACCCAGGAAACCCTGGAAACGGGCGGCGTTTATATTAATACCGGCTGCTGGCTGCGCGACCTGTCCAGTGCCTCGCCTGAAATTTGGCAGGGGATATTTGAGGGATCGCAGCCGTACTCCGACCTGCCACCCCGGCTGCCCTACGCCAGGATTGATTACGACGAAGAGAATAATCCTTCGGCCCAATTGCTCTACTTTGCCGAGGAACCTGCCGAACCCAACCCAGCACCTGAGACACAATCCGAAAGCAAACGGAGAGGTTTTCTGGGTAAAAGCTTTACCTGGTTCGGCAGACTCTTGCTTATGGTCAATAGCCTGGTGGGCACAGGTAATCAACGGACAATTCTTAATGGTTAATTGCGGATAACTTCAGGCCCAATGTCATTTCGAGGCCATAGGCCGAGAAATCCCTGGAGCGCCACATAGGTATGAGGATTTCTCCCTTCAGTCGAAATGACATGCTTGAGCAGTTACAATTGCGGATTGAAATGACGCTTGAACTCAACCAGGTAGCCCCCCAGGTTAAAGCAATGGGGCAAAGTTTAGATAAACAAATCACCGCCCGCAAAGCAGCCGCAGAAGAGGCGCGCACATTGTTGACCCACTTTTCGAGCGAGTTTAGCGCCCTGACCGAACGGATTGCCCGCGCGGAAAGAATCCAGGCCAAGCAGCGCTTTGATTGGGTGGGCGCGGCGCCCACCAGCGAGGCGCTGGCCCAGTCCTATCCGCTGCCGCCCTGCCCGGAGCAAGTCACGGTTATCGCCAGCGATGGCTCTCAAATTCTGCCCGACCGCCACGGGATTACCCTTTACTACCTGATTAACGTCGGCAGCATCATCTACCGGCACGGCTCCAATCGCAAGCCGGAGGCATATAATCCTACCCCGCTTTTATGTTACGATCCGGAAGAATTATTTGATATGCAGGGCCAGTTGATTTCCGCCGGGGAAGTTAATGTCAAACGGGATATAGCCGAGGTGGCCGTTTTAACCGAGCTGGCCGCCCGGAATGCCGGCAGCAGCGAGCCAATCATCACCTTGATTGACGGCCAGTTGACCCTGCGGGTGATTGACCTGCCCTTCGACCAGCAGCAAAAACGCCAGGATGATTACATCGCTTTGCTTAACAACCTTCGGGAGTCCGGGGCGCTGATTGCTGGGTATATTGACCGGCCCCGCAGCACCTTTGTGGTTGCCCTGCTGCATCTGGCTTCCCTGGAACCGGATACCCTCACCGAGGAGGCCCTCCGCTACAATCCTTTTCGCCACCTGACCGATACGGATTTGTTTGATTTCCTGGGACCCGGTGAGCGCAGCGCCATCTTTGCTGTCAGAGCCAAAGGCACCGAGAAGTATGAGTACGCCGGGCACAGCATTCACTTTTTCTATCTGAATGTCAGCCTCAACCCGGCTGCGCCTAACCTGGTGCGGGTTGAAGCGCCCGCCTGGCTGGTCAACGATTCTCCCGCCCTGGACTGCCTGCATGCCGCTATTGTTCGCCAGGCTCGGATCAACGGCGGTTATCCTTACGTCTTGGCCCGCGCTCACGAACTGGCCATAATTTCCAGCGAGGAGCGCCAGGCCGTCGAAGTGATGCTGGCGGTGGAGATGCGCCGGCAGGGCTTGACCCCGGCCCTATCTGCCAAGCAGTTCAACAAAACCTTGTTAGCCGGTCGAGAAAGTTTCCGCTTATGACGACTGCGTTGCCTGTCGGCTGGGTTTTGCGCGCCAGCACCGTCGGTTTTGCCGTTGGCTGCCGGGTGCTGCAGCCCAGCACGCCCCATTTTGGCGACCTGGTCAAAGTGTCCCTGCCCGACGGGATGAATATTTTTGGCTTGATTTACGATGTCCAGGTGCGCGATGACCCGGCCGTGCGCCAGTTGATCCTGGCCGGCGAATTAGAACCCGAAGCCATCCTGGATCAGCGCGAGAACCGGCTGGTCCCTATCGAGCTGAGTGTGCTGATCGTCGGCTACCAGCGTGAGGGTCAATCGCTTGAGCAGGGCCTCCCCCCCCAGCCGCCGATCAGTTTGGACTCACTGACTCTATGTGACGACGCCGACATTCGCATCTTTACCGGGCAGTTGGATTACCTGCGGTTGGTGCTGAATGCTCTCCAAATTCCCAGCGACGAACTGCTCATCGCTAATCTGCGCCGCGCCGCCGCCATCCGTTCACCCGAAACTCGCCGCCAATTCCTGCTCGAGGCCGGGCGCGAGCTGGCCCGCCTGCTCAGCTTCGATTTGGTGCGGCTGGAGGGGATTTTGAGAAGGATAAAACCGTGAAGAAGGGGGTAAGAAGTAGGAAGTAAGGAGTAAGGAGTAAGGGATTTAAACCCTACTCCCTACTCCCTACTCCCTACTCCCTGCATGCAGTACACACCGGAACAACTCCAGCAACTTATCAACAGCGACCGCCGCCCCTTGTGGCTGGCCAACATGGATCTGAGCAAGGCAGACCTGGCCGGGGCAGACCTGGGCAAGGCTCATCTGTTGCGGGCCAACCTCAGCCAGGCTAATCTCAGGGGGGCTAACCTGCGCGGGGCCGATATGAATTACGCAGTCCTGATTAACGCTAGGTTGAACCAGGCTGACTTAAGCCACGCGACCCTCAACGGAGCCAATTTTAGGGGGGCTGACCTGAGCCAGGCTAATCTGAGCGAGGCCGATTTAAGATGGGCTAACCTCAGTGGGGCTGATCTCAGTGGAGCTAATCTTAGCGGGGCCAATCTCAGCGAGTCGAATCTAAGCCAGGTCAACCTGAGCGAAGCCAATCTGAGCGGGGCTAACCTGAGCGAAACCAATCTGAGCGGGGCTAACCTGAGCGGAGCAAATCTCAGCCAGGCTCTCCTCCGAGAAGCCGATTTGACCAAAGCCAACCTGGATGGAGCAAACCTGGCAGGAGCCGATTTGGAGTTCGCTATTATGCCGGATGGGACGGCAGTAGAGTAGTCCCACTTAATTGATAATGCTCCAAACTAAAACCATCCTCCTCACCACCATCTTATTCTTCCTCTGTGGCAGCCTCGCCTTTGCCGGGGGACTCGGCCTGGGCTTTGGCCTGAGCGATGCCTTCACTCTAGCTCCCACGCCAGAGCCGACTGCAACCGCTACAGTCGTGAGTGTCTATGAGCCGGTCGAACGGCCGGCCCTGCGGGAGAATTTGGTCTTGGAAGATGACTTTAGCCGTGGCGGCTGGGATGTGGTTCAGGATAATCATCATCGCCAGGGCTACGAGGACGAACAGTATTTCATTGCCGTAGACACAACCGACTTTAGCTACTGGTCGGTCGCCGGGAAGACCTTTGACGACTTTGTGCTGGAAGTCGAAACCAGCCAGCTAGACGGCCCTGACAACAACGATTATGGGGTCATTCTGCGCTACCAGGATGACGACAATTTCTACAGCTTTGAAATCAGCGGCGACGGTTACTACACCTTCAGCAAAGCGGTGGATGGGCAATATTTTGGTATCATTCCCTGGCGCGAAAGCCAGGCCATTAACCCAGGCCATAACGCCAATCTGCTCCGGGTGGAGGCCGTCGGTTCCAATTTTACGCTCTATATCAACGACGAGTTGGTTGACGCCGCCATTGACTCCGAGTTCAGCCAGGGGGACGTTGGGCTGATGGCCGGTACCTACGAGGAAGTGGGAACGCATATTGCTTTTGATAATTTGAAGGTGTGGGAGGTGAAGGACAAGTAGCAGAGTCGCAGAGTAGCAAAGTAACAGAATTGCTATCCTGCGACCTTGCTACCTGCTACCCTGTGATTTGAATCTGTTCCTGCTCAAAAGCAGCTTTGATGCGCTTGACCGCCGCATCCAGGGCCGCAAAGTAGCCTGTTTCGCTCACGTTAATCCAGAAATAGAGGGTCACTTTAATCGCCGGGCCGCTAAATTCACTAAAGACTACCTGCGGGGCCGGGTCTTTCTTTACGCCGGGTAACTGGGCGGCTACTTCCTGGAGTGTATCAGTCACCTTTTGAAGATCAGCCTCATAGGCCACGCCGATGGTCAGGCTGATGCGGCGCTGCTCAATTTTGGAATAGTTGGTAATAGGATTGTCATAAACATCGGCGTTGGGAATAATGACCAGCAGCCCATCTCGGGTCCGCACCGTCGTCGAACGAATCTCGATATTGGTCACTGTCCCGGCATAGCCGTTAACTTCAACCTCATCGCCAATACTAAAAGGCTGTTGGATGAGCAGGAGGATGCCGGCGACAAAGTTCTCGGCAATATCTTTGAGGGCGAAGCCAACGGTAAAGCCGACCACACCCAAGCCGGCCACAAAACCGGTCACATCAAATTTTACCTGGGATAAGGCCCAGAGAACGCCGAAAATGAGAATGGTCCACTGGCTCAGCCGGGCCAGGAGCAGCGTCACCTCTGCATTAGCATCCCGGCGCTTAAGGGCGCGCTGGACCAAGTTGTAGCCCAGCCGGCTGACCCACAAAGTAACCAAAAAGATAACAATCGCGACGATGAGGTTAGGGATAAACTCTACCGCCCGATTAAGAATTCTTTCAACCGAAGGACCAACATCATAGCCCATAGACCACACCCTGAATATAATTATGGAAGGTTGGAAGATTGGAAAACTGGAAGGTTGGCAATTTTTCCAGCCTTCCAGCCCCCCAATCTTCCAGCCATTTAATCCTCAACCAATCTAAGAATTATAGAATAGAAGTCGAAATTTAAGGAAACTCGTTATGGCGAATGAAAATAGCAGTGAATTGGATCTGTTTTTTCCCCGCCCTACCCGCGAACTGGGTATCGTCATCAGCGGCTCGCTCAGCAAGGGGCTGGAAGTCAAACTCGATGCCAGCGCGCCGGTGGAAGAGATGGCCGTGGGCCGTTACATCACCATCGAAGGGGACAGGCTCAAATTTTTTGGCATGATCACCGACGTAGCCCTGGACAGCACCAACCCCCAGATCGAAAAAACACCACCTGATGTCAGCGATGACTTTTTGCGCCAGGTTTACAGCGGGGCCAGCGTTTTTGGCCGGCTGCACATCGCCCCGATGCTGGTATTGGATAAAGCCGCCGACCAGCCCCGCCCGGTCAAAACCATCCCGGCCCATTTCTCGACGGTGCGCCTGGCCACCGAGGAAGATGTCAACATGGTCTTCGGCCAGGAAGACGAGCAGCACTTCCACATCGGCGAGCCGCTGGATATGGCCGAGGTGCAGGTCAACCTGGATTTGAACCGCATGGTCGAGCGCAGCGTCGGCGTGTTTGGCAAGAGCGGCACCGGCAAAAGTTTTTTGACCCGGCTGCTGCTGGCCGGCGTCATTCAGCGTAACGCCGCCGTCAGCCTCATCTTCGACATGCACAACGAATACGGCTGGGAAGGCCAGAGCGAAGGCCGGACCAAAGTCAAAGGCTTGAAACAGCTCTTTGGCCACCAACGTGTCGCCATTTTCACCCTGGATGAAGAGTCGACCAAGCGCCGCCAGGTCCGGCCCGATTTTGTGGTTGTCCTGGATTGGTCGGACATCCAACCGGAAGATTTGGAAACGCTGCGCGACACGCTCGACCTGAGCGATAACATGATTGCCGCGGCTTATACCCTGCGCCGGAGTTGGGGCCGGGGCTGGATCAAACAACTGCTCAACGCCGACAAAGCTGAGATGGACGCTCTAGTTGAGGGCAGCACGCTCAACCGCTCCAGCCTCGATGCCCTCAGCCGCCGCCTGGAACGGCTGACCCGCTTCGACTTTATCCGCGACAGTTGGAAAGGCGACTCGGCCCAAAGCATCATCGAGTATCTGGATAAGGGTCTCAACGTGGTGCTGGAATTTGGCCGCTACGGCAACTCGCTGGAAGCCTATATTTTGGTCGCTAATTACCTCACCCGCCGCATCCACCAGATGTACATCGAGCGGGTCGAGCGCGCCCTGGGTGACAAGGCCCAGGAGCCGCCCCAACTGCTGATTGTGATCGAAGAAGCCCATAAATTCCTCGACCCGCAGATAGCCCGCCAGACCATTTTTGGCACCATTGCCCGCGAACTGCGCAAGTACAACGTCACCCTGCTGATTGTGGACCAGCGCCCCTCCGGCATTGACGAAGAGGTCATGAGCCAGATCGGCACCCGCGTCACCGCCCTGCTGGACAACGAGCGGGACATCAGCGCCGTGCTGACCGGCGTCTCCGGCGCGGGCGCGCTGCGCGAGGTACTGGCCCGCCTCGACACCAAGCAGCAAGCCCTGATTATGGGCCACGCCGTGCCCATGCCCGTCGTCATTCAGACCCGCACCTACGACGCGGATTTCTACGCCGCGATGGGCTTCCGCGAGCCGGCCGACTTGAAAGCCAGCCGCTCGGAGCGGGTCAGCCTGCTGCGGGGAGAAGTGGAAAAGGGGATTGACTAATATTACAGCGCAATGTTGCTAACAAAATAACTAAAAAGACAAAGGCATGGTATGTTTCTCCAACCACGAGCCAAGTGGGAAGGAGAAAATACCATGCCTAACGAAATTATAACCAAGATTCAGTTTATTGAGACATGTCCTGCGCCGGCGTGTAACTTGTCGGGCCAGGATATTGAGCAGTTTGTGGAAGAATTG
>BOKF01000030.1 GCA_016860845.1 Chloroflexota bacterium
TGCTTGCCAGGTATTCCGACGGGTGGATCTGGAAGGCGCTGAAGGCCACTTTCGAGGGAAAGGCCACGTCCGGCGCGCACAGGCTGAACTTGACCGTCAAGTCGTCCACCGCTTCGATGCTCTTGAACTCGCCCCCGTATTCACAGCCCGCTGCCGCCGCCGCTTCTGCTTCTGCCGTTGCTTCAGCCGAGACTTCCTCGGTGGCGTAAGCGCCGGGACCAATGTCATCATAGGTCAACTGAAATTCATCCGAGAAAAACTTTTGGGCCAGGGCATCCAATGTGCCATCTTCCCGCATGGCGGCCAGGGCCATGTTGACCGGCTCAACCAGATCGCTGCCTTTGGGGAAGATAAAACCCAACTCATCGCTTTTCATCGAGTCGCCAACCAATTTTACCTTGTCGGCGTTAGCCCCCACATAACCCTGCCCTGCTGTTTCCTCAGCCATCACCGCATCCACATCACCGGCGATCAGGGCTTGCACCGCAACCCCAAAATCATCAAAGGGTTGGATGCGTTGCTCACCCACTAATTCAACGGCGGTATCGTAATTAGTGGTGCCGGTCACGGCTCCTACCCGCAGTTCAGAATTAGCGGCCAAAGCTTCCGGGCCGTCAAAGCGATCTTCGTCAACCCGGGCCAAAATGCGTTGATTCACACTGATATAACCATCCGAAAAGTCTACCTCTTTGGCCCGCTCTTCGGTAATGGTAATGCCGTCCGCCGCTGCATCAAATTGTCCCTGGCTCACGGCAGCAATCATGCCATCCCAGGCCTGCTCCACAAACGTGGGTTTGCAGTTCAAGCGTTTGCAAATCTCGGCCCAAGCGTCATAATCCCAACCGCCCGGCTCGCCGGTCTGCAAATTAACATAGTTGAAGGGCAAATAAGCATTTTCGATAGCAACCGTTACTTCGCGACCGCCCAGGTCGGGCAGAGCGCCCTCGGCTGCGGCCGCTTCTTCGGTGGCGGCGGCTTCAGTAGGCGCAGCCTCTTCGGTAGCGGCTGGTTGTTCAGTCACAGCTTCTTGGGTAGGCGCCGCTTCAGCCGGTTTTTCTTCCACTGGCGCCGCTGGTTCAGCAGGCTTTTCTTGAGCCGGTGCAGCCGGCTGAGCGCCACAGGCTGCGATCAAGGCCACCAGAACTAACAGACTTAATAAGCCAAATAATTTTTTATTCATTTCTTAACTCCTCCAAAGTAATACAATGGTTAGGTAGAAACGGATGGGATAATTCCCGGAGTGACACTAAATTTTTTAACCGCATCACCTCCTTTAAACCAAATCAAATGAGCAAAACGGGACAAACATTCTACAATTGGGCCGAATTTTTTGCAAGACAGGTCAACGGATCGCCACCCGGCTACCGTCGGGGGTTTTCCAAATCTCAATCCGTACCGGAAAAGCATCTTTCAATTCGTCAATGTGGGTGATGACAATGATCTTTTCAAAATCATCCTGAATGGCGTTGATCGCTTCAACCAGCCGCTCCCGGCCCTGTACGTCCTGGGTGCCGAACCCTTCATCCATGACCAGGGTTTGCAGGCGCGCCCCGGCCCGGCGAGCCAGGACCTTGCTCAAAGCCACGCGCACGGCAAAATTGACCCGGAAGGCTTCGCCGCCGGAGTAGAGTTCATAATCACGGCTGCCCATCTCGTCGGAGATGCGGATGTCAAGGGTTTCGATGGTGCTGTCGCCGCTTTTGGCCTCCCGCTGGGTTTCAAAACGGACGTGCATGCGGCTGTCGGTCATCCGGGCCAGCAGTTTATTGGCTTCGTCCTCAATTTCGGGGATGGCGCTCTCGATCAGCAGGGCCTGGACGCCTTTCTTGCCAAAAGCCACCTGCAACTCCCGGTAAAGTCCCAGCGCCTCGCGCACTTGTTGGAGTTTGTCTTCCAACTCGCCGCGCCGCTTGGCCTGGTCGGCCAGGTACTTGAGCTGCTGCTTGGTTGTTGCCACTTTGTCACGGGCCAGACGTTCTTCCCGCTGCAAGCGGTCGAACTCTTCGCCGGCCTGGTTAAGGCGGACGCGCAGCTCCGGCAAATCTTTGGTCTCTTCTTCCAGTTTGGCCACCTGTTCCTGGTCCTTAGCAATTTGTTCCAGCAGACGGACCTGGCGGCTGCTTTCTTTTTTCAGCCGTTCTTCTTCCCTGGGCAGAGCTTTCTCTGCCTCAATCAAGGCGCGGCCTTGCTCCTCAAAATGGGCCAGACTGTCAACCACGGCCCGAGCTTGTTGGTGCGCTGCACTATCGTAGCCCAGGGCAGCCAATTCAGCTTGAACTTCGCTCAATTGGGCGACAACATCTGCTGCGAAGGCTTGCGTGCCCAACTGCTGCTGCAAGCTGGCCTGTCGCACCTGGATAGCGGCCAAATCAAGCACCGCAGCCTCGGCCTCGGCCAATGACTGCTCCAGGCGAGCCACTTTCCCTTGCACCGCGGCTAAACTGCGCAACTGCCACTCCGCTTCAGCCGTTTGCTGCTGCAAGAGTTCGCGCTGTTCGACAATTTGGCGCAGCCGGGCCTGATTATCGCGGTAAGTTTTGCCCTTCGTCGTGCCCTGGTTCTGGAATTGGGCGGCCACCTCGGCGCGATGCGTTTCGTCAAGCGGGCGCTGGCAGACCGGGCAGCTCGAACCGGCGCCTGATAATTGGGTCAGCTTGGCTTTCAGCTCGTCCATTTCGACTTTAAGCTGCCTGTTTTGCTCCTCCAGCCGGGCGGCTTCTTCCTTTATATCGGTCAGTGTTTGGCGGTGAGCTTCTCGTTCCATTTCCAGGGCTTGCAAAGCGGCTAACTCAGTCCGGGCTTCATTTAATTGGTCCCGCTGAGTCTCCAGCGCCGCTGCCTTGGGGCTAAGCAAGTTGACCGTAGCGCTGACCTGGGCCAGGTCCGCTTCAAGTTTTGCCCGGGCCTCGGCTAAAGCTCGTTCCAATTCGTTTTTGCGTTCGGACAATTTGAACGACTCGTGCAAACGCCGCTCCCACTCGGCGACCTGCTCTCTGGCCTGTTTTAGGCTTTCCAGGCCGCTTTCGATGTCGGCGCGGTGGGCCAGCATCTCCCGGCATTGCTCAAGCTGAGCCTGAACAGCCTCAATGGTTCTGGCTGTCTCTTCAACATCCAGTTGGGTCCGGCTGAGACGGTCGCACAGGTCGTCGAGCTGGCGTTGCTTGTAGTCAATGGCCCGGTAGCGCTCGCGCAGAGTATCCATCTCTTTTTCGGCTGTCTGCCGGGCTTGGCTCAACTCGTCGGCGGCGCGCTGCGCCTCGACCAGTTCGGTTTGATAGCGCGGCTCTTGGGCCAGCTCCTGTTCAATCCGGTTAACCTCAGCCACGATGATATTGGCCTCATTCTCCCTGGCTGCCGCCCGTGCCTTGGCCCGCTCGGCGTACTCATCGTAGATTTGCAGCCCCAGGATGTCGCCCAGGATTTTCTTGCGTTCGCCCGGCGGCTTGGTGGTAAACTCGTCGGCCCGGCCCTGCAGCAGAAAAGCGGAATTAATGAAGGTGTCGTAATCCAGGCGCATCAGTTGGTTGATTTTGATTTGGGTGGCCCGGAGGTTGCTTTCGGTCAGGGTGCGCCAGCCCCCGGCGTCGGCCACGTGCAGGCTCAGGTCGCTGCGGCCTTTGCGGCTGGCGTCGCGCTTACGGATAATGCGATACACATCACGGTTGAGATCAAAGGTATATTCCACCTCCATCTCGGTCTGGCCCAGGCAAATCAAGTCGTCGTCTCGCTTGGCCCTGGCCTTGCCCCACAAGGCCCAGGTAATCGCATCCAGCAGGCTGCTTTTGCCGGCTCCATTTTCGCCGGTCAGCGCCGCCAGGCGAATCCCTTGAAAATCAAGCATGGCCTCGCTGTGATAGGCCATAAAATTACGCAGTTTTAGGCTAACTGGAACCACTGTTAACTCCTGTCCGAAGGATCAATGTCAACTAAGAAACCCGACACAGGACACTTTACCCGTGACACATGATACCCGACATGTTACCACGCTCCTGCCGCCGGGGCAATTAAATTGCGCGGGAGACTTCTTGCCAGACAGGTTTGCGCGAAGTATGTTGACATAATTTACATTATTATGGTATACTTAAAATTATCTCTATTTATAGCATTTAGTCTATAGGAGGAGTGTGGTCATGACTGCTAACCGCGATCTTGATGAAGATGGAGTTGTGGAAGCAGACGAAGAAGAGATAGACGAGGCGCCGAGAAGAAGCAGTCCATTACGCCTGATTTTACTTATCCTGTTAGCCCTGGTTGGGCTGTGCGTGCTCTGTTATCTGGGTTCCCGGCTCTTGGGGAATAACTTGCTTGGCGCTCTGCCGATTCCAGGCCTTCCCGGCCAGCCAACGGCAACGTCTGCACCTGTTGCGCTCGACACACCGACCCTGGCTCCGACAGATGCCACGGTTGTTCCCCCTGTTGACACCACCGAACCTTCGCCCACCGAGCAGCCGGGAGTGACGACAGAGCCTCTGCCCACTACAGAACAACCTGGGGCGACAACCGAGCCTCCTCCCGCGACTGAAGAAGTGCCTCCCCCCGTCACCGAAGAGCCAGGTGCCACCGAGGAACCGCTTCCGCCCGCCACTGAGGAGCCAGGCGCTACCGAGGAACCGCTGGTGACGGTAGAGCCAACCCAGGATATGATTGACGAGCATGGCGGCGAACTGCCGACGGAAGAACCGACCGCTACCGCCACCACGCAGCCCGTGCCCGGCCCAACCGTCACCCCAACCACGGGTCCGGCGCCCGGTACGACGCCGCAGCCGGACTGCTCCGCCAACACGCCGCCTGCGGCTGATGCGGGCGATCCCTACACGGCGATGATGGGCAAAGGTCAGGCTTTTGTCACCCTTGATGGCAGCGGCTCCAGCGACCCGGACGGTACAATTACCACCTTTGAATGGGATTTTGGCGATGGCGAAACGGACAGCGGCCAGAGCGTCACCCACGGTTACAGCAGCACCGGCATGTTTGAAGTCACCTTGACTGTGACCGATAACTGCAGTGCGACTGCCGAGGACAAGGTTGAGGTTACCGTCACCGGCCCAACCCCGCCGGCGCCAGGAACCGGCACACCCACAACCCAGCCTCAGCCCAACCCGTCGGCTACGCCTGTTTCCGGGGCGCCAGACGGCACGGTGGGCTTCTGCTACCGGGTGCGGCCGGGGAATACCCTCACCGGCATTGCCAATTACTTCGGTGTGGCCTTACCTCTCCTGGCCGAAGTGAATGGAGTTAGCCCGGCTTACTATGTTATCGCCGGCCAGGGGATATTCGTACCGACCGGTGAAGTCCAGCCCGGTCCCAATGTGTACGAAGTTCAGCCCGGTGACACGCTGGACAGCATTGCCTTCCAATGTGGTTTATCCACAGCCAAACTCGCCAGCGCCAACGGCCTGACGCCGGTCCAAAGTTTGACCCCTGGGCAGTTTTTGGGTATTCCATTATGGAGCTGGTATTAAACGGGTAAAGATTTTTGCTCACAGGTCATTCTGAACGAAGCGCAGCGGAGCGAGGAATCCCCCAGATATTGACTTTAAACCAAGTTAGAGGGATTTTTCGCTTCCGCTGGCCGCTCAAAATGGCAGTTTCTGGAGAACGTCCATGGATATGGAAGCAATCAGAGAAAACCCCCGGCGTATGATCCTGATCGGGTTGGTCCTATTGGTGCTCGTCTGCCTGGTCGCTGTGCTGATTTTCAGAATCTTCACGGCCGGCGAGGAGGTGGTCGGTGGCAATACGCCTACTCCCACCGCAGCAGCAACCGAAGAACCCACCCCGACAGCCACCCCAGCCGAAGAGGCCACGGCTACACCGACCCGCGTTCTCTCAGAAGAGACGGTGACCGTAACCGTCGTTCCTTTCTCCCAGGAAACCACCACCCCTACCCCTACCCCTACGCCGACCGCTGCCCCACCCACTTCGACCCCGACCAGGCCTGCTCCCACCCCGGCAGCTCCGGTAGTGACTAGCAGCGGCCCTCAACCAGGTGAGATCAAAAATTTACTCAAGAACGGAGATTTTGAACAGGGCTTTGACCAGAGAGGTGTAGCCCTGGAATGGGAGCCTTTTAGAAACGACAGCTTTCAGGCCATCTATACCAATGAAACGTTCCCCTACGTCGAGTCCGGCTCCAACGCCCAGCGGATTACTATCGCCGGGGCAACACAGTACAATCGTTATGCCGGGATTTATCAGCAGGTTGAGGTTGTGCCGAACGAGGTTTACACCCTAACCTTGCACGGTCAAATTCGGAGCGGCCAGGGCGATGTCAACCAGAGCAGTTACGGTTACCGCACCCAGTACGCCGTCAGCCAGACCGGTTTACAGAATTGGCAAAATGTGGCGGAGGGTGATTGGGTTGAACTGCCCTGGGATGAACAACTGCTCAACGCCTCGGTAACAAAGTTTTACAGTTTTACCACCACCATTGCACCCACCTCACCCAGGATTACGCTGTTTGTGCGGGGCTGGAACAAGTGGCCCGATCAAAGCGAGGCCCAATACACCTTCGACAGTTTCAGCCTCGTTGGCCCATCCTCTGTGGCTGCGCCACCCCTCCAAACCAGCGCCGGCGGGGCCGGAACGACCGTCACCACCACGACCACAGCTACAGGCCCCACAACCGGTGATCAGATGGTAGACAAAGGGCTGCCTACAACCGGCGCGGATGAAGGCCAGACCCTCATCCAGGATGGGCGTTTCTGGGGCGGCCTGTTAATTTTGCTTTTGTTAGCGGCCGGAGCCGTTTACCGGGCTAAATGGGGATATTGATGAAGCGAAGAGGCGAGGACGCGAGGGAATTTCTTCGCCTCCTCGCCTCTCTATGCTTCACTTCATGCCTCATCGCTTCATCTCTTCGTATCTTTGGCGCAACTGCTCCCGTGACGCCGTACCGGTCGTACCTATCTGTTGAATCGTAATCGAGGCGGCCACGTTACCGATAAAAGCCGCTTCGGCGACTGTCCCGCCCGCGCTTAGTCCCGCTACCACTCCCGCCATCACACTATCCCCTGCTCCAACCACATCAATTTCACCAGAGACGGGCATGCCCCGCACATGCTCAAAACCGTTCTCTGTGACCACCAAAATTCCCTGTGGGCCCAACGTGACCAAAACCGGCTTTTGATTCTGGGCGAATAGAGCCTCACCCCACGCATGAGCCAACATCAATCCATCATCCCCACCATAATCTCCGACCTTCCAACCTTCCAACCTTCCAGCCCTCCAATCCTCCAATCCTCCAACGGCTTCTCGCGCCTCATGCATATTTGGCTTAATGATCACCCGCTCAAACTCGCCAATCCGCACCCGTGAGTCGGCGACAAAGATTTTGGTGGGGAATTGTTCAGCCAGCCGGGCCAGGGCTGCCCGTACTTTATCGGTGATAACCCCGCAGTTGCGCTCCTGCACCTGGTCGGCGATGACCACGCCGTCCACTGCCGGAACCAGCCGGTCAAGTTGAGCGATCACCGCCGCTTCCAAGTCGGCCGGCAGCGGCCGGCGATTCTTGATGTCGAGCCGGTTCAATTCCCGCTCCGGGCCGCCCGGCGTGGTTGAACGCAGCATGGGCTTGGTATAGGTCGGGGTGAAGCGCTCCGGCGTTTCGAGCAATGCCTCAGTATTAACCCCGCGTTGGCTCAAGCCCTGCTTTAAGTCAAAGCCTTCCCCATCTCGGCCAATCACCCCGACCACCGCTACCTGGGTTTCCAGCGCCCGCAAATTCGAAACGACCGTCCCCGCCGCGCCGGGGCTGTGGCGAATTTCGACCACCTGGTAGGCTTCCAGCCCGGTTTCCAGGGAGATTTCACTCAGGGCGGGATCAAGGCTGAGGTATTTATCCAGAAAAAAATCCCCCACCACCAAGATATGGAGGGAGGGAAATTTTTCGAGAAGTCGGTTGAAGCGAAAACTATCCACACAGTTACCCAAAAGTTTGATTTTACTCTATTCCTAAAATCTCGGCGGGTTTCATGGGGCTGCGCTTCGTCCGGTTAAAATCCTCGTCGAAGCTGACCAAGACAGCAGCATATTTTTCAGCCGCCACATACTGATAAGCATCGTCGAAATCAAGGCTGAATGTATCCATAACCTCGACTAATCGTTGCATCTCTGCTGGCTCTAAAGAGACAAGGCTGACTTCTCCATCAAGAAACACGTCCTGGACGAAGCGTAACAACTCTTCGGCACGCTGCAGCCGACTGAGGACTACACCAATCGAATGAAAGGAAAAATCGGTGATCAAGAGTTGGTCCGATGGCACTTGATCAAGAAGCCGCCCCACTTCTTCCGATCTATCCTGATCAAGCAATCGCTCAAGCCAAATATTCGTATCAAGCAGATACACTAATCGCCTCGCCAGTCTAACGCCTGCTGTTGAAGATCTAAAGACGTATACTGATCACGAAAATCACGTAAAGCACCTGCCCAGTCTTGGCGAAGTTTCTTGCCAGATTTTCGGCCATGCTTGGCCAATAAAAATTCAACAAAATCCCTAACTTCTGCTTGAACATCGGGTGGAAGCTCCTGCACAAGCTCGACCAGTGGTTTAATCGTTACGCTCATAACAACACTCCCAATTGTTTTTCTACCAAACTCTTCTAATAATTTTATACGGAAGATGATTTTCGCCAATCTTGATTGTCAAAAAATTAATCCTGTTCAATTCCAAAGAGGTTCAATTCGTGCAACACTTTATGATACAGCGCCGGGAACGTGGCCCGATGGTCGCCGCGGAAGTAAAAACTCTCGCCCCCATCCTGCACGGTGCGAACCAGGATGGTTTTGTAGGGCCGGTAATAGTAACGCGGGTCGTCTTTGGGCGCTTCGGTGTGGATGTCCACCGCCCCCAAGTCCAGCAGGTCAAAGACGGCTGTGGTAAATTCATTGATTTTTTCGCCCCGCTGGTGGGCCACATTGCGGGCCATGGCCAAGGCTTTGAGATAAACTTCCGGCCCCATCACCGCCGTGCCGAAATTGAGCATGACCCCGCCCTGCAATTTTGACACCGTCTGGGCAATAATCAGGAAATCCTGGTAGGACGTCTGCCCCAGGGCGGCGCCGTCGCAGTTGGGGTGTTCGTGGATAATATCGTAGCCAATCCCAACGTGGACGGTAACCGGAATACCCAGACGGCAGCCCGCGGCCAGCACACTCAGCTCACGATGCGGAAACTGCTCCCGCTCGATCACCCGGCCCACCGCTTCACCCAGGCCGATGCCATCCCGCGCCCCGGCGACAATAGCGTCGTTGATCCGCCCTGTGTCGGCCCACAAACCGAATTGGCCTTCTTGAATGTAGCGGGCCACGCTCTCGGTTGAAGCGCCGGCCAGGGCCAATTCAAAATCGTGAATAGGGCCGGCTCCGTTCATCGCCACATGGGTGATAATCCCTCGCTCCATCAGGTCAATGATAAAACGGGATAGGCCCACTTTGAGCATGTGCGCGCCCATCATCAAAATGACCTGCCCGCCCTGCCGGTGCGCTGCTGCCACCCGGCGGGCCAGAGTGGGCAAATCTGGGTGGTTAAAAGGTAAGGTTTTGTCGTCAAGGGCGATGATTTGGGCCAGCCCCATGTCGTGAACCCGCTCGGCGAGCGGCTTGAGTTTGAGTTGCGAGCGGTCAAAGGTAGGAAAAGGCATTTGATTATCCTTGTGATTACGAATTCTCTAATTTCAACAGCATAAGCGTCTCAGAGGGCTGGTAGCCCAGCGTCTCGTAGAGCGGCCGGCCAAAGTCGCTGGCATTGAGGCCCACAGTTTTTAACCCGCGTTCGCGGCACCAGGTGTGAATAGTTTCCATCAGTTGGCGGGCCAGTCCCTGCCGCCGGTGAGAAGGCTCGGTGTAGACGTTATAAACAAACCCCCACTGTTCGTTCAAATCCAGAGGGCTGGGCGGGCGGGCCAATAAACCGACCCCACCCCCGGCCACAATTTCGTCCCGCTCCGTTTCGACAACCCAACCAAAGTAGAGCTGGGCGGAGATCGCCTGCCGCAGCCAGGGATCAAAGCGTTCGTCCATTGTCTCGTAGTCACCGCTTAAGCCCATCTCCGCAAACATGGCGTGGCGATGGTGGACAAGGGTGGGAACATCGGCCAGGGTGGCCGGGCGAAGGGTATAGGTGGTCATGTTGCTTTACCTGTTGTAACTGCTCAGGCTAAAGGTGACTGGCACTTGGTTAGCAGAAGGAGAAAAGTGCCAGTCACCTGAGTACCTGTTGTTGTAGGACAGACCAAGGTCTGCGCTCCAGTTTTCGGCGGATTATACCATTCGCCAGGGGGGTCTAAGAAGAGCCAAAACCCAGCGCCACCAGTAAGCCAATCAAGATCGGCTGGTGAATGACGTAAATCAGGAGGGAATGTCGCCCCAGGAAGCGCAGCCCTCGTACCGGGGGAAAGTCGGCCAGGTGGGGCAAGGCAAAGCGGCGGACTCCCTGAGGATAGAGCGAGTACCCGGCAAATATGCCCAGTAAAGACAGGCCGAACCAGGGCAAAACCGGGTAATAATCTACCATATAGATGCCCGCCTGTTTTATCCCCAACCAGATGAGCCACGGATACGAAACCACCAGCGTATCTACATATACCCCGCCAGCAATGACCACCAGGCCGGCGACGAGATTCAGCCAGCGGCTCCTCCGCAAAAAGGGATAGGCCAAAATGATGGACAAACCTAACAGGTGCAAAATCCCAAAGATGACAAAGCCACGGCCAATAAAAAAGTAAGTTCCCGCTGTCACCAGCAACCCCAGGCCAAGTATCTTACCGCCTCGCCACAGGTATTTCTTAAAAGAGGGAGGCTGTCCCAGGCGCTGTCGCTCCCGTGTGTCGCTGAGAGTCAAGGAAACCCCCATCACAAAAATAAAAATGGTGGCGATGCCCCGGGCAAACCACTGCCAGGGACCGGCCAGTAAATTGGCCTGGTACAAGCCAAAGTAAACCAAATCCCAGGTAAAATGATAAATAACCATCAGGACAATGGCTACACCGCGCAGGGTGTCCACTTCCCACAGCCGGGAAGGAGACGCAGAGGCGAGGACACGAGGACGCGAGGACGCGAGGATAGGAGAATTAAGTTCCTTCTCATCGCTGCTTCGCGGCTTCTCGGCTTCGCTTCTTCCGCTCATCGCCTTCTCGTCTCTTCTTCGGTTAGATAACTCAACAACGCCTCACCCTCCCGAAAATCAGGGACGATAATATTAGCTCCAGCTTGAATAAGCTGCTCCCGCTTCAGTTCATTGATCCCCTGCCGTTCGACCTCATTGCTGGCTACGCCGACGCCAATCCCACCTGCTTCAGCCGTGTACTCGATCTCAACCTTACCATCGCCAATTGAAACTAATTCACAGCCCCGCAGGCTGTAATCGCGCAAAATCTGGTTGATGACCGCTTTTTTGGAAAAGACGGGAGCGCCATCCTGGGGACCGTAAATCCTGTCCTCAAAGCAGTGAGCCAGTCCCAGGGCGGCTATCTCATTGGCCACCGCCTCGCGCTCGGTGCCGCTGGCCAGGTAGCAGGTGACTCCCCGGGCTTGCAGGGCTGCCAGAAATTCAATCACGCCGGGTACGGTCAATTCAGCCGGCTTGAGCCGGCCGCTGCGTAAATCGGCCAGGCGTTGATTCACCCGCGCCAGCAGCCTTTCAAGAAAAAGCGCCTTGTAAACCTGGGCATCCTGGGCAGAGCCGCCCCGCCGGACGATCTCATCGGTCAGGTAGGTCATCTGGTCAATTGTCGGGCGGCCGGTTGAGTGAGCGACCAGATCGGTCATCCTCTGGCGCAGGGTTGCTTCGTCTTCAGCCGCCGGAGTTACCAGCAAAAATTCGACCATCAGCTCGACCATCATCTGCTGCCACCCTTCGCGGATGAGCGATACCGTGCCATCAAAATCAAACAAAACATGGCGCAGTCGGGCGCAAGGCCGGTAGGGGTTGACAATTTCAATCAAGGTGTTAGGGAGATAATGACGTCCATTTTGGCGATTCAAGGGAATATTACCTCAATTTAGCCGGAGGCGAGGAGGCGAGTATGAACAATCTTTGCCACCTGGCCCCTTCGTTTCATCGGATCGCGTCCTCGGCTAAGGCAGCCGCACCCCACAAGGGCGCGTCATCGCCCAAAGCTGCGGGAACAATTTCCACACTGATTTCAGGGTGGGTCTGGGCGCGGGTTGTATCACGCACAGTTTGCCACCATAATTCGCCGGATTTGGTCACACCGCCGCCCAGAATAACCCGGTCAGGATTCATCAAGGTGATCGCCCCAGCCAGCCCCCAACCCAGCCGTTCCGCCGCCTCGCGGATAACTTTCTGGCTCAGCTTGTCGCCCCCGGCGGCAGCCTGGCTAATCATCTGGGCGGTGATTTTGTCAGGGCTGCCCTCGGCCAACTCCAGCAGGCGCCTGGCCCGGCTGCTGTGTCCAGAGCGGGCTTTATCCTTTTTCTTGGCCAGGTACAACCTGGCTCGCCGAACCATCGCCGGCCCGCTGGCTTCCGCCTCCAGGCAGCCACGCTTGCCACAGGGGCATAAAAATCCGCCCGGCTGCACCACCAGGTGACCGATTTCCCCAGCCAGGCCATCCGCCCCGGCGTAGGGCCGGCCATTGAGAATCCAGCCGCCGCCAACCCCGGTGCTGATGGTCACATACAGCACATGCTGGCAGCCCTGACCGGCCCCAAAGCGAAACTCTCCCAGGGCGGCGGCATTGGCGTCATTGTCAATCACGGCCGGCGCGTTTAACTCCGCCTGCAACCATTCGGCCAGCGGCGTGTTCTCCCAACCAGGCGTATGGAATGAACGCCGGACCAAACCCTCCGGGGCATAAACCGGGCCGCCAAAGCTGACCCCCACTGCCGCCGGCTGGCCCACTTCCTCAATTAAATCACGCCCCAGGTCAAGCATGGTATCATACTCATAGCGCCCATCTACGCCAGAGGGCAGAAAGACGCGCCGGTGCGCCAGCCACGTTCGCTGGCCCGAATGGGCAACAGCAGCAGTCAACTTAGTACCGCCAAAGTCAAGGGCTAAAAGGAGAGGAGAAAGAGTCATGGTAAAAAATCAAGAAATCTGCTCAGGTTACACAGAGTTTCGCCGAGAAGACACAGAGAAACGCTGAGAAAAAGCGGAAAGATTTCTCTGGGAGACTCTGTGTTCACTCCGCGTGTCTCTGTGTCGCGGGTAGTTACGAATTAAGAAATAAATCCGTGTCAATTTGGGTTCATTGGCGGGTCGGATTAGGTCGGGTCATTTGGCCCCAGCCAGAATTGGCGGAAGGGATCAAAGCGCCAGCCGGGGAAGTTGTCAAAATCCAGTTTCTGGCGCGGCCAACCGGCTCCGACACGGGTTACGGTCTCTTCCCAGGAACGGATACCGTTGACGGCATCGGCGGCCTCCACATTGCACGCCCCGACAGCGGCAGCCATTGTCACTGCCTGGCGGGGGGGCAGGTCGCGCAGCAGGGCGCTCAAAAATCCGGCGACGGTCGCATCGCCCGCGCCGGTCGTACCGATCACTTCCGTCTGGAAGATCGGCACCCAAAATTCACGATTGGCCCAGCGAGCCGGCTGGCTGGGACGGGCGCGGCCCATTTCCTCCAATTTAGCTTCGGTCGAGGTGCGCAGGTACAGGCCCCAATGACCGGCTTTGAGCATGATCACTTTTGCTCCCAGAGCCAACAAATCGTCAGCAATCCGGGAAGCCAGGGGTGGGCTAATTTGAGCAGCGCCCCTTGAAATCTCTCTAAACGTCTCAGGGTAGAGCATCAACAGGATTTCTTCGATGCTGGGCAAGAACAGGTCTACCCAGGGCAAAACCGATTTTAAGATGGCAGGCCAATCGGCCTGACCCGATGGACCGGTGGGATCAGGCATGGCCAGGTCTAGCGAGGTCGTCACACCTGTCGCCCTGGCTTGCCGGAATATCTTGACCAGTTCCTCGCCCTGGTTTTGATACATCCGCTTCATCAAAGGTGGATAACCAAAGTGAAACAAGTCGGCCTGCCGGAGGGCGTCATAATTGATGTCATCGGCGCCAAAGGTGTCATTCGCCCCGGGACAGTGCAGAAAAATCCGGTCAACGTTGGGCGGGTTGAGGATGACGGTGTAGGAACTGGCTTCGCCGGGAACAATGTGCATCCCATCGGCGAGATGCCCTCCGTGACTTCGGACCACATCAAGGATGGCCTGTCCGAACAGGTCAGGGCCAATTTTGCCCATCAACTGGGTGTTGACGCCCAGCTTGTGCATGGCCAACCCGGTGTTGGAGACCGCCCCGCCGGTGGATATGACGGCCGGCCCTGCTTCCAGCAGCCGGCCCGGCCGGAAAGTGGATTCGAAATCGCCCGCACCCAGCAGGGTCGGGATGACATCCAGGCAGATATGCCCGGCGACAATGCAAGATTTTGACGAGATTGGTGTGCTCATTTCGCGCTCCCGGCGGCTCAATAAAATGGGCGAACCCTATAGTTCGCCCAAAATTTTAGCAGGACAGTTACAGATAAGCAATTATATCAGCAAGGCAGATAAACAAGTGGTCCAATGTCAAACCTCAAAGGTCTGGCAGACTTTTGAGGTTTTTACTCACAGCTTCACCACCTGGCCGGTTCTGGCCGACTCGTATAAGGCCAGGACACTGCGCAGGAAGTCACGGCTGAGGCTCAAGGGAACCACCGGTTCGGCGCCATCCAGGATACAGGCTTCCATCGCTTCGACTTCGGCCAGGTAGGGATTAGCGGCCGGGATAACCAGGGTTTCTCTGCTGTCATCCCTGGCCGTGTAGATCAAATTACTATTCTTGCCGGCCAGGCCCGGCTTCCACGGTTCGAGGATCTGAATCATCCCCGCGTCTCCGATGAGATGCGCCCCTTCGTGGAAGGGGGTCCGAAACCCACAAGAAATTTGGGCGATGACGCCATTGGCGAATTTCATCTGCCCGATGAAGGAGACATCCACGCCCGTTTCGCCAATCTTCTGGCTGGCCCACACCTCGACCGGCGCTCCGGCCCCGGCCATGACGATGGCCAGGCTGTTAGGATAAACGCCGACATCCCACAAGCTGCCCCCGGCCAAGTGCGGAGCAAGCCGGATGTTCTGGCTGTCTTCGGGCGGCAGGTAATAGGCAAACCAACTGTGGATCAGTTGTAGGTTGCCCAGCCTGCCGGCCCGGACCATCTCTTTGACTTGCAGCATTTGGGGATGGTGCAGGTACATGAAGGCTTCAAACACAGTCACTTTGTTCGCTTTGGCCGCCGCTTCGACCTGATCGAGTTCGGCCAGAGTGGGGGTGATCGGTTTCTCGCACAGGATGTGTTTGCCGGCCTGAGCGGCTTTGACGGTCCACTCGCAGTGGAGCGTATTGGGCAGTGGATTGTAAATCACATCAATATTTGGATCGGCCAGGAGTTCCTCATAGCTGCTATAAGCCTTGGGGATACCTTTGGCCTGGGCATACGCCTGGGCCTTGTCCAAACTGCGGCTGGCGACGCCGACCAGTTCGCTCCGGCTGGCCTGGCGAATCGGCTCTATGACGGCATCGTTGATATTGGCGGTCGAGAGAAGTCCCCAGCGGATTTTGTCGGGCATAAGTATTTCCTCCAAATTGGGCAGGGGAGCAGAGGAGAAGAGGAGAAGAATTTCTCCCCTGCTCCCCTGCACCTCTACTCCCCTGCTGTTTTTAACCTTTTAATGAACCCGCCAGCAATCCCCGCAGGAAGTAGCGGCCCAGGATGATATAGACCAGCAGGGTTGGCAGGGCGGTCAGGAAGGCCGCCGCCATTTGCACATTCCATTGGACGGTGAAGCTGCCGGCAATGTTGTTGAGGGCCACCGTCATCGGCTGGTTTTGGTTTTGGGCAATGGTCACGGCAAAGATGAAGTCATTCCAGATGTTGGTGAACTGCCAGATGAGCACGACCACAAAAGCCGGCGGCGACAGGGGTAAAATAATATGGCGATAAATGCTAAAGATATTGCCGCCGTCAATCCGGGCCGCTTCGAGCATCTCGTTGGGAATAGTGGCGTAGTAGTTGCGGAAGATGAGTCCGGCAATGGGGATACTATAAACCACATGGACAAAAACCAAGCCGGCTAGACTGGCATAAAGCCCCATCGCCTTTAAGGTGAGGGTCAGCGGAATTAAGATGGACTGGTAAGGAATGAACATGCCGAACAAGATGAAGGGAAAAATGACGTCCGCATATTTAAATTTCCATTTGGATAAGATGTAGCCATTCAATGAGCCAAGCACAGTGGAGATGATTGTGGCCGGGATGGCCATCGTCACACTGTTCATAAAAGCCGTGCCCATACCAATTACGGCGGCACTGCCAAACCAGGCTTCGTAAAAGCTGTCAAAGCAAAAAAGGAGAGGGTTGGTACACTGCGGCAGGTTAAAGACCGGGGGAAATTCCCACATCCGGTACAGGTCAATATCAACATATTGTTTGAAGCTGGTGATGAGGATGAGGTAGACCGGCAAGATGTAAAAAATTGAGAAGAAGATAAGAATAGCGTACATTAGCAGGCGAGTCCACCTGAAATGGGAGCGGTGCTTGGCCGCTACGCTAGTTTGAGCAGTGGTGATAGATTGGGTTGCCATTAACGCTCCTCCTGCTGCCGTAAGTTAATGGTCAGGTAGGGGATAATCAGGATTGAAATGAGAATTAACAAAACCACGCCAATAGCCGCCCCCTGGGAAAAACGGGCCTGGTCAAAGGTTGTTTCCCACATCATGTAGGCAGGGACATCTTTGATAAAGCCCTGGCCGACACCTCCCATGGCTACCACCAAGTCGTAAATCTTGAGCGAAATATGGGCCAGGACAATGACGACGCTCAGGGTAACGGGTCGCAGCAGGGGAATGATGATGTAGCGATAAATCTGGAGTTCGCTGGCCCCATCCACGCGGGCGGCTTCGCGCAGGTCATCGGAGATGCCGCGCAGGCCGGCCAGGTAGAGGGCCATGGTGTACCCCGAAAGCTGCCACATAGCAGCAATCGTCAGGGTAATAATCCCCAGGGAAATGCCAAAGCGGGGTGAGGTCAGTGCCGTCAGGCCGATACTGTTCAATAACTGCCCCACGAGTGAGTCTGGGGGGATATGGTAAATCACATCGCTGGCCCAATTAGGCCGGATGAAGCCCAGACCTATATTCTCAAGAATACGGTTAAGCCCGGTCGTCCCTACATTGGGGTCGCCGGGGGTAAAAATCCAGCGCCAGGCCAGGCCGGTGACAATAAAAGAAATGGCCATGGGAAACAAAAACAGGCTGCGAAAGAAATTTTCACCCTTAACATGACGGTCGAGCAGCGCGGCCAGCGTAAACCCGACGATAATGCAACTGAGCAGAAAAATGGCCGTAAAGCCAATAACATTGCGCAGGCTGGCGGCAAAGCGGGTGGCGTCAATGCCCGCAGCGTAGCGTTCAGTCGTCCCAAACAGGCGGGCGTAAGCGTCAAAGCCGCCATAGGTATAATTGGGTTCGGCCCCCCGTGTCCAGTTTGAGACGGAAACCCAGCCCGTCCAACCGATGAAACCATAAACAAAGACGACGATGGCAATTAATGAAGGCAGGATAAACAGAAAGCCGACAATCTTTTCCCAATTCTTTTCCCAGTTAAGAGCCATACCTTTTGTTTCTCCCAGCCCGGACAAGCCGGAACCAAACAGGTTTATAGACAGGATTAACAGGATTAACAAGATTTTAAAAATTCAATCCTGTAAATCTTGTAAATCCTGTCTAAATTTCTTGCTCAATGTACAAAAATTTGTGGTGTTCACTGAGAGGTTAAACAAACCACCCTGACGCTAAGAGCCTGAGACTAAAACCGTCAGGCTGAAAGAGCGAAGCCCGGTGGGCTAATTTAGCTCGTAGAGCTTTGCTCTCTCAGCGCGACGGCTTCAGCCTCGCGCTTTGGACCTGGTGATAATGTTCAACTTGTTCGTGAACGGGACACCATGTACAAAAATTTCATTGTTTAGGCTCTAAAGGTCTTCGAGACCTTTAGGGTCTAAGACGACAGGCTTACTGCTGCGGGAAACCGGCATCCTCAGCCGCCAGGACAAAAGCAGCCTGGGCCGCCGCCACATCCCGGTCAGAAGCAAATTTAATGACAATGTCGCCAAATTGTGTTGCCCAACTGGGGATAGCCCCAGAGCCGTGGGTCACCATAGGGATGATGCGAGCCGTTTTGAAATCGTCAGCAGTGCTCTGGAAATAGGCCCGGCGGTCGGCCGGGAAGGTATTGTAATCGCAATCGGTGCGGGCGCAGATCGAGCCTTTATTCTGGTTAAAGGCTTCCTGGGCATCTTTGCGGGTAAGCAGTTTGATAAACTCAATCGCATTTTCTTTGTTGGGCGCTTCTTTAGTCAAGGAAAATCCATCAGACACTAAGAAGAAAGTGCCTTGCGTCCCCGGAGCCGGATTCCAGGTGACGTAATCTGTAGCGTTATTGACCAGCACTTCTCCATAAGCCCAGTCGCCCATAATGTTGAAAGCGGCTTGATCATTGATGACTAATTCAATGCCGCCCACCCAGCCAATCGTGCCCCGATCTTCGTTGGTGCAGTCCAACAGTTTGTTGAAGTTTTCCAAAGCCTGGGCGACAGTGGGATCGGTCCAGGAAACCGACCCATTCCACAAGCCGCTAAACTTATCGGCGCCGACGGTACCCAACAGCACATCTTCAAACGTATGGCTTAACTCAAAACCATCGGAGATCCCCAGACCCAGCGGAACCACGCCCTGGCTCTTGAGAGTCTCACAGGCAGCAAAAAATTCGTCAAAGTTGGTGGGCACGGCCAGGCCGGCTTTTTCCAGCACCCGGGTGTTGGTCCACATCACCCCGCCGCGATGGATATTGAGGGGAACCGTGTAAGTGTTGCCTCTAACCTTGAGCAGCGCTTTCAGATCTTCAGGCATAACCTCCAGGGCGCCAGTCTCGGCTAAAATATCATCTACCGGCTGGAGGTACAGGTCGGGCGAGTACTGTTCGGCTTCCAGACCGGCGTGCAGCATGAAGGTATCATACGGGTCGCCGGCAATCAGCTTGTTCAGATTTGCGCCTTTGAAGTTGGTGCCGCCGCCTCCGGCGATACCGGCATGGATCAACTCTACATCAGGGTGTTCAGTTCGATACATTTTGTAGACTTCGTTGATCCCGGCAAATTCACCGCCGGAAGTCCACCAGTTTCCGACCAGTAGTTGGCCTTTGGCCCCGCTACCAAACAGCGCGCCGACATCACCCTCGGCCGGATCGAAAGTGGCCATGAAAGCAACGGCATCCTCCTTAGAAGGGATGCGCAACTTGGAGCCGACTTCGATGACGTCGGGGTTTTCAATTTTGACATAGGAGGGGTCTTCGGCGTTGGCCTTGTTGGTGGCCGACATGATGGCCCAGTAGGCATTGATGTCGCCAAAGAATTTGTCAGCCAGTTTTGACAGAGAGTCGTCGGCCTGGGCGATGTAGTCTTCGCCGCTGCCCTGGGCGCTGGCGACGAAAGCGGCGGGTAAGACAAGCATCAGCAACGTTAATAATAACGTAACAGCTAGAAACTTTCTCATTATTTCACCCTCTTCTCCTTGAGTTATGATTCCATGGTCATTCTGAACGAAGCGTAGCGGAGTGAAGAATCCCCGAGGGGGTAGTATTAAATCAACGACCTGGGGGATTCTTCGCTCCCCGCTTGCGGAGTCGCTCAGAATAACATAACAAAATTATCTAGCGAGGCAGCCTGGGCTGCCTCGCTAATTTCAGACCCTAAAGGTCTTCGAGTCCTTTAGGGTCTAAGACGGCAGCATTACTGCTGCGGGAAACCCGCGTCTTCAGCCGCCAGGGAAAGGGCAGTCTGAGCCGCCGCCACATCCCGATCAGAGGCAAACTTGGTGATGATATCGAAAAACTGCTGCTGCCAGGAAGGAATGGCCCCCGAGCCATGGGAAACCATGGGGATGATGCGGTTAGTGGCAAAATCAGCCGCCGAACCCTTAAAGTAATCACGCCGGTCAGCCGGGAAGGTATCGTAATCGCAGTCGGTGCGGGCGCAGATGGAGCCTTTGTTCTGGTTGAAGGCTTCCTGGGCGTCCTTGCGGGTAATGATCTTGACGAAGTTGCGGGCATTTTCCGGGTTGGGCGCTTCCTTGGTGATGGCAAAGCCGTCGGAGACCAGGAAGAACATGCCCTGGTTGCCGGGAGGTGAACTCCAGGTGACGTGATCCGTCACTTTATCGTTAATCACCTCACCATAAGCCCAGTCGCCCATAATGTTGAAAGCGGCTTGATCATTGTTGACCAGCTTAATGGCCCCAACCCAGTTCACGGTACCGCGATCTTCGTTGGTGCAATCCATTACTTTATTATAGTTTTCGAGGGCCTGGGTTACGTCAGGGTCGCTCCAGGGAACCGTCCCGTGCCACAGCCCGTGATTCTTTTCAGCCCCCACCGTACCGGCCAGCACGACCTCAAACAGGTGGCCAAACTCAAAACCATCGGTGCTCCCTTGAGCCATCGGCACAATGCCTTTGGCTTTCAAGGCGTCACAGGCGGCAAAGAATTCGTCGAAGTTGGTCGGCACAGCCACGCCCGCCTGCTCCAGCACCCGGGTGTTGGTCCACATCACGTTGCCCCGGTGAATGTTCAGCGGCACGGTGTAGGTGTTGCCGCGAATCTTCAGCAGGTCTTTCAAGTCCTGGGGCATCACATCCAGCACCCCGGTTTCGGCCAGGATATCATCCACCGGCACCAGGTACTTTTCGGGGCTGTAGAGTTCGGCTTCCAGGCCGGCGTGCATCATGAAGACATCAAAGGGATCGCCGGCAATCAGCTTGTTCAGGTTCGCGCCTTTGAAGTTGGTCCCCGCGCCACCGGCGATACCGGCATGGACCAATTCCACGTCGGGGTATTCGGTCCGGTAAATTTTGTAGACTTCGTTGACCCCGGCAAACTCGCCACCGGAGGTCCACCAGTTACCAACCAGCAACTGACCGCTCGCGCCACTGGCAAACAGCACGCCGACGTCAGCATTGGCCGGATCAAACGTAGCCATAAACGCCTGGGCATCTTCCTGGGAGGGGATACGCAGCTTGGAGCCGACTTCTACGATATCGGGGTTTTCAATTTTGGCATACGAGGGGTCTTCGCCGTTAGCCTGGTTAGTGGCCGACATGATGGCCCAGTAGGCGTTGATGTCGCCATAGAATTTATCGGCCAGCTTTGATAGGGAGTCGTCGGCTTGAACGATATAATCCTCGCCGGCGCCCTGGGCGCTGACCAGCGAGGCCGGCAGCATGGTAACCAGCAAAGCGAATAATAAAGCAAGCGCTAAAAACTTCTTCATTGAAAAACTCCTCCTTGATGTAAAAACATCCGTTGTTTAAGTTTTACTGAAATAAGGGGAAATGGTGAAATCTGGAACGATCTTTCTTTTTGGCTTTTTTATCGTCCCTCCTTTCGAGCCAAGCCTGGGGTGAACCTCAAATAACAATAATCTTAATAGAGCAACAACATGATATGTGAGCCGGGCAGATTCTAACACGAACTCCAAAAACCGTCAATATGCCAAATTACCAATCAGGTTAGGGGATTTCCCCCCAAAGCTGCTAGAGGTAATTCCATCTATCAAAAGGTACGGCGATCAGGATCAGTACGATTACGTAACTGTGCAATTGCACATCAGAGTGTATAATTGCACAAAGTATATCACGGATTTTGGGGTTTGTCAATAGATTAACCATCTACCATCCCCTATCTACTTTCTTCCTTACCGCAGGGTTCGGTATCGCCGTCCTTGCGCGGCAAGTTGTTCCAGCATTTGGCGGGTTTCGCTTTCGGTGGCCCCGGCCAGCCGTTCGACCTGGCAGCCAGCAGCTCGTAAAACCTGCTCGGCTTGACCAGATACACCGCCCGGCCCACCGACAATGGTCACATGTTTGGCCGATTTAGCTTCCTCAACCGAAAAGCCGATTGTCACCGGGAACTTATCAATATAAGTAAACGCCCCCAGCAAATCCCATTTGGCCCAGTTGCCCCCCCCTTGATGCCAGAAGAGCATATAGTGCTCGATGGGCTTGGCAATAACCGGAGTAGGCGTCGGCGTCGGTTGGGGAGTTGGCGTTGGGGTAGGTGTTGGAACGGGCACAGGCGTGGGTACAGTCCCGACCATCAGGCTTTGCACTTTAGCCAGGAGCGGCCCTTTCCAGGCCGGAAAGGTAGCGCCGGGGCTGCCTGTTTTCACCAAATCACTGTAACCAAAGATTTGATCGGCTGGGATGCCTAATTGCAACGCCAGTTGAGCCAGCAGCGCTGCCGCCGCATCGAGTTGGGGTTGGGGCGGGGCTACGCTGGTAAAGTCGCCAATCAAACAGACGCCGGCGCTATCGCCGCTGAAATTACCGGCGTGATTCGCCACGACTTCAAGCGGCTGAGTCTGGAAGACCTGTCCCTGGGGGGTGAGACAATAATGATAGGTGATCCCCGGCAAGTTGCGAGTATTTACCTGATAATCGGCTACCCGCTGCACCGTAACCGTGGGCGGCGTGGCCGTATGATGGATAATCAAGCGGCGAACGGCCGACCGGACGCGGGTAGGGTACTGCTGGGTGGCGCTGCGGGGCAGGCTGGCGCTGACATCTTGAATTTGGATGAGCGCCTGCACCGGGGCCGGGGTGGGCGTAGGAACAGGGGTAGGCGTAACGACCACCGGCTGCGTGGTGACATTAATCGGCGAAACGAGCAAGCCCTGGTCCCCTTGCGAGGTAAACCAAGTGACCTGTTCATGAATCATATCCCAGCGCAGTTGGTAAATACCGGGCGCGTCAGGGGTGCGCAGCCGTGCCTGTAAATTCACTGCGCCATCGGGCGGCACATCGGCGGGCAGGGCGGTGCGAAAATCAAACTGGGGAGGGAAGGTCAACATTTGGCCGGCCGCGTTGTACCACTGGAACCCCAGCCGGAAGGGTGTCGTGCCATCCTGCGCCCAGGTCATGCTGCCGACATTTTGCACCGAAACGGTCAAATCCAGCGTTTGGCCCGCCGGAAGGGTAGCCGGAGTGTTGTGGCCGAGATAGCGCGTCCGGTAGGATGGGCGGCTCGCGACCGGCGTGGTGGGAATAGGAATCTCTACCGGCAGCGGGGTAGGGCTGACCGGAGTGACCTCGGGATTCCATTGATAGTTGAAGGCAATAGCATCGCGGAAATCATTTTGAACCCCCTGTTTACCGTCAATATGCCACTTATCGTGCCTCGGCCAGCGGTAGAGAATGGCGGTCCGAATTTGCTGGTTGCCGGCCTTATTCCAATCGTTAATTTCTTTGTAGGCATTTTTGACCCACCCCCGGTTGGCGTCTTCCCACGGATCGTCCTGGTCCATCTCAGTCAGGTAGACCGGCAGGTTGCGCATGGCCGGAGGAATTACATTCATCTGATCGCGATAGGTCCGAAAATGGTAATTATATTTCTGAAAAGGCGCTCCCATCTTGCTGTCACTGAAAACAAGATTGGGATCAACACCGTGGGTATAAGCATGAATGGCAATGCCGTCACAGTTACCCGGCCCTATGGCCACTAGAATATCCCGCAGATATTGGATATAGTCACCAATCCCACCCGCCAGATTGTTGGCCGCATACGCCCCTTGAGCGTCGGCTGCATAAGTTGTTTCAGGGTTCCAGGGTCCTATTGCGCCGACAATAACCTGGTCATCACTATGTCCGGGCAGTTGGCGGATGGCGTTACGGCACAGCCGGTAACAGTCGGCGTACAGGCGAGGTGTAATCGGCTCAGGTTGGTCAGTACCGGGCTTGCGGGGTTGTTCGCGGGCCAGGTTCATTTCATTGCCGATAATCCAGATATGAGCGCCAGGCGATCTGTTGACAAAATTGGCCGCGCGCTGGGCAAAATCTTGATACTTGTTTGGGAGAGGAATAGTACCATCGGGGCCGTAGGCATGGTTCAGGCGGACAATGACACCAAATCCCCTATCGGCCAGGTCGGTATAGTTGCTGCCCCCCATATCGCCGGGATTCGCCCGGATTTCCTCCGTTACCAAAACCCAGCCTTTCGCCTTCCCGTCAACCAGCATGAGGTGCTCGCCGCCGCGATCATGCATGCCGTAAATGTAGAGGGATTCTCCTTTAGGAACAGCCATAAGTCACTCCTTTGTGGAATATTGATAGAAATGCCGGCGAATGAAAAGTAGCTTAATACTTACGTCAAGTTACATTCTAACCTCAAAATTATAAACGAAAATAACAATTGAGAAAAGCTATTCTTTTAGATTTAACACCCTTTTGGCCTTATTTGACATTGCCATGGCCCACGACTATAATCGGAATGTTTGTACAATTATTCTCGCCCAACTGGAAGAAGCGGGTGAATAGATAAGGGCGCCATTGAATTTATGAAACAAAGAAATATCACCATTGTCATCGGCATTTTGCTGCTGACAGCCGTTTTGATCTGGATCAACAGTGTCAATTTAGAATATACCTATCCCGAAGCAACCGAAGGTGCGCCTGCCGAAGCTGTCCCCTGGTGGGTCGCTTTATTACCCTGGCAAGGCTCCCAGCAGCGCAGTATTGCCGTTCACCAGGGGCTAGACTTGCAGGGCGGCTTGCAGGTGGTGCTGGAAGCCGACCTGCCGGCAGGCCAGCAGCTACAGGAGGGCGCAATGGAAGCGGCCCGGGTGATTGTGGACAACCGGGTGAACGGCCTGGGTGTGACCGAGCCGTTGGTGCAGCTTCAAGGCAGCAACCGCATGATTGTCGAGCTGCCCGGTATCTCCGACCCTGAACTGGCCATCAGCACTTTGCGTGAAACAGGCTTGCTGGAATTTGTAGATGCTCAGTCCAGCCCGATTCCCGAAGGAACGATCATCCAAACCAGTTTTGGCGGAGCGGGTCAAGCCAGTCCAACTCAACCCGTGACCGGCACTAACGAAATTTCGGGAACCGGCGAGATTAGCGCCAGCCAGGTCGCCCCGCCGGCCCCAATCTACCCCACCATCATTACCGGCAGCGATCTGGATCAGGTCAGCAATGCCGGGTTCAACCCCGACCGCCGGGTGGTAGAAATCAATTTTAGTCTCAAACCAGAAGGCGGGCAGAAGTTTGGGGAATATACCGGGGCTAACATTGGCAATTTCCTCTGCATTGTTCTGGATAAAAAAGTACTCTCGTGTCCTACCGTCAATGCCAGGATTGATACAAGTGGAACCATTTCCCTGGGCCAGGATAGTTTGGAGCAGGGCCAGGCCCTGGCCATCCAGTTGAAGTATGGCGCCCTGCCGGTGCCGCTCAAAGTGGTTGAGAACCGGACGATTGGCCCGACCCTGGGCCAAGATTCGGTCCAGAGAAGTATTCAAGCCGGGACAATTGGCCTGGTCATTGTTTCGCTCTTTATGCTGATCTACTACCGGCTGCCCGGTTTCATGGCTGTCCTGGCCCTGGCGGTTTACGGCCTGCTCAACTTTGCCTTGTATAAAACTATTCCCGTTACGCTCACCTTACCGGCTATCACCGGCTTTATTTTGTCCGTTGGTATTGCGGTAGACGGCAATATTTTGGTATTTGAACGATTGAAGGAAGAGCTGCGGGCAGGTCGCAGCTTAAAAACGGCCATGGAACTGGCCTTTAACCGGGCCTGGCCTTCCATTCGCGACTCAGCCCTGAGCACGTTAATCACCTGTCTGATCCTGTTCTGGTTTGGCTCTAACTTTGGCGCGGGGGTAGTCAAAGGTTTTGCAATCACGCTGGCCCTGGGTGAGTTGATTCACCTCTTTACCAATATTACCGTCACCCGCGCCTTCCTGCGCCTGATGGTGGGGATCACCGGCGAAGGTTTAAAGGACAGGCCTTTCTTGCTCGGCTATCAGCGCGAACCGGCAAGCGGCCCTACACCGCGTTGGGCCTCCTGGCTCCTGGATATTGTCGGTAAGCGGAAGTGGTACTACATTTTGTCGTTGGTGTTTATCATTCCCGGCTTGATCGGGATGATTTTCTCACAGATCGAATATGGTACGCCGCTGAAGTTGGGAATTGATTTTACCAGCGGCTCTTTGATGGAATTGCAGTTCGAGCAGCCGGTCCAGCCGGCCCAGGTGCAGCAAATTTTTGCCAACTTCAGCTACAACGGCCTTGACTTCAAGGACACGGCGGTGACCACTGCCAACCAGTTGGGGCAGGAAACTATCCTCATTCGTTCCAAATTCCTGGAAGAGGAACCCAAATCACTGCTCCAAGAGGAGTTGCAGAGCAAGTTAGGCAACTTCAAGGAACTCCGTTTCGACTCGGTCGGCCCGACGATTGGCCGAGAGGTTGGCCAGGCCGCCAGCTATGCGATTGCAGCGGCGGCAGTTGCTATTTTGCTGTTCCTGGTGTTTGCTTTTCGCTCGGTGCCCAATGCATTTCGTTACGGTGTGGCCGCCGTTGTGGCCATGCTTCACGACATTTTGGTCACGGCGGGCCTGTTTGCGATTGCCGGATTGGTGCTGGGTTGGGAAGTTAATGCCCTGTTCCTGACGGCCATCCTGACGGTTATCGGCTACTCCGTCCACGACACCATCATTGTTTTTGACCGTTTGCGTGAGAATCTGCCGCGTCATCGCAATGAGCCTTACGAGGTCGTCTGTAATCGCAGTATTCTTGAAACACTCAACCGCAGTTTGGTTACATCTATCTCCACGATGTTTGTCGTCATCGCCATCCTCCTATTTGGTGGGGCAACAATCAGACAATTTATAGCCATTATCCTGGTTGGGATTATCAGCGGCACTTATTCTTCTATCTTTAATGCTGTGCCGATCCTGGTATCCTGGCAGATGGGCGAAATCGGCAACCTTTTCCGCCGTCTGACTGGCCGTACTCCCGTCGAAGCGACCGCCCAGAGCTAATCCACTATGAAATACAAAAAGGCTCCTGAGAAGGTACAGGAGCCTTTTTTAATACAGATTTGATTAAAAGTTAGGAGTCCAAAGTGTACTTTGGACTTTTATCCATTCAGAGGAAGGCTAAAGGTGAAACGACTGCCTACTCCTAGCTCACTCTGCACCCAGATGTCGCCGCCATGCGCTTCGACAATCTTCTTGGCAATTGCCAGCCCCAAGCCGGCCCCGCTTTCCATTCCATTCTCCTGCACGCGATAAAACTTCTTGAAGATCAACTCCAGGTCACCCGGCGCAATGCCCACACCGGTATCCGCTACTGCCACCTGAACTCGCCATTGATTGCCGGATAGAGTAACATTCACTGCACCACCGGCCCGGTTATATTTGATCGCATTATCAATCAAGCTCATCATTACCTGGTGCAGACGCCTGGCATCTCCCTGGATCACCGGCAGATTCTCTTTTGCCTTAAGCGACAGAGTAATATTCTTCTGCAGAGCGAGGCTTTGCAAGCACTCTAACACTTCTTGAGCCAGTAAGGGAAGATCTACTTTTTCCTTTTGCAGTTGGACTCGACCAGTTTCTAACCGGCTCAAATCAAGAAAATTATTGACCATATGGCCCAGATAAACAGCCTCACGGCTGACTGATTCCAACCCAACCCGCCAATTTTCGGTGTTCATGTTGGAGTTGGCCAGCATAACCTGGCTATAATCAATAATGGAGCTTACCGGTGAATGTAACTCTTGCGCCAGCTTGGCTACCTCGTCACTCTGCTCAAACATCCGCGCGTTTTGAATAGCCACAGCCGCTTGTCCAGCCAGGGTATGAAGCAGGCGAATATCATCGCCGGTAAAACCGGCCCGGTGATGCTTGTTATAGACCTCCAAAACCCCCAACGTTTTTTCTTTGAACTTCAACGGGACACCCAAAATCAAGCAGGCTTCAAACCAGGGCAGTTGGTCAATTTCACTAAAAGAGCGTCCATCCTCGAGCAGATTATCCACCACCAAAAACTCTCCCGTGCGGATAATCCAGCCCGCCAGACTGCCCTCAAAGGGGATGGCTCGCCGCTCCAGGGGCCTGACCAGTTCTCCGGTCACTGCTTCGAGATAAAGCTCCCCACTTCCTTTATCCACTAACAGCACCGCCGCAACTTCCGTATCGGTCAATTCAGCCGCTTCTTCAACGACAAACCGCAGTAAAGGCGCCAGTTCCAGGGTGGCATGCAGCTTGCGGCTGACTTCCAGCATCATTTCCAGCCGCGCTACCTGAATTTCTGCTGATAAAGGGGGATTGTGGGTAAGATCTTTCAGCATAACGGCATACCATCCTTGAATAGACTGTGGTCTCAACTATCTAAAATTCTAACACCAGGGTGATGGGCTGACAAGAGGGTTATGAGTCCCAAATTCTTAATACTGGCTTTTTTCCTGACTCTTGCGCCTTTTTTCGATCAAAAGTGATTTTTTCCACAAAACTGATAGTTTTTGAGAGTCACGGAGTGCTATAATAACCATAGATTGAGCGAGGAACAGTATTGTTGTGCCCGTTTTTGGCTCAAAACCAAATAAAAGATTACCAAGCTATTAAAACTTGAGGGGGAGTTTCAACTCGTAAAGCAATGAACAATCTATTTGCGGGATTTTACAAGCTAACGCAATCGGAACGTTTGCAAAAGTTGGCCGAGTATACCGGCTTGCAGGCCGATGACTTGTCGGCCATGAGGTTCAGCCTGTCAGCCGAGCAGGCCGAGGTCATGATTGAAAACGTGGTCGGTCGCTACACCCTACCGCTTGGCCTGGCCACGAATTTCTTGATAAATGGAGAAGAAGTGCTTGTCCCCATGGTGGTCGAGGAGCCGAGCATTGTGGCTGCGGTCAGCTATGCGGCTAAATTGGCCCGTGCTGAAGGCGGTTTTCGCACCGCCAGCAGCGAACCGCTGATGATTGGGCAGGTGCAGGTTTTGGATGTGGCCAATTTGGACGAAGCCGCCGCCCGGCTCATGGCCGCCGAAGAAAAGCTGTTGGCCGCCGCCAATCAACACCATCCGACCATTCAAAAGTTGGGAGGTGGGGCCAAAAGCATTGAAGTCCGGCCCTTGCCCGACACACCCGCCGGCCCCATGCTGATCGTCCACATTTTGTACGACTGCCGGGATGCGATGGGGGCCAATGCCGTCAATACCGCCGCAGAAAGCGTCGCCCCGCTCATCGAGCAGCTCACGGGCGGGCGAGTCAACCTGCGCATTCTATCGAATCTAACCGACCGCCGCACCGCTCGCGCCGAGTGCCTCATTCCCATCGAGCAGCTTGCCCGCGATGGCCTGCCGGGCGATCAAGTCGCCCGATCCATTTTCGAAGCCTGGGCTTTTGCCGCCGCCGATCCCTACCGGGCGGCCACCCATAATAAAGGGGTCATGAACGGGATTGACGCCGTGGCAGTAGCGACCGGCAACGACTGGCGTGCTTTGGAAGCCGGGGCGCACACCTATGCCGCTCGGAACGGACGTTACACCAGCCTGACCGAGTGGTCGCTGGTAACGCTGGGCGAACCCGGCCTGGAGACAGGAGAGGTGACTCATTTACGCGGCATGTTGGATATGCCGTTAAGCGTCGGTACAGTTGGCGGCGCGACTAAAGCTCACCCCACGGCCCGGGTTTCGATGAAGATTTTGGGCCAGCCCCATGCCCGCCGGCTGGCTGAAATCATGGTCGCCGTCGGGTTGGCGCAAAACCTGGCCGCAATTCGGGCCTTAGCTACCGAGGGAATCCAACGGGGGCATATGCGTCTGCATGCCCGGCAGGTGGCGCTGGCCGCCGGGGCTAAAGAGGGGCAGGTGCAGCAAATCGCCGATAAACTGGTCGCCCTGGGTAATATCCGGGTCGAAACGGCTAAGGAATTAATCGAGGTGCAATGAGACTAAAAGATGGAGTAATTTGCTGCCTCAAATATTTCCTTGACAAAATATGGACATTGTGATATAATACTAGACAAAATATAGACAAATTTCCATTTGGGTGGAGCAAAAAGCATGCCTTTGATGAAACCTACTGCCGCAACCGGAATTGTCGGTTACGGCAGTTACATTCCTAAATATCGCCTACCGGCTAAAGAAGTCGCCCGGGTTTGGACCGGCGGCAACGGCGAGTTGCCAATTAAAGAAAAAGCGGTGCCGGGACCGGACGAAGACACCATGACCATTGGCCTGGAAGCGGCCCGCAACGCCCTGGCCCGCGCTCAGATTAACCCTCAGGAAATTGGCGCGGTCTGGGTTGGCAGTGAAAGCCATCCTTATGCGGTCAAACCAACCAGCACCATCATCGCCGAAGCGATTGGAGCCACTCCTTACACCCAGGCCGCGGACTGGCAGTTTGCCTGCAAAGCCGGCACAGAGACGATCCAGGCAGCGATAGGGTTTGTCGGCAGCGGGATGGTCCACTATGCCCTGGGCATTGGCGCGGATACAGCCCAGGGCCGTCCGGGCGATGCCCTGGAATATACCGCCGCAGCCGGCGGCGCCGCCTTTATCATCGGCCCGGCCTCCGAAAGCATAGCCATCTTTGAAGCCAGTTCTTCCTACGTTACCGATACACCCGATTTCTGGCGGCGGCCAACGACCCATTACCCCAGCCACGGCCAGCGCTTCACCGGGGAGCCGGCCTATTTTCATCACGTCCTCGGCGTTGGGCAGGAGTTTATGAGCCAATTGGGGCGCAGCGCCAAAGATTTTGACTATGTGGTGCTCCACCAGCCCAACAAAAAGTTTCCGGAGCGAGCCGCGACCATGCTGGGTTTTGAAAAGGCGCAGTGGGTAACTGGCCTGCTGGTGCCGGTGGTCGGCAACACGTATGCCGGGGCCAGTATTTTAGGCTTGACCGCCATCCTCGACATCGCCAAGCCGGGGGACAAAATTCTGTGCATTTCCTTCGGCTCCGGGGCCGGCAGCGACGCCTTTGCCCTGCAAATTACAGATAACATTGTGGGTAAGCAGCAGTTAGCGCCGACTACCCTGGCCTATATCAATCGCCGGGTAGAGATTGATTATGCCACCTATGCCCGCTACCGGCAGAAGTTGCAAATGCATTGAGAATAAGAAGAAAGAAATAAGAAGTTGGATTTACCAAATCTTTCACCTCACTTCAATCTCTGTTTTCTAATTTCTAATTTCTAATTTTTCAGGAGTTCATTTTGAGAGACGTATCTATCATCGGGATTGGACAAACACCGGTGGGAGAGCATTGGGATAGAAGCTTGCGCCATCTGGCCTATGATGCTCTGGCAGCGGCCATGCGCGATGCCAATGTCGAGCGAGCCGATGCCTTGTATGTCGGCAATATGCTTTCCGGCGAGGTATCAGGGCAGGCCCACCTGGGCGCGCTGATTGCCGATTTTGCCGGACTGCGCGGCATCGAAGCGGTTAAAGTTGAGGCAGCCTGCGCCAGCGCCGCTGCTGCTTTCCGGCAGGCTTATATCGGCGTAGCCAGCGGCTTGCAGGATATTGCCATTGCCGTCGGCGTGGAAAAGATGACCGACGACATCGGCAGCAAGGTCACGGCAGGACTGGCTTCCGCCGCCGATGCGGAATATGAGGTTATTCACGGTGTCAGCTTTGTGGCCCTGAACGCCCTGATTATGCAGCGCTATATGTACGAGAATAAACTCCGGCGAGAGGACTTTGCCGGTTTCGCCATCAATGCGCATGCCAATGGGGCGCGCAACCCCAATGCTATGTTTCAGAATCCCATCAGCCGGGAGGCTTTTGTGCGCTCCAGCCTCATCGCCGACCCGATTGCTCTCTTGGACGCCAGCGGCATGGCCGACGGCGCGGCGGCGGTCGTACTCTGCCCAACCGAGCAGGCCCGCGAATTTAGCAATAGTGCGGTGCGCATCAGGGCCAGCGCCGCTGCCACCGACAGTTTGAGTGTTCACGACCGGCGTGATCCCCTCTGGCTGCAGGCCGGTGAAGACTCAGCCCAACGGGCTTACCGGCAGGCCAGAGTCGGCCCCACAGATATTGACTTTTTTGAACTGCACGATGCTTTCACTATTATGGCTGCCTTAAGCCTGGAAGCAACCGGTTTTGCGGAACGCGGCAAAGGCACCTGGCTGGCTCGCGATGGTGAAATCACCCTGGAAGGCAAAATTCCTATCTGCACTCAGGGCGGTTTGAAAGCGCGTGGCCATCCCGTGGGGGCCACCGGGCTGTACCAGATTGTCGAGGCTGTGCAGCAGTTACGCGGCGAAGCGGGAGAAAATCAAGTGGCCAATGCTCGCCTGGGGATGACCCAGAATATTGGCGGCAGCGGAGCGACGATTATCACCCATATTTTTGAGAGAGTGAATCAATAAAACGTAATGCGTGATGCGTGATGCGTAAAACTTACAGATTACGCATCACGCATCACGTTTCACCTCTAGCGTGATTTACGAGAATCAATTCATTCCAAGGAGAACTTATTCTATGTCTACAGAAATTGCGCAACACTGGCGATTAAAGTCGCAGCGGTATCAGTTGGTGGGCGAGGTTTGCCCGCAGTGCAACGGCAAGATTTTCCCGCCGCGTGATGTCTGTCCCTACTGCGCCGAAGGGCCGGCCCAACCGCCGTTCCAATTCAGCGGGCGTGGTGAGGTCTACTCACACACTACGGTCCACAAACCGCCGGAGGGATATGAAGAAGTGGCCCCCTACACCGTGGCCTTGATCAAGCTGGAAGAAGGCCCCCTGATCACGGCTCAACTGACCGATGTGGCTAATGAAGAGGTTGAGATTGGCATGCCGGTCGAGATGGTCACGCGCAAGCTGCGCACCCAGGGCGACGAGGGTCTGATTATTTACGGCTACAAATTCCGGCCTCAATTGGCTACCGTCTAAGGGTTTTTGACAACCAAACGCGGTAAAATACGGAAGGTTGGGAGATTGAAAGGTTGGTAAATACCAGCCAATCTTCCAGCCTTCGAGCCAAAGGCCCCCTATGGGCAATCTCCTTGGTTATAAAGATTACCGTTTTGAAGAGAATTTTTGAACTGCCTCTTACTTTTTACTTGAGCCGGATAAGGCTGTCGTCACCCCCAGGCCAATATAAACACTCCCCGCAAAATAACGCTGGGCGCGCAAGAAACCCAAATTTCCGCGCAGCCAATGCCCCACCGTCCCGGCCAGAAGCGCATAGAGGCCATCGCTGCAGATTCCCAAAGCCACAAAAATGAAGCCCAGGAATAAAATTTGCCCAACGACCCCGCCCCGCGAGACATCTACAAACTGGGGCAGAAAAGCCAAAAAGAACAGAGCTGTCTTGGGATTAAATACGTTAACCACCACGCCCTGATAGAAAATACGGGCCAACCTTTTGCGCTCGATGACTTCAGGCTGGGATAACTCCTCCCGGACCAGCAGTTTGCGCACCCCCAGGTAGACCAGATAAGCCGCTCCTAAATATTTCACCAAACCAAAAGCGAGGGCCGACGACATCAGCAGCGCCGAAAGGCCCAGGGCCGCCGCGATTACGTGCAGCAGATTAGCCACCTCCACCCCCAACACCGAGACAATCCCCGCCAGCCGGCCCTGGTCAATGCTGCGAGCGACGATGTAAAGCACGGCTGGACCGGGCGTCAGCAGCAGGGCCACCGCGGCTACCACAAAGAGCACTACTTGAGACGGTTCAGGCATACATACTAACCTCCTTAAAATGAATTTGAATTTGGAACTGGGCTTATCAACAAGCTCCGCAGCTTAGGGCTTGAGGAGTTGGGGCTGCGGGAAAAAACGGCCGACATTCTCGATAAAATGAGGCACGGCTTCGCAAATGTAATCAACTACGGCGTAGATGTAGGCTTGTTCGGCATAAGGATTGTGCGGCTCATTCGTTACCGCTTCCCACACATCCAGCACCGGCGTTTCCGTACCGTAACAAATTTGATTAAACAGCCATGCTTCCTGACCAAACTGCTCTTGCAGATAGCGGCGGTGATCCAGCCCCATCGCCACCACCACATCTGCTTCGGCCAGTATCTCGGCGGTGAGGCGTCGCTGCCGGTGGGCCGCCGGGTTGAGGCCGTGTAGCGCTAGCCGCTCCCGTACATACGGCGACATGGCCTGGAGATTGGCTTCGGTCCCCGCGGAACTAACGCGATAAACCTGTTGCGGCCTCAGGGCCGCTTTCAAAGCATACTCCGCGGTCATACTTCTAAAAATGTTGCCGGTACAGACAAATAAGATGGATGGCATCGGATTAAGACAAGCTTTGGAAGACTGGAAGGTGGGAAGACTGGAAGGTTGAAAATTTCCCAGCCTTCCAAACTTCTAACCCTCCCTACTTAATCAACCAGCGACAACGTCACCCCCGGATACACGGGCGGCGGTCCATCAGGATTGAGGAACAGCCAGCGCAGCAGATCACGATAAAAGCGGAACAGGGGAAGCTGCTCGGCCACCTGATTCCGCACCTGTTCGCGGTTGGCCCGAAAGCTGGTGTGACTCTCTTGGGTTAATAACTCCCGCTCGTGCAGAAAATTGCCCAGGGTTTGGATTTGAATTTCAACGGTTTTATCCGACCAGCGGACCACAGATTTCAAAGCTTCCCAACCCGTCTGCTTTTGCTGGCCGGGGGTGAGGTAATCCTTAACCTCGACAAACTGAAGCCGCCTGTTTTGAGGCACGGCTTCAACCTCGAACTTCGCCAGCGCGTCATCAGACCAGGCCAGTTCGACCAGGGCCAGGTGGACTTTGTGGGCGTCGGCCAGACTGCCGACCACAATTTTGATCCCAAAAATATCCTTCACGTAGCGGCTCAAGTGCTGCAATTTTTTATCTCGGACCACAATCGTATCGAGGTCAAAGATTTCGTCCACAACCTTGTTCCAAACCTCTTGTTCGGCTTTGATCCGGCTGATGATTTTGTGGATACCGTAGGGATTGGCCGCTGTCGGCTGGTAATCCACCATATTAGCGACCAGGTTAGCCCTGCTCCAATCCCGCCCATCGAAAATACGCAGTTTTTTCAGTTGGCGGCTGCCCAGGTCAATATCGGTGGTGGTGTATAGATCTTCGGCTGAAACGCTTTGGGTGATGGTGAAGCGCTCTTTGGTCGTCTCCACCTCGCCGATGACCACACTCTGAATTTGGTATGAGGCTACAAAAGAGTCGCAAATAAGCTGGCAGAGACGGTGCAGTTTCTCCTCACCGTGGAGAATCATATTGGCAAACGCCAGCCGCACCTTTTCCAGGTGCGAGCGTGAAAATTGAAGTTCGTGGTGGGCCGCCGAATATTCGATCAGCTCCAGGCGCAGACGCTGAAGCTGGATGACCAGTTCGTTCAAGATCGGTTCTGTCGTGACCATCCACAATGGCGAGTCAGAGGTCGAGGCAACCTTTGGCAGAAGTTGCACGTCACGAACGGTGGTGGCGCTTTCAAAGGTAGAAGGTACAGACAATACTCTTTTGGTACCTGGCACAACACCTCCTCCGGTAAGATTTGTTTTGCCAACCTGTTAGCCAAGAGGTGCGACACACTTTCTCGCCAGCAAAATTGGCCGTTAGCCGAGCAAGCGTGTCCCCCTGAGCAATTGTACCTGCTTAAAATTGTATACTAGAATCAAAGATTTTTCTAGTCACAAATTTCGACAAGGTCTATCCAAAATTTTAGGGGAACACATCCTCACCTAATTACCGCTGGTAGCGCCGGGCAAACTCCACTAACCGTTTGCGGCCTGCCGGAGACAATCCCAGGCTGTCCAGTTCCGCCTGCAACTGGCCCAGCTCTCCATAACCGCTGACATAGCCGTTCACCCGCGCCGTCGCCGTCGAATTGACGAAATCCTGGGGGTCGGGATAAATGGCCCGGTACTCGTCGAGCAGTTCCGCGGTGTAGCGGAGCATGTACTTTTGGTGGTAATCCTCGGCCAGGTAAAACTCGGGCGCTGGGAGAATCTCGGTTGTAATTTCAGCCGCGTACTTGGCGGCTTGTTGCGCTTTGCTGGCCAGTGCCAGTTGCCGCTGGGTCTCGTTGTGATAAAACACAGCGGCCATGTATTGTTTACTCCACGAGCGCCGGGTGGGGCTGTGGCTGTTCCAGAAAATTTCCAACAGTTCTTCGTAAGAAATCCGGGCTGGATCATAGTCAAGTTGCAGCGTTTCGGTGTGGTCGCCGAGACTGTGGTAAGTAGGGTTGCGCTTTTTGCCGCCCGCATAGCCTACCCGCGTCCGCACCACGCCGGGGAGACTCCCAAACTGGGAGTCCGGCCCCCAGAATCAGCCCAAAGCAAAGGTGGCTGTTTCTGTTTGCGACGGCGCGGTGGCATCAAGCGGCGGGATGGCCGGGGTGGAAACGGCGGGGATGGGTGCCTTTTTGGCAAAAATCATAACTCAGCTCCTTGAATAATAAATGCGGAGTGTCAAAGTGCACTTTGACACTCCGCGTTTTCATTCAGAGGCGTGGCAAAGCTGATGACGACACTCGATAAATTTGGAATAAAGCTTACCTATCTGAATCATAAGCTAAATACCTTACAAATTGCTTAAATTTTTGGAGCGGCCAATTCTGAAATCACTGACACCGCTACTATCTATATTTCAGCGATTTCAAACCCATCTTCGGCAAGGTAGCCGTACCCAAAATTTTAATACAGTGGGACTACCTTCTCCTTCTACTTAAAGCAATAATCGGGTATAATGCTGCCCAGCAATTATTTCATTATTGTGTAAAAGGTAAAATGACCGTTTTCAGATTTTCTCCCTTCCTCGTCCCACTCCTCATGCTGCTCCTCACCGCCTTCATCCAGTCTGCCCAAACAGACCCCATCCATGGCCGGCCCAAAACCCAGGCTCGACCGGCCTTGAGTGGACCTGTAAAAACTCATGCCTCCGAACATTTCCTGATTCACTACACCCTGCAAGGGGAAGATGCCGTTGCTCGAACGGACGACGACGGCAACGATCTGCCCGATTTTGTCGAGGCAGTGGCCGAGGCGCTGGAATTCTCCTGGCAGCGCCAGGTTGAAGCCATGGGCTGGCGGCCGCCGCTGCTGGATGAGGGAGAGGGCGGCGATAGCAAACTGGATGTCTACCTGGAAGATCAAAGCGACCTCTTTGGCAGCGGCGATTTGTTTGGCTATACCGACACTTTCGGCGGTTTTGTCGGGGATAACCCCGTCACCCCGAGAGAGGAGGCTACCTCTGCTTACGGCTATCTGAGTTTGGATAACGATTACGACCCCGATCAGTTTGACCTGTATGAACTTGATCCGCTGGATGCCATGCGCACCACGGTAGCCCACGAGTTTAATCATGCACTTCAATCCGCTTACGACGACAATGATCCCTACGCCTGGATTTACGAGGCAACGGCCGTCTGGATGGAGGATGAGCTTTACCCGGAGCTTGGCGGTGGGCGCAGCTACCTGGCCGATTATATGGACGCGCCTGACCTTTGTCCCCTCAGCATGGGCCGTGACGACCAGGATGTGCGCTGGTACGGCGGCTGGATTTTGCTGCGCTACCTGGCCGAGCAGCATGGCGGACCGGAAACTATCCGGCGGCTCTGGGAAAATATGGCCGAACTGGACGGTCTGACCGCCCTGGTAACAACCTTGCGGGAACAAAATGTTACCTTGACTGAACTGCTGGTCAACTTTGCCGTGGCCAACCTGCTCAAATCGGACTGCCCGGCCAATGCCCCGTATTGTTACGCCCACGGCAGCGACTATCTACGCCCCTACGTCGAAGGCTCGCTGCGGGTAGAGGCCGGAGCAGCCAAAACGTTTGTGCCCAAGGATGGTGTGCAGCATTTCGGCGCCGATTATATCCGGCTCAAAAGCGACGGCCCGATCCGGCTGACTTTCCGGGGATCGCCGGCGGGTGAGTGGCAACTGCGGCTGGTCGGCTTGACCGGTGAAACGGCTGAAGTCATTCCGTGGACCGAATCCAGCCCAACCACGGCTGACCCATCAGCCTTTGAAAAGCTCTACTTCTACGTTTTTCTGTGGTTAGAGTTGAAGCCAGCCACAGAGGTGGAAATGAGCAAGTATCAACCGCTTCAATTTTTTAGCATATTGAAAGAATTTAACGCCGTTGCCTTAAGTGTCGTCCCCGCCCCTGGCAACTGGGGAGCAACGAATGCACCCTCGTTGACGGTGGCCGGTTCCTCAAAACAATCCCGCAGCCACGGAATGAATTCTAGCATGGAACAGGCCGGATGAGCCAGGGCCAGGTGAAGGTGCACCTGCATCATATCGCCGATGTGGGGTACTACCGGCAGGTGGTGAGCCAGGGCCAGATCGGCTACCTGCTGCCACTCGGTAATGCCAGCCAGCCGCACGGCATCGGCCTGCACAAAATGGACAGCCCCCGCCTGAATGAAATTGCGAAAATCATCGAGAGTATAGAGTTGCTCGCCTAAAGCAATAGGCGTTGCCAAGTGGCGAGCCAGAGCAACGTGCCCCCCCATGTCGTCGTACCACAGCGGTTCCTCAAACCAGTAGACCTCATAATCAGCGAAGTGGCGACCGATAAGCAACGCTGTGGGCAGGTCCCAGCGACCATTGGCATCAACCATTAACTTGGTCCGGGGACCAATAGCCCGGCGCACCGCCTCAAGCCGTTCCAGGTCGTCATAAGGATTGGGACTGCCCACCTTGATTTTGACGCCCTGATAGCCCTGTTCCTCCACCAACTGGCGGCAGTCGGCCACCAGTTGTTCCCGTGACCAGTTCAGCCAGCCCCCATCGGTGTTGTAGCCTTCGATCCTTTTTGTGGCGCTACCGCCTAGCAACTGCCACAACGGTACTCCGGCAGCTTTGGCTTTGAGATCCCATAGTGCGACGTCCACCGCACTCAGGGCCAAATGGGTAATCCCACTGCGGCCCACCCATTGTAAGGGGGGAAAGTGATACAGTTTCCGCCAGAGGTACTGCACTTCCAGTGGGTTTTCGCCAAGCAGCAGGGGGGCATACGTATGAGCGATGCAATCAGTGATGAGGCGATCGGTGGGCAGGTGAGCATGGGTGCCGGTGTAGCCATATCCCGACAGCCCGGCGTCGGTATAGAGGATGACGCCCGGCGCACCCCAATGCGTTACCTGGTGGGTGCTATCGGCAATTTGACTGCGGGTGACCGGCACATGGAGGATAAAAGTTTCAACCTTGGTTATTTTCATGCCGATGCTCCCCCTTTTTCCCCTATAATTTAGCGGCTGAGTCTACATCCAAATAAAGCCGGGCGTGCTGCACCTGGCGCAAGATTGAGCCGGGGCGCTCTTCGCTGACCGGCTCGGTCAGACAGGCCCATACCGCTTCGGCTTTGCGAGCTTCGGGCACCAGGCACAAGATCTGTCGAGGGGCCAGCAGAGCCGGAATGGTCAGGGTGATAGCATGGGTTGGCACTTCGGCCAGGGAGCCGAAGTGACCCTCGCCAACCTGCTGGCGGCGGCTGGCGGCGGCCAGCTCGATCACTTTGACCCAGACAGGATCGTTAAACAGGGCGTAGGGCGGATCGTTGAAGGCAATGTGGCCATTTTCACCCCAGCCCAGGGCTACCATATCAGGGGGATAGGCACGCAGCAGAGCTTCATATTCGCGGCAGGTTGTTTCGACATTGTCCGTTTGGCCGGAGACCGGATAAAAGGCCTTGACTGTGACAAAATCCAGAAAGTGGCGCTGCAGAAATACGGGAAAACTGGCCGGGTGGCGGGGGTCGAGGCCCAGGTACTCGTCCATATGAAAAATACGAACCTTGGACCAGGCAATCCCCGGCAGGTTTCTTAGCGCTTCTAAAAAAGTAAGCTGCGAGTTGCCAGTTGCCAGGATAAGACTGGCTTCCCCTTTTTCGGCAATCGCCCTGTTGATGATTTCACGGGCGTCCAGAGCCGCGGCCTGGCCTAACTCCTGATTGCTGCGATAAATGGCGACAGGAAGCTGGTCATACTGGCTTGTTTTGAGTGGTTCCATTGAGTTCACGTTTCCTTCCTTAGGATAGGGTAATATTAAAAACCGATACTGGCCCCGCCGTCAACCGGCAGCACCACGCCGGTGACAAACTTGGCAGCAGGCGAGCATAAATAGACGATGGCATAGCCAATGTCAAGGGGTTCGCCCATCCGGCCCAGCGGGGTGCGGCTCAGTGCTTTCGCTTTTCTGGCCGGGTCGCTTTCAAAGGCTCGGCGGGTCATGTCGGTTTCGATCCAGCCCGGGGCGACTGCATTCACCCGAACCCCATGGGGTGAAAGTTCAACCGCCAGGGCACGGGTTAATCCCAGCAGGGAACTCTTGGCTGCGGTGTAGGGGGAAATCTGGGGAATCCCGAACAGAGCCGCCATCGAGAGAATCATGATAATCGAGCCGCGCTGGCGCTCCAGCATGCGGCGGCCGCACTCTCGACTCAAGGCAAAAGAGCCAAACAGATGGGTTTGCATGATCTGGGCCAGTTCCACATCTTTTGTTTCGATGGCTGGTTTTTTAGAAATAATCCCGGCATTATTGACCAAAATATCGAGAGGCCCATACTGCTGCTCAATCTGTTCAATCAGGACGGGCGTGGACGCCAAATCAGTTACGTCGTGGCGCAAATAATGAGCCGCCGGACCAAGTTGAGCACAGGCTTCCTGGAGTGGCTCGACCCGCCGCCCGGTCAGAATCACCTGCGCGCCGGCTTCCACTAGCGCCTGGCAGGTGGCCAGACCTAACCCGCTGCCCCCGCCGGTGACCAGGGCCCATTGATTCTCCAAACGAAAAGGGTTGCCGGTCATTAATCACTCCCGCTCAAGCATACCTATATTGGCCGTCAAGGTCTCAACCCAGTTCGATCCATTTTTTTTGACGGTGTGACTCATAAATAGCCCGGATGATGGCGACGGAGTGGCGCGCCTCAGCGCCTGTAACCGCCGGTGCGCGGTTATTGAAGATGGCCTCGATCATATCGGCAAGTTGACGGCGATGGAGTTCGTAACCAATGCCGGTGGCCACCGCAGCGCCGCCACCTTGCGTGCTTTCCAGGGCTAACATCTGCTCCTCTTCATCCGGCGTCGCATCCTTCAGTTTCCACATCACAATTCGCCCATCCTCCAAAACAATGGTTCCCTGGTCGCCATGTAGTTCCAACCGGCCACTATCGCCGGGCCAGCTTGCCGTACTGCCCTCGATGGCTCCCAAAGCGCTATTGGCAAGGGTCAGCAGAGCCACAGCCGTGTCCTCCGTTTCCATGCGGTGCGCCAGGGTGGCGGTCCTGGCGACGATGCCGGTGACCGGTCCGGCCAAATAATTGAGCAGATCAATGTGGTGAATCCCCTGATTCATCAACGCCCCCCCGCCATCTAAAGCCCAGGTTCCTTTCCAATCACTGGTATCGTAGTAGGACTGGGGGCGATACCATTTAATATAGGCGTCCGCCAAGGTGAGCCGGCCCAAGCGGCCGGCCGCGAGTGCCTGCCTCGCCAGGGCTGGCCCCTGCATAAATCGCAAGGGAAAAATGCAGGTCAGTTTTACCCCAGCTTTTTCTGCGGCCTCAATCATACGGTCTACTCGCTCCAGGGTCACCTCGATTGGTTTTTCGACGACCACATGTTTACCCGCCGCAGCGGCGGCCTCGGCCATCTCGGCATGAGCGCCGCTTGGGGTGCAGATGCAAACGACATCCACATCAGAACGGGCTACGGCCTGGCGATAATCATTAACCCAAACTGCACCGGCTGGCTGCACCAGAGCGCGGGCCTTTTCTTCGTTCCGGCTACAGACGACGGTTAACTTCGCCTCTGGAATAGCCCCCAGCGCCTGGGCATGGACGCCGCCAATAAAACCTGCGCCAACGATACAAAAACGCAACATCTGCCTCTCTCCGGTTATTTGTGCCAGTGCTTGATTTTGGCGATTGCCTCAACAATATCATTAATCTCTTTCTCGCCGCCAAGCAGCAAATTCTGGGGCAGCCAAACGGCTTCCTCCTGACTCAACCGTTCGGCGACAGGGCAGGCGGGCGGGGGAGAAATATCTTTGCGAAAAGCCTGCAATTTCCTCAACCCATCCTGGAGTGCCGGCGACTCATTCAGTGGGAGGTAGCCCGGAGTGCAAGGAACACCCTCAGCCTGCAAGGCGGCAATAAAATCCTGACGGGGTAACCCGCCAAACACCTCTCGTTTATAGCGAAACACAAAGAGGTGCCAGGCATGGCGGGTAACCCTGGAGTCAACCCTGAGCGGATCAATCCCTGGGATTGATCGGAGGGACTCGTCCAGATGCAAAGCATTTTCGTGGCGTCGCCGGGCCAATTCGTCAGCCCGTTCCAACTGGGCCAGCAAAATCGCGCCTTGCCACTCGGTCATGCGGTAGTTTCCCCCTTGACGCACGTGCTCGTACCATAAACCGCCTTTGCGCCGGCCCACATTATGCAGCGACCAGCACAGGTCGGCCAGGTAGTCGTCATTGGTCACAAGGATGCCCCCTTCACCGGCGGTAATATTTTTGCTCGCCTGAAAACTGAACGTGCCCAGTTCACCCAACGCCCCTACGCGCTGCCCCCGCCATTCTGCTCCCCAAGCCTGGCAGGCATCTTCGACAACCCGCAGTTTGTGCCTTTGGGCAATAGTCAAAATACCATCCATATCAGCCGGCTGCCCGGCGATATGCACCGGCATAATCGCCTTGGTTTTGGCCGTTATTGCCTCTTCAATCCGGTCAATATCTATCGCTGCGGTTTCGGGATCAATATCAACGAAAATGGGTAATGCCCCAACCGAAATAATCGCATTAACCGTGGCAATAAAAGTGTAAGGCGTGGTAATTACCTCATCTCCTGGACCAACGCCTACGGCTCTTAAGGCAATCTCAAGGGCAGCCGTGCCGTTGACCACACAAATGCCGTATCTGGCGTGTTGATAAGCAGCAAAAGCCTGTTCAAAAGCCTGAACCTTAGTTCCCGACAGCATGCCCCAATCGCCGGAGTGGAGAACTTCTAACAGCAACCTCTCCTCTTTTTCATCCCAAATGGGCCAGCGAGGAAAAGGATTCTGCCGGACCGGCACTCCGCCTTCGATCGCGAGTTTTTCTGTCATTGCCTATTCCTTTTAACCTTCATGTTCTGGTAATCTTTCAGATAAAGCTGGCCAGAGCCTGAAAACTTTGTTTTGCAGCCTGATCGAGACCCAGCGCAAATGGCCCTGGACCCGTTTTGAACAACTGCGCCGACTCAACCACTTCATATCCCCCGGCGGTGAGCTGTTCATCCGTTGGCAGATAGCCACTGGTATCCTGACAGTACCCCCAGGCAATCAGGTTCACCTCATTCAACCAGTTACGTAGCTGGCTCAGCCATGCGGCCAGCGACTCACCGGCAAACCAGGCAATACGATGCTGGGGGGTCAGCCGGATCAGCCCAATCTCCCACGGTACCGTCCGTACTGTCGGCAGACCGGCTTGCAGATGCTGGAGCCAATACTGTCCAAAGTTCCGGGTTAGCTCATCTTCCTGCCCGGCCAGGGTTTCCCAATAGCTGAGCGGCGGTATTCGCTGGAGATCTCGTTTGGCTTGAAACCAGCCGGATGCAGCCCCCAGAGTGAGATCAAGCGTCTCCCCTTCCGCTCCCAGCGCATTTAGCACGTCCTCGGCCAACTGCGCGCCGACCTGTTCTACATCTGCCGGGTTGGAATCGCGAAAATTGACCCTATCCAGATCGGCCAAGATTCGCGGACGCACGTCGCCGGCCAGGCCCTGGATAAACTGGCAGTGAACTCGCTGCCCCAGGCTTTGTTTGAGCCGGCGGCGGCAGACACCCGGGTAATCTGCCGAGAGGCCATCCCAACAGAATTTGTATACAATGACCGGGTGGCAGCCATAGCTGAACAGGATACAGGAGTCGTCCCCGCTGACGGCTGTCAGGTAAAGCACCCATAGATCGGGATTATAGCTGCCTTCTGGATTGGGAGCCATGACCGTCTTGCCGGCAGCATCGCGTTTGCGCCGGTTGATGCCAATATGCGACTGCCCCAAGTGCCATTTTATCTTGACTGGCTGGAGTTTCTCAACTGCTTCCCAGCCAAGGCGCAGAATATGCTGATCCCGCTCGTTTTCGTAAGCCACTAACGGTTGCGGCGGGGGTAAGAGGGTCGCCAGCATGCTAAAATTACCCATTGGCCCGCTGTGGGTGTGCGAGCAGTTGATGATGACCGCTTCATAAGGTACGCCGGTCAGCGCGGCCAGGTCATGCCGAAGCTTGACCACTCGCTCCGGCGCTAAACCATCTTGGTCCAGCGAAACCCACAAGCTGCGGTTCCCGCCGGCGTCTTCCAGGGCCAGGGCCTGCGCCAGCAGAGGGTCCAAAACGGCAGCGCCCGGCGCAAAACGCGGCCCCCGGCCGCCCATGGGCAGCCCCAGGGGCGGGGTAATTTCTCCTTCCGCCCAGCCGGCTTTGGCTACGCCCATATCTTAATCGTTACTCCTTATCCAGCCAATCCCGCATTGGGCCGGGCAAAAGTCTGGCTTGCAGCAGCAGCCGGCGCATATTCTGGCCCAGGATCTGGCCTCGAACCGGCTCCGGTAAGCGGGCAAAAACAATCCGGCCGATTTGAGGGCGGGGGTCCAAAAAGCCCATGTCCGTACCCAGCAAGACTCGATCCGGCCCAGGGCCGGCGGCTAGAGTTTCGACGCTGCCGGCGTAAACCTGGGAACCGGTCGGGTCCAGGTAGATATTGGCAAAGCGGCAGGCTAACTCGACGCACTGGTGAAAGCCTTTTTCAGTGCCCCCGCTGTGCCCGGCGATAAAATTCACGGCTGGATACTTTTCGGCCAGCCGGCCCAGGCGCTCCGGTTCGCAGTTATAATCGCCCTGCCAGACGTGAATCAAAACGGTGGCGCGATGGCGCTCGGCGAAGCGCAGGGCGGGTTCGTAACCCGGCCCATCCAGCGGATATTGATGCGTAGCGGGATGAAATTTCACGAGAGGCATCTGCCAGTTTTCCAGCTCTTCTTTAGCTTCCTCGGGGCGATGGGGATTGACCGTGCAGTAAGCCACAAAACGCTGGGGATAACACGCAACCGCCTCCGCCACCAGAGCGTTCCCCTGGTGAGTTTGGGGGCCGATGGCCGGTATGCCGGTCACACAGCTCACCTGGATACCCAAACGATCCATCAAACGCACATAATCGTCGAGGGATGAGGGCGGGATGTGAAAATTGAACCAGATGCCCAGGTGGGCATGGCTGTCAATGATCCACTCACCCGGCAGAGGCTGCCCGGCCAGAACGGCTGCGCGCAGCGGGTCAACCGGCATAGGCGGCCTCCAACAAGCGGCGTAGATTGCCCCCGGCAATCAATGATTTGGCTTCGTCGGACATCGCGGCATAGGTAATGGCGGCTATCGCCGCACCCGGACTAAAGACGGGCATATTGGTGCCGAAAAGCAAGCGTTCCGGCCCAAACCGTTTAACGACGGCCTCAATCGCCCGGTAGCCCTGGTAGCCGGAGGTTTCGACATACAGATTTTGGTGCCTGGCCCACAAAGGGTAAAGGTACCGGTCCAGACGGTAAGTGACGCCGGTCAAAACCAGCGGCAATTCTTCATAGTCGCTGAGGAGGGCGGCAATCTCGGACCACGTCACCTCGACCAGGCTCAAGAAAAGCGGGATCGCCGCTTCAGCCAGAGCCTGCAAGAGCGGGCCAGAGCACCAGGCGGCCAGGCTAAAATTGTTGCGGGCGGGACTGGGGCAGAGGCGAACGGCCCGCACGTTTTGTTGCCGCATCAGGTTAAGCAACTGCGGCAGGGGCGGCATCTCGCCGGTGACCGGGGGGAGTAAGACCCAACAGGGGTGCAGATTGGCATGACCGGCGATATCGGCCTGCAGCAGCGCGTTGCCGGTCGGGGGATCATATTCATAGGCCGCCGGGCTGTAAACCAGCGCTTCGCGGATGTGAGCCTCGGCCAGAGCGGCAGACAAGTCGGCCGCCGTCGCAAATTCCTGGCCGAAGACGGGCGCGCTCCAATGGCCCAGGGCGCAATAGGCATCGAAGAAATTAAGCATGGCGATCCATTTCTAACGGGTCACTTTACATTCCCACAGATAGGAGGAACGATAGATGTTATCGTTTTCGCCCGCGTACAAGGTCCCATTATTGGCAGCGACGAGCATATGCACTTTTACCGCACCGGTCTTGAGCGCCTCATCGTAAATCTGGCCCAGGTCTTCCAGGCGGCCAGAGGCGGGATCAAAGACGAACAGCCGGGCTGCGCCTTCGCCGTCCGGGCCTTCCCACTCGCTGCCCGCGCCGTAGATCAATCCATCCGGCCCCTGGACTAAACCGGCCAGCCGTTGACCCGGAAAGGGTTTGCCCAGAGATTCTACCTGGCCGGTTTCCGGGTCCAGGCGGCTCAAGCCCCCGGCAACCGTTCCGGCATAGATGAAGCCGTCATTAGCCAGGAACATGTGATCAATGCGGGCCGGGTCGGCGGGATTTGTTTTGGGGAAACCGTGTTGAAACCATGTAAAACGCTGTTGATCGGGGTCGTAGCAGAAAATCCGGACCGGAACCGAACTTAGCGCATATTCAAACGCCCGGCTCTCACCCCAGGTGCCCCATAAGCGCCCCCGCCGGTCAAGCGCGGCGCAGTGGGGCTGGCTCATCATGATGCCGCTGCCAATAAAGGCCAGGGTTTTGCTTTCTTTGGTGGTTAGATCATATTGAAAAAAATATTCAGCCGGATAGGTAAAGCCGTAGATAAGGCGGCGCTGCCGGTCCAGGAGAATGGATTGAATGAAAAAGGGCGGGACGGGAATAGCCAGAATCTCGTAAGTGTCCGCTTGGGGATCATATTTGAGGAGTTTACCCCCTTTGGCTTCGTGCTGCCGGTCACCATCGTGCAGCAGGGCAGTGGCGGCGTAAGTGGCGCCGTCGGCGTCTATTTCTAGAGAACGATGAAATTTGACATCAAAGGGATCGCTGATCCGGGGAAAGCCCAATGAGGTGAACTTGGCCCGGGCCGGCTCGTAAACATAAAAGATGTCGGTATCAATCGCCGTCAGGCCCAGGTAGAGGCGTTGGGATGACGCATCCCAGGCCAGGCAATCGAATGAAATCCAATCGTGGCAGTAGCCTTCGTCAGCCTGTAAATCTTCAAATTTCCACCGGCCCTCGACTTCACTCTTCCAGTTACCGAAGCGGCGGTTCTTTAAGATGTGAGCACGGACACTGGTTAATTTCATATAATAGACTTCTCCTTATCTGTATGGTCAAAATGAGATGATAGAATTCGCAACTATTCACCCATAATTTGTTAACTTTCCATGCCTTAAAGACCGGCCATGAACTGAAAGATACGATCCGAATGGTTAGGCAGGTCTTCGTGCCCAAAATCGGGGTAGATGGCCAGGGATTTCGGGGATGTAATCTTATTATAAGCCGCAAATTGAGTCGAGGGGGGACAGATGGTATCCATCAGGCCGACTCCCAGCAAGACTTCGCCTCTAATACGGGGGGCCAAGTGCTGCACGTCAATATAGCCAAGGTGAGTAAAGATTTCTTCTTCTCGCTCGTGACGCGGATCGAAGCGGCGGAACCACTCCTGTAACTCGGCATAGGCATCTTTAGCCTGATCCATGTTCCAGACCCGCCGGTAATCGCATAGGAATGGGTAGACGGGCGCGGCTCGCTTAATCCGCGGCTCCAGGGCGGCGCAGACCAGGGTCAAAGCCCCGCCCTGGCTGGCCCCGGTTGCACCGACTTGGTGCTCGTCCACATCGGGCATATCCATGACGATTTGGGCCAGTTGAGCCGTATCGAGGAAGATTTGACGAAAAAGCAGCTTCTCCGGCGGGCCGCCGAGGCCGCGGACGATATGACCCCGCAGGGTCCAGCCGGTTACACCGCCTTTATCCTCCGACAGCCCGCTCTGTCCCCGGCAATCGAGCGTGGCGACGGTGAAGCCTTGCGCCACATAGCCCAGTTTGCTCATCCAATCGCCGGCGTTGGCGGAGTAGCCGTGGAACATTAGTACCGCCGGATGAGGTTCAGCCGCCATCTGCCGGGGACGCATGAACTTGGCGTGGATCCGCGCCCCGCCAACGCCGCTGAAGAAAAGATCGAAACATTCGGCAAAAGACGTCTGAAAATCGGCCGGAATTAATTCGATATTTGGTTCAACCGCCCGCATCTCGGCCAGGCCCTGATTCCAATAGTCGTCAAAATTGGCAGGCCGGGGGCTGGTACCCTGGTAGCTTTCCAACTGCTCAAAAGGCATATCGAAGAGTAAGGGCATAAGTCTCCTCGCTGGTGGCTACAGAACGTTAGGGCTAATTTTGGACCGGGTAGGTATAGCCGCCGTGAGTCAGCACGCCGATTCTTGCCTCTGGGCCAGCCTCCGCCAAATGGGCGTCAACAGCCTCCTGCAAGGAAGCAAAATAGCCAAAACCAACATCTCTGACCTCTACTTCATTCAAACTTGTTGTCACAAGGGTCAAGCGCATATGCTGCAACATCCGGGCCATCTGCAACACTTCGGCGGCCATACTTTTATCGGTTAGTTGACCCCTGTTAACCGCGTCAATAACTTCCTCGGCTTGCAGCCCCATGAGCCATAAGAACTCGGGATGAGGTCCCACTCCCTCACGGCAGGGGGCATTGAGAATAACCACTCCACCGGGTTTGACCATTAACTCTCCCGCCCAGACAGCCATGCTCGACTGCCAGAAATCAATATCTTTGGGGTAGGCGTTAGCCACAACAATCTCGTAGCGTTCCTTGAAGGGTACGCTGAAGATAGCTCTAGCGGCGCGAACGGCAGCGCGTTGGGCTGCGACAAAGTGCCCCCCCATGACCGCAGTGATGTCCCCGGCGGGCGTCATGACGACGTTCAGGATATAATCCAGGCCGATAAGATCCACCACGGCTTCCATATTTTCCCGGATAGGCGTCGTCTCACGCCCCAGCAGGTTTTCGGGAAAAGCCGCCGCCAGGAAATGATTCTCATTGACCGTGCGATCACTGCACATCCCTGGCAGGATAATTTTGGCCCCCCCAGACCAGCCCACATCGGCATGAGGCACCACACTGCCTACCCCTATCACGATATCGGCCTCAATGACAGCCCGGTGGACTTCAATCGGCACGTCCGCCCAAGATTGTTGGGTATCAAAAAAGGCCTCCTGGTGCTGAGCCGGGGTATTAATCACAGGGAAACGCCGGGCCACATCTCGGCCTAATTTCCATTCGATTTCAGCACTAGTCATCGGCCGATGTGCTCCCAGGGCCAGGCCAAAAGTAATATTCTCTGCTCGACAGCCGAGTTCAGTTAGATAGTCGAGCAAAACCGGGATAATCTCACGGGTTGGGGTTGTCCGGGTGATATCGTCCACCACAATCAAAAGCCTTTGCCCTGGTTTGATCATCTCCGCGAGGGGCACACAGCCAATCGGCTCGGTTAAGGCGCGTCTAACGAGAGTTTGGGGATCAGCCGGCGCCGGCACGGCTGCCGGTGAAAGAACCTCTCCCAGGTTGCGGGCCGGCACATGAAATTGAAATTTCGCCCCCGAGCCAGGTAACGTAATAGCTACGCTGTCCATATTTCATTCCTTTCAGACATCACGGCTGCTGGTAAAATTGGCTTCTTCGTTTGCTGTATATCCGGGGGATAGTTGGTAACTATATTCCATCTAAACGATGCTGGTTCAAGAGCCAAGTTTGACTCCACCAAAACGATAGGCCAGGATGAGTAAGAGGATGGAGAAGCCCATTACCAAGGTCCCCAGGGCGTTTAAGGATGGATTGATGCCCAGGCGTAACATACTCCAGATGACCATAGGCAGAGTACTGCCGTGACCGATATTGAAAAATGTAATCACAAACATATCAAACGACATGGCGAAAATCAGCAGCATCGCCCCGATAACCGTGGGGCGGATGAGGGGAAAGGTTATCATCCAAAATGTTTGAGTTGGGGTTGCGCCCAGGTCTTGCGCCGCTTCTTCGATGGTAAAATCAAACTCGGCCAGGCGGGCCGAGACCACCAGGACCATGTAGGGCACACAATAGACCACATGACCAATGGTAACAGTAACCAGTGATCTGGGAATGGACAGAAAGGCGAAGAAGGCGAGCAAGGCAATGCCTACCAATAGGGTCGGTAGACTGATGGGAATAGTGATGAGGCCGCGCAAAAAATTCTTGAAGCGGAAACTATAACGGGTCAGCCCAAAAGCAGCCGGGGTGCCCAGTAAGGCTGATATAACGGCGGTGGCTATGGCGATGATGATGGTATTGTTGAGAGCCGGCCAGATGATCCTGTTTTCGAAAGCAGCCCGATACCATTTTAGGGTGAAACCAGCTAAAGGAAAAACACCGGTAATGTTGTCGTTAAAGGAGATGAGGACCAGCATCAATACGGGTAGGAATAAGAAGAACAGAGCCAATACCGAGTAAATTTCCAGGACAGGTACTTTGATTAAAGGGAATTTACGATCCATAGACTGCACGACAGCTTGCGGAACGGCAGCCTGATCAATGGTTGATAGGTTATCCAGGGGGCGTAGTTCGGTCATAGCACTGGTTTCTTCAATAATTGGATGGCTTTATTCAGCAGGAACAGGGCGAGAAACCCAACCAGAAAAAGCACTACAGTCGAGAAAACCATAGCCGAGCCGAGGGGCCAGTTAGATAATGCCCCAAATTGGGTAGCCACGGCATTACCGATCATCATGCCATCCTTACCGCCGACCAATTCAGGCGTAATAAAATCACCGGCGGATAAGAGGAAGATAAACACAAATGAAACGATCACACCTGGCATACTGAGCGGCAGGGTAACCTCAAAAAATGTTCGCAGGGGTCCGGCGCCGAGGTCTGCTGCAGCCTGAATGAGATCCCGCTCCACATTCAACAGCGCCGAATAAATGGGCAAAGTAGCAAAAGGCAGATAAACGTTTAATAAGACTAAGACCACCCCCGCTGGTGAAAAAAGCAGATAGGACTCCGGGCCATCGGCCAAACCCACAGACATCAAAATCCAATTCACCAAACCATTCGAGCTTAAAATAGAGCGCCAGGCGTAGATTCGGATCAAATAGTTGCTAAAGAGACTGATCGCCAACAGAAATAGAATTAAATCCCGATATTTTTCGAACCTGAAAACCATGGTATAGGCCAGTGGGTAGACAACCAGGACCGACAGCAGTGCTGTCTGAAGGCCAACCGTTAAGGAGCGGAGCATCAATTTGGTGTATACCGGCGAGCTGAAAATGTCAATGTAGTTATTAAGATTCCACTCTCTAACGATGTCCCACTGCCGCACCGTCCAGAAACTGTAAATAAAGAAGATGCCAATAGGCACAATAAAGAAAACCAGCATAAATAGGGTCAAAGGGCCTAATCTCACAGCGGGCCGTACTATATCTTGTTGTTGTGGCTGGGTAGTTATAGCCATCACTTACCCCACGTGTGTGATCACGAAAAACTAGGTGACAGGCATTTTTAAACAGCAGTCCGGTAAGTGCCTGTCACCTTAATCCCGGTAATGTTTATTGTGATAAGACAATACAGTTCTCGCTGGTCCAGCTAAGATAAACTGGAAAGCCAGCCATGTGCAGGGGGGTGTCTTGTTCTAAATTCTGTTGAACCGTAATAAGCTGACCGCCCGGTATCTCTACCTGATAGTACACGGCCGGTCCTTTAAAAATTGTATTGACAATATGACCTTCAACATGATTATCAAGGCCATTGCCGGGTGCGTGGGCAATCCGAACTCGCTCTGGCCGGATTGATACAAAAACTTCCTGGTTAAGCTGCAAGTCGTCTTTTCGGGGGCAAATGAGGGTAAAGGCGCCGACCGCAACCCGGCTATACTTTTCATCTTGGGCCTCAACTCTGCCTTTGAACAGGATGGTCTCGCCGATGAACTGAGCGGCAAATACAGAATTGGGCTTTTGATAAATCTGTGTTGGGGTTCCATCCTGGACGATGACACCGTGGCTCATGACCACAATCCGGTCCGACATCGTCAGCGCCTCTTCCTGGTCGTGAGTAACATAGACGAAAGTCGTGCCCAAACGCTTATGGATATTAATCAGTTCGATTTGCATCTCCCGGCGCAGCTTTAAATCCAGGGAACCAAGGGGTTCGTCCATCAGTAATACTTTGGGATGCATAACCAGGGCCCGGGCCAGGGCGACCCGTTGGGACTGGCCCCCACTGAGTTGCTTGGGATAACGGTCTTCGTACCCCGCCATTTTTACCAGTTCCAACATGAAACGTACCTGCCTGGCAATCTCGGTGCGGGGAACCTTTTTCACGATGAGACCAAAGGCTACATTTTCAGCCACAGTCTTGTGAGGAAAAAGCGCCCAGCGCTGAAAAACCATGTTGACCGGGCGTTTATAGGCCGGGACATCAGTTACATCCTTACCTTCCAGGAGAATTCGTCCCTTTGTCGGAGTTTCCAATCCAGCGCAGATGCGCAGTAAAGTTGTTTTGCCGCAACCACTCGGCCCCAGCAGCGACAGGAACTCGCCAGGTTGAACTTCAAGGTTGATGTTATCCAGGGCCTTAACCTCACCAAAGTATTTCGTTACCCCTGCAAAAGATACAGTTTGACTCATGGGTCCAGTAACCTTCTCACCTTAGAAACCGGAAGGCAGCACCTGCATCGAAGCAGATTTCTGCCTTCCGGGCAACTCATCCTGGGGACTTAGTTGCTTGAACTCACAATCTCGTCGTAGGCCTTGTACATTTCATCAACGGTGACATTAGGAGGTTGGGCATCAGGGTCGGGCAATACACTCAGGGGGGCATTTTTGATCAACTCATTAACATTCGGCCAGCCCAATTTCTTGGCCAGTTCAGGATCAATGAGGGAATAGGCCTTTTCGTTGGGAGGCGCAAATCCCATGGCCGTGGTCATGTGGGCCATAGCTTCCGCGCCAATCGCGTGATTGATCCAGGCGTGGGCAGCTTCTACATTCTTGGAATCTTTATAAATAAAATAGTAATCCGCCCACATTTTCACCGGCCCTTCCGGGACAACGGCAACAACGTCAACGCCGGCTTCGCGAGCGCGGGCAGCAATACCCTCATGACAATTATTGTTCAGCACAATATCGCCGCGGATGAGCAAATCTTGGGTCTCGCCTTCGCCGTTAACAATGGTCTTGGCATTCTTAAATTGCTCCATCCCGAGCGCCTTAATCTCGGCCAGGTCATCCTGCGTCCATGTTCTGGCATCCAGGCTTTTCCCTAAATTCATCGCCCACAAGTACAAACTGCCCAAGGGATTGTTGGTCATGCCGTATTTGCCGATATACTCCTCTTTCTGGTAGAAATTCCAATCCGGCTCTGGCACCAGGTCGGCCCGGTAACAGATGGCGTCAAAGCCAACAAAAGCCGGGACAACGTAGAGTTTGCCGTCAATCCGTCCCCACCAATTCTCATCCTGAAAAACGGGTAACATCTCCTTGAGGTTGGGTAACTTGGATTCATCCAGAGGCTCCAGAATTCCTTGGTCGTACATAACCATAATATAGCGGTTCATGCCAACGCCGATATCGTAGCTGCCAGGGCCTCCCGCCTTGTAGAGGCTGCTGACCTCTTCCAGATTGCTGGGATAAGTGGCGTTGAGAACAATTCCGGTTTCATCGTAAAAATCTTTGAACGCTTCGGCATCCTCATAACCTAACCAGCCAATAAAGTTTAGCTGGGCGCCCATAATGGCCGAAAGGTCTGCCGGCTCTGTCTCCGTCTCCGCAACCGGCGCAGCCGTGACCACAACTTCTTTTTCTACAATCACTTCTTTCTCAACAATGACGGTTTCTTTGACGACGACGGTTTCGACAACTCTTTCAGGAGCGGCCGGTGCACCACACTGAGCGCCTAACACCAAGAGGGCGGTGATGATCGCCAGTAAAAGAATCGCCCGCTGATTTTGGCCCCGGAGTGACCCTCGGATAGAGACATTCTCCCATTTCGTTGACATGACTTCTTCCTCCTATGGACATAACCAACTAATAATGTTGCCAGATTAAATAAAATTTCTTCAACTGCTCGATAGAGATTTTTTCAATCAGCACCTCCATCTCGCCGGTAAGATCGGCTATAGCTGACCCTTCGACCAAACATTTTATAGTAGTTATAAAAACCATATGGGAATGAGCCGAGTATAACACACATTTTCTTTAATTGCAAGACTCAATTTGCCCTTGACAGCAATAAAACTTCGTGTTACACTTTGACTTATTTTAATGACTATAATAATAAAAGATTTATACCTGTGAATTTACTTGGCCGAAAATAGACAAGATAATCACAGAAGTCAGTTTGAACTCATGGGCAATAAGTTGAAATCTGGCAACGTACATCTGGTCCGGCAAATGAATCGGTCCGCCATTCTGCAACTCATCCGGGAGAACGGACCGGTTTCGCGGGTGAGCTTGGCCCGTTTAACCCATCTAACCCCCGCCACCGCATTTTCCATTGTGGAGGAATTGGTTGATTTGGGACTGGTTCAAGAGGATGGTATTGGCAGTTCCGCCGGGGGCCGGAAACCGAAATTATTTAAATTTAATCCAAACGCTTTTGCCGCCGTGGGGGTTGACCTGCGGGCAAACCGGCTGGTCGCGGTAATCACCGATTTGGATGCTCGCCCGCTTGCCAAAATTGTCCATACGTACCAGGGAGAAATTGATGGAGCTGAGGGAGCGCGGCTCATCCATGAAGCGACCCAAGAGGTAATCCGCGTTTCGGGGATGCCTGCTGAAGCCCTGGTGGGCTTGGGTATTTCTGTACCCGGCATGATTGACGCCGCGAATGGGATGGTGGTCAAAGCAGTTAACCTGGGGTGGGAACAGGTACCGTTACGCCCCCTGTTAAGAGAGCAGCTTAATCTGCCCATTCATATCCTCGATGTAAGCGCCGCGCTGGCCATAGGAGAAACTCATTTCGGGGCAGGCAAGGGCGCCCGGAATCTGATTTGTATCAATGTGGGTAGCGGTATTGGTTCAGGTATTGTCATCGGTGAACAATTATATTGGGGCGCTGACGGCGTCGCCGGAGAAATTGGGCATATGACGGTGGACGAGGATGGGCCTCTCTGCCGCTGCGGCAATTACGGCTGCCTGGAACGATTGGCGGCAGGGCCGGCGATTGTAGAGCGGGCGATCAAAGGCTTAAAGCAAGGTGCGGCCTCCTCTATCCGCACTCTTGTCAGAGATAAACTGGAGGATGTAACCGTTGAGACCGTGGTCAAAGCCGCCAGGTCAGGCGATGATTTTGCCCGGAGCATTCTGAATGAAACGGGGCGTTATCTGGGCATGGGCATCGCTAACGTCGTCAATTTTCTCAACCCGGAGATCGTCATCGTCGGCGGGGGTGTCGCGGAGACCGCGGGCGAGACGCTGCTTGAACCCCTGCGCCAGGCGGTTAAACTGCGAGCCTTTGAAGTACATGCGCGTCGAGTGCGGATTGTCCCGGCCAAACTCGGCCTGGAAGCCTCGGCCATCGGTGATGCCACCTGGGCTATGATTAACGCCGGCTTGCTCACCCCCCAACCCGGCGTTTCCGTCGAAGTCAACGAGAGCTATGCTGTTGATGTAATTTAATCCTTTGCGACTAACCTGGCTCTGCCACTGGACTGCCCAACAACGCAAGTCCTGGTAAAATCAAATCATCTAACAGGAGAATAAATAGTGACAATCCATAATCACGAAGATCAGGTAACACAAACCAGCGATACTCACCATAGTGGAGCCGAGCTTATCGGGCCGGAGCAGGGGGCGGTCAACGGTTACTCGCTGGGGATCGCCATTTATTTTAGGGATACCTACAATGAACCGGGTATCCACGATGATCAGGAAGGGTTCTATGTCGTTGAAGGCAGCGGCCAGGCCAGGGTTGGCGATGAAGAGTTTGATATCCGTCCTGGCAGTGCCTTTATCGCGGCCAAAGGAGTTCCCCATTCCATCAAACGGAACCCCGACAGCGGGCCGATCAAAGTAGTTTGGAGTCACGGACCGGTGTAATCGCGGCTGCAACGGAACAGCCCGGCTTGTGCAAACAATTTTTATTACCGTTCCCTATGAAAAAGCTGAAAAAGAAGTAGAGCTTTGGGCCAACGAAGAACGAAGTATCAATTTTCGGCGCGACCAGACCCGGGCCTGCCGCTGTACTTCAGCCTTTATGGCGCTTGAACTGAAGCGTTACCTGGCCCGAACGTTGAGAGCCGTTGAAATTTACTTCCTGGCTGCCCCGCCGGGAAGCGGCTTGACGATTGAACTCAAAATCGAACCCGGTCCAGCCGAAAACGGTGGGTTTGCTATCAGACCCTCGGGGCAGGGAGTTGTCATTCAGGGTAAAGACCGGGCAGGGCTGGTGTACGGAGTTTATGAACTGCTTCGCCACCAGGGGTGGCGCTGGTACGCGCCCGGCGCCACAGGGGAGCACGCGCCTGCACTGAGAGACGAGCTGGCGCTACCCCTGCAACCCCTTGATGGGCAGCCCGCCTTGCCGTGGCGAGGCTTTGATTTTGCCTTTGCTTCCATGGAGTCCGCCGAATTACTGCTGTGGATGGCTCGTAATCGCCTGAACGTCTACGGCTGGCGGCCGGCCACAGGCCCGCTGGGCCGCAAGTTGGGTATGACCCCCCGTGTTGGCGGTCATATCTTTGAAACGATGCTCGACCCAGACCGACGTCTAATGTCAGGCGAGACATTATGGGAAGCGCATCAGCCCTGGTATGGTTTGCCGGCCCATGGCGAACGGCGTAAAGAATCGGCCTTACGAACTCAATTCTGCGTTTCTCAGGAAGACCTGATTGAGTTTCTCGGCGAGGAGATTCTTCAAAAGCTGATGGAGGAGTGGCGAGAAGCCGATATTATTGACATTTGGGGCTTCGATACCTGGGGTAGTACCTGTGCCTGTCCAGGTTGCCAATCGTTAGGTAATGCCACCGATCAAACGCTCTATTTTCTATCGAGACTGCGCAATTTCCTGAATGGAATGCGCCGCCAGGGGAGGCTTGATCATGAGGTCAAACTGGCGGTTTGCGCCTACGAGGGTACCGCCACCCTGGCCGGACCGGAGCGGCCGTTTCCGGCGAATCTGCTTGAAGCCGGAGATTACTGCATCTTCTATCCCATTAGCCGCTGTTACGCGCATGACCTGGCCGATACAGCGTGTGACAGAAATGTTCATTACCACACGGCCTTAACCCGTTGGCTGAAGCATCGCCCGGCCATGCCGGTGATTATCGGTGAATATTACAATGTTTCCAAATGGCAGGATCTGCCGGTTCTCTTCACCACCCGCATGCAGCGAGACATTCCAGATTACGTGAGGGCCGGTGCGGCAGGTTTGACCTATATGCACGTACCACTGGTTAACTGGGGGCTAAGGACAATCACCCAATTGTTGCACGCGCAGCTTGCCTGGGATATTTCAACCGATGGTGGCCTGCTTTTACAGGAATATTTCGCTCACCGCTACGGCCCTTATGCTGAAGCGATGCAGCAGGTATACGCCCATGTGGAACAAGCCTGGTTATATATCGCTCAGTGGCGGACCTGGGGACCGTCAAGTATCTTATCTCAACTTCTGGCCTGGGATGGCACCCCCCCGCCGGAGCCGCTGCCACTCAACGAACACTTTGCTTCCGCTGCCGCAGCCATTAGTAGTGGTCGCCGTTCCCTGCAACTCATGCAGGCTGCCGCAGCCATTCTGCATGAAATTCGGGCCAAAGAAAGAATAAGAGCGGCCCAGACAGCCGTCAAACCTGCCGGGCAAGGGGTGAACCCGCAAGAAGAACGAAATTTAACCCCGGAGAGTCCCTTTGAGTTACGACTTGATGAAGCCAAGCGGTCCCTGGTTTATGGTTTTGATACCATGATGTTGATGGTCGAACTATTAGCTTATCATGATGCCCTTTTTCGTCACGACGACGAAACTGCCGGGGTGGCCTGGAATCGGGTTGAGAACGCTGCTGGGGCATTAGACTCCTATTATGTACCCATCGGCTATGAATGGCCCGGGCCGGGCTTGGAGAGCTACGATGGCCTGACCCGCTCCCAGTTGGGCCATGTTTTGCGCCTTTGCCGCAAATATCGCCTCAGCAAAAATGAAACCGCCTGATTAGCTTAAGGTGGATGAAAACTTAATTTAACCCAAAACGAGGAGGAACTCTTAAATGTCGAACGAAGCGCTGGCTAATGGTTTGATTGCGCACTGGCCCTTTAGGCAGGATTTTGAAGACCGGGCCGGTCATGGCCTGAGTGTGCGCAATCATGGGGTCAAGCTGGGTGCTGAGGGGCCGGCGGGAAGGTCAGGGGCGGCCTTGTTCAATGGCAAAGATGCTTACCTGGAAGTCGAACACCATCCTGTATTGAACTTGGCTACGGAAGACTTTTCTGTTGCCGGTTGGGTTTATACCGAGGCCAATCGCAGCGACGTAGTTGGCAACATTGTGAGTAAGTTTGATCCGCACACCCGCCGCGGCATGCAGCTTTACATGCTCAGCAGCACCGGCGTCACTTCGACCGCCCAGCCTAACTACCGCAATCTCCATTTTGGGATTGACAATGCCCGCTTCGACCGGGCCTGGGCCGACTGTGGCCGTCCCGGCAACGCCGTCCAAATCATGGCTTTGACCGTGGCCGGCGGCGCGCTTTATGCCAGCACCCTGGAAATTGGGGCGCAGGAAATGGGCCATCTGTGGCGGTATGAAGGCAATGGGCAGTGGCTTGACCTGGGGAATCCGCAGGGCTGCAATACCATTAGCTCTATCGTTGAGTTTGACGGCCAGATTTACTGCGGCCTGGGACGTTACATCGGTCAAGGGTCAGATTTGGGTGATTTGCCCAATCGCATCCCCGGCGGCCAGGTTTACCGGCTTGAGGCGGACGGCCGTTGGGTTTTCTGTGGTCATCCTGGGGCAGAAGACGCCACGCCCGAAGATGACCACCTGCCCGATTTTAGCCAGCACGTTCATGCCAAAAGCCCCGAAGGCGTGGCCACCTCAGCCTTCAGCACCGGCAAAGCCGACGATGTCATCGGCCTGACGGTTTACCGCGGCAATCTCTACTGCACCAGCCATCATCGCCGCGGGGCTTTTGTCTATGAGGGCGGCCAGAACTGGAAGTATATCGGGCCGGATGAGCGCATCCTCAGCTTCACCGTTTATCACGACCACCTGTATGCCCTCATCAATGGCGGCCCCGTTTACCGTTACGAAGGCGGCGCCGAATGGACTCATTGCGGCCGCCCGGAGAAAGCGATTCAATCCTATTCAGCGGTGACTTGTGGCGGACAGCTCTATATCGGCACCTGGCCCGAAGCGGAGGTTTATCGGTACGACGGTGAAAAAACGTGGACGCCCATCACCAAAGAGGGCCGGGTTGGTTATGAACGAGAGCTGATGGCGACAGCCCTTTATAACGGCAAAGTTTACATCGGCTCTCTGCCGATGGCCAATATCTGGCGGATGGATGGTCGAGACTTTACCTTCGTCGGCAACCTGGATGCAACCGCGACCTCGCTGCGGCGGGTCTGGTCAATGGCTGTTTATCAGGGCCGGCTGTTTGCCGGCACGCTGCCCTCCGGGCGGGTTTATTCGATCGAAGCGGGTAAGCTGGCTACCTGGGACCATGTCTTTCCGGCCGGCTGGCATCACCTCGCCGCCATCAAACATCACGATGTTTTACAGCTCTATGTTGACGGCGGTCTGGTCGCCTCTGCTGCTGGCATCCGTCCCGATGGATATAACCTGGATAATGAACAGCCCTTACAAATTGGTTTTGGGGCTTATGATTATTTCAAAGGGTCTATGAGTGATTTGCGCCTCTACCGGCGGGCTTTGACTGTCGGCGAGATCACGCAACTTGCCACAGCTTAAACTGAATTTGGAGGGGGTTATGGCAGCAATTCAGATACCCTGGGCGGCCTGGCACGGGGATTATCAAATCGAGTTGACTTTTCCAGCTTCCTGGGACGTGACAGAGGCGCGGATGCAGGATGCGCCTGCTCTGTCAGACACAGAAATTGGCGAGCGGCTCAAAACCCCGATTGCTTCGGCGCCGCTCAGGCAATTAGCGCAGCACCGGCAGAATGTCGTTATTGTCGTCGAGGACATCACCCGTCCCACCCCCCTCTACCGCTTGCTGCCGCCGCTGTTGGCCGAGTTGGAAGCCGCCGGAATTCCCAGAGAGAGGGTCCGCATTTTGATCGGTTCGGCCTCACACCGGCCCAATACGCGGGAAGACGCGGTTAAAAAGCTGGGGCGCAAGATCGTGGAAACGGTCGAGGTGCGGAATCATCATCCCTACGAAAACCTGGTTTCGCTGGGCATGTCGGAACGGGGCACTCCCATCCTTATGAACCGGGATTTTGTCGAAGCCGACCTAAAAATTGCTATTGGCACAGTGGTGCCGCACGAGGATGCCGGCTTTGGCGGCGGAGCAAAAGTTGTCGGGATTGGCCTGGCCGGAGTGGAAACTTTGGCGGTGATTCACGGGCGCACGGTTGCCGAGGGACCGGTCGGCCTGGGCCGGCTTGAGGGGAATTTCTGCCGGGCCGATTTTGAGGATATTGCCCTCCGGGCCGGTCTGGAGCTAATCATCAATGTGGTGATTAATTCGCAGCGTGATATTGCCGGAGTTTTTGCCGGCCATCCAATTAAAGCCCATCGAGCCGCGGTGGCGCTGGCGCGGCATGTCTATGCGACGGACTTGCCGCGTGAAATGGATGTAGCCGTTTTCAATGCCTATCCCAAAGATACCGAACTGATGCTAGGGTTTAACGCGCTCAATCCCGGTTATGGGATTGGCGAGCAGCTCGTCCAACCGGACGGCACGGTCGTGGTCACAATGGCTGCCTCCGAAGGATATGGTTTTCATTCTATTAACACCCGCCAGGGATTTGCCTACAGCCCGGAGTTAGCCTGGGGGCGGCGTTTGATTGTCTATTCGCCCAACCTAACCCAGGCGGATATCCAACGCTTCTGCCCGGGGGGCACTTTACTCTTTAAGGAATGGCCGAGTCTCATCGAGATGTTGGAAGTGCAATACCCCGGCCGGACCCGGGCCGTCGTGCTGCCCTATGGAACCATTCAGCTTGGCGGAGGCGAGCATACGAGCTAAGAGGTTTAGGGATGAAAAAGATTATGGTCCTGGGCGCCATTTCCTTGAATGGTCATCAGCAAACCCGCCTGGCTGCCCATGGCGATTTGAAATTTCACCAACAGCTTCCTTCAAACCGAGCCGCCTTGCTGGAACTTTTGGAGGACGTTAATATTGCCCTCCTCTACGAAGTTCCCCTCGATAGTGACTTACTGAAAGCGGCCAGACATCTGGAAATGATTTCACTCTGGTCGGCTGGTTTTGATAATGTGGACCTTAAGGCCGCTCGAGAGTTGGGTATCACCGTCTGCCATGCGCCCGGCTGCTCGGCCACGGCCATTGCAGAGCACACTATCGCTGCGGCAATTTACTTTACCCATCGGCTTGCTGAAGCCGACCGCCACGTACGGGCCGGGGGCTATTCATGGGAAGCCTTCAATACCCCCGAACTGCGTGGACAGACCTTTGGGATCATCGGCCTGGGCCGTATTGGAACGCGGGTGGCCGAATATGCTCTGGCGTTGGGCTGTAGAGTGATCGCCTACACCCGCCGGCCTTCGCCGGAACGGGCGGCTGCCCTGGATCTTGCTTTTGTAGAGCTGAAAACCCTTCTTCGGGAGAGTGACATCATCTCACTTAATATTGCCTTGACCCCCGAAACAGCCGGTTTGATTGGCCAAAAAGAATTTGCCCAGATGGAGCGACGGCCCATTTTGATCAATACGGCCCGAGGCAAGGTGGTTGATCAAACAGCTTTATTGACAGCTCTGGAAAGGGGGCAAATCCGGGCTGCGGCGCTGGATGTCTTATGTGAGGAGCCGCCGGATGTTAATGAACCCTTATTGAAACTAGAGAATGTCTTGCTAACTCCCCACAGTGCGGGTTCCAGCCGCCAAGCCTTTGAGTGCCTGAGCGAGTTATGCGTTCAAAATGTCGAAGCTTTTTTGGCCGGAAAACCTCAGTATGTCATTACCCTGTCAACCACCTGTGCTTAATGCAGCTTCCGAATAAGATAGGCTGGTTTGTATAATCCTGGGGGCCCCAGTCCGCCGCCCCAGGCGACTGCCCTATTTGTCATCCTTCAGTTTTGGCCGGTGGTGCTGCACCTGGTCAGCGTGGTCCGGTACGAGCGGCAGTCGTCGGCGACCAAATCTACGGGACCGGCAAGACCCGGGCCGAGGTGGCCCAAGTCAGCCAGGGTCAGACCCAATTGGTCGCCCTCGTCCCTGATTACGAAAGACGGACCGACCGCTTCGGTCCCGCCGATTTCACTCTGTCCGCGGACGTCTTCAGCCTGACCTGCCCAAAGCCAATTTCCAGGTCCTGATGGCCACGGCCGCCTTCAGCCTATGCCACCTCATTCGCTTGCAGTTCGCCCAGGCGACCCAATCTGGCTGCGGCTTAACCAGCCGCCCCAGGCCGGAGTCTGTCTGATGACCGATTCAAAACCGACCAGCAATGCTAAGTTTGACCGATTTTGGGCTAATACAGAACAATCAGAGTGCCAAGCCGAAAACGGCTTTGAAGCAGACTGACAGGCTACGTCGCCATCCACGAATTCCACCAGGTATCGGCCCAATATTTCAAGGTGCCGTCATTCCAACGATAGCCCATGAAGTTATTGAGCCAATTCAAAAAACGCGCGTCGCCCGGAAAAACTGCCGGATACCCATACTCTAAATTAAGGATCTCCCGTTCCCCTTGTTCATTCCGCACAAAGTCACAGTCACTTAGCCGTTCCAAGGCGACCCGGGTGACCCCATCTTCAACCAAGGCATCGGCCCGGCCGGATGTAAGCAGGGTGGGTGGCCGCTGATCTTCGATAATCCGGGCTTTAGGGAATAAACGGCGGGCAAGTTCGACGTTAGAGGAACCATGCCAACTGCCAATGGTCACCGCTTCCGAGTTGAGATCATCTTTTCGTTTAATCGGACCGTTTTTGCGGGCAATCGCGACCACCTCAATCCGCTGCAAGCGGTGATGAGAAAAGTCAACCAACAAGCCGCGCAGGGAGGTATTGGTATGCTTGGGCAGCAGATCGGCTTTACCGTCGAGGAAGGCCGGAATTTGCTCGGGCCAGGGCAGGTCTACCCATTCCACCTCAACGCCCAGGTCCTGTGCCACCATCTTGCCTAATTCACAAGCCACGCCGGCGGGTTGGCCTGTGTCCGGATCAATATAGAATTCTGGAGGTGGTCCCTCGGTTGGGGGCGGGCTAAATTCGACCAAAACGCGGAGTTTACCTCTGGCAAAGACCTCTTGCAGCGTATCTCGCGTGCCTCGGACCTGGTAAGCTTTACCGATTAAATCACGTTCATTCATGGCTTGTTGTTCCTTTCTTTTAATTGGTAATAATTTTGGTTAGGTAAGGCGTCAAAACTTCATAACCATCTTCGGTAACGAGGAGAGTGTCCTCGATGGTAATGGGCAGATCGCGCTCCGGGTGAGGGTAATGCAGGCCAGGATCAATGGTGAAGACCATCCCCGGTTGTAGGACCACCCTGGAGCCATACTGGAGCAGGGGTTGCTCGTGAAGGGGAGCCAAACCAATTCCATGCCCGATCCGCCAGGGTTGGGGATAGCCGGTGCGCGCCACAAGGCGGCATGCTTCTTTATGAATATCCTCAGCCCGCACCCCCGGCCGAATCATCCGGTATAACTGCTCGCGGGTATCCAGGATAAGATCGTAGACGCGGCCCAAATCCGGGGAGATGCTCCCGACAAAGATGGTCCGGGCGGCGTCACTGTGGTAGTTCTTGTAGGCCCCGCCCAAATCGCAGCAGATAATATCACCCTCACGCATCTCCCGCTGCAGAAAGTGGCGGAACAGATCCATGGGGTTGGCCACGGTTCCATTGGCGGTCATGGCCATGGTCACAGCCACCGCCACCTCAATGCCTGGCGTACCTACCCTGGCTGCTTCGTGGCAGGCCTTAAAGCCGGCCATGCTGGCCTCACACGCTTTGCGCAGCAGGGATAATTCCAACTCGTCCTTGATCATGCGTAAATCATCAATCGCCGTCTGGCAGTCGATCAGTTCGGCATGGGGGGCAGCCTCGGCCACCAAGTTACGTTCGGCGCTCCACAGGCTGGCCTCGCTGCCCAAACGCCCGCTGATCAGGCCGGCGTCTTGCAGCGCCTGGCGCAAGATTGGCCGGACATCTTGACCATCCTCGTAGATACGGACATCAGTCACCCAGGTATCAGCATAAGCGGCGATATCCCGGTGCATGCTGTTCATGATAGCAACAGCGGGACCCTTTTTCGGGATGACCACGCCGGTCAACCAGATAGGCCAGCCACTGCTGTAGCCGCTAAAGCCCGTAAAGTAAAACATGGTCGGCCCGGCGGAAAGATAGATCCCATCGAGCTGCTGCTCGGCCATTTTCCGGCGCAGCTTTTCAACCCGGCCTTCATAATTGTGGCGAATATCTCCAGTAACCAAGCTCATAAGGTGGTCCTCTTTTAATCTTAAGCTATCTACCCTGATGGGGAAGGTCCTGGTAAGGAAGTGGGACTGTTCGCTCTTTCTGCATCTGGTTGAGCATCACCGTTAAACTCCCGGCCAGAACAAGCATCCCGCCGATAAAAGTATAGGTCGAGACAGATTCACCCAGCAACCACCAGGCTAAAAGTGAAGCCGATACCGGCTCTAAGTAGCCCACGACAGCGGCTGAACCGGCTGGCACCACCCGCAAACCGGTTAGCATTAAGGTGTGGGCGACTACGCCGTAGAGCAAACCGGCCAGAACCATGAACATGATATTCTGGCCCGAAATACTCTCCGGTCTATCCCCGAACAAAAAGAAGGGAGCCAGGATAAGCGCTCCCAGCGAGGCCTCAACCAGCAAGATGAGGCGGCTGGGGATAACTGGATCAAAGCTTTTGAGCAGCACCCGCTTGATCGCCACACTCAAACTGACAAAACCGGCCAGCAGCAGGCCGGGCAGGTCCCCGGTCGAGGCTGGCCCCAATTCGGGCAAAACTAAGACGATAATGCCCAGCAGGGCAGTCAAGGCTGCGCCGATCGAACCCATCGTCATTCGTTCCCCCAGAAAGCGGTAGGCCAGCAGCATGGTATAGATAGGAAAGAGATAGGCCACGACGATAACCTTGGCAATTGGCGCCAGAAAAACGGCGCTAATAAAAGCTACAGTGTCCATAGCTCTTAATATCCCCAGCACCAACAAACGGTAAAGCGTAGATTGGTTTTGCAGCAGCCGCGGGTAGCGGTGCAAGGCTCGCCCCTGCCAGGTTAGCAGGATGACCGCGGCGATGGCCTGAGTCCAAAAGGCTATCGTGAGCGGCGGCAGCGTAATCTGGCGAAACATAATTCCATCGGTGCTAAACACGAGGACTCCAGCGACGATCGCCAACCAGCCAATTCCTGAAAAGTGGCGTCTCAAAATGTTGGGGTTACTCTCCTGTATTTGTGGATATTGGTAGGGCTACTCGAGCCATAAGACCAGCGCCGAGGGCAACCAGAGCGCCGACGACATAGAACACGATGTAAAGACCAAAGGCATCGGCCACTATCCCTAAAAAGAACGGCAGCAGACTATCGCCGACGCCGGTTACCGTACCGTACATGCCCAGGGCTGCTCCCCTGCTGGACCCATCGGCGTACCCGGCAATGGTCGCCTGGGCAATGGTGAAGTACAGGCCGTAAGCCACTCCTTCGATAAGAAGTAAGCCGGTTAAAGCGGCAGCATCTTCAAGCTGCGGCAGGGCCAGGGCGACGAGCATAGCCAGAACCAGGGCCACGAGCAGGATGCGGGGACCGGCAAACCGGGTCGCCAGGGTTCCCCCGGGCAGACGAGCCAGGGTCGAAGCCAGGGCGCGGACAGCAAAGATTGAGCCAATGACAGCCTGGCTAATACCTAATCCGTGCGCATAAAGTGGGAAAAAGGCTACCACGACTCCGCCAAACATCAAGTGGATCAACAGGCCGCCGGTACATACCGCCAGAATGACCGGATTGGCGATCATGGCCCTGATTTGTTGGGCTAAAGGCGCTGTCCTGCTGCTGGCTAAATTAAGGCCGGCTGGCCGGCTGGGCAGCCAGGCCCAGGTCATCAGGAAACCGGTGACCGCAAGTGATGCCGCCAAAAAGTAAGTGGCCGGGTATCCGCCCATCTCGGCTACTCTCCCCCCGAGGGCCGAGCCGGCGGCATAGCCAAGGCCCATCGTGGTCGTCACCAGGCCAAAGGTCACGTGGCGGTCCCCGTCCGTAACCACATCGGCGGTGTAAGCCAAACCCACGGTGATGGTGGAGACGAAACCAAGCCCCAAAAGCACCTGGATCGGCAGCAGGAGATAGGGGTTCGTGGTTAAGGCCATCAGCAGAGCAGCCAGCCCCAGGAACAGCATGCCACCCATGAGGACACCTTTACGTCCCTGGCGGTCGGAGATGGTGCCAATGATAACGCCGGAACTTAATTGGGTTAGCCCGACCACCAGGGACAACGTCCCGACCAGGGTCAGCGAAGCGCCCAAACTGGTGGCAAAGAGCGAGAGGATCGGCCGCATCGAGCCGAGGATCATATCGGTGATGAAGATGAAAAGGCAGATGGCCAGGATCTCTCGCCGCAGCAGCGCCTCGCGCCACGGGTGGAGCACCCGCCATGCCGATTTTCGGGCGACCGCAAGCCTCTCCTCAGCCATGAAGGTCCGGTCGAGTCTCACTGCCCTGCTGGGTTTGTTTCCACAGCGCCAGGAGCGAGAGCAGCTCATAGGCTACGTTCGCCCCAAGGAGCGCCGTCACGCCCGCCGGATCGTAAGCCGGCAGAACCTCGACCACGTCCGCGGCGACCAGATGGATCCCGGCCAGGCCTCGCAGCAGCGCCAGGGCCTCGATACTGGTCGGCCCGCCAACTTCAGGGGTGCCGGTGCCGGGCGCAAAAGCCGGGTCCACAAAGTCAATGTCAAAACTCATAAAGGCCGGGCTATGGCCAACCCGCTCGTGAATCTGGCCCAGCACGCTGTCCAGGCCCCGCTGGCGCAGCTCGTCCATCGTGACCACCGTAAAGCCTAAGGCCCGCGCCTCGGCCAAATCATCGGGCGAGTATAACGACCCGCGCATGCCCACCTGGATCGAGCGGCCGGGGTCCAGCAGTCCCTCCTCGACCGCCCGGCGCATCGGCGTGCCGTGCGTATGCTTATGGCCAAAGTAGCTGTCCCAGGTATCGGTATGGGCGTCGAACTGAATCAGGGCCACCGGGCCATGCATAGCCGCGACCGCCCGCAACTCACCCAGGCTGATCGAATGATCCCCGCCCAGGCTAATCGGAACCACCCCGGCCGCCAGGATCGGTTGTAAAAAAGCGGTAATTCGCTCATAACTATCCTTAATATAACCCGGCACCACCGGCGCGTCGCCGTAATCCACTACAGAAAATCTGGGAAATACCTGAATGCCGAGGGAAGGGTTGTAAGCGCGTAATAAGGCTGAGGCGCTGCGGATTGCCTCCGGGCCAAAACGCGCTCCAACTCGAAAGGTCGCGCCGGTGTCAAAGGGAATGCCGACAATGGCAAAATCCACACCTTCCAAAGTTTGGAGGGCCGGCAAGCGGGCGAAGGTGCGCACTCCTACAAAACGAGGAGATTGCAGCGAGTCAATGGGAGTATAAGGTGGTTTCATCAGAAGAAATACTCTCTTCCTGTTCTTCAATAGGACTTCTGTGACTGAACTGGCGGCTTCATTCGGCCATCCAGGATTGCCACCACGTCCTACACCAGTAACCGATTGTGCCCTGAGCGTCGTGGTAATCAAGCCAATTTCTTAGCCAATTGAGAAATCGGGGATCACCGGGCCGGATGGCAGGGTGACCATATTCCTGGGCCAGAATTACCAACCGTTCTTTATCATCTCTCAGCAGTCTGAGCCCGGCGTGCATTTCCATGAAGATTTTGGTAACAGCGTCTACCACACAGGCATCAATGCGATTGGCCTCCACCGCTGCCGGTGGATCTGCAAATTCGCTTATGGTCGCCAGGGGAAAGTGATTCGCTGCCACTTGAGCGATGGAAGAACCATGCCAGATGCCGATCCGCCGCCCCGGCCTGTTCAATTCTTCTTTCATTCGAATGGGCTTATCTTTAGAGAACATAACCACTACCTGGGAAGGCAACAACCGGCCCACAAATTCTACTTCCAAGGCTCTTTGGGGCGTATTGGTGTAACTCAACAAAAGGTCAACCTGTCCGGAAAGCAGGCCGGCCAGATGCTCAGGCCAAGGCAGGTCCACCCATTCGACGCGCACCCCCAGGTCTTTGGCCATGATCTTCCCCAATTCACAAACGACTCCAGAAGGTTCACCAGTGGTGCGCTCAAGATAAAACTCCGGCGGGTGTCCCTCCTCTGGCGGGGGCGAGAAAGCTACGGCGATGTGTAAGATACCTCTTGCCTGAATCTCATCCAGCAGTGATTGATTTGACATTCATGGGCCTCCATGCGCCGATACTAACTCAAAATTGATGCTTTTTTTCCAGGTGAGCAGATATTCGGGTAATCAGGAAGACAAGGCTGGCATATATCACCGCTCCGACGGTGTAAAACTCCATCGTTCTAAAGGTGTCGCTGGCGCCTTCGCGCATTAATCTGAGTAATTCAGTAACGCCGATGACCGACACCAGCGAGGAGTCCATCACCATGATGGCAAACATATTTGTCGTCGGTGGGATAATAATTCGAATTGTCTGGGGTAAGATGACATCTATAAAGGTCTGAAACGACGTCAACCCCAAAGAAAGGGCTGCCTCAGTTTGCCCTTTCGAGATGGACTCTATTGCGCCTCGATCAATCTCCGACAGATAGGCGCCATACAAGGTGGACAAACAGATGACGCCGGCTTGAAGCGGCGAAAATTTAATCCCCAAAAACACGTCCAACCCGTAATAAAGCCACAAGACGTATACATAGAGTGGGATACCACGAAAGAACTGTACATAAACTTTGGCCCCTGTACGCAAAGGCGCAAGCTTGGCTGTTTGACATACGGCGATGATGAATCCCCAGATAACCGCTATCAACATGGAGATAACGGACACATATAGAGTCATCATTACCCCCCGTACAAACAGATCTGACCGCTCGATGACGGGAGCAAAATTCAATTCGTAGGGCATATCACCAGTCCGAGCAAATATCGGTTCAAATAATTAAGACCTGGCCTTGGCTCGTTGGACCCACCTAAAGCGACTTTCTAAAAGCGTAAAAACCTGGCCCCAACTCAGCGCCAAAATGACATAAATTACGGCTGTAACCGTCAAGAACTCGAAAGGTCTCAAAAAGAAGTTGGCTCTCATTTGGGCCGCTCGGGTTAATTCAACCACACCCAACACGGAAACCAGGGCCGAACCCTTGACCATGCCAATAAAATCATTACCAATGGCCGGGACAATAATGGGAAGCGCCTGAGGGAAAACAACATCTATAAAAGATTGGAAGCGAGTTAGCCCTAGCGCTTTGGCTGCTTCAACCTGCCCCTTTGGGATAGCCTCGATTCCCGCCCGGTAAATCTCGGCCAAGTTGGCTGCTCCCTGAATCACCAACGTAGCAATGGCTGCCTGCAACGGTGAGAGATCAAGCCCCAAAAATACCCCCACCCCGAAATACATCCACAAAAGCAATACCAGCAAGGGCACACCCCGGAAGAAATCAATATAAATCTTGGTTAGGGTACGAACGGGAATTAGCTTCACTCTTCGCAGCAGAGCGAGCGCCAGGCCCCACAGAAGGGCCAGAGCCATGGAGACAACGGTCACAAAAAGTGTCATCCCTACGCCCTGGAGTAGAAAGGGCAGGCTTTCGATTACAGGCGTAAAATTAAGTTGCATACCCGGTTGAACTTATATCGTTGTCGATTCAGGCTATCAACGTGTAAACCCTAAAATCCAGGTTGGGGTAAAGCCCTCATCCACTCGGGCACACCCCGTTCCTCATAACTGGCAAGTTTAGTATTGCGTAGCGTTCCATTCGCCGTGTAAAAATCAACCCAACCATTAAGCCAGTTGAGAAAACGTTGATCTCCGGCCCGAATAACCATGCTGCCAAGTTCCGTATAGACAATTTCATCCTGCCATATTTTGGCCCCTGGATTATTCTGCGTTAGATCAAAAGCATCGCCAGCATCGGCGAACATGGCATCCGCCCGTCCGGTGGCTACTTCCAAATAAGCGGCCGCCAGGTCCAGACCATTGTGATTGGCGTTCGGAAACATGAGTTTGGTGGTCCGCTCTTGAGAACTGCCAAGAATGAAGGTGATAGTCCGGTCGGGCTGATTCAGGGCCAATGCCACCTCGTCCAAGGTTGTAAGATCGTGCAGGGGACTGTCTGCGGGCAGCAGGAGCACGCCGGGATACCAATCCATCGGCTTGCTCATTTCAACCACCTTCAGCCGTTCTGGCGTCAAGGTCATCCCCTGGGTAATAATATCTACCTTGCCGGTCTCAATGGCCGGAATGAGGGCGGTCCACTCCATGTCCACCCATTCCACCTCAACGCCTAAATCTTGGGCCATGAGGTTCGTAAGATCAACAGCATAGCCTCTGCGTTCATTCGTGTTAGGATCAATATAACAAGCGCCCTTGTAGACGCACTCAGTTCCCACTCTTAAGACGCCTCGCTCCTGTATCCCGTCCAGAAGCGACGATGGAACCTGGGCGGCAGCCAGGGCTGGCTCCACCGCCTCAAGAATCTGTTGGCCTCGGCTGGGTTGGTCGTGATAGCCAGTTATCAATACAACCAACATCAGAACCACCAAAAATATTACCATAACCTTCTTCATGGGAATCCTCCTATAAGGATATAAATATTAGGCTTCACCCGACCCGGTGAAGATTTACCCCATAGCTTAAATTTATCGTGTCGCTCTCAGGTTGCAGCAATTGTTTGGTTAGGTTGAAGTCGAGTTCAGAATACTGGCAGGTAATTTGCTCAATCAAGATAGTAACAGAATTGACATTGGCGAGGAGAGAGGAAATAGATAAAAAAAACGAGTGGACAGCCTTATCGCCATCTCACTCGCTTTAATGTAGCTAGTTTGATTACGGATCCAGTTCTGCATGGGCGCCAGAATGAGATAGCCCCCAATGCCCCGAAGTACGGCTTGGAAACTTCAAACCATTCGATAAGGCAACCTGGGAGGGAGGATGATAGCCGATAAAAATTGGCTTGATCGCCAGGTTGCTCAACTGACTACAATTAATATGAAGTTTGATTTCAATTATAACAGCAGCGAAAAAAACTACACAAGGTACAATCGGGTCAAATTGGAGACCCGGATAGTATCAATTTTGGTGTGAGGCAAAATAAATTTTGGAGCGGCAATCTTGAAGCAATTAATAGCGAATGATACTGAATGTATCAGAAGTTGAGCCTGTTCGGCCCTTGTCAACATCTATAGCCTGCCTATCCTATATGAAGATGCCACGAGGCATATCTGAGAGCGGAAAGGAGCTTACCCTTATAGAGGTTGGCGTTGTTTTGCCCTACGCAGGTCCCCTAACAAACCCTGAAGATATTGTGACGGTGGCCCGGTGGGCGGACGAACTGGGATATCATTCGCTTTGGCAGACAGACCACGTGGCGCTGCCGGAACGGGTAGAGTCCTACTATCCCTACCGCAAAAATAACCGCTGGGATTATCCCCCTGAGACCAAGTGGGTTGACCCGCTTTTGGCGCTGGCCTGGGCGGGCGCGGCCGCACCCGCCCTCAAGCTTGGTACCTCGGTGCTGGTTATACCTCTCCGGCATCCCCTCCTTCTGGCAAAACAGGTTTCGAGTCTCGACTTTTTGACGGGAGGCCGAGTTATTTTGGGAGTTGGAGTGGGTTGGATGGAGGAAGAGTTTAAGCTTATGGGGCAGTCTTTCTCTAACCGAGGCCGGCGGGCCATTGAAATGATAAAATTAATGAGAGAGCTGTGGTCTGGTGAAACCATTGACTTTCAAGACGAATTTTACCGGGTTCCGGGCTGCAAGATGTATCCCAGGCCCACCCAGCCAAATATTCCCATAGTCTGGGGGGGGCACAGCGAAGCTACATTAAAACGTGTCGCTCAGATTGGCGATGGCTGGCACCCAACCCAAATCTCGCTTGGCCAATTGGAAGAGGGCATCAATAAGCTAAAGCATTATTGCGAGGCGTCTCAGCGTGATCCCAATTCTGTGTTGATCATTGCCCGGCCGGGTGACAACTACCAGATCGATGCTGAAACCCAAGTTCGACACGTTGAACTAGGGATTGACCATCTCATTGTCGACTCGCCCATTAAGTTCAACGAGGATCCCGGCTTCAAAACTTTACGCGAGCAAATGGAGCGCGTAGCAGAAATATGCGGTCTCCAGCCTCGGCCACCCAACACCTTGTAACGTGGTATAAGGCGAGGAGATGATACCAACCGGGTCTCCAAGTTGACCCGATTGTGCCTTGTTCTACTTGCCGGAGTATTAGTATAATTAGGTTTAAGCTTGGTTAGCAGGACAACCTGGCAAACGGAATAGATTTCCACACTTCTAACTGAAGTAATCACTCCCCGCGCTGCACGGAACACTGGTCAAATTCAAAAGCCTATCGTAAACACCTGGTAGCTGTCTCATTCTAGCGCCAAGTGTGATAAGTCTAAAACGAGTGAGGTAGCTTACAAAACTATCCACTCGTTTTTAATTGTATTACCATTTCCATCTTCCTTCTCCTTATTGTAACTACAACCCTTTGTAACCCCGTTTTTCGGTTGTGTCAATGGATTGGACACTTCAAAAGCGGCGAGGTTAGGCAGTCATGGTCACTATCTTGGAGCTTATGCGATCTGATCTAACTGGCTGTCTAAAAATTAGGAACAGTCTGTCTACGATCGAGTCGACGTAACATCATCCGAATAGCAGCGATATAAACATCACTTTCACTGGTCTGGGTCAGGTGTTCATATTCTTTGCTTAAGATGCGGTTGCGACCCAGCCAAGCAAAGGTTCGTTCCACAATCCAGCGTTTGGGCAAGACCACGAACCCTTTTTGCGCTTGGTCACGGGTGACGATTTTCAGGATAAAGCGAAATTGCTGTTTGACCCACTCGACCAGACCATTTTTGGGGTAGATGCCATCGGCAATGACCTTTTGTAAGCGGCTCGATTTGGCCGGGGCTTGTTGTAAGACCTGACGAGCGCCATCATAATCCTGAATATTGGCGGCGTGAACCACCAGGACCAGTAACAGACCCAGGCTATCCACCAGAATATGGCGTTTGCGTCCTTTGATTTTCTTGCCTCCATCAAAGCCCCGTTCACCGCCGGCTTCGGTGGCTTTGACGGTTTGACTATCCAGAATAGCCAGGCTAGGGTCAGGCTGTTTGCCTACGGCCCGACGAACCAGGCGACGTAGCAGGTCAGTGAGCCGTTCCCAGGTGCCATCACTGGTCCACTTTTTGTAGTAGTACCAGACGTGGCGCCAATCAGGAAACTCTTTGGGCAGCATGCGCCATTGGCAACCGGTGCGGGTTCGATAAAAGATCGCATTGACTACCTCGCGCAGGTTTACAGTTCGTTTCCGGCCTGGTCCTTCGGCCTGAGCTAATTCCGGGGCGATGATCGCCCATTCTTTATCGGTACTGTCGCTGGCGTACCGTTTGTTCGACTGGGGATGCTTGGCAACCCCACTATAAGTGCTTTTACTCATTTTTCCTCCCTAACTTATGGTTGATTTCAGATGCCCTTCATCTCTGAAATCTTACATGATTGAGGGAGGATACCTTAACGAATTTTTAGACAGCCAGTGAGAAACACGTTCTTATGAGAAAAAGCTATAATGTTAAAGCCAACCCGCAAGAAAACACACAGAATGTGTAGAAATTCAACGAAAAAGCTATTGAAACGGAAACCGAAATCTGATATAATTAGGATTAAAATAGAACACTAGGGGGGATATCCGGACCCTTTGCGAGACGGATTCCATCACTTTATGCTTCACCCATACGCCACCTGATCTATCGGGCGGCGTTTTTTATGGCTCGCGTTTTAATTGGGCGAAAGAACGGGAAGCGTGGATTGAGGCTCTCAAAGCCGACCAAAATCCCTTCACCTCGGCGGTGCTGGAGGGACAATGAGCCAGTGGTTCCGGCGAATAGGCCGGAATCCTGATGATTTTCGATGCCCAAATTCGGCAATGAGATTGGAGGGCTAGAAGTTGAGTTACGAAATTCTCCACCTCAAGAGCGGCAATGAGGATTGCAGCGCTCTGCTAAGAAAAATAGAAAGTTCTTATCAGAATTTAAGGGGACGCTAGCGTCGAGATGATTGAGTAGACCGTTCCGAAGAAGTCAAGGTTTATCTGAATGACAATAGTTCTTGGAGTCAGGTATAAGGAGCAGGATTCTCGCTGAAACTGGTGATAGGAAGGGTTGAAGGGTACTATGGTCACTCATTTTTGGGCAGAACGGTCCGACAGACCTCTGACGGCGGAGTTGCGCATTTACATGCTGGGGCCGCCCAGTATTGAGACGACCAGCGGCGCCCTTGACATTCCTCGCCGTCAGGTCCGAGCCTTGCTGTACTATCTCGCCACCTGCCCGAAACCCACCCCGCGCCAGCACCTCTACGGCCTCTTCTGGCCCGACATTCCGGAAGGGCCCGCTCATCGCAATCTTAGCCACTTGTTGACCCACCTGCGCCGTATCTTACCCACCCCCAAAATCTTACGGATCAGCGACGACCATATTACGCTGGACCCCCAACGGGCCTGGTCTGACCTTATTGCCTTCGAACGGTTATGCCTGACCCTGTTGGAATCGCCACGCCGCCTCGCCGCGCTGCAACAGGCCCTGGCCCTCTACCGTGGCCCCTTTCTGGAAGGTTTCTCTCTGCCAACCAAGCCCGAGTTCGAACTCTGGTTGACCCAGGAACGGAGCTTTTGGGAGCAGCGTTATTTGGAAGCATTGGCCGCTTTGGTGGAGACACAGATGGCGGCGGGGCACTACCATGCGGCCATTGAGTCGGCCCAGTGCTATTTGGCTACCGATGAGCTGGCCGAAGCGATGCACCGCCGTCTGATGACACTCTATGCGGCGGTGGGTGAACGGAATGCCGCAGTACGCCAATTTGAACAGTGTGCGGTAGTTCTGGAACGCGAGTTGGGGGTCAGTCCGCTGCCGGAAACCCGGGCCACTTACCGGGCCATCTTGGCCGGCCAGGTCATCGCCTGGCAGCCTCCGGCCTCACCATCGCCTGAGTGGGCGACCTTACCCAGCCTGGAGGCGCCGATGGTCGGTCGCGAGGCGGCCTTGCAGCAGCTCGAGCAGGCCTATCGCTGCGCCCAGGCGGGCCATGGCCGGCTGGTCCTCATCTCGGGCGAGTCTGGCATCGGTAAATCCCGGCTCATGCAAGAGTTCGTGACACAATTGGATGGGCCAGCCACCGTGGTCATAGGAACTGGTCATGAAAATGAACGCGACTTCCCTTACTGGCCGCTGGTCCAAGCCCTGGGACCTCACTTGCCCGGCCTGGACCCACTGGGGCCCGGCTTTGAACCGTTTTATCTGGCCCCCTTAGCCGGTCTTTGGCCGGAGTTACAACGCGTTGTGGCGGAAAGCCCCTCCTTGACTACGCGGGAATCAGAGCAGGAAGGCAGCCTGATGTTCCAGGCGTTGGTACACTTGCTCCTCAACCTGGCGACCCAACGATCTCCCTTAATCCTGGGCCTGGATGATCTGCACTGGGTTGATCGGCATACCTTGGCCTGCCTAGAGTCTCTGGCGCGCCAGCTAAAGCATGCCCCCCTCTTAATCATGGCTACTTACCGCACCGAAGAGGCAGCGGGGTTGGCAACTGTCCGGGCTGAATTAGCTCGGTTCGGTCTGCTGCAAGAGATTCGCTTGGTTGGCTTGTTACCCTTTGAGATCGAACACCTCCTGCGCCACCTATCCAAGCAGCGGCGTGGGGTGGCCCCATTTAGCCGGTACCTGCACCGAGAGACGGGGGGTAATCCCTTCTTTTTGTTAGAGCTGCTGCGATTTCTGTTTGAAAGCGGCCTCTTGGGACCCGAAGAGGCGGATTGGGCTTTTACAGAGGTGGCTGAAACCCCCGCTGATACCCCCACCCTACCCCTACCCGACACCGTCTGCGAGGTAATCCGCGCTCGCCTGAGCTGTTTGAATCCGCAGACTCAACAGGTGCTGGAGGCATGCGCCGTCATTGGTCACGAGTTCAACTTTGACCTGATCCGGGCGACAAGCGGCCGCCTGGAGAGCGAGGTGGTGGAGGCGCTGGAGACATTATTGGCCCGGCAGCTCATCACCGAACATGTCGGCCAGTACCGCTTCAACCACGACCTCATTCGGACCGTCATCTGTCGTGATCTCAGCTATGGCCGGCGGCGTCTTTTGCACCGCCGCATCGCCGAGGCCTTGCAGAATCTGGACGCCAACCATGTCACAGCCCTGGCCTGGCATTTTGAGCGGGCCGAAGAACCAGGTCAGGCGGCTCACTATGCTCTGAAAGCCGGTCGGTCGGCCACGGCCGTTTTTGCCTATGCCGAGGCCCGCACCCAGTTTGATCGCGCTCTAGCCCTGCTGAAAGAAGAGGCCACCCATTTACGGAAGACCGAGGCGCTCAGGGCCAACTGGTGTCTCCAGGTTCAGATCTTGACCGAACGGGATCGGCTTTTTCGCCTGCTGGGTGATATGGCTGCCTATGCGCTCGGCACGGCGGAAATGGCCCAACTGGCCGGCCAATTGGGTGACCCCCGTACCCTGGCCCTGCTCCGCTGGCGCGAGGCATATACCCAGCGCTGGTTCTGCCATTACGCCGAGGCCCACCACGCCGCCGAGGACGGCCTGCGTCTGAGTAAGGCAGCCGATCCCTTATTGGAAGCTATGTGCCGGCGTGAAGTGGGGCTAGCCGCCCGAGAAACGGGCGATTACCTGTCCGCCCGGGCTAACCTGGAGCAGGCTGCACAAAGCTTTGTGGCTTTAGGCGAGTGGATTTACGAGATTCACACCTTGGGCAATCTCTCCACCCTGCACTGCCGCCTGGGCGAGTTTGAGCGGGCCATCAACCTGGCCCGCCAGGCTTTGCACCGCTGCGACGAAAGCCGGCTCCCTTTCGAACGCCGCCTGCCTCTTGGTGACCTGGGCGCGGCCGCCAGTGCCAGTGGCGATAAAGACCTGGCCCGGCAATATTTGCTGGAAAGCCTGGCCATTGCCCGACAGCTTGCCGACCGAACCCAGGAAATCTTTTGTCTGGGCCACCTGGGCTGGCTGTGTCTCCGCCTCAAGCAGCCTGTCGAGGCGTTGGAGTTTCTGCAAACGGCCCTGACCCTGGCCGAAAATGTTGGCTCGGCTACCGAACAGAGTTGGCTGTGGTCGGGCCTGGCCGAAGCGCACCGGCTGGACGGCAACCCGGAACTGGCCGTAGAGCTCGCTCAACAGGCGCTCAAGCTGGCCCAGGTCAGCGGCCGGGCCTACGACCAAACCCTGGCCGGCCGGATTTTGGCCGAGTTGGGCCAGACCGATTTTGTAGCCGTTTTGTAGCCATTTTGTAGCCAAGCGTATGGTAGACTGTTGCTCAGAGTCGAGCAACAGTTTTTGTTTTTTATAAAGACTGCGGCAGCGCAATCGCAGGCGGAGTGAAAGGGTCAACCCAATGACTGTTTCGCCGACATACATGTCCTTCCTGATCCGCCTATGGCACGAACGGGGCCAGGCATTGCCAGCGCCGCCCACCGAATGGCACAGCGAGATTGAATGTATCCAGACCGGCCAGCGCTGGACCTTCACTACCCTGGAAGAAGTACTGGAGTTTCTGCGTCGGCAGGCAAAACAGGTGGATGAGGGAGGCAGTGCGGCTGGAGAATGAACACCAAATTCTACATAATGACAGGTTTGCGGCCCCTCAAGGCGTGTGGGGACGACTTCTACCGGGGCTATTCGAAGTTTGGCGCAATCGTCGGGCCGGTCTGCCCCGGCTTCGATCCCGTGGAGCGGATCAAGGATTGGCGAATCCGGGTACGCCTTGACGAACTCCAAACGAAGGTGCAGGAACTTGAGACGAAACTGAGCAAATCTCGCTAGTTGGTCTCTAACCGAGCTGCCTGGCGTCATCCCGCCCTCCGCCAGGCGGCTCCCGGAGGCGGAAATTCGACCCGGCCAAAGCGGTTAGCGATGCAGAGTTGAGTGCGATAAAGAAAGCTTGCGGACCCGATAAACGCGGCAGCAAGCAGCTTGGGTCGAGGTTCGAGATCCGACATTCCCTCACCAGAGGAGAGTGCCGGGTCTCACCGTGTTTAATCCAGCCACAAGCCAGGGGGTCGAGGCCCTGAATAGGCATGGCAGAGCAAGTCAGGCCTTTGAGAGTCTCTCATTACTAAGGAGGAATGCATTATGTCTTTCCAAATCAAGATGCATTTTGATAACTACCCCGGCTTTAAAGAACCGCATATCTGGATCTGGTCTGTGGGATCGGCAATTCAGGGCGATTTTCCACCGGCCGGACGAGATGCTTTTGGCTTTGTTTACGCTATTTCGGACCAGCCGCCAGATTTCACCTTGAAACCGAAATTCAGCTTCAAATTCAAAGATGGCCCAGGCGTCGCCGGTTCGTGGGAAGATTCTAGCCTGAATCGTGACTACCGCTCCCTTGAGCTGGGCGATACCAATCTGGTTCCCAACGAAATCTGGTGCAAAGGAAACAAAGCCTTCGTCTACTCCGTTGAGCCTAGAGCCGCCGAGTCCGTTTCAGCAGAAACCTTCCTGAGGCAACTTGTGTTTAAGCCAGGTATTTACATTCCAGGAACTGGCGGCTTCTCCGGTTTGGGGGCCAATCTTTTGGCAGATGGGCGAGTTCTGTTCGGTCTGTACCAGCCCAATGCCGCCCGGGTTTACCTGATGGGCAGCTTCAATGATTGGCAACGCCCGGGGCATGAGCAGCCTGCCCCCAGCAAGTTTATCGAACTAAAACTCTATCAGGGGTACTTTGGCCTAGCCAATATCTGGTTGGTGATAACGGATCAAGCCAAAGTAGGGGATGAATATAAATTTTTCGTCCAGGGCGGTGTCCCCACAGATCCCAAGGGCAGAACCCAACAGTATATTACCGACCCCTATGCTCGTCGTCTGGGCGCTGACTTTCGCTACAACAATTCGGTTATTGTGGATCCCACATCCTTTCAGTGGGGTGATGCCAACTGGACCACGCCTGATCTGAGCCAGTTAAGCCTCTATGAACTGAGTGTCTATGGTTTCACCGAAGGTGATCCAGATATCCAGCCAGGCCACCAGGGCAAATTTAAGGGCATCACTGAGCGAATTCAGGCGGGGTATTTTGACCAACTGGGGGTCACTGCCCTCTCTTTGATGCCCTTGGCCGAATTCCCGAGCATACAGGGACCTGAAACCTTGGGGTACGACCCCTCGCTCTACTTTACGGTTGAACGGGATTTCGGCTCCCCGGATGACCTGCGTGAGCTGGTCAACACGGCCCACCAGAAAGGCTTAGCGGTGCTGTTGGATGAGGTTTTCAATCACACCAGCAACAACTTCAATCCTCTGTGGAAGATAATCCTGGAACATCCAGCCGAAGAAGGTGATGCCCAGGAAGGCGGGTTGTATTTCAACGGCACAACGCCGTGGGGCAATCGGGTGGCGACGGAAAAGACCGATGTCCAGAATATGCTTATTGATGCCTGTAAGCTCCTGCTCACCGAGTACCATGTAGATGGCTTTCGATTTGATGCGACCCATAGTAACTATATAGCTCACGGCTTCCTGGAACGCCTGGCTATGGAGTTAAAAGGGTTCAAGCCCGACGTTCTCCTCGTCGCGGAAAATTTACCAAACCAGCCTGACCTCAATCGTCAGGGGTATAACGGTTATGCCCAGTGGTGTGACCCATTTCATGACAAAATCAAAGCGCTGCTAAGAGAAGGGCCATTTGATAACAGCCAGGACTACAACACCGACAATCTTGGCGATATTTTCTATTTCAGTAAACAGAATTTTGCCAGTCACACAAACAACGTGGTCAACTACTGTCAAAGCCACGATGAGCACAGTATTCCCCATGAAATTCACTACACCCCGGCACTGGATAATCCGGCCACAAAAGACCGGAAGGGTCGCCTGGGTCTGCTTTCGACCATTGTTGCGCTGGGACAACCCATGGTTTACATGGGACAAGAATTCAACACGGAGCGACCGAGAAATATCGTTACCGTCAACTGGCCTAAAAACCTGGACCAGCATGGGTTTTTTCAGTGGGCTTCCCGGCTGATTCAGTTACGTCAGCGTTATCCCGGCTTGAAGCTACGAGGTTACAACCCGGCCGAGGGAGGACAATTTGTCTGGATCATCGGACCTTGGCTGGCCCCAAATCGGGGTGGAGGCCGGAAAGTCATCGGCTGGCGAGCGCACCCCAATCAGTTGGCCCATGACACCCTGGTGGTCATGCTGAATTTCGAAAACTATGAGGTTCAGGTGGATGTGGATTTTGGTAGCCCAGGCTTATGGGTGAAATTGGCTGATATCGATCAGGTGAATGATATTCCTCCAAACGGGACCAATTCCAGCCAGGATCCAACAGCCATCCGAACCAACGATGGAAATTTCGGGGGATTCACTTTGCCCAGTTCAAGTGGCTTCATCTACAAATGGGAAGCCCCCTAATCCCGGCCACTGTTGTTGGTTGTGGCAGGCATCGGTGGTAATTAACAGGCTATCCAAAAAGATGAGTTATGAGGTCTCCCCATTCTGGAGAGAGAACTTTTTTATCACTTAAGGAGGTACAGAAATGGAAGAACAGATGAAACCAATGCAAGAGGGAGAGCAGGACTACCGGCACAAGTTAGATGGGGTGATGCGTCGCCTGCTCGAAATGGATGAAGCGGCCGTTCGCCAGCGCGTGCGCCAGGATCAGCAGCGCTTGAGGCGCTTGAAGAAGCGTATTGCCCAGGATGTTGACCGCGCCATGCCGGCAGAATTGGCGCGACGGGCAGTGGGTATGACGCCGCTGAAAGCCTCCGCCAGCGAAGTGGAAGCCATCCGCAGTCAACTGTTATGGCTGCGCGAGCGCGAATTGCTGCCTGACCGCGTTGTGGCGACAGTGGTGCGCGATTCATTGCGGCGGTTGCGCGTGCGGGCCATTATCAATTTCGCTGGCAACCGCGAAGACTTGGAGGGCCTGGGCTTACAGGTACGCGCCCAGGCGCAGGACGTGTTCACCGTGGTAGGTACGTTGGCACAACTCAAAACCCTGGTGGCGCAGCCTGCCTGCCAGCGCCTGCGCGCCCCACGCATGTTCTTCCCGGTAGTGGAAAACGCCAGCACCCAGGCAGAGATTGCCGACGTGCATAATCCCCGGCTGCCGGACAACCCCAACGGCTACCAGGGTAACGGCATCCTGATCGGGATCATCGACAGCGCCCTTGACGTGACCCACCACACCTTTCGCGACCCCGGCGGAACGCACGGCACGCGTCTGCTGTACTACTGGGTGCAGTCACCCTACACTCGTCCAGCCTTTAATAATTTTAACTATGCAAACCTGACTACCATGCCAGGCCAGGATCCGGCCGCCTGGAGCGCCGCCGCGGCGGCGGGCACGTGTCCAAGCTTCAACGGGTTGAATTACGGCCGCCTGTACACTGAGGCTGACATAAATACTACCATTGGTTCGGGAGCGCCTTATGGGACGGGCAACAATCAGATCTGCTGCGAGCCTTGGTATGGGCTCTGGATGGGTGACCTTAAAAGCGAGCACGGCACCCACTGCGCCGGGATTGCCGCCGGCAATGGGCGCGAAGCTAATTGGAACACTAACCCCACTCACGTGGGCGCTGCCCCACAGGCCACTATTATCTACGTTTGCACCCAACTACTCAGCGCGGACGTGAACCGGGATGGTACCTGGGAAGACGCTATCCTGGATGGCATTGATTTCTGCCTGCGGGCCGCCGCGTTTCAGAATATGCCGGTGGTCATCAGTATCAGCCAGGGCAACAACCTGGGACCGCACAATGGCGCGTCCGATATCGACCAGGCGATAGATAACTTGCTCAACTCGTTCTTCAACCGTTCGGTCGTCCTTGCGGCCGGCAACGACAATAACGAGAACGGTTATCGCAGCGGCAGCCTGGCTGCTGGCAGTACGGTGAACTTTACCCTGACTGCTGTCAGTGACGGTCCAATTTACCTGGACATCTGGTACAGCGGCCCCGAGCTGGATTACCGCATCAGCTACGGTGGCGCGAACTCCGGCTGGCGCACCGCTGGACAGGAATATGACGATAGAGTAGGCGGGCATCATATCGTGGCGGACCGCGACGCTGATCCAGGCGGCGGGCTGCGCAACATCCGTACGTTCTTTGAGGATGCTTTTCTCAACTGCGTTTATACCATCGATCTACGCAACCCGCATGCTGCTCAGGCAGCGGACTATCACGCCTGGGCCGGCTCGCAGGGCTGGTGGGCGACAGTGGCCGGTTCTTCCCAAAACGCCCGCACCCTGTCCGATTCGGCCTGCTGCAAGTCCGTACTGACCGTCGGGGCATGCCAGAAAGTGAATCCGGCCAGCCCGGCCTCTGACGAGCAAATCACCACTTATAGCGGTGCTGGCCCCACGCTGGATGGGCGTATCAAGCCAGACATCGTAGCGGTGGGCGACTCTGTAAACTCGGCTGCCTCCGACCAGGCTAGCGGCTGGGTGATGATGAGCGGCACCAGTATGGCCACACCGTTGGTGGCGGGCGCGGTAGCGCTGTTGTTCGATGCTTACCGCCGGCCGCCGCTCAACTTGCAGCTCAATCAGGACACGATCAAAGCCCTGCTCATCCAGCATGCCAACCGGCTGAACCTGCATCTGGACCCGGCGCAGGTCGGCTACGTGGCCGAGCAGCGCAACCGCTATGGCAACGGACGGCTGCGCATGATCGAGGCCATTGACCAGAGCCAGCCGCCCGTGGATGTGGATGTGTGGGTGCGCACGGCAGACGACGATTACGGCCAGGAACCATACACCGGCGAATGTTTCTGTGGCGCGCCGGATATCCGTGTTTGCCAGGCGGGCACTGACAACGAGATCACTCAGCTCACCTGGGGTACCACCTATGATGTAAAAGTGACGGTTCGCAATTTGGGGGATTCGAATGCCGTGAGTACTGCTGTGCGTCTGAAGTACACTACTCCGTGGACCGCGCCGAACAGTTGGTTCGAGGCGGAAGACGCCGGCAACAACAAGCTGTCGCAGACAGTGACGGTGAACGCCATGAACCAAGCGGAGGTACTGTTCCACTGGCGGCCTGAAGCAGCCGAACTGAACGCTCAGGCCGGGCAGACCCACTTCTGCCTGCTGGCCGAGGTGGACCATGCAGCCGACCGGCTCGTCTTTGCCGCCCCAACCGACGCCGGGGGCAGCGCCTGGGCGACCAACATCAAGGGTACCAACAACGTTGCCCTGCATAATATGCATATTCAATGAAGAGGAGGGTGAGATGACCACATCAACTGATATCTATATCTGGACCGGCAAGCAGGCTTTCCGCCTGACTGCCAGTGGCTTGAAAGAGGACACGCTGCGCGTCGTACCCAACAACCGCCAGACGGAAGTGCTATTTACCCTGACTCTGCCGACCCTGTGCATTACCTACGCCGATATGAAGTTCCAGAACGACGTGGGCGGCCTGCAAGCCAACTACCCGGCCTCGCGCGCCTATGGGTCGCTCTATTTCGAACCGCCGGTGGAGATCCACGGCGAGCAGGAGATTGAGCGGCTGACCTACATCCGTGGGGCACAGCGGGTGGTGATCGGGCCGGAGGAAACCCTAATCGAGTTCCCCTCCTGGAAGGAGCTGGTGATCCCGCGCCTGCGGGTGGATCAAAAGGAGCCAGCCGAGGCCGTATTATCGGCCGATAACGTACCGGTGCGCCTCAACGAGGCGCTCTCGGTGCTGGTGATGCAGTTTGCCGATGGGCGACACATTGGCGGGGTGAACATCCAGGCGCACCATCCGAAATATGAGCCGCCCCAGATCAAGCCGCAGTACGACCTGTGGGTACGCCTTCTGGATGCCTGGCAGATGAAACCGCTGGTGGAGAGGCGGGTAGACATCTGGCATTGGGATCCGGCGATGACAGGGCCGGCCGGGCCGGGAGCCTTCCATCTGGACGAGCAGCGGTGGACGGGCGCAGCTGGTAGCATCCATGTCCCTGGACGCCCATCCGGGGAGCTGGAGGCAGTGACGGCGCACCTGCCTGGCTGGCGCGTGACGCCTCGCTGCTTCCGCCCACTGGCGGGGCAGCCGGTGCAGCTCACTCTGCGCGCTTGGCCGATGCAGCCTTCTGTGATTCGCTATGTTTGGCAGAGGGGCAACACCCTGGCGGGTATGGCAGCACTGTGCGGGTATAACCCAGAAGATATCTTGCAGCTTAATCAGCTGCAGGATGCCAAGGCTTTGAGGCCGGGGATACGCATCAGCCTGCCCTGTTACGCCGGGGCGCTGCGCCTTGATCCCTGGGACACGCTGGAGAAGGTGGCGGAGCGTTTCCACTTTGTTGACCACAAGGCGTTGGCTAAGGCCAATGGCCTGAGCGACCTGGCGGAGTATGACGGCAGCCTAGACCTGCAGTTACCCGGCTGGCATTTCTTCCACGCCCGACCCTTCGATACCTTGCAAACTTTTGACCGGCTGTTCAACCTGCCGTCGGGCGCATGCGTGGCAGCAGGGCGTGCTTTCCGCCCACACCCCAGCCTGTTGTACGCCGGGGAGGTGGTCGGAGTACCCGTATAAAACTGGACTTGGGATGTTGAACCATTGCCGGGTAATTCAACATCCCTATATATTCTTACCGTAGTAATTCCTAAAAGTAGGACAAGATGAAGGAGGACAAAATGGAACCTGATGTCAATACTGAAGAGCGAGCTGCTGTACCAGAAGCGGCAATCAGTCACCCGGTCGAGCGCGCCAAATTCAGATCACTACTCTTAACCAATCCAAACTACTTCGGCAATTTGAAGGTCAGTCCCTTCAAGCCGGTCAAGGTTATAGTTGGAGATACGAGGTACGAGGAACTCAAGTGTGTCGGCTATAACCCGGATTTGAATTGCTTGAAGGCCGTGGTGTGGGTCAAGCTCAACTCGGGCTACAGTGGCGGCATCTGCTCGGGTGGCTCGCAAGAGTATGTGCGTTTTTACGTCTCGTTCGACAACGGCGCGACATGGCAAGATCAAGGCATGGCCAGCTTTACGGCCTACGATTTGCCCGGCACTAAGCCGTTAGAGTACGCGGTGACACTCCAACCAAAAGATTATTGGACGTGGTGCTCTGTAGAGAGTCTGCCCAAAGTACGCGCCGTTCTCTCCTGGAATGATGCCCCCCCAGCGGACCAACCTGACTGGCCCCCTGTCTGGGGTAACGTCGTCGAGGCCCACATTCAGGTACGGGCACAGAAGGTTTTCTTCGTAGGTGATCTATTCACCCATTTGAAGGTCAAGCTTCCCAAGCATATCGGCAACCTCATAGACCTTCAGCAGCAAGTGAAAGCACCGCCAGCCCAGCCGTTAAATGCAGGGGAACTTCAAGCGCTCTACAAAGACAAGGGCGTGCATGAGCATCGTCTTCTATATTCTACTGTGAAGCAGTATCTCGTGAATCCCGGTTTGATCGAAGCATATAAAGCGTATGGCTCACCGGGACCCTTGGCGGAGCTGCAAGTTGATCTCGGCAAGATTCTGGCTGCGCTCGAAGAGACTGACGGGGATACCGGTTATGAGGAGCTCAAATGCGTGGGTCTTGATCCGAACGGCCAGGAAAATCTAGTCGGCATCTTCACGATCAAGCGGCCCTATGGTTACGCCGGACCCCAATGCAGTACGGGCAGTCAAGAATATGTCGCCTTCTGGATAGACTGGGAAGACGGCATGGGCTGGCAGTGGATGGGAGCAGCCCAGATCAATGTACACGACTTTAGCACGATTCCGGCCGATGGCTTGCAGTACACTGTGGCGCAGCCAATCAATTTGGCTCCCCATCGCCAGCCCTGCACCAAGGGCGTCGTGACCGCGCGCGTGCGGGCGATCCTTTCGTGGCAGACGATGCCACCAGCCTGGAATCCAGACTACAAACCGACCTGGGGCAATCGTGTCGAAACGCGCATCCACCTCTATCCCGGTGATCCGATCCAGACGGGAGACTATAAGCCGTACCTCGACAACGTCTGTGGCATTGCGCTGTGCAGCATCAATCAAACAACGGGGTTTGCAGCGTCCGGCGAGAGGCCCTTTGGCGGCTCGGTCAGTATCTTTGGAGATATCCCCGGCGCGCCCAACGTCTTGACGCCGCCCTCAGACCGGCCCAGATACAAGATCACCGTCCGTCCGTTCCCGGCTGGGGTAGAACAGGCGCTCAACAATCCGTTCGGGGTGACGCTCGATGAGCAAATCGGTGGAGGTATGCCAACCAGTACACCGTTCACTCAGGTAACGGACCCGAGCAACTATTACACCTATCAGGACGCCCCGCCCACGCCGTCTGTTGGCTGGCGCAGGGTCAGTCCGTCTCGTCTGCTGGGCGTGTGGGACACAACCGGCAAGACGGGGCTGTGGGAGATTAAGATCGAGGCCAAGGATCCGATCACAAACACCAATTACGTAGCTGGAACCAAGATATGCGTTATAGACGGCACGTCACGCCAGAATGTGGTTATCAAGCTGGACAACGAGAAACCCATCACAGCCATCAGCATAACAGGGCATTCTCATGATGGCGGCGCAACTTGGAGTCCTGCAACTCCCTGCGGGACATTCCGGGTGGGTGACATCATCAAAGGCACCTACAGTGTATCGGACGAACACTTTGGCAGTCTCTCGTTGACCGTCCAGCCAAACGGAGACCCCGGCGCGCATGGGACTCCGGTCAATCCCGCATCAAGAGGCTATCCTGTAGTGCCCACCACCGGCGAGGCTGGCGAGTGGACGTTGAACACCACGGATATGGACCCATGCGGCTACACGGTCTGGCTCCAGGCGTGGGATCGGACCCTCGTAAGCTGTGACGGCCCGTGGGAGAACGAAAGCGCCTTTGTCGGCTTCTGCCTGGTGGCCAAGGCTGGTGAGTAATATTTAGGGCAACATCGGTTGGCCATACCCTAATTTTGACCATGCCAGGGGCGACTTAGGGTTTGCCCCTGGCATTTGTGACAGATCCAGGAATTCTTGATTTGGAATGTCGAGGGCCGCTTGTTTACTCAGGAGGAAGACGCGCCTCTCTTGATCGAGGTGGGCCAGAACAGATTGAGTTGCTTAGATCCCCTTTACCGGCCTGCACCAACACCGTGGGGTAAAGCAGGTCAGGCCTGGAGGAGGGTAGCGATGAAAATTACGATAAATTTGACCCATCGTTGCAATCTGGCTTGTCGTTACTGTTACGCCGGTCAGACCTATAATAAAGATATGACCTTCACCACGGCCCGAAAGGTGGTCGATTTTGCGATGCGGATTACCCCGCCGGGCCAAAGGATTGATTTTGGTTTCTTTGGAGGTGAGCCGCTGTTATGTTTTGATTTGATGAAAGAAATTACCGGCTATCTTCGTAAGAAAGAACGAGAAGTAGAAAAACCTGTTCGCCTCAGTCTCACTACCAATGGAACGATCCTGACCCAGTCTATCCTGGATTTTCTCAAGCAGGAGAAAGTTGATCTTTGTCTTAGCCTGGATGGACCCCAGCACGTCCACGACTTAAATCGTCCCTACCGGACTGGCAGCGGCAGCTTTGCCGAAGTGGTCAGGAATCTGCAAAAGGCCTTAGAGCAGCTTGATTCGGTGCAAGTCAATGCGGTTTACGGGCCGGACACACTCGATTTTCTGCCGGACAGCGTCTCGTTTTTCATCAAGCTTGGGGTTTGCGCGATTCATCTCAATGCGAACATCAGCGCCGCCTGGCCAGTGGATATTTATTCCAGGTTGCAAGAGAACTATCGGAAGATTGGAAACCTCTATGTCCAAAGTTATCAACATGGGCACGAAATTGCGCTAAACTTTATTGACAGCAAAATCATTCTTTTATTGAAAGGAGGGTATACATTCGGGGATCGGTGCGGCATAGGCGAAACGCAGTGGGCCTTTGCCCCAAGTGGAAACATCTACCCGTGCGAAAGGTTCGTGGGGGAGGATCGAGACTCTTCGTTATGCCTGGGCAATATCTACACCGGTCTTGACCTGGCTCGCCGTTGCGCTTTACTACAGCAGAAAGGAAATCGCAATGAGGCATGTCAAACCTGTGGGCTGCAACCCTACTGTATGAACTGGTGCGGCTGCACCAACTATTACATGACCGGACGCACGAATTTAGCCGGGCCGATGTTGTGCGCGATGGAGAAGGCAGCCATTGAAGCGGCCCAGCTTGTTTTAACCACCTTAACCGACCTCGACAATAAATTATTCATGGAGCATTTTATGCAATACTTTCACGAAGTGATTAAGGTGAAGAATCCAATATTAAAGTAGAGCAAGGAGGATCAAAACCATGAGCGACAAATTTGTATGGAAAGCGGCTCTCAAGTTTGAAGGAACTGCCGAGGAGTTCAACCGATTGGTGGAAAGCCTGGAGCCCTTGCAGGTCAAAGTTGAAATTCCTGAGTGGATAAGTATTCCGCGTCATCTCGCCGGGTGCCAGCGAACTCCTCTTGAGCGTCTCTTGGGTGAAGCGCGGATGAAAAAACTCATTGAGGATATGCCGCGAACACGAATTAAGTTTATCCAAGATATAAAGGGTGGAATTCGCACGCCCCACCTCCACCTAGCCGACGAAGTGGTCTTACTTGATCAGGCCCGATTTAAAACGCTCGTGGGGCAAATTGCCCAGGAATTGGCTGAAATACGAGCCGAAACAATAGAAGATTATATTGAGGTAATGGATCCAGTTGGCCGGCTATCGGCTACACCCATCGAAATACCCTAAATGAAATCGTTCCTCCCGCCTTCAGCTTTTATCAGGCGATCCAGGTCAGCCCAATCTGGCTGCTGCGGAGCGAGCCACTTGGACTACCATCCTCTGGTTAAATATGGCTAACGCGGGAGGAACGGTTGTAAATCTGTTTTACTACTACATCCTGTGGTCAAAGGTATTCGTAAATCCCAACATCTAGGGTGTTGACCGAGAGGGGGAATCACAGGGCATCCTGTGCAATATTCCTAAGTCAAACTGGGTTTCGACTTTCCAAATTAATTAGATGCGATTGCCCTACTTTGAGTCAAGCTCAAAATCATCATTTTGTCCACATTTGTCTTCCTATTTTATTTATCTCACTGTATGGGTAATGATAACTGGAATACGGAGAGCAAAATGTCTGACATTCCGAAACTAGGCACAAAAGATCAACTTCCTCCGAATGACACCACCCCCCAGCAGACGGGTCGTAACGGCCTGGTCACTTTCTACCCATTTGGTACCGATCAGAATCGACCGGCCGTGATTTCGATCAATGGGGATAACGGCGGTATTGATATCGGAGGGACTCGAGACAAAGATGGCAAACTACTGCTAAGAGACAAATGGATGACCATCACCTACATTATTGACGGTGAGACGGGTACGGCCAGTCAAAGCGGCGACATCGTCCTCTATGACGCGCACGGACATGAGCGAGTGCGCATCAGTGGCAAGAATGCCGACCTGACCATCAAGAGCTGTACTGGCGACGTAATAGCCCACCTGGATGGCAAGGTGGGAGATCTTACTCTTGGTGGCCAGGGTCAGGATGGTGACGTGATTGTCGCGAACTCGGACGGCAAGGAGACGATCCACCTGGATGGTCATCAAGGCGACGCTATCCTCGGCGGCAACGGACGGGGCGGCGACGTCGTCGTCAGAGACCCGGCCGGGCAGGAGACGATCCACCTGGCCGGCACTGCTGGCGAGATCACCGTCGGCGGCAATGGCCAACATGGTGACGTACTCATAAACAGAGGAGACGGTACGCGCACGATTCGCCTGGACGGCGCGACTGGCGACATCACCATCAGTGGTGAACTCGTGATCAAAGATTGGGCCATTGCTGTGCCGGACCATGTATTTGCGCCAGCCTACAAACTCCCGGATCTGGACGAGCTGGCAACGTATATCGGGCAGAATCAACACCTGCCCGAGCTGCCAACGGCTGACCAAGTTGCCACTCAAGGCCTGCACATTGGCGAATTCTGCATGCTGCTGCTGAAGAGGATAGAGGAGATGACATTGCATGCCATTCGACAGGAACGCACCCTCCACCAGCAGAGTGCGAGACTGGCCGAGCTCGAGCAAAGCTGTCGGGCTAACTCTATAGGAGGCAAATCATGACTGAGCAAAGTTCTGGCCAAGTGTATAAGGATGCTGAGGGGCGCGTTGTTAGTATCTCCCACATCGAGGAGCCTTTCGTTATCCAAAAGCGAGTCCCCGCAGCCGCAGCCGCAGCCGCAGAAAGACCTCTGAACCCAGCACAAACCGCCGGATTCTACGTACGGGAAGTGGCCGACCTCTACGGCATTGCGAAATCCGTCTTGAGGAAAGCTTCTGAGTCACCGCCAGAGGCGTATGTCAAAGGTGAAGGCTCTTTGCTGCACATTCGTGAGGTGAAGAGATCGAGGGACGCCCACGTCGTCTCCTACGTGCAAACCTATCGGGGTCTGCCGGTGTGGCAGGCCGGTCTCGTGGTGCGCATGGCCGGGCCGGAAAATGTAGTGATCGGTTCAAGCCAGAGCCTTCACGACGACCTCGAGTTCCGCGTCGGCTACTGGACTGACTTTGAAGAGGCCGAGTTCAGGGCAGGCAAGGCGGCCGTTGAGGCCCGTCTCAAGGCACTCCTGGACCAAACCGGACTGAGCTTCTCTGCCGTCCACAGCCAGAAGGAACTGGTCTATCGCTACCGAGAGGCAGATCGCAAGCCAAGAGAGGACCCTAGCCTGGCACTTCCCGATCTGGCCTCGGAGCCAGTTCCGGCCGAGATAGAAGACGGCAAGCATTATGTTGTCACCGAGTGCCGCTTCGCAACTGGCGGTGGCCGAGTTGGTCCCCTGAATTGGGTGATCTTCTTCGAAGTGTTCAGCGGCGCCGTACTCTATGTGAGGCCGCTCGTCTCCTCCGTGGAGGGTCTGGTGTTCTCAAACGATCCGCTCGCATTATCCGGAGACGCTACGCTCACCCCGACCTCTCCCGCCAATGAGCTGAATGCTTATCGGCGGAGCGTATCCCTGGAGCGGCTCTTCCTACCTGCGCCTCCGGCAGATGTAGTTTTAAGAGGACGTTTTGTCGAGATCCAGGAGATAGCCGGGCCAGTCGCCGCGCCTCCGGCCGAACCGAACGGAACGGGGGCTGTGTTCAACTACACCTGCACCTCCGACGGCTTTGCCGCGGTGAACGCCTACTGGCATTTGGACGAGCTCTACAAGCTTGTGGAATCCTTAGGGCTTGATCTGGAAACCTACTTCGACGGAACCGTCTTTCCCATACCGGTGGATCCCCGTGGTGAGGCAGGCGTCAATGCACACCACTATGGGAATGCTGCAGGTGACGGAACAGACCATTATACCTTTGGTGTGGCAGGGGTAGGATCCACTGTAGGGATCGCCGCAGATGCTCCGGTCGTATGCCACGAATTCGGACATGCTGTTCTTCAGGATAACCTGCATGATGGCAATCTCGGGTTCTGCGAGGGCATCGGTGATGTACTGGCTGCCGTCCTGTATGATCCGGAGTCGCACGCACCGGACCGGGGCCTCACGTTTCCCTTCGTAGGTGATCGGCGTCACGACCGGACTGTGGCGGCAGGATGGGGATTTGGCGGACCCTGCGACACTGGCGGCTACGATTCGGAAGAAATCCTGGCAACGGTGGCGTTCCGTGCCTATCAGTCCATCGGCGGCGACGACAGATCGCTGAGTGAACGCCAGTATGCGAGCCGGTATATCTGTTACCTTCTGCTTCAAGCCCCTGCCCTGATTAGCGCAGGGATCCCCAACACCGCAGTTGGCTTCTCAACCGCTATGCAAGAAGCGGACGCCACCACGAGGTTCTTTGATGGCTACAGCGGCGCAACCGTGCGCAAGGTTGTGCGGTGGGCCTTTGAGAGGCAGAATCTTTACGGTGGGAATCCTCCGGACGTCGACGTGTACTTTGACGATGGTAGGGGAGGCGCATACGAATACCCTTCGGAGGTTCTGAAAAGCAATGACATCTGGAACCGCCACTGCGCCGACGGGGGGTTGGTCAATCAGACCCCGAAGGCCGGTACGCCGAATTTCCTCTACGTTCGGGTCAGAAACCGCGGCACTCAGCCGGCAAACAATGTCACTGTCGAGGGATACCAGCCAAGTGGCAATAATGGGCTGGTCTGGCCTGATGATTGGCAGCCGTTGACCACGCCTTCACTAGTCATTGGGGGATCAATCCCGGCAGGAGGCAATACGATCATCGGCCCGTTCGAATGGACTCCCCAAAAGGAATGTGAGAACCAGGTACTGATGTCTTGCGCTGCCACTGATGATGATAGCAACATCCACAGCGTCTACGGAGAGGTCCTGACGCGGCGGTTGACGACCTTCGACAACAATATCGCCATTGGGAATATTGAACCACCCCGTCTGTGCACATGCGTCAAGGCGCCTATGGTCGATGTTGTGGTATCTCCTACCACGGCGGCGACGGTTACCCTGACAGGAGGCAAACAGCCTGGAACAGCGATTCACATCAAGGGCGTGGAAGTGGTTGCCATCAACAACAGCGAGCTCTGGTCGGCAACGGTCAATCTGGACCTGGGAGGCAATCTCATTCCCATCACCGCCGTGAGGGCGAACGGCGAGTCGAGTGACCCGGCCTACGCCTTCGTGGATCGGCAGATGTACGTGCGGTTGGCAGGTGACACGATGACCGGCGCCTTGCAGTTGGATAATGCCGACACGACGGGGGGGCTGCGGATGCGTGCCGACGACAGTGGGCCCGTTGAATGGAACATCAAGGCGGATGAGGACGACATCCGAATCGAGCACAATCCGACGTCAAGTACCTTGACCATCGGAAAGAAGTGACTCGCAGTACAAACGACGGCCGGATCCTTTCGGAGGAGTGCTGCCGGTTCATCTTCCCTAAGGAACTGCGCCCGGTGGCCAAGCTCAAAAGGGATTCGTCTAACTCACCTTACGCAGGAGTCCAGACTTTAGTCTGGGAAAGCCCGAATAAATTCGGGACTCCTCCCGAGAAACTGCGTAATGTGAGCGTCTGAGTTGGATGTTGGAAAAAAGGAGGGTAGTGAATAGTAGTAGAAGTAATTACCAGATGGGTGAATTTGAAACGAGGCTATTTCTGCCTGTTTCAGGATCGGTGCATTAGTAGCAATCTCCTCAGACGCAATAGCTTCTGGGGAGATTTTTTATAAGGGGTTGGCCGGATATGCACCTTCCCAAAGTTGTATGCCCTGCTGGTCGGGATTGATGAGTATACCAGCCCGTACTCTTCAAGGGGATTCCAAAACGAACTGATTCACACTTAGCCAGGACCTTTGTAGCCAGTTTGTAGCCAGGCCTGTGTTACGATTTCAACTGAGGACAGAATATTTTTCGGTTTAAAGATTTAGCGCAGAGCGGTCAACGCGTGGTTGACCCCTACCCAAGAAAGGAACTGACTGATGCTACTCTTTGATTACAAACCATTGTTAAATTTACCGTTTGACATCCAGCGCGACTGGCTGGCCGAACTACACTCGGCCACACCGACGGAACAAGGAACTTTCCGGCTGATCGGTATTCGCCGCACCAAACCCAAGAGCTTTGAAGAGCAGCGCCTGATTGTGCTGGCAGTGGATGAAAATGGCCTGCCGCTGCCCGGGGTAATGGTTGCCTTTGCTTACTCCACCGCTCATCCCTACTTGGTGGATGAGAAGTTTCTGTGGCAACCGCCCAGCCCACGCCGGGCCGACATCTTCCCGACCCGTGGCAGTGGCGAGATCGAACATATCCAGGGTAGCGTGGTCCAGGCCGGTGAGCCGGGCGGCGTCACCGTCTGCATCCTGGAGCCGGAATATTCCAGCGATGTCGTCACCGGGGCCGGCATGCTGGCCGACCACACCGGCCTGTACCTGGTCTTCCAACTGCGCCGCACCGGCGTCGAGCCGATAGTGGAGCGCCTGGCCCGGTTGGAGGCGGAAGTGGCCGTCCTGAAGACCGCACATCCCTGATCGAGGCGGCCCCGACTTTGGTTTTCGCCAACTGTTTCCCGGCGGCAGGCAGCCTGGCAAGCGCGTACACGGGCTACATGCCGCCGGTTATCAGGCGAATATCGCCCGGATATGTGGAGGTGTCTTATGAATAAGCTCGGTTTTTACACCAAAAACTTTGCTGCGCCCGGCGTCATCGAGGCCATCAAAACCATCAAGCCGCCGGTGCTGCTGACCGAACTGGACGACTTCTCGGTTTTGCAGCACATCCGCAACGAGTGGTCGCCCAACACCTTTGTGATTGGCCGCTTTTATTATACCCCTGGTGAGCAGGGCGCTATGCTGGATGATCCCGACCCGGTGGCGGTCGGCATCCGTATAGCCGAAAAAGTGCTAAGCCACAACTTTAGCTTTGCCAAACAGCGGGGCCAGAACGGCCGGCTCTACATTGATGCTTGGATGTCGCTCAACGAGGTGGTACGCGGCCCGGCTTCCTTTCCACCCAAGGCCCAGTGGCGCGATGAGGATCACCAGAATTGGACCAAAATGGAGCGCCAGGCCGCGGCTTACGATACCATTCAGATGGCCTTCCTCGACCGGCTCAAGCAAGAGGGGCTGGAGGCGGTGGCCTTTAACTTTGCCGCCGGCAATTGGATCAACGGTCAGGATTACCTCAAATACTTTCCCAAAACCCTGGAGCGATACACCTACCTGGGCTTCCATGAGTACGGCTGGCCCCATATGAACCCGCAGGAACCGGGAGCCAGGAGCGGCTGCGGTATTTACTGCCGGGTGATGGAAGCCATTCGCCAGCGGTACGGCGACCAGCATCGAGCGATCATCACCGAGGCTGGCTTGGCTCGCATGTATATGCATACCGACGGCGGTGATGTGGGCTGGCTTTATCGGAACGACCCGGTGGCGGAGGCCAGCTACAAAAGTTCGCTGCGCTGGTATAACGGCCTATTGTGCGGCGCACCCTACACCGTCGGCGCCTGCCTGTTCCAGGTTGGCCCCGGCCCGGATTGGGAAAGCTTTCGCCACACTGGCCTGGATAACCAGGATCAGCCTTTGAGCCTGATGCAGGAGCTGAAGGCTATGGCCGACGAATCCGGGCCGTTGTTGGTCGCGGAGGTCAGCTCTACCCCCGCTGTTGAAGTAGCGGTCGAGCCGCCACCTAAAAGGGAATTAGTTGACATTCTGCTGGCCGCCGGTGAACACCTGATCATTCCGCTCAATCGCCAGGCTATGCTCTACAAAACGGCCCAGGAAAACAGCCTGGGCGACCGCATGACCGGCGAATATGAGGCTATCGCGGCCGGTCGCAACTACACCGCCCAAATTTTTGAAGCCGGCCTGGTTTATGCCCCGACCGGCCAATGGGACCAGGCCACGGCGGTGGCCCTGCCGTTGCCGCGCAGCCCGGAGGCGTCCCAAATGGTGTGGACCCAGGAAGTGACCGGCTTACAGGGCAATCGTTGGAACTATTGGGAGCAGTATCTGCAGGGCAAGATTCCTGGTCTGACCTGGCAAGTTTTTATGGAAGAATGCGCCATCAACAACCCCCATCTGGCCGATGATGGTTACATTTTTTGCCCGGAGAAGGTCTATAAGATGCCTAAGGTTGAAGACCAGCCGCAGGTAGCGGTTCAAGCCTTGGCCGTGACCCCTGCTCACACGCAGCCCGCAGCGATCAGTGCCGTCCCCGCACCCGATTTTGTCCAGGTTATTGGCGGGCAGTTTTACCTCAAAGGCAAACCTATACGCTTTATCGGGGCCAATGTCCGGGGGTTGGTGCACTATGGCTGCGATTCGCAGGACTTGCCCCACACCCATCCCGACCACCAGGCCAAACAGTTACAAGAGGCGGCCATTATGAACGCCAGACTGGTGCGGGTCTTCCTGGCCCATAAAAGTGCGACCCCCCAGGAGGTTGAGGCCCGGCTGCGGCGGGTCCTGGCCCTGATCGGGCCGAACTTCCCCGATATTTACTTGTTACCCGTCTTGACCAACATGTACAGCGATGTGCCTTTTTATGTGCAGGGAGACGGCAAATTCTACAACCCTAACTTGAGCCACACCTTCTTTGAAAGTGGCTATAAGGAAAACTATCTTCCCTTTGTGCAACACATTGTCAACGCATTTAAACACGAGCCGCACATTTTTGCCTGGGAAATTGGTAATGAGTTGAAGGCTCAGTATGACGACCAACATGGTGCGCCTGAGTTATTGGTCAACTTTATGCTGGATATGGCCCGGCAGATTAAGCAATTAGACCCGTATCACCTGATCACTACCGGGATGATCAGTACCCGCCAGGCCTGGATGGCTGATCGCCAGGATTTGCGCCACAAACTCTATGGTTCGCCCCATATCGACTTTTTTACCAATCATCCCTATAACGGAAATAAGCGTATCCTGCCTGAGAAAGGTAATCCTGCCATCGAAGTTGAAGATGACCTCGACTTGGCTCGTGAGTACCGAAAACCACTAATTATCGAAGAGGCTGGTTTCGACCGGAGATATTTTGCCAATCGGCCGGAAAAAACTCAGAAGGATATGGCCTATTGGTTCGGTGAAGGGGCCAGTTGTTATATGCCCTGGGGGTTTATGGCAACTGATCAGGACAATGGTGATAGTGACATATATATAGGGATGGGCCGGTGTCTACCTGATCTACCTAAACATGAACATGAGGACTGGTTAACTCCTCTGCCCGACTGGGCCGAACTGTATGAACTGCACCGGCAGTGCGGCGAACTCCTGTTAAATCGCCCGGTTAGCGACGACGTCAGCCCGGCAATTGCCAACATTAGCTTCATGCTACGCCGGGGCATGGTCGAAGTGCTGCCCTGGCCGCTACTTACCGATGGCTTCGACTTCCCGGTAAGCAAACCGAATGGCCTGGGTTACTACGTCGCCGCCGGGCTGGTGGATCAGAGCTACTTCAACGAGCGGGGAGTCTGGCACACTGGCGAGGATTGGAACGGCCGGGGTGGCGGCGACAGCGATCTGGGTGCGCCGGTGTACGCTGTGGCCAATGGCCGAGTGGTCGCCTCCCAGCGTTACCCGGTGTGGGGCAATATCATCCTGCTTGAGCATCACCTGCCCTGGGGTCAAACCGTCTGGAGCCAGTACGCCCATCTGCAAGAGCGCTCCATCCAGAAAGGGGGGGTCATCCGCCGGGGTGAGCAGTTGGGGACAATCGGCAAGGGCGATAAGGACCCGTTCCAGGCGCATCTGCACTTTGAGATTCGGCTCAAGGAGCTGCCGGCCGCCAAGGAGTGGGGCCACACCCCGACTGATCGGGCCAAAATCTTGCAGACCTATGCCCATCCCACCAATTTTATCAACGCCAACCGGCCCCGGTAAGGTGACGGAGAAGGAATCCTTTATATTGTCCAAATTTTTTCATTACTTTGGAGGTATACCATGACGAAAAAAGCGTTTTGTGTCGGGATTAACGATTATCCCTATGACGGCAGCGATCTGAACGGCTGCGTCAATGACGCCCAAGCCTGGGCTGAGCTGTTGGTCGGTCACTACGACTTTACCCGGCCAGATGTCAAGCTCATCACGGACACAGAGGCGACCAGAGCTCAGACGATTTCGGGTCTGAAGCAGTTGCTGGCCGGGGCTACGTCCGGTGATGTGTTGGTCTTCACCAACTCTTCGCACGGAACGTACCTGGCCGATACCAGCGGCGACGAGGAGAAATACGATGAAGCCGTGTGCCCCTATGACTGCGCCGACAATTTGCTCGTAGATGATGATTTGCGCGCCCTTTTCTCAGAGTTACCGAGGGGTGTCCATCTGACCGTCATTTCCGACTCCTGCTTCTCCGGCACGGTCACCCGCGCAGCCGTCGGAGAGATCATCCCGGGGCTGAAGACACCCGATGACCGCCGGGTGCGCTTTTTAAGCCCGGCTTTGCGCGGCCAGCCGGTGTTGGAGAACCCCTGGAAGGCCAAACCGACGACAAGGGAGAAATACCCGGAGTCTAAAATGAAAGAAGTCCTGTTGAGCGGGTGTACGGACAAAGAATACTCCTACGATGCGTTGATCGGTGGCGTCTATCACGGGGCGATGACCTACTATGCTTTGAAGGTCATCCGGGAGGTAAATTACAAGATCACCTATCAACAACTGCACACGCGATTGCTCTACCTGCTTGACGACGCTGGCTACCCGCAGCATCCGCAACTGGAGGGACGCAAGACAAACAAGAAGCGGTTAATCTTCTCATGACCGATAGCCCTATCTACTTGAGGAGAAAAGGCTATGAAGTAGCGACCCTATATTAATTTTAAGCTCTATCTGACCCGGCCGCCGGATGGAAAGGGATGCCAGGTGACCCTTCCTGCCCACGCCGGAGGTCGGCGAGACGGTTGCCCCGGTTACAGTAGGAGCTGAGAAAGGCCCGCCGGCCGCCTGGCCATGTACGACCTCACCAGCGCCCAATTAGACCAGTCAGGTTTTCTGGAGTGGGGTATACCAGTTCTCTACAGTCGCCTCCCTGACGGAAAGCTGTTTCCCGAGCGTATGGAGCGAACCGAAGTGGCTGCCCAGCAACTCCGTGCAACCATCCAACAGGTCATTGATACTATCACGAAGACAGGTCGAGTCGTTGGCATCGAGGCCAAGATGGTAAACGGCGCCTTCGAGGTTATTCAGAAGACAGGCGATGTCGAGGGCGAAATAACAGGGTCGAAGGGAGATACGATCACCAATTAATAACGATTCAGCAGGAAGCCAAAAACGTGTCCGGTAATGTTACCGGGATTGAGTCGGGTAAGATCTAGCTTTTTAGGGGCACACCTATGGCAACCTGAGGAGCCCACTACACCATAAGGAAGGGAGAACTCTTCGATGACATCAATTGGATATCAATCTTACGAGCAAGCAGTTCAGGATTATTTAGTTAGGTTCCGCAGCCTGCGGGAGGTATCACCCATGCCATCCGAGGTCGTCATGCGCGGCACGGGCGAGGTGGCTGCCGAAACGCTGATTGAACGGGCCGAGGAAATCGCCGATGTGTCGGCCGGCATGGTGGACCTGGCCAGGGAGTATCTGGAGTCGCCAGACGCGACTCTACGTGAGGGCATCAGCGGGCAATTGCTGGCCCAGGCGGCGGCAGAACTCCAAGTCGCCACCGAACTCTTCCAGATCGCCACAGACGAGGAAGCATACCTACTCAGCCCGGCACCCCGGGCCGCTGGTGGGGTGGCCCTGCACGACGCCATTAACACACTGGAGCAGGCGATGGCCACGCCTGTTTCGGCTGGTTTGGGTCCTCCGGTGGTGCGACGCGCGGCTGCCGCTACGCCCGATCAGGCCAAGGGCGCCTTGCAGCAGGCCGTCTTGACGACGACCGATGCCATCATGCAGCGCGTGATCGAGTGTGGCGGTGACATGACCTTCAATCTGGTCTTCAACACCGAATGGGCAGCCGTCATTCAGGGCGCTGGCCTGGTAAGCCAAGATATGGCCAACCTGCTGGACAAGGTGAAGGAAGGCGCTGGTGTTCTCTTCCAGCGCGCCGTCACGGTGGCCACCAAGACACTGCTCAATGTCTACGATAAAATTCTGGCTCTGCTGGGCAAGCAGGCCGAAGACCAGGCCCGCCAGCAGATTCGGGGCTGGTTGGAAGAGATCAAGCAGCAGGGCCGGATCGAGTTATTCGAGTCGTTGGTGGGTAAATTGTACGGGGTCGAGCAGTTCAAGGCCGAACTCCCCGGCTGGCTGCAGGAGTACCAGGCTGGTCCGGATAGGCTTAGCTTGACCACAGCAGCAGTCAAGGTGCTGTCCGACAAATTTATCGTCCTGGTGGGGCGACTCAATACCCTCGGGGACGTTGTCAGCCTGGCGAGGTTTATCCAAGCGCCCCAGATACTGGTGGTCAGCACTGGCCTGAGCATCGCCTTGCTGGCGGTGCTCGTTTACGCGGGCTACGACTATATTGGCTACCACGAGCCGCGCTTCCCTAACCTGACCAAGGGTGTGGCCGAGGTAATCCGGGAGAATCTGCGGCCAGTTTAGGTACAGGGTGCGGCTAATGTTTCTGTGGCAATCAGGCCGGTCGAGCATTGGCTGGGCCAAGAAAGGAATGATCTGATGTTTGGCGGATATCGAGCGGAATTTCTGCCCCGGGTGGTTCATATCTCCATCACTCGCTATCGGCGTGAACTGCCCCAGCGCGGCGAAGCACTGGAGTTCCTGGTGGCCATCCACGAAGAAGGCACAGGCATCACCTGGCAGCAGAATGTGGTGTTGGATGCCGCCATGGAGCAGTTCCTGGCCGAGGCGACCCACCAACTCCATTTGTGGAGCCTCAACCTGGCCCTGCGGCCTCAGGATGCCCTAGCCCTGGTCCGGCAGTTGGGCCAGTGCTTGTATGAGACCTTTATCGGGCCGGAGGGCGAGCAGGTGCTGCGGGCCATCCCCCCCACCGCCGTCTTGCTCAACGTGGACGAAACCATGCTGAATCTGCCCTGGGAGTTGATCGCCAGGTCAGCCGAGCCAATCTCCCAGGCCACCCCCTTTGGCCGGCTGGTGACCACACGGCAGAGGCTGCGGCCCGGCCGCGATCCACTGCAGGAGGACAGCGTGGTGCGTATCCTAGCTATAGCCAATCCCACCCTGGACCTGGCGGCTACCGAAGCCGGGTTGGCTGCACTTACCAGTCTGGAAGGGCAGCATGGCCCCTTCCGCCTGGAAGTGACGGTGCTCAGCGGAACCGAAGCCAGCCGGGAACGGTTCGCCCGGCTGCTGGCCGATGGCGACTATGACATCATTCACTTTGCCGGGCATTCCTTTCTGAAACCGGATGAGCCGGGAAGCAGCGCCTTGCGCTTCGCCGATGGGGACCTAACGGCAGACGCGGTGCTGGCGCTGCCGTGGAAAGCGCCGCCCTACTTTGTCTTCAACAGCGCTTGCGAGTCTGGCCGTGCTGTGGGCGGGCAACGACTCGTCTCAACGGAAAGTCACGGAAACGGTCTGGCTGCCGCCTTCCTGGCAGCCGGGGTAGCTGGCTATGCCGGCTACTTCTGGCCAGTGACGGATGCCGGGGCCAGTATCTTCACCAAAACGTTCTATAGCTCGATATTCGAGCGCGAGAATGTCGGGCTGGCCTTCTTAACGGCTCGCCAGCGGGCCATCGCCGAGCTGGGCGAGGTTGGTGATCTGACCGGTTACAGCGCCATCCTGTTTGGCGATGCCGCCTCCAGGCATCGGCGCGATCTGGCCATGGCGGTGTAAGCGAAACCAAGGAAACCGGAGAGTTCAGCCAGTGATATTAGGGGAGGATGATATGGAACAGAACAGTCCCAAACCCATTTGCGGATTTTTTCAGGTTTCATCGCCAACCGTACCCGTGACTTCACCGAGATCAATAACTGATTGACCTACCCGGCTGGTGCGTAAGCCACCAGGAGTTCACCCCAAAGTCCAGGTTGGAGGCGCCTGCATGGCCCTCGACAGCCCTGCAACTCCGGGTATAGAAAGAGGGATAAACCTATGTTAAAACTACACCTCATTCAAGCTGAATACGGCGATTGCCTGATCTTGGAACACGGCGACTCGTCAAACCCCAGGTATATCCTCATTGACGGCGGCCCGGCCCCCACCTACCAGGTGCATCTGCAGCCCAAACTCCTGGAAATCAGCGCGGCCGGGGGGAAACTGGACCTGGTCGTTCTGAGTCACGTGGATGACGATCACATTGCCGGCCTGCTAGAACTGCTGGCCGAGTTACAGCGGCAGCACGATCAGGGTCAAACAGAGACCATCGCCATCGCTGCGCTGTGGCACAACACCTTCAGTCAAACCTTGGGCCAGGAGGTCGAAGCGCGCTTCCGGATGCTCATGCAAAACACTCCCACCCCGCGTGAGACGACAACCTGCTCAACCAGCACAGAAAGGAGCATCGGCCAGGGAGATGAGCTGACCCAATCCGCCGAGGCGCTCCGCATTCCGCTCAACTCTGAGTTTATGCCCCAGGGCCTGATTTGTGTGGACGAGACTCCGCAGGCCATCCCCATCGGCAGCTTGAGCCTGCGCGTGGTCGGGCCGACCCGGCAGAACCTGACCATGCTCCAACAGAAGTGGCTCAAGTGGCTGGAGCAGCAGGAGCGGCGCCTCCGGGCCGGCGAGTCTGCCCGCGCTGCCAGGGCGGCCGCAAAGGCTGATGAGAGCATCCCCAATCTTAGCAGCATCATGCTCCTGGCCGAGGCCGAGGGCCAGACTATCCTGTTCACCGGCGATGGGCGCGGGGACGATTTGCTGCAAGGCTTGACCCAGGCCAACCTGCTGGACCCTGGCGGCAAATTGCATGTCAATGTCTTGAAACTGCCGCACCACGGCAGTCGGCGCAACGTAACCCGGAAGTTCTTCCAGACGATAACTGCGGACAAGTATGTCATCTGCGCCAACGGCAAGGATGACAATCCAGATCTGACCACCCTCAAGTGGATGGTGGAAGCGGCCAGAAAGGGCGGGCGAAGGATCGAAATCCTGATGACAAACCCGACCGCCTCTACCCGCCAGCTCAGGCAGGAGTATGACCCCGATGTGTATGGTTACCGCCTGGTTGAGATGGAGCCGCATGCCCACGCTCTGAGCGTGGAGCTGGTGACCTCACCAGGGGCTGAGAGAGGGGTTTACCGTGCTCTCTACAAGCTGTAATCAGCAATTGTCCCAGGATGTGCTCAGCGACAACTATTGTCGTTTGATAGGACTGTTTATGTTGGCCCTATCCTGGCAAAAATCGCAGCCACGCTGGCTATCGCAGTTATTACGGCCAGCACGATGACCAACCAGCGCAGCCGCCTGATCGTCGCGGCCTGGTCCTCCGGCACAGCCAACTCGTGTCCCGGCGGCCAGGGGATTGGTCCTACCCGGCGCTGTGCCGCCAGCCAGGCCTGGTTGGACTGTTGAATTGGCGTAATGAGGCGGTCGTGGGCCAGTTCGTACCAGCGCGCGCCGGCCCGCCACTCCGCCCGGATGAGGTGCACATCCTCCAACATATCCACTGCCGCAATGGGAATCCCGCCAGTTTGCTCTCGCCCACGGTAAACCATTCCGCGTGTCCCGGCCGGGGTAATGAGCGTCTGCTCAAACCAGGCCCGCAGCTCTCCCTCTTCTAGTCCGGCGGTTTGGGCTGCGGTGTGCACCGCTCGCTCGTAGAACCTGGAAAGCGTCTGGTTTACATCGCCGAAAAGCAGGAGATAATCAGGGGTAATTATAGACACGTCAGGCGGCAGGGCCTGCCATAAGCTCTGGCAGACTACCTGAAGCTGCACCGGGTCCACAAACTCTCCGCTTGTCTCTATAACTTGCCCTGTATCGGTCTCGGTCCGGATTCTCAGCAGATCTTCCACCAATGCTTCCGCCACACCCGGCCCAAAAGAACGGCCTGTCCCACGCAAAGGTTCGGTCACGGCAGCCAGGGCGGCCTCCCGGTCCAGCGGCTCCAGGCGAAAATGCGTCCGTAACTTGTCGGGCAGCAGCGGAGCATACGGGTCCAACCGGGCCAGGTAATCCTCTCGCACGACAAAAACCACCCACAGGAGATTATCGGCTGCCAACGCCGCGCCAACCTGGGCAAAGAAACCCTCTCTGTCGCTCCAATGCTCGGGATAGGAGGTGAATAACTCCTCAAGCTGATCGAAGATCACCACGCGAGGTGTGGGCAAGCCCGCCTCATCGATCAGATGCTCCCGTTCCCTGAGATAATCAACCAGTGATGTACAGATCAGTCGCCCTGGATCGGCGGCTTCATCCATCCCCATTAGGGTGTTAAAGATGTACATGTTGGATATTTCTTCAGGCCGGATGATAGAGGGAATCACCCCGCGCACGTGCGCCAGAGGGAGAATCTCAAAGCCCTCCCGCTCCAGGCGGGGTATCAGGCTGGCGTTAATGAGCGAGGTTTTACCGGCGCCAGAGCGGGCATACAGCAGCAGGGTACGGTGGACGATGACCATGGAAACGAGATCAAGGGCCTCGCGCTCTCGCCCAAAGAACCGCTCTTGCTCCTTCGCCGTGAAAGGCCGCAGGCCAACATAAGGATTTTGTGCGGGGAATTGAATTGCCATTAACCACCTCCTGCCCAACGTTCCCACAGCTCCCGGGTGAACTCCCTGGTCGTTCCCCAATAGATGCGCAGACCGAGATTGTCAAAATAGTTCTGCAGGTATTTCCGTTCCCGCTCTGGTTCATGGGTATCAGTCTGCTCCGGCGGTAAAAGCTGGAGCACGCTGAGACGGCGCAGGCCCGGTTCGCCGGCGGTGATGAGGCTGCGCAAGAGCACGCGGAAGCTCCACTCTTCCGGGCTGTAGCCAATGGCCAGGAGCGAGCTGCCGGTCAGCGCCCGCTGCACCCAGGAGGGGAGCAGTTCCTCATCTCGGGCGATGTTTATGACAAAATCCAGGTAATCATCCTCGGTGAGGACCAGCGACTCCGGCACCTGGTTGTGTCCATAGAGATGAAAGACGAGAGGATTTTCCACAGTAGGCTGGAAGCCCTGCCTTGATTCGAAAATGGAGGGTTGGTCACTGATGTATTTGTTCCACCGGCATAATTCCCGCTCTGGCCGCCGGCCCTGGCTCGAGAGCGCCTGGACCATGAGGTCATCGTATGTGGTGGTGATGTACACGGGGAGCGGCAGGTTTGCCAGAACGCCATGGGGTTCGTCAGGCGGGGTCAAGGGCGGCGGGGTGACGTTAGAGAGCTGCCCCAGCAAGGCCTCTTTGGGGAACGTCCAATCGTGCGTCACAGCCAGGAACTTGGCAACCCGGGGCAGGTTCCCGACATCCGGCAGCGGGTAGCCATACTCCTGGGCCCACCTCAGTGCGATCTCAGATTCCGGCGGAAATATGTCGAGGTTAAGCCCGCTCCCCAGCAAAGGGGTGCATTTGCCCTGCTTGACCCTGTTGAGCAGAAAGGCCCAATCTTGCTGAGTCAGCCCTCTATCGCCGGCAGGCGGGCTGGGCCGTTGTTTGCCACCGCGGATATTTTCCAGCGCCTGCCTGGCCGAGGCGGCCTTTTGGGCTGACTGGGCCAGAGCATCACGCCGGGAAGCAAGCTCCAGGAGCTCCCCGGCCTGCCCGTCCTCCAGGTCTACCAGAAAGCGAACCGCATTCCGGGCCAGCTCGATGGGCGTATCGCGGTTGACAATTTTTTCTCTGAGAATTTTCCAGACCGGGACCCCGCGCGCAGAAGCCTGCTCAAACCAGAAGCGCATATCGAGACCGTACTCCAGGGCCAGCAGAAACAGCGATTCGGCCTGTTTGGCCAGCACCTCGCCCAGCACCGCCGCCGCCTGAACTGAAGCTTCGTCAGGGGGACCGCTGACGATGCTGTTCAAGGCCATCCCGGCCCGCAAGGCAAAGGCCCCTTCCTCGCGCAGGGCCATCCCCAAGAGCTGGATAGCTTCCCTTGTTCTCATTCGACGCAGCACGTCAATCGCCTGAGCGGCCAGGGCCTCCTGCCGCAGCGCGCCCTGCAGCAGGTTCAGCGATTCTTTAGTGCGCATCGCTCCCAGGACTTCCAGGGTAATTGAGCGCAAAGCGGGCTGCCGCAGGGCAGCTTCCAGCAGTTCCATCGCCTGCCCGTCTCGTAACTCACCCAGGAGCTGGATGCTGTTCACAACCTGCTTGCTCTGGGCTTCGCCGGATTCGAGGCGATCTTTGAGAATGTGCCAAACTTCTACCCCGCTTGAGGCAGCTTTTTGGAACCACAGCCCCATGGAAGCGCCGTGTTCCAGCGCGGCCACAAACAGGAATTCTGCTTCCTCTCGATTCAGTTCCCCCAGCAGGTCCGCTCCTTTTGAAATATCCTCAAAGTCGGCCGGCGTCATGTAGAGGGAAGCCCGCTCTTCCGCAGCGGCTGTTTCAATCCAGGCCGGGTGGGCCCTGCTTTTTTGCTCGGCCAACTCGACGCTTTTTGCTGTAGCTCTATCCATAGCGGCCCTGAGCAGCCAGCGAGTGGCTACGGCCCTGACCCGCTGCTGTAGCAAGCCCGTCCGGGCGGCCAGGTAATCGCTCGTCCACTCAATATACGTCGCCTTGTAACGCGTGCTCTCCCTGAGCAGGCCCAACTCTTTCAGCCGGTCAACTAACTGGCGCAGCCGGTCTGCTTCCGTGCCTAAGGTTTTGACCAACTCATCGAAACCGCGCACGTACTTGGTGTTATGAGCGGTGCTAAGCTCCGGCAGTAGCCTCTCGAAGAGCTGCAGGGCGGCAGGATCAAGATTCTGCTCGATATCCTTTTCGAGCCGGCGATTCAAGATCTGGTTGGCGCCACCCAGTCTCTGGTAATCCTCCAGGTGAATCTGCGCCCCGGTTCTTTCCCGCCAAAGGGTGTGGCACACAATCTGCAGGCGGGCCGGCTCGATCCGCCCGGCCTCTTTCAGGTCGGCGATCAGATGTTTCACCAGGCTGTCTTCAATCTTGACATGGTAGTATTGGGCGGGATAGACGATAGCCGCCCGCGCCTGGGCATCGTCGAACCAGCGCAAGCGCAGATTTGAATCGTTGCGAAAAATAGAGGGTATCTCGTCGCGGAAAGCATCCATCTCCACAAAGTATTCCTCGCGCATGGAGAAGACGATGTGGACCCCCGATTGGCGCTCGCGATAGAGTTTGGCTATCTCGGCTATGAAGTGCCGCGCTTTAGCCGAGTTCTCGCCGGGCATATAGATGAAAAATTCCTCGAATTGGTCAAAGAAGACGACGAGCGGTTTCTGCAACTGTTCTACGGCGTGCTCCAACTGGGGCGTCAACGGCTGACCTTCTAATTCGTCAGGCAGCAGATCCATCTCGCGCATGGCCTTTCTCACCGACTCTGCCGGGTCCTGTTCGACCCGGATGTAGAACGTGGCATAGTCCAGCTCTTCGAGGCGCGGCCGCACCCCGGCATTAATGAGCGAGGTCTTGCCTGTGCCTGTCCTGGCAAACAGCACGACCAGGCGGGTGGCGATAATATCGGATAACAGGATCTCTGTCTCTCGCTCGCGGCCAAAGAAGATAGGGCGGTCGTCAAACCCGTAATAGTCAAGAAACTTATAAGGTTGTTTCACCCCAGTGCCTTCTTCCTGCTCGTCCTCGGCCATCTTTAATCTCCTCTGGTAGTCTCGCCAGGCTTTTTCAGATAGCACTCTTCCAGTTGCTCGGCAAAGTCGTAGACGTCAACATCCCAGATCTCCACCCCTCTCTCTGCCCAGAACTTCTGCCAGGCCAGGGCCGGTTTATTCTGAATAGCTAAGGACTTGCGCCGGTGGTGCTTCGGAAGCGGTTCGATCAAGACCTTATAGATGGTCCTGAAATCCCAATCCTCCAGGCTGTAGCCGAGGAACAACAGGGTGCTGGGCGTGATCTTCTTCTTGATTAAATTAGGAATGCCGATCATCTCCGTCTCTTTGCCCACCACGGACAGGTATTGAATGTAGTCATCCTCGGTAATGATGAGGGGTGACAGTTCTTCGTCTTCTTGATCAGGGTCAGGCGGCGCTTTGCCCAGAAAGGTACCGTGAATCTTGTATAGAATCAGTCCATCGTATGCTTCAAGTCTCTCAAGCCAGCCTCTCGTTGCCGGTGTATCCTCAAATCCTTGCGCCGGTTGCACGATCGATTCGAAAGCCTGCCCCTTGAGGGCTTCCTCCAGCAGGCGATCGTAATTGGTCGTGACAATTAACTGGAAGGGCAGCCTGGCGAGAGTTTTGAGCAGGGGGGATGGCTCGCAGTTCTGGTCGGGCAGGGCCATCTTGAGCTTTCTGACCAGAAAAGAGCGATCAGTTCTGACCTCATACTGTAAGGCAATCCGGGCCAGATTGGCCGACTCCCCCCCGCCATTCATCTGGCTGGCCAGTTCCCTGGCTACGTCTGAACCCAATTTAAGCCCGGCATAACCACGCGCCAGGTTGCTGATATTGGCCGCAGCCCCCAGGAAAGGCACGCAGCGGCCCACCCGGATGCGCTCTACAATCATTTCCATCTGTAGTGGATCAATCTTGGAATTGGCCATCTCTTGTCCCCTCTATACTGTCCCAACCTCGAAATCGGCCCTGCCAGCCTGGCATAAAGCCAGATGCTGCAAGGCGATGATGGTCTTGGCATCCTGGATCTGGCCGCGCGCCACCATGTCCATGGCCTCCTGGAAAGGCAGCTCGATCATTTGGGTGTCCTCACCCTCTGCCACAACCCCTCCGCCCTGGCCGGCCCGCTGGCCGGTATCTACCTGGCCCAGGAAGAGGTGGATGCGCTCCGAACTGCCGCCCGGACTGGGATAGATAACGATAAGGGGTTGCAGCTCCCCTTTAACCTTGTATCCGGCCTCCTCCAGCAGCTCTTTGTTGGCCACCTCCCGTACTGAGTGGCCCTCGTCCTTAACGCCAGCCACAATCTCCAGCAGCCAGGCCTGCCTGGCCCCCTGGCCAGCACGCTGGTCAGGCTCGAGACCGGCGTAGACCGGATAGCGGAACTGGCGTACCAGGATCACGGCATTGGCCTGAGGATCATAAAGCAGCACGCCGACGGAATCGCCCCGCTCGAAATTGATGCGGGTGATAGGCTTGCTGAGGCAGCCATCGCAGCGCCGGTATTGAAGTTGCGCCCGGATAATGCGAAACAAGGTCCCAAATTTGTATTCCTCTGTCTCTTCCAGGATCTTCACCCAGACCCCGGCATAGTCGGTTATTGTTTGTCTAGCTGGCACGGAAGGTTCCTCCGCCTGATGTTTCTCAGCCGGCCCCGCTTGAGCATGCTTCGGGTCCTCGTGCAAGAAGGCAAAGTAAAGCCAGATATGGAACGCAAAGAAGGCGCATCCAGACAACGACAGCGGCCCCAGAATCTGCCAGGGGTTAGACAGAGTAATCTCCAGGTTGAGCAAGGCCCCACCGGCCACAAAGGCGGCGCTGTTCAAGAGACCGATCAGCATGGCCGCATAGAAAAATACTGTCCACGGCTTGTCGGGAGCGGGCAGCGTGTGTGGCTGCCATAAGAAGGCCGCACGTAACGTTGCCGGGTTTATTGACCGTGCATGCTCGATGCAGAATTCCTTGATCCGGTTCATGGCTTGGGCGCTGCCATACCAGGCCTGGCGTAGACGAATAATCGCCAGGAAGTAGATCCAGCCGATCCCGACCAGCACCCAGAAAAGCGCAGCGCCGATCGCGGTCGGCAGGCCGGTCTCCCGCGCCAGCAGGGCCACCACGCCTGACGTTACGACACCGGCGACGAGCAAGTAGAAGTTGACGATGGTATGCCGTTCGGCCATAGCTTCGCTGGCCGTAATCCGGGCATATTCGAACTCCCAACTCAAGATGTCGGCGGCGGCGACGAGCGGCTCGCCGGGGAGGATGGGCAAAGCTGCGGCTGAGGTCTCTTTGCGCCGGTTCAAGGCCAGAATCACGCGCAGGGCTATGATGTTGATGATCAAAAAAAGCAGGGCGACGAGTAACAGCGAATTTGCATGTAGGGCCATTAAATCTCTCCTTTAGTTTTGAGCGAGTGATCGCCGGCGAAGCCCAAGAGGTCACCGCTATGACCCCACAGCCAGCCCTCACGAATCGCAGAGGCTGCGCTCAGTACCACGAGGCATACAGCCAAAACTTGCCAAAGGTGCTGTTTTGATACGAGCGGGCGATGATGGTGTAGCAGCCACTGTTCGGTAAACGGTAGCCGTTGATCCAACTGTTGCTGCTGCCAGCGCTGTCATCGTTGTAGGCAACAACAGTGCCAAACGGATCAGCCAGCTCCAGATATGGATCCATAGTGGAGGTATCGTCCCGCTCCATGCGAATACTCACCCTGGCGCCTGCTTCGCCGTAAAAGTAGTATTGGAGCGCCCGGTTGTAGCTTGTTGTTTCGCCAGAAATCCACTGGTCAAAGGGAGTATAACAGCCCCCGCCATAGACCTGTGGCGCTTCGGCAACGAATAGCCCGCCCAGTATCACTAGCAGGGTAACAGCTACCCCTGCGATCCACCCACTTGCTTTACGAGTCAATTTGCTTGTCATGATTCACTCTCCTGCGCGGCGCTTTGTTTTCTGCTGCGCACTTAGTAATGGCCCTTCTCCGGCGGGCCACCGCACTCACTAAAAGTTATCCGGCCGGCAGCCGGAGCGGCCGGCTGTCGCTACTCCTCTTTCCTCAGGGTTACCTCCAGCACATATACCCCGGTACTGCCTTGGTCATTGTCGGGACAGCACCGGCCTGCGCCAATCCAGTACAAACCCGGATCAACCAGGGCAACATCATAGAGCACCGAGTCTTTGATGACGGCCCGTTCGATGTCGTCGTGTTCGGCGATGAGCCGGAAGCCTGCATCGAAGAGCATCAGGTAGGGGTCCAGTTCGCTGTTTTCGGCAGCCGAAAGGGTGATCGTGACCCGGCTGCTGGAGGCGATTTCCAGTTTCCACGGATCACCGAGGGCGCTGCGCACGTTACCCGTAACAGGCAAACCTGGCTCAATCAGCGGCGTCTGAGCGGTCAGGGCCTCGCATGCAGTGGCAGCGACTTCAGCCAATTCTTTGGACGTTTGCAGACGACAAATCGCAAGGTGGAGCGCACCCGAATTGATTTCCCGGGCAATCGCCTGGGCTTCTTCAAGCGTGGCCACTGCGCCAGCAGTCTGGCCAGCCCGAACCTGCTCATTGACCTGGGCAATCAGAACGGCCGCAGCAATCTCTTTGGCTTCTTGTACCGGCTTAATGTCCAGTGATGGGTCCAGAATAAGAGCCTCGGCGAATATTGCCAGCGCCTCATGCACTTTGCCCTGGCCAGCCAGTTCCCGCCCGTGCGTTACCAGCAGCCCGGCCAGCTCTGGCTTCGAGCGGGTTTCAGGCTTCAGAGAGAGGGTGTAGCTGCCCGCGCTGCCATCCGGCCCAAAGGCAACGACGGTGTAAACGCCTGTTTCATACAAAGCCAGGTCACCGAGGCGCGCCGTGCCGCCACCTCCGCTGCTGTCATCCCTGGCCAATACGCTGCCATCCGGTCCGACCAGGGTCAGATAGGCGTCGAGTTGACCCTGGGACCGGTTCATGGCTATGGTGACAACCTGTAAGGCAGGGTTCTTAAAGGTCCACAGGTCGCCACTGCCTGCGCTTAGCGTGCCGGTGACACTCTGGCCGAAGGCCAGCGGCCGGGCCAACTCACCGGCGCGGCCACAGGCTGGTTCGACCATCTCGGCCAGCCCGGCAATCGAGCGGCGCCCACAGAGGCTGAAGTTGAGGTAGGCGTCATCCGTCGCTACTACCAGCGTCACGGCGCGTTGGCAGAGGTCCGGCACCGCCGGGGTCAGGTTGTTCTGGTCACCGGCCTGCCTGCACACCTCGTGATACAAACGTGCCATCTGCAACGGCTGGCGACCCTCCAACGTCGGATCAAGCTCCCTGGCCCGGCGCAAGACCGCCAGCGCCTCATGCACCTTGCCCTGGCCAGCCAGTTCTCGCCCGTACTCCACCAGCAGGCCGGCCAGCTCCGGCTTCGAGCGGGTTTCACGCTTCAGAGAGAGGGTGTAGCTGCCCGCGCCGTCGCCTAACCCACGGCTAACGATGGTGTAGACACCAGTCTCATACAAGGCGAAGTCGCTAATGCGCGCATTACCGCTACCTCCGCTACCAACCTGAGCCAATACGCTGCCATCCGGTCCGACCAGGGTCAGATAGGCGTCGAGTTGACCCTGGGACCGGTTCATGGCTATGGTGACAACCTGCAAGGCAGGGTTCTTAAAGGTCCACAGGTCGCCACTACCTGCGCTTAGCGTGCCGGTGACACTCTGGCCGAAGGCCAGCGGCCGGGCCAACTCACCGGCGCGGCCACAGGCAGGTTCGACCATCTCGGCCAGCCGCGCCACCGTATGCTGCCGGCAGAGGCTGAAGTTGAGGTAGGCGTCATCCGTCGCTACTACCAGCGTCACGGCGCGTTGGCAGAGGTCCGGCACCGCCGGGGTCAGGTTGTTCTGGTCACCGGCCTGCCTGCACACCTCGTGATACA
>BOKF01000031.1 GCA_016860845.1 Chloroflexota bacterium
TACGCTTTTGAGTTGTAGGATGTGAAACACAGATCAGTTCCTCCCTTGATCAATTTCAAATCCTACATCTTACTGGCTTTGCTCCCTGGTCCAAATTCAATACTTAAATCTTTTGTCGTGTACTAAACAAATTTACACTCATTTAACCTGTTTGACGAAGCTCGAACGCTTGTGCTATACTCAATACGTAAAAGTTGGACTGAAGTTGCACTTAGGCAGTTCCAAAATTTAAATTATCTAAGAAATTAAGCTAAGTACAAACAAATAAATTAAGTTGGATTCGTAGTAACGACTTTAGTCGTCTGTAGGCTGGTTAAGCGACTGAAGTCGCCACTACAACTCTTCAAAACTTTTTTTGCACTTAGATGATACGTGATGCGTGAAGGTTTTTGTCTAGAATCCTCACGCATCACGCAATACGTAACCGAGGTTTTTCACCGTGCTTATTGAATTAAACATTGCCGATTTTGCCATCATTGATCAGCTTAACTTAAGCTTTCATCCCGGCTTTAACGTGCTCACCGGCGAAACCGGGGCGGGCAAATCTATCATCATTGATGCCGTCAGTATGCTTCTCGGCGGCCGGGCCGACACTTCATTTGTGCGGGCGGGCTGCGACCGGGCGCGGGTTGAAGGTGTTTTTCGCCTATCGCCGCCCTTACAGGCCGCCATTAACCCTGTCCTTGAACGGGAGGGGCTGGAAGGCGAAGAGCCGGATACCCTGGTGCTGGGCCGCGAGATTCGCAGCACCGGCCGGAATTTCTGCCGGGTTAACGGCAGTACGGTCAACCTGAGTATCCTGGAAGAAGTTGCCCAGGCCCTGATTGACATCCACGGCCAGAGCGAACATCTCAGCCTGCTGCAAGTGCGCCAGCATCAAGTTTTTCTGGATCGCTTTGCCGGGCTGGACGAGCAGCGCGAGGCCCTGGCCGCTGAAGTGCGCCAACTGCGCCGCATCCGCCAGGAGCTGGCCGATTTGCAGCGCGACGAGCAGCAGTTGGCCCGGCGCGTAGACCAACTCTCCTTCCAGGTTGAAGAAATTGGCGCGGCCAAACTGAAACCCAGTGAAGAAGCGGAGTTGAATATCGAGCGCAACCGCCTGGCTAACGCCGAACAGATCAGCCAGTTTGTCGGCGAAGCCTACCGCTTGCTGGTCGAAGGAGATGGGGATGAACAGCCCTCGGCGGCAGATATATTGGGACAGGCGGCGCGGGCGGTGAGCAGCCTGGTCAAGCTGGACCCCAGCGTGCAAGAACAGCAGCAGTTGGTGGAAAATCTGACTTATCAGCTTGAGGAGCTGGCCGGAACGCTGCGTGACTACAACGAGAATATGGATTTTGACCCGACCCGCCTGCAAGAAGTGGAAGAGCGGCTGGGCCTGATTTTTAGCCTCAAACGCAAGTACGGCAACTCGATTGAGGAAATCATCGAGTTTGGCCAGCGGGCCCAGACCGAATTGGAGCAGATCAGCCACAGCGAGGAGCGCATTGAAGAACTGCGCCAGATTGAAGAAGAGCTGCGGCGCAAGATCGGCCAGATGGCGCTGGCCCTGTCCGCCGCCCGGAATGAGGCAGGGCAAACCCTGGCCCAGGGCGTGGTGAATCAATTGACCGACCTGGGTATGGCCAAGGCCGATTTTGCCGTCGAGCTGACCTGGAACGACGACCCCAAGGGCGTTTATGTCGAAACGGAGCAGGGCCTCAAAACCCTGGCCTGCGATGAGCGCGGCATTGACCGGGTCGAATTTCTGATTGCCCCCAACCCCGGCGAACCCCTCAAGCCCCTGGTCAAGGTGGCCTCCGGTGGCGAAACCAGCCGGATCATGCTGGCCCTCAAATCCGTGTTGGCCGTAGCCGACGAGACCCCGACCCTGATTTTTGACGAAATTGACCAGGGCATCGGTGGGCGCGTTGGCGGCGTGGTCGGGCGGAAATTGTGGGAACTGTCGCACCAGGGCCAGCATCAAGTGCTCTGCGTGACCCACCTGCCCCAAATTGCCGGATACGGCGATACCCACTATCATGTCACCAAACACGTCAGCGGCGCGCGCACCCAAACCGGGGTGCAGGTTCTGGCCGGGGATGGCCGGGTGGAAGAGCTGGCCCAGATGCTGGGCGCGGTTAGCCAGAGTACCCGCGACAGCGCCCGCGAGATCTTAAACGAAGCCGCCGGGATGAAAGTCGGTTAACAATTGTGAATGGTGAATTGTAAATTGTGAATTGTTGACGGGAGACTTCGGCCTGTCTCATTCACAATTCGCCATTCATCATTCGCAATTCACAATTCGTCATGTACTATCGCCCCAGAGAAAAAAAGCGTGGGACGCTTTTAACGTTTGCTTTGTATGGATTGTTCACCTGCATGCTGGCAGCGCTGGCCTTATTGGTGGGCATCTATGTCGGCTATTTCAATATCGAGACAAACACCCTGGCTAAGCAATTTGAGCCAACCCCCACGCCAACCCGGCCCGCCGTCCTTTACATCGGCGATGGCGACGCCTACTTTGCCCAGGGAAAGCTCAAAGAAGCCATTGACGCCTACGAGGAAGCGATTCTCATTGACCCAACCAATGATGTGCCTTACATGCGCCAGTCGCGCCTGCTGATTTTTACCCGCGACACGGGGCGCGCCCTGGACCGAGCCGGCGAAGCCGTCGCCCTCAACCCCAACAACCCCGAAAATTTGGCCCATTACTGCCGCGCCCTCGATTGGGAGGCGCGTTACGCCGAGGCATTTGATGTCTGTTCCTGCGCCATCGAGTTGAAACCCGACTACGCCGAGGCTTATGCCTTTCTGTCGGAAATCTACGCGGATACGGGCAACTGGGGCGCGGCCCGCGAAAATGCGCAGCAGGCGCTCGATTTGAATTTTCAAAGTATGGACGCGCACCACAACATGGGCTATGCCCTGGAGGTCCAGGGCCGCTACCCCGAGGCGGTCAAATTTTATGACAACGCCATCACCCTGGCCCCCAACTTAGCCCCGCTCTACATTGACTCCGGGCGAATTTATCAGAACGCCTTGGGCGATTATGAAACTGCCGCCGAACGGTTTAAAAAGGCGATTAAGTTAAGTCCTTTTGACCCTGAAGGGTACGACTTACTGGGCTGGACCTACTACCTTAACGGCGATTACGTCCGGGCCATCAATGCCCTGGAACAGAGTATTGGGGTTGACCCGAACTATGTCAATCCTTTTCGCAAGGAGAGCGCCTGGGGCCATCTGGCAACCGTCTACTACACCCGCCAAAATTTCGAGAGCGCCATCGAGTACTTTCCCAAAGCGATTGATTTGGCCGAAGGGGAGCTGCTTCGCCGCGTCCGCCAGGTCGAGATTCATACTCAAACCCAAACTCTGACCGGCCCGGCCTCCCGGCCCGTTCTGCGCGGCCGCTTTATCCGCTCCGTGGACGGTCTAAATTTTGTGGCCCAGTTGAAACCGGTCAACTACTCCGCAGCGCCGAGCATCGAAACCGAGCAGTCCTGCGCCGACCTGCTGGCCCAATCCATCAAAGGTGAGACGATTCTGTTAGGCCCCACCGAGTCGCTGACGGCGACCCAGGTTTTTAGCCAGGCCGCCGGAAACGCAACGCTCGATCCGGCCAGCGGCAACCTTTTCCTTGACCTCAGGAATTTACCCCAGCCTGAGACCATGCCCTACGAAATCAAAGTGACCTTCTGGCCCAACCGCACCGACAGTGTCGGTTACTTTCAGCCCCAGGCCGACCGGCGCGCCCAGGTCAACATTCAATTCAAAGAAAAATCCCAGGCACCGATCGAATATTACTACCAGTTGGGCCTGGCTTATGCCTACCTAGACAATAAGCAGTGTGATAAAGCCATCCCCTGGCTGTTGAAATCACTGGAAATTGACAGCTCCGGCTACAATCCGGCCTGGTACGGCTTGAGACCGGAATTGTGCCCCAGCTCCAACACCCCACCCACCCCCATTCCTACCTGGACTCCTGAGCCGACCGGCCAGCCGCAATAAAAAAAGGAGCGCGGATTGGAGTCCGCGCCCCTTTTCTTATTCTGCAAAAGCTAGGTGCTCAGGTTACCCTTTTCAATGAGTAAGTTTATCATAACTTAGCGACCATCTTAGCCAACCGTTTATCGTTTCTCTGTTTGAGGCATAGCCATAATCAACGCACGTAAGGCTTTATTTACAGATTCGGGTGTAGTGAAGACTTCAGCCACATCTGGGTCAACCAGAACAACCAAAGGCCCTTCTTTCATTCGATCAGCAAAACGGTTGGGACGGGCTTTGCTATAATCAAAATCGTACTCCGTCAACATATCTGTCCCAGGAGTCTTACGGCTTTTAGAGGTCTGTGTTTTGCTCATAATCTCTACGTTCTTTCTTGGTTGCCAAACGGGCACTAAAAATACGAATGACATCCCCAGCTCGTTCAGTAAAACAAACTAACAATTAGCGGTTGAGGACAGAATGTCCAATGATGATTTCGCGATGTTCATCCTCAGAATGCTTTTCATCATCAAAAATGAAAGCCAGAGGATCGCTGAAGACAGTGGTGGCCTCATCAAAACTGACACCGTGTTTCTTGAGATTGGATACAGCCTTCTGCTGATTCCACTCAACCCTCATAACTCAGATTATACCCGATCTAGGTGCATAGGTAAATATCAGTTTTCACCTCCTAAACTACACTTGGTTCATCACGAATGCATCACGCTTGTCATTTAACTTACTTGTCGTCTAACGCCGCCACCCCAGGGAGTTCGATGCCCTCCAAAAACTCCAGGCTGGCCCCGCCGCCGGTAGAGATGTGGCTCATCTTATCGGCCAGGCCGGACTGCTCGACGGCCGCGGCGCTGTCGCCCCCGCCGATGATAGTGGTTGCATCCTTCAGGCCGGACAGCGCCTTGGCGACGGCAAACGTGCCTTCGGCAAAGCGCGGGAACTCGAACACGCCCATCGGCCCATTCCAAACGACTGTTTTAGCCGCGGCCAGGCGGTTGGAGAAGTGAGCAATTGTGGCCGGGCCAATGTCGAGGATCATCCAGTCGGCGGGAACTTCGTCCACCGGCACGGTCTTGGCGGCAGCATCGGCCTTGAACTCGCTGCCGATAACGGCATCTACCGGCAAAACCAATTTGTCGGCATGCTCGGCTAATAACTTTTTGGCGGTGTCCACCGCCTCCGCTTCCACCAGCGATTTACCCACGTTGTAGCCCTGGGCCACAAAAAAGGTGTTGGCCATGCCACCCCCGATGAGCAGCGAGTCCACTTTGGATAGTAAATTTTCAATCACGGCAATCTTGTCGGAGATTTTGGCCCCACCCATAATTGCCAGGAAGGGCCGGGCCGGGTCGGCCAGGGCCATGCCCAGGTATTCCAGCTCTTTTTCCATAAGAAAACCAGCCACTGCCGGGCGCAGGGTATGAGTCACACCCTCGGTTGAGGCATGGGCGCGATGGGCGCTGCCAAAAGCGTCGTTGACATAGATGTCGCCCAGCGCCGCCAGTTTCGCCGCGAAAGCCGCGTCATTCTTTTCTTCTTCTTTATAAAAACGAGTATTTTCCAGCAGGATCACCGCGCCGGGCTGCGCGGCTTTACAAACCGCCTCTACTTCCGGCCCCACACAATCGTCCAGCTTTTTAACCGGCCGCCCCAGCAGTTCCTGCAATTTCGCCGCCACCGGCCCCATCGAATATTTGGGATCGGGGCCACCTTTCGGCCGGCCCAGGTGACTCATCAGGATAACGCTGGCGCCGTTGTCCAATAGATAGTTAATCGTCGGCAGGGCGGCCCGAATGCGGCGGTCGTCGGTAACTTGCCCACTTTCCATCGGCACGTTAAAGTCAACGCGGACCAAAGCCCGTTTGCCCTTTACAGCAATATCTTTAATTGTTTTCTTATTCATGGTTCATTCCTTAGACAAATTTAGATTTTAGAACTCCCCCGTGCTCCCAATTTTACCCCCACTGCAACCAAAGTACAAAAAACCTTAAATATTGTCTGTGACTCAAAACGGGTTATACTTAGAAGTGAAATAAATAACTTGCACCGGAACTCAAAAAGTTATTTCTGGATAAATACTTAAGTTTATTGACTCCCAGGAGGCAAGAATGAAACCGGGCGGCGGATTGAGTCTGAAAATCTTTGAGGTTGACGCTAAAATTGTGCTCGACGAGTTTTTATTAGAGGCAAAGGTTAAAACGGTCGGGGCTTTGGACGATAACCTTAATAACCAGGACTATAATTATCTCACCGTGCTAAGTGGCATAGCGACCCCCTGGCGTCAAGCCAACCCGCTCAAACCGATTCGTTACAAAGAAGCTTACCTCAAAATGGAGGACATTTACCTGGTCTATCCGGTTGAGCCGGAGGTGCAGGTCAAAGTCAAACTGATGCCCCGTTTGGAGCGGGGTATCTTCTACATCGGTCAGTTCGCCATCCAGGCCAATCTGAGCATGGGCCAGGAGATGAGCCTGGGCGGAGCAGTGGATGCACTCACCAAACGTTTTCTTGCCCTGACGGATGTCTCCATTTTCCCTATGTTCCCGGCCAAAAATGTAGAACTGCCCCCGGTGATGTCAGTCGCCCTGTTAAATCGAGTCAAAATCTCTTACTACCACCCGGCAGAAATTTAGAAGAGACTCATTACCGGCTGCGCCCCACGCCGACCCGCTCGCAGAACCGGATCAGCGGACACTTGCTGCACCAGGGTGAGGTTGGATGGCAAATGGTTTGGCCCATGCTGACCAGCAGGCCGTTGTACTCGATCCAATATTCCGGCGGCAGCTTTGCCCGCAGGGCAAATTCAGTCTCTTCGGGGGTTTTGGTTTTGACGTAACCCCAACGGTTGGAAATGCGGTGGACGTGGGTATCCACGCAGATACCGGGCAAATTGAAACCGGCGGTCAGAACTAAATTGGCTGTCTTCCGGCCAACGCCCGGAAGTTTGAGCAACTCGTCCAGGTCGGGCGGAACCTGACCGCCGTAGTCGTCAAGCAGCCTTTGCGAAATATCAATGATGTTTCTGGCCTTGGTTCGATAAAACCCCACCGGGTAAATCGTCTCAGCAATTTTCTCTGGCGTCTGGCGAACCATATCAGAGGGAGTGCCGGCCAGGGCAAAGAGCCGAGGCGCGACCTGGGCGGTCATGGTGTCTTTGGTGCGCAGGCTCAGCACGGTCGTAATTAAAATATGGTAGGGGTTCGGTTCGACCCGGGCCATGTCGTCAACCAGGCCCGGCTGCCACTGCCGGGCACAGTCCCGTAAAATGGCAATGATCTGGTGAATATCCTCGTCTTGCATCAACGCTCCCAATCTACGCCAGGCGTCCTTTTTCTATCTGCACACAATCAAATTCGGCGACATACCCCGCACCGATAGGGCTGCACGCATATAACCCGGCCTGGACCACACCGCCGCTGTCGTCGTGCAGGTGCGCCAGCCGGATTTGAACCCAGCGAGGTTCACTACTGAGGGGGATAACCTCGGCATATTCGACGGTATAATCGCTGCCTTCCCGTCGGATGCGCAGCCAGACCTCGTTGCCGCCAAAGTTTTGGGTGGACCAATCGGAATAGCCAAAATTGGTTACCACTGCCCCCAGCCGGGCGGGACCATCCGGCTCGTACTCGACCGAAGTTTTTAGCCAGCACTGCGGCGAAATCCGCACCATCAAACCGGCCTGATCGTACTGGTGCGCCGGGCGAAAGTGCACGCAGGTGGTCAGAATCAGATCACCCGTCACCTCGGCAAACAAAAAATGGCCGTTGTCGGCCTCAAAGCCATAATGCGTCTTCTGCCAGTAATCCGTTTTAGCCTCCGGCTCGACCACTAACGTTGAAGTCCCCGGCTGGATTGACCACTTTTGGGGCGGGTGAAACCAGCGGAGGCGCGAGTCGAAAACCGGTTGGTCGAAAGTTTCATTCAGGATCAATTCAGTCATAGGGCCTTCTTTGTTTCGTAACGGCTGTTCGGCACTTTTCCATCCTCACGAAGGAGGAAACGTTCGTACTCAAAGCCGCCGCCGCTAAACTCCACTAAAACACCACCTTTGGCCGGTTCCAGCTTGACCAGCTCTTTGCTGCGCAGCCCTTGCATAATCACCTGCAACTGCTGTTCCGTCAACTCGCCCTCCTGCTGGCGCAAATCGGCCAGCTTAGCCAAAAAATTGCTCAGCTTGCGCAGGTCCGCCGGAGCGAGACCGGCAAAATTCTGCGCCAGTGCGCTCATCTTCCGCGCCCACTGCACGGTGGAAAAATCAACAGGACCGGCCATTGTAGTGTACCTCCTACACATTATTACGTGATACGTGATGCGTAATGCGTAAAAATCCTTCATGTATCACGCATCACGTTTCCCCCAAAACCCTCTCGCAGCCCTCGACCGCCGGGGATTGTTGGCTGGTTGGTAGTCGGGAGGGAGGAGGGCGCTGTCAAAATGGGCGCTGCTGACATTTTCGGCCTGGGCCAGATCTGTCCCACGCAGGTCGGCGTAGGCGAAGTTGGCGCTGAAAAGGATGGCGCGAGCCAGGCGGGCGCCGGTAAAAACAGCGGATGTAGCCTGCGCCAGCGACAGGTCGGCCTGGGTCAGGTCGGCGCGGGTCAGGTTAGCCTCGGTTAGGTCGGCCCCATACAAATCTATTGAACGCAGGCTGGCCTCGACCAGGATAGCCCGGCGAAAAACGGCCCCGGCGGCAATTGCCCCGTGCAGGTCGGCCCCGGCTAAATCGGCCCCGCTGAAATTTGTGCCCGGCATGGAAGCGCCGGTGAAACGGCAGCCGGCTAGATCAGCCCCGCTGAAATCAGTGTCCCGCAGCCAGGCCTCCGAAAAATCCAGCCCGTTCAAATCTGCGCCGGATAAATCCAGCATTTCCAGGCGGAAACCGCGTTCTCCGGCAGCGTAGCGCCGGGCCAGGGCGAGATGCTCAAGGTTAGCCACAAGGGGCAAGTATAGCTTAAAGCCGGCGAGATGACAACTGATTTTCCTTGACAGATGTGTTCGGATTTGGGGGCGAATTTCAAAAAATCGCGCCCTTCGATACACGCTCCACTTCGTTTCGCGCTACTCAGGATGCGATTTTACTCGGCAAGTGACCCTAATAGCGTCCTGAGTAGCCCTGAGCAATGCGAAGGGCGTATCGAAGGGCGTTATTTCCCCAAAATCTGAACGCATTCTCCCTTGACTGCAAACCGGAATTGATTGTCAGTGAGAGGTAGCTATGCTACAATGAGGCCGGGAGGACAGAACCATGGAACTCAAAACTGTTAAAATTGAAAAACCGGAAGCGGTCAACTTTATCCTGGGACAAACCCATTTCATTAAATCGGTCGAGGATATTCATGAAGCGCTGGTAAACACTGTGCCGGGGATCAAATTCGGCCTGGCTTTTTGCGAGGCTTCGGGCAAATGCCTGATCCGGCACACCGGCACCGACCCGGAAATGATCAGCTTGGCCCAAAAAAATGCGCTGGCCCTGGCGGCGGGACACAGTTTTATCGTCTTTCTGGGCGAGGGCTACTACCCCATCAACGTGCTGAACACCGTTAAAGTCGTGCCCGAAGTGTGCCGCATCTTCTGCGCTACGGCTAATCCCACCGAGGTCATCGTGGCTGAGACCGATCAGGGCCGGGCCATTCTGGGCGTGGTGGATGGTTTCAGCCCGCAGGGCATCGAGGGGGAGGAAGACATCGCCTGGCGTAAGGGCTTCTTGAGACAGATTGGGTATAAGTTGTAGGATCACTGCGGATTGAACAACGATTTGACTGCCTTGTATGATGTCTATGTCCAGACTATAATAACTTTGCTATCCGAGGTTATTATTCAGCAGAGAAGGCGCAACACGAACGAGGGGAGAAAAAAATTGAAGATTGAGAGTTCTCCGCCAACGCCCTGAAATGGGGGCAAGCTAATGTAGAGGAACTGGAGGCAATATGAGAACTATTGAAACAACGGCAGTGATTGAACCCAACGGTAAACTCATCTTACAGTTGCCGCCGGATATTCCACCGGGTCAACGCCGCATTGTGGTGGTGATTGATGATCAGCAACCAGTCCAGTCCGTCCGTACCCCCTTAGACTTTCCCGTAGATGATTATGGCCCCTGGCCAGCCAATCTATCGTTACGGCGCGAGGATTTGTACGACGACTTTGGCCGCTGATCTTGTCTTTCTGGATACAAATATACTGGTTTATGCCAATGTAGCGAGTGCACCGCTGCACCAAGCTGCTATTACCGCTATTCAAAACCTCTGGGATAGTGGCAATGAATTGTGGATTAGCCATCAGGTATTAAGAGAATTCTTGGTGACTGTGACTCGCCCACAAACCTTTGCTGCCCCCCAACCTATCTCCATAGTATTAGCTCGAGTGCGCTACTTTCAGACCCAATTTAAGATCGCTGAGGACAGTTCCGAAGTGATGAATAAGCTACTGGCATTGCTAGTCCAGATACCTACTTCGGGTAAGCAGGTGTATGACGCTAATATCGTCGCCACCATGCAAGCCTATGGCATTAGCTACCTGCTGACGCACAATACCTCCGATTTTAACCGCTTCACCAGTTTAATTACCGTGTCGCCTTTGGTTCAACTTTAAATCCGGTGAAGTCGTTGAGCCAACTGGAAACAGCCCAAACCCCCACCTCCTCCCTTAACCGTATCGCTCGCGCCGCCTCATTGGTGATGGTCCTGTTTCTTGCCAGCCGGGCTTTGGGACTGCTGCGGGAGGTGGTCATTGCCCGCCAGTTCGGCACCAGCGCCGAGATGGACGCCTACCTGGCCGCCTTTCGCCTACCCGATTTTCTGTTTTATGTGGTTGCGGGCGGCGCGCTGGGTTCGGCTTTTATCCCCGTTTTCACCGGTTACCTAGCCCGCCAGGACCTGCCCGGCGCGTGGCGGCTGGCCTCGGCTATCATCAATTGGATCATTCTCCTTTTGACCGGCCTGGGTGGGCTGGCGGCCCTCTTTGCCCCCTGGCTTGTCCAAACCTTTTTTGGCGAATTTTCCGCAGAACAACAAGCCCTGACCACCGAACTGATGCGCTGGATGCTCATCTCGACCGTGATTTTTGGCGTCAGCGGGGTGGTGATGGGGATTCTGAACGCTTACCAGCATTTTTTTCTGCCGGCCCTGGCCCCCGTAATTTACAACCTGGCCATTATCCTGGGGGCGTGGCTGCTCGGCCCGGCCTGGGGCGTGCGCGGCTTGACCGCCGGGGTAGTGGCGGGCGCAGCGGCTCACCTGCTGGTGCAGTTGCCCGGCCTGCTGGCCAAAGACCGCCTGCGTTACCGGCCAACGCTGGCCAGGGATACCCCCAGCCTGCATGAAGTCGCCCGGCTGATGGGGCCGCGGGTGTTGGGGCTGGCCGCCGTGCAGTTGAATTTTGTCGTCAGCGCGGTGCTGGCGGCCACTCTAACCGCCGGCAGCCTGACGGCTTTGAATTACGGCTGGATCATTATGCTCTTGCCCCAGGGCATCATTGCCCAGTCGGTGGCGACGGCGCTGTTTCCTACCCTGGCGGCGCTGGCGGCCCAGGAAAAGTGGGCGGAGTTCCGTCACATTTTCATCTTGACCCTGCGTAACCTGCTTTTCCTGACCCTCCCGGCGGCTGTTGGGTTGCTTGTCCTGGCCCGGCCAATTGTGCGCCTGCTGCTGGAGCGGGGCGCCTTTGGGCCGGACTCGACGGCGGCGACGGCCTGGGCCTTGGGCTTTTTTGCCCTGGGGTTGGTCGGCCACGCGGTGGTGGAAATTGCCACCCGCGCCTTTTATGCGCTCAAAAACACCAAAACGCCAGTTGGCGTCGGTGTGGCGGCGATGGCGGTCAACGTTGGCCTGAGCTGGCTGCTGCTGCGCCTTTTTGCCGGGTGGGGCTGGCCGCCGCATGGCGGGCTGGCTCTGGCTAACTCCACCGCCGTGACCCTGGAGATGGTCGCCCTGCTGGTGCTGCTGCGCCCGTACCTGGACGGGCTGGCCGAGCCGGGGTTGGGTGGGGCTATCGGCAAAATGGGGCTGGCCGCTGCCGGCATGGCCCTGGCCCTGGGGCTGCTGCTGCCATTTCTGCCTGTTACGCCCGCCTGGCTGGCTGGAGCAATTGCGGTCGGGGTTGGGGGAGTGATCTATGTTGGGTTGGCTAACGTTTTGGGATTGGACGAGATCAAGGTGATACGGCGGAGAGTGATAAAATGAACGCAGGTCACGCTTCAAGCGTGACCTGCTACGGGTTGCTAACGTTAGGACTGCCAGCGCCCGGTTTGATAGAAGCTATCATCCGGGGATTGGTTTCCCCCTGGCACGACGCTCATTTTCACCGTTATCGGATCATTACTGGCTCCAACAGGCAGGGTTGGGGCCAGGATGAAGGCTGCTGCCGGATCGGTCTCGATACGGGTCAGATCGAGGTTAGATAGCCGGACGGCGCCGGTGACGATCAAAGCAGTCAGAACAATCAGCAGTAGATAGGATTTGATCATATACTCTCCCCCCATCTGGAGCAGTTTCTCTGCGGTAATCTCCAGCTTTTCCCACTACAAGGTCGGGTTTTGTTCAGGCTCGTCGCCGGCGTCTGGCGCTTGAACTTTGGGCTTGCGGCGTTTCTGCGGCGGCTGCTCACCGCTCGATCCTTCTTCGCTGCCGGCGTCTTCTTCCCCTTCTCCACCGGTTGGCTCTTCTTCTGCCGGGGCTTCTTTGGCGGCGGCGTCCGCTTCGGCTAAAGCGGCATCAATTCTGGCCCGCAGTTCCGCCTCGGATCGTTCCAGCGAGGAGAGAATATCGGCCGGGGCAGGTTTGGGCGCCGGAGCTACGCCGCCGGCATAGGCATACGCCTGCGGCGGATAAGGCTGCGTGCCGAAGCGGGTCAGAATGACCGCCCCCAGACCGGTCAGGGAGACAATCAGGCCGACCAGAGTCCCCACCAGGCCAAAGATAAAGCCGATACAAGGAATCTCGCCGATGAGGGGCATCGTGGCGACGATGGTCAGAGCCGTTACGCCTATGACCGTCGAACTGACCAGGTTAGGGTAAGGCCGCCCGCTGGCAATCAGCAGCCGCTCGCCGATGATCTGGCCGGCCACAATCCAGCCAAAGAGCGTGGCGATGGCCAGCAGGATAAAGCCCAGCAGCGGGATAAAGGCCAGGCAAATCGTGATAGCCAGCACCCCGCCAATCACTGCCGCCACAACCCAGGTCACCAAACCCAGGCTAAAGCTCAGCGGGGCTGATTGGGTCATCGTATCGCCGACCACCTTCATTTGTTCCGGCATAAAGGCCGACACCAGCCAGGCTATGACCGCCAGGGCTACCAGGATCGCTATATCTTCGACCAGGCTTTTGAAGAAGCTCAACATTCTGCTGGCTCCACCCAGGAGACCTGAACTCACATGGTCCGGCGAGATCGTCGGCAGGGGCGGGACAGGCGGGACAGGCGGGATGGGTGGAACAGGCGAGATAGGCGGGATGGGTGGAACGGTAAAGCCTTCGCCTTCGCCAAAGACGAAGCGGTTGAGAGTCTGCACCTGGCCCTCGACGGTAGCGCCTTCGGCCACATCGGCATTGCCGCCGACCAGACCAATATCTCCTTTAACTAGGGCCGTTTTACCCAGAATGACATTACCGCCAAGCATACCGATATCGCCGGCGACCGTGCCGTCAATGTGGGCGTTGCCGCCAAACACAACTATGTCGCCATTAATTTCACTGCCCTTGGGGATGGTTACATTGCCGCCAAAAACCAGCACATCCCCGTTGATTTTTTCTTCGGCCTTTAGCTCCAGATTCTCGCCAAAAATCACCTGGTCACCGTTAGGTCCTTGAGCAAGCGCGGGAGGGGTCAAGGCAAAAAGGGAGACGAGGGCCAGGAGCAAGGGTAAAATTAAAGTTATCGTTTTAGTCAAAAATTTACGTTTCATCTTTTTTCTCCACAGGTATTCGGAAGGTAACAAGTTGGAAGCTTGGAGGATTAGAAGGCTGGTTAAATTACCGGTTAACCTTCCACGCTTCCAGCCTTCCAACCCTATCATTAAATTTGATCTTCAAAAGTTATTAGATTAACAGTTCAACCGCAGCCGGCCGGTTGGCGAGTTTGAGCAGGCGCAGCCACAACCAGGCCATCCCGGCCGCAATCAGAACACAGCCCCAGAACAAAGGCTGGCTCATCGTGATCAAACAGGCTTTCAGGAACAGGCCGGCCAGGTTCACCCAGACGGCCAGCGTGTTAGCCGATGTGATTAGACCGGCCAACCCGTTGTAGAGGATGTCTATCCCCACCAGATTGATTCCCGCGCTGACGGAGGCGCCCAGCACGATACCGCCGATGATAAAGAAGAAAAGGGTCCCCACGAGCAGCACTCCAAAACCTAACCAGATATGCCCATTATGGCGGGCCTGCTGCTGGGCCAGGCGATTCTCAAACCGGGCCGCGAAGCCGGGAGCAGGCCCAACCACCATACTGGCCCCACTCTGCAGGAGCGTGTCCACTTGCTGCAGAGCCTGGTAGATGTGCTGGCAGGCATGACAATCGGCCAGATGGGCCTGCAACTCAGCCGCTTCAGGCGCGCTCAGTTCGTTGTCTAACCAGAGCGAGATTTTTTCGGTATAGGTATCGTGTGCCATCGTTGCCTCCATCATCACTCCGTGTTGCGTGTTGCGTCTTTCATAATTTCACGCAACACGTAACACGCAATTCCTCATTTCTCATTTATTTTCTCTAATTCCCCGGCCATCATCTGCCTGGCCCGAAACAGGCGGCTTTTGATGGCGCTGACGCTGGTCTGCAGCGCCTCGGCTATTTCCTCATACGAGAGTTCGTGCCAGTAGCGCAGAATGGTTGCCGCCCGGTAATCGGCGGGGAGCGAATTGAGGAGTGTGTGCAGCATCGCCTGTTCCTCCCGGCTCAGAGTGGCGGCCTCCGGCTGCGGTTCCGGGCTGGACAGCACGGCCTGATCCGGCGCGGGCAGCTCATCCCAGCCGACGAATTGGTAACGGCGCTGGCGCAGCCGGTCAATGCAGTAGTGCGAAGCAATCGAGAACAGCCAGGACGAGAATTTGCGGCTGGAGTTGTAGGTGTTCAGCTTGGTGTAGGCCCGTAAAAAGGTCTCCTGGGCGGCGTCTTCGGCCTCGACGGCATCCCCGCCGAGCATGCGGTAGCACAGGTTGTAGACAGGGCGCTGATAAGCCTCGACCAGGCGCATAAACGCCGAGCGGTCGCCATGCTGGGCGGCCAGCGCCCAGCGTTGTTCCTGGGCCTGCGCTTCCGGGGCGACCGGCCTGGCGGTTGTTTGTTCCGTGGCCACGGATTTCATTGAGCTATTCCAACCAAAGGTTAACGCGTTGACCATATGCAGTAGAATTTCCTATTTGTGCGTCTGCATAAGGCTATACGGATTATAAGGGGAAAAGTTGCAGAGGGGGAATTGGAAGAGGAGGGTTGGAAGATTGGAAGGCTGGCTAAGGCAGAATCCAACCTTCTATGCTTCCAGCCTTCCAAACTCTATGACCGAATTTGATACTCAAAGATCATTAGGCCATTAACGGAATCAACAGCGGTTCGTCGGTGGCAATAAGCGGCTTCTGGCCGGGCAGAGTTCCGCGCAGGCTCCACGGGCCGGTCCAGGTGATTTCCACGTGGGCCAGTTGACCCTGCCAATCCCTGCCGCTCTCATCCTCAAAAAAGACCAGCTTATTGGTGCGGGTGCGGCCCTTCCAGCGACCTTTGTTCTTCTCTTCCACCAGCACTTCGACGGTCCGGCCGAGCAGCCTGGCGTTGATGTCCGCGACAATCTGCTCTTGCAGCTCGTTGACGGCATCCAGGCGGCGCTTTTTCTCCGCAGCCGGCACATCGTCGAGCAGAATCTTGGAAGAAACTGTGCCGGGGCGGGGCGAGTACATAGCCACGTGGCAGACATCCAGTTTGAGGTCGGCCAGGGTGTCGAGGGTAGCCTGGAACTGGGCCTCGCTTTCGCCCGGAAAGCCGACGATGATGTCGGTGGCGATGGACACTTCCGGCATGCGCGCCCGGATGCGCTCGATCAAGCGGTAATAGTCAGCCATCGTGTAGTCGCGCTTCATCTCGCGCAGAATATCGTCGTCGCCGGCCTGGTTGGGCACTTCGATGTGTTCGCAGACTTTTGGCAGCTCGGCCACCGTGTCGAGCAGCTCGTCGCTCATGTAGTTGGGATGGCTGGTTAAAAAGCGAATCCGGCTCAGCCCGTCAATCTCGTGGAGCGCGGCCAGCAATTGGGGCAGGCGCGGCCCGTCAGGGATGTCATAGCCGTAGCGGTCTACAATCTGGCCGAGCAGGGTGACTTCGCGCACGCCCTGGGCGACCAGGCTGCGAATTTCGGCGGCAATCTCCCCAATCGAACGGCTGCGCTCGCGCCCGCGGCGGGAAGGGATGATGCAGAAGGTGCAGACGTGGTTGCAGCCGTAAATAATCGGCACGTGAGCTGTGATAACATGGTGGCGCTGGTGCTGCGGCAGAACCAGGCTGATCTCTTCATCCTGCAACTTGTGGCGGTAGGCCAGGGCCGCCTGCTCGCTCTCGCGGGCTAATAAAAAATCCACCAGCGGGCCGGGTTCGCTGGGCGGCATAAACACGTCTACGTGGGGAAAAGCTTTAGCAAGCTGCCCGCCGCCCTTGACGCCGACCATGCAGCCCATCAACGCCAGCACTTTGTCCGGCCGGGTCTCTTTGAGCGGCTTGAGGCTCCACAAAAAGCCGACAGCTTTATCCTCGGCGCTCTGGCGGACCACGCAGGTATTCAACACGACGATATCGGCCTCGCGGTAGCTGTCGGTGTAGCGGTAGCCCAGCTTCTCCAGCTCAGAGCCGACCCGCTGCGAGTCGGCCACATTCATCTGGCAGCCGGCCGTCCAAATGTGATACTTCATTAGACAAATCCCCTCTATTCGTAAAACGTGATGCGTGATGCGTGATACGTAAAAAATTCTCACGCATCACGTATCACGCTTCTATCAATCCCTGACCCATTCGACCCGGATTTCTCCCCCGGCAAATCCTTCGGGGTGCGCTTGGCGCGCGGGTCGAGCGAGTCGAAACCTTCAAACGGGGCGTCAAGCCGCTTTTGACTCATAGAAATATACTCAGGATTGACGTCAATGCCAAACCAGGCCCTGCCCAAAATCTGGGCCACGCGGCAGGTTGTGCCGCTGCCGACAAAAGGATCGAGCACTACCTGGCCCGGCTGGGAGCTGGCTTTGATGATGCGCTCCAGCAGCGCTTCCGGTTTCTGGGTCGGATGCGCTTCCCGTTCGGCGCTGCAATAGTGAACGTGAGAAAAGGTCCAGACGTCGCCGGGATTGGCCCCGGCCATGTTGTTGCGCTCCCGGTAATATTTTTGCGGCACGCGCACCTCGTCGAGGTTAAAGGTGAACTGCTGGGATCTGGTAAAATAGAGAATATCTTCATGCCGGGGCGAAAAGCCGGTTTTGCGGCCCATACCCTGGGTGTAATGCCAGGTGATCCAGCCGTTAAACTCCAGCTTGAACTCCTCTTCCAGCAGCATAAACAGCCGGGAGACGAAGCGCACGCCCATAAAAACGTAGATCGAGCCGGTCGGCTTGAGCAGGCGGACGGCCTGGGCCAGCCAGGCCCGTGTGAACGCTTCGTACTCGCGCCAGGCTTTCCGGTCGAGGTTGTTGCCGTAATCTTTGCCTAAATTGTAGGGCGGGTCGGCGATGAGTAGGTCCACGCAGGCATCGGGTAGACGGGACATTTCCTGGACGGCATCGCCGCAGATGAGGTGGTTGAAGTTCATTATCTCAGGAATTACGCGCTTTCAAATATTTAAAGCCACAGTTTACACAGTATCTTCTAAGATCGTGGGGTGCTAACTCTGGTCCACCAATTCTCTCACCAGCTTGGATGACAATCTTAAAGATACCGAATTAAATTAACACGACTAAACAGCGAAAACCAACTAGATAAGGACGAGAAAGGTATGCGGTAAAGTTACGATGAGAAGAGTAAAGAAATGCACCACTCGTGTACCAGCTACCCCCACGAAACACGTGGGGTCTGAATATAAAAAGTTCAAGGGTGTTTGTTGTCCATTCCCAGACATTGCCTGCCATATCAACGCACCCATAAGGACTGTCACCCCTTGGTGAATATTTGCCCACAGGTGTTGTACTTCCCACATTTAGATTGAAATTACATGTTTCTGGGGTCGGCGAGTAATCTCCCCACGGATATATTCGACCATCAATGCCACGTGCGGCCTTTTCCCACTCTTCCTCCGTTGGCAGTCGCTTGTTGGCCCATTTGGCGTAAGCATTAGCGTCATCAATCGAAACATTAACAATGGGATGATTAACGATTTCATTAGGTGGATGTTTGACTTTTCCCCAATGAGGTGGTGGTCTATGACCAGTCTTGGATACAAACCGATAATATTCAGCATTTGTAACAGGCGTCCTATCAATCCAAAATTCAGGTAAGACTGCCTGTGATTTTTTATCACCAAAAAGAAAACTACCTGCTGCAACGCGTACCATTTCTTTGTCATCTTTGGCCCAGATCATAGTCTCGACTTTGACCTGCTCAAGTGGCTGAACATTAATTTGCCCAATATTTTCTGATTTTGAAATTTTGCCCAGTTCTTCGTGTAAGCCCTGGACCTTTGATTTTATTTCATCTATCTCCAAAAGGATTTTAGGATCGGCAGACATTCCCTCTAAAGCTGACTGTTCTTCAAGTATTTGTAAACGACGCTGGTGATTAAAAATGAGTTTCTTTAGATCATCCTCATGTGGCATAAGAACTCCTCTACGTTGCTCAACTACCGCAACCTTCAGTCTCTGTTAGACCAGCGGCTTAGTTACGCTAAATGTGAAGCGATCACCGGTCAAAGTCTTGAAGATACACGTTAGCCCATTTTTCCCCTGGAATCGTTTCAACCAAGTGCATCTTACCACCTTCAACCATCACTAAGCAGATTGCATACTGATAGATCACTTGAACAGGACTGTGGTTGGGCGTCCGAGATAGCAGTGAATTGTTCTATTTCGGGTGGTAGATTTGTTATGTCTTGTCCAGCCATTTGGCAAGATGTCCAAGTGGTTTTGATAAAAAAACAATACTAATAATTTCTATTATTAGAGATTGAAGTACATCGTAAATATCAAATGCGCGGCGAAAAATAATCGCCAATAGGGGCAAAGCCAAAATTATTGCCAGAAAAAGAACGCAATGTAGAAACCAACCAGACAGATATGCTCTAAAAAACTTTTGGAAAGCAGTTCGTAAAGCCGCAATAAATACCCCAAATAGGATCAATGCAAAAGCAAACTGAACGAGAATAGCAATAGCCAGGGTTGAAGCAAATGTCCCCCACCCCGCAATATCAAAGTATAAGATAGTCAAGATAGATAATCCACTGATAACCCCTATTGGCATGATGAAATTATTTACCCACCACCAACGACTAACGGGTGGGTTTCCTTTAGGACAATCTGGGTTAGGGCAAGGTTGACCGACGACAGGGCGACGATCCGACAAGAACTTTATCCTACAAGATTGGCACTTAATCTCGTACATTTAACCATTGCTCACTATGAATGACTACCTGGATAAGAAAACACGGCAATTCTAGGTGTTTCAATAAGTGGGTTGCTTCGTTACGGTAGGGTTTGGCACAGGTGTCAGTAAGCTCTTTAATACAAGTCCATTTTCTGTTGTATGCCCTTCGATTGTTCCTCCACCCATTGTGTTCTGTAACTCTCTCTAGGTTGAAGGCCAACAGCCGGGCAAAAATTTCCTCATCGCTCCAATCACAGGGCCAGCCGTAAGCCAGCCGTTTTATTCACTACGGTCAATTATCTGTTACGTCTGGTGGAGCGTGTGGGTGAGGGTTGGGTTGCCGGGGTCGATTCTTCCTCTTCATAATTAACTTCTGGATAAATAAGGGGAGTTAATGCGTAAAGACTTGCCCACATGCCTAGAAATAAAACAAATACTAAGAGTAACCCCAAACCAACATAACCAGTCATTGAATAAGATTTTTCTCTCTCCACTAGCTCTGCGACAGTTTTTGGTTGATACTCCCAGGAAACAGGAGTTGCTGGATTTGCTGTCACTGTAGATTGATAAGCCTGGGCTGTCTGCGTAGCATGAATGATGGAGTTTTCACGAAGTTCTTCTGTTCGACTTTCGATGTTGGTCTGAGCTATTGCGACAAATAAGCCAATCAAGATAGGGGCAACAAGAATCCCTACTCCGAGGGCTGCATTGCCTGCCATCTCTGTTGTAACAATAGGCTCGTCTGCACGATGAGCAAGTCGTCTTCTGAGTAATACCAAACCGATAATAAACCAACCGTATATGGCAACTAGGACCATAATAACTTGAGCCAAAACAGGAAGGCCCGCGTTGTTGCTTGTACCTTGGGGGGCAGTATTCCATAATCCACCAAAAAAGGCGATAAGCGCAATGGCATCAGCCACTAATCCAAGGATACCTGTAACTAAACCAAATTGTTCTAATTTGGACATGCTTGCCTCACTATTCAATTTTAACACCGTTTAGCTTCTACAGCAATGGACAAAAATGGAAAAACCAGCGCGTTAAGGCTGGCTCTTTCTGGTCTCTTGTATTAGGCTCGATTTTCAGTGACCAGAGGGAAAGACGCGCCAACGGAAATAAGGATACGGTTGTATCTTCGCTCATTTGTGCTAAAATCTCTCTATCCAAGCAATGAAAGTAGGACTTTCGTTTGGATGTCATTTTGAGCGACCGTAGGGAGCGAAAAATCCCTAGAAGGCTGGCTTGCAATCGAACCTCTGAGGGATTCTTCACTCCGCTGCGCTCCGTTCAGAATGACAAGCGAAAGTCCTGGAAAGGTTACTTTTGTGCCGACGACTTTTCTCACCGGCCCGGCCGGAACCGGCAAAACAACCCAAGCGGTGGCGCGGCTGCGCAACCTGCTGGCCGATCACGTGCCGGGCCATAACATCCTGGCCCTGGTCTCCCAGTCAACCCTGGCCGGCCCTTATCGTGACCTGCTGCGTGATCCCGGCCTGCCCGGCGCGGCCGCCGTAGATATTCTGACGTTTAGCGGCCTGGCGCTGCAAACCATTGACCTGTTTTGGCCGCTGGTGGCTGCTCCGGCCGGTTTTGGCCGCCCCCAGGCCCGGCCTGTCTTTTTGACCATCGAAACGGCCCAATATTATTTGCACCAGGTGCTAGAACCGCTGCTGCGCCAGGGCTATTTTGATCCCAACGTCGTCCCCATCACCATCTCCCTGCCCCGCTTGATGAGCCAGATTTTGGACAACCTGAACAAGGCGGCCTTGATTGGCCTGCCGCATACCGAAGTGGGGGCGCGCCTGGCGGCTTCCCTGGCGGTCGAACCAAGCAGCCGGGCGGCTTTGGAACACACCCAGGTCTGTGTCAACGAATTTCGCGCCTTCTGCCTGGCCCGCAATCTGCTCGATTTTTCCCTGCGCATCGAAACCTTCCGGCGCTACCTCTGGCCGGTCGAAGGCATCCACCAATATCTGACCGGGCGCTACCGCCACCTGATTGTGGACAACATTGAAGAAGACAATCCCTTTGCCCACGCCATGCTGCGTGAATGGCTACCCCACACCGAGTCGGCCCTGCTGGTCAACGACGAGGACGCCGGTTATCGTATCTTTCTGGGAGCCAATTGGCGCACGGCCCAGAGTCTGGCATCTCTGGCCGATGAAACCATTCGCCTGACCGACTCCCAGGTGGCCTCAGCCGATATGCTCGCTTTGGGGGAGCAGTTGAGCCAAATCCTCAATGGACGACCGCAGACCGCAGACCGGCGACTGCCGCTTGCTGACCCCCAACCCCCGACCGCCGACCCCCGGCGCGTCATCACCTTTCAGCAGGAACGCTTCTACCCGCAGATGATCGAGTGGACCATTGAGCGGATCGCCGCGCTGCTGGCTGATGGCGTCTCCCCGGCAGAGATTGTCGTGCTGGCTCCTTTTGTCAGCGATGCGCTGCGTTTTTCCTTTACCCAGCGTATGGCTCAGCGCGGCCTGCCGGCTCGCTCCCATCGCCCCTCCCGCCCCTTGAGCGAAGAACCAGCGGCTAAAACCGTGCTCACCCTGGCCCGCCTGACCTTCCCCGAAATGGGCCTGCTGCCGGAACCGTTTGACGTTGCTCAAGCCCTCAGCCAGGCCATTGCCGATCTGGATTTAATTCGGGCCAACCTCTTGACTCAAGTGGTTTACCGTCCAGACCGCCGACCACCGTCCGCCGACCGCCAGCCCTTAATTCACAATTCGCAATTTCCCCTGACCGCTTTCGACCAAATTGAAGGGGATGTGCGCGAGCGGATCTCCTACCAGGCGGGCAACCGCTTCGACCAGCTCCGCGCCTGGCTGCAAAATGTTCAGGCCGGTTCAGCCCCGCCGGTGCTCGATCACTTTTTCAGCCGCCTGTTTGATGAAATTTTGGCCCAGCCGGGGTTTGGCTTCCACGGCCAGCCCGAGGCGGGTGAGGTGATTGCGAACCTGATTGACTCCGCCCGGTCCTTTCGCCGGGTGACGGAGCAGGTGCCTGGAGTCACGAGCGCCGGTTTTCCCGGCGTGATCGAACTCAACCGCGCCTACCTTGAAACCATCGAACAGGAAATCATGGCCGCCCAGTACCTGCGCAGTTGGGACGGCAGTTCCGAGTCGGCGGTGTTGATTACCCCGGCCACCACCTTTTTGATGAGCAATCGCCCGGTGGAGTACCAGTTCTGGCTCGATGCCGGCAGCAGCGGCTGGTGGGAACGGATTGCCCAGCCGCTGACCCACCCTTACGTTCTGACCGCCGATTGGGAACCGGGCCGTCTCTGGACCGACGCCGACGAAGTGGCCGGCCAGCGTGACCGGCTCTCCCGCCTGGTCCTCGGCCTGACCCGCCGCTGCCGCAAACATGTGTTCATCGTCAATTCTGAAGTCGGCGAGCAGGGGTACGAGCAGCGCGGCCAACTGCTGATTGCCCTCCAACAAATGCTGCGCCATCTGCCGCAGACTCCCCAGAAACCTTAAAATTCTCCTTCTCATGCCCTAACCTGGCCGAGCCAGAGCCAAAAAGGAACACAGAGTTACGCAGAGACTCCACAGAGACACGCAGAGAAGCTCTAAAAATTCCTCTGTGAAACCCTGTGACTTCTCCGCGCCCCTCTGTGTAACAACTTCTTGCTCCCTGTACAAGAATCTGACTCATAAGGTACTACTGTTTCCCCAACTTAGTTTGGGAACCAGAGGGGAAAGTAAATAGGAAAAAAGGACTATCTCTCAAACCAGATTCAAACATTTGTGTATTATCCTTAACATTATTAAAATACAGCTTTCTTTTCCGGTTGCAATTAGTTTTTGAACTGGTTATGGAACTCTCGGCCATCTCGCTGGACAGCCAAATTCGTTTACGACCTCTTTCCAAGCAGCTTGAAAATGGGGTTGCGATTATTGGCTGGGGTGATGAGTTCCTGGAGTTGCCGCCGGAGGGCCTGCACTTTATCGCCTGGCTGAATGAAGGGTTGAGTCTGCGTGAAGCCCGGCAGCGCTTTGAAACGCACTACAACCCTTTTCCCGAGGACGAAGTTTGGGAAGTTGTTAAGGCTTTTTGGGAGAGTGATTTTATTGCCGCTGTAGACGGGCAGGCTGTTTCCCCCCAACTCGTCCCGGCCTCAACGCAAGCGTCGTGGCTGCCGCGGGCCTGGGCCGGCGCTCTTTTCTCCCGGCCCGTCCTGCTGGCCTGGATGGGGGTCGTTATTCCGGCGGCGATACTCTGGGTCATCACCCCGGCCTTGTGGCCGCGCCTGGCCGACTACTTCTGGGTGGATTATAACTTCGTCATCATTTTGGCTGGTTTACTGCTCTGGCTGGTGGACATGCCTCTGCACGAACTGGCTCATCTGCTGGCCTGCCGGGCCAAAGGGATTGACGCTTCCATCACCTGGACGCAGCGCCTCGGCTTTATTCCCATGAGCCAGACGATTATGCACAATATTTGGGCAGCGCCTCGCTCGGCCCGGTTGTTACCTCTGGCGGCGGGCATGGTTTGGGATGTAGGGCGGATTAGCCTGCTGGTATACCTGCTCTTTTTCCAACAGGTAGGATGGTTGGTTTGGCCGGAGTTAGCAACCAAGTTTTTGAAATTTTACCTGCTTACCTCGACTCTATCCCTCGCGGCTCAATTTTGGCTCTTTTCCAAAATGGATGGCTATTTCTTGCTGTCCGCTTTACTGGGGCAGCGGAATTTGCAAGCCGACACCTATGCCTGGTTTAAGTCCAAATTGAGCAAAATGGGTCATTTTGACCCATCTGCCGGGGGAATGAAATTTATCTATCTCTATGCGCTGGTGACGATTTTGGGAGGCGGTCTATTTATGGGGCAGTTCTTTTTGGTGCAACTGCCGATCAAGTTACGCTTGCTGTGGGAATCGTTTCTCAGGATTAGCGGCAGTACCACCCTCGTTTCCCTGGAATTTGGGGACGGTGTCGCCGTTTTGACCAGCCAGGTGATTGACCTGGGTCTTCTCGCGTATGCCTACTGGCGGGAAACCTGGCCCAGTTGGCGCCAATCTTGATGTTCCAAGACCGGCCCGTGAGGGGGCGGATCTTGCAGCAAATCTATCAGAAAGGAGCTTGACACATGAAAGTCCGCAAAGTCGAAAAGGTCAAACCAACCGGCACCCCTCGCGGAAGTGGTTGATCTCGTTTGTTGTTAGTCAGGCACTTTGGTACTCCGATTGATGACTAACTTACTCTCCAGGACAAGCGCGGCTAGTAATTCGTCGCGCTTGTTTTTGTTTTGACAGCATTACCTTGCTCCAACGGATGCCTGGCGAGCCGGTGGTTCTGTCCATATCTTTAGGGCTGGATTCGCTAGCGTAATACCGGCCAGTGAGGTGACTGGTAATTACCGAATCGAGCCAAAAGGCAGTGGACTGACCCGAAAGTCCGCAAAGCCAAAAAAGGCCGAACCACCGGCTCGTGAGACACCTGTTCGGATAGATTATGGGTTTCAAAATCTTCGTAGGTTGTTATAATCGCTCGATTAATAACTACTCGCTCCAGAAACGACTGGCGCAGGGTTTGGTCAGCAATTTTTTCAGCCCTGGCCATAACCAACTGATAGGCTGACTTCAAGGTTGCCAGGGCGCGTTCGGTTTGGCCGGTAGCAGTAAAGATTTGATAAATGATGAAATAATCTTGCTGTGGAAATTCTGGCCCTTCGCCGCCACATTCTTCTAAGATTGTCTGAGTCTGGACGGCGTAATTCACGGCTTGAGTCAAATCGTCTGTAGCCAGATAAGCCGCCGCCAGGACGGCCAGATTATCCGGGGTAGCGAAACGCATCTTGAGTTCCTGCCGTAGGGCCAGCGACTCTTCCGCCTGTGATATTGTCTGTTTTAATTCACCCAATTGTAAGTTGATCGTGCTGAGATAATTGAGAAAGCTGGAAACCAGATACTGGTCATCCTGGATTCGGGCCAGGGTCAGGCCGGTAGTGAGCAGTCCTTGGGCTTTCTCCAGGTCCCCCTGGTCTCGCACCACCAAGCCCAAATTCACCAGGATGTAGGCTTGCCCCGCCTCATCGCCAATGTTCCGGGCTAAAATCAAGCCTTGCTGCAAGTACGTCTCTGCTTTTGAGAGATCGCCTAACTCCTGGTATAAAATACCCAGACTGTTCCAGACGTTTACTTCTTCCCAGCGGTTGTCAACAGCCCGGAAAATACCTAAAGCTGCATCTAAATATCTTTGGGCCTGATCATAATCACCGAGATCACGGCTAATCTGGGCTAAATTGTGCCAACTCATACCTTCACCGGCCCGGTCGCCAATGGTTTCCCATATTTCCAATGCCTGGTGATAGTGTGACAGTGCCTCAGCCAGGTGTCGTTGGTAGAGCGAAACCACTCCCAAATCATTGTACGCCTGGGCTTCGCCTGAACGATTGCCGGTTTGACGGCTCAGGGCCAGGGCTTGTTCGTGGCATTGCCGGGCCTGGTCAAAATGGCCCTGCTGGCGAAAGACCGTGCCCAATCCGTTGAACACCTGGGTCAGAACCCAGGCTTCCGGTTCGGTGGGCACATGTTTGGATTCAAACAGGGCCAGAGCTTGGCGGTACCAGGTTTTGGCCTGCTCATAATTGCCCTGCCGGCGGGCAATCAACCCCAAATAGGCCAGGCTGCGCGCTTCACCGGCTAAATCTCGCTTATCCCGGCTGTCGGCCAGGGCCAGTTCAATCGCGGCCTGGGCCTTGGCATAGTTCCCGGTAGCCTCGTAATATTGGCCCCATAGATAGCCGACCTCAAACGTCGGCGCTTCCAGGTTGGCCGCTAAAGCCTGTAGATTGGCCTTTTGTTCCTCTCGCCGGCCCAAAACGTGCAAAATCTCCACTTGACCCTTACGCCAGCGCCAGCGCTCGGCCAGGGTTAAAGCCTGGGCATAATAGGCCAGAGCCGTTTCGTTGGCATATTCGTGTTGGGCCTTGCCCGCTGCCAGGTCCAGATAAAACAGCATCTTATCCTGGGCCTCACTCCGGCTAAAATGATAGGCCAGGCGCTCGACCGCTTCCGGCTGCCAGCGTTCCAACGCTTCGGCCACGGCTCCATGCAGACTGCGTTCCTGCTGTTCTAACAGAGTGGCGTAAGTGACCTCATGGGTGATACTGTGCTTGAATAGAAAAAGCCGCTGCTGAAGTAATACCCCACCCGGCTGAATAAAATCAAGGGCTTGCAGCAGGTCAATCTGTTCAAGCAGGCCAGCTTCACCGGACTGGGCTGGGTGGGCTTGAACCAGCAGATCGAATTCAAAGAGCCGCCCGATAACACTGGCCACTTTTAATGTCACCTTAAGCGGCTCCGGCAGGCGGTCAAGCCGGGCCAGGACAATACTGTGGATGGAGTCCGGCACGTCCAACCTGGCCGCAGCCAGCGAAGCATGTTCGACCAGAGTCCATTGGCCCTGCCACTTGGTCAGACAATTAGCCTGCTGCAGGGCATTGAACATTGCCTCAGAGAGCCACCATAAGCCATCCTCCCGGCGACACAGATCCCCCCGCTCCTGCAAAGCGTTTACCAATTCTTTGGTAAAAAGAGGATTACCCTGGGCCTGAATCTGAATCAATTCCAGGGCCAGCGGTGAAACCTCTCCCTGCAACCGCTGTGCCACCATGTGGGCTACCTCTGGCGGGGATAACTCACCCAACTTCAGGCGATGAAGTTGCGGCAGCCGGTTTAGCTCCAGCCACCACGGCTCCTGCTCAACCTGGACCGGCGGTAAGGTTTGCACCAGGATGAACAAAATCGGCCCTTTAGCTCGAACCCGGCCCAAGGCCAGTAACAGCGCCCGTGAAGCCTCGTCCAACCACTGCGCATCTTCGATGAGCACGAGGAGGGGTTGGTTCTGCGCCCAGGTTTGCAGCAGTTCATCGGCCAGGTCAAAGAGTGCATCCTGGCGCAACTGCGGTTCAAAAGCAGCCGTGGTGGGGTTATCCAAAATCAGTAAGCCCAGCAAGTCGCCGAGCAAAGGCAAGCGAATCAACCAGGCGGGGTTCATTTCCGCGATGATCGCTTCGAGTTGGGCCACCTGGCGGGCCAGGCGTTCTTCCTGGCTCAAGTGGACCGCCCTTTCGTCCGGCAGGCCCAGTAAACTCCTGAAAATCTGCCGCCAGGGATAATACGTCGTGGTTTGATTGGTCCCCTGGCAGGCCCCGACAATCACCCGCACTCCCTGCTGCAAAGCTCGCTCGGCAAACTCGGCCACGAGATGGCTTTTGCCAATCCCGGTAACCCCCTCCAACCAGACCATTTGGTTTTGACCGGCCAGCGTTTCCGCCAGGACACGCTCCAGGTGGTGGAGTTGTTCGCTTCTGCCCACCAAAGGCTCTTTGAAAGTGGTAAACAGTTTTTGGGCAGAGGGCAGTCGAGGCAACAAAGCCAGTGAAACAGTAACCGGCTTCTGCTTGCCTTTGAATTTGAGAGGCCCCACATGCTTAAAATAATAACTGGCCGCCGCCGCCTCGACGATACTCTGGCTGACCAAAATCTGTCCGGGCCTGGCCCGGCTCATCAAGCGAGCAGCGATGTTGACCCCATCACCCAATACGCCATAGGTGCGCCGGGTGGCGCTGCCGTATGCGCCAACCCGCATCCGTCCCTGGTTAAGGCCCATTTGAATTTGGGAAATGAACTCGAATTGCTGGATCGCGGCCTGCAATTCCAGGGCTGCCGCCACCGCTCGCTCAGGGTCGTCGTCATGGGCGGAGGGCGCGCCAAAAATGGCATAGAGATGGCTGCCCTTGTCGCCGTTGAGCAACTGCATCACGTAGCTGTCATAACGCACCAACACGTTCTGCACCCAGCGAATAAATGCATCCAGCTTTACCCCGGCGGATTCGTCGCGGTCGTAATCCAGGCCATCGAACTTCAAAAAAAGGGCTACGGCTGGACGGATTTCGGCCAGGAATTCATCTTGGCCGCCATGGAGACGGTGATAGACCGGTGGCAGCAGCCAGGGCCGAATGTGGGCCTCAGTTAGCCCCGTGTCTTCTGCCGGAGCAAACGCTTCCGGCCAGGCGTATGTTTCGATGGGCTGAGTTAAGCCGGCAACCACGCCAAAGGAAGCCGGGCTGCCGGTCCGGTACTTCGTCCTTTTGCCCTGGTTCCGCCACTCGACCAGCTTGGCCTGACCACTCACTTGAGCCGCCAGTTCTGCGCTCAGGACAACTTCACCCCGCCGGGCAATCTGCTGCGCTAAGGCCATGCGCTCCACGGTAGCGCCGGCCAGAACATCGAGATACTGGATGTGGGGGTCGCCAACCAAAAAACGCCGGACTGTCCCCCCTGCCGCTCCTATTTTTAACGAGAGGGCCACCGTTTGTCCGGGGGAGATTTCCAGGGCAGCAAATTGGCGCATGGCCTGCTGCATCGCCAGCCCGCAGGCTACGGCGCGAAAGGACGAAGGATGGAGAAAGGCTGAAGGCTGAAGGCTGAAGGATGAAGGTGCTTCTCCATCGGAAAACCAGCAGGTAATGGCATCGCCGCTGAAATTGATGACACTTCCACCGTAGCGATCCACTTCTCGAATCAGGGCATCATAGACCTGGTTCAGCCGCCGGGTTAATTCATCTGTGCCCCGCCGGGAACCAAAGGCCTGTAACAACGCATCCGTTAACAGGGTAAAGCCTGAGATATCGGCAAAGAGGGCAGTTCCCTGCATGCGGTCAGGTAGAGCTTGACCCTCGGCGATAGCCTGACGGCGATCTGGGGGAATATAAGCACCTGGCGATTCCATGATTACACTGATTCTTTGATGGCTGGGAAACCTGACGTTAGTAAAGAGGATCCTTTTGGAACAAATGTTCTGATTTATTAATGAACTACTTGAATTTGCGGCACTTTTATACTATCATGACTCTTACGCTGGTTTCAATGCGTCAGTTCATACTTTTGGGCTAGAATGTAGGGAGGATTGATGAAGAATAAGCCGGATGATATAATTTTAGACCTCTTCCTCCAAAAGATACGTCAACGTTTGGGCGACCATCTTCGCCAGGTCATCCTTTTTGGTTCCAGGGCCAGGGGAGATTTTGACCCGGACTCTGATTACGATTGCCTGGCAGTGGTGGATGAGGTTTCACCAGGGGTTGATGAAGCTATTGCCGAAGTAATGGGTCAACTACTGTATGAGCATGATGCGGTCTTTTCGATCTTTCCTATTACGGTCGAGAGGTATCAGCAGGATGTTTGGGAACCATTGCTGATCAATGTGCGTAAAGAAGGGGTTGCCCTATGACCGATGTCCAGACGGCAGAAAAAATATTTCAGACGATTATGGAATATCTTATTCGAGAGGGGTTTTTGCCGAGTGATTGATAAATTTATCCCCCGCCCCTCCCAACAAAAAATCCTTGACACCATCCTGACCGCCCCCGGCCCGATCCGGGTCGGCGTGTCGGCGGTGCCGGGGAGTGGGAAAACGCATATCCTCTCCTACCTGGCCTCGGAGCTGGTCCAGCGCGTCGGCGATGAGCAGGAGGTCTTGATTGTCACCCTGGTCAACGCCGCCGTAGACAACTTCCGCCGCCGGGTAGACGGTTTTGTCCGGGCCAGGGGCCTGCTGCCCGGCTTCAACTACCGGGTCTGCACCCTGCACTCGCTGGCCCACGAGATTGTCCAGCAGCGCCCGTCGCTGGTCGGCTTGAGCCAGGATTTTGACATCGTGGATGAGCGCACCTCGGAGCTGATTTTGCGCGAGGTGGTCGAAGGCTGGCTGGCCAGCCATGCCGCCCAGCTTGAAGATTATTTGCTGCCCACCGTCGAAATTCAGCCGCTCATGCGCCAGCATTTGCCCGAACTGGTGCTGACCATTGCTCGGAACTTTATCAAGCGGGCCAAAGATTATCGCCTGGCGCCCTACGAGCTGGATGATTTGCTGCGCCGCAATTCCGATTCGCTCCCCCTGGCCCAACTGGGGATTGACATTTACCGCGAATACCAAAATCGCCTGGCCCGCACGGGCGTGGATTTTGATGACTTGATCCGCCTGGCCGCCCAGGCCATTGAACTCGACCCTGATTTTCTGACCCGGCTGCGCCAGCGCTGGCCCTATATCCTGGAAGACGAGGCCCAGGACAGCAGCCTGCTCCAGCAGCAAATCCTGGAAAGTCTGACCGGCCCCGGCGGAACCTGGGTGCGCGTCGGCGACCCTAACCAGGCCATCTACGAAACCTTCACCACCGCCGACCCAACCCACCTGCGTCAATTTCTGCAGCGAGAGGGCGTTGTCAGCCTGCCTATGCCCGAATCGGGCCGCTCGACGCTGAGCATTATCGGGTTGGCCAACGCTTTGATTGATTGGACAATGAGCGAACACCCTCGCCCGGAAGTGCAGGATGCGCTCAGCCTGCCTTCCATCGAACCAACACTGCCGAGTGACCCGCAGGCCAATCCGCCCGACCAGCCCGGCCAGATCCACTTCCGGCCCGAAAAGTTCAGGCCGCCGCAAGAAATCCAGACCATTGTCCGCTCGGTCAAGCAGTGGCTCAAACAGAACCCGGATAAAACGGCGGCCATCCTCGACGCCCGCAACAAGCGCGGGGTGGATATTGCCAACGCTTTACGCCGGGCCGATGTGCCCTATGTCGAACTGCTCAACAGCACGGCCGCCACCCGCAGCACTGCCGGGGTGTTAGGCAATGTTCTCAAATACCTGGCCCGGCCGGAAGATTCGCGCCAATTGGCGACCGTCTTTCACGTCTGGAAGCGGCACGAGTGGGATTTGGAGGATTTGCAGCCCATTTACCAGCAGGTCGAGACAGCCATCCAGAATTGCCCCCGCCTGGAGGATTATCTGTGGCCCCGCCCCGGCCGCAACTGGCTGGAGGAGCGCATAGACGAATGGCGAATGGCGAATGACGAATGGGTGAACGATGAATCAGATATAGGGGCAATCGAAACTGATCCTTCCAATCTTCCAACCTTCCAACCTTCCAACCCTCCAACCCTCCTCGCCGATTTCCGCGAGCTGGTCCGCCGCTGGCAGCAGGCGGCCATCCTGCCGATTGACCAACTGATTTTGCTCCTGGCCCAAGATTTGTTCGATAACCCGGCCGACCTGGCCCTGGCCCACAAATTTGCCGTCGTGCTGCGCCGCATCGCCGCCGAGCACTCCGACTACCGCCTGCCCGAATTTGTCGAAGAGCTGGCCGAGATTGCCCGCAACCAGCGCCGCTTTTTGGGCTTCGACGAGGATCTGGTCGGTTTTGAGCCGCCGCCCGGCAAAGTGACGGTCGCCACCATGCACCGGGCCAAGGGCCTGGAGTGGGACCGGGTCTACCTGATGGGCCTCAACAACTACAGTTTCCCCTCCGGCCAGCCGCAAGACACCTACTTTTCTGAGAAGTGGTTTGTGCGCGACTCGCTCAACCTGGAAGCCGAAGTGCTGGCCCAGTTGGAAGCGATTGTCAACCCGGAGGAAAGTTATGTCGAAGGCATGGCGACCGAAGCGGCCCGGCTCGACCTGGTCAGGGAACGGCTGCGTCTCTTCTTTGTCGGCCTGACCCGCGCCCGCCAGGAAGTAATTGTTACCTGGAACACCGGCCAGCAGTATCCGAACAAGCTGGATAATCAGCCGGCGATTCCCTTTGTCGCCTTGCAGACGTGGAGCCAGGGAGTAGGGAGTAAGGAGTAGGGAGTATGGGGAAGATTGATAGTTTTCAAGAATTGGATGTTTGGAAAGAGGCGCATAAGTTAGTTTTAATGGTGTATAGGATCACAAGAGAGTTTCCCAATGAAGAAAAGTTTGGTTTGGTCACACAAATGCGCCGGGCAGCAGTTTCGATACCGACCAATATTGCCGAAGGATTTAAGCGGCGTGGTGTTCAAGATAAAATCCGTTTTTATAATGCTGCTGAAAGCTCTTTGGAAGAACTCAAGTATTATTTTATCCTCTCAAAAGACCTGGATTATATTTCCTATAATGATAACTTGATGGCCCAAGCCGAGACCGTTGACCGTCTCCTCAATGGTCTTATTGCTAGTACGGAGCGCCGCCTATGAAACCCTCTTCCCTACTCCCTACTTCCTACTCCTTACTCCCTACTTTCCAATTCAGCCAGTCGTCCCTGCAAGACTTCGATACCTGCCCGCGGCGCTTCAAGCTGCGCTACCTGGACCGCTTGCGCTGGCCGGCGGTCGAGTCGGAGCCAATCCAGGAGGCGGAGCGGCTGGCCCGGCTTGGAGCGGATTTTCATCGTTTGGTCCAGCAGCACATCGCCGGAATTGCCGAGCATATTCTAAGTGACAGTCTAACCGGGAGTGAGGCCGTCTTGCAAAGTTGGTGGCAGAGTTACCTGCAACACCGCCCGCCGCTGCCGGCCGGGACACGGCTGTATGCCGAGGTGACTCTCTCCACCCCGGTGCAGGGCTACCGGCTGCTGGCTCGCTTTGACCTGTTAGCGGCGCAGCCCAATGGAGCTTTTTTAATCGTTGACTGGAAAACGTCGCTGCACAAACCGGCCTCCACCGATCTGGCCCGGCGGATGCAAACCCGAGTTTATCCCTACGTGCTGGCTCTGGCCGGCGCTGCCTTTAACGGCGGCCAGCCGATTGATCCGGCGGCAATCCAGATGATCTACTGGTATCCTGAACGGCCCGGCCAGCCCGAACGATTTGACTACAGCGCCCAGCTCCGGCAGCGGGACGAGCAGTTTTTGAGCGACCTGATTGAACGGGTCAAGCATGCCGTGGAGACGGAGCACTTCCCCATGGTTGAAGATAAAAAACCGTGTACCTACTGCGTTTATCGTTCCTTTTGTGATCGGGGGGATAAAGCCGGCCGGCTGGCCGAATTGGTGGAAGAGCCGCAAGAAATCCTGGACGTCCTGGCCCTCGATTGGGAGCAGATTGCGGAGATACAGTATTAAGTGGTTCCAAGATTGAAATGAGTCCAACTGTAATGCGTGGTGCGTAGAATGAACGGAACACGCACCACGCAACACGGGCTGTAAATTTGAGTTTGGGAAGTATGAGTCATGAACCAAGATCTCTTTGAAGTTACCCTCAAAGTCCTGGCCCCAAAAACTCTGGCTTACTTGATCAGGGATCTAGAGGAAACGCAAGCGGATTGGAATTACTATCCAGAGGACGCCCCGCCTGAGACAGTTCAACAAGAGCTGCGGCAAATGCTTGAAGCTATCCAAACCCTGGCCGCAGAGCGGGCCGCCGCCGAGGGTCTTGATTTCGCCCGGTTGCTCCAACAGGCCAGCGAAGAACAGCGGCAAGAAGAGTGGTCGGCGCAGCGCAATACCCAGGTCCAGCAAAATTGGCTGAGTGATTTGCAGTAGCGCCGGCTTTATGACCCACTGGCTTGTTTCTCCTCAACCCGACATTCCCGCCGAGCTGCTTGAATTTGCCGGCGACCCGTTTCTGGCCCAACTGCTGGCCCAGCGCGACCTGACGACCGTAGAGCAGGCCCGGGCCTTTCTCAGCCCTGACGCCTACCAGCCGGCCTCGCCCGAAGCCCTGCCTGATATGGGCCTGGCGGTCAACCGGCTCTTGCAAGCCATCGAGCAGCAGGAGACCATCTGTGTCTGGGGTGACTTTGATGTAGATGGGCAGACTGCCACAGCCCTGCTCGTCTCGACTCTACGGGATTTGGGGGCCAAGGTTCGCTTCTACATTCCCAACCGGCTGGCCGAGTCCCATGGCATCAAACTGCCCTCGCTGCGGCGTATCCTGGCCGACGGGACCGGAGTCATTTTGACCTGCGATACCGGCATCGCCGAGCACGAGGCCATTGCCGTTGCTCAGGCCGCCGGGGTTGAGGTTATCGTCACCGACCATCACGACCTGGCCGAGACACTGCCGCCGGCCCGGGCGGTGATCAACCCCAAACGCCTGCCCCCTGACCATCCCCTGCGTGAACTGCCCGGCGTGGGGGTCGCCTACAAATTGGCCGAGGGCCTCTATCAAGCCTGCGGCCGGAGTAGCGCCAGCGAGGGACTGCTGGACCTGGTTGCCCTGGGCATCGTCGCTGATGTGGCCCAGCAAACCGGCGACACCCGCTACTTGCTGCAAAAAGGGCTGGCTGTACTCAGCCGGACTCCCCGCCTGGGCTTGCAGCTTTTGATCGAGAGCGCCAAATTGGCGGTCGAGCGGCTGACCGAGGCGCACATCGGCTTCTGGCTGGCCCCCCGGCTCAATGCCCTGGGCCGCCTGGGCGATGCCACCCTGGCCGTCGAACTGCTGACGACCAGCGACCTGACCCGCGCCCGGATTATCGCCCTGCAACTGGAGGCGCTCAATGACCGGCGCAAGCTGCTGGTGGACCGGGTGGTCGTGCAGGCATTGGGCCAGCTTGAAGATACGCCTTCCCTGGCCGAGTACAATGCCATCGTCCTGGCCGCCGCCGACTGGCATCCGGGCGTATTGGGCATTGCCGCCAGCCGTCTGATTGACCAGTTTGGCAAACCTGCCATTCTCCTAGCCCTGCGGCCCGACGAACCGCTGGCCCGTGGGTCGGCTCGCTCGGTGCCCGGCTGTGATATTCACCAGGCCCTTAAAACCCAGGCCCATTTGCTGCACAGCTTTGGCGGCCATCCGCGGGCAGCCGGACTGGCCCTGGCCCCGGATAATATCGCCGCTTTCCGCCGGGGTTTATCGGCGGCTTTGGACGGCTGCCGGCCAGACCAGGAAAATATAATTACTCTTGATGCCCTGGTGGAACTGCCCCAAATTTCGCCGGAGCTGCTGGCCTCGATCCAGCGGCTGGCCCCTTTTGGCGAAGGTAATCCCCCGGTGCGCTTGGGCTGTACCGGCCTGCACATCGCCGAAGAGAAGGTTTTTGGCAAGACCAGCAGCCATAAACGAGTCGTCATACGAGACGCCGCCGGTTTTTTGCAAGAGATTATCTGGTGGGGCGGCGCGGCTGAACCCTCTCCACAAGGCACGTTTGATCTGGCCTTCACCCTCAGCCCGGACGATTTCAACGGTGGGGGGATTCAAGTCGAATGGCTGGCCGCCAGGGAGTGGATGCCCGCTCCTGCCATTATCAAACCTGAATTTATTGATTGGCGGCAAGTAGGCCATCTTCAATCTAAAATCGAAAATCTAAAATCCAAAATCCTCTGGTCTGAGGGCTTCACCCTGCCCAACCTCTCCCCTCTTTCCCGCCACCAGCTTGCCCCTGCCGAAACCCTGGTAATCTGGACTGCGCCGCCCGGCCAGGATATTTACCAACAGGCCTTGCAGGCGGTCAAACCCCGGCACATCTTCCTTGTGGGGCAGCCGTCGCCTTTTGACACCCTGACGGCTTTTATCAGGCAGTTGCTGGGACTGATCAAGTATGCTCTGACCCACAAAGAAGGCGAGGTCAACCTCGATGAGCTGGCCGCCGCCCTGGGCCACCGGACAGCGACGGTGCGGCTGGGGATTGACTGGCTGGCCGTCCAGGGCAAGCTCTCCATTTACGCCGACGAGGGCGACATCCTGGTGCTGCGGCCCGCCCATCGCCCGCCCCGCCCCGAAGCGGGAGCAGTGGAAAATCTGCTCCAGGCCGCCCTGGCCGAAACGGCGGCATACCGAAGGTTTTTCAGAGAGGCGAGTTTGACAGCGCTGCAAAAGGTAAGCTAAAGCGCCTCTGTCCTTTTGCCCTTGTCGGGGGTACGGATTTGTTATACAATGTCGGTATTATCTGTTTAAACTGAGGTTTCAGATATGACCGAACTCTACAACCTGCCCAACATCCGCGAATTGCTGACCAATGGCTTCACCGACGCTGAACTCCGCGCCCTCTGCTTTGATCTGCCCGGCTTTCGCCCTGTGTATGACCAATTAGCCCAAAACACGGGCACAGCCGAGATTGTGGCGAAACTGCTGGAACACGCGGAAAAGACATTGCAGCTTATTACCCTGTTAGCCCTCGCCAAAGAGAAGAATTCTGCTCGGTATGAGAAGCATCAGCCGTATTATCAGAGTGAGCAAGGTCTTATCTTTAAAGGACAGGTAATAGACACTACAATTTCATCTCCTGTGGGTTTACCCATTCCTCTCACCCGTGAACAACAATACCAAATCACTTTAACTGGGCCGAACTTGGCCGTCGTCATAACCTCGCTCGCTTCGATTTGAGCGAGACAGATTTGCGTGCAGTGGACTTAAGTGGGGCTGATTTACGTGGAGCCAATCTGGAGAGAGCTAATTTGGCAATGGCCGATTTGAGTGAGGCAGACCTACGCATGGCTAACTTAACCGGGGCTAACCTGACCGAAGCCAATCTGCGTAGAGCCAATTTAAGGCTGGTCAATCCACGATTTGCTAATCTTTATCGAAGCAATCTAAAGGATACCGATTTAAGGAATGCTAATGTGGCCAGCGGTTCGTCTATAATAGAGGATTATCCTACAGCAGTACAGAGACAAATGAGAACCAATTTGACTGAAGCCAATATGGAAGGAGCCAAATTGTGCCAGACCAACCTATTCGATGCCAATTTAAGTGCGGCTGATCTGAGGATAGCTTTTTTGTACGGGACTAACCTATCTATGGCCTGGCTAAAAGGAGCGAATCTGGATCAGGCCAAATATGGCTTACAAACAAAATGGCCCAAAGGGTTTGATCCAGATAAGGCCGGAGCTATTTGTAAGGATTAAATATTTGAAGACTGTGTCGTGCTGGAGAGGAGGATTACGCATGGCCGACGTACAAACAAAACTTGACTTACTTAAAGAAATAGTAGCCGACGAAAGCGATTTTAGCTTGGTTCTTGACAAGCTGCTCAATGTCATCTCGGAACAACATCGTTCTTTGCTAAAAAGATACCAGACCGACTTACAGGATTTTGAGGCCCGTTATGGGATGCCATCGGCCGAATTTTACCGTAAATTTGAGTTGGGTGAATTGGGCGATGCAATGGATTCCTTTGAGTGGGCAGGGCTATTTGAGCTCCAACAGAATTTGCTAGAAAAGATACAACGCCTGGAAACAGCCTGATGAAAGATGCGGCGGAGTATATCGCCTACGTCAAATCTCTCCTCATTTCCAATTCACAAGTTGTTGGCGTAAAAATTGTGCCTGAAGAGGCGCAGGATAAGCTTGGTCTGTATCGTTACCGCCTATCCCTCGCCGATGGGGGATTTCTGGAAATGTTTGAACGCTTTGAGGTCGTTTCGGATGAGGCCAGTATAATCAAGTATAGTTTCCAATGGCAAGATGCTGCGGGTACATTGCGGAAACGATGGGATAACGCTACCCATCACCCAGAAGTATCTACTCACCCGCACCATCTACATGATGGCTCTGATGAAAACGTTTTGCCCCACCAGCCAATAACCGCAATAGATATTCTAAAGCTAATAGGGGGGTAATCCGATGCTTCTCACCATCACCCCCAACCCCACGATTGACCGCATGCTCCACGTGCCAAAGTTAACTGCGGGTCTGGTCCACCGGGCGACTTCAGTACAGCTAGGGGCGGGCGGCAAAGGCTTGAACACAGCTCGCGCGGCCCGCACCCTGGGCGGCGAAGTCGTGGTGACGGCGCCCCTGGCCGGCCATTCGGGCCGGCTCCTGGCCGACCTGCTTGCTGAAGAGGGACTGCCCGCCGATTGGTATTGGCTGGAATCGGGTGAAACTCGCGCCGCCGAGCTGCTAACCCACGACAGCGGCGATGCGACGGTCATTAATGAACCCGGCGAGAGCATGTCGCCCCAGGCCTGGGAGGATTTTGCCGGGCATGTGGAGCGATTAGCGTCGCGGGCGCGAGCAGTGGCTTTCTGCGGCAGCCTGCTGCCGGGAGTCGAGCCGGAGGTGTTAGGCGTTCTGGCGCGGGCGCTGGTCAGTCCCCGGCGAGCCGTTTACCTGGACACCAGTGTAGCGGCGCTGGCGGCGGCCCTGACCCAGCCGAGCGGCCTCTGTCTCAAAGTGAACCGGGCGGAATTGGCCGTGGGTCTGGGCCGGAGTGCAGATAGTTTCTCCATTAGCCAGGTAATCGAAGCGGGGCAAGCCTTACTGGCGCAGGGAGCGGCGCTGGTGGTGGTCACGTTGGGAGCAGAAGGTGCGCTGGGGATTGCCCCGGAGGGCTGCTGGCAGGCCAGTTCACCGTGGGTGAAGGTGGTCAGCACGGTCGGCAGCGGCGACTCGTTCCTGGCGGGATTGGCCATAGCCCGCATGGAGGGAGGCAGTCTTGCCTCGGCTCTGGCTTTAGGGGTGGCCTGCGGCGCAGCTAACGCCACCACCCACCTGCCCGGCCGGTTCGAGCACAGCCTGGTTGAAACGCTGCTGTCCCAGGTCAACGTAAAGCGTCAAGTGTAGAGCGTGAGGTGTAAGGGGTTTAGATGAAAAAGATTATGCCTCACGTACCTTCACCTCTTCCTCCACCACCCGTTTCAAATTCTCCAAAGAGCCGGCAATCATCTCCTCGAACACGCCGTTGCCGGTCAGGCGAATGAGGATAGCGTTGAGCGACCAGCCGCCGATCAATTTCCAATCCACCGTCCAGACGATACGGGTGCCGTTTTCCAGCGCCTTCAGGTCAAAGGTACAGGTTTGGGCCATTCTCAAGGCGGCGTTTTCGGTCTGCTGCAATTCATAGGTTAACTTTTGGGGGGGATCCCACTCGGTAATCTTTTGGGTTGCAATCTGCCCATCCGCCGATACCCCAATCCAGAGAGTCCCCGGCCCTTCGTGCTGCTCGCTGCCGTAGCGCCCCTCGACGGGATAGGGAAAGCGCCCTTCGGTAAAGGCCCAGTCCGGAAGGCGGGTCACATTGGATAACACGGCCCAGACCTGTTCCGGGGTGGCTTTGATTTCCTCGGAATAACTGACTCTGTTCGCCAATTAATGCTCCTATTTGTATTTGCCCATCGTTGTGAACAATGACACGTTCGCAGATTGATTGTATGATATTTTTGCGCTCGTGTAAAATCTTAACCTGACTCTCAACCGGCAAGTATTTGAGCTTTCTTTGAGAAATATCCAATTCTGACAACCGCTCTTCAATTGCAATATAAATATTCGGGCTTGTTACTTCCTCAATCGTCTCCTCCTAAAGAAAGAGCGCTCGATCCCGAGCGCTCTTTCGATTTCTTGGTCAAGTGAATTTGATTTCTTTTCAGCCGGATGTTATCAGGCCTGTGCCACGGGCATGCTGAATTCGACCACCTCGCCGGTGACGGTAAAGATCACCCGCTCGCAGATATTGTTGACCCGGTCGGCGGTGCGCTCCAGGTTGTGCGCCGCCCAGGTCAGGTAAGTGGCCTGGTCCATGTTCTGAGGATCTTTCATAATGTAGGTGATCAGTTCGCTGTAAACCTGGTTATAGAGCGCATCTACCTCATCATCCTCAGCCGGGATAGAGCGGGCCAGTTCGACATCCCGGTTGATAAAGGCTTCCAGCGCCCGGTGCAGCATACTCCGGCTTTTCTCGGCCATGCGCGGAATATCTATGAGGGGCTTGATCAGCTCGCCCGGGCCGATCATCAGGTTGATTTTGGCAATACCCTTGGCATAATCACCCATCCGCTCCAGCTCCGAAGCAATATCCAGAATGGCGGCCAGGGTGCGGACATCGCCCGCCGTTGGCTGTTGGGTGGCAATCAGGGTCAGGGTATTGTGCTCGATAGCCAGGCGTTTTTCATTGACCCGCTGATCGTAGGCCATCAGCCGCCGTGAACCGTCCATATCGCGCCGTTTGAGCACATCCACAGCGTCGGTCAGCATGCTTTCAACCATGCTGCCGAGCAGCAAAACCTCCTCGTGCAGCCGTTTCAAGTCGCGGTGAAAACTTTCTCTGAGCATTGTTATCTCCTTTCCGGTGTTCTCGCCTGGGGTGAGGTCAGGCCTCCCCCCGATTCAATTCTTTCATCTCGCCGGTAACGGCGAAAACAACCCACTCGCAAATATTAACCACCCGGTCGGCGGTCCGCTCCAGATTGTGCGCCACCCGTGACAGGTAAGTGGCCTGGTGCATCTGAGCCGGATGGGTCTTGATCATGGTCGCCAGGGCCTGGCAAACCTCTTGATAAAGGTGATCTACGGTATCATCCTGGGCGGGAATCGCCCGGGCCTGATGCGTATCTCGCTGGGCCAATGCCAGCAGCGCTCGCCGCAGCATCTGGCGCACTTCTGCCCCCATCTGGGGAATGATCCGGGGAAACGGATCAGGCAGCGGCTGGCCGGCCAGGTGGAGAGTCATTTGAGCAATACTGGCGGCATAGCTGCCCATCCGCTCCAACTCGGCGATGACTTCCAACACCGCCACCAGAATGCGCAAATCACTGGCGACCGGCTGCTGGGTCGCAATTTGAGACAGGGCCTCGGTTTCAAGCGCTGAACGCTTGCCGGCGATCAAACAGGCCTCGGCCATCAGCCGCTGCGCTCCTGGCAAATCCCCTCGAATCAGAGCTTCTACTGCTGCACCGAGCGCAGCATCCACCAGGTGTCCCAAAACCAGCACCTCAGCCTGCACCGCATGCAGTTTCTGCTCAAAGGTATGCCTCTGCATCGGTCAAGCCGCCTCAGATGAGGCCGGTACCTGGCTGGCAGTCAAATAATCAAGGACTCGCCGGCGAATATCATCCCGCACCTGGCGGAACACGGCCAGCCGCTCCGCCTCGCTGCCGCTAACTTTGGCCGGGTCGGGAAAGCTGAGATGGACCCTTTGACCCTGCCCTAGCCAAACCGGGCAGTCCTCGGCGGCGTCATCGCAGACGGTAATGACCAGATCGGGGCTGACATAACGGAACTCGTCCACCGATTTGGAGCGGTTGCGAGAGATGTCAATATCAAACTCGGCCATTACCTGGATGGCCAGGGGATGAACGTAGCCGGCGGGTTTGGTTCCCGCCGAATAGGCTTCCCATTGATCTCCCAAAAAATAATTGACCAATCCCTCCGCCATCTGGCTGCGGCAGGAGTTGCCGGTGCAGAGGAAGAGCACTTGTTTGGTGGACATCATTGATACTCCCTGAGTTTAAATTAAGCCAGGACCGCCGACGGTTGACCGCAGACCGCCATATTTTCATAAAAAAGCGGCCATCTGCGGTCGGTGGTCTGTGGTCATTTTATCCGAATCGTCCGGTAATATAATCCTCCGTCCGCTTATCCCTGGGATTGGTGAACAATTCCTGGGTCGGCCCGTATTCGACCAGGGCGCCGGCCCGGTCGGTGCGATCCATCAAGTAGTAGGCGGTGTAGTCAGAGGCGCGAGCAGCCTGCTGCATATTATGGGTGACGATGATAATGGTGTAGTTTTGGACCAGTTCGCGCATCAAATCTTCGATCTTAAGCGTGGCAATAGGGTCCAGGGCCGAACATGGCTCATCCATCAGAATAATTTCCGGCTTAACGGCAATGGCCCGGGCAATACACAAGCGCTGCTGCTGGCCGCCGGACAGGCTTAAACCACTTTGCTTGAGTTTGTCCTTGACCTCGTCCCACAGGGCGGCCTGGCGCAGAGATTGCTCGACCAGGTCGTCCATATCGCCCTTGTAGCCATTGATGCGTGCGCCCCAGGCCACATTCTCGTAAATAGACTTGGGAAACGGATTGGGCTTCTGAAAGACCATGCCGATCCGCCGCCGCACCTCCACCGGGTCCACCTCAGAGTCGTATAGGTTGCGCCCGTGGTACAAAACCTGGCCCTTGACGAAAGCGCCGGGAATCAGGTCATTCATGCGGTTGAGCGAGCGCAGCACTGTACTTTTGCCGCAGCCCGATGGGCCGATGAAGGCGGTGATTTTTTTACGTTCAATCTTTAAGCTCACGTCTTTGACGGCCCGGAAATTGCCGTAGAAACAATGCAGGTCCTGCAATTCCAGGGCGTATTTGCCATTAAGAGAAAGGTTATTATCGCTCATGAAAGCCTCCTACTGTAACGGTTACGCAGTATAATTGCCAACGCGTTAAGAGATAAGAGTAAGATCAACAAGACCACAATGGCCGCCGCGGCAATATTGCGAAACTCAGCCTGCGGACGGGCCGTCCATTGGTAAATTTGGATGGGCAGGGTGGTAAATTTGGCAAAAACAGTATCGGGGTCAATGGTAATAAAGGTCGAAGCGCCGACCACGACCAGGGGCGCGGTTTCACCCATGGCCCGCGACACGGCCAGGATGGTTCCGGTGAGAATACCGGGGAGCGCATTGGGCAGCACATGCGCCCAGATAGTTTGCCACTTGGTTGCCCCCAGGGCCATCCCCGCCTGGCGCAGCGACAGCGGCACCGCCCGGATCGCTTCCTGGGCATTGATGATGATGACCGGCAGGATGAGCAGGGCCAGGGTCAGCCCGGCCGAGATAATGGTCCGGCCATTCGCCGTGGTGGGGTCAGCCGCCGCGCCAAAAGAAGCGCCGCTGGTGAAAGGTTCCAGCAGCCGCACAAAAATAGCCAGCCCCAGGATACCGTAGATAATAGAGGGCACCCCGGCCAGGTTATTGATATTCGTCTGAATGATCGTGTTGACCCGGCGCAGCAGAGGATTGGCCGTGGCGGTGGCGTACTCTTCCAGATAAATCGCCGCGCCCACGCCGATAGGAAAGGCCGTAGCAATGGTGATGGCAATGGTCCACAATGAGCCGAGGATCGCCGTGCGCACCCCGGCCAGGGTTGGGTCGCTGGCCTGGGGTTTGCGAATAAAATCGCGGGTGATCCAGGAGCGAAATTCGATTTCGGCGTTAGGAAATTTCTCGGCAGCTTCCGCCTCGATGGCCTCCCGTTTGGCCAGCGAGTCAACCAGCGGCCAGGTGGCCACCACTTTCGGCGCGACCACCAGCTCTTGAACCAGATTATAGACATTCTCCGGGTCACGGGCCGGCAGCGAGCAGCGAGCCGGCGGATTGGCCGCAGCGCACTCTGCGGCGTGTTTCTCCGGGTCCAGCGTCAGAAATTTGTCCTCAAAGAAAAGCTGCTCATTTTCCAATTGGCGCAGCTTGCCTTTGGACACTAACAATTTTCGGCCCTGCGCATCCTGGGTGGTTTGGATGAGCGAGACCAGTTGCTCCGTGGACAAATCGGCTAACTCGACCCCGCCATAGACCGTCTCGGTAAAGAAATCCAGCGTGCCGCTGTCGGCCCCCGGAATGTAACGCTCAATCGGGGCATTGGGCCAACTGGGATCAACATCTGACCAATTTTTGGCGCCGGAAAAGATTTGCTGCAACAGCTCAAGCGTCACGTCTTTCAAAAAAGTATTTTTTTGGCTGACCACCACGACCAGGGCATCCGTCCCCACCCGGAACTCGGCCACTTCCAGGCCCTTAGTGCGACAGGCCGCCCGCTCAGCCGTTTTAATGGCCCGGCTGGCATTGGCGATGTCGGCCTTACCCTGGACGCAGAACTGCCGCAGACCGGCGGTGGTGCCAATATTATCTACCGTCACCTCGCCGGGGTAGCCTGCCTCGGCAAAACGGGTCACCAGCCGGTCGGTCAGCGGAAAGACAGTTGAACTGCCCGCCACAATAATCTTGCCCTCCGCCGAAGCCGGGGTAACGGCGGGCAGGACTGCGCCGGCTTCCAGCTTGTTGGCTTTTAACCAGGCCGCTTTGGCCTCATCAAGCGCCGCCGTGCTGGCCGGGAAATAGCCCACGTCGTCAATCTCATCGTTGATATGGGTCAGGTAATAATTGATAAAAGCGGCCACCTGGGGTTTCTTATCCATAATCTGGCTGGCCGAGTAGATGAACAGCGGCCGGGCCAGCGGATAGTCGCCGCTTTCAGCGGTTTCCGCCGAAGGGGCCACTCCATTGACTGCCAGGACTTGCAGCTTATCCCGGTTGGTCTGGTAATAAGCGTAGCCAAAAAAGCCAATCGCATGGGGGTTGTCCATAATGCCTTCAGCCAGCACCCGGTCGTCTTCGCTGGACTGGGCGGCCACCGCTAACATTTCCTCTTCTTGCAGCTTTAAGACCAGACTGGCCGGTTCAACCTGATTCTCCACCGCGGTCAGGCCAAAGGCTTCGTTGACCACATTGTAAAGCAGGGCCAACAAGGCCAGCAGGCCAATCACCAGGGCTGAAATAAAGACCACTCGCCAAAAGCCGGCGTTAAAATTGCGCAGCTTGATAAAACGGTCCAGTTCTTGATTTTCAGGATAGGCGCCGCTTTGAGCCGCTTTTGTCTCGACGCTCATTCATACACCTCCCGGAAGTGGCGCACAATATAGCCGCTGATGATGTTAAGCGCCAACGTCATAATAAAGAGCATCAGGCCAATGGCAAAGATGCTGTTGTAATCAATGGTGCCATAGCTTAAGTCGCCGCCGCTGATCCGGACAATGTGGCCGGTCATGGTTTCGGCGGCCTTGAAGGGGTTGAAGGTGAAAGCCGGGCCAGCCCCGGCGGCCAGGGCCACGATCATGGTTTCACCCACCGCCCGCGAGATGCCCACCACAACAGCCGCCGTAATGCCCGACAGAGCCGCCGGCAGCACCACCTTAAACGATGTTTCCAGCTTGGTTGCGCCCAGCCCATACGAGGCTTCCCGCAGAGAGCGGGGCACAGCGTGGAGCGAGTCCTCACTCATCGAGGCAATCAGGGGCAGGATCAGGATGCCCAGCACCAGCCCGGCGGAGGCGGTGTTGTAAATTTCGACCACCCCAGAGCCGAAAATCGTCCGCAGTAGGGGGGTCATAAAGGTCAGGGCAAAATACCCATACACGACCGTGGGGATGCCCGCCAGCACCTCCAGAATAGGCTTGAATAGGCCGCGAGTGCGCGGGCTGGCATATTCGCTCAGGTAGATGGCGGCAAACAGGCCCAACGGCAAAGCTACCAGCATGGCGATGGTGCTGGTCATCAAGGTGGCGTTAACCAGGGGCCAGATCCCAAATTCTTTAATGGCCGGCTGCCAGGTGGTGCTGGTGAAAAATTCAACCAGGCTGACCTCATCGCTGCCAAAGAAGAGCCAGGCCTCCTCCGTCAGCACAAAGACAATGCCCAGCGTGGTAAATATGGAGATGGCGCCGGAGGCGAACAGAAAGCCCTGAATCAGCGCTTCACCTAAACGCAGCCGCTTGCGCAGGCCTGCAGTGGTCACGGTGGGTTCAGCGGTAGTGACGGCTGAGGTAGAAGCTCCTATTGCCATATGTTTTGATATTCCTTTCAGAAAATTTTGGAGTGACAAAGCTTTGTCCCTGATATGGCCACTTTAATGAAACAACGGTAGGTCACGCTTCAAGCGTGACCTACCCATCACAAGCTTATTCAAACAGGCATAGCCTTAATCGCTGGCGTCGAGCCAATTATTTTTGGCGGTATCGAGCGCGGTGGCCGAGGCGGGAAAGTAACCCACGTCCAACACTTCTTCATTGACAAAGGAGAGGTAGAAGTTGATGAAGGCAGCGACTTGCGGCTTCTCGGCCATGACATTGGCGGCGCTGTAGATGAACAAGGGCCGGGCCAGAGGATAGGTTCCATCCTCGGCGGTTTGTTCGGTCGGTTCGATGCCGTTGACGCTGACGGCATTCAGTGCTCCCTGGTTGGCATTGTAGTAGGCATAACCGAAGTAGCCGATGGCATAGGGGCTGCCTTCGACGCCCTGAGCCAGAACATTGTCGTCCTCGCTGAGTTGGAGATTGGCCGCGCTCAGGATGGCTTCCTCCCCTTTGCCTTCATCGGCGTCCTCTTTGACATAGTAGGGGTCCATGACCGCTTCGAGGAAGTAGTCATAAGTGCCGCTGTCGGTGCCGGGGCTGAAGCGGAGGATGTCTTTGGCGGGCCAGTCGGGGCGGACATCGGACCATTTCTGGGCGGTGGAGAAGAGCAGGGCCAGTTCTTCCAGGGTCACATCGGTCACAAAGTCATTCTCGGCGCTGACCACCACGGCCAGGGCGTCGGTGCCGACGCGGAACTCGATGGGGGTGCGGCCAATGGCTTCACAACTGGCGAATTCTTCCTCTTTGATGGCGCGGGAGGCATTGGAGATGTCGGTTTCGCCGGCGACGCAGAAGCGTTCAAAGCCAGCGCCGGTGCCGATGCTGTCCACGGTGATGTTGCCGGCATAGCCCTCGTCCTGGAAGCGTTCGGCTATGCGTTCGGTCAAGGGAAAGACCGTCGAGCTGCCGGCGGTGATGATGTCGCCGGTCACTTCCAGCGGATTGACCTCCGGTAATTCGACCCCACTCCCGGCCATCGCTTCCTCTGTTGCCGCTGCTTCCGTTGTGGCTGCTTCGGTTGGCTCGGCCATGGCTTCAGTTGGTTCGGCGGACGCGGCTTTGGCCGGCTCGACCACGGCCTTAGCCGGTTCGGCGGGGGCCGCCTGGGTGGGTTCAGCCGCCTCAGTTGGCGCGGCTGCCTGGGCGGGTTGTTGGGCTGCCTGTTGTGTTGGCGCTGCCCCGCATTGGGCGGCAACCAGGCTGATGATGAGCAACATACTCATCAAAATCAAGATCGTTCTTACTTTGGCTTTCATACTACGGATTCTCCTCCATTAATTATTAAATAGGTTTTCATTTTGAGCTTTTTGGTACCCCAAGTCTTCATGAGTGCCAACCCTGGCTATAGTAATGACTGCTTGTAAAGTCATCGTTAATCGAGTTTTAAGAGCCTGTTAAACGAGTGTTAAAAATGTTTAACAGCTCGTAGCAAGGTCTACCTCCGTAGTCTTGTGCCCAAACCCCGTTTGGATACAAGAACACGGGGAAATGGGCTTTTCAAAGGGGGGTAATGCTGATTTTGTGATCGGCCAGAAAGGTCAACAATTCGGGTGAAGGGGGTAAACTCAGCAAGGTTGTCTTATCCTGCGCTTTTTGACGCAAGACAAAGTGATAGGTCCCGGATGGATGGGCTGTCTCGCGCCAGGTGGAACGGATCAGCACCGGCTCATCTATTTCCCAGCCAGCGTCCAATGCTTTCATAAGCTGGCCAAAACGGGGATCATCGTTTCGGTTTAGCATCGCTTCAAGCCGTCCGCTGCGCTGGCAGAACTTCTTGCCGGCGCCGGTTTAATTGAGATAGAACCGTTTGCAGGTGACGGTCTTCACTCAGCAAAGCGGCCCTGTGCTCAGGATAAGGCTGGCTCAAGCGCTGCTGTTGTCTTATAACTGCCAGGCGCTGCTCCAGCCGCGCAATCTTCAATTCGAGCGTTCCTATTGTTTCAGGCATGGTTAGTTCTCCTTTCATGATGTTAACTACCGTTGATTTGTTAGATTAAGCGGGATCATTACATTCATAGAATCATAGTCGGCGCTATCTGCCACTACCCGCCGCCACCAGTTTGGACAAATCGGCTTGATCGTAGTTACAGCATACCAAACGCTGGCAATGACCAAAATATCAATAGCCAACCAGATTACTGCAACTCTTAAAAACCAATCCATCGTCTCTAATCCCTTAGCTCAGAATATAATCGTTGAAATAAAAAATCCATCTTGCATCTAAGATGGATTTTATCCTCTTAATTTAAGGGTTCAGTTAACTCTATTTTAAGAGTTGGTAAAGAGCGGGTTAAGCTTTCTTGACACAGACGGTTCCATATAAGGCGGCCTGATCTTTGATCGGCCCGGCAAGAATAGTCTCTCCTGCTTCGGTATGGGTCATGGACAGGTTATCGAACCAGTCTCGCCAATGGGTCGCCAGATGCCCTTTGAACTTGATCTCGAAAATAGTCGCCTGAGGCGCACGCAGCAGGTGGGCCAGCGGCTGCTGGGTCAGCAGCCGCCCCTGGCTGAGGATGGCCACCTCATCGCCTACATCTTCAATTAATTCCGGCTGGCGCGTGGCGACAATCACGGTCTTCCCTAAACCAACCCATTTAAAGACTTTGCTGTTTTCATTGTTACCCCCCTGAGTAATGAAATAGGTAAGATAGACTTTCAACCTTATCATACCCTCATCAGGTAACTAATCCGGTAAACGTAGGTGAATATTTGGTAAACGTTTTTGCTTACCGGTTGTTTACCTTTGGTTACGTCCCTGTTCACCTTCAGTGGTTATACTAGAATCAACGTGAGGAGCTGCCTTGAGAAGGAGGTCACTTCATTGAATTTGCGCGTCGTTCTTTTCATTTTTCCCTCGAAGTTTGTAAAAGAGATAATTCTGCCACTCGGGTTAGCCTTATCTGACCTCTCATGCAAAAAGCAAAAATAAACGTCCCACCCCTTTACAAAAGGGTGGGACGTTTGTCGAGCAATAATTTAAGAGTAAACGCGATTGGGCTAGCTATTCCTCAGCATAACTGACTCGGCCCATCCTTTTACCTCATTGTCTTGCAGATTTGCGGTTCATGATAGTCCGATTGCGGGGAATGGTCAATTGAACCGGCCTGCCCCGGCGACGGGCAGCGTCGGACGCCGCAATCGGACCGGGGAGTCGAAGTTGACTGGCTTTGGGAAGCCTGCTTTAAACAAGCTGTCTGCATCGAATATTGGGTTGTGGTTGCCAAGTAAGTAATGGAGGCCCCAAGCTCAGCTTTGGGCTCCGAAACCATCACTTACAATCTAACCCCTGCCGAATATTTGTTCGGTGGTTACGGTTTCTTTTTAAAGAGATACTAGCCGTAGTACCCATTGCTTCCTTCTACTCAATATATGGCACTTAAGAGTAGAATAACAGCAGTAATTGATTTGAGAAAAAGGGTGCTTTATGGTATAATATACTGTCATATTTTACGCACTCCGTCACCCGATTTTTCATAAAAGGGATTAGATCCAATTTTGGAGGTTTCATAATTCGATGGCTACCCCAGGCGCGAACCAATATACCGCTGAGAGTATTACCGTTCTGGAAGGGTTGGAGGCAGTTCGCCGTCGGCCCGGTATGTACGTGGGCGGCACCGATATCAAAGCTTTGCACCACCTGGTTTATGAGGTGGTGGATAACTCGATTGACGAAGCCCTGGCCGGGTTTTGTACCCACATCCGGGTGATTATTCACGAAGATAACAGCGTTTCGGTGATTGATAACGGGCGCGGCATTCCCGTGGCCGAACACCCCCAGAAGAAAATTTCGTCGCTGCAACTGGTGCTGACCACCCTACACGCCGGCGGTAAATTTGACCGGGACAGTTACAAGGTTTCGGGCGGACTGCACGGCGTGGGCGTGTCGGCGGTGAATGCCCTGAGCGAGTGGCTGGTGGCCGAAGTGATCCGCGAGGGGGCGGTCTGGCGGCAGCGCTATGAGCGTGGTGTGCCGCAGGGGCCGGTGGAGCGAATTGCTACCCTGCCGCCGGAGCATGACCAGGAAACCGGCACCAAAATCACCTTCCGCTTTGACCACGACATCTTTAAAGAAGTGGATGGCTACCAGTGGAATACGCTGCTGGTCCGTTTCCGCGAGATGGCCTTCGTGACCAAGGGCATCCGCCTTTACTTCAAGGACGAGCGCGCCGACCAGGAGCGCGAGTACAACTTTTATTTTGAGGGCGGGGTCAACTCCTTTGTGCGCTACCTGAACCGCAACCGCCAGGCTCTGCACGATCCGGTTTACGTGGGTAAGGAGGTGGATAACGTGGGGGTAGAGGTGTCTATCCAATACACCGACGCCTACACCGAGAGCGTCTACGCCTTTGCCAACACTATCCTGACCCCCGACGGCGGCACCCACCTGACCGGTCTGCGCGGAGCGTTAACCCGGACCATCAATGATTACGCCCGCAAGAACAGCCTGCTGAAAGACAACGATACGAACTTTTCGGGTGAGGATACCCGCGAGGGGCTGACCGCGATTATCTCGATTAAGCACCCCGACCCCCAATTTGAAAGCCAGACCAAGGTCAAGCTGATGAACGCCGAGGTCAAGACCATTGTCGAATCGGTCGTGGGCGAGCAGTTTTCGGCCTTTTTGGAGGAAAACCCGCGCCAGGCCAGGGCGATTGTGGAGAAGTGCCTCACTTCTTCCCGTGCCCGCGATGCAGCCAAGAAGGCCCGCGACCTGGTGCTGCGCAAGAGCGCCCTGGAGAGCACTACTCTGCCCGGCAAATTGGCCGACTGCTCCAATCGCGACTCGGAGAATTCTGAGTTGTACATTGTCGAGGGCGACAGCGCTGGCGGCAGCGCCAAGCAGGGGCGCGACCGCCGTTTTCAGGCTATTTTGCCCCTGCGTGGTAAAATTCTGAACACCGAGCGGGCGCGGCTGGACAAGATTTTGGGCAACAACGAGGTCAAGGCGCTGATCACTGCCCTGGGCACGGGTGTGGGGGCCGACTTTAACCTGGAAGGGCTGCGCTACGGCCGGATCATCATTATGACCGACGCCGACGTGGATGGGGCGCATATCCGGACCCTGCTGTTGACCTTCTTCTTCCGCTACATGCCGGAGCTGATCGAGCACGGCCATCTCTTTATCGCCCAGCCGCCGCTGTACCAGATCAAGCACAAAAAAGAGGTTGTTTATGTTTATAGTGACGACGAAAAGGATGCCTATATCAAGAAGTTAAACGGCGACACCGGCTCGGTCAATTTACAGCGTTATAAGGGCCTGGGCGAGATGAACCCGCAGCAGTTGTGGGACACAACCATGAACCCCGAAATCCGGACCATTCTCCAGGTCACCGTCGAAGACGCCGCCGCCGCGGATAAGACCTTTGATATGCTCATGGGCAGCGCCGTGCCGCCCCGCAAGAAGTTTATCCAGACCCACGCCAAGCAGGTGCGGAATTTGGATGTGTAGTCAAAGGTGAAACTCCCCCATTGCGAGAAAGCAGTCGTATCGCAGGCCAAAATTACAGGATACCTTCTCTCTTTAAGTCATCCTGATGGCTACGGTAAAGCCAAGTTTTTTATCAGCTTAGGTTTTTCGATTGAGGCATGGGAAGTATTAGCTGAAGCGCTTATTCGTCACGCGGGCGAGCATGAGGTGACGAAGATGGAGAATTCCCCCTTTGGCACACGCTATGTAATTGAAGGCACAATCGTTACGCCGGAAGGCCGAACGCCGCTGATTCGGTCAGTTTGGTTTGTAGAAACGGGTGAGCAAATTCCCAGGTTTGCTACTGCTTATCCGCTAGCAAGGAGATAAAAGTGATCCAAGAATTAGAGCGAGTTGTGTTGACAACGGACCTGCCAGAGTATGGCTTGAAAGAAGGAGATGTGGGGACTGTCGTCTTAGTCCATCAACGTGATCGAGGGTATGAAGTTGAGTTTGTGACCCTGAATGGAGAGACGGTTGCGGTTGTCTCGCTGTCTGCCGACCAACTCAGATCTATTGGCCGCCGAGAAATTGCTCAGGCCCGCGTGATGGCCTGAGCCGGCAAAACATTTGACGTGCGCATGGGCAGCGCTGTGCCGCCATGCAAGAAGTTTATCCAGATCCACGCCAAGCAGGTGCGGAATTTGGATGTGTAGTTAAAAATTAGGGTGAGTTTCGATCTGGCGATATAATAGACCTCCCAGGTTTCTAAAAACCTGGGAGGTCTATTTGCATAACAAGGTTAATAAAAGCTGATCAGCCCCTTGTATCCTACGAAACAATCTTCTCCTTCCAGATCTCGGCGTTGCCATTGGGCCGACCCAGGGTCTCGTACAGCCCCAGCGAAAACAGGGTCGAGGCCAGGATAAACAACTGCGCGCCGGGCGAGATCTCGGCCTCGCCGGCGTACTCCAACCTGATCGGGCGCAGCCCGGCTTCGACGCCGGCGATTTCCCAGGCGGGCCGATCTACTGCCGGGTCACCGTAGCGGTTCAGGGTATCCAGATAAACAGTCCGGTGAGGGCCGATGAGGTTTTTAGCCAGGTAAGCGTTCCAATGGGCTGAGTTATCGGCCACTGCCTTGATCAACTGCCGGGTAGTCGAGCCGCACACCTTGGCGCACTTCTGGGCTACCGCCATGGTCTGGCGAAAATCGCCCTGGCTGGTGGAGTAGTGGCTAAGTCGTTTGCCTTTAAGCCGGACAAAGCCTCGCTGGTCAAAAATTATCTCGCCCAATGCCCCCGACATTTTGATGTTAAAAAAAGACCCTGACATCTTAGCCATATGATTGTTACTCCTCAATAGCGAAGTTTACTAATGCTAAGCTGATCCACTTGTAATCTTAATATACCTCAGAAATATTAAGACTTCACCCCCAATTATGAGGGGTTTTTCCTGCTCTATGTGATGGTGTCAGCCCATTAGGCTAGCCCAACTAGCGTGCCGCCTTTGAGCAGTAAGCCATCCGGGTGAGACACATTGAGCAAAAACAAGCCTGCCTATACCCCATTGGACTATTAAAAGATTATTCCTTTAGCTTTTAATAATCGCCCAAATGAGTATGGGGTTTAGCTCCATAACTCTTTACAATGAAATAGAGCGGTTAAAGTGGAAAACCGCGACGTTATTGAAGCTGCTAAAGGAGATATAACTATGATCCAAGCAGTAGCGCGTAATTGGTGGGCATTAGCCCTGCGCGGGCTGGCAGCAGTTCTCTTTGGGCTGGCTACCTTTGTCTGGCCCGGCATCACCTTATTCGTTCTGGTCTTGCTGTTTGGGGCCTATGCTTTTGCGGATGGGATTTTTGCTGTGGTAGCCGCCTTCAGTGATCGAGCCGGGAAACAACGCTGGTGGGTTCTACTGCTGGAGGGGCTGGCCGGAGTCGCTGCCGGTATCCTGACCTTCATCTGGCCGGGAATGACTGCCTTTGTGCTGCTCTACCTGATCGCCGCCTGGACTATCGTCACTGGTATTTTCGAAGTGATAGCCGCGATTCGCCTGCGCCGGGAAATTGAGGGTGAATGGCTCCTGGCTCTGGGCGGGATTGCCTCGATCATCTTTGGCGTCTTAATGGTCATTTGGCCGGGAGCCGGCGCTCTGACCGTTGTCTGGCTTATCGGCAGTTATGCCCTTGTTTTTGGGCTGATAATGATCTTCCTGGCTTTTCGCCTGCGGGGTTGGAGCAAGGGCCGCGAGGATTACCAGCCGAGTGCCAGTTGAAGTTACATCAATGGACCCCTCTTCCTGAATTTGGGGAGAGGGGTTTTTTATTGCGTGCATGACTTCTTGAGTTTTGATTTTCAAAATCGGTAAGATTATGGGTAAAGTTCCCCTCTCTGCCAGGGGGGGGTAGGGCTGAGGTAAGGGCTAAACCCCGGCTCGCTTTCCGGGCAAAACTCGACCCCCTCCCTAACCCTCCCCCTCCGAGGGGGAGGGGATTCAGCTCATTGACTGGTCATTACCAAATTTGGTTGTCAAAATTCTTTAGGTTGTTATAAGCGGTGAGGGGCGAAAGTTATAGCTAATAGCCTGGAATAAATCGGCGATGTCTTCAACTTTCCACTTAAATACCCGGTACTCAATTATCGCCTGCTGCTGGATAGCCTGATAAATCGCCATCTGATTATTGTGTAGACTTAAGCAAATTACTTTGGCAGTCGGGCAGGCGTGGAAAATATGTTTCAGGCTGACCAGGGGATCGCCTGGCATGTTGGTGCTGTCTAAAATCACTACGTCAGGATGGAGGGATTTAACCTGCTCAATGGCCTAATCTGGACGCTCCGTCGCCCCAACGATCTCGATCTTTTCCTGTTGAGCGAGTAAGTTCTTGAGACCGCGTTGAAACATTACGTAATTGGAAATAATGAATGTGCTTTTTTTAGATCTCATGGCGCGCTCCTATTTACGTGGAAGTGGCGGGCGACCCGGCGAGAAAGCCGTTTTCCCTGATAGGGATTGATTGGCGAAAAGAGTGGTCTAAGCCATAATTGCCTCAAAAGCGGGCCGTTCGATAGTTTCATGTTCTAACAGAGAGGCTGCTAACTTTTCCAGGTGATGGCGGTGGTCCAGGATAATCTCCCTGGCGCGCTGGTAAGCTGCCTCTAAAATCTGGCCCATTTCCTGGTCAATCGCCTGAGCAATTTCTTCGCTGTAGTTCCGCATTTCACCCAGGCTGCCCAGGTAGGGGTTGCCCTGTTCCTCGCCAAAGGTGCGCAGACCAAGCTTTTGGCTAAAGCCATAGCGAGTTACCATCGCTCGCGCTACTTTGGTCGCCCGCTCCAGGTCATTGGCTGCGCCGGTGGTGATGCGCTTAAAGATAATTTCTTCAGCCGCCCGGCCGCCCAGCAGGCCGACCAGTTCATCCTCAAAGGCTTCCCGTGTTCGCAAATACTTATCCCCTTCGGGCAGAGGCATGACATAACCCAGGGCCATTCCTCGTGAAACAATGCTGACTTTATGGACCGGGTCGGTGTGGGTCAGGTTGTGCATGACCACCGCATGGCCCGCTTCATGATAGGCCACTACTTGCCGTTCTTGCTCGCTCAGGATCTTGCTCTGCCGTTCCGGCCCGGCAACAATCCGTTCCATCGCATCCTGAAACTCGGCCCGGCCAATGACCGTGAGATTACGCCGCGCAGCGAGGATAGCGGCTTCGTTAACCAGGTTTTCCAAATCGGCCCCGACAAAGCCGGGGGTCATTTTAGCCAGGTCCGCCAGAGAGATATTGATGGCCAGGGGTTTGCCCCGGGTATGCACATTCAAGATAGCTTCGCGCTCGTGGACATCCGGGCGCTCAAGGAAGACCTTCCGGTCAAAGCGGCCGGGCCGCAGCAAGGCCGGGTCCAGGATATCCGGGCGGTTGGTCGAGGCCATGACGATGACATTGGTATCGGTGCCGAAACCGTCCATTTCGACCAGGAGTTGGTTGAGGGTCTGTTCGCGCTCGTCGTTGCCGCTGCCCATGCTGGCCCCGCGCTGCCGGCCAACGGCGTCAATCTCGTCTACAAAAATCACCGCCGGGGCCTGCTCCCTGGCTTTCTTGAACAAATCCCGCACGCGGGCCGCGCCCACCCCGACAAACATCTCGACAAACTCGGAACCGGAGATGCTGAAGAAGGGCACGCCGGCCTCGCCGGCCACGGCTTTGGCCAAAAGTGTTTTACCCGTGCCGGGTGGTCCGGCCATCAAGACGCCTTTGGGCACCCGCGCTCCGAGTTTAACAAACTTACCTGGCTCCTTGAGAAACTCGATAATCTCCAAGAGTTCAATTTTTACTTGCTCGGCTCCGGCCACATCGTGGAAAGTTACCTGAGAAATATTGGCCTTCTGTTCTTTATCACCCGCCTTCCCGATAATGCGGGGACTGCTTTTGCCCAGGCTGCTAAAATTGGAGCTGGCATGACTCCCCGACGCCTGACGCGTATTCCTAAAAATCACGTAGCCCAATAACAGGGGCAGGCCCAGATATAATAAGATCGAGCCAAAGTTTACCTGTACCGGCGGCTCCTCGACGACGACGGGCAGGCTCTTCAAGGTATCCTCTGGCACGCCGAGAAGCTGTAAGGTTTGGACGGTGCTCACCCCTTCTTCTTTGCGCGCGGTCAGCGAGGTATTATCTGGCTTGATCGCAGTTAAGAGATTGCCCTGTACCGTCAAAGATCTTACCTGGCCGGCTCGAATGGCCTGGGCAATTTGTTGGATCGAGGAGACCTGGCGCACTGCCCGGGGAGGGGCCGTCTCTTTTTCCTCACCTCGCTGGTATAAGTAAAGAAAGCCGCCGAAATTAAGCAACAGCAGGGCTATGATAATCCACGGGGCTACTGTGGGTAGCCGCCGCTTTTTGGAACCGGATTGATTTTCAGAATTCATTTGCTACCACCTTCCACAATCACAATCAGTTACTACTTAAGTTATATGATGAGTTGGCTTCCTTGCCTACACTGGCATGGGCGATTCTGGTTTTATGGAAGGATGATTTTTGGCCTGCCGCTGGGGTTGTTTCTGACTAGCCTATCTCACCCTATTCGAGCGACGCCTGATAATAAAAAAATAACCCGATAGGGGGATAGTCGTGAGGGGTTAGAATAATTACGCGGATAATTCCGCTTCGAAGGGATTGCTGTTTTGCCAGCCGGTCAGGCCGGTCTGGCGGTAATGCTCCAGGCGGCGAATGGTAATCTCGCAGTAGAGGGGATCATTGTCCAGGGTAAAGCAGCGGCGGTTGAGCCGTTCCGCCGCCAGCAGGGTCGAGCCGGAGTGGGCAAAAAAGTCAACCACCCCGTCGCCCGCCATCGAACTGGCCTCGATGATGCGTTCGCAGCTTTGCAGGGGTTTTTGGGCGTAGCAGCCGTTGATATTTTCCTGCATCCGGTAAAAGACCTGCTGGATGTCTACCCACACATTTCCGGCGCGCAGGGTGGCCGCTTTGCTGCGTTCCAGGTTTTCGCTCCGCCTGCCATTGACTTCCTTATAATAGCCTCTCAGAATTTTAGGGATAGCGGTATATTCGGCGGCAACGTTAAAGACAGGCCGGCCCTTGGTATAGTAGAGCAGCTCCTGCCGGACGGCCATCCAGTTTTTAGCGGTACCATAGCCGCGCTGGTTGCGCATGGTGATGAAACTGCGCGGCTGGAACTCCGTTTGGCGCATCATCAGCATGAAATCGGGCAGAGGTTGGAAGCCGTTTTTTTGGTCAGCGCCCAGCCAGATGTAGAGGGAACTATCCGGGGCCAGAATAGCGGCGGTAGTCTCGACCCACTGCCGGCACCAGGCCATATACGCCTCCAGCTCGCGCTGTTCAAAAGCGACCAGATTGTAGGGGGGATCCTGGATCGCCAGGGTTGCGGTCGCTCCATCCATGAGCTGCCGAACATCACTGGCGTTAGCTGCGTCGAGGCAGCCGACTCTGTGCCGGCCAAGCGGGTCTGCCCAAAGCTCGCCCGGCTTCAGGCGGCAATATTGAAGCAGAGCGGCGCGTACTTCTGGATGTTGGTCGAGCCGGGGTAGCGGCAGTTTTTTCATCGTTTCCGGGTAGACCGTTTATCTTGAAACAGCTAGTTCTTTCTCAGCCTTAGCCTTCTTATATTAGTAGTCTCAACCAAATCGTCAAGTTAGGCAGTTCCAAGATTTAAATCATCCAATTGTTCTCACCGGCTTGATGCGTGATACGTGATGCGTAAGAAATCTTGCCTGGATACCATCACGCATCACGCATTACGTATCACGGACTTTGGATAATTATTTTCTTGGAGTTGCCTTAGTTAACCTCAGTTCGGAATTGCTCGAAAATCACCTTTCGATACGGGCTGATGCCCGCTTCGGCGTCAGGATGATTTTCGGCTTATGAACGCATCCTGAGTAGCCTTGAACGTAGTGAAAGGCGTATCGAAGCTGTGTCCTGAGCTTGTCGAAGGGGATGCGATTTGGGAAACTCCGAGTTTAGGTTAGTTAAGGATGTTGGGATTGCCAACAACAACTTCAGTATCCTTCCCATAATTATGTTATAATAGCTCCGACCCCCACCTCGTTCCCACGCTTCGCGTCAGTTGGGGATGAGATGACCAGAAAAGGAAAAGTTATGTCTAACCCTCTTACCGATAAAATCGCCCTCGTTACCGGCGCAGGGCGGGGCATTGGCCGGGCCATCAGCCTGGCCCTGGGCGGAGCCGGCGCGCATGTGGTTGCAGCGGCGCGAACCCAGGTGGAGATTGAGGCAGTTGCCCAAGAGATTGAGCAGGCCGGTGGGACCGCCTCTGCCTGGCCGGTTGACCTGAGCAGCGAAGCGGAGATTATCGCCCTGTTTGACTTTATCCGCCAAAAATTTGGCCGCCTGGATGTGCTGGTCAACAATGCCGGTATGGGCCTGTTCGGCCCCCTGGCCGAGTTTGCCAGCGCCGATTTGGACCGGCTCTATACGATCAACGTACGCGGCGTGTTTTTGTGCTGCCAGCAGGCGCTGAGGCTGATGATCCCTCAGGCCGGCGGCACCATTATCAATATCTCCAGCGTAGTTGGCTTCAAAGGGTATGCCCGGCAGGGGGGCTACACAATAACCAAACACGCCCTGATGGGCCTGACCAAGACCCTGGCCCTCGAAGCCCAGCCGCACGGTATCCGGGTCAGCGTCATTTCTCCCGGCGGGGTAGACACCTCCATGATCGGCGATGCCCGCCCCGATTTGGACCGCTCGGGGCTGCTCCAGCCGGAAGACATCGCCACGACCGTCCTGTTCCTGCTCTCGCTCTCCGAGCAGGCGGCCATTGACGAGATTTACATCCGCCGGCGGGGGAGCGCGCCGTTTTGATGAGGCGGGAAGGGGTCCACAGATAGACACAGATGGGCACAGATAGACACAAGTAGCCTTCTTGTTTAAGAGCATGATGCGATCATCAAGCGAGCATGGTGCGATAACGATGCGATGAATTAGGAAATTGAAACGAAAAGTGAAGGTTCACCGGAGTAGAGACGTAATATTAAAGTTAGGCGTCAGTCATATAGGGAACACGCACTACGCACTACGTTCCATTTTTATCAATTCCAAACATAATGCTATAATTAGCTTCCTATGTCCATGTCAGACGAACGGGCGGTGGAATTTGGCTATTTCAGTCAGGCCGGCCAGATGCAGCCGCAGACAGAGCTGGCCGGCTATTACGAGCCGGCCCAAATTTCCGATCTAACCCGGCAAGGCCGCCTGCTGGTTGTGGCCGACGGCGCGGGTGGAGCGGCTGCCGGCGAAACGGCGGGCCGTTATGCCGTCCAGAAAATTCTCCACGATTTTTACCATTCCCGCGAACCAGACCTGGAAAAACGGCTGCTGGAGGTCATCCGGCAGACCAATACGGCTATTTTTGAGCGCAACCGGCGCTTTCCCGACCGCCGCCCTGTGGCCACGACGCTCCTTGCTGCTTTGATTCATAACAATAAACTGCTGGCCGTCAGTGTGGGCGATGGCCGGGCCTACGTGGTTTGGGACCAGGACATCGAGCATCTCACCGGCGACAGCAGCCGTTCCCCGCAGCGCCAGGCCCGCGAAGCCGAGGCCACCGCTCTCGACGTTGCCCAAGGGGATAATAATAAACCTGTGGAGAGTTCGGCAGAAAAAGAAAAAGTTGCTTCGTCCGAACCGGCAGAAGGGGATGCCTTAGCCAGAACTTCTGCCGAAGAAGCCAAGTCTCGGTTATTAGCGGAAAAAGAACCACCTCCTCCCCTGAGTTCGACCACCCCCTCCCCTGCCCAGCCCTCCAATCCTCCAACCTTCCAACCTTCCAACCCTCCCTTTCCTTGCTCCCTGGGCTTAGCCGAATACGTCAGGATAGACCTCTTCTCCCGCCGTCTCTTTGCCGGGGATATGGTCGTCTTGTGCGGCGGCGGGTTGACCGGTTACGTGACCGAAAAGGAAATTGCCGAAACCGTAACCCAAAACCCGCCGGAACTGGCCAGCCGCCGCCTGATTGACATGGCGGCGAAACGCGGCTGCCGGGATAACCTGGCCGTCAGTCTGGGCCGTGTGCTGGCCAAGCCTTTGACCCAGGCCGCTCCGGCCCGTCAAACCCTGCCCCTGGCCCCCGATTGGGATACGCTGACCAAAAGCAGCACCCGGCCTTTGCCGGCCATTACCACTCGACCCTCGCTTCCCAGTCAAAGCCCGCCCCAACCACGGCGCTGGCCCATCTATGCGGCGGCGGTGATCGCCCTGCTCCTGTTCAGTCTGGTTGGCTTTTGGGCCGGGGGATATTGGCTGGCTCCGCCGAGTACACCGGTTGAATCGGCGCCTTCCTTCGGGAATACGACTCTAGATAGCAGTAAAGAACCAGCTTTGACGCAAGAGGCTGCGGCCGGCGCAGCCAATGGACAAACCTCACCCGTCGCTACGGCGCAGGGTGCAAGCGCGGCTCAGGCTCCGGTTTTGACCCCCACGGGCACGCTGGTCGCCCAAAATACCTCCCCCCTGCCGACACCGACAGAGGCTACCAGTGTGCAGGCAGGAGATGTCATCACGCCTACCCCGGTTCGCTCCCAACCGACGCCGCTGCCAACCATTGCCCTGCCCGCTGGCTGCGAAAATAAGGGTCGTTTCGCCGGGGATGTAACTATCGAGGATGGTACGGAATTTGCGCCTGGCGAACCCTTTGAGAAAATTTGGTCGGTGAGCAATTACGGTACTTGTCCCTGGGGAGGCGGGTACATGGTTCATTTCACCGAGGGAGATCTGATGGGCGCGCCGGAGCAGGTGCCCATCGTTGATGTGGTGGAGCCTGAGGCGACCGGGTTAATCACTATTCCGATGGTTGCGCCTGACCTGCCCGGCACGTACCGGGGGAGCTGGCAAATGGTTGGGTTAGACGGTGAGCCGTTTGGCCCTGACCTGTATCTTGAAATTAAGGTTGTGCCCGGCATCCTGAGGGTAGATGAGGCTAACGCAACCACTCTGTACGATTTTGTCGCCGAAGCCGCCCAGGCCCAATGGTCGGCGGGCGATGTAACCTACCAGGTAACTGAAGCGTCCGTTGACCGGAACCTGGTCATTCCCGACCCGCAGGGGATTGTGGTCGTCGGCCCGGCTGAGTTGAGAGGTGATACGACCAGCCCCGGCAATGTCTTGATGACCCACCCTCACCTGGAGCTTGGCCTGATCGAAGGTACCTACCAGGTTGACACCCCGCTCCAGCCGAGCGATGCCATTATCGGCAGCCTCGGTTTGCCCAAAGCCGCCGCCATTAACGACGACGGCGTCACCTTTGAGCTGTCCTTTACGCCGGGCAATGGCCCGGATCAACTGCTTTTCTCCAAGTCCGTTAAGTACGAAGATACCCCTGTTCCGGTCAGGCAAGCTTTGACTACCCTTCAGCCCGGCCAAACCGGTACGTTTACCCTGCGGGTGAAGGGGGGCAACAGCCTCAGCTACGACTGGGCCACCTGGATTGAACTGCGCCTGGTTCGCCCCTAAACATTCCATCTTTTAACATTTGATGATACAATTGCATAGTACCATCAGTCTCTCTTGCATGGCGCCGGCTCGTGGTAAAATAGGCTTAATTAATCCAATGAGCCTCTATCACCAACAGTTCACCCCCAACCAAAAATGGCTGCTTATAGGTTTGACCGCCTGCGCTTTTCTACTGCGACTTCACCGCCTGGATGGGCAGAGTCTCTGGTTTGATGAGGCGTTCAGCGCCTTTATTAGTTCAAGCCCCCCTGATGCAGCGATCCAGTCAATGTTAGAGGAAGGCTTGCAGCACTCGCCGCTTTATTATCTGCTGCTGCGCCCGTTTGCGGCCAATGGTTTTAGCGAATTCAGCTTACGTTTCTTATCGGTGGTCATAGGTGTTTTAGCCATTCCACTGATGGCTCAAATGGGCCGGATTGCCGCTAAAGCTCAAGTGGGTCTGCTGGCCGCCGTTTTGCTCACGGTTCACCCCTTTCACATCTGGTATTCTCAGGAAGCCCGGATGTATACCCTGGTCATTGTTTCGGCTCTGGGCGCGATGTTTTTTTTCAGCCGAAACCTGCGCTGCCCACGCTGGCAGAACTGGTTGGGACTAGCCATCTTCACTGTTATTGGCCTCAATACCCACTACTTCGCTTTTTTTATTCCCTTAATTCAGTTCATCTTTATTGTCGTTACCCTTAAACAGAATTACCGTTTATTACGGCCCTGGCTGGTCACCCAACTTCTGGCGGGATTATCTATCCTGCCCTGGTTGATTGTCATCGTCAGATGGGGCAAGTTTTATTTCGGCAGCGCGGCGCTCCAACCCCCAACGGGCTACGATCTACTGCAAACACTATGGAATTTTAGCCTCGGTTATACGGTGGATTTGACCCTGTATGTCGGATTGATGCTGGCTTTGTTTTTGCTGCTTTTTGGGCTGGGGATCAATGCGGCCAGGCGAACCGGAACAGGTTTGTTGCTGATCCTGTGGGGGCTTACGCCGCCGCTGCTGGCATTTTTGATGTCATTCCGGCTGCCCATGTACGTTGACCGCTACATTAGCCTGGCCCTGCCGGCCTTTTTGCTGCTGGTTGTTTTAGGCTTATACCAGTGGCCACCTCAAAAAGTGGGTCAAAGGGTGCTGGCGGGTATAATTTTGGGGGCAATGCTCGCCGGTTTATGGCGGGTGTATTACGATACCGAGGTTTATCATCGAGCCGACTGGCGCAGTTTGGGCGCTTATCTTGAAGAAAATACGGGACCAGGGGATGTCATCGCCTTGTGGAAATATCAAACTCTGCTGTCGCTCTTTTTCTACTATCATGGGTCCCAACCGCTCAAACCCGTTATGATTGGCCCGCAAGTGATCTTGCCGGCACTGCCTGCCAGCGCCGGGGCGTACAAAGTGTGGCTGGTGCTTGACCATCCTAACAATTCGACCCACCTGGCGGGCCACTGCCAGGATTTTTCCTTACCGGCCTTAAGATTGCCGGCAGCCTTTCAAGAGTGGCTGAGTAAAAACCAGAATCGGCTCGTCGAAGTTAAAGAATTCTCTTGTGTTCGTCTTCAAATTTACGAATAGTCTAATATCCATATTCTTACGGTGCAAATAGCTCGTGCTCCAATCGCCTGATCGTGAACAAAATGCTGGCCCTCCGGTCGATCTAATATCCGCCGTAGCTTCCCCAGACCGAGCTAAGCTGGTTGTTTTGGCCGGGGTGGGGCTGCTTTACAGCAGCGGCATCGCCTATCTCTTTTTACATTTACCCAACCGGCTTCTGACCGACGATTTGTATTCGCGCTGGTATGCCTCCAAAATGCTGCTGATGACCGGCCGCAGTTTGTACGATTGGGCCAATGCCTATGAACTGGTAGATATTATCGGCTGGCCGCATGCCTTTGATTTGCGCTTCTATTACCCGGCAACTTTATTATTTTTCACCGGGCCTTTGTCGCTGCTGCCTTATGATGGGGCCGTTTTTATCTGGCGGATGTTGGGCTTGTGGTGCCTCTGGCTCAGTATCGTGATCTTTGCCCGCTGGCCCAGGCCAAACCTGTCGGTTAATAAATTGACCTGGCTGCTGGTGTTGATGACGACCTCGGTACCCGTTTTGCAGCATACGATTTACGCGCAATTCAACTCGTTGACGGCGGCAGCCCTGACGCTGACTTATTATGCCTTGTGGCGGCGCAAATACTTGTGGGCAGGTGTCTTGGCGGGAGGCATGTTGTTCAAGCCGCAGGTGGCAGTGCTGCCCCTGCTCATTTTACTGGTGTGGACGGCGCTGCACCGCGAACGCTGGCCCTTTTGGCTGGGCTGGACGGCCATTTGTCTGGTCCTGTGGGGCGTGCCTGAATTATTTGAACCTAACTGGCTGCTGACTTTCAGCCGGGCGCTGGCCAGTTATCCGCCGGTGTTGTCGGTGGTGGACCGGATTTGGAATCCCTACCAGGGGATCAGCCTGGCTTTAGTGCTCTTCACCCTCTGGTTGACTTTCCGCTTGCGGCGCTGTCCGGCCGGTTCGGTTAATTTCACCGGGCTGCTGGCCTGGGGGGTAGCGGTGACTGCATTAATTGTGCCGATTTACGGCATGCTCAATATTGTGCTCATGGGGTTGGTTTTAGCTATTTTGTTGAACGGTTTTACCCAGTTTTACCCGCAGTATGCCGGCTGGCTGTGGGGGGGCATTGTGGCTTTGTTTATCGCCGGGATGCTAGCTTTTGTGCTTCCCTTGCTCCTGATGGGCTTCACCGGTGCGCAGATTTCCTCGGCGGAGTTGGTTTATCGTTTTACTTTGCCGGTACTTTTAAGCCTGGCTGCTTTGCCACTAATCTTCTACCGCAAAGCTGAGCCGGTGTGACTTTAGGGAAAGTTGACAAGTACCTTGAGCGGCCGCTATCGGTGACATTTGCCCCTTTATGTTTAGACCATTTTTGGGGTACTCTGTAAGGTGTCTAAATTTATCCTGGCAGAGTTAATTTGAATGAAACTATCGGTTATTATTCCCGTTTATAATGAAGAAGCCACCCTCGAAGAGATTATCAGCCGCGTGCGCGCTACGGGGCTGGTAAATGAGATTGTCGTGGTTGACGACAGTTCCAGTGATAACTCTCCGGCAATTTTGAGGCGACTACAAAATGGGGCCTTGCCTCCTTTGCGACTTCTCCGGCATGAGCGGAATCAGGGCAAAGGCGCGGCGATTCGCACCGGCCTGGCCGCTGTGACCGGCGACCTGGTGCTGGTGCAAGATGCCGACCTGGAATACGACCCGGCTGATTACCCGGCGCTCCTGGCGCCCTTTACCAATCCTGAGGTCAAAGTTGTTTATGGTTCGCGCAACTTGCAGCGCAACGGGCGTTCCTCCTTTGCTTTTTACTGGGGCGGGCGCTTGTTGAGCGTCATCACCAATCTGCTGTACGGTTCGCGCATCACCGACGAAGCCACCGGCTACAAGGTTTTTTGCGCCAACCTGCTCAGAGAAATTGGCCTGGAAGGCAACGGTTTCGAGTTTTGCCCGGAAGTGACCGGCAAAATTCTGCGCCGTAACATTCCGATCTATGAAGTGCCTATTTCCTACTATCCCCGGACCTGGGCCGAAGGCAAAAAAATCCAATGGTATGACGGCCTGATTGCCGTCTGGAACCTGGTAAAGTATCGTTTTTAACGTGATTACTCAATCAAGCAGTAAATCCAACCTAAAGCAAGGGTTGGTGCTGGGCTTGCTTCTGCTCCTACTCTTCGCCGCCGACTCTTATGCGATGTATGTTGTCTTTTCCTCCCGTTTTCCCGGCGCAGCCGATTTCTTTCCGCGCTGGTATGGCGGGCGGGTCTTGCTGCTGGAAGGCCGCAACCCTTACGAGCGCGAGGTTGCCCTGGAAGCGCAACTGGGTCTCTTTGGACGTTACACGGAGCCGTGGGAAGATCAGGTCGCCTTTGCTTATCCTCTCTATACCCTTTTTCTCTTTTGGCCGTTGGTCTACGTGCCTTATGCGGCAGCCCAGGCCATGTGGATGGTTGTTTTACAATTTATCCTGGTTTTCGGGGCCGGCCTGTGCCTGAAGCTGGTCAGGTGGCAGATCCCTTCATGGCTGCTGCTTTTGACGATGCTCTGGGCCGTTTTCTTTTACCCCGGCGCGCGGAGCGTCATTTTGGGGCAGTTTTCGGTGGTCGTTTTTGGGTTTTTTGTGGCCGCGCTGTGGGCTGCCGAACAGCGCCGGGATTACATTGCCGGCGTCTGCCTGGCGCTGACCACCATCAAGCCGCAAATGGTCTTTATGCTGGTGCCGCTGTTGTTGTTGTGGGCCTTGACCCAGCGGCGCTGGCAGATCGTGATTGGCTTTGGCAGCGCCTTGCTCATTTTAACGGGGACGGCCATGCTGCTCGTGCCGACCTGGCTGCAAGATTTTTACAGCGGCCTGTTTGCCTACTCCGATTATGTTGGCTTCTACTCGCCGATTGAAAACCTGACCCGCACCTTTGCCGCGCCGATTGCTATTGCCCTGGCTAACGGCCTGTCGCTGCTGTTGGCCGGCCTGATGCTTTTCTCGTGGGGACAGGTCTGGTTAAAGAAGCCGGGTTGGTTTGTCTATGCCCTGATGCTGACGCTGATTATTGGCAATTTGGTCGCTTTTCGCTCTGCGACCACCAACCACGTTATTCTTTATCTGCCGCTCTTGCTGTGGTTCCGCCGCATCAGCGAACTGGACAACAGGGGCAATACGGTGGTATTTTTAGTCCAAACCGGCCTGAACTTACTGCTCTGGTTTGGCTTTCTTAAATTTATCATCGGGACCAATTTTGAGCATCCCTTTATGCACGGCTTTTTACCCCTGTTGTTGTTACTACTCTACCTGGCCGATTGGCGCGGCCTGTTCTCCATCGCTCGAAAAATTGAGGCGGGCGGGTGAAGAAATTTCTCGGCGTTCTGCCCATTCTGTTTGTTCTGTGGCTCTTTGCCGTCTTTGGCGGTTTTTATGCGGTGCAGAAGCCCTTTACCCTAACGGCGGCGGCGGCAATGACCAGGGGACTGCTTGACCTGCTGGTGGCCGCCTGGCTTGGCTTGTTGGGCTTAGGCTTGGGGCACCGTTTGCTAACCTGGCTACAGAAATTAAAACCTTCCAACCTTCCAACCCTTCATTCCTCCAACCTTCCAACCTTCCAACCTTCCAGTTCCGCTTCTGAATTTTCAACGGGAGAAATCCTCATCCTGGGCTGCGGTTTGGGCCTGGCGACATTGGGCCTGGCGACATTGGGCCTGGGGCTGGCCGGACTGTTTTACCCCTGGCTCTTTGCCGGTCTCAGCGTGCTGTTAACCCTCGCCCTTTGGCCCGATTTTCTGGCCCTGTACCGCCGCCTGCACTGGCCCGCCGACCGCCCCCATCGCCTCACCCTGCTCTACCTGGCGCTGGTCGGCCTGTTTACTCTGGCAGCGGCCCTGCTTCCCCCGATTGATTGGGATGGTCTTTTTTACCATTTGACCGCGCCCAAACTCTTCATCCAGGCCCACCGCATCAGCCCCGGCCCTGATATTCCTCACTTCAACTTTCCCTTCCTGGCCGAGATGCTCTTTGCCTACGCCATGCTCCTGCGCGGCGATGTTGCCGCCAAGTTGATCCACGTGCTTTACGGCCTGCTGCTAACCGGGCTGGTCTATTTAACCGCCTACCGCCATCTTAACCGGGCGTCGGCCTGGCCGGCCGTGCTGATTTTATTATCTATGCCGATGATCGTCACCCTGGCCGGCTGGGCTTACAATGATCTGGCGCTGGCTTTCTATCAACTGGCCGCGCTGTACAGCCTGCTGAACTATCTATTTCCCAAGTTTTATAACCCAAATTCCCAAACCTTATCCCAAATATCCCAAGAACAACCTCCCTTGAATGGAAAGTGGCTTATCCTCAGTGGGGCTTTCGCCGGATTGGCGATGGGCTTGAAGTACACCGGTTTTATCGGCCCCTTGACCATTGGCTTAATTTTAGTTGGGTCGCAGATTGCCGGTCGCAGATGGCAGATGGTAACTTCTCAATCTCAACTCTTAAACTCCAAAGCCTCATTCACCATTCACCATTCACCATTCACCATTCACAATTTAAAACCTATCCTCTCCTTCGCTCTGCCTGCCCTCATCGTTGCTTCGCCCTGGTACCTCAAAAATTTCTTCTTCACCGGTAATCCTTTCTATCCTTTTTTGTCCGATATTTTTGATGGTCTTTACTGGGATTCGTTCCGGGCCGCCTGGTATGCTCAAGCGGGCAGCGGCATCGGCTTTGATCTGAAAACCCTGGTGGCTCTGCCTGTGCTGGCGATGCTGGGCGTGCGGGATGTCAACTATTTTGATGGCCGCACCGGGTCGTTGTTTCTGGTTTTTTTGCCGCTTATTTTGCTCTATGGTCTTTTTCGATACCGCGCCCGCACACCAGAGCGACCGCCGGCCCTCGATATTCTCTTCATTTTTGCCCTGGCCCAGTTTCTCTTTTGGACATTCGGGGTGATTTGGTCGCGCTCGTTGTGGCAGTCCCGACTGCTGCTGCCCTGTCTGGCCGCGCTGAGTCCGGCAGTAGCTTGGTTATGGCAAGATTTGACCCACCTGGACCGGCCTCAATTTTCCACGCGCCGCTTTGTTAACTTGCTGATTGGCTTGGCCCTGGCCCTCAACTTGCTCGAGCTAAGTCTCAACTTTGCCCAGGTCAATCCCCTGGCCTACCTGACCGGCAGCGAGACCCGCTCCGAGTACCTGACTCGCCGTTTGGGGGCTTACTATGCCACTCTGGAAAAGATGAACGAGTCTCTGCCGCCCCAGGCTGTGGTTCTGTTTTTGTGGGAGCCGCGCAGTTATTTCTGCCAGGTCGAGTGCCGCCCGGACAGTATTTTAGATCAACTGGCTCATGACCAGTATCTTTACGGCAGCGCCGCTAAGATTGTCGAAGCCTGGCAAAAAGCGGGGATTACCCACGTTTTGCTCCATCGCCAGGGGTTGGAATTTATCAAACACGAGGACCTGGCACTGCTTGATCAACCGGCTCTGGACCAGCTTGAGGTTCTGGAAGCGCGCTATTTTGAGCCGGTATTTGATGTGGTCGGAGCCTACCAACTCTACCGGTTAAAGTGATGTCAAAAATAATTGGCTGCGAAGCCGGGTTTCATCCCCCCAAAAGTTATCAGGGCTGGCTGTGGTGGCTCGCCGGGCTGGCCCTGGCCCTGCGGCTCTTTCACCTGGGGGCGTGGTCTTTCTGGCACGATGAAGCCTTGACCATTTTGCTGGCCCGTAAACCTCTCCCCGATCTGGTGGCGATTACCGCTGCTGATGTGCATCCCCCGCTCTATTTTTTGCTGGTCAAACTCTTTCTCTTCTTGGGGCAGAGTGAATTTGTGGTCAGGCTGCCTTCGGCGTTGTGCAGTGCGGGGGCAGTGATCATGCTTTACTTGATTGGGCGGGACCTTTTTGAGGAGCGGGTGGGGCTGGTCAGTGCGTTCATTATGGCTGTCTCGCCTTTGCAGCTTTTTTACGCCCAGGAAGCGCGCATGTATGCTCAACTGCTGTTGTTGACCGGCTGTGCTGTTTGGGCTTTTATCCGCGCCCTTCGAGACAATCGCCGCCGGTGGTGGGGACTGTTTATTGCGAGCGCTGCCCTGGCCTGTTACACCGCCTACTTTAGCTTACCCATCTTTCTGGCGATGGCGCTCTACGTGCTGCTGGTTGACCGCCCCCGGGAGCGAATCCTGTCCTTTGGGGTGAGCCTGGCCGTAGTGGCGGGTTTATATCTGCCCTGGTTGGGCGTCTTTTTCTCCCAAACCCGGGCGGTCCTGGCCTCGTACTGGATCGAGACGCCGCATCTGCTGACCCTCTTGACCACCCTGGCCGGCTTTTTTGTGGGTATTTCCCTGCCGGCTGTTTGGATTGCCGCTTCGCTGGCGGTCACACTGTTTGTATTCTTTGCCATTCTGAATAATGTGCGGCATGCTTTCAGCGAGGGGAGCGCCGACTCGCCGGCGTTGTGGTGGTTGTTGTTATGGCTTTTGGTGCCCTTGCTGGGCACTTATCTCATCTCTCTGGTTCGACCGCTTTTTCAATTGCGCACGGTTCTGACCGCTTCGCTGCCGGTTTACTTGCTGGTGGGCTGGGGACTAATTCGGACGCCTCGGCCCCGGCTCAATCAAGGATTATTTGCGCCTGCTTTGATGATCATGCTGCTGGCCTTGTTTAATTTCTATTTCGATCCTGCCTATAGCAAACCTCCCTGGCGCGAAGCCGCAGCCTACGTTCGTGACCGCGCCCAGACCGGCGATGTGGCGCTCCACGCCAGTGATGGCTCGTATCTGCCTTTTCTGGTGTATGACCCGACCATCCCCCAGGTTCTGCTGCCCGGCGACCCGGAAATTGCCCGGATCAACGCGCCCTCGCAGACCATTGTCACGGCGGTGACTGCTCCCAAACAAGAGGTGACGGCGGCTGTTCAGGAGTATCAGCGGGCCTGGCTGGTGCTCGGCATGGATCAGGCGATTGATTATCAGTTGTCTCAAAAGGATTACTTCGATCAGCACTACCACCTTGTGGATGAGATTCGCGTAGGCGGGATTTACATTTTGAGGTATGCTCTTGATGAGTAAGATCTCCCATCGTACTTACCTGGCTGCCTTCATCACTATTCTGCTCGTGGCAGCGGCCATGAGGTTATACGCCTTGACCGCCGATGCGCCGATCTACCTGACCCGTTCGCAGGATTTGAATACTGACGGACCGAATACGATTGGCCAGGCCCGAGATTGGCTCTTGTTTGGGACCCAACCTTTGCTTTATAATCAGCCCGGCCTCACCTGGCTGGCCTACGTTTTCTTCTCCATACTTGGCATTGGTTACTGGCAGGCCAATCTCATTGCCGTAACCAGCAGCCTGCTGGCGATTGTCTTCATCGCCGCTTTTGCCCACCAGCATTTTGGGCGGCGAGCGGCGCTGGTGAGCGCCTTCCTCATGACCCTGAATTTCCCTTTTCTCATCTACAACCGTATCCCTATGGTTTATACCCCCCTGGCCTGTGGACTGGCCGTAGCGCTGTACTGTTGGGGACGAGGCTTGCGCCGCTCATGGTGGTTTTTTCTGTCAGGGCTGGTGACTCTCCTTTGTGTGCTGTACATCAAGATAGCCGGGGTGACTTTTCTGGCGGCTGCCCTCTTCGGACTTTTTATTTTGGCCTGGCGGCGCTGGCAGCAGCGACAGCCGGAAGTATGGACTCCCTTGCTCCTCTTCCTCGCCGGGGCTGCGCTCATGGCGGGAATTGGCTGGGTTCACTTGTTTAGAGTCACCACCGTTCAGGCCATCCTGCCTTCCGATGTAGCCACGCGCACCTTCAATCCTGAGCACGGCCTGGAAGAGAATGTGCGCTTTGCCGTCGTCTCGATCTTTCAATTGGGCATCTATTCCGGATTTTTTGTGCGCATCTTTGTCCTTTTTGCTTTGGCCTATGGCTACCTTCTCTATCGGGGCAGCCAATTGTTGGGCAAAAATCGCTCCGCTTTGCCCATGAGCGAGATCATGGTGTTGCTCTATTTGACATTTACTATCTTCATGCTGTTGGCTTCAAACAGCCAACCCTTCCGCTTTATGATCGCTCTGATCCCACCCATGAGTCTGGCGGCGGCCCTGGCTCTGGAAACCTGGCTGCGTTCGGACCGGATCGTCTTGCCGGCCCGGTTTGGCCGGTTTCAGCTTGTCGTCATTTTGATGGGTTTAACTTACTTTTTCTACCAGTTTCTGGCCGGGGCGCTAAAACTGGGCAGCGCCTTGTACTTGGGCACGAGCCTGGTTGATTATCGGGTCATCCTGGATCTGCCGATCCTGTTTGCGCTATTAATTGTCTCCCTCTTTCTGGCCCTGGCCGGCATCCTGGCCTTTATCTGGTGGCTGGGCGCAGGCAAACGGGCGCATCTCAGGCTTCCCTCACCCGCTGTCCGCGGCTTGATCGCCTTGCTGGTGGTCGCTGCAGTTGTTCTGGGAGATCTCTACCAGTATTGGGCCTGGGCTAAAGACCCGCAGTTCTCAATTGTTGAGGCTTCCCACCAGATTACCCGGGATGTGGGTCAAAAGGCATTGTTGGGCGGGTCCTATGCTTATGTTTTGACCTTGGAAAATGACCTGCCCGCCCGGCCTTTTTACAGCTATAATACCAATGTGCCCCCGGGCAAGATTGACCCGAAAATCACCCATATTGCTGTAGATGCCGACAGCGTTTTGAAAGATGCTCCCTTCAATGAGGCGGGATTGTATAAGATTTACCCTGAGGACATGAAACACGCCAAATTCGTCAAGTCATATACCTTGCGCGGTTATCTCATAAATTTATATGAAATTGAACGGTAGCCAGGTGGCCAGAGTACAATTATCTGTTACGTCAAAAGTTCTTTCCCGGGAGCTGTCGATTGTGTTTGGGTTGGCTTGTTTGGTCCGTCTATTAGCGGCCTGGCCCCAGCAGCAGCCGAACTATATGGATGCTGCCTATTCTTATGTCAACGCTTTGAATCTATGGGCGGGACGGGGTTTTGTCGAGGATTTTGTCTGGAATTACCTGGGGCAGCCGGGCTTGCCGCCTCAGCCCAGCCACCTCTACTGGATGCCGCTGACCTCCATTTTGGCTTGGTTGGGAATGGCCCTGGGCGGGCCTTCCTACCGGGCGGCTCAAGTCCCTTTTATTTTACTATCGGCCCTGCTGGTCCCCCTTAGCTATCAAGTCACCTATGAAGTTTCAGGCCGGCGGCGCTTGGCTTGGCTGGCCGGACTGCTGTCTATTTTTAGCGGTTTTTACTTTCCCTACTGGACTGCCATTGACAACTTCACGCCCTTTGCCGTTACCGGCTCGCTGGCCCTGTGGGCGGCCCGGCGGGGGCTAGAAGATAGTAGATGGAAGATAGTGGATAGTAGATCGAAGATAGATAACTCACGATCTTCTATCTTCTATCTTCTATCCTCTATCCTCTATCCTCTATTCCTCTGGCTTTTCCTCGCCGGTCTCTCGGCTGGTCTGGCCCACCTCGCCCGCGCCGATGGCCCACTCCTTCTCAGTGCCATCATCCTGCTCTTTTTGTATTACGCCCGACGCTCCACGCCCGACGCCCTACGTTTTGCGCTCCCTCTGCTCCTCGGCTACCTGGTCATCATGACTCCCTGGTTCATCCGTAACTGGCAGGTAATTGGCACGCCGCTGCCCTCGGCAGGCTCGCAAACCATCTGGCTGGCTAACTACGACGAGTTGTTCAGCTATGGCCGCGAATTGTCGGCTCAAACCTTCTTTGCCCAAGGGCTTGGGCCTGTCCTGCAAGGCCGCTGGTGGGCGCTGACCATCAATCTGCAAACGGTGCTTGCCGTTTGGGGCCTGATCTTTCTGGCTCCTTTGGTTCTTATGGGAGGGTGGCAGTTACGGCATCACCTATTGATGCAGTTGGCTGGACTGTATGCCCTGTTGTTGTTTCTGGTGATGACCCTGGTGTTTGCCTTCCCCGGCGCGCGGGGCGGTCTGTTCCACTCTGGTGCAGCCCTACTGCCGTTTATTTATGCGGCCGCCTTAACTGGCCTGGACAGCGCAGTAGATTGGGCCGCAGCACGTCGCCGCCACTGGGATGCGTCTCTGGCCAAGCAATTTTTTGGCCTGGGATTGGTCATCATGGCGGTCGCGTTGAGCGGCTTTGTTTATTACGGGCGTGTCCTCAAAAATGACGCCTGGAATAAGGCCGACGCCCTCTATCCCACCATCGCTGCCTGGGTGGCTCGGCAAAACCCGTCGGCTACGGTCATGATTGGCAACCCGCCTGCTTATCGCTATCACGGCGGTGGGTTAAGCGTCATTGTGCCCGATGAGAACATCGAAACAACCCTCCAAGCCGCAAAGCAGTATCATGTGGATTTCCTCATTCTGGACCAAAACCATCCCGCTCCCCTGGCCGAAATTTATACCGAAACCGTAACCCATCCGGGCCTTACCCTGGTTCAAACCTTTACCGATGAGTCCGGCAGCCCGGTTTATATTTTCAAACTTGATCACCCCTGAGCAGAGGCGAAGAGACGATGAGGCGAAGAAACGAAGCGGCGAGGAGGCGAGTTCAATGAGCAAAGAATCACCGCATCCTCGCACCCTCGTGTCTTCGCGTCCTCGTGCCCTCGGCTTTTGGGTCAGTGCAGCACTCATCCTGGGCCTGTGCTATCTCGCCGTCTCTGCCTGGGGTTTTGGCTTTTCCGGCTTTCCCCTCGACGACGCCTGGATTCACCAAACTTACGCCCGCAACCTGGCCCGCAGCGGGCAGTTGGCTTTTGTCCCCGGCGTGCCCAGCGCCGGCTCGACCGCCCCGCTGTGGTCGTTTTTGTTAAGCCTGGGCTATCTGGTGGGTATCCCCTTCAAAATCTGGACCTACGGCCTCGGCCTGATCCTGTTAGGCTTGACCGCTTGGACTGTGACCCGCCTCAGCCTGCGCCTTTTTCCTGAACAGCCAGGAGTGGGCTTATGGGCCGGGTTGTTCTGCCTGTTCGAGTGGCATCTCATCTGGGCCGCTGTTTCCGGCATGGAAACGATCCTGTTTGTCTGGCTCTCCCTCTTCCTCGTGGAGCGATACGTAGCCACAAAACGAATGGCGAATCAGCGAATAGATGAATGCTCTGATGGTAATTCGCCATTCGCTCATTCGCCATTTGCCGGTTTTGGCCTGGGCCTTATCGGCGGCCTGCTCATTTTAACTCGTCCGGAAGGTCTGGGTCTGGTCGGTTTGGTGGGGTTGGATATGGCCTACAACTGGTGGAGGCAAAGAAGAGAACTCTTAGGAACTGAGGGAACTGCCGGGAACTCAAAAGTTCCTGGAGCTCCTACGAGTTCCTATGAATTCCCCTTGTTGCGCGCCTGGCTCTGGCTGGCTGCCGGAGTAGTCTTGCTGTTAGCTCCTTATATTGCCTTTCACCTCTGGGCCACCGGCCTGCCCTTTCCCAACACCTTTTATGCCAAACAGGCGGAGTATCGGGCCATCCTCGACCACTTTCCGCTCTGGCAGCGGCTTTTTGGCACTTTCGGCGAGCCGGTCGAGACGGTTCAAGGCGTCTTTCGGGTCATTTTTACTGGCGCACAATTCTTGTTACTGCCGGGTTTGCTTTTTGCCGCCTGGCTGGCTTTCAAAGAGCGCCGGACTGGTCTCATTCTCATCTGGCTGTGGTGGGTTAGCTTTTTGCTGCTCTACGGTCTCAGACTGCCGGTTACCTACCAGCACGGCCGCTATCAGATTCCGGCCATCGCCTGGGTAATTTTGTTGGGCGTCTGGGGAACGGCGCGCTTGCTGCAAAAAATGCCAGACCGAAACGTCGCTCTGCGCGCCCTCAGCCGGGCCTGGGTGTTATCGCTGGCCGTGTTAGCGCTGGCTTTTACGGCAATTGGAGCGCAGGCTTATGGACGGGATGTCCGATTTATCGAGAGTGAGATGGTGGTGACCGCCAGGTGGCTGGACAGCCAAACCCCTCCCGATGCCCTCATCGCCGCCCACGATATTGGGGCCATTGGCTATTTTGCCCAGCGCCCCCTCATTGATCTGGCCGGCCTGATTACACCCGAAGTCATCCCAATTATCAGAAATGAAGCCGCCCTGCTTGATTTTATCAGGAGTCGCCAGGCCGATTACCTGGTAACCTTTCCTTCGTGGTATCCGGAGTTGACCCGAAATTCGAAGTTAAGCCGTTTATACAGTACCGGCTCGTCCTATGCGCCCCAGGCCGGCAGCGATAATATGACAGTCTACAAGGTGAGCCAATAGTGAATGGCGGATAGAGGATTGAGGATAGTGGATAGAAGATTGAGGTGGGACGCAGCAAAGGGTTTATCTTCTATCCTCCATTCTCCATCTTCTATCTTCCACCTGCCACATCCTTAAAATTTTCTGGACATGTACGGTTTGATTATGGTATACTATATAACGTCATCGGGGTGAAGGAATGGGTACAGGGTACGAGACCGCCAATTTAGCAGAATTCTGGGCTGAGGTCAGCGCCGTTTTGCAGGAAACGGAGCATAATTTGCATGAACTGGCTCAGACGACGCTGTTAAAGTATGAACAGTCCTTGCATGAGGTAGATAATGGGCGCGATGCGGCCAACAGTGAGCAGGTGCTCCGGCTGCAACAAGTTGGGCAGCAACTGGCGCGTCTGTCGGAGCAGAGCGGCGCTTTACACACCTATCTGCAAAATGGTCTCGATGCCCCCCCCTTTGATGACTCTCACTGGCCTCGCATCAGAATTTTACAGAGCCAGGAAGAAGAACGGGCCCAATTGGCGCACGACCTGGAAAATAGTGTAGGGCAGTTGCTGGCTAATGCCGTTTTTGAACTGGCTTCTTGCCGGACCCTGCTGGCTAACGATAGAGAGGCTGTCGCCACGGGCCTGGCGGCCTTGCAGGCTGAACTGGAGACTGGACTGGCCGACATTCGCCAATTTATCGTTGATTTGGAACCGGCCACTATCCTCGGTAATTTTGGCCTGGGGGCCGGCATACGACGTTATTTGGAACAGTTTGAAACCAGAACGGGCCTGAAAACCCAGTTGCGGGTCAACACCAACATGGGCCGTCTGCCCAGTATTATTGAAATCACTATTTTTCGGGTGATTCAAGAAGTCCTCAGTAACGCTTACCACCATGCCAATGCGACTCAAGTTGAAGTGGTCATTGAAGAAAAGGACGGCTCGCTTCATTTTAGTGTTATTGATGATGGAATTGGTCTGAATATGGAACGAGTCGGCAAATCCAGAAAAAACCTGGGTTTAGCCCGAATAGTAGATTACGCCGAGTTGTTAAACGGCAAATTCAGAATATTGAGCGACGCGGAACGGGGCACGCAAGTCATTTTATCGGTCCCCTATCCTGAATTGTAAGCTTGTAACTTGAACCCTGCAGTCGAGGAGAAAAAACTATGGCTAAAACAAGTATTATGCTGGTTGATGACCATCCTCTGTTTCGGCAAGGGTTGCGGCGTGTCCTTGAAGCCGAAGAGGATCTGGAAGTCATTATGGAAGTGGCTGATGGCGAGGAAGGCCTGCGTCTGGCCAAACAGCTTCTGCCCAATGTGGTCATTATGGATATTAATTTGCCCCATATGAATGGTTTGCAGGCGACGCGTGAGCTAAAACAGGCGGCGCCTGAAGTGGCGGTCATCATGCTCACCGCTTATCATGATGACGAGCAAATTTTTCATGCCGTGCGAGCGGGAGCCGCCGCCTACTTCCCCAAAGATATCACGCCCCGCCGCCTGGTCGAAGCGATCCGGCAGGTTAGCCGGGGCAACTATGTGGTTGACGACGAGGTGCTGAATAAGCCTGAGGTAGCGACCTGGTTGCTGCAACAGTTTGATAAAGTTGCCTACGTGGATGGCATGCCCAATGAAATGTTTGCTCCCCTCTCCCCCCGCGAAATGGAAATTTTGCAGCATATCGCCCGCGGCCAGAGTAACAAAGAGGTGGCTTACGCCCTGGGCATCAGCCGCCAAACCGTCAAAAACCACATGACCAGTATTTTACGCAAATTGGCTGTGAACGACCGGACGCAAGCGGCGCTTTATGCCGTCCGCCGGGGCTGGATTCGCTTACACGACGACGAGGAAAAGTAGTCAGAAGTCAGTAGTCAGAAGTCAGTAGTCAGAAGAAATCTCTTCCCCGTCTACCGTCTCCTGTCTACCGTCTACCGTGTGTGGAGGGTAATACGCTTATGAGCTTACAACGTTTGCAAAATTTGGGTCGAGAGAAACCGGCGGCAGAACCGGCGGCTGCGCCATTGACAGCCGGGCAGGTTGTTGAGCAGACCAGCAGTGAGTATGACCAGATTCAGAAAGAGCTGAAGGAAATTGATATTTTGGTGAAACAAAGTTCCGCCGAGGTGGAAAAGTTGGCCCAGCGTAACGCCCAACTGACCAACAAAGTGCGGACGATGGAAAGCAACATTGATACCGTTCCGCGCCAGGATATCAAAGAAATTTACAACGCCGCTCAAGAAGCCCAGATGCGCCTCTTTATGATGCGGGGCCAGGTGGAGCAGTTGCAGAGCCGGCAGGAAAACCTCAAGCGTTATGCTGAGAGCCTGCGTCGAATTCTGGATGTGTCCGGCGCGCTGCTGGCCGCCAGCGGCGATATGAATCTTCCTCGAGAAGCGGATGGCGGCGATAACGGCGAGGGAAGTGGGATTGTCAAAATTATTAACGCCCAGGAAACTGAGCGGCAGCGCCTGGCTAACCAACTCCATGATGGTCCGGCCCAATCGCTGACCAATCTCATCCTCCAGGCCGAAATTTGTGAGCGCCTATTTGATACCGATCCGGTTAAAGCTCGCACCGAATTAAGTGAGCTTAAGCAGGCCGTCACCAATACTTTCCAAAAAGTTCGAGAGTTTATTTTTGATCTACGCCCCATGATGTTGGATGATCTGGGCCTTAATCCGACCTTGAAGAAGAGCATTGAGGATTTTGAGCAGAAAAGTGGGATTGCCTGCAATCTGACCATCAGCGGTCGTGACCAGCGTCTGCCGCCCCATACCGAAGTCACCATTTTCCGGGTCATTCAAAATCTGTTGAAAAATGTCCGCGATCACGCCAACGCCACCCATGTCCAAATTACGCTCAATATTAGCGACGACCGGGCTGTGGCCGTTGTCGAGGATGATGGCAGCGGTTTTGATGTGGCGGCTGCCCTGGCTGCTGCCCGCCAGCGTAAGACAATTGGGTTAGGGGCGATGCAGGAACAGGTTGATATGTTGGGGGGTGAAATTGATTTCGACAGCGCTCTGGGCCGGGGGACGAAGATTCAGTTTTGGGTTCCAACTGCATAAAACCTGAGCTTATGCTAACCCAAGGGTGAGAGGAGTGCGAAATTCATGGTTGCACTCCTCTTTGTCTTTTTAGCCTCTTGGTCACATTGACACGGCTTTAGGGCTGAACTTATAATAATCACAACCTTAAATTTTTATCATTTCGTTATGACCCCGTATCCTTTTAGTTTTAAGCGGGACTCTTATACAGACAACCCTTACCTAGTTAGACGTGTTTTATCCGTCTGAGGAGTTTGCCCGTGTTACGTAAGAAAGAAAAAGCCCAAGGTCTGGTAGAATTTGCATTAATTTTGCCTGTCCTGTTGTTATTGTTGTTAGGTATTATTGAGGCAGCCCGGGTGATTTGGGCCTATATTACGGTTCAAACAGCCGTTAGAGAAGCGGCTCGCTATGCCGTCTCCGGCAAGCCTTATGCTTTTAGTAATTTCAGCACCTACTGCTCTAGTCCTGAAGGCGAGCCAAATGCGCAATCCCCCTGGGTCTGTGATCCGGTTAGCCGCACATTTGCCATCGAACATGTGGCTTCAAGCCGGATAACAAGCTCTTTAAACTATTCTAATTTCTGTAACTCCGATCTTTATGCCTCTTGTGAGGGCGTGCCGAATGCCTTTGGGGTGCGGGTCATTGGACAAAGAACTGACGAATTAACGCCCACCGTAGTCTTCACTGATGTCGGCCATGCCGGCCAGCAAGGCTTAAACGTAAAGGTCATGGCTTTTTATAACGTCCAGATGTTCGATCCTATTTTTGATGCAATCATGCGTGGTAGCGTGATTCCGGTGCGGGCTGAACTCTCCATGCAAAATGAGGGGATTGATAAAGCCCTGGGCGGTGTACCCCCACCCGCTATTAACAGTTCCACTAACATTACCGGTACCGGTAGCGGGGGAGATGGGCCGAGTGGTGAACGAATTAGAGCGCAGAACTATCGGGTTCCTCAGCTTAGCAACCTGCCGGTGGAGCTTATCAACCACTTTAACCTGGCCGGCCCCTACGATATCTATTTGAGCCAGGGGACGCCTGAAACAACCTTTAAGATCTGTAGTGGCGTAAATACCGACCCGACCACAAGTAATGGTGATTTTAGCTGCTTCATTTCCGGGACGATTCCAACCGGGTTTTATACCCTTTACTCGACTCTCTTCGGCAACCTGAACCCGTTGGCTACCGATAATACCCAACAGGTCGAGATTTTTGTCAGCGAAATAGCCAAACTTCAGGTTGATAACGGCGCAGGCAGCAACGTCCTGGTCGCTAATTCCATCGCGAAAATTACGATGGTGGCTCACCAGGTTACTAACCAACCCTACACCCTGACCGTAGTCTATGGGGTTGGGCCAACGGAACAAGTGATTTTTAGCGGCGTGACCGTGGTTTCTGCGACGAATACGGTCAAGGATTGGCTGGTGCCAGTTGGCCTGCTCAGCCCAAGCAACCCCTGTCCGGCTGGCGGGGCGACCGCCTGCCTCATTCGCTCCTATGATAAAAACGGCGTAAATTACGCGACCGGGGAATTTTACCTGAACCAGCCGGAGATTGTCATTGCCGGCGGCCTCAGAACTTTTTCCCGGAACGAAACCATGCATATCACCCTCCGTGGCCACGCGCCGGGCGTGCAGTATGACCTCGAAATTAGCGACGGCAGCGGCACAACGCAACGCTGGCTGGGACGAACGGATCCAACAGATTCCACCGGCCAGATGGCCAATCCCGTCAATTGGACCATCCCTGCCGATTGGCCTGCCGATCCTCCCCCCGGCGGTACAGGTTATACCATTACCTCGCATCCTGCCCAGGGTAACGAACCTAGAAGCGAGGCGAGCATGACCGCGGCTAACCAGGTGGCCGACCTGGGGGTACAAATTAACGGGCCTGCCGGTCCCTACCTGACGATTGATGGCGGCTACACCTGGCCGGCAGGTTCGCGCATCAATATTCAGGCCAATAAACACCCGCAGGCCACTGAATATTATTTCAGATTCGGCCCTTGGCGGGTCCCTATTCCTACGGGCAGCCCGGTGGATACCTTCCAAACCGACTCAAATGAGGTCTTTATAGCCTCCTATCAAATCCCCTTGACGGCCACAGTAGGCGTAACGACGACCTTTGTTGTCTCGTCGTTTAATAATGCCAATGGTAATGTGGTGGCCACACGCCAGGTGACAGTTTTGCCGGTGCCGGTTATCCAGGTGCTGGAAGGCAGCGTGGTTGCGCCGGAAACGATCATTACTATCCAGCTTCTCAATCACAATCCCGACACGACCTATCGCATCGTTTACCTCGACAAGTTCCTGGGTAATATCTTGACCAATGCGAGCGGCCAGGGCCAGCTCAAATACGATTTAAGACAACTGCCTACTGACTCGCCGCCCGGTTTGTCCACCTCTTATGGGACAGCCTATAGCCTATTCTCTCAATCTTTGGCCGGCGCAACCATTGCCACAACCCCATTGACCTTGCGCGCCGCCGACTTGCGGGTAACCAGTATTCAAATCCCGCCTAATCCGGCGATCAATAGCACAATCTCGCTTACTTTTACCGTCCAAAATACATCGCCGGTGACGATTACTCGCTATTTTGATACCGACGCTTATTTCAACCCATCGCCGCTGGTGCCGGCTTATGTGCAAGGGCAGTTCAACTTCCCCGGCGACTACAAGTATTGGCTCCGCCCGCCCAACCTGGCTCCCGGGGCTACCTTCAGCTTTACCCAACCCTATACCATTGGTTCATACGGCCCGCACGTGTTTTATGGCTATGCCGATACCTCCAACTTTATTTTAGAGGGCGACACCCGTGAATTCAATAACATTTTGAGCAATACCCTGACCCTTGCCTGTACGCCCAGCTTCATTACCGATACCTTTACCTCAACCACGCTTCTGAATGCCAACTGGGCCACCCAGTTGTATGGTGACGCCGACAACAATGGAACTAACCCGCAGATTGTCACCGTTTCCAGTAATCAGCGCCTCCGCCTGACCAGCGACGGCACCAGTACGCTGCGCAGCAATGACAACGCCAATGTCAGCGGCCGGAAACCGGCCAGCGGCTACACCTTCCTCCGCCGCACCACGCCGATTACCACCGCCGGCGGTCTCGACGTGCGGGTGCAGGTGATGGCCACCACGGTCAGCGTCGAGGGGGCCAAAATGGGCCTGGAATTGCGTAACCCGCCCAGCAACGTCCCGACCAATGCTAAGGTTGAGTTTGGCCTAACCCGTAACGCCGCAGGCCAATATCTGGTCGAAGCGGCCTACCGGGACAGCGCTAACCCGGAGCCGATTGTGTCCTTCCAAAGCAGCAGCGCCCTCAGCCTGGGCACGCCCATCTGGCTGCGCATCCAGCGCTATGGCGGCACCAATACCTTCCTCTTCTACTACGTCCAATCCGCCAGCGCGCCGACGAATTGGGGCGCGCCGGTCCATACCGCCACCATTGATCTGGATAACCAGCTTGAATATGGTGTGTTCATGAATAACGGGACCAGCGGCAGCCATGATACCACCGATTTTGATAACTTTGCCTTTGGCGACCCGGCCTCGTGCCCGTCTGCCCAGGGGCAGCTTCCCGACGCCAATATCCCGCCCGGCCTGGCGACCTGCACCGATCCGCTCAAGGAACAAGGCTTTGAGACGTCATCGCCGGCCAATTGGTTTGGGATCGGGAGTAGTGGCGTTTTCCTCAGTTCCAGCAGCCACACCGGCAACAATTCCCTCCTGGCCGATTCCAACCGGCCGGGTCCTAACAATCCTGTTTTCTATCAACGTTTCAAAATGCCCACCACGTTAGTTTCCGGAACAACGACAGTTAAACTGGAGTTGTTCAAGAATGTCGAGCGGGAAGCGGATGGGTCCAACCCCAATGACATCTTCAGAGTGGTGCTGGCCACCAGCCCCAGCCTGGCTTCAGCCGTAACCGTCCCGGCCGCGGTGGCCAGCGGCGACCAGGGCGCAACTAACTATGCCCCGGCTAACTGGCAGCAGGTAACCCTGAATCTGGCCCCGGCCAGCGGGTTTAACCTGGCCGATTACGCCGGGCAGGATTTGTACCTCTACTTTTATAACAACAGCAACCAGACCGCTGGCTGCCCGCCGAGTAACTGCCAGAATACCAGCTTTTACTTTGACGACATCAAGCTGTCGCCCTGCACCGTCCAGCCAATCCCGACCACCATCAATACCCGCATCCAGGGCACTCTGGTGGTGCATCCCCTGGCCGGCAGCGCTCAAAAGATTGCCGGGGTCAAGGTGTGGGCTTATGCCGAAAACGGCCAACTGTTTGAGACGATCACGATCCAGAACGGCGAGTTTAATTTCTATAATCTCGATCCGGTCACAACTGCCGGGGTAAAATATTTCATCTATGCCGAACACTTTATTAGCTCATCCACCGACCCCGGCCAGATTGAAACTTTGACCGGCAATGCTTCGGTGGTGCTGACCAGCGCCAACAACAACACCAACCCGGTAGTTACCCGGCTTGATCTGTATTAAAAGGAGTGAAATTGATGAAACACCCCACCTGGTTAAGGATTAGCCTATCCGCTTTGCTGGCCGTGGCCGCGCTGAGCGGCCTCATGCTGCCGGTAGCCGCTTCAATCGGTGGGACGGAAGTAAATCTTTCCTCGCTGGGCGGCGGCTCGCCGGATATGGAAATCAGCGGCCAGTTTGTCGCCGTCACTTACTTCAGGAAAGAAAGCGACGCCCAACAGGGAGGTGTGGTCTATGTTAAATCGGCAACCCAGGCCGAAGGCTGGCTCACCTCGAGCCTGGTCGGTTTTGGCAGCAACTCAAAACTGGCCTTTGATAGCGGCAGCACCGTTTATGTGGTTTGGGCCAGGAGCGACGGCAAGGCCATTCAAGCCAGTAAGTGTATCTTATCGGCGACCACCTCGCCTGCCTGCACGGCCGGCGCAGATGTGCGCACCTCGGCGACGGCCTCGCTTGATTTCCCTGATGTGGTGGTTGACAACAATAATTTCGTCCACGTGGCCTGGGAAAATGACGGCGTGATTGAAACAGCCCGCGCTACGGCGGCCAACAGCGTCGGCGGCTGGACAGTTTTGGCCCCTGCGGTCGGCGGCGGCGGGAACGACCACAAGCCGGTCCTGGCCTGGTCCAATGACAAGCTGCACCTGGCCTTTCTGCGCTCAGGCACGTCAATTCAATATCGTGGGTCTGCGGAGACGCCTCATAGTTGGGGTGATGGTGACGAGCCTTATGATCTCGGCTCTGAGGTTATTGGTGGTGATAGTCACGATAGATTTGACAATCTCGCCCTGACCGCTTCGGGGAACAATGTTTTTCTGGCCTGGGACGCCCACCAGGGGGCGAATGACTTCAGCCTGATCCGGGCAAATTCAGTCAACAATGGGACTGACTGGAGCGACGCCGCTTTTTATGTCCCTTCCGGGAATAATGCGATTAATGCCCCTATTGATTTCAAAGCCTCGCAAGATTCCGGCGTGCCGGCGCAAGAGAAAGGCCTCCAGCCCAGTTTGGCCATCAGCGGCACAAACGATGCCGCCCTGGTCTGGCAGGAAATTGGCGGGACGGGACAATGTCCGCCCAACCGGGCCACGACCAATTTGGCCAGTTTTACGAGCGGTGCGGGTGATGTCCTGACTAACAATTCAAATGCTAACTATTTGATTGACCCGGACGTGGTCGTGGCCGCGGGGCAATTCCATTTTGTTTATATGCGGGATCTTAACGTCAGTGGCAGTTGTTCCGGCCAGATCATTGATTACCAGATCACCTATCGCGGGCCTTTTACCAAAACAACCAGGGACGTGGGCGAGGGTGGTGGCGTCTACCTGCCGACTATCCGGAAAAATAGTTGAGCTAACTTCAGTTAGAATCAAAAAGGTATCCCTTGTCGGCTAAACAGGTATCACCCTCAAGAAATCCACCCCGCAAACGCCCCGTTTCCCCGTCCCGCCGGGGCTGGGGCCTGGTCCAGAGACTCCATCGCCGGGACCTGATCCTGTTGAGCGGCGTCCTGTCCCTGGCCTGTGTCAGCGTTTTGGTGGTGGTGTTCTTGGTTTTGAGCTACCAATCGGCGCCCGGCGCGTTGCCGGAAACGATCAGCCAGCCGGGGCCGCAGCCGACACACACGGTGACGTTTGTGCAGATAACCGGTTTGGGCCAGTACGCTTCCGCCCAGGCCGCGGCGCAGGCGTGGGCTTCCGACGCGCAGTTGGTTTCGGCCAACGCCGTCTGGCCCAAAGTGCTGAGCAAGGACCAGGTGGGCGAACCCACGGTCTGGACGTATCGCTTTTACTCGCCGGCCAAAGCGCGCCTGTTTTTTGTCACCGTGGATCCCGCCGGGCAGCTCCAGACGATTGAACACGTGGCGCCGGTCACGCTGCCCCCGGCCACGATTGCCGCCGATAGCTGGCTGGTGGACAGCCCGGCCGCCCTGGCCCTCTGGCTGGATAACGGCGGGGCCAAAATGCTGGGCGGCAACCCCGGCCTGGAATTGTTGATCCAGTTGCGGAGCGTGACGAACAAGCCAAACCCGGTCTGGCTGATAGCCGGTTTGAATAATCAAACCGAAGAAGTTCATACGGTGATCATTGACGCCAACCAGGGCGTGGTAACAGTGACCCAACCAGGAAGTTAGTAATGGAGGATTTATGCTGAGAAAATTTTTATTGCAGCTTAAGGCTCGGCACTTACAGGCCCTGCGCGAGCAAAAGGGTCAAAGCATTATCATTTTTACCTTTGCCTTTATCGGCTTGATTGCTATGCTGGGCCTGGCCCTGGATTTGGGCCTGGTTTACATCGAAAAGGTCAAGGTTAACCGGACCGCCGACGCGGCTACCCTGGCTGCGGTAGTGGAACTGCCCTATGAGCAGGATACCATTAACCGGGCCATCGAATTTATCCAGTTAAACGGCTATGATGTTGGGGTGGATACGGAAATATTGGTCCGTGGCTGCGTCGTTTCCGATACTTCTTACCTTGACGCTCGCGGCGTAACCCATGTGTACGATGTCCCCCCGGCCGGAGGGACCGACACGCCGCAGAACGTGGGCGAACCGGGCTTCACCAACCCGATGACCCGGACCACCCTCATTACCGGCGCGCCCTACATCTCGGCTACGCAGCAGCCGCCGCGCGCCACCTTTGTGGTTGATACCGGCGGCTACCAATCCCACAACGGCGACACCGACGACGACGAAGAGTGTGCCGCCAACAACCTGGGCACCGCCACCAAGCTGCGCGTGGCCGGCCGGGTAAATGTGAACATGAGTTTTATGCAGTTCTTTGGCTTTAGAACCGTGCCGGTGGAGGACACCTCCACCGCCGAAAACCTGACCAGCCTGGACGTGGTGGTGGTGTTTGACATCTCCGGTTCGATGGAAGACCAGACGATTTGTACCGACTGTTGGGTGCGCACCAGTTACAACCCCGACTGGCCCAACAACGGCTACTTCAATCCTTTACCCTATTGGGAGAGATGGAAAAATGACGCGAACGGCGGCCCCAATGCGACCGGCAACCAATCCATCCCTAATTCTGAGCTTTGTACGCTTGCTTTGCCGCGGCCTTTTATTACCAACACCTACAAATACCTGACCCTTGAGGCCGAACTGTACTCCGCCGTCGGCGGCGGGGACTGGGGCCTGGACGTGCGCACGCCGGGCAACGGTTTTTGGAGTATCCAGCGCGGTAGTGAGGGTAACAGCTTCTCTACTGGCCCCACGAGCATTGAAGATTCTGACATGAAAAACGCCGCCGGCGACCCCACCAACCAATCCTCCAACGTCTGCCGCCCGAATGTGGAGGGCGGCCAGATTGACTGCACTGTCGGCAACGGCAACGGCGGCAACGGCGATAATGTCTGCTCATCCGCCGACGGCGGCGTGGCCATTGATTGCAGCGCCTTTATCGCCGCCCGGCCCATGGCTAATTACGGCCAGGTGCCGGGTAACATTCCTAACCTGAACGGCGCTTCATACAACAGCAACTGTTTCATCAACAGCGGCGGGACGGGCAGCACGGGCGGCGACTGCTGGTCGAACAACCCCTTCAACACCATCCCCGGCCTGGAGAGAGGCCCCAGCACCGTGCCCTATGTCGAGTATGACTTTACCCCGACCTGGACCCAGACGACCCATATCTGGCTGCGGGTCATCGGCGGCGGCGCCGAAGCTTATACCTGGGCCGGCTCCAGCCCCGACCAAATCCTGCCCGACCTGAACGCCGGCGGTGTCGGCAACAATATCACCCCCTGGCGCAAGGTCATCTATTGGCAGGTGGATACCGGGACGATCTTCCAGCGTAAGGATAACGTCAACGATGATTATTCCAATTCGCCCAACGAAAATACTAATTCCAACGACACCGAGCACGTGCAGCGATACGACCGCTGGAATGCCAACCGGAGCCCAGGCGGCTCCTGGCGCTGGATCAAACTGGGTTCGACGACGACCGTTTCAGGCACCCAGGCTACCTTCAGGCTGTACCAGGGCAGCGCCGGTTACATGGTGGACAAGATAATCTTCACCAACGACCCGAACGGCAATACGCCCGAGGGCGGGAATAAGATAACGAACGTCGCCAATATCCCGGCGGCGCTCCGCCGCAAAGCGGATGGCACCATCCAGACAACAGGCTTTGGCAACAATCCTCCCGACAATGCCTGGCGCGACTCGCTCGGGCCGCCGGCCAGCCCCGGATCGGCCAGCCGCGAGGCCTGTAACAAGTGCAATCCAGCTTATGGCTACACCGTGACCTCGGCGGACTGCACCTGCAAGAAGAATGGCGGCGAGGCCGGCTACGGGACCGGCGCAGGCTGTACCTTTGTGTCCACCGTCACCCCGACCAACCAACTGCAACAGGAGGTATTGTACGGGCTGTACTCCGGCAACCAGCCGATTCGCAGCGCCCAGGAGGCGGTCAAACGCTTCGCCCGCAAGCTCGACCCCAAATTTGACCAACTCGGCATTGTCGCCTTTTCCGCCAGCACCTCCAATACCGCTGACCGCCGGGCCAAGCTGCAGTGTTTGACCTGGGCGACGACCCAGTTGGGCAACCCGGCCCGCTGCTACGACCCCGGCCTGGGCACGCCCCTGGAATATACCAACATATTTAGCGCGGTGGAGAAACAGTGGCCCACCGGCAACACCAATATCTCGCTGGGCATGCGCGAGGGGTTGGAGGAGTTGGGTATCATGACGCCGGGCAACCCGACCACCGTCAACAGTGGGACCTGCACCGCTGCCGCCAATGACGGCAACGCCTGTGACCGGCGCGGCGCGGCCCGGCGGGTGATCATTCTGATGACGGACGGTTCGCCTAATGATAATCCCGGAAGTTGCGCCCCCGGCGGCGGCGGCCGCCCCGATTTGTGGGATGGTCTGCTGGGCACCGAAAACGAAGATTTTGAATGTGCCATGTATTTCGCCTTCCTGGCCTCCCAGGCCAATGTGACCCTCTACACCATCGGCATCGGCGGCGGGGCCAACCGGGACTTGCTCACGGCCATGGCCACCGGCACCGACCCGCGCAGCGGCGGCGAGCCGTTCACTCACTTTGTCGGCAAGGGCGGGCAGTACTTCCCCGCCGCCAAGCCCAGCGACCTGGATTTGATCTTCGACCAGATCTTGTCAAACATCTTTGTGCGTATCGTTAGTTAGTACCTGCCAGGTAAGAAAGGAACCGAACTATGAAAAGGCTGTTTTATCGGCTCAGGCTAAAGGCGCAACAGGGCCAGAGTCTGGTTGAAATGGCGATCACCGCCCCTATTCTGATCTTTTTGCTCCTGGGTGTGTTCGAGGTGGGCTGGGCGTTGCGCGGCTACCTGGTGTTGACCAATGTCAACCGGGAGATTACCCGCTTTGCCATCCGGCCGGGCTACCTCGACTACTCGATTAAGAATAACACCATCACTTCGGCGACGACGGTGGGTTATTCTGACGTGCTGTCTTATGTATACACCACGCTGTCAGATCAACTGGCGCTCGAATTTAACACCGGGCAAACGGCCACGCTCATCATCTCGCATATCGTCGCCGATACCGGCTTGCCCTGTGCCCTTGACGCCAACGGCCGCCTGCCGGCCAATTGTGACTGTAGCCGCTTTGTCACCGATCCCAACTACTACATAAACGGCACCAACGTTCTCACCTTTGATGACTTGATTCTTCACCCAGGGCTGCCCGGTTATCAATACTTTTATGCCTACACTTTCCCCATGACCAGCACGTACCGCACTAAAATTAATTATGCGGCCGAGGCGGCCGAGCTGGCCCGCCAGAACAACAAGTTCAACTGCGAGCTGATGAAGAAAAGCGGCGGCACCCTGCCGGCGGCCAACAATGTCATCATCACCGAGATGTATTACAACCAGCCGCAGTTGTTCGGCTTCCCCATCATTGCCAACCCCTACACCAACCCGGTGCCGATGTACGCCCACACGGCCATGCGCATGATCGTCGCCTCCCGCAGCGGTGAGAACACGGACACGGTTGGGCCGGTGTGTGAAGCTTATCCGATTACGTTTCCGCAGAGCACGTTTGGGGCTAACCCGGGGAATTATCCCAGTGCTATTGCTCAAGATATTGATATCTGGGAGGGTACTTCGCCGGGTAACTTCGGCTGGATTACCTGGAATCCTGACCCCAGCAACAATAACACGAATTACCTGGAGGATGAGCTACAATATCCCCGGATGTCCTTGAACGATTTTACTGAGGTTGCCGATGCCAGTTACGGCTGTGTTAGCACAGACCATAATTTAAGCCTTGACGACTGTGTCTCATCCAGTACGGGGGTAATGAACTCTAATGATGTAAGGGATCTTCTCCTGTCGTTGGTCGGTAAAACCATCCTGATCCCGGTTTTTGACGCCAGTTTAGGCTCGGGGCAAAACACCTATTATCATATCAGTCATTTTGCCAGGGTTCAGATAAATAATTTCTGTCTATCGGCTGGCGGCGCCCAGTGCGATGGGCAAAACAAGAATAAGATAGACGCCACCTTCCTGGGTTACGATGACACGGCTTGCTCAAACTAATAGCCCTCTTTCCAAACCCTATCTCGTTCCCAAACTTAGTTTGGGAACGAGATAGTAAACTCAGTTTGGGAGCAAGATTGGCAACCGCACTTCTTTTTATGTAAACTCAAATTTTTCCTCATCTTGACTTTTTCCCACAAAATGGTATGATTAATGTGCTAGCGTCCTTTCGTCTCAATTTGTCGAAAGGGAGAGTTTAATATGCAACGTGGCAGACTGCTGATCATACTCGGCATCATTCTGGGTCTGGCAACAGTGGGCGCGGTCGCCTTCCTTTTCCTGGGGGGGGGCGGGATCGTCCCGGAAGAGCCGACCCCCACGCCAACGGTTGGCGTCGCGCCGGAAGGAACAGAGGGGGGGATTCCGACCACCCAGGTGATTGTAGCCTTGCAGCCTATCGGCCGCGGCTCTGAATTTGTGGCCGGTTCGATTGGCCGCCGTGACTGGCCGGCCAACAACGTGCCGCCGGATATCATCGCCGATGAAGCCGAAACTATCGGCAAGGTCGCTAAAACCGATATTGTGCAGGGCCAGGTGATTGTGCGCAGTATGCTGGTGGATGTTTTTGGCGCGGGCGAAGCTTCGTTCCAAATTCCATCAGGGCGGGTGGCGGTCGCTTATCCCATCAACCGCCAAAAAAGCGTGTCTTATGCTGTCCAGCCCGGCGATTATGTGGATATTTTGGTAACGGCCTTCTTCGTGGATGTGGACGAAGAATTCCAGACCACTTTGCCCAACAAGCTCAGCTTTCTGGTGCCGGAGCTGGACTCGGAAGGGAATCCAACCGGTCTCTTTACCCTGAGCACGCAGATTGACGAGGGGCGCTTTGTGGTTGCTTCGGAGGATATCCCGGCCATTGTATTTGCCCGCGAACCCCAGGTTCCGCGCCGGGTTGCGCAGCTAACGGTTCAGGCGGCCAAAGTCATTCGGGTTGGCCCCTGGATTGAACCGCCGCCCCCGCCGCCCCCGGCTGAAGGCGAGCAAGTGGCTACGCCAACGCCGCCTTTACCGGATATAGTGACCCTGGCCGTAACACCCCAGGATGCCCTGGTTTTATTGTGGCTGCGCCAGAGTCAAATTTACAGCGAAATGGCCCTGCGGGCGGCCGGCGAAGAAAATGCGGACCATCTGACCGAAGCGGTTACTTTGCAGTACATGCTGACCCGCTTCAATATTGCCGTACCGCCCAAGATCGAGTTTATTATGCAGCCGTCGCCCTTTGAGTCTGCCGGCGAGATTCAGTTGCTCAATACGCCGACACCTATACCTCCACCCAGCGAATAATGAGCGAGCGGGGCCTGGGTTGAATATCTAACTTGGGCGAAGGATAACAAATCGTGATTGGTTATAGCACGTTGTCTCTTAAAAAAAATTAAGAGACATTTGTGCTTTAGATTTGCCACGTCATCATAATTCATCATCTGCCGTGAACTCTGGATAACTCTCCTGAAAAAAGGTCAACCACCCCTATCTTTTCAGGAGAGTAATAAGTCAAAATTAGCAAACCCAAAATAAACCAGTTCATTATTCTACCTCAGGATAAAAATCTATGTCAGGATCGGTCATGCCAGCGGCAAATGCTCCCGGAGATAAAGAAAAAATCCGCCTGTTGATTGTGGATGATATTCCCGAAACCCGAGAAAATCTCCGCAAACTCCTCTTCTTTGAGTCCGACATTGATGTGGTTGGAGCGGCGACCAATGGCGAAGAAGGGATTCAGATGGCTGTAGAATTACAGCCGGATATCGTCCTGATGGACATCAACATGCCGGGGGTGGATGGTATCACCGCCAGCGAAAGAATCTCGCAGCAGGTTCCCTTTTGCCAGATTATCATGATGTCGGTGCAGGGAGAGGCGGATTACCTGCGCCGCTCCATGCTGGCCGGGGCCAGAGAATTTCTGATCAAACCTTTCTCCAGCGATGAACTGGTGAGCAGCATCCGCCGGGTTTATCAATTGGGCGCGACTCGCCGCCAGGCTATGCCGGTTATGACCCAGGCCCCAACCGGCGCAGGGGCCGCAGCGGCGGCAACCCCGCAAGAGAAGGGCAAAATTGTGACGGTATTCAGCGCCAAAGGGGGCGTGGGGTGCAGCACTATTGCCGTAAATGTGGCAATAGCCTTGCAGCAAAACGCGGCCAGCAAAGTGGCCTTGGTTGATACCAGTCTCCAATTTGGCGATGTCGGCGTTTTGCTGAATTTGTACGCCAGCCGGACAATTGCAGATTTGGTATCTCATATAGATGAATTGGATAATGAACTGATTAACGACATTTTCATTGCTCATAGCTCGGGGATCAAAGCTTTGCTGGCCCCACCCCGCCCGGAAGTGGCCGATACGGTCACACCGGCATTGGTGACGGATGTCCTGGAACGCCTGCGGACCATGTTTGATATCATCATCGTGGATACCAGCAGCGTCCTGGACGACCTGGTTTTGAGTGTTATGGACATATCTGATAAAATAATAGTGGTAACTACCCCGGAAATACCGGCTATCAAGAATGCTAAACTGTTGTTCGAAGTGACCGAAGCGTTGGAGTACGAACGGGAGCGGATCATGTTTATCCTCAATAAAGTGGATAAACGAATTAATATCCGGGCTGAAGATATTGAGGCTAATATCAAGTACAAACTTGAAGCGCAACTCCCCCTCGATGAACGCTCAGTGACGACGGCCGTGAACCAGGGTGTTCCCTATGTTTTGGGTGATAAAAACAGCCTGCTAACTCAGGCGACGGTGGCCTTAAGCAACCATTTGGTAAAATCGTTGAGTCCGGCGAGTCAAAAAGTAGAGACTCCGGTCCGCACCGGTTTTTTTGGTAGATAAGCCGGTGCAGTTTTAAAATTTCAACTATTAGGTTTTAGGGAAAAAAGACATGTCCTTATTAAAACGTATTGAGCGAAGTCAACAACCAGGTGAAGGCGAATCGAAACCAAGTGGCGGCGGCTTGGGCAGCGCGATGCGGCCCAGGGTTCCCGAACAGCAGGCCCGGCGCGCTCCGGCGGCAGCCCATGTTCGCGATGCTTTTAAGGATTTAAAAGAACGGATTCAAGACAAGCTGGTGGCAGAGTTGGATCCGGCTATGGATGTCTCCCGGACCGATGAGGTGCGGCGGACTATTCAGGATATGTTTGAGCAAATCCTGGCCCAAGAGAACATTATTCTCAGCCGGTCTGAACGTGAGCGTTTATTTGAAGGGATCGTTGCTGAAATTCTTGGGTTTGGGCCATTGGAAGTTTTACTGGCGGACGAAAATGTCAGCGAAATTATGGTTAACGGCCCGGAAAAAGTTTTTGTTGAACGTAAAGGGAAATTGACCAAAACGAACATCATCTTTGAAAGTAATGAGCATGTCATGAAGGTGATTGATCGGATTGTTTCACCCCTGGGTCGCCGGATTGACGAAAGCTCACCCTATGTGGATGCTCGCTTGCCCGATGGTTCCCGTGTCAATGCGATCATTCCACCGTTGGCTCTCAATGGGCCAACGCTGACCATCCGTAAGTTTGAAAAAGACCCCCTGACGATTGATGACCTCATCCGCTTTGGTTCTATGTCGCCTGAAACAGCAGAGTTTCTGAAAGCTTGCGTTAAGGCTCGCTTGAATATTGTAGTCTCTGGCGGTACCGGCTCAGGCAAAACGACCCTGTTGAACGTGCTGTCCTCATTTATTCCTAATGACGAGCGCATTATCACGGTTGAAAACGCGGCTGAGCTGCAACTGCGTCAGGAACACGTGGTTACATTGGAATCTCGCCCGCCTAACATTGAAGGTAAAGGGGAAGTGACGATTCGGGATTTGGTGATCAACACTTTGCGCATGCGCCCCGACCGGATTGTGGTTGGGGAGTGTCGTGGCGGCGAAACCCTGGATATGCTTCAAGCCATGAATACCGGTCACGACGGCAGCTTGACTACTGCCCACGCCAATACACCCCGTGATATGCTGTCGCGTTTGGAAACGATGTGTTTGATGGCGGGAATGGATTTGCCGGTCCGGGCTATCCGCGAGCAAGTTGCCTCGGCGGTTGATGTCATTATCCAACAGTCGCGTTTAAGAGATGGAAGCCGTAAGATCGTTAACGTGACGGAAGTTCAGGGCATGGAAGGTGACGTCATTGTGATGTCTGATATTTTTGCGTTTGAGCAGCAGGGCATTGAGAACGGCAAAATTGTAGGGCGGCTCAAGCCAACCGGCATTCGGCCCAAGTTTTACGAACGAATTGAGGCGGCCGGAATCGTGCTGCCGCCCAATATCTTTGGGGCTAGTTTTAGGTAATATTAACGGCTTTAAGACCTTAAAGGTCTGGAGATTGAGTAAAGAGGACAGGTTGGTTCTTTTTAACGGAGGTTCAGGATGTTGATGCTTATTGTTATTGTGGGAATCATCCTAACGATCGGCACTGTCGCCGGAGGGATCTATTTGTCGCGCAGAGGGGGGGATGCGACCCAACAACGCCTGGGCCAGTTTGTAGGCGGCGGCAGCCTTGATAGTACTGAAGAGACGGAAGAGAAAAAGAAACCAGGGGGGACCTCGTTATTAACCCAGAACCTGGATCAGGTCCTTGAAGAGCGGGGCCTGGGCCGAAATATGGCGACTGAACTGGCCAGGGCCGACCTAAAAATAACGGTAGCCGAATTTTGGGCCTTGAATTTGATCTCGATCGTTGGGGTAACCGCTCTGGCCTGGGTCATCTATGGTGGTTTTGTAATGCCCCTTGTGGGCGTGGTGGTGGGCTTTTTTCTGCCAAAAATGTGGCTTAAAATGCGGCAAAAGGCTCGTTTGAAAAAATTCAACGGTCAGCTTGGCGATGGGATTACCCTGATGGCTAACGGGCTGCGTTCAGGCTATTCTCTGCTACAGGCCATGGATGCGGTAGGCCGCGAAATGCCTGAGCCGATGTCAATTGAATTTAAGCGGGTAGTTCGTGAGGTTGGCCTGGGAGTTGATAACGATCGGGCCTTTGTCAATTTGCTGCGGCGTGTGCCCAGTGATGACCTTGACTTGATGATTACTGCCATCAATGTGCAACACGAAATTGGCGGTAATTTGGCCGAAATCCTGGAAATCATCGGGTTTGTCATTCGTGAACGGGTGCGAATCAAGGGTGAAATTGCTGTTTTGACTGCCCAAGGACAGTTATCGGGCTATATTATATCAGGCTTGCCGGTGGCGTTGGGCTTGCTGTTGTATGCCATGAATCAAGCTTACATCGGCAAAATGATTTTTACTTGCGAATCATTGGGTATTCCTGATGCGAGATGCACCCAACCCTGCGGCTGGATTATGGTGGGGGCCGGTATTCTTATGATTGCCGCCGGCTTTTTTGCCATTCAAAAGATTATCCAGATTGAGGTTTGATCTACTCTTTTCCTGCATAGCGCCGCGTAGTTTGTCAGGAGGTTAACAATGAATCTAATCATCATCGGTCTCATTGTTTTAGTCGGGATAGGGCTGACCGCCGGGTTGGTAATTTGGGGGCTACGCGCTTCATCCTCTGCGGCTGCCAGCGGTGGCGGTGACATTCAAGTCCGGCTGGAAGAGTTTGCCGGTAGAACTACCCCGCTAACCCTGGAAGAGATTGAACTTTCGCAGCCGTTTTCGCAGCGGGTGATGCGCCCCATGTTGGTTAAATTGGGTAATGCGCTTAGCCGTCTCTCGCCCTCAAAAGCGAGGGCTGAGACCGAACTGATGCTGGAGCGGGCCGGAAGGCCCTACGGCTGGGGTTCTACAGAGTTTTCGGGCTTGCGTATTTTTGTGGCCGCCATTTTTGGCGTCCTGGCCTTTTTAATTACGATCATATCGCCCACGGCCGGCACTGCCGCCAGAATTCTTGCTCCGCTGGTAGCGGCTGCAATCGGGTTTGTGCTGCCCGTTCTCTGGATCAGGTCAAAGATCAACAAGCGTAAAAAAGAGATCATTAAAAGTCTGCCCGATGCCATGGACCTGCTGACAATTGCTGTTGAGGCCGGGATGGGTTTCGATGGCGCCTTGCAGAAAGTAGCCGAGAAGTGGGACAATGAATTAAGCCGGGCCTTTTCTAAAGTGGTCCAGGAAATGCGCCTGGGAGTGATCCGCCGTGAGGCGCTGCGAAACATGAGCAACAATATGGATGTGCCTGATGTGACCAGTTTTGTGGCCGCTATCATTCAAGCTGACCAACTGGGCGTCAGTATTGCCAAAATTTTGCGGGTTCAATCCGAACAAATGCGTGTTAAGCGCAGACAACGGGCGGAGGAGCAGGCCAACAAGGCGCCTATCAAAATGCTCTTCCCTATGGTTTTCTTGATCTTCCCGGCCCTTTTTGTCGTATTGTTGGGGCCGGCGGTTATCATCTTGATGGAAACATTCTGGGTAGGTCAATAACCAAAATCCATGCGTGTCTTCAATCAGACTCGTAATGTCCCTCTGGTGAATCAGGGTCGGGTAGCTGATACGTTTTGGCTCAGATTGCGAGGCTTGTTAGGAACTGCTTCTCTCCAAAAAGAAGAGGGGTTGATTTTAGTCGGCGAGAAAAGCATTCACACTTTCTTTATGAAATTTCCCATAGACGTGGTCTATGTTGATAAAAATTTTAAGGTTATCCGCACCGACAACAATATGACTCCTTATCGTTTAGGTCCTTTTGTTGGTCAATCGGCTTTTGTGGTAGAAATGCCGGTGGGTAGTATTGTCAGTACAGCAACTGAGGTGGGTGATCAGCTAAAATTTGAATATTGATTTTCGAGCTGTCGTCATACCTTGCTAAAACCAATCAGCCAGGTAGTGAGATAACCCGTGCTAACCCACATCCAAAAATCTAGCCAATCCCTGCTCGATTTATTATTTCCCCCCAGTTGTATTAGCTGCAAAGCTGCCAATAGCTGGTTGTGTCAAAATTGTCTCGATCAAATCGCCCTCATCACCCCCCCGGTTTGTGGACGTTGTGGCACGCCGATGACTCCAAACACTTCAGTTTGTAAGCAGTGCAAAAATAATCCTTTACAACACCTTGACGGGATCAGGTCGGCCGCGCAGTTTGAAGATAACCCCATCCGGCCGGCTATTCATTTCCTCAAATATCGCAATCATAAAGCAGTTGCTTCCATCCTGGCTACCCTCTTGGCCGCAGCCTACCTGCGCTATCAGTTAGTGGTAGACGTTCTTATGCCGGTGCCTTTACATGCCGCCCGCTTCCGCGAGCGAGGCTATAACCAAAGCGAACTGCTGGCCAGAGCCCTGGGCCAGAGGCTTAATATACCCGTGGACACCAAGTCCCTCAACCGAACCCGCGCCACCAAGTCTCAAATGACCCTGGGAGTGCATGAACGCCACCAAAATGTGGCTGAAGCTTTTGCCTGCTCCAATGTGGACTTATCAGGCCAAATAGTCCTTTTAATTGATGATGTTTGTACCACCGGCTCAACCCTCGATGCCTGCGCCGGCGCTCTAAAAAAGAAGGGCGTTGCTGCTGTCTGGGGACTAACTCTGGCTAAAGCCCGTTAGGCCCAAAAATCTAAATTTCATAGAAAGGATACGAAAATGCAATTGCTTCTCAAGGGTAAAAATTTTGTTATCTCGGATCGCGTCCGCGATTACGTAGAAAAGAAAATGGGGAAGCTGGACCGTTATCTGCCGGAAATTGACGAAGCCCGGATAGAAATTACGCAGGAAAAAACCAAAAGCGCCAAAGATAGGAATATCGTCCAGATAACACTCCGGACTAACGGAGCGATTCTACGCGCTGAAGAGCGTTCTGAAGCCATTTATGCTTCGATTGATGCGGTAGTAGACAAAATTCACCGGCAAATTGTCCGCTACAAAGGCAAACGTATTGACCGGTGGCAGGGCCATAGTGTCAATAAGCGTCCGGAGGATGAAATGCCGGTACTCGACCAGGAAGCACTGGCCACTCTTGCTGAAGAACAGGAGCGCAAGATTGTCCGGGTCAAAAAGTTCCAGGTTGTGCCGATGACCGAGGATGAAGCGGTGGAGCAGATGGAACTGTTAGGCCACGATTTCTTTGTGTTCTACAATGTTAATCTGGGCCGGCTCAATGTGCTTTACCGCCGGGCTGATGAGAATTATGGCTTGCTGGACCCAGAGCTGGCTTAATATTTGAATGGCTAACGAGCGGGGGCGAGGCATGGCGATGCCCGCCCCCTTTTGTTTATAACTAACCGCCGATGCAACTAACTATAGATGGACAGCCGCACACTTTCATTCCCTTACCGGCCTTTCGCCAGCAGTGGGGCCTGCCGGAAGAGTTTAGCCTGGCTTACTTTGAGCCAAAAGATTGGCAGGGCCTGGGTACTCTGGATGGCTCAGGCAAAGCTTTGGCGGCGCTGCGACAGCGTATGCTTGAGGCCGTTCCCGTCACTATTACCCTCGCCGAACTTATATTCCAGGCCCAGACCCTTGCCGACCGTTTCCACACCGAACTAACGGCAATCAACCCGCAAATTGGCCTGCGCGAGGTCGAAGTCGAATTTGCCGTGGCCGGCCTGGCCGATGTGCTGCAGAGTGTCGCCTACCAGTTGGTACAGTTGAGCCACACCTACCGCCACGACCCGAGCCAGGTTCAGACGCACTTCGACTTTTCCGGCCTCTATCAAAACTGGCTGGATGCTTCTGTCCGGGTATCGGCCACCACGCAGATTTATGCCCAGCAAAATGCCACGTATCAGGTGCGGGTGATCTACAATCCTTACGGACGGGTTGGCTTAAAGGTGGAGGTAGCTGGCGAGGTATATTATGTGACCGACCTGGCTCTCGCTTGCCCGGCCTTGCATTACATGCAGGATTTATGCGGCGCTATGGCCCAGGCGCTTTGCACTGCCTTGACTCGTTCAATGCTCAACGTGTAACGTTCAATTGGTACAACTTCCTCAGGCGCAGGTAAGTGATAAACATGTACCAGCTCATCAAGCTGCAGACCTGCAACCCCACCCAACCATCCTTATACCCTCCCAGTGAAATATAACGGCGGTGAAACTCACGGAGCGGCATGGTGAAATATGTCCACGGCTTGGCCCGGATGCCTTTTTCTTTCAAGATTCTGGCTTCAAAGTCAATGTAACGATCCTGCTTGAACTTAAACTGGGCCAGCGAGTCATAATTGTAATGGATGAGATGCTCCTCAAGATAATCGGCTGGCCCATCGAGTAGCACCGTTTCGTGTACCTGGCGCTCCGGATCGTATCGGGCCGCGTCAATGCGCATCAGCCGGAGTTGGTAATCCGGATACCAGCCGCCGCCGCGCATCGTGTGGCCCCACATAATGTTGTAACGCGGCGCCCACCAGCCCACCGCCTGGCAATGCTTGATCACTCGCCGAATTTCCTCGGCCAGTTCCGGCGTAACCCGCTCATCGGCGTCTACAAATAGAATCCAGTCACCCTGTAAACCCCGTGCATTTTTGAGAGCTGTGTCCCTGGCGACGGCAAAGTTGACAAACTCATTCTGAAAAACCTGGACGCCCAAATCTTTGGCAATTTCAACCGTGCCATCGTCGCTGAAAGAGTCTTCCAGGATCACGGCATCGGCCCATTGGACACTTTTGATGCAGTCGCCGATATGGCGCGCCTCATTTTTGGTGAGAATCGCGGCGATAATTTTGGTCACCCTGTTTTTCCCTGCCAGATGTTAATGACTTGTTCATATCCGCTCAACCGCCGGGCCACTTCACTCTGGCTTAACTCTCCCCGCTGGGCCGCCTCGACATCCAGCCTGGCTTTGCGGCGCATGCCCAGGCGGACAATCTGGCCGGCCAGCCAGACTTTCCACGGGCTGTAATACTTGCGGTAAAATTGGTAGCGGCTGGCCCACAAATTGATAAAGCTGCCCAGGCGTACCTGGCCCGTACTTTGCCCGCCAAAATGGGTAATCCGGGCGGCCGGCACACAATAGACCGCCCAGCCCGCCGCAGCAACCCGCTTGCTCCAATCCACTTCTTCGACATACATGCGGTAGCGCTCGTCCAGCAGCCCAACCTGCTGAATCGCCTCCCGCCGCACACACATGGCCGCCCCCAGGGGATGGTCCACCCGAAACGGGCGGCCGGAGGCGTAGGCCGAGTGCGGATAGCGCCCGTTCAGGCTCGACTCCAGCAGCCGGCCTGGCAGCGGCAGCAGGTCAAAGGCCAGTTGCCACAAACCGGGAAAAGCAAAGGCGCTGTGCTGAAAAGAGCCATCCCCATAAACGAGGCTTGCCCCGGCAATACCGGCCCGCGGATTGTTTTTGAGGAAATCAGACAGGGCCAGCAGCGCACCCGGCTGGACTTCAGTATCGGGATTGAGTAGCAAGACAGCTTCCGGCAAATTCTTCCCTCCCTTGAAAGGGGAGGGGCTGGGGGAGGGGTCAAAGCCGATGATCCGCAGGGCGGCATTGTTGCCCCCGGCAAAGCCCAGATTTTTCTCACTGGCGATAAGCTGCACCTGGGGAAAATCGCGGCACAGCATCGCCACGGAGCTATCCGTGGAGGCATTATCAACCACCCAGATTTGCCCCTCGAGTCGGCTCTCGGCCAGGTCAGCCTCGACGGAACGCAGACAGGCAGCCAGCAGGTCCCCCACGTTCCAGTTGACGATGATAATAGCCAGGTTCATAGTAAGGATGAAGGATGAACCCCCTTGCGGGGGCAGGTGATGAAGGATGAAAGGGACATTCTAGAATTTCGCCCTCATCCTTTCAAAACCCGATACGAATGGGCTGCGGGTCCACGTGATCGTTAAAGACATCAATCGCCACCTGTTCGTGGATGAGACCGGCCCAGAAATTGACCGAGTCCTTGTCGCCCGGCACGTCTACAAGTTGGATCGAGCCGGTGACGACAGCCCGCTGGCCGGGCAGTAAATAATACTCGGTATTATTGTTGACAACCCGTTTTTCCAACTCGTCTAAGTTGCCGATGGCCCAACGATAGGGGTAGGCATAGCTGGGGTTGCCCTCGTAATCAATCCCCACCCGCCATGCGCCAGCCGACTCGAAGAAGCCTTTGGTGTTGAAATTCTCGTCGCTGCGGTAAGGCTCGCCGGAACCAGGTCCCTGGGTCCGAATCGGCACACTGCCAAAATTTTCTACAGTCAAAGTAAAAGCCAGAGTTTGGCCGAGCGGGACAATTTGAGTGCCCGTGGCGGGGTTGTAATAGTCTACGTCTGCCGCAACAATGTCGGCCCGGGGCACGCCTCCCTCCTTAATGGTCAAAGTGCCGGTGACCAGGGTGCGATTGCCCACACGGTCCACGGCTTCGGCCTGGACGGTATAGAGGCCGTCTGGGGGCGGGTCGGCGCCCTGGTCAACCCCGCCCTCGTAATCGTAAGTATGAAAGCCGGGCTGGCCGGGTTTGACTTCACGCTCTCTCTCGGCGATGGGGTAGCGTGTTTCCCCATCTGGCGCAATCAGGTAGACGCTAACCTCCGCTTCTTTGGTCAGAGAATAGTTGATGGTTACCCGGTCGTCAATGCCATCCCGGTTGGGGGTAAAAACCTGGGGATAAATGCTAAAGCCTTGCAGCTCAGGCTTGGCGGTATCGGCGTTCTCGATGACCAGTTGGCCTTGCTGGCTGGTCGCCTGGCCGTCATCGGCCACTGCTTCGACCACCCAGGTGTAAGCGCCATTGGGCAGCATGGCCCCATTGACCACCCCGCCAAAATCTACCTGGTAATCCCCGGCGGAACGCCGCCGCCCCTCTCTAAAATAGTGCCGCTGCCCCTGGTCGTCCACTAGGTAAATGGACAGGTCAGCCGAGCGGTTCAGGCTGTAGCTGATCCGGGTCACATCGGTCAGGCCGTCGGCATTGGGTGAAATGGTTTGGGGGTTGACGCTGACTGCCGACAACGTCGAGCTGGAGGCGCAGGCGACTAAAAGAGGTAAAGTAAAGGAGAGGATTAATAAGAACTTGTTGAGATTTTGGAACATAGCTAACGCTTTTCGTGCTGAGATTTTCCGGTCGGGTTCAGGTTGGTATTAGAATTGACGGTTGCTAGTGGCCGTAATGGGGTGAAAGCTGTCCAGATTGAACAACCTGTAACCTTCTTTATGCAAAAGCGGCAACTGCTACCGGACGCTCTACTGCAAAACTCTGACGATGCAACTTTATCCGTTCAATCTCGTGCAACGTCTCTGCCGTTAGATAACTCTCGCCACAATGAGGACAACTTATGACGGGCACATTCTCTATCACCAACAAATCAGGCCCTTTGCCATAACTGCGCGTCACTCGGCGAATTCGTGCCCCTGTTTTACCACAAATATCGCAAATCATTTCTTCTTCTTGCATTTTACTCAAGGTATACCGTAATAAAAACCAATTTGTTTGTTGGACTCAACTTGGTGACCACAATAACTTGCTTACCTACCACTGTCTGACCCTGAATCAAATATTTCCAGTCGCCTGAATTGTGGTCTTTTTGTCGTTCTACAATCTCTCCTGTTAAAACACCGCGTTCCACATCAAAAATAGTTAAGTCATCTTCATCCATTTCTTCTTCAGCATGCACGGTCATCACATATTGGCGAGTACGGATTTTGTCCCGCATTTGTTTCAAAATGCGTTCATACATGACAAACTCCGCCGAGGTAGAAATAGGGCGAGGTTTTTAAGATTGTAGCACAAAAATCTGGAAAAAAATAGGCCGGGCTACCATTATGCTGACCAACGCCTGGCACGTAAGCTGCACCTACCACATCCTCAAAGTGCATCGGACTCCCTGAATAAACAGCCATCCCGTGGCATCAGCTTGAAGCTGGTAAGCCAACCTCTTGGCTTACGGAGCAACCATTATGAATGCCAAACGATTGCTCTCTGTAATAATTTACATGTTCTTTGTATCGAGAGATATACCGATTGATTGTTACATTCAAAATCGGAAATCTGTCTTTCAATAATGTTGGCTATCTCTTGCCAGCTAATCCACAGTAAGGTCGCATCAATACTCTGCTTCAATTCATCTAGACTCGCTGGGTGCTTATCTAACTTCCCGTATACGTCATCAATGGTTTTCAATATTGCTTCTTTTGGTTCCACATAACCCAGTTCATCAACTTTAATCGGCGGTTTCCGGCCAAGAAACAGAAGAAAAGCCGGTGTTCGGTCAAGAGCATCTCTGGTCAAGACTAAATATTCTCTAGCCAGTTGCTCAAACTGAAATTTATTCCCACGAATTCTTTTCACTTCAATGAAGCCATAGATTTCATCGGAAGTCAAAACAACATCTGGGTCAACCGCAATTCCTTTTTCGTGTGAAGTATTACGGTCTAAATAAATATGGTCAGATAAAAAGGTGATGTCCAGATTTTCAGCCTCAGCAACCAATTTTTCTTTAACCTCGTGAGCCGTACCATTCAAATTCTTGAATATCTCACCTAAAAACCACGAACGCGGTAATAAATCGAGAGCAAGGATAATTTCGGCAGTCAATATATTTTCGATGCCTCTACCCCCATTACGATACTGTTTTATTTTATTGCCTTGCCAAGAAATTTCGGCTACTAGTCGTCCAATTACGGTCGAATTTTGGTAATCCATAACTCAATACTGCTCTGGTTGGCCTAATATAGATTGAGCATCTGACGAAAAAACCTGAAGATGGCTTCTTGCATCTGAATCCATCTCCACCTCAAAGACAATTCCTCATTTTTTCTTTTCCAGTTTGAGCTTGCTGGGTAAGCCTACCATAAAGACTCAAGCCCGTCAAGCTCTCAGCGGACCTCGATTTCGGCCAATGGGTACTGCTCCGCTTCATCACCTTGCAGGGCAAGGATCAATTGGTATCGGCCCGGCGGCGTAACGGAATTCAGATTGACATCCAGATCGTGGCGAATGATTTTAGGAGGGGATACCGACCAGCGTGAGGTCGGATAGAGCCTGAGCGCGTCATTCGCTCGCTCCAGGCTGGCTCCCCAGACCCCTTCCGGCCCAACCAGGTTAACAAAGGGTGTAACATTCTCGCCGATAGGTTTGCTTGCCGTCCAGTAAAGCGTCACATGCGCCCAGCCTGAAGGGGGATGAAAGAGTTCGTCGGTGGCGGCAACCACCTGGTCTGCTCGATAGCCGAGCAGGCGCAGTCCATTGGCAAACTCGATAGCCGCAGGCGTTGCGTCCGCCGGCAGGGTGTCGAGTTGATAGCCGGGCGCATAACCTTTGAGCGAGATGCCAGGTGGATAAAGCTCAGTCACCAGGGGGTAGCGGGCGGCAAACCACTGCTCGACCAGGTGGTTGGGGTCGGGGCCGTCAAGGTGAGATTGAATGAGCCAGATAACCGGGTGATCGTTGACCACCCCTTGCAGGGGGCCGTCCAGGGGCGTGTCCAGGGTGACGGTGCTGAAGGCCGCATAGGTTTGGCCGGGGCCGCGAAAATAATATTGAAAGGGATAGCGCACCCAATCAGGGTGGATGAGGATGCCGTGATCAGGAGCAGCATGTACTGCCAGGTAAGCGACGCTTTGCCGCCAGGCTTCTTTAGCCGCGGGCATACTCCACTGGCCCGGTAGGGGAAGGGCAGTGAGGACAAGCAGAAGGATGAAGGATAAGAAATTCGCCATTCGCCACACTTGCCCTGTGGGTTCGCCATTCGCCATTCGCTTGTTCGCTAATTCGCTCATTCGCTCTACGCCGACGGCGGCCAGCAGCAGCAGCCAGGGAACCATGACGATAAAGTATCGCTCTCCGAAGAAGGCCAGATGGTTGCGCAGAAGCAGGAGGTTGGCGATGGCGAAGGGGGAGAGAAAGAGTAAGGTAATGAGGAGGAGAGGCTGGGAGAAACGTGATGCGTGATGCGTGATGCGTGATGCGTATTGCGTGTTTTTGAATTTTAGAAAAGAGGCTGCGGCAAAGGCAGCTATAACAGCGGGAATGGCGATTTGAAGCACAGAGGCAAGAGGCGCTTTCCAGACGGTGAAGGCGTGCAGCAGCCACCAGGCGCGCTGGCCGAGACCGCTGAGAGGGTCGCCGGGAACAGCTTCGCCGGAAAAACGCCAGGTAGCCAGCGCCAGGGGCGCAAACAGCAGCGCAATCGCCAGGCCGCTGAGGGTAAAGAGCAGCCACAAGCGCCAGTGGCGCGGGTAGCTCATCACCAGCCACAATCCCAGCGCCGGCAGGATAAAGCCAGTATAAAGGTGGGAGTAGAGGCCGGCCAGGGCGAAAAGGGTGAAGAGGGCAGCGAAAAGCGTTGAGCGTAAGGCGTAGGGCGTGGTGCGTAGTGCGCCCATAGGGGGCCTTTGGCTCTGGTGCGTATTAGTCCGGCTGGTGATAACTGACCTCTGACGACTGACGACTGACTTCTGACTACTCTCACTACTCGTTATTTGCAAGCAAGCCCAGACGGTGAGGGCGCTAAAAAGGACGGCGGGAGCATACATGCGGGCTTCTTGAGCATACCAAATCAGGAACGGGTTGAGGGCCACTAAAAGGGCTGTCACCAGGGCAACGCGCCGGTTGAACAGAGCCGCGGCAATTGTGGCAATAACCGGAACCAACAATGTCCCCAGGAAGGCCGACAAACTGCGGACCCCCATCTCGCTGAAGCCGGCCAGGGCAGTCCAACCTTTAAGGAGTAAGTAATACAGCGGCGGCAGGCGGTCTTCGACCAGGGTGAAGCCGACTTCCAAAATGCGCGGGACGGATTGCCTGGCCCAATGAACGCTGATGGCTTCGTCGAACCAGAGGCTGTGGTAGGTGAGGTTATACAAGCGCAGTGCCAGAGCGATCAAAATGATGGCCAGCAGCGAGAGGCGGTATTTGTTCATGAGGAATGAGTGCTACCAGAAGTTATTCCCGAAGCGAAGCTAACCTCTCTAGAAAGAGATGAAGTTCTGCTTTGGTCTGCACCCAAATTTCTGGTAGGAGAAATATTAATCTCTCCATCTCGTGCCAATCCAGAAAAAACGAGTAAGAGTGGTGGAAGAAATGTCTGAAACCGAGATAGTTGGCCAGTTGGTGAGCTGTTTCAATTGTCAGAACAGGCGCTCGATCAGAGGTGGATTGGGTCATGCGGGTCAGCAAATCACGATGCGACTGCGCACCAGTGGGAACATCGTTGTCAATGCCCTTGGCAATAGATAGGAAAATATTCTCTAGTCCATTATAAAATGAGTGGAGAACCGATGCTAATGCTGTTACTTCGATCAGATCAAGGTCAGTCTTATTAGCTCGTTCAATGAGATTAGCGTAGGACACAAATAGTTGCTCAAGCTGGCCTATCTCAAATTCTACCTGAGAAATGACTTTCTTAGCCAACTCGAACCAGTTCCCCTTCTTCTTCTAAATAGCGAGCAAAGGAATCCTGACTATCCAGGCTGATCAAATCCACCGGATAATCAAGTTTAAGTAGAAGTTGACCTAGAACCTGAAAGAATTTGCCTTTAGGACAACCTCGCACAGCCAAATCAAGATCTGAATTGTCTCTAACCTGTCCAGTAACACCTGAGCCAAAAACAAAAACTTCGGTACAACCTGCTGCTTTCAGGATTTCCACAGCTTGTTTAAGTGAGCGAAGATAAGTCTCAGGTAAATGCTCTACGTGACTTTGCGAGCTTGAAAGTTCGCTTTTGTAAGGGGTTTTAGTCATATTTTTCAAAAGTCCTACACTTAATATTACAGCGCAATGTTGCTAACAAAATAACTAAAAAGACAAAGGCATGGTATGTTTCTCCAACCACGAGCCAAGTGGGAAGGAGAAAATACCATGCCTAACGAAATTATAACCAAGATTCAGT
>BOKF01000032.1 GCA_016860845.1 Chloroflexota bacterium
CATCCAATTGTTCTCACCGGCTTGATGCGTGATACGTGATGCGTAAGAAATCTTGCCTGGATACCATCACGCATCACGCATTACGTATCACGGACTTTGGATAATTATTTTCTTGGAGTTGCCTAATAGTCCACGTTCTTTCACCATGTCGTAAAGCAACTGCCTACGACTAACCAACCTAGCAACGGAGTGTCTATGCTTGACTCACTCTTTAACCCCGCATCAATTGCAATCATCGGCGCTTCACGCACCGAAGGCAAGTTGGGGTATGCCATTTTGGCAAATGTCATTGAAAGTAAATTTGGCGGCCCAGTTTATCCGATTAATCCTACTCCGCCACAACCCGGAGAATCGAATGAAATTCTAGGCTGGCCGGTTTACACCAGCCTGGCCGATGTTCCAGGCCCCATTGGCTTGGCCGTCATTGTCATTCCAGCTAATCGTGTTATGGCCGCCCTGGAAGAGTGTGCGGCTAAAGGCGTTGGCGCCGTCATAGTCATTTCAGCGGGCTTCCGCGAGACCGGCGGTGAAGGTTTGAAACTGGAACGCCGGATGGCCCAAATTGCTCAAGAACACAATATGCCTATTGTCGGCCCGAACTGTTTGGGCGTCATTGATACGGTGGCTCCCTACAACGCCTCTTTTGCCGTCGGTATGCCGCGTCGGGGCACCATTGCCTTCATGTCCCAGTCCGGGGCGCTATGTACCGGTATTCTTGACGTAGCTCTGGCCCAAAATATCGGCTTTTCTCGCTTTGTGTCGTTAGGGAACAAGGCCCATCTGAATGAGTTAGATTTTCTGGAAAGCTGGGCCGAAGACCCGGAAACCAAAGTGATGATGGCCTACCTGGAAGGCATTGCCGATGGTGAGCATTTCATTCGCGAGGCCCGCCGGATTACCAAGGTTAAACCGGTTATTGCTATCAAAAGCGGTGTTACCAGTGGCGGCTCACGGGCGGTGTCCAGTCACACCGGCACTTTGGCCGGCTCAGAGCGGGCTTATGAAGCGGCTTTTAAACAGGCCGGGGTATTACGGGCAAATTCCATCAGCGACTTGTTTGACCTGGCTGTTGCTTTTGCCCGCCAGCCGCTGCCTCGAGGCAATCGGATAGCGATTGTGACCAATGCCGGTGGCCCCGGCATTATGGCGACGGATGCCCTGGAAAAGAGCGGGCTAAAAATAGCCAACTTGAACCCCAACACCCAGGAACCCTTACGCCAGGCCCTGCCCGCCGCCGCCAGCGTCCTCAATCCTATTGACGTATTGGGGGATGCGCGTTCTGACCGCTACAAAATTGCCTTTCAGGCCGCCCTGGCCGACGATAATGTGGACGCTCTGGTCGTCATCCTGACCCCGCAGTTTATGACAGAGATCGAGGAAACCGCCAAAGCTCTGGCCGATGCGTTTGAAGCTCAGCCCGCCGGAATGCGCAAGCCGGTAGTAGCCTGCTTCATCGGCGAAGCCCACATGAAAGAAGCCTCATGCATTTTCTCTGAACGGCACATTCCTTCTTATCCCACCCCGGAGCGAGCGGCGGCAGCCCTCAAAGCGATGGTGACTCAGGCCGAATGGGCGGCGGAGCCGCTGCCGCAATTCCGGGAATTCGAGGTGGACCGCGAGACCGTTGCCCGTATTTTCGCCCAGGTACGCGCTGATGGCCGGGTAACCATTGGCGACGCCGAAAGTAGGGATATTTTAACGGCTTATGGCATCCGCGTCCCCAAATCTAAACTTTGTCCAAACGCCGAGGAGGCTGTGGCTTTTGCCGCGGAAATCGGTTATCCCGTTGTGATGAAAATCGCCTCGCCCGACATCCTGCACAAAACCGATGTGGGTGGGGTACGGGTTGGCCTGGAAAGCCCCAACGATGTGCGCGATGCTTTTGACTTAATGGTTTATCGCGCCCAAAAATTTCAACCCAACGCCCAAATCTGGGGCTGCCTGGTTCAAGAACAGGTGCGGGGCGGTAAAGAGGTCATCACCGGGATGAACCGCGACCCGCAGTTTGGTCCGCTGGTCATGTTTGGGCTGGGCGGTATTTACGTTGAAGTTTTAAAAGACGTCTCTTTCCGCATTGCCCCCTTTGACCGCAAAGAGGCGCTGGCCATGATCCGGGAAATTCGCAGCTTTGGCTTGCTGCGCGGCGTGCGCGGCGAACCGCCTGCCGACCTTGACGCCACAGCCGAAACCTTATTACGCCTGTCACAACTGGTCACCGATTTTCCTGAAATAGTCGAAATGGACATTAACCCCCTGATGGTCTTTGAAAAAGGCCGAGGCGTCATGGGGGTTGATATGCGACTGGTTTTAAAATCCTAAATTTTAGATTTTGGATTTGGGTTTTAGATTTAAATCCAAGATCACCTGGGGAGTTTTACGATGGCAATCAATTTATACGTTACCTCAACCCAAAATTTTTCCGGTAAAAGTGCGGTCTGTGCCACCTTTATGCACCGGATGCGAAAAGATGGTTTCCGGGTGGGCTACCTGAAGCCTTTTAGCAGCGCCGCCCGTGTTTTGGCCGAAAGCAGTATTGATGAGGATGCTCGCTTCATCAAAGAAACCTTTGATTTAAGCGAACCGCTGGAAATCCTGGCCCCAGTGGTCGTCACCGGCCAGCGCATGCGCAAGATTTTGGCTGATGGAGGAGCAGATTACACGGAGGTCGTTAGAAAGGCCGCCGAAACTGTTAGCCAGGGAAAAGATATTGTGGTAATGGAGGGCAGCGACAACTTTCGAGAGGGTTACATCGTTAGACTGTCGCTCAACGAAGTTGCCAACCTGGTTGACGCCAAAGTAGTTACGGTTGTTGGCTACCAAAACAGCCTGCAGGTGGTTGATGATACCTTAACCGCCCTGACCCGGTTAGACAAGCGGCTGGTCGGCGTCATTATTAACAGTATTCCCGAAAACCGGCTGGAATATGTCCATGAATTTGTCTTGCCTTACGTGCGCAAACAAGGCATCACCGTTTTGGCTGCTCTGCCCTATCAGCAAACACTGCACTCAATCAATATCGGGGAAATTGCCGAGGCCCTGGGTGGTAACATAATCTGCGGTGATTGTGTGGATGAGCTGGTCGAAAACCTGAGCATCGCCGCGATGAACGTGGAACAGGCCCTCAATCATTTCCGCCTGGTCAAAAATAAAGCGGTGATTGTGGGCGGTGACCGGCCAGATATTCAACTGGCTGCTCTGGAAACCTCAACCAAAGTTCTGATTTTGACCGGCAACATGCGCCCTAACCCCATGATTGAAGCCAGAGCTGAGGAACGCGGGGTAGCGATCATTCTTTCCCCCTATGATACGCTAACCACCGTGGAAAAGGTTGAGCAATTCTTTGGCAAAACCCGCTTCCACCAAACCGAGAAGGTCAGCCGCTTCACTCTTCTCCTCAATAACCTCCTTGATTTTGACGAATTATACCGGGCTATTGGCTTACAGAAGTAAAAATGACCTTAGCCATCAATAGTCGGCGGTCATTGGGGCAATTTGTCAGGTGGGATGTCCGCCAGGTACGGATTGGCGGCGTCCCTGCCCGAAATGATGGGCGAGTCTACTCCCCAGGCTATCCCCAGGGCAGGATCATTCCAGGCTACGCCAAATTCGTCATCGCCGTTGTAGTAATTGTCCACCACGTAGATTAAGGTCACAGCCGTCAGAGCCACAAAACCATGCGCCACTCCGACAGGAATAAAAACCCCTACTTGGTTTTCCTCGCCCATCTCGATGGTTTGAGCCGCCCCATAGGTGGGCGAACTGGGCCGCAAATCGTATAAGCCAGCCCTGATTTTTCCGGCAATCACATACCAATAATCCACTTGTTGAAAGTGATAATGCAGGCCACGCAGCACCCCCGCCTGGGAGTCGGAGCGGTTGGTCTGAATGATGTCCCAACTGCGCTGAGGGAACCACTCTTTGCGAAAAGTTTCCATAAAGCGCCCACGGGCGTCGCTAAAGGGCTTGAGGGTGGCAATATAAACGTCTTTAATGACGGTTGATTCTTGAATTTGAGACATGCAAATCTCCTTGAACGGTAAGCTAGCGATTATTCTATCAGTTTCCTTACCCCCCGTCCAATAGCCTTGCCGCTCTTCATTCGCCGTGCTATACTGTTTTTCATTGAATATTTAGGCCCCATGTCATCCATTCGGCAAGCTCAGGACAGGTTTCGAGGCCATAAGCCTCGAAATCCCTGGAGCGCCACATCGGCCTGGGGGATTTCTCCTTTGTGCCCTCTGGGTACTTCGGTCGAAATGACACTGCTTGCGTCCTGCGGATGCCTGAGCAGCTACCAACTTTTAACGATTAATAACATGCTATGACTCAGAAATTTACGCACGAAACCTATCTCTCGCCCTTTACCTGGCGCTATGGCAGCGACGAAATGCGCCACCTCTGGAGCGAAGTCCACAAGCGGCAGGTGTGGCGGCAATTATGGGTCGCTCTGGCCGAAGCGGAGCAGGCAGCCGGGCTGGTCAGCCAAGCTCAGGTAGAGGACTTGCGCGCCCATGCCGGCCAAATTAACGTAGAACGCGCCCTGGAAATCGAGGCCGAAATTCACCATGATTTGATGGCCGAGGTAAAGGCTTTTGCCGAGCAATGTGCTATCGGCGGCGGAATTATCCACCTGGGCGCGACTTCGATGGACATTGAGGATAATGCCGACGCCCTGCGGCTGCGCGAGAGCCTGGATTTAATCCTGTCCAGGCTGGCCGCTTTGCTGGCCGAGCTGGCCGCGCAAATCGAGCGCTGGGCCGCGACCCCGGTTATTGCCTTCACCCACCTCCAACCCGCCGAGCCGACTACCCTGGGCTACCGCCTGGCCCAATACGGCTTCGACTTGCTGACCGATCTCAGCGAAATAAACCGGGCGCGAGATAATATCCGGGGCAAGGGCTTCAAAGGGGCGGTGGGAACTTCAGCCTCGTATCAGGATTTGCTGGCTCCGCCGACCACCGACGACCGACCGACGACCGCCGAATCTCCACGCCTCACACCTCATGCCTCACCCTCTGCCTCCCAGCTCGAAGCGCACATTATGACCGCTCTCAACCTGGAGCCGTTTCCCGTGGCAACGCAAACATATCCGCGCAAGCAGGATTGGCTGGTTTTGAACAGCTTGGCCGGGGTAGCCGGTTCATTGTACAAGTTTGCCTTTGATTTGCGGCTGCTGCAAGCGCCCTCGCTGGGGGAGCTGGCCGAGCCGTTTGGCCGCAAGCAGGTGGGGTCCAGCGCCATGCCCTTCAAGCGCAATCCGATCAATGCCGAAAATATTGACAGCCTGGCCCGCTTTGTGGCAACCTTGCCCCGTGTCGCCTGGGATAACGCCGCTCACTCGCTGCTGGAACGCACCCTGGATGACTCAGCCAACCGGCGCGAGATTCTGCCCGCAGCGTTTCTGGCTACGGATGAAATTCTGCGCCGGGCCATCCGGCTGGTGCGCGATCTGCGGGTGGATGAAGCCGCCCTGGCCCGAAATTTGGAAAAATATGGCACCTTCGCCGCCACCGAGCGAGTCTTACTGGCCGCCGCCAAAGCCGGGGCCGACCGCCAGGAGATGCACGAAATCATCCGCGAACACAGCCTCGCCGCCTGGGCCGAATTAGCCGCCGGTCAGGCCAATCCCTTAGCCAGCCGTCTTTCCACCGACGCCAGAATCACCCGATACCTCGCTCCGGCTGAGATTCTGGGCCTGCTGGATGCCACCCAATACGTCGGCGATGCGCCGGAACGAGCCAGGAAACTGGCCGCGCAGATCAGAACGGCGCTGAGTCCTGCAAACAAATGATAAAGCTCGGGAGGATTGGAAGATTGGATAGCTGGAAGGATGGGAAAAAAGAAGGTCCAATCCTCCATTCTTCCAACCTTCCACTTTCCCCAGGAGATTTCCCTTGCCCATCAAAGCAGTCACCTTTGATTTCTGGTCCACTCTGTACCAGAGCAAAACCGTAGATTACGCCAAGCGCCTGCTGCAATTAAAGGAGACGCTTGAACACAGGAGCAGCGCCAGGTTTAGCCACGATCAATTCGAGGCCGCGGTCAAAATGGCCCGTACCACCTGGAGCCGCACTTGGGCCGAAGACCACCGGACGATGACGGCGGATGAGTGGCTGGCCATCATCCTGCGGGAGTTAAGCCTGACCCTTGAGCTGGAATCGCTGGCCGAGATCCGGCACAATATGGAGCACAGCATTTTGGCTGATTTACCCACCCTCGTGCCGGAAGCCAAATCTGTTTTGGCCGATTTGTCCAGGCGCTACCGCCTGGCCGTTATCTCCGATACCGGCATTACCCCCGGACGAATCCTGCGCCGGCTGTTAGAGCAGGATGATCTGATCGGCTGCTTTACCCACTTGACCTTTTCCGACGAGGTAGGCCGCAGCAAGCCCCACCCGTCGGCTTTTTTAACCACCCTGGCCGCGCTCGGCGCTGCCCCCGCCGAGGCCGTCCACATCGGCGACTTATTACGCACCGACATCGCCGGGGCGCAGGCGGTCGGCATGCGGGCGGTGCAGTACATTGGCGTTAACCATGATCAAGCGAATGGCCTGGAGGATGGTCGAAAGATCACGCCGGATGCGGTAATTCGCAGTCACGAGGAGTTGGAGCCCCTCTTAGGGCAGTGGAATGGGATCAAAACCTCTTGACATTTCCGAAATAGTGCGTTAAAATAGACAAAAGTTGTCAAGACATATTTGAGCAAGACAAAATTCACCAATAATGCAACAAACATTCGGCGACACTATTCGTGTTTGGCGCAAGCAGCGAGGGGAGCCGCTGCGGGTAGTTGCGGCTGCGGTAGAAATTGATTCGACTCTATTGAGCAAAATCGAGCGCGGGGAAAGACTACCAACCGAGACGCAGCTTGTTAAGTTTGCTGAATATTTTGATGTACCGCTGGCTGAACTGGCTGCGCGGGTTATCGCCGATAGAATTGTGATTGAGTATGGGCATCAGGAAGGCGCAACGCTGCAAGCTTTGGAGCTTGTTAGGGAGCGAATTGCACCGTATTGGACAAAGGCCAATGAGTAATATAACCTGCTTTACAGTTGACAAAGTAAGATTGTATTTGCAAGATGCTCTTGAGGGGATGCGGAGTATGCCAAGTAACTCCTTTGATGTGGCTATTGCTGATCCGCCTTATGGAGCCTCGACAAGTGCCACTTGGAAACTCGACGATGGACACTCCCTACCCGGTTTTGGTGGCGCATGGAAACTGGCTTCGCACAGTTGGGATATGCTGACAGGTCTGGATGGTTTTGAATTCGCCCTGTGTTGGCTGGATGAGCTGAAACGGCTAGTCAAACCAACCGGCTCCATCTGGATCCATTCCACTTACCACAATTCTGGCTTTATCAATGTTGCCTGCCAGCTACTTGGCCTAGAAATCATCAATGAGGTAATTTGGTTCAAACGTAACGCCTTTCCTAATCTCTCGACGCGCCGTTTGACGGCCAGCCATGAGACAATTTTATGGGTACATACCGGAACCAGTAAACGAGAGTATTATTTTAATTATGAAGAAGTCAAAGCTGCCTCTTTTACCGGGGATAGTCTCAAGGAGAGAGGTAAACAACTCCGCACCGTCTGGGATATTCCTAACAATAAGGCAAAAGACGAGCTAAAATTCGGTAAACATCCCACCCAAAAGCCTTTGCGTTTAACCGAAAGGATGTTGCTTATCTCTGCTCATCGTAACGGTCGCTTGCTTATTCCATTTCTTGGTTCAGGCACAGAAGTTATTGCCGGATTACGTTATGGGATGGAATGTGTTGGTTTTGAAATCGATTCAGAATACTTTGAACTAGCCAGCCAGCGCGTTACCACAGAGGCTCAACGATCAGCAAGCAGCTTCCGATTGGAATTTGAAAAATGTTAAAAGGTAATGCCATTTTTGAACCTGTTATCAAGTGGTCTGGCAGCAAACGAGCTATGGTCGCTTGGCTGGCTTATCTATTACCGGAAGCCGAACGCTATTTTGAGCCATTTGTTGGGGGCGGTGCAATGCTGCCATTTAGACCTAGCCACACAGCGATAGCTGGTGATGTTATTGCCGAGTTAATTGATCTGTGGAAGGTCATCCGTGATACTCCCGAACTGACGGCGCAAGAGTATGAAATACGCTGGCGTCATTTGCAAACGGAGGGGCACACGGCTTACTATGAAATCCGTAACTCTTTTAACACTACCCGGAATCCGCATGATCTTCTTTTCTTGACTCGCACCTGCGTCAATGGCCTTATTCGATTTAATAGTAATCGCGAGTTTAATAATTCTTTGCATCACACCCGTCCAGGGATTTCCCCGGCCCGCCTACAAGGAATCATTCATCAATGGAGTCGGGTGACTCAGGGTGTTGAGTTTATAGCGGCAGATTACCGACATACTTTAGCTTCTGTTCGGGCCGGTGATCTAGTTTTTTTAGATCCACCCTATGGCGGGACGAAAGGCAGATATGTGCCTGATGAGTTCAATCTTGAGGAGTTTTATGAGGAACTAAAAAGGTTAAATATCGTTGGCGCAAAATGGATTTTAACCTTTGATGGCACAGCGGGGCATCGCTCTTATGAGTCTACTATTCCGACTGCTCTCTATGAAGAACAGTTGGCCTTGCCAACGGGTAATTCTCCTTTTACTAAGCTAATGAAAACGGGCCTGGATCGGGTAGTCGAGTCAGTGTACCTGAATTTCCAGCCGCCCGCCAAAGTGTTGAATCAGGTAGTAAATTTTGGGCAGCAAAAGCTCCGCTCCCGGGCCAGCCTTGACGTGCAACAAAGCAGACTGTTCGATTGAGTTGAACTCAATAGCAATAACAATATCTACTTGGCAGCGAGTAATTGTATCTTCTAACTCTTCTACCCCTACCCAACAAAATGCCCCACCTGATATAACAGACAAAGTTGACAAAGGAATATTTCCATTTTGCCATAAATTCCACTCGGCATTCGTGGCTCTGAAAATTGTCGGGGGAGTCTCAACCAACTGTCGAGTGTAGGTCTCTAAACGATTACCTACGTTTGGCTCAAGATTAGTTGCCCTATTTTTTGACTCGATTGCCAGCAAAATCAAATTTCCATTGTCCAACAAAAACTCAATCACATGGTCAGGACGCTTACCTCCTACCCCTGATACTCGCGGCAGTGAAGTCCAACGATATTCTTCCCCTGATTGAAAGTTAAAAATGGATAAACCACTCCAGTCACCCCCAGGAGGGTTGCACATGGCTTCAAATACTCTCTGAAACTGGTTATGAGCAAACAATAAGTGAAGAGTCGTGTCTACATCCTGTTCAGAAAACACTCTAGTGGGTGATGCTAGTGAAAAACGGATTTCTCCTTGAAAATGACGATGGCTTCTTTGAATCAATAACGTAGACGGATTATTAATTGCTGTAACACTGTCTATCAGAATAGCATCACTGAGATTTACTATTGCTTCCCACAAACCGTTATCTCTAGCGAGTTGTTGAGGAGAATTTTGTAAAGCTGTCCACACGGCCGGTTTTGCTGGACCATAAACAATAGATAGAATATTTACCTCGTTACCAAACAACATACGAGCTAATGGTACAAGTCCACGATCAGGTCGAGAGTCATCACCACGCGGTTTGAAACCAGTAATCCAAATCACTACTAAAGGCAAATCCAACGAAGCTATCCACTCGACGAATTTAACTGATATGGTGCTACCATAAAGAGCTAAGATACCTTCTGCTAACTTTGAGGCTTGATGATAGGGAATTAAACATAATGGAATATCTTTAGCCCCAACAGAAAGGCAACCTATTTCCGAGAAAAGCCGAATGAACCTTTGGAATGTTTGCGTAACAGCAACTTTATCTGCCCCCTTTTTTGACCACTTTACGCCATTTTGTTCCAACCATGCTGTTTTCTGAGCTAACGTTTCCAGATTTAGGAATTCGGTCCATTGTTTCTCTCTTAAAGTATCAATTCGCTGCCGTTGTGCGGAAAGTATCTCAGTAATTGTTAAAGCTTTTTGGGTCAATTTTTCATAGGGGTCATTTATTAAAGTATTGCCCAAAATACACTTCACTAACTGTTGCCCTTCTTCTAAACCAAATACCTGCTCAAATCTAATGCGAATACTCTTTAAACTTGATGGACTGACTGAATAGACCGGCAAACATACAACACTAAACAATTTACTGGCAGTTAAATACGAAAACGGTATAATCGGATTGGGAAAGCGTGGCGCTTTGATGACACGATTCTCGTCAAGTTCAACTCCGCCTATCTCAGCAAAATAAAGATAGGGGATTCCTACAGCCGCGCAAGACAACGCCCGACCGTTACGTTGCCAAGCATTATTCCCAGCCGGGAGCGCGCTAGAAAATTCGCAAGCTAGCAAAATTTGCTCTTGCTCCTCGTTGGGCAAGATTTGTGTTACGACAGCATCGGTCGCTTCACGTAAGGGAGCGCCATAAAATTGTAAGATTTCTTGAAGGTTGATATTCCAACGTCCGTATCCCGAGAGCAATTCAACTGTAAACAATAATTTACTTTCATCTCTAATCTCATACTGGGGCAAATACGGAGGACTAATGACTTGATGCACAGTGGCAGAAAATGAGTTGGCAATCAAAAATAGCATCCGTTCACACTCGATGATATTATCGCCATGAATTCTTAAGGGAGTGGACATCAGGACTTCTCCTTGTTATCATGCTTTAAATTCAATCGAAAGTCTGAGACGGCAAGAGGATTTTTCGTGACATCTGGCAATTGTGAATACCAAATGATTAACAGCCCCTTCAAATGGGTCGGCGGCAAATCTCGCCTGCGTAAGCAAATTGTGGCCTTGCTACCTCCTCATACCTGTTATGTCGAGCTATTCGCCGGGGCAGCCTGGACATTATTTGCCAAACCACCCAGTGATGTGGAAGTTTTGAACGATATTGACCAAGAACTGATTACCTTCTTCCGCGTTGTCAAAGAGAAACCTGAAGCATTGATCGAGTCCTTTGAATGGGAATTAGTATCACGGGCAGAGTTTAATCGCCTGGCTGAGTTAGACCCCACTCAGCTAACTGATGTACAACGCGCACACCGCTTTTACTATCTCATTATGGCCGGCTGGGGCGGCGAACTGGATTACCCCCGTTTTGCTACCAGCATCACCGATGGTGGGCATGGCAACCGGCTGATTGGCGCATTGAAAACCCTGCGGCAGCGACTCCAGCCGGTTTATGAACGGTTGCGCACAGTTATCATCGAGAACTTATCCTGGCAGGAGTGTCTTAAGCGATATGACCGGCCTGGTACGGTCATGTACATTGACCCGCCTTATCCGGGAAACGGCTGTAACTACGCTCACAATATGAGAAACTGGGATGATCACCGTGAACTGGCTGAACGTCTTGGCAACGCGCAGTTTAAATGGATTTTATCATCCTATGACCAGCCTGAAATACACGAGCTTTATTCAGGTGACTATATTATTCCGGTGCAATCCTTCTCAGGAATGAAAGCAAAGAAGAATGAACCGGAGCGGGTGCTAAATAAAGAAGTACTTATCACCAATTTTGCGCCCCCCACTGAAACTCACAGCGAGCGTATTGGGCCACAACAGATTAGACTCGGCATATAAACAGCATACAAATAAATTGAGTTTATGTCAAGCAAAAAGAGTCCCCCACATCTTGGAGGGGACTCTTTGACGTTCTGGCAGCGTCGGGTTTTGCCTACTTCAAATAAGGATAGGCCACAAAGGTCAAGAACTCGATAAAGCTGTCATTCAGCACCAGTTCGTCCATTATTTCAGCCGCTTCCCGGAACCGACCCGCAGTACCCAACGAGGCCAATTCCTCAGCCCGGATTTGTTGGTACATCTCCCTGGTGAAGGACCGCCCATCGTCAAGCCTGGCCCCGTGGCAGAGCCACTGCCACAACTGGGCGCGGGAGATTTCGGCGGTGGCGGTGTCTTCCATCAGGTTGTAAATTGCCGCCGCACCGTTGCCTTCCAGCCATGCGTTGAGGTACTGCAAAGCCACATTCACATTCAGCCGCACCCCGGCCTCGGTGGTCTGGCCGCCCGGCACCTGGATATTGACCAGATCTTTGGCTTTTGTCTGCACATCCTGGCGCAGGCGCTCCTTTTGATGAGGCTTGTCGCCCAGTTTGCGCTCAAAGATCTCCCAAGCCACCGGCACCAAATCAGGGTGCGCCACCCAGGTCCCGTCAAACCCATCGCCCGACTCGCGCTCTTTGTCCTCACGCACCCGGGCCAGCGCCCGCTCGTTCACTTCGGGGTCGCGCCGGCTGGGAATAAAGGCCGCCATGCCGCCAATGGCGTGCGCGCCGTGCTTGTGGCAGCTTTTGACCAGCAGTTCGGTGTAAGCGCGCATAAAGGGGACCGTCATCGTCACCTGGGCGCGATCAGGCAGCATAAACTCAGCCCGCCGGCTAAACTTTTTGATGACGCTGAAAATGTAATCCCAACGGCCCGCATTTAAGCCCGACATGTGGTCGCGCAGCTCGTACAAGATTTCTTCCATCTCAAAGGCGGCCATGATCGTTTCGATCAGCACGGTTGCCCGGATCGTGCCCCGTGGAACTCCCAACTCATCCTGGGCCAAATTGAAGACATCGTTCCACAAGCGGGCTTCGAGGTGACTCTCCAGCTTGGGTAAATAAAAGTAAGGGCCGCTGCCGCGTTTGAGCAGTTCATGGGCGTTGTGGAAAAAGTAGAGGCCAAAATCAAACAGGCTGGCCGAAATAGGCTGGCCGTCTACCAGGACATTTTTCTCTCGCAAATGCCAGCCGCGCGGGCGAACCAGCAGCGTGGCAATCTGCTCATTGAGCCGATAAGCTTTCCCTTCCGGGCTGGCAAATTCAAGCCGCCGCCGCACCGCCTCGATCAGGTTAAGCTGCCCCTGCACCGCATTATCCCACGTCGGCGAGAGGGCATCTTCGCAATCGGCCATAAACACACTGGCCCCGGAATTAAGCGCGTTGATCATCATCTTGCGCTCGGTCGGGCCGGTGATCTCCACCCAGCGTTTTTGCAGGTCGGCCGGAGCGGGCGCGACCTGCCAATCGCCGCGGACCGGGCTGTCGGGCAGAAATTCGGGCAGCGCCCCAGCGTCGAGTTCGGCCTGGCGCTCAATCCGCCGTTTAAGCAAACTTTCACGGGTGGGATTGAAGGTGCGATGCAGTTTGGCAATAAACGCCAGCGCTGCGGGGGTCAATATCTGGGCAAAATCGGCTGAAACCGGCCCCAGAACCTGAACGCCTTCAGGTAAATCAGTCATTGCATTTGCACTCATTGGCTTTGTCCATTTCTTTCACAATGGGATGGGTGGTTTATTTAGTTTAGACCAGCTCTACTGCCACCACGGTGCCGCCGCCGGTACCGTGACACAAGGAGGCCATGCCCCGCTTGCCGCCCTTCTCTTGCAGCGCATTCAGCAGGGTGACAATAATCCGCGCACCCGAGCAGCCAATCGGGTGGCCCAGGGCAATCGCGCCGCCGTAAACGTTGATCTTTTCGTAAGGCACTTCAAGCTGCCGCCGGAAAAGCACATTGTTCAGGGCAAAGGCTTCATTATTCTCAAACAGGTCGAAATCTTCTACGGTCATGTCTAACTTGGATAGGAGCTTGCGGATTGCCGGAATAGGCGCTTCGACAAAGCGCCACGGCTCGCCCGCCGAAACCGCCCAGCCCAGCACCTTAGCAACGGGTTTGAGACCATGTTCGTCTACCGCCTTTTGGCTGGCCAGCACCAAAGCGGCCGCTCCGTCCGAAATCTGGCTGGCGTTGCCGGCGGTCAGCACCCCATCCTTCTTGAAGGCCGGGCGCAGTCCGGCCAGGCTTTCCATCGTGGTTTCAGCGCGGATGCCCTCATCACGGTCAACCAGTTCAACGGCCTTTTTCTTCTTGACTTCGATAGGAGCCATCTCTTTTTTCGACCAGCCTTTTTCGGTGGCCTGGGCGGCCCGGCTGTGAGAAAGGTAAGCGACTTCGTCCAATTCTTCGCGGCTGACCCCCTGCTCGGCGGCCAGGCGCTCGGTTTCTTCGCCCATGCCCTCGCCGTTGGTCGAGTCGGTCAGGCCGTCGAGGAGCAGCACATCCACCAGTTGTTCCGGCGCGCCCATCAAAAATTTATAGCCCCAGCGCGCCCGGTGCGATAAATAAAATCCGGCCTGAGACATGGACTCGACGCCTCCGGCCAGAACCAGGTCAGCTTCGTCCATTTTAATGGCAGTAGCACCGTTCATCACCGCCAACATGCCCGAAGAGCAGAGCATATCTACGGCATATCCATCCACCTGCGGGGGAATCCCGGCCCTGATAGCCGCATTGCGAGGCAGGAGCTGGCCATGCCCGTGCTTGAGAATATTACCCATCACGTAAAGGTCGAGGTCTTCCCCCTGGACGCCGGCTCTTTCCAGCGCGCCTTTCATGACATGCGCGGCCAAATCAACCGGCGAAAAATCAACCAATGCGCCCCCAAACCGGCCAATCGGCGTGCGGACTGCTGAAACGATATAAGCTTCTTGCATAGTTACCTCCCAAGGAAATAGTAGACGGTAGACAGTAGACAGATGTCAGTAGTCAGTAGCCAGATAATAAGAATTGCTAGCTACCATTTGCTATCTGCTACTTGCTACCTTTTTATAATTGGTCCTGTACCACAAGTTCGTGCATACTCCGTGAAATACCCACGAAGAACTTAATCAATCTAGCCCAGGAAAAGAAAGGGCGGATGGCAACATCACGTTACGATCCGCTCTCCGGGTCATCTTTCTTTTCTTCTGTAGCTGCGGTATCCCAGGCGCGCATCCACTCGGCCTGGGCCTTGAGGCTTTCTTGCAGCATCGTCTCCCACAAATTGACCAACTTCTGGGCCTCCTGTTCCTGCCCCTGCCCCATCATCGCCCGCAGGCTGCGGATGGTCTCTTCAGCCTTCTCCAGCCGGAGTCTGAGGGCCTCGTGCCGTTCCAGCAACTCAAGATAGCGCGAGCGAGGCACGACCCCCATCATGCGCCACCACTCTTCCAACCACTCCTCAAACGCTTCTGGCTTGACCGCCGCGCCGGCCGGGGGCATAAAGCGGGCCTGCCAGCGCTGTAGTTCCTCCGGTTTGGTGGAAGCTTCCGTTAATGCCTTGAAAGCCTCCTGCGCCTCGGCGGTGCCGCGGACAGCCTCGGCCATGAGGGTAAACCAGGCTTCCAGGGCTTTGGGGCTGAACAGGGGCGCTTTAGGTATGCCGTCCACCATTAACACTCAATACTTCGCCGGTAATATAGGCTCCGGCCAGGGGTGATAACAAAAAGGCGACGGCCCAGGCAATCTCGTCGAGCCGGGCAAAGCGGCGCAGCGGAATGGTCTGCAAGATTTTTTCCTTGACCGGCTCGGGAATGGATTTGACCATGTCCGTTTCGGTAAAGCCTGGGGCAACCACGTTGCAACGCACGTTAAAGCGGGCGCCTTCCAGGGCCAGCGTTTTGGCTAAACCAATCTGGCCTGCTTTGGTGGCGGCGTAATTCGATTGGCCGATGTTGCCCTGCTCGCCCACCACCGAACTGATGAAAACAACTGCCCCATCCTTACGCTCATACATGCCGGGAAGAATGGGGCGCAAGGTATTGTAGACACCGGTCAGGTTGGTCGCAATCACGGCATCCCAATCTTCGTGCGACATTTTGGAAAAAAGCGCATCCCGGTTAATACCGGCATTGGCGACCACCCCATAAATCGGGCCAAGTTTGCTTTCAATCTCCACCGCTGCCGCTTCTATCGCCGCCGGGTCGGTGACGTCGGCTTTTAGAGGCAGCGACCCTCTTGGCCCCGGCTCACTCCGATAGGTATAAGCTACCTTAGCCCCAAAATCCTCTAACAAAGTCACAATAGCCGCGCCAATGCCCCGGTTGCCCCCGGTTACCAGAACAACTTTGTCCTCGAGTCCTAGCATAATTTGGTTTTGCCCTCCTTGGCTAAAAAAATTTGGTTCATTGTACACATCAATCCACAGATTGAAAACCGGAGACCGCCGAAAGCGAACCTATTAACTTTCGTTTCGGCGGTCATCAGTCCTCAGCCACAGAATTGAAGAACAGCACCGTCGCCATTTCGGGCAACCGGGAGGGCGGTATTGCTGGTCTCAGTCGCGCTTTTTGAGCCACTCCACGATGGTGGGCGGCAGGTCGCGCTGCACCTTGCCGCTGACATACATGCCAATGTGCCCCACCGGAAACGAGCGAGCCGTGTAATCCTGGCTGCCGATGTACTTCTCCAACACCTGCGAAGCTATCGGCGGCACCAGGTGGTCTTCTTCGGCGTAGACGTTGAGTACCGGCATGCTGATCCGGCGCAGGTCAACCCGTTTATCCCCCAGCTCAACCTCGCCTTTGATCAACTTGTTGCCCTGGTAGAAATCTTTCATGAACTGGCGGTAAGCCTGGCCGGCCTGGTCGGGGCTGTCGAAAATCCATTTCTCCATGCGCAGAAAGTTCATGAGCTTGGCTTCGTCATCCAGGATGTCAACTACATCGAGGTATTTTTGGATACCCAGTTGAAAGGGTTTCAGCATCAGGTAGCCCAAATTCATAAAGTCACCGGGAATGTTACCCAGGGCATCCACCATCAGGTCTACATCCATGCTCTGCGGACCAAAGGTGCAGCCGGCCCAGAGATTGAGTAACCCTTCCTCCACTTGAAAGTCAACCGGGGTGACCATTGCGGTCAGGTTTTTGACCTTCTCCGGGTAGAGCGAGGCATAACAGAGACTAAAGGTGCCACCCTGGCAGATACCCAGCAGGTTGATCTGTTCCAGGTTGTGCCGCTGGCGGATCACATCCACGCAGTTATTGATGTAGCCGTTGATATAGTCGTCGAGGGTCAGCCAGTAGTCGGCCCGGCTGGGGTAGCCCCAATCAATCAGGTAAAGGTCCAGCCCCAGCTTAAGCAGGTTGCGAATCAGAGAGCGGTCTTCTTGCAGGTCGGCCATGTAGGGCCGGTTGACCAGAGCATAGACGATGAGCACCGGCGTGCGTACCGTCTGTTCCACCAGCGGGGTAAAGTGATACAGGACCAGCTTATCTTCGCGGTAGACCGGTTCTTTGGCCGACACGCCGACCTTGATGTCTTCCTCGCGCAGCCGGCTGAGAGTCTCGATCCCCTTAAGCATCTTGTGGTTGAACTCGTTCAACTCGTGGACGATCTCTTCAGGGCCAAGTTGGATCGGAAACGGGGTCATGGCTGTTCACCTCCTTCCTGACTGCTGGCTTGAGCAGCGGCAGCCTTACCTTTGGCCGCTGGTCTGCCTGCTTTCGGAGCGGGCTTGGCTTTGGGGGGAGCAGGAACGGGTTGGAGTGCTTCTTTAGCGGTAACGGCAGCCAACGCCTCCTTCAAGGCTTTCACCTCTTGCCGCAGCATCTCAATGTTGCGGCGAGCCTCCTCAAATTCCTGGCGGGCCGGAGAGAGTTCGGCTACAACCTTTTTAAGGGCCTTAAGTTCTTTCCGTTGTTCGTAGATGTTGCGGTAAGCTTCGTCAACCTCGCTCCGGGCGGCGATGTCGCTCGTCTTCAAGAAGAGTTCGGCGATCTCGCGCTGGTGCAGGCGGTAATGCATGGCCGTGTTCAGCAGGCGGCCCTGAATGTGAATGTACTTTTCAGAGCGAAAAACCTCGATAAAGACCGGATCGGCCACACTATTCCAGAGCAGGGCCAAGTCACGCAAACTCTTGATCGGCTGGCCCTTTTCGCTCAGCGCCACCAGTTCTTTTATCATCCGTTCAACGGCTTGAACCCAGGTATCGGCCAGAATCACTTGATACTCAAAACTGGCCTGGCGAAAATCCTGCCAGGCATCGAACCCTTTGAGCAGCTTCTCATTTAACTCGCGGGTGTAGCCCAGGCTGGGACTTTCGACCAAACGGCCAAAGGTGCGCTCGTAAGCATCCCAATAAAGATTGGTCAGATCAATTAACTCCGAACCACTGCCGGTAATGGCCTGGCCTAAATGCCCTCGCGCCAATTGAGAGGACTGCAGCCACGGCTGGGCCAGTTTGTTCCACTCTTTCAGATAGAGCTGCCACAGCTCGGTCAGGTCCTGGTTGATGTGCTGCATCGTCTCGGGCGATTGAAGGAGCTGCTGGCGCCACTGCTCGGTGTAAGTTTTGAGGGTATTTTGCCATTCTTCGCCAGAGGCGGCTTTAGCCGCGACTGCCTTCCAGGTTTCGGTTAGAAACTGGAAGAAATCCACAAAACTTTTCTGGCTGGCCGCCAGGCGTTCAGACACATCTTTGGCCGTCGGTTCAGTGGTGGCTGTCCAGGCTTCAACACCCTGGGCAGCCACTTTTTGCCACGGTTCAGCCAAATCGGCATAGAAAGGAGGAGCCGGCGCGGTTCGGGCCAGATCGTACCAGTTTTTCCACATCTGCTTCTGGGCTTCGGCCCAGGCTTTGGTCATAGTTTCGATCTGGTCACTCCACGGTGTAGAATTTCCTCCAGGCATCGTTTTCAGCCTTTCACTTTTTATTGGTGGCTTTGGCTTCGGTCGGCGCGGTGGACCACTGGCGGACCCACTCAGCCTGGGCATTCATCACCTTTTGCGAGGTTTCCTGCCAGGTCTTATACATTTTCTGGCCTTCTTCGCTCCAATCGGGGGTCGTCTTGGACGGGTCAAATTTCTTGACCACAGCAAACCAGCTATCCCACATCTGCTTCTGAGCCTCGGACCACTGTTTGCTCATCTCCTGGGCTTGCTGCGCCCAATCACCAACCTCTTTGGGAGCGCCCTCGATAGATTTGATGCTGTCCGCCCACATGCGCGTCCATTCCGCCTGAGCATTCAACGTATTTTTAACCGACTCTTCCCACATATTCAGGGTTTTGGCCCAGAATTCGGCAGCCTGAGTCTTTTCAAAGTGCTGCGTGGTCCCCAGCCAGTTATCCCACATTTTTTTCTGCGTATCAACCCAGGCTTTGGTCATTTCCTCAGCCTGCTTGGTCCAATCCATCATGGTTTATCTCCTTACTTTTTCAGTTAAATTTAATTTTAAGAGGGACAAAGCGGCAAGTTGGCTGAGAAAGAGGAGGTAACCAACTATGAACAACCTTGCCAACCGAGTTTAGTATGAGTTACGCAGTTGGGTGGTAATTTAGGGCTTTATGCCCGCCCACAAGGGGCTAAACTACTCTGAACTGTGTAACTCCTATTTAGATTGCCTGGAACTTGTAAATACAAAAGTCCTCAAGCGTTAGGAAGAATTTGATTTAGAGGGTGGAAAAAGAGGTAAAGGAGGGGCGCGGCTCGCTTTTCCAAGTGACAGGAAGAAGCTACGAGTATATAATATTTTTCTAAAGTTATACCATGTTAACATGCGCAAACCTGCATGTCAAACATATAGAGAACATATAAAACTTACCTACTACCCCTGCCACCACATGGCCTGGCGCAAAATATCGGTGACGGAGACGATGCCGAGCAGTTTACCTTTGATTACCGGCGCCCGGCGAAGATGAAAGTGGGCAAACAGCCGGGCTACATGCTCCACGCTCAAATCGGGGTTGACCACAATACAGGGTTTGGTCATAATTTCGTGGACCTGCACTTCTTGAGGGTCTTTACCGTAGGCGGCTATCTTATAGACAATATCCGTCTCAGTAACAATGCCGTAGGCGTCTTCAACACTGCGCGGCTCTACAACCAGATCACGCAGCTTTTTTTCTTTCATCAATTGGATAGCCTCGGCAACAGTGGCGGAACCTTGAATCGTGACCACGTCGGTGGTCATAACCTCTTTTACTTTCAGCATGGCTTTCTCCCTTAGGCGAGCTACATGGCCCGGTGCAAAATATCCGAGACCGAAACAATCCCTAACAATTTTTCTTGGATGACGGGGGCTTTGTGAATGTGCAGATTGGCAAACAAACGGGCCACGTATTCCACCCCCAGGTCGGGATTAATGACCACGCAGGGCTTGGTCATGATGTCGCCCACATTCACTGCTTTCGGGTCTTTGGCCGGGCCGATCACTTTGTAGGCAATATCCGCTTCGCTGACAATGCCATAGGCATCGTCCTCATCACGGGGCAGCACCACCAGGGCATGCACCTTCTTTCGCTTCATCAGCTCAATCGCTTCGGCTACCCAGGCCGACTCGCGGATGGTCACAACCTCAGGTGTCATAATATCTTTTGCTTTCAGCATAATGACTTATCTCCTTTGACGGTCAATAGACACTCGTTTTTGGTCTAAGTACAAGCAATTAAATTATGCGGGGTTCGTAGTGACGACTTTAGTCGTTTCTGGTCTGGTTACGCGACTGAAGTCGCTACTACAAATCTTCAAAACTTTTTTGTTTGCACTTAGAAGGTGGACTGGCTCTTGGTTAGGACAAAAGTGCCCGTCACCTGAGTAATATATCCGGCCTAGATGACCGTTCCTCCATCAACATGCAGCACATGCCCGGTAACATAGGCGGCTTCATCGGAAGCCAGCCACAAGAAAGCGTTGGCGATGTCTTCCGGCTTGCCAAAGCGGCCCAGGGCAATCCGCTCTAACAGCTTCTCGACGACCTTATCGGGAATCCCATCAATCATCCGGGTTTCGGTAAAGCCGGGAGCGACGGCATTGGCCCGAATCCCTTTACGGCCTAACTCGCGCGCCCAGACTTTGGTCATGCCAATAACCCCGGCCTTACTGGCCACATAATTAGTCTGGCCAAAGTTGCCGTACGGGGCTACAACCGAAGCGGTGCTGAGGATAACGCCGCTGCCTTGCTGAATCATGGTTGGGACCACAGCTTTGGTACAGTTGAAAACACCCTTAAGGTTGACACCCATGACCAGGTCAAAATTTTCTTCAGTCATCTTGGTTAACTGGGCATCGCGGACAATCCCGGCGTTATTGACCAAAACATCAATCCGCGCGTACTGCTTCAAAGCCGCTTGAACCATTGTTTCCACGGAAACGCTGTCGGTCACATCCACCTGAACAGGCAAAGCCGTCCGTGTTCGAGTTACAACTGCGTGTTTGTCGCCATTGGCCGAAGTAACATGCTCACCTACCGCATGGGCCTGGCGCTCCCGGTCCATAATTTCGTCGGCAACCATCTGGGCCACGGCAAATTCAATATCGGCCACCACCACAAGAGCGCCTTCCTCGGCAAAACGCAGCGCAGTTGCCCGGCCAATTCCCCGTCCACCCCCCGTGATAATGGCTACCTTGTCTTTGAGGCGCATAACTATCTCCCCTTTGAGGTTTACTTATAAATTATTTATTCTGCCGGCTTACCTCTACTGGCAGTTTTGTTATCCTTTGCTTGCAGAGCTTGTTCTAACGTTTCTACTTTGGCCGCCAGCGTCTCAATTTGGGCTTGCAAAGATTTCAAGGCCTCGACGACCTGTTTCTGGTCAGGCTGCTCTGAGAACTGCCAGGCTTTGAGCGCCCGTTGGGTCGCCTGGTCAATTTGTTCCTTGAACGTTTGGGACTGCTTGACCGTTTGCTCCATCGCCTCAAACATCATGCCGGTGTAACTTGAAGCAAATTGTTCCCACAGTTTGAAACTTTCTTGCAGCACCTTCTCTTGATTCATATTCTGACCTCCTGCTATCGCCTTCATCGTCAGTTGCGCCAGGTAGCGTTGGATAAAAGCTACGGCTTCGGCAAAGTCGGTAAAGCGGTCTTCTTCATCGCCCTGAACATGGCGAATGTGCCCGCGCCACTGGACATGCGGTTCATCCTGCGCGTCCTGCCACATCTCCTGGGTAAAACGCAGCACAAATGAGGCAACATTGTTCTGGGGTTTCATCATCGTTAATCACCTTACCTGAATTTTATTTTAATAAAGTGGAGTTACAATTGAGTTACAAGGGGGAACATAAAACGTGAAACGTGAGGCGTGAGGCGAAAGAATTTTGGAAGTATCGCCTCACAGCTCTTCGCCTCAGCCTTCCCCCCACGCCTGGCGGTAGAGACGCTGTGTTTCGGGCAGAGGTTCGACTCCCAACTCGCGTTGCAGCATGTCAACACACGCCTGGTAAGTACGCCGGGCCAGGGGGCGATTGCCTTGAGCCAGGTACGCCTGCATCTGCACCCGGTAGGCATCCTCCCAGACGGGATCAATGGCGAGGACATGCTGGGTCAGGCGGATGCTCTCCAGCGGGCTTTGTTCGACCAGCAGGCTGGCCAGGGTCGTCATCGTGCCGAGGGCCAACAGGTGCAGCCGCTCCCGTTCGGCGCTGCTCCAATCCTCATAGCGGCGTTCGGGCAGGTAATCACCCCCGTAGAGAGCCAACGCTTGCTGGTAACATTCAATGGCGGCGAGGGGATTGTCAGGCAGTGTCTTGTTGCCGAGGGTGATCAAATGCTCAAACGCATCGGCGTCCACCCAGCTCTCGGCCAGATTGAGACTGTAAACCAATCCCTGGCGCTGGATGAAACGAGACTCCGCTCGCGGAGGCCGCTCCGGCTCAATCGCCTTAAATATTGCGTGGAGGGCCACCTTGAAATCACGATCGCCTTCTTCGCTGTTTAGCTCCGGCCACAGCCGGTCAATGATCTGCTCTTTGTGCAAGTGAGCGCTACGCCGGGCCGTCACCAGGAATTGAAAGAGGTGGAGGGCTTTTTCCCGTCCCCAGGCGGCCGGCTCGATCTCAACCCCATGCCGCCAGAGACGAAAGCCGCCCAGGGTCTGAATCTGCAAGGCAGCGGCCTGCGGGCCAGAAGGGCCGGTTTGAGCTGAGGTGTCCATAAACCTCAAGTGTACCGTCATTCCTGGCAGCGTCAAATAATTTAAGCCTAAGTAGGGCCTTTAAATCTTGACAAAACTTTCTTTCTCTTATATAATTAGACAAATATTAGACAATTATTGGACATCGGAGCGTAATAATGAAAAAGAAAATCATCGTCATCGGCAGCGGCTTTGGCGGACTGGGCGCAGCCGTGCGTCTGGCTGCCAGAGGTCACGAGGTACAAATTTTTGAGAAGCGGGATAAATTAGGCGGTCGGGCCTACGTCTACGAGATCAACGGCTTCAAATTCGACGGCGGACCGACCATTGTCACCGCCCCCTTCATGCTCGACGACATCTTCGAGCTGGCCGGGCGGCGGCGGGAGGATTATTTTGAGCTGGTCCCGTGCAACCCCTTCTATCGCATTTTTAACCACGAAGGGCGCTGCTTCGATTACAACGACAATACCGATTTCACCCTGAGCCAGATTGAAAAGTGGAATTCTACCGACAAAGCAGGCTATCTAAAATTCATCCAATCCACCCAAGCTATCTTTGAAAAGGGTTTTGTCGAACTGGCCGACAAGCCATTCCTCAACTTCATGGACATGGTCCGCATCATCCCGGATTTGATCCGGCTGCAGTCGCATAAGAGCGTCTATAAATATGTCTCTCAATTTGTGCAGGATGACTTTCTGCGCCGCTGTTTTTCCTTCCACCCGCTGCTGGTAGGCGGCAATCCCTTTGAGACAACTTCCATTTATGCCCTAATTCACTATCTGGAGCGGGAGTGGGGCGTGCATTACGCCATGGGCGGCACCGGGGCAATTGTCCAGGGGTTGGGCCGGCTGTTTGAGGAATTGGGCGGGCAGGTCTGCACCAACGCCGAAGTTCAGGAAATCCTGGTGGAAGACCGGCGAGTGACAGGTATCCGCCTGGCCGACGGCACGGTCCACCAGGCCGACATCATCATCTCCAACGCCGATGTCGCCTTTACCTACCGTAACTTGATCCCGCCGCAGTACCGCCGCAAATACACCAACCGTAAAATCGAAACGATGCGCTACAGCATGTCGCTCTTTGTGATCTATTTTGGCACCAAACGCCGCTACACCGACACCAAGCTGGCCCATCATAACATCATCCTGGGCGAGCGCTACAAGGGTCTGCTGGACGACATCTTTACCAAAAAGCAGCTAGCCAACGACTTCTCCCTCTACCTGCATATGCCCACTCTGACCGACCCCTCGCTGGCCCCGGAAGGCTGCGAGAGCTTTTACGTATTGTCGCCGGTACCGCATTTGGGGTCGGGCATTGACTGGACCCAAGCGGCAAAGCCCTACCGTGATCGGATCATGCAGTTTTTAGAAGATAACTATCTGCCGGATTTGCAGGCCAATATTGTGGCCGAACACACCATTGACCCGCTTCATTTCCAGAACACCCTCAACAGCTACCTCGGTTCAGCCTTCTCCGTGGAACCGACGCTGACCCAATCGGCCTGGTTCCGCCCCCACAACCGTTCCGAGGATTTCGACAACCTCTACTTCGTCGGCGCGGGCACCCATCCCGGTGCGGGTCTGCCGGGAGTCTTGTCGTCGGCTAAAATTGCAGAGGAATTGATTATGAATTCGCTGCCTGTATCTTCGGCAGCCCGAGGCGCTGGTACAGTTGGGCAAAATTTAGCCTTTGGTTAAGGAGAAAGGCAAAACGAGCCACCTTCTCAGCCTCACGGAAGCAAGATCTGCCAAAGAACTGCTCGACTTTTTCGATAGTAGTGAGCGTATCATAGGGAGACAGCATAATTGCCACACCGCGTTCCTCGGCCCTGTCCTCAATCACCGGGTTGGGCCGAGTATTGCCGGTCAAAATCAGGACCTTGGTCGAGGTTTCCAGAGCAGCCAGTTGAATATCTGTCCGGTCCCCGCCCACAATGACCGCTTTATTCTTAACAGTGCGAAAATAATTCAAAGCATTTTCAACATTCATGGCGCCGACCATCAGGTTTTCGACCAGGTCCTCCAGGCAATCACCACAGAGCAATTCACCCTCCAAGACCTCGACAATTTTACCGATACCTATGGAATGCAGAGTTGGTTCGTAAGGCAAAACGGCCAAAATGTCAACACCCTGAGCCTGCACATAAGGGAGGATGGAATTATTCACATATTCCAGGCGGTTTTCCGGCACTGTGTTGATAATGACGCCGATCAATCGCTCCCCTAACCGGGTCAGGGCGGTTAGAGTATCGTCAACCACTTGCAGGCTGTTTTGGTAGCCAACAACCGTAATCACCCTGGCGTCAACCAGGTCGGCCACTTCATTGAGTGATAGCTTAACGATATAGCCTTCCCGGAAATTGTCACTGCCCTCCATTACCACAATATCTTTATTCTGGCCAATCGTTGTAGCAGCCTGTTTGACCGTGCTTCTGTAATCCCCATTCTCCTCGGTCAAAATTTTGCGCATGCGCTGGCTGGTGACAACAACCGGAGCCAGGAGTTCCTCTGGCTCGCTCAAATTAAAGGTTTCTTTGATAAAACGGGCATCCTCATCAATACTGCTCTCGGCCAAAACGCGGGCCGCACTGCTAAAAGGCTTTAAGTAACCTACTCGATAACCATCTTTCCGCATCCGCTCCATCAAGGTCAGGCAAACGGCGCTTTTGCCGGAAAAATTTTGGGTTGAAGTAATGTATAAATTGATTGCCATGATCATTCTCCCTTGAACAAACAAAAGCTTCTCGAAAGCTGCACTACCTTTAGCTAGCTTTCAGGAAGAAAAACCAAATAATAGACCTTTGCTCCCCCACCAAATCCCCGGCAGGCGGCGCAACTTGTCCCACTCACTCACGTGCGCCCGGCGATTAAATACATTATAATCGTGGGCCTCAATATCGTCCAGAATGGCCCGGTACAATCCCGCAGCGGCGGCAATAGCAAAGCGGCCCTGGGCATTGAGTAAGGCAATCCCTGGCCAGGCTTCGGCGTAGAGGCGGCGGTTGCGTTCGATCTGGAACTGCATAAAAGCGCGCCAACGGGCGTCAACCCTCCCGGCGGCCAGGTCAGCTTCGCTGAGTTCAAAGGCCGCCAGTTCCTCCTGGGGCAGATAAACCCGGCCCATCTGCCAATCCTGCCCAACATCCCGCAAAATGTTGGTCATTTGCAGGGCTACGCCCAGCTTCACCGCGTAAGGAATAGCCGCTGCTCCGGCAAAACCGATAATGTGCATGCTCATCAACCCCACCGTCGAAGCTACGCCATAAGCATAAGCGGCTAAATCTTCAAACGTAGCGTAGCGAATCTGCTGCAAATCACGGGCGACGCCGTCAATGAGCTGTTCGGCGTAGCGCTGAGGGATGCGGTAGCGGGAACGAGTGTCAGCCCAGGCGACAGCGACCAGGTCATCTGCCGGAGACTCAGCCAGGGAGGTGCGCTGCCGCCAGGTGTCTAGTGTAGCAGCCGCGTCGCCGCGGGGAGAGTCCACAATGTCGTCGCTGGTGCGGCAAAAAGCATAGAGCGCCCGCACCGCCTGGCGCTTGTCAGGCGGGAGCAGGCCGGAGGCCAAATGAAAAGAGCGGCTGTGCTGCGCAGTGATCGCCTCACAATGGGCATAAGCCTCTTTCAACAGCATTTCATTGCGCCGGGACGGAAGCAGGAGTGGGACCCGCGAATGACGGGCCTCATATGCCAGCGACAGCAAAGAATGTTCCCACGTGTTAAGTTTCAGGCTCATCAGTTCTTTCTCCTCTAGTCATAATCTCTATTAAAATGATATACTATTGTCTAATATTTGTCAATATATTTAGGAGGTTTTTTCTAGACAAATAGTTGACAAGTTTTTGGATTTATGATAATATATTGACCAGATAGGTTTGAAACTTAACCTTGGGCTGCTATAAAATTTTTGAGTAACGTTTAAGAAAAGGCGAGCAATGTCTACTCCATCGAACCAACTACCAACCTACAACTTAAAAGCCGTTGTTCAGGAGACAGGTCTCAAACCCGATACGCTGCGGGCCTGGGAACGCCGTTACGGCTTGCCCCAGCCTCACCGGACCCCTGGCGGCCACCGCCTCTACTCTCAGCACGATATTGATATGCTCAAGTGGCTGGTCGCCCGGCAGGATGAAGGCTTAAGTATTAGCCGGGCCGTGGACATGTGGCACAGCCTGCAAGAAGAAGGGACTGATCCACTTCAGACAAGTACATCTCAGGCGCTCATATCTGTCGCGGCCCAACCACCACTGACCGTCGGCAGCGCCATCACCGAACTGCGGCGGGCCTGGATCGCGGCCTGCCTGGCTTTTGATGAGCGGACGGCGGAAAATATCCTGGCCCAGGCTTCGGCCTTATTTCCCCAGGAGACTGTCTGCTTTGAGCTGTTGCAAAAGGGGTTGGTCCAGATGGGCGAAGGCTGGTACAAAGGGGAAGTCACTGTTCAGCAAGAACACTTTGCCTCGGCTCTGGCTGTACGCCGCCTGGACGCCCTGGTAGCAGCCACCCCACTCCCAACGCGCCCCGGCCGCATTTTGGTCGCTTGTCCACCCGAAGAGGAGCATACCTTTAGCCCGCTCTTGATTACCCTCCTGCTGCGGCGGCACGGCTGGGATGTCGTCTATCTCGGCGCCGATGTCCCTTCGACTCGTCTGGAATTCACTATTGCCACAGCCAGGCCGCAACTGGTGATCGTGGCTGCCCAGCAACTCCATACCGCTGCGTCCATGCTGGAGATAGCTCACTTGCTTGACCAGGAGCGGGTGCCGCTCGCTTACGGCGGCGCTGTCTTTAACCATCTGCCAGCCTTACGCAGCCGCATTCCTGGCCATTTTCTCGGGGAACACCTAGAGACGACCCCTCAAGTTGTTGAGCAATTTCTTATGTCGCCTCGCCAGGGCTGGCCGCCGCCAGCAGTATCCCAGCCAGGTGAAGCGTACCGACAAGCCCTGGACCACTATCGTGAGCATCAAGCCCTGATTGAAGCACACGTGTGGCAACTGCTGAAAGATGAGCCTATTCCGCACAGCCGCCTGGCCAACGCGAACATGAAATTTGCCCGCAACATCATTGCCGCCCTGCTGCTGGGCAATATTGACTTTATGGGTACCAACATCACTTGGATCGAGGGGCTTCTCATCAATCATCAAATGCCAACCGAGCAACTTCAGCGCTACCTAATTGCCTACCGGCAGGCGGCCCAAACCCATCTAGATGAGCGCGGTAAAGTTATCCTTGATTGGCTGGCTCAACTGGCGCATGAAGAGGCAAAAAACCTATCATGAAATATCACCACTCTTTCCGGGTGCGCGCCCCGCTGGCGGCAGTCACTGATTTTCACGCCCAATCTGCCAGCATGGGTGCAATTACCCCGCCCCCGATCATCACCCAAATTCACGAAGCGCCGGCCCGGCTGCAAGAAGGGGATGAAATGGATTTCACCCTCTGGCTGGGGCCGCTGCCCATACGCTGGCTGGCCCGGATTGAGGATGTCGGCCATAACGGCTTTGTGGACCGGCAACTCCGTGGCCCTTTTGGCTCCTGGGTCCACCGCCATTCCTTCCGGCTTGTGAATGAGACAACCACCGAAGTCATTGACGAAGTTGAAGTGGAGTTAAAAAACCATCCCTGGTGGAGCCTCGTCGGCCTGGGGATGTGGCTAACTCTGCCCATTTTGTTCGCCTATCGGGGCTGGAAAACAAAAGGTTTACTTGAGAAAAGACACGAACTTCCCCCGGCCTCACCTGGGGTGAGGCAATGAAACGCATTGTCGTCATCGGCGCTGGCGTTGGAGGTTTGACAGCAGCAGCGGTTATGGCTCGCGCCGGGCTGGACATCACCGTGCTGGAAGCGCATGTCTATCCGGGCGGCTGCGCCGGTACTTTTTACCATCAGGGTTATCGTTTTGATGCCGGCGCGACCCTGGCCGGCGGTTTTTACCCTGGCGGGCCGCTGGACCTGGTGGCCCAAGCCGCCGGGGTGGCGGCGTGGCCGGCCCAGGCCGCCAATCCCGCCCTGGTCGTCCACCTGCCCGATAGTTCGGCGGTCACACGCTGGACCGACGCGCGGCGTTGGGAAGAATACGGCCGAGCTTTTGGCCCCCAGGCCGAGACTTTTTGGCGCTGGCAAGAACGCACCGCCGACGCCCTGTGGAACCTGGCCCTGCGGACGCCCCCCTGGCCGCCTCAAACTTTCGCCGATGTTCTACAATTGGGCCAAAAGGGTTTGGGCTGGCTGGGCAGGGGTGGGTTTGAAACCTGCGCCAGCTTGCCTCAATTGGCTGCGGACGCTCTCCGCCCGGTGGCGGCCCACCTGCGCCATGTTCCTGAGCGCCTGCGTCTTTTCGTTGACGGCCAACTGCTCATTGCCGCCCAAGCCACCAGCCGCCAGACCAACGCCCTGTACGGCGCTGCGGCCCTGGATTTACCCCGGCGCGGGGTTGTCCACCTGGCCGGAGGCATGGGCGCTCTGGCAGAAACGCTAGCCCAGGCCGTGCGCCAGCATGACGGGCAGGTCCATTACCGCCAGGAAGTCCGGCGGATTGTCATGGAGCAAGACCGGCCCGTTGCTGTAGAAACCAAACGGGGCAAATCCTTTTCCGCCGATCTGGTTGTCGCCAATCTGACCCCCTGGAATCTCGCCGCGCTGCTGGGCGAAAACGCTCCTTCTTCACTTCGCTCCTTCGCGTCACCTGCACCTGAACAGGTGTCACCACTCCGCCTCTCCCCCTCATTCGACGGCTGGGGGGCGTTTATGGTTTACGTCGGGCTGGATGGCTCGGCCGTACCGGCCGATTTCCCACTGCACCATCAAGTGATTGGGCGCGAGCCAATGGCCGAGGGCAATGCTGTCTTCCTTTCGCTCAGCCCCGCCTGGGATAAAAATCGCGCTCCGGCCGGCCAGCGGGCGCTGACCATCAGTGCGCACACTGACCTGCGCGAGTGGTGGCGTCTTTTTGAAAACGAGCGCCCGGCTTACGAAGAACGCAAAGCCGTCTATCTAGAACGCATCCTGACCGCCGCCGAAACGGCTCTCCCCGGCCTGCGGGAGGCAGCTAATTTGATCCTGCCCGGCACGCCGGTCACCTTTCAACGCTTCACCCGCCGGACCTGGGGTTGGGTGGGCGGCTTTCCCCAAACGAGCCTGTTCCGGACCTGGGCGCCCAGGCTGGCTTCCGGCCTGTGGCTTGTTGGCGACACGATTTTCCCCGGCCAGTCTACGGCGGCTGTAGCGCTGGGCGGGCTGCGCGTGGCCAGGACTATATTGAGTGAACTCGGAGTTAAGGCTGAAGCTCATACCGCTTCACCCGTCCCACTCACCCGAACCATTAAAAACCAAAAACCTTCTGATATACTGTCAAGGATTACCCAATGACCAACCAAATTCTAGAAACCTTTTATCACCGCATGCTGCCCCTGTACCGGCCCCAGGCGGAAAAGTTTATCACTACAGTTGAGCCGGCAGCCTGGCAGCGAGTTTCTTTTCGCTATACCTTCTCGGTCGAAGCGATGACCCACATCAGCCACATTATCGAAGATGCCCTAATCAACACGCCGCGAGCGGCTGTTTTACACGTCTCGTTCCAGTACCTGTCCCGGCTGAGGCCGCAAAAAGCCCGCTATCGGCGGCTGGCCGATGCTTCCTTGGGGGTGTGGCTTTACGGGATCAACAATGTTACCGATCCAGAGATTACCTCATTGCCTCGCACCACCTTCATAAATACAGCGGAGACAAATTTGGTGCGCTACTGGTTTGTGGTAGCGTATGGCGCGGGCATCGGTATGTCGCTGTTGGCCGAAGAAGTACCCTCTCTCACCGGCGAGGATCGCTACTACGAGGGTTTTTACACCTTTGAGCCGGACGTGGCTTACCAAATTATCCAAGTTTTGCACCAGACCTATCCGGCCCTGGTGCCCAAGCCGCTTTCTTCTGAAGAGCTGCGGGAGCGGTAAGTTCAACATGACCACCACTATCTGGTGGATCCGACGTGACCTGCGTTTAACCGACAACCAGGCTTTGCACGCTGCCCTGGCTCACGCCGAGCACGTCATTCCACTTTTTATCCTGGATCCAATCTTGCTCGCTTCACCCTATACCGGCGCTAAACGGCTGGCTTTTCTGTTCGGCGGCCTGCGCCAATTGGCTGCTGATTTGGACAAGCGGGGCAGCCGCCTGATCGTCCGCTATGGCCGCCCGCAAGAGCAGCTTGCCGCCGTGCTGGCCGAAAGCAGCGCCTCGGCCATCTTTGCCGAAGAGGATTTCTCGCCCTACGCCCGCCGCCGCGATGCCGCCATTGCTCAACAATTGCCTTTGAGGCTGGCCGGCGGGGCAACAGTCCACCGGCCCGGCGCGGTTCTCAAAGCCAATGGTTTGCCCTATACGGTCTTTACCCCTTTCAGCCGGGCCTGGAAAGCACTCCCGTTGCCGCGCCAACAAGCAGTTCTCGCCGCGCCTGAGCGAATTTCAACCCCCGACCTTGCCAGCGACCCGCTCCCAACCGAACCCGGTCTGCCTGCTGCTGTCCCTTTCCCCCCCGGCGAAGCCGAAGCCCAGCGCCGCCTTCGTCTCTTCGCCTGCGGCCCGGCTATCGCCGGCTACGCCGCGAACCGCAACCGGCTTGACCAGGACGGAACATCACAATTGTCACCCTACCTTCGTTTCGGTATGCTCTCGGCCCGTCAGATGGCTGCCAGGGCCGTAGAAGCGATGGACAATGCGGCGGGCCAGGGAGCTGAAACCTGGCTCAACGAGCTGATCTGGCGCGAGTTTTACGTCTCTATCCTTTACCATTTCCCCCAGGTGCGCGGAGCCAGCTTTCGGCCAGAGTATGAGCGCATCCCCTGGAGCAACGACGAAAAGGCTTTTACGGCCTGGACCGAAGCTCGCACCGGCTACCCAGTGGTTGACGCCGCCATGCGCCAATTAGGCGAGAGCGGTTGGATGCACAACCGGGCGCGCATGATTGTCGCTTCTTTTTTGGTCAAAGATTTGCTGATTGACTGGCGTTGGGGCGAGCGCTGGTTTATGCAGCATCTGCTGGATGGCGACCCGGCCGCCAACAACGGCGGCTGGCAGTGGACGGCCGGCACCGGCACCGACGCCGCGCCCTACTTCCGAGTCTTTAACCCGGTGGTGCAGAGCCAGAAATTCGATCCGCAGGGGAACTATATCCGGCGCTGGCTGCCCGAACTGGCGGCTGTCCCCGACTCCTACATTCACACGCCCTGGGAGATGCCGGGCCAGATTCAGCGGCAGGCCGGCTGCAGGCTGGGCCACGATTACCCCCTGCCGATCATTGACCACCCCTGGGCCAAAGATCGCGCCCTGGCCGCCTATGCCCAGGCCAAAGAGGTGAGTTATGCCTGAGCAGTCCGGTTTGGTAGAGTAGATTTCATGACTTATTTTGGCTTTTTGGCTCAATTTTTGGTAATCCCAATCCTGCTGCTGGCGCTGCTGACCTGGTATGATCTGCGGCGAGGTTTAGCTCTGCCCCAGGCCCTGAGCGGCTGGCCGGCCTGGAAGGTTGTGCTGGGGCATATTCTGGTGGCGCTAATTTATACGACTCCCTGGGATAATTACCTCGTCGCCACCGGCGTCTGGTTCTACGACCCACACCTGGTCACCGGCCTGGTTTTGGGCTGGGTGCCAATCGAAGAGTACACCTTTTTTGTCCTGCAGCCGGTTTTGACCAGCCTGTGGCTGCTCTTTCTGGCCCGCCGCCTGCCCGTTGAGACCCATCCTTTGCCCTCCATGCACCGCCTCCGCCCGAGCTTACTGTTGGGTCTCGGAGCGGTTTGGCTGGTTATGGCGGCGATATTGATCGCCGGCTGGCAACCCGGCACCTATCTGGCCCTGATTCTCATCTGGGCACTGCCGCCGCTCATACTGCAAATCGGCTTTGGGGCCGACCTCCTCTGGCGGCAGCGCCGGCTGGTGCTGTGGACCCTGCTGCCAGTGACGCTCTACCTCGGTCTGGCCGATGCCCTGGCCATCGGCTCCGGTACCTGGACCATTGACCCGGCCCAATCGCTCCAGCTTTACCTCGGCGGCGTTCTCCCCATCGAGGAGTTTATCTTTTTCCTGATGACCAACATTTTGCTGGTGCTGGGCGTCATACTGGTGCTTTCGCCCGAAAGCCAGAACCGGGTCAGCCCGCAACTACGCGCCCTCATTTTGCCAAGATTGCGGCCCTGAGAGGGTGCTTCAGACCGGGGAGAGCTGATGCTGAGGGCGGGGTCGGGAGTAGTGGAGCGAGTAAATCTGTAGGGACTTGACCAATCACCGGCAACCCACTATACTGCCAACCGATTTTTAATATTGGTGTGCTGGCTGTATGGCTGATTCAATCATAAGCAAGGGGTAATTGAGTCATGGGTAAACAAATCTTTACCAGGTTTCCCTTCTTGATGGGGCTGCTGTTGGCGGTTGTCATCGCTTCGCTGGTGATAGCTTCCACAACCGCCTCGGCGGGGGAGGCAGGGGGGCGCTACCCGGAGGTGCAAGAGGGGGCGGCGCTGGCTGTTCCTCCGGCGCTGCCGGTGCAGGTTCAAAGCACCTCGACCTCCACGACCACGATCCAGAGCATTCCCAGCGTGGTCATCGTCAGCCCCGTCGCCGACCAGGCGTTTACCTTCGGGGAGTTAATTCCGGTCGTTTCCAAGTCGGCTGACCCGCAGGGCATTACCCGCCTCGATTTGATGGTCAACGGCAAGCTGCTGGCCAGAATATCGAATATGAACCCGCAAACCAACCGAACGCGGACGGCCAGCCAGGTCTGGCTGCCTGACATTGCCGGCAGCCACGTTCTCCAGGTTATTGCTTACAATGCCGCGGGTGTGACCGGCGAGTCGGAGCTGGTCTTTGTCCAGGTTCAACCGGCAGCACCGACCCCAACTCCAGTTCCGGCGAGTCCCACCCCGACCGCCACCCCCACCTTTCCCTATCTCGTGGTTACGCCGGCAGGCTCCCTGCGGGTACGCGCCGGCCCCGGCACGCAGTATGACTCGCTGGGTTTTTTGCAGCCCAACCAGGAGGCCAGAATTACCGGGCGAAATCTGGGGGCCGACCTGTGGTGGCAAATTAATTTTCCCGTCGGTACGCAAGGGCTGGCCTGGGTTACCGGCAACCCGGAATTTTCAACCGCCTACCATGTTGATACGGTGCCGACTGTAGCCACGCCACCTCCACCGACGCCAACCGCCTCCCCCACGCCTGCGGTCAGTATTGACTTTCGGGTTGATCGGACCGAGATTCAGCGGGGCGAGTGCGTTAATTTCTTCTGGAATGTGTACGGCGTGCAGGCGGTTTACTTTCAAGGCAAAGGCGTTTCCGGCGACAACCAGAGCCGCCGGGAATGTCCCCAGGAGAGCACCACCTACAGTTTGCAAGTCGAGCGAGCGGATGGCTCGACAGAGACGCGGGATATCCAGATTAACGTGCGCGACGACGATGATGACAGCTACGTGACGACGACGGTGCGCCGCGAGTATAAAATAGATTTCGATAATGGGGCGCAGCCTGCGGAGCAGGATAGTGATTTCTTCTGGTATTTTGATGGCGACCGGCCGGTCTTTGAGAAGGCCGACGCCGACGAAAATGACATCAGGCTCGTGCCGTTACAGCCAGGTGATCTGGATGATTTCCAGGATTTAGACGAAGATGCCTGCCGCGCTGCCTTAGAACAGCAGGATCAGCTCAACGTGACCATTGCCCTCGATCTCATAGCCTGCTTTTCTACCGACCAGAATCGGATCGGGAAATTACGCTTTACGGGCGGCAGTCAAGAGGAATTGATCATGCAGTGGCATCTTTGGTAAGCGGCAATTGTATTTAACAATTACGCTAATAATCTGGTTATACGAAATCCAGGTGAAAATTGAGCGAGATCGGCTGAAGTGGAAACCAAAGGGACTCACCCACCTGGGCGATAGGGGTGTTAAAAAGAGGTACAAAAAAGTTAACTCTGTTTGCTGCTTGAAACCACCCATTCCGGTGTAGACATAAGAGGCTAAGTCGGTTAAACTGTCTCCAAGTACAGGTTTCACTGGCAGGGTAAGTAAAATGATAACCGGAAAAATGAGTGGTCAGCCGCAGACCGGTAAAGCGGTCCAATTGAATGACAAAATGCTGGAACTGGCCCAAGAGCTGCTGATCGAAGAGATGGCCGGGGAGACGCTCTTTGCCTGCGGTTACGGCTTGACCTGTAAAATAACCGGCCAGTACGGCATGTACGAAACCTTCAACGGCGAGATGGTTTCATTTCAACCTAAAGCCTCGCTGAATTTCACCCTCATGGCCGACGAGTTTGTGTTTACTGGCGATGTGGCGACCATCAAGACAGTGGCCCATCACCTGAGCGACTACGAGCTGTCAATCGCCGTATCATGACTCAAACCGCTTCGCTTAAGTAAACCACAAAAATTAGTGGGAATACTAACCTCAGAAACAGCAAGACAGGATTTACAAGATTAACAGGATTGAAAACTCAAACATCTTATCAATCCTGTTAATCCTGTCCAAGTTGTCTGTTAGTTACCTTCGAACATTTACTTAACTCACAGTTCTTTCTATTAACTGTTGTTCCCACAACTGGCGGGTAAGCTGCATCTGCCCCAGGTGGGCGCCGACGTGCTGGAGGTTGTGGAACAAAGCCCAGGCCACCGTCACTTCGCCTCTATCTCCGGCCTGGCGGCGCAGGTCCAACTCCGGCAGGGTCAGCTTTTCGAGCACCATGCGGCTGTGGGCCAGGGTGGCGTCGAGCCGGGCGATCAATTCGACCTCGTTCAGGCCGTAGATGCGGAACTCGGTCGCCCGGTCGCGGTGAGCCGGGTCGCCGCCGGCCACCTCGCCCACCCAATAGCGTTCCGAGCCGGCGACATGGGTGGCTAACACGGCCAGCGAACTCATGTCCACCCCCGGCAGCCAATCCAACGCCGCCAGCGGCAGCCCGGCGAGAGCCTGGCGCATGTCGCTGTGCAGCGCTTCCAGGCGTTCCAGATAAGCTTCAAGCATCGGTAACATTTATTTCTCCTTCCCCAGACGAGCCTGGCTAAGGTTATTGGACTTCAAGCGCGGTCAACTGCCCTAACTCCAGCCAATCGCCCAGCGGCTGCCCCGTCTCATCCACCACCTGCACCTGCAAGCGGTAGGTTCCGGCCGGGAAATCGGCGGGAACCCATAGCGCGTGGTTGTCACGAACACGCTCGCCGGCCACCCACTGCGGCATCGGGTAGCGGCCAAACGAAGGGCGGCTGGTTTCAGTCAAGGGTACTGTATCATCGGCCGCCAGGAAGCGCAAACCAACCTGGTAATCGGGGACAGGCGTTTCGACGGCCTCCCAAAACAGGCCGACTCGCAAAAAATCGCTGCGCTGGATGATCTCGCGTTCAGGCGTCGCACCCAACAGGCAAAGATGAAGGCTGAGGGATGAGGGATGAAAATTAGCCGGCACATCTTCTGGGGGCTGACAAGCCTGCGGTGCTGGCCAGGCAATTCCCAATTCTGCCAGGGTAGGCCGGGTAGTTGGCCGGGTGACGGTCACGGGGAGGGGCAGGACATCGCTCCAACCCGGATCACCCCCTGTCACCACCGGCAGTCTGGCCCAGGTTGCCGGATCATACAACCCGGCTACCAGAAAGTAATCGCCCGGCGGAGTACCCGGCGGAGCCTGAACGGCATGTCTATCCTGGACAAAGCCCCACGGTTCCCACCGGCTGGCCGGCAGACTGCCGGGATGCAGGTTATCCTGTCCGGCAAAGAGGTGCTGCTGGTCGTCCACCAGTTGAGCCAGGGCGCTGTAAGGGGTGGTCAAGGGTTGGCGGGCCTGCCAGTACAGGGTCAGGTCGAAGGTTTGGCCGGAGGCGACTTGGGGTTGGTCGAGGTCATAGCCGAGCAGATTGACCTGCTGGCCGAAATTGACCTTGCGCGAGACCTTCGCTCCAGTTCCACGGGTCCCATCAAAAACTCGCTTGAGCGGGTTGTCGAAGCAATCCAGGTAAAGAGTTTTGGTCAAAAGGAAGGCCAGGGCCAAAGCCAGCAGCAGAGCAATTTGGGATGAACGGAAATCGGGAACTCTCTCCCCCTCCTCGTTCCCTTTAGGGATGAAGGGTGAGGGGTGAGGATGAAGATAGGCTATAAATCCCAGCCCAATTACTGCTGCCACTGCCAGGAGCGAGAGAACATTTGCGGCTTGTCGAAGCCGCGTCTCACCAAATTGGAGCAAAAGCCGGTGCTGGCCGGCCGGCATCGTTACCCCCAGCAGGCCCCGTTCGGTGACAGGGGCCAGGGGAGCCGGTTGGCCGTCTACCGTGGCTTGCCAGCCGGGAAAATAAAAGGTGTGGAAGACAGCCTGGTAAGGCTGGGGCGCGTCAATGGTCAGATCAGCCCGGTTGAAACTATAGGCCGCCGACTCAACCCTGGCGCCAGCCGGCAAATAGGCCTGATCCAGCCTCTCAATCGCTGCACCGGTTTGGTACAGCGGCTCCAGGGGCGACTCGTGGGGTGTTTGCTCCACCCAAATCGGCAGGTACTCGCCGAAGGAGGTCGTGCCAATCGCGCCGGTTGCCCGTTCGTAAGCCATCATGCCAGTCAGGGTCGGCGGAGCGGGCAGAGAGGCATAGTAACGGGGGTACAGGAGAGGAACGGCGCTAACAATGATCAGGCTTATGCCGCCAACGACAAAACCAAAACTCAAGCGGCCGGGCATGGCAGCGCTGGCAGCGCCGGCCAGGATTGCCAGCAAAAAAGCGGTCACGCTCAAGAGCCGGTGCGGCTGCTGCACAAAGGCGATCAGGGGCAGCCGGTCCCACACGCCGACAGAGAGAGGCAGCATCATGAAAACGGCGACGACTAAACCGAGAGTTGCGAAGAGCAGAAGAGGCGAAGAGGCGAGGAGGCGAGGAGCAGCTTCCTGAGTTCCCTTGAGTTCCCCTGAAATCCTTTGTTTTAGCAGGCAGAAAAGGGTAGCCAACAGACCGATAGTCGCTAGCCCCACCTGAGCCAGGCCGAGGGTGAGAGGGTCGGGGGGGTTGAGCAGGCCGGTGTTGGCGGGCCTGGGTAACGAAAAAAGCTGGCCGAGGCTGACAAAGTTGGAACGGTAGTCGAAGTCGGGCGGAGTGATGACGCGCTGGACCTGTGCAGATTCCTTTTCCAGGGTAGCCGGCAGCCAAAAGAAGGCGGCGAGGGCTAAGCCGAGCGCCAAGGCCAGTCCGACACGAAACAGGGCCCCGGGCGTAAGGCGTCGGGCGTAAGGCGTAAAGAGCAATTCTATGACCAAGTAAAGGAGCAACAGCGGGAGAAAGAGCAGGTTGGAGATATTGTGCATAAGCAGGGCTGCACCAAAGGTCAAGGCAGCCAGAGACATATCCCACATTCTGTTTTGCCGGACCAAACGGCCAAAGGCCCAAAAAGCCAGGGGAAACAGCGCTCCTGCCCAAGTGACCGGCAGACTGCCCCGCGAAAAAAGATTAAACAGTTGGTAGGGCGCGTACACATAAGCCACCCCGGCCAGTGCCCCGGCTTTTGCTCCAAACCAATCTCTCACCAGGAGATAAATCCCGCTGCCTGCCACGAGCAGGGCTAATGCCCCGGAAGCATTGAACGCGCCAACCATTTCCAGCCCCATCAGGTGCAGTCCCTCGGTGAGATAGTAGGAAAGCGGCGCATAAAAGACAAAGAGGGGCAGGCCGTAGCCAAAGGCCAGGTCAGGCAGCCAGCGGGAAAAAAAGACGCCCTGGCGGATAAGCTGGTCCAGGGCGACAACGCGATACAAATGGAGCAGGCCATCGGCGCTGCGGGTCAGGGTAGGCTGGAAAAGCGGGGTGAGGGCCGGCAGGGTGAGCAGCCAGAGTAAAAGCAGGGGATAGAAGATAGAAGATAGAAGATAGAGCCTAAATCGTTTAGGCCGACCAACAGCGCCTATCTCTAGCTTAGATTTACCATTCTCCATCTACTATCTTCAAGCTACTAATTCTTCGGCATTGCCTGCAGGGCATAGTAGGCCGGTGCGGCGGTGAGTTCCGGGTAGGTGGGATAGACGATACTCCAATAAGTCTGCTCGTCTTGCAGCGTCCACTGGGGATCGGCTACGTAAATCAGGCTCATCACACCAATCCAGGGCTGCCAATTGGCCTGGGCATACTGGTAGGCCCGGACAAAATATTGAGCTTGTTGTTCCGGGGTAACGGCATGCCACTTGTAGGGCGAGTCGGGGCGCGGATCAATTGTCCAACCAAACTCAAGCAGGACCACCTTCTTGTCGGCGTCGCCATTATTGACCATAATCGCCCGCACATCCTCGACGTGGCGGAAACAGTAAACCCGGCGCAGCTCTTCGGGGACGTTATTCTCCGGCTTGAAATCGCCGGGGTTAGCCAGGCCCGGCGTGCGAGCGACCTCCGCCGGATCAGTTTCCGGCGGGGAGGCAAAACCGGCCCCATGAGCGCCCAGGGCGTCAAAGTAGGGCTTGGCCCCGGCGTCGTACATACCCTGAATATAGTGAGTATCGGGCCGGGCCACGTCGTCGTTGCGGGTGGTAGGAGCCAGGCCGGCGCTGATGATGATCGGATAGGGGTCAACCGCTTTGATGGCCTGATAGGCGATTTTGAGCATCTCGGTGTATTCAGCCGGGCTGGGAGGACGATTGCCCCACTCGCGGGCCAGGTTTGGCTCGTTCCAGATTTGATAGGCATCAACCCGGCCTTTGTAGCGGGTTGCTACGGCGGCGGCAAAATCGGCAAAGTCCTGGAGGTTATTGGGTGGGCCAACTTCCGGGTAGCCGCCGCCGGCCCACTGCGGCTGCACCCCCAGGCGGGCAATCACTCTAAGGCCGTGGGCATCAATTTGATCCATGACCCGGTCGGTGCGCGCCCAATTGAAGTGGCCCTTTTCAGCGCCTTCGATTTCACGCCAGGCAAATTCTTGTTTAACCCAGCGAAAGCCGGCATCCTGGACCAGCTTCAAATCCCGGTCGGCTATCTCCTCCTGCCAGAATAGAAAGACCTGCATGCTATAATCAGGCGAACTCATCGTTACCGGGGCCGTGTTAAGCGGGGCGTTGACAGCCGCAGGGGCGGCCGGCGGTTCCGCGGGTGGAGGCGGGCTGGTTGGCTCTATGGTGGGAGGAATGGTTGCCGTAGGTGCAACCTGCGCTTGCGCCGCTACCGTTGGTGTGGGAGATTCGGCCGGCTGTTGAGCTACGGGCGTGGGGCCAGGCGGGGGAGAGATGGGGGTGTTTACCGGGGCGGCGGGCGTCTGCTGGGCAGAACCTTCTTCCGAAAAACGGACGACCTCATAGGTTGGGGTCGGCGTACCTTTCTTGGGCGGGCTGGGTTGATAGATGAAAATGGCATAGACAGCAAAAAGGGCAGCGCAAACAAGGGCAATGACAATAGCGCTCCCGCCGATGATAGGCAATAATAGTAAAAAGTTAAACCCTTTCTTTTCGGGCTGGACGTTTCTCTGTTGGTACATGCTTAAACCTTTACTCAGACAAAAGCCCAGGACTAACTATGACCTTCACAGATGCTCTCACGTTTTTGACCATCAAATTCGATAAGGTGTTTGGAAGGTTGGAGGATTGGAAGGTTGGCTAGAGTCCTTTTTCCAGTCCTCCAGCCTTCCAAATCTTCCAAGTTATTACCAATTTTGAAAATCAAAACACATCAAATAGAGCTTCCAGGAAAGTCTTTAGTCTAGCCCCAGGCTTAATTTCACCCAATACCTATTTAATTTACTTCGGCATCGTTGCCAGGGCATTGAAGGCCGGAGTGTTGAGAATACCGAAGTTAGCCAACTCGGTGCCGGCAGCAGTGACGCCGTAATCCAGGTTCCAGAGGAACATCGGCCCCACATAACCTGAACTCTTGGCCCACTGGTAGGCTTCGACGATCCATTTGGCCTGCTCTTCGGGCGTGTTGCTGGTGGCATACTCATAACCGGGCTGGGGATTGCCGGAAACAGCCCAGCCAAATTCGGTGGGGGAGATGCCTTTACCCCCGTCGCCATTCTCTACCATGACCTGGCGGTACCCCTGCATGGTACCCAAGAAGCACCAACTGTGGTGACGATTGGTGAAAGTACCATGCCCTGGATCGGCCGCCGCTTCCTGAGGGGTTATCGTCTGCCAATCCCCCAGAGCCGGACACAGGTAACCCGAGGGGTGTGAACCCAATACGTCAAAGTAACCTTTGACCCCATTGGCATACATGGCCCTGAGATAATCAATATCATCCATCGCCAAGTCGCCAACATTACCTGCCGGGGTCAGCGCGCCGCTGATAACAATCATGTCCGGGTTGACCGATTTGATAGCCTGGTAAGAGAGCTGCAGAAGCTGGACATAGGCAGCAGGATTAATCCGGCCCTTGCCGCCAGCTTCATACCAAAGATTCTGCTCGTTCCAAACCTCGATGGCAATAACCTTGCCCCGGTAACGGTCGGCGACACGAGCGACGGCCTCGGCATACTTGGCCGGGTCGGACGGCGGGCCTTCGACGCTTTTATCGTCATCGGGAGGTCTGGCCCAATCAGGGGCTTTGGGGATGCTGGCCATCACTTTGATGCCGTTAGCGGCATACGCCCCAATTACCTCATCCCAGAAACCCCAGGAGTAGCCTCCCGGCGAGGGTTCAAAGTCTTTCCAGGCCATCTGGAATTTGACCCAGTCAAAACCCATGGCTTTAAGGCTACCGATATTGGCGCTGGTATTACCGCGCGGGTCCACCTGAATGCCATAGCCAAACGGCACGTTGACCGAGGCAGCCGGAGGCGGCGCTGCCGGTTGGGGTTGGGCCGGAGCTTCCTGGGCCGGGGCGGCTTGCTGCTGAACGGGTTCGGGTGTAGGCTCCGGCGTTGGCGTGGCTTCCGGAGTGGGTGTCGGTTCGGGGGTAGGGCTGGGGGTGGGGGTCGGCGTAGCCACCAGCACGGCGACACTGCCGCGCGGGACCGCTCCGGCAGCATCCTGGCTGGAAGAAATAGCGGCCTCGACTTCATAAGAGCCGCCCGCTTCGGGGGCAGTCCACTTGTAGTTGGGGCTGCTCAAATCCACGATTTTTTCGTCAATGACCCCGCCATCCTGATTTTGCACCCGCCAGACGACCGAGTACTGGCTCTCGACCGGCGGAATGACCAGATCCAGGAATTTGCGGATGACCCCCCAAATCTGGGCGTCATTCTTTTCATTCAATAGATTTTGGACGGCCACCCCCCGCAGATTGTACTGGGCCACAAATTGCAGCTTGCGGGCAATGCTGGCCGCATTTTCCAGATAAACGGTGCGTTGGGTGTTGTTACTGTCCAGGTAGGCAAACCAGTAGGTGCCGCTGTTGCTGTCAAATTGAATGCCGGTTGAGGCTTGCAGCCCGGCCAGGGTAAAGTCCACTTCCTGCCCCGGCGCGACAATATTCTGGCCGCCAACAATTGCCACTGAGCCAATCGGGTCCAGAGCTTGCTGGTAGGTGATGTCACGGGTCACGCCGTTCACCTGCTCGGTGCTCAGGGTCGAGAGCAGTAGTTGGATTTTGTAGCGGTTAACCTGTCCGACTGCCCAATTAAGCATCGCTTCCATCTGGCCGCCCTGGGTATAAGCTTTGGGGTCAGGGGAGGTTGGCACTTTTACCACATCGGCGATCCGGCCCAGGGCCTGCCAATCATAGGCGCCGGTGTTCCAATCTTCGGCTGAAACTTGCTGCGGCAGTTCGACCCGCACGGAGAGTTGTTTATTCTCAGGCAACGCTTCATCCAGTTGTCTGATGAACGCAGTTAACTCTTTCTGCAAATCGGGATTGACGCCGCGATAATCAATATCAATCCCTTGATAAGCGTTACGCTGCACCAGGTCAACAATGGCCTCGATGTGCCGCTGGCGGGCCTCAGCGTCAATCAGCAAGTTGTCAATCAGATCAGACCGAATAGAGCCATCGCTGCTCCAGTTACGAATAGAAGGGACGACGGTAAAAGAAGCATTTTGGATTTCGGGGGGCAGTGTACCCAGATCACCCATGATTTTGCCATCGGCATCGAGGTACAGGCCCTGCGGATTGATTTCCACCAGGGTATCCTTGATGCTATCAGGCAGAGGCGTATTGGGCGCGTAATCCGTTGAGACATTGGGGTTGATGGCATGGGTTTGCATAACCACAACCGAGGCCGGCAGAAAGTCCAGCTCCGACTCGATGACATCTTCGGTCAGGATTTTGCGGTTAGGCAGCCACTCCCAGGTGTCGCCCGTCCAGGCGTACAAATCTAACGTATTATAAGGTTCAGATTCGTTGGGGATCGGTACGGTCAGAACTACGGCTTCGGGAGAGGTCCCCTTGACCTGGATACGATAGAAAGGACTTTTCATCACCAGATTGGGGGGAATACTCTCGGCGGCAGTGAGGAGACTGTTCCCGGCCGAACCTTCCAAAAAGAGGCTGCGGGGAATCTGTTCTAGTTTGACCCGAAAGGAACGTTTGACCCCTTCCGGCAGAAATGTGATCTGGGTGCCATCGGGGTCCTGGACCGCGCCGCCTTCCCGGCCAATGCTCTCGTAGCCAATGCTGAGCAGCCGGTCGGCCAGGGAAATTGGCGGCAGCAATAACGCGCTCAAAATGAGCAGCGGAATTAATACAAAGTTGATGACCACCCCGCCCACTCGACTCTCTAAAACCGACTCAAACGATTGCACGAGTGGATTTGATTTAGTGCTTGACGACATACTTAATTCGTCTTCTCCTTTCCTACAAAACAAGGACGATGCCTGGAGGCTGAAAGCAGGGTTGGTTGTTCCCGGAACCAACACCTTCGCCTGTCGCTAGAAGGCCCTAAGTATAATAAAAAAAGAAAAAAAGGGAAATAAAGCAGGTAGCAGATAAAATACGACCGCTGATAGCGGACCGCCGACCGCCGAGAGTTACATTTGCACAACCAGCAATCTGTCCAAACCGGCCAAGTCCTGTTTTATTTGGATATTGGCTTTAGGAAAACAGGATTGGGCCAGTTGAAAGACCGCCTGCCCTTGCCGGGATCCAATTTCGACCAGCAAACTGCCGCCAGGCGCTAATTTTTCTCCGGCCTGGAGCAAGAGCCGCCGGATTACTTCCAGGCCATCCGGCCCCCCGTCGAGAGCCAAGCGTGGTTCGTATTTGCTTACCTCCGGCATAGCGGCCGCTAGCTCCGGCTGGCTAACATAGGGTGGATTGCTGACAATTAAATCAACCGGTTCAACTACCGGATCCAGTAAGTCACCGGACAAAAAAGTAATTCTATCGGCTACGGCATGCCGTTCGGCATTTTGCCAGGCCAGACGCAGCGCTTCGGGAGAAGTGTCAATGGCAATAATCAAAGCATCGGACAGATGTTTGGCCAGGGCAACCGCAATGCAACCGCTACCCGTACCAACATCGGCAATTGTGAATTGTGAATTGTGAATATTAAATTGTGAACTGGCGGGCATCGTTTCAGAATCGTAAATCGTAAATCGTAAATCGTAAATCTCCAGTGCGGTTTCAACCAGCAGTTCCGTTTCCGGACGGGGAATAAGGACATGGGGATTGACCTGGAACTCCAGGCCAAAAAATTCCTTGTGCCCGACAAGATAGGCCACCGGGTCGTGCTGCTCCCGGCGGCGGAGCAGTTCCTCGAACTGCTTAATTTGGTTTTCGTCCAGGAGATCGGAGAGGTGAAGATAAAGCCAGGTCCGCTCCCGGCCCAGGCTGTGGGCCAGGAGCACTTCGGCATCGAGCCGAGGGGTATCGCAGCCGGCGGTGGAGAGATGATGAATGGCTTTTTGTAAAGTATTGCCAAGTGAAGTCACGTTACTTATCACATCTCTTTTAATTTCTGTAATTCCTTACCTCGTTTCTCCATCCACTTCAAGTCTTTCTCAAATTGTCCGGCCGCCTGGCGCTAGAGGGGTGTCCAGCCGGTCTGCTTCGCCCACTCTTGTGCCGCATCCCAAATTAGATCGTAAACAGGGTCCTTGATGTCGTAATAAGTATCTTCATCTTCCGCGTGCCGTTTTACAAGTTCGCGTTTGATTAGCTCGATTGTTCTAGCCGACTTTGGATGAGCACGCAGATAGTCCCGAAACAGCAAGGCATATCGCTGATTAGGGTTGCCGTGGATACGCACATGTACATAGACACGACGCTGTCCTGGGGGTTGACTGAAGGTAAACTTCGCCCATAACTTGGGATTGTCGTCTTCATCAAGGGGCACATGATCGTGCGTGAATGCCTCAAACCAAAAGTATCCCGCGTCAACAAGCCTTTGCTTAACTTCTGGCGTTAGCTCTCGAACGGTCACTTGAATATCAATGATGTCTTTCGCACCGAGACCTGGAACTGAAGTTGATCCAATATGATCAACACGCATGGCTAAAGACCCTAGTATCTCTAGAAGAGACAACCGTAGCACTTCAAACTCTTTGGGCCACAGTGGGTTGTAGTCGTTAATGACGATCATATCAACATCGTAATTGATGACCAAATTCGGTAATATATTTGGAGGAATGGAAGATGGGAGGCTACTTATCCAGCCCTCCAGCCTTCCACTCTTCCAGGTTCATTACCGATTCTGAAAATCAAATCTCACTACGCCGCCGCCAACTCTTGCAGCTTTTCTTCCTCGTCGGCTTTGGTCAGGGCTTCGATGAACTCGTCAATTTCCCCGTGCAGGATATTTTCCAGGCGGTAGCTGGTCAGGCCAATGCGGTGGTCGGTGACACGGGTTTGGGGGAAGTTGTAGGTGCGGATTTTCTCGCTGCGGTCGCCGCTGCCGACCTGGGAGCGCCGGGCCGCGCTGTGTTCGGCGTTGATACGCTGCTGCTCCATATCGTAGAGCCGGGCGCGCAGAATATTGAAAGCCTTGATTTTGTTCTGCAACTGGCTCTTTTCATCCTGGCAGCTTACCACCAAGCCGGTGGGCAGGTGGGTCAGCCGCACCGCCGAGTCGGTCGTATTGACGCTCTGGCCGCCCGGCCCGGTGGAGCGGAAAATATCAATCCGCACCTCATTGGGATCAATCTCCACTTCCACTTCATCCATTTCCGGCAAAACCGCCACCGTCGCCGTAGAAGTGTGGATGCGCCCGCCGCTCTCGGTTTCGGGGACACGCTGCACCCGGTGGACGCCGCTCTCGTATTTTAGCTTGGAGTAAGCCCCCCGGCCGTTAACTTGAAAAATGATTTCCTTAAAGCCGCCAATCCCGGACTCGTTCCGGCTCAGGACGGCGGTTTTCCAGCCCTGATTTTCGGCGTAGCGAGTGTAAATGCGGAAAAGATCGGCGGCAAACAGGCCGGCCTCGTCGCCGCCGGCCCCGGCCCGAATTTCGACGATCACGTTTTTCTCGTCGTTGGGGTCTTTGGGGAGGAGCATCACCCGCAATTTCTCTTCCAAATCAACCTGCTCGTTTTCCAGGCTGTCCAGTTCCTCCTTGACCATGGCCCGCATCTCGTCGTCCAGGCCATCGCCCAGCATGGCCCTGGCTTCGTCCAGTTGGGTCAGGACGGCTTGATAGCGCCGATAAGTCTCAACCAGGCGCTCGATGCCGGCCTGCTCCTGCCCGTATTTTTGCAGCAAATCCGGCTTGCTGACGACCTCCGGCGAGGCCATTAATTCAAGTAATTCATTGTACCGCGCTTCAACGGCGGCTAATTTATCTAACATATAGCTCCATGACAAGAGACAACCCGCCTGAAAACTCGCAGGCGGGCCGGTTTCAATTTCTAGGCATATTATAGCATGGCTGGCACAGAGCGGCGAGTCATTCAGCCTGACATCAGCCAGTACGGAATTTTTATTTCCGGTAAATTACAATTTATTTACGACCGCCTCCAGCGCCATCTGCTCAAACGCCGATACATCTAACGGCCCCAAATCCTCCCCGCTGCGGAGACGCACCGCCACCTGATTCGCCGCCTGCTCCTTGTCGCCCACCACGAGCATGTAAGGGACTTTCTGCTTTTGAGCCAGGCGAATCTTGTGACCCATGCGCTCGCTGCTGGCGTCCACCTCGACCCGCAGCCCGGCGGCCTTAAGCCGTTTGGCGACGGCATCGCAGGTGGCGACATGCCGGTCGGCGATGGGGATGAGCACCGCCTGTACCGGCGACAGCCATACCGGGAACGAGCCGGCAAAGTGTTCGATTAATACCCCGAAGAAACGTTCCATCGAACCCAGCAGGGCGCGATGGATCATGTAAGGCCGGTGCGCCTGGCCGTCCTCGCCAATGTAGGTAATATCGAAGCGTTCGGGCAAGTTGAAGTCGAACTGGATGGTGCTCAACTGCCACTCCCGTCCCAGGGCGTCTTTGACCTTGAGGTCAATCTTGGGGCCGTAAAACGCGCCGCCGCCGGGATCAATCTCGTAAGGCAGGTTGGCCCTTTCCAGCGCAGCTTCCAGGGCGACTTCGGCAGTCTGCCAGTCTGCCAGTTCGCCAACGGATTTGGTTTCGGGCCGGGTGCTGAGGTAGGCCTGAAATTCGGTAAAACCGAAGCTGCGCAGAATGTGCAGGCAGAAGTTGAGGGCAAAATCTATCTCTTCCGGCATCTTCTCCGGCTGCACAAAGTGGTGGGCGTCGTCCTGGGTAAAGCCGCGCACCCGCAGCAGGCCATGCAGCACCCCGCTGCGCTCATAGCGATAGACTGTGCCCCATTCGGCAAAGCGCAGCGGCAGGTCGCGGTAGCTGCGCAGCTTGTCCTGATAGATCATAATATGGAAGGGGCAGTTCATAGGTTTGAGGTAATACTCCTGCCCGTCAATATCGAGCGGCGCGTACATATTTTCCTTGTAAAAGGAAAGATGGCCGCTGGTCTGCCAGAGCGTGCTTTTACCGATATGCGGCGAGTAAACCAGATCATAGCCCTGGGCCAGGTGCTCTTTGCGGCAAAACTCTTCGGCCAGGTGACGCATCAGACCCCCGTGGGGGTGCCACAGCACCAGCCCGCCGCCAAGCAGGTCCGGCTCGGTGCTGAACAGGTCCAGTTCTTTGCCCAGCTTGCGATGATCACGCTTTTCGGCCTCTTCCAGGCGGTGGAGATGCCCGGCCAATTCCTCCGCTGTTTTCCAGGCGGTGCCGTAGATGCGCTGCAACTGCGGGCGTTTTTCATTGCCCCGCCAGTAGGCTCCGGCGATTTTCATCAGCTTGAAGGCTGAGGGATTAATTTCGCCCAGGTTGGCCACATGCGGCCCTTTGCACAAATCCTCAAAGGTGTCGTGTTTATAAGTGCTGATGATGGGTGGGGCATCGGTCGGTTCGCCGTATTCGTCCACCCCGCCTTTTTCCAGGCCCTCGATCAACTCCAGCTTAAAAGGCTGGCCGGCAAAGAGAGTTTTGGCCTCGGCGGCGCTCAACTCGCGGCGCTGGAAGGTATGTCGCCCCTTGAGGATGTCGCGCATCCGTTTTTCAATCGCGGCTAAGTCTTCAGGCGTGAGAGGGCGCGGCAGGTCGAAATCGTAGTAAAAGCCGTCCTCGATGGGCGGGCCGATAGCAATTTTGCCGGTTGGGAACATCTCCAGCACTGCCTGGGCCATGACGTGGGCCAGGCTGTGCCGGATTTTGTAGAGTTCGTCTTGAGCTAATTCGTTGGATTTCATGATGCACTCCCGTGAAGACCCTAAAGGTCTTTGAGACCTTTAGGGTCTCGTGTTCTACTCTACAACTCGCTCGACCGGGAGGCAATCCGTTCCTGGACCGCTGCAATGAATTCGCCCACCGGCACATCGTTCTGCCGCGAACCGTCGCGCTTTCTAAGGGAGACCGTGCCGTTAGCCACTTCCTGATCGCCCACGACCAGCATGTAGGGGATTTGTAATAATTGCGCCTGGCGAATCTTGGCGTTCATCCGCTCCGTGCCCAGATCGGCCTGGGTACGAATATTGGCCGCCCGCAGCCGGCGGGCCAGGTTGTCGGCATACTCGTTGTGCGCTTCTGTAATGGGCACGACACATGCCTGGTCCGGCGACAGCCAGACCGGGAATTTGCCGGCGTACTGCTCCAGCAAAAAGCCGACCATACGCTCGTGCGTGCTGAGCGGGGCGCGGTGGATGCACAGCGGTGTTTCTTCCTGGCCGTGCTGGTTGATAAAGGTCAGGTTGAAGCGCGGGGGCACGGCGAAATCTACCTGGTTGGTCGCCAGGGAAAACTCCCGGCCAATGACGCTCCAGATTTGCACGTCAATCTTGGGGCCATAGAAAGCGGCCTCGTCGGGCACTTCGACGTAAGGCACCCCGCCGTGGTCCATCGCCCGGCGGACCATATCCTCGGTTTTCAACCATAAGCGTTCATTGTCCACATATTTTTTGCCCAGCCCTTTAGGATGATGGGTGCTCAGGCGCATGACATACTTCTCGATGTTCAGCAGTTTAAAATATTCCAGGTACAGGTTGACCACGCCCAGAAATTCACTTTCGAACTGCTCCTCGGAGCAGTAAATGTGGGCATCGTTCATTTGCATCGAGCGCACCCGCATCAGGCCAAACAACTCGCCGCTTTTTTCGTAACGATAACAGGTGCCGTACTCGGCCAGCCGGACCGGCAGGTCGCGGTAGCTGCGCGGCTTGCTGCTAAAGATTTTGTGGTGGAAGGGGCAGTTCATCGGCTTGATGTAGTAGCGCACGCCTTCCATTTCCATGGGCGGAAACATACTCTCGGCATAGTAGGGCAGGTGACCGCTGCGCAGGAATAAGTCTTCCTTGGTCAGGTGCGGCGTGCGGACCCGCTCGTAGCCGGCCCGGTATTCCACTTCTTTGGCCAGCTTTTCCAGCTCCTCAATCATGACCGCGCCGCGCGGCAGCCACAGCGGCAGCCCCGGCCCGACCTCTTCATCAAAGGTGAAGATTTCCAGTTCGCGGCCCAGTTTACGGTGGTCGCGCTTTTTGGCCTCTTCCAGCATTTCCAGGTACTGGTTCAGCTCTTTTTTGTTGGTCCAGGCCGTGCCGTAGATGCGCTGGAGCATCGGGTTCGCTTCGTCGCCGCGCCAGTAAGCCCCGGCGACGCTCAGGAGCTTGAAGCCATCGCTCGGAAGCTGGTTGGTGACTTCGACGTGCGGCCCCCGGCACAGGTCCTCAAACGTATCCTGGCGGTAGGTGCTGATGACCGGCTTTTCCGTGGTTTCGTTGCCGTACTCGTCAATGCTGCCCCTGGCCAGGCCATCAATCAACTCCAATTTGTAGGGTTGGTTCTTGAACAGCTCCCGCGCTTCCTCGGCGCTGACCTCGCGGTACTCAAACTTGTGCTTGCCGCCGATAATCTGGCGCATTCGCTTTTCGATAGCTTCCAGGTCCTCCGGGGTGAAGGTGCGGGGCTTGCCCTGTTCATCTTTACCTAGGTCGAAGTCGTAATAAAAGCCGGTATCAATCGGCGGGCCGATACCGAGTTTCACGTCGGGGTAGAGTTCGGTCACGGCCTGAGCCATCACGTGGGCCAGGCTGTGACGAATTTTGTACAGTTGCGCATTTTTGGCGTCTTGCTGGTTGTCCATGATCAATCACCTTTTTCCAAATGAATAGTGGTGTCGGCTTTTAAGCCCAAGGCTTCAGCTTCTTCAGCCGTCAGTTTTTGAACTTTGACCCCCATATTTCCCAAAAATCCTTCGATGAAAGTTAAGTAGCCGCGCCGGTGCGGGCCTACACTCCACTTTTTTACCGAACTCTTTATAACACCGAGAATGCCAATAACACCCTCAGCGTTCAGGGGCCCGTATCGCTCAAACGCTGAATGTAGATTCATCAGCACAAAGTTTTGCACAAAAGCATGCGGACCTTCAAGCTTAGCCTCAGAACTTTGAGGTTCACCGGTTTTTTGGCTGAGAAGCGCTTCAGCCAATTCAGGTTGTTTTAAGCGTGCTATGAGATCTTCTAAAGCCTGGATTACCTCACCATCGGTCAAGTCAGGATTAATCTTTCCGGCTTGCAACAGGCCCGTCTCTGCATTAACGATATACATCACGTAACGCTCGCTGCGATAATCTTTGCCCAAATTCAATTTAAAGCCTTCGCGTTCACCCGGCTTTCTTTTGCGTTTAGCCATTGTTACTCCTTTCCCCAGAAAAACAAAAATCCCCCACCCACCTTGGGGCGAGGGACTCCACGCGGTTCCACCCAATTTCGGTTAAACATTCAACGTTTGAACGTTTAACCCTTACACAGCCGCTAACGGAGCCACCCGGAACCTTATACTCGCGTGTCTGCTTTCAAAGGCTCGCTCTCGAGGGGTTTTGGGCAGATGGGGGTGAGAAGGTTTCCAGCCGCCGACCTTCTCTCTCTGGCACGCCACATAGACCTGCTTACTCGTCTCGATCAACACTTTAGGGTTCAATTTGATAGTGATAATCTAACACAGAGGCGAGTTTGTGTCAACTATGGGTTAAAAGCAGAAAGAGGATTTGGGCTATTTGGCACTGCCGGGATAACAGCCGCGATAAATACGGCCATGATGAGCCGCGCGAACGGCCGAGAGCAGTTCGGCGGCAATCAAATCCTTGGGCACGAAACCGTTCGCACCGTGGCGGAGGGCCTGCCACTGTTGTATTTCGTCATTGTACAGGGACAGAATCACCACATGCGTGTTCAAACCCTGGCGGCAAATTTGTTCCGTCGCCTGCAGGCCATTTACCTGGGGTAGGGCAATATCCATCACCAGCACATCAGGGGCCAGGCATTCGGCCAGTTCAACAGCTTTTTGGCCGTCCCAGGCTTCACCCACAATCTCAATATCATCAGCCTTTTGGAGAAATATTTTGATACACTGGCGCACCAGACTATGATTGTCGGCAATGAGCACGCGAATCATAGGATTTTCATGAATGCTTACTTGGTAATCCATAAGGTAAAGCCTCCACCGGGTTCCAACCCGATTCCGTTCTGTCGAACTGAATGACCTTGACACTTGGCCTCTCGTCAGCAACGGCTTGTCGCCACCAGTTGGGAAATTTAGGCTTGATCGCCCTGACCAGATACCAACCGCTGGCAATCACCACCACATCGAAGCTCAACCAGATAACAAGAAGTTTTAAGAACCAAACCATCATATTCGCTCCTCGCCCAACTCAGGATGCGTGATGACCCGTTAACTTTTTGAACCATAATTTTTTAGAAAAGAAGTGAGGAGACCATAACTGATGGCCGGAGGGTGAGAGGACAGAGGCTCGTGATTCAAGAAGAGACACGACGGCTGTTATTTCGATGCAGAGTTCTGTTAGAATTAGGCTTTAAGCGAGACTATCCTCCTCACTTCTCAAGCTCATTATGACACATAATGGTCCAGAGCAACATGGGGTCTAACCCTACTTTCAGTCAAAAAGAGACCCCATTATGGATTTTAAGAAAATAATTCGGTAATGTGGGGGCGTACCCTTGCGGTCGCCCCAGGGCAGGCACAAGGCCGTGCCCCTACGTTTACCGAAATAATTATTTAATCTTCATTATGGGGTCAGTAGAAAATCTGGAAGTGCAGGCCGTTACTTGTTCCGCCATCTTGTTCCCAAACTGACGCGAAGCGTGGGAACAAGATGGCACAAGCTTTACTCATCCAAAGAAATTAAACCGTGCTTGATGGCGATGCGGATCAGCCCTGCTAAATCGTGGACATTCAATTTGGTCATTAAATTGGTGCGGTGCTTTTCCACCGTTTTGATGCTGATCTGCATGGCCTCGGCAATGGCCTTGTTGGTCGCCCCTTCGGCCACGAGCTTGAGCGCCTCGCGCTCGCGGGCTGAGAGCTGCTCAAAGGGGCTGGCCGCCTCGGCGGCGCTTTGACCGGCCAGAAAGTCAGTCATCATCATCTGGGAAACAGCCGGGCTGAGATAGATTTCGCCGCGCATGGCCGCACGCAGAGCCAGGAGCAGTTCTTCCACCACCGAGCGTTTGAGCAAATAGCCCCTTACCCCGGCCCGTAACGCGTGCCGCACCAGGGTTTCATCGGAGTACATAGAGAGGATCACCACCTGTGTCGCCAAGCCCAGACTGCGAATTTGTTCGGCGGCCTGGATGCCGTTTAAGCGGGGCATAGCAATATCCATGACCAGGACATCAGGCGCCAGGCGCTCGGCCAGTTTGACCGCCTCCTGGCCGTTTTCGGCTTCGGCCAGAATCTCAATATCGCCGGTTTTCTCCAATAGTGAGCGGATACCCTGCCGCACCAGGTGATGGTCGTCGGCCAAAATGACGCGGATCATTCAATTTTCCTCCCGTGGTAGATGAGCTACCAGGCAAGCGCCCTGGCCGGGTTGAGAGGTAATTTCCAGCCGGCCGCCCAGCAATTCCAGCCGTTCCTGCAGGCCCAATAAGCCGATCCCTTTGGGCGGGAGGCTGGTCTGAGGGTCAAAGCCCCAGCCGTTATCCTGCACAGCCAAACTGACAGCGCTGGCATTAGCGGCTAACTTCACCCATACCTGCGTGGCCTGGGCATGTTTAGCCACGTTCGTCAGCGCTTCCTGCAAAAAGCGGTACAGGCAGATATTCACCAGGTCGGGCAGCGCGGGCAGTTCTTCAGCCTCAAACTCGATGGTTAAGTTGACTCGCTTGGCAAACTCACGGCACAAACCTTCCAGGGTCGGAGTCAGCCCGGCAGTATCGAGCGCCGGCGGGCGCAAATCTCTGGCCAGGGTCCGCAGCCGTTCCATGGTCATGTCGGTCAAAGCGACAACTTCACCCATACGCTGGCGGAGCGACCCCATGCGGGCCGGCAAATCATCCCGGATCAGGGTTAAGCCGATTTTTAAGGCCGTCAAGACCTGGCCGGCTTCATCGTGCAGTTCGCGTGACAGCCGCTGGCGTTCCTCCTCCTGGGCCGAGACGACTTTATGGGCCAGCCGGCGCAGTTGCTCGCGCCCGCTCTGCACCTGCTCAAACAGCCGGGCGTTCTCGATGGCGATGGCTAACTGATCGGCCATGGCCTGCAGCATTTCCAGGTCGTCGGCATGGTAAGCGCCGAGGCGGCGGCTGCCCAGTTCCCAGGTACCGATGATCCGCCCTTTGGCCCGGAGAGGGATAATCAGGTTGGAGCGAATGCCCAGCCCGGCCAGTTGCTCGTCGCCGGCAAAGCCGGTATCAGGGGTGAGGTCATGGCGCAGCAGGGGCTGGCCCCGGCTGATCACCCAGCCTACGGCGGAGGCTTTGCGCGGCAGAACGGTTTGGGAGGGCAGAACGTGTTTGTCTTCACCGGCCACGTAGGTCAGGCGGATCTCCCCCGCTTCTACCTGGGCAATAGACAGCCAATCATAGGGAAACAGGCGAGCGGCGTGCAGGGAGAAAACATGATAAACATCGTCCAGGCGCAAGCTGGCCGAAATGGCTCGATCCAGCTCGTGGAGAACGGCTAACTGCTGGGCGCGGCGCTCCAGTTCTTCGTACAGCCGGGCATTCTCAATGGCAATCGCCGCCGAGCCGGCCAAAGTTTCCAGAATTTCCAGATCTTGCCGGTCAAAGCGCCCCTGGGCCTTGTTGATGACCTCGATCACGCCAATAGCCCTCTCCTTAAAGAGGAGGGGCACAGCCAGCAGCGAGTGGGTCGTCAGGCCGGTCAGGCTGTCAATTTGATTGTAGAAGCGGGGATCGTGTTGGGCATCGTCTACCAGCACGGACTGCCGCTGCTGGATGGTCCAACCGGCGATGCCGGCCGTCAGCGGCAACTGCACGCCGATGAGCGCCTGAGCGTCGGGCGCAACTACGGCAACAAAGACCAGTTTGTCGCTGGCCGGATCAAGCAGTAAAACTGAGCCGCCGGTTGCTTCAAGTAAGGTTTTGATCTCAAGGATCAACTCCTCAAGCACGGCGTCCAAATCCAGGGTCGAGGTCAACACCCGGCCTGCTGTCGTCAGGGCGGCCTGCAATTGCTGCTTGTCCACGCCAGTCTCCAAACTTGTTAAAGAGTCATTCGACCTTACCAGTTTAGCACAAGTACGGGACTGGCTCAATAGGAAAGTGGGAGGGGAAAAACCTGCTGAGTTTGGGAACAGGAACAAGCATAATTCCTCACTACAGCACTTATGTGCTATAATCACCGCTGCTATGGACGAACGAACCGTATCACCCGATTTGCAATCAGCCGAAACCAAGCTCGACGCCACGCTGCGCCCGCTGGATTGGGACAGCTACTTTGGTCAGACGGCGGTCAAGCAGAACATTCAAATCCTGATCGAGGCCGCCAAGGGCCGCGGCGAGGCCCTGGACCACGTCCTGCTGTACGGCCCGCCCGGTTTGGGCAAGACAACCCTGGCCAATATCATCGCCCACCAGATGGGGGTCAATCTCAAAATCACCTCCGGCCCGGCCATCGAGCGGGCCGGCGACCTGGCCGCCATTCTGACCAACCTGCGCCGGGGTGACGTGTTGTTCATTGACGAGATTCACCGCCTGGCCCGGGCCGTCGAGGAAGTGTTGTACCCGGCCATGGAAGATTACGCCCTCGACATCGTCATCGGCAAAGGGCCGAGCGCCCGCAACATCCGCCTTAAGCTGCCTCATTTTACCGTCTTGGGCGCCACCACCCGGCTTGATCTGCTGGCCGCCCCGCTGCGCGACCGTTTTGGGGCTATCTTCCGGCTGGAGTTTTACAGCCCGGAGGAGTTACAGCTCATCGTGACCCGCTCGGCGGCGATTTTGCAGGTGCCGCTGGAGACGGAAGGGGCCAGGGAAATTGCCACCCGCTCGCGCGGCACGGCCCGCATCGCCAACCGCCTGCTCAAACGCGCCCGTGACTTTGCCCAGGTGCGGGCCAGCGGCGTTATCACCAAAGCGGTAGCCCAGGAAGCCCTGGCCCTGATGAACGTGGATTCGCTGGGGCTGGACGACCTGGATAAAAAGGTGTTGCGCTCGATCATCGAGAAATTCGGCGGCGGGCCGGTCGGCCTGGAAACCATTGCCGCCAGCATCAGCGAGGAAAGCAGCACCATCATGGACGTGGTCGAGCCGTACTTATTACAGCTCGGCTTCCTGGATCGCACCTCCCGCGGCCGGGTCGCGACACCGCGCGCCTACGAGCATTTAGGGTTAAACGCCCCCGATCGGCCGGCGCAGCCGGCGTTGTTTTAACAAGGAGTCTGAGCACATCGTATACTTCGGAAAAATAAGGGGATAAATCGAGCGGAGTGCAAAAGTGCACTTTTGCACTCCGCAAAGAAGAACGCAATGCCGACTCGAATACGCTCTTATCGTCATAACCCCACTCACATCTATGAGAATGGAGTTTACTATTTCATTACCGGAACAGTCCTATATCATGTGCATATACTTGCGCAGGCCAGCTACAAAGAGTATTTGCAGCAACAACTTCTGAGTCTTGCTCCTTCATATGGTTTGGATCTAAAAGCTTGGGTTGTCCTCAATAATCACTACCATATTCTTTTCCATCTCGAAAAAGGAGAGAATCTATCCCGCTTTCTGCAACGATTCCACGCCAAGACAGCTACAACCTTCAATAAATGGGACAACCTATCTGGGCGACAGGTTTGGTGGAATTATTGAGATTGGTGTATCCGTAATGAGCGGGATTATTGGCAGCACTTCAATTACATCCATTACAACCCCATTAAACACGGTATGTTCAACAATTGCGGGATTGGCCTTACTCTAGCCTATTCACGTATCTGGAGGGTGAAGGTCATGAATGGTTAGATGATTGCTGGCGGAAGTATCCGGTTCGAGAATTTCAAGTCGAGAATGATGATTTCGAAATAATGGCGTTACAATGACAAGGGGGAGATTTTCAATGCATATAAAATCCACTTTTGCCCTGTTCTTCGCCATCAGCGTAGCCGTTGTAATCACCGCCTGCCAATCCCTGCCCGGCTTCAATATTTTCAGCAGTGGGCCGAACTCTGGCGAGGCCAAACCCGTCTCAAATTTTGTTGACCCCCGCCAGAGCATCCGGGTTGGCGTTGGCGAGCCGCTGGCGATTGCCAGCTACCACCGGGGTTACACCAAGCTGTCCTCGCTGCAAATTTCAGTTAACGGCCAGCCCATCCGCTCCGAAGCGACCGCCGGGCAGGCTAACACCTTCCCCGACACCCTGGCGGCAGCCCAGGTTTTGGTCTGGGGGCAGCCGGCCCAGGCCAGCCTTGAGCGGCTCAGCTTCCCTTCTCCGGCCTGCCAGTATTTGGGCCAGGCCGGGGGGTCCGTTCAAGCCAATCCGTTACCTTTAGCCCCGCCATCTTCCGTCTGGACCGTCTGTCATATCTGGACCGGGCACATCCCCGGCACCTATGATTTAAGCCTCGTCGCCGTTGACGATGCGCAGCGCGCCGGCGAGCCAATTGTGCAGCGAATTGAGGTGAGGTAGGAACGTGAAGCGTGACGCGTGATGCGTGAAGATTTTACGTTTCACGCATCACGTATCACAGATCAAACCATCATGAATATTACGCTTTTCGACTACCCTCTCCCCTCCGAACTGATTGCCCAAACGCCGATTGAGCCGCGCCATGCCTCGCGGTTGATGGTGGTGGGTCGCCGCAGCGGCGAGATTACGCACCGCTCCTTTGCCGACCTGGCCGATCTACTGCTCCCCGGCGATATTCTGGTCGCCAATGACAGCCGGGTCATTCCCGCCCGCCTTTTTGGCCGCAAGCAAAGCGGCGGTCAGGTGGAACTTTTGTTGCTCAAACGGGTGGACGGCCTGCGCTGGGAGGCGTTGGTCGGCGGGAAGCGGGTGCGGCCGGGGGTGGTGATTGAGATAGAAGAGACAAAGCGGCGAAGAAGCGAAGAGGCGAAAGACGCCGCCTCATCGTCGCCTCGCCTCCTCGCCTCTATTCTGGAAGACCTGGGCGAGTCACGCCGGCTCATCGAGTTCAACCAGCCCATTGAGGCCCTGCTGGCGGAGATTGGACACACCCCCCTGCCCCCCTATATCCACACTACCCTGGCTGACGCCGAGCGTTACCAGACTGTCTACAGCCGGGTGGAAGGCTCCGCCGCCGCACCGACCGCCGGCCTGCATTTTTCGGCGGAGATGCTGCTGGCTTTGCGGGCCAAGGGCGTGCTTTTGGATTATGTAACGCTGCACATCGGGCTGGACACCTTCAAGCCGGTCACAGTTGAGCAGGTTGAGCGCCACACTATCCATCACGAGTATGCTCGCCTCACCCCTGAGACCGCCCAGCGCATCAACCAGGCCAAGTTAGCCGGGGGGCGGCTGGTTGCCGTCGGGACCACGGCAGCACGGACGCTGGAAACGGCTGCCCTGCGCAGCGCCGGAGTGACTGGTTCGCTGCAACAGGCCAGCACCCTTGATCCCAATCTGTGTCCCTGGAAGCCGGTCGCCGCTATTGAAGAGGAAACCGATCTGTTTATTTACCCTGGCTTCACCTTTCGCGCCGTGGACGCGCTGTTGACCAATTTTCATCTGCCCAAGTCCACCCTGCTGATGCTGGTCAGCGCCTTTGCCGGGACCGAACTTACTCGCCAGGCATATGAAACTGCTGTGGCAGAGAAGTATCGCTTTTATTCCTTTGGGGATGCTATGTTGATCTGGAGGTAAAGCAGAGGGGAGGTTGGAAGGCTGGGGGGGTGGAAGATTGTATTTCCCAGCCTTCCAACCTTCCAACTCTTCCAAAATGATGGAAATTAAGATCATCCGCAGTAAGAAGCGCAAAAAGACGATCAGCGCGCGTGAGGTTGGCGGCGCGTTTGTGGTCCAGGCTCCGGCCGGCCTGAGCGATGCCGAGCTGCAGCCCATCATAGACAAGCTGCAGAAACGCTGGCAGCGGCGGCGCGCCAAAGCCGAACTGGACGATCAGGCCCTGCACCGCCGCGCCCAGGAGTTAAACCGGCAGTATTTTGAGGGCAAGCTCAAATGGAAATCTATCCGCTGGGTCACTAACCAGAACAGCCGGATGGGTAGCTGCACTCCGGCGAATGAAACCATCCGGCTCTCCCATCGGCTGGCAACCATGCCGGCGTTTGTACGCGATTATGTGATTGTTCATGAATTGGCCCACCTGCTGGAAGCCAATCACGGTCCCCGGTTTTGGAAACTGGTCAATCGCTACCCCAAAACTGAGCGAGCGCGGGGATATTTAATGGCAGTGGGGATGGAGGAACTTGAAGAATTGTGAATTGTCAATCGTTAATTGTTAATGAGGATTGAGACTGATCAGATCGTTAACCATTCACGATTCATCCATCACCGCTGATAATTTTTCCTTTGGCAAACTGGGGATCACGCTCAATAAGTAGCGCCAAACCCTCTTCCAGCGAAACCTGGGGTCTGAAATCGAGCAGCTTTCTGGCCCGACTGGTATCGGCCACCAAAGCAGAAACGCCGCCCGAAAGCGCCGGATTAATAATAGTTTGGGCCGTGTGCCCGGTTACTTTTTCGATCAGCGCCACCAGTTCCTTGATGCTGGTTCCAGTGCCGGTGCCGATGTTAATCACCTGGCGGTTGATGCCTGCGGCGGTGGCAGCGGCAACTAAAGCCTGCACCACATCGTCCACATAAATATAATCACGGGTTTGCTCACCGTTGCCGTAGAGGATGAGCGAGCCATCCCCCAAAACCTGGCGCACAAATTGGGGAATCACGGGCGCGTGGGTCGGCGGAATGGCCTGGCCCGGTCCGTAGGCATTAAAAATCCGCAGTGCTACCGTTTCAATACCCCACAAGTCACCAATGGTATGGACATACCCTTCCGCGGCTAGCTTACTGACCCCATAGGGTGAGTCAGGATTGGGCAACAGCGACTCGCTGACCTTGTCCACCTCCTGCTCGCCGTACACGGCTCCCGACGAAGCCAGGACCACCCGCTTGACCCCGGCATCGCGCATCGCTTCCATAATTGCCACCGTGCCGCCGACGTTGGTATTGTTGTACTCGCGCGGGTACAAAACCGACTCCGGCACCGACACTCGCGCCGCCAGGTGGTAAACACAATCAATTTTGTTGAGCAAACGCCAAACTTTGGGCTTGTCCTCGACATCGCCGCGGGTAAAGTGGATGGCCGGATCAAGATTGGCCGAGTCGCCGGCACTCAGGTCGTCAAGCACCCGCACAGTGTGCCCTTGCCGGACTAAACGATTAGCCAGGGCGGCCCCGATAAATCCGGCCCCGCCTGTAATTAAGAAACGCATCCTGTTGCCTCGTGTATGGGTGAGTCAGGTTGGTGATAACGCGGCCAGGCCAATTTCTCGGGCTAGACGCCCATTTTGCCTCGCTCGGCGTCCCAGGGGTAGATAATCCAATCTTCAGTTTCAGCGGCGTAAAAATCGGGCGCTTTATCGGGAAAGTCAGAGCGGTGAGGTTTGTAATGAAGCACGGCCGAGCGAGAGCGTCCCCCGGCATATTTAACGCGTTCGGTTACACTGACGACCTGCTTGCCTCGGTCCCAAATATCGTCCACAATAAGGGTATCTTTGCCACGCAAAAAGCTATCGGCGGGAAATTGCATAAAGACCGGCCAATCCAGGTCGTGTTCTTTGTCTTCGTAAAAATCAACCGACGCCACCAGCACCTGCTGTATAGCCAGCCGCTCGGAGATAATGGCCGCCGGAATGATCCCACCCCGGGTGATGGCAATAACCAAGTCATAATTGAAAGCTTGCAAGCGAGGCATCATTCCAATAATCAGCCTCTCTACATCCCCCCATGACAGGTAAACCCTATTAACCTTTTCCATTGCTGACTTACCTCAATACATTTGCTCGACTCATCAAAAGCATAACTCAATTATGAGTTTTAGGCAACGTCAGCCGTTAATTTCAGAACCCGGTAATTTTGTTAAACTCGTTCTCACACTGAGTTTGGGAACGAGTTTAACAAGCTTAAACAAGCCTCTCGAATTTCAGCCGCACCCACAGCTTATTGAACGGTGATCAAATCCTTAATTTTAGCCAGGGTGGCATCGCCGATGCCGCTGACTTCGGTAATCTCTTCTGCGGCCTTAAATCCCCCTACCTTCTGGCGGTAGTCAATAATGCGTTGGGCAATGGCCGGACCAACGCCTGGTAAACTATCCAGTTGCTCAAGTGTGGCTGTATTGATATTGATTAGCCCGCCTCCGGCAGCCACACCACTCCTTGCCGGCGCGCGGCTGTTATCGCTGCCCTGCTGGCTGCTCAACTCAGACTGGCTGACCCCGCCTTGAACGGGGGGCGGGGGATTGTCATCACCCCGGCGAGGCACATGAATCTGCTGCTGGTCCTGCAATTGCAGGGCTTGGTTGATTCGTTCAGGGTCGGCGTCGGCGGTGAACCCACCGGCGGCGGTAATGGCATCTTTGATAATGCTGCCGGCTGGCAGAAAATAGACATCAGAGTTGGCTACTGCACCACTGACATAAACCCGTACCGGGGCCGGGGTAAAGGTGGGGCTGGGCGTGGGGACGGGCGTGGCTGCCACTGTGGCGGTCGCCTCCACCAGGGGACGAATTTCGACGGAGGCCTGGGCCGGCTGGCGCCAATAAAAAACAGCAGCGCCGCCGGCAGCAATCAACAAAAGCGAGATGAAGACGAGGTTGCGGTTACGGTCTAACCAGGAACTGTTCATAGGTGATATCTCTTTTTAAATTAAGATTGAGGATAAGATTGTTAAAAAGATTATAACTGGATTTTGGAGGATGACCAGACCAGAATTTGGGGGTTTAAAGAAGATTCAGGCAACTTGCGCTCCGGGCGGCTTGACCCGCGACCAGATGTGGAGGGCAAAAGCTGCGGCGGCGCCGGCCTCGGCCAGCCGCCCCAGCAGGATAACCAGCGAGGACGCTCCCAGCAACGGCCCCATCCCGGCCAAACAGACGCCGAGATTGATCAGGCCAAAGGCCAGCCAGGCCGATGTTTCGTTGCCGCGAGAACGCCAGAAACGGGGGAAAATCCAAAAAGCGACGCCCATGGCCAACTGGACGGTCCAGCCAAACAGCAAAAACTCGACATGGACAGGCAGGAGTCGCCAGACAAAAGGCGCAAAAGGAATACCTTTGTGGAAAAGCAGCAGTGCCCCGAAGGTAACTCCCAGCGCCAAATAGATCAACGCCGCCCGGATAAACCAGCAACTTAAACGAGGCATTAACGTTCTTTCACTCGTCCCCAGGTGTTAAGCACAAAAGCCATGCCAGCCAACCACTGCAACACCGCCGAAAGCGAGGTTAGCCAGGCCCACAGCGCTTCGGGCCGCAGCAGGTGCAGCGGCTCGCCGATGACCCGCAGCGCCAAGCCGATATTGAATAGCCAGAAGGTGGCCTGCCACAAACCCTCGTGGCCGTGGGGCTTGTCTTTGCTGTACTTGGGGAACATCCAGTAAACTATCCCAAAAATGAGCTGTGTGACCCAGCCCCACATGAACAGGTGCAGGTAAATCGGGGCCAACGCGGCTACACCCGCATGCATGTCCCACTCAGGCAGAACGGCCATTGTGGCCCTGACCAGAAAAGCAGCGATCAGCGAAACCATTGCAGTTTTGATGAACCAACGAGTTAAGGGTGGCATACTTTTATTGAGATTAAGGTGACAGGCACTTTTCGGGCTAAGGATTAGGTCTATTTGAACAAAAAGTGCCTGTATTCGTGTTGATAAGTGCCAGTCACCTGGTTTTTCCTCAAATTCATTTGAGTTAAACGTTTCTGCCAGATTGGTGAACCGCACGCACGGTGTTAGCGATGAAGAGCAAAATGGCGACCACGTTGAGCAGCCCTCCCCACTGGCGAGCGGGCAGCCAGACCATAACATCACCCAGCACCCGCAGGAGCAGCGACAGGTGCAGCAGGGCCAGATGCGTGTAAAACAGCGAGGAAAAATTCATCGGCTTGCCCAGCACCGCCGGAAAAATGATCGGGGCATGGCCGAAAATCATGGACATCACAAAGCCGACGAAGACGGCATGCAGGATGGCATCGTACGGCAGCCCGGCTGTGACCCCGCCGTAGTATAGTCCCAACAGCCCACCGACGCCCAGCCAGACATAGCCGGTGAGCAGGCAAACGGCAATGAAGCGGGTCAGGCCGGTTTTGCGCACCGTGTAACGGGCGATATCGTAGCGCAGCAGCCACACCGCCAGAGCAACCAACCCGATACTGGCCAGGCGCACGCCCAGATCAAAGGTAAAGGCGGGGCTGACCAGCCCAGCGATAGAAGTCAGGACGAGTCCGGCCAGGAAGAGGCCAACCGCAAACTGAAAAAGTTGCTGCACCTGACCCGACAGGCGCAGCACCCGGTTTAGCTCCAGCCGCTCTCCAGCAATGGTCAGGATTAAAAAGCCCATCCACCATAGAACAATCTGGTAAACCGGCCAGCCCAACAGCCAGAACGTGTTGCCGACCAGCCAGAGCAGCGCACCAATGGCCATGGTAAGAGTAAAGGCAGCCAACTGCAGGCGCAAGATCAGCCCAAAAACAACCACCAACATCAGGCTGCCCAGGGTGATGAGCAGCGGGCCAACCGGAGCGGGCAGACCGCCGATCAGGGCCAGACCGCCCAGCCCGGTCAACAGCGGGCCAAGGTAGGTCCAGGGGCGACCCAGCGCCACTGCCCGCTCTACCCCGATCACCGTCCCCAGAAAACCGCAGACAATCAGCGGGCCATGACTCATCGGGAGCGTTGGCTGAAGCAGGGGCAAGGCCCAGCCCAGGCGGATTAACCCGGCCCACATGGCGGCCAACAGGGCTATCATTCCCAGGGCCATGAGGGGGAAACGGCTAAAATGCCCGGTTAATTGGCCCACTATGCTCCCCTTTGAGCCAGCCGATTTATCTGGAGGGGCTACTATCATCTATTCACTCCGATCCCTTGAACATCAGCAGTAGCATTAGCACCGGCGTTTTGGCGACGACGCTGTGCGGCAGCCGTGGCGGCATGTGGACCCACGTCCCGGCCTGAGCCGGCTTGGAGTCATTGCCCAGGGTCAAATCGGCTTCGCCCTGGATGATGTAGATGATGGCTGTCTGCGACGAGGTATGTTCCGACAACTCCTGCCCGGCGGCAAAACCAAACAGAATGGCCTTCACCTGTTCGTCACTGTAGAAGGTGCGGCTGACAATACTATCCGGCGGAATATCTTTGACCTGCTCTATAAGACTGGCAATGTAGGTGTAATCCAAACTCATTACATTTATCTCCTTACTTTTAATTCAACCAGCAATGCTGTACTCATACTGCCCCCGCACCGGCTGGTCTTCGGCATAGCGGCTCAGGCGGAAAATAGACGGATCAAACTCCGGCGTACTTGACCGGGCCAGCAGATCGGCGGCCATGACGCCCACCGCCGGGCCAAGTTTGAACCCATGCCCGCTGAATCCGGCGCAAATAAAGAAGCCGCTGCCGGCAGGCACTTCGTCAATAATCGGGTGCCAGTCCGGGGTAATATCGTAGAGCGCGGCATAGCCGCCGGTGCTTTGGCTGCGCTCCATCGAGGGGAAGCGCCGGATAAGCCGCTCGCCCGAGTCCAGCACAAAGTCAGGGTCAACCTGCTCTTTAAAGTTATCCGGGTTGACAATTGCGTTAGCCTCGCCGGGATCAATCAGGCCGACCAGGGTCAGTTGGCCGGTTTCGGAGCGGAAGTAGGTAGCGTGAATGAAATCGGCTATGACGGGATGGGCCGCTTCATAGCCCGCCGGGCGGGCAAAAAGCGACACCTGCACCCGGCAGGGGTTGATCGGCGCCTCTACCCCGACCATCCTGGCGACCCGAGCCGCCCACGGCCCGGCGCAGTTCAGCACCAGGGGCGCATCGAATTTCTCATTGGCGGTATCCACTCCGACCACTTTGCCGCTCGCAAAGCGGACGCCGGTCACTTCGGTCTCCTGAAAAATTTTGACTCCCACCCGTCGAGCCGCATCCGCATAGGCATTGACGGTCAGGTAGGGGTCAGCATAGCCGCTTTCCGGTTCATACGCGGCTCGGACCACGTCCGCTGTTTCCAGAGCGGGCATGATTTCATGCACCGACTCCGGTGAGAGCAGCTCGGTCTGGATGCCGACCCGGCGCTGTAAAGCAACGTTGGCCTCCAGCCCGGCCAAATCTTTGGCCGCTACCACGCAAACAAAGCCGGTGCGGGTAAAGCCGCACTCCCCGCCCACCTGTTCTTTAAAATTTTGAAAGACGCGCAGGCTGTAGAGCGCCATCCTGGCGGTCAACTCGTTGGAGTAATGCTGGCGAATAATGGCCGAAGATTTGCCGCTTGGGCCGGCGCCAATGTTGTCTTTTTCCAACAAAGCCACTTTTAAGCCGCGCTGGGCCAATTGAAAGGCCGTGCTACAGCCCGAAATGCCTCCACCAATCACGACAACATCAAACGTTTGAGACATGATTTGTATTCCTTTCACTCGCTGGGGAGAGTTGGGTTAAAAACTATGCCTGCAAGTTTACGCGACAACCGGTCTTTGGTCCAGTGACACTTGTCATGATTTGTCGTGAGAAGCAGCCCCATGTCTTAACGAAAAATCAGCACAACCAGGCCGGCAAAAGCAACGGCATGGATTATCTCCGCTATCCCCAGCCGGACCAAACTCAGCGACTTCTTATCTTGCCACTGCCATGCCCCGTAGACCATCTTGATCGTTACCGGCACAAAAGCCAGGGGCGTAAGCAAAGGGGCCCACTGCAACGTCGCCAGGGCCAGCAGCAGGGTTAGGGCAATCGTTTGATAAGCCAGGCAGGCTTTGGCTTTAACCAGCCGCTCACCCACCCGTTCGGGCGCCGGCAGGCGCGGCTGCTGGCGCACCTTGAGTTTGATATAAAAAACCGTGCCGCCAAAGTAGAGGGCATTAACCAACCACAGAATTGCCGCCACTCGATCCAATTGGCCGCTGGCAGCGTAATAAGCCATCGGCGCACCCAGGGCCAGCCCGACAATCCCGGCCAACTCGCCCAGGAGACTCAACTCCTGCCGTCGGGAAACCAACCACAGATGGAAGAGCAGCAGCGACCCGCCAAACAAGCCCATGAGCGCTAACCACCACAGCCCTTGAACAAACACCAGCCAGCCGCCGCTCAAGATGGTCAGGCCGCCGTAGATAGCCGTCCAGCGCCACAGCAAAGCTTTATCGGCTGTGGCACGTTTGCGGGTTTTGACCAGAACCGCCAGCGGATAGCGCACCAAAAAGAAGCCGAGCGCCGCCAGCAGTAGAAGCAATGCTTGTCCATGCCAAACCGGCGCAATAACCAGCCCCAGCAGCAGAGGGACAATCAGCATAGCCCACGAGCCATGCTCTTTAGGTAAAGGTGGTTTAAGGGTCATACGCTGTCTTTCTAATGGATCAAGCCCCGTTGAGGGTTCCACCCTTAGCCAACTTGTGCGCTACCTGATCAGGATGATGGATCAGGATAGGGAGGCATTGGCTGCAAATCCAGGTTTGATTACCGGCATAACGGAGGTTAACCAGAGGCAGGACTGTTTCGGGACGGTTACAATTGAGGCACTGCGCTACCGGTTTTGTTTCTTTTGTCATCAGATCGCTCCTGTAGAGGATTATATTTACCTGACATTCTAGCACAATCTTCCCTGTGTAGCAGTGACTTTTGTCACAAAAAGGGTCTGCCTGTTGAAAAAGTCGGCCGCAAGCCACGTGTGACTTAAATATAGTTTTTCAACAGTCGGCGCGCTGGTGCGGACACTCTACTCTATGTTCGTCGTATTTTTGAACATAGAGCGCGACTCAGATAAAGCCGAGCTTATGACGTTGGGTGATGCACTTGGGGCCAGGCGGCTGGGATAAGTTCGGAAATTAGTCTATTCTATTTTGCCCTAATAGAATATATGTTCTATAATCTTATGAGGCTTTCAGTTCAATTTTCTTATAGAAAGGAATGGTAAGGAGACTATTATGCAAAAACTACATTTTTCAATTCTGATTAATGCGCCAAAAGATAAAGTCTGGCATTCGATGCTAGATGATAAGCCCTATCGAGAGTGGACGAAGGCGTTTAATGAAGGATCGTATTACAAAGGGAACTGGGAGAAAGGGTCAAAAATACTTTTTCTTGGCCCTGACCCAAACACGGGTGAGGAAGGCGGCATGGTAAGTCGAATTGCTGAAAACAAACCGTATGAGTTTATTTCCATAGAACATCTTGGTATCGTGCAAAACGGGGTTGAGGATACCACGAGCGAAGTGGCAAGAAAGTGGGCTTCGGCCTTTGAAAATTACACGTTTAATGATAAGGACGGAGCAACCGAAGTGCTGGTGGATATAGACATAGAAGATGAGCATGCCCAAATGTTCAACGAAATGTGGCCGGAAGCTTTGCGGAAACTCAAGAAACTGGCAGAGAAATAGAAAGCATTCTCATCCTGCTTAAGATGCCTCCCAGAAGCAAGAAAAGCCTCGATCTACGTCCGAGGTTTTTTCAATGTGTCGCAAAATGAACCAGATTGTTGAGAAGATACAAAAAGGCAGTAAAAAAGCCCGGTGATTGGCTTTTGGCCGCTCCAAACACGGGCTTTTTTGATTAGATAACCGGAGGCCGAATTACTTGTGGATACTGCGCATGTAGGCCACAATATTCTCCAAATCCGTATCGCTTAGAGCGGGGTTGCCGCCTTTAGGGGGCATGTCTACGCCGGTGGTGTTGAGCGGGTCAGACGTTGGCCGCCCAACTTTGATAAATGCCAGCAATTGCTCATCCGTTTGACCGGCCACAAATTCACTGGTGACTAAATTTTTGCCCAGGTTGGGTATGCCTTCTCCGGTCGGGCCGTGGCAGGCCGAGCATGTTTGAGCAAATGAAGCCTGACCTGCCGCCGGGTCGCCCGTAGAAGTTTGAGCCGGAGCAGCTTCGGGTTGAGCTGGTGCAGAAGCCGGTTGTTCAACCGGAGCAGCTTCGACGGCCACCGACGGCCTGACCTGGGCGACCCAGACGACAGCCGCGGCCACCAGCATCAACAAAATGCCCAAAATCGAGGCGATGTATAAATTACCGCTGTCATGCGGAGAGGAATTGTCGGTCATCATAAGGTAGCTCCTCGTTAAAAAACTTGATTAAGGCTTGACTTCATTGCTTATGAATACTGCGCATGTAGGCAACAAGGTGATATAAATCTTCATCACTCAAAGCCGGATTGCCGCCTTTGGGGGGCATAGCTACGCCGGTGGTGTTGAGCGGGTCACTGGGATCACGCCCCACCTTGATAAAAGCGACCAACTCATCATCACTTTTGCCGGCAATAAACTCGCTGGTGGTCATATCCTTACCCAGGCCGGGCAAACCTTCCCCGGCAGGCCCATGACAGGCTGAACAGGTACTTGCAAACAGCTTTTGCCCCACTGCCGGGTCTCCCACTGCGGCCTGAGCCGGCGCTTCGGCGGCCTGGACGACGCCGGTATTGCTTTCTCCCGGCTGTGACAGGCGTTCGGACCCGCCGCAAGCTGTAAGGCTCGAGACAGTCATGAGGGATACGATAGCCAGCAGATAAACCATCTTTTTCATTCCATTAAATCTCCTTCAGCGTTGAATTGTTATTGACCTTTATCGTCCCGGCGGGAAGATACTGATTTCATCCCCTGGCGCTACACTAATTTCCGGCCCGCCGACATAACTCAGGTCGCGGCCGTTGAGCAGAACGCGCCACATCGGTTTGATGGCGTACCCCTTTTGAACGACAAACCAGGGCGTGCCGGTAGCGTCATCGCGCTCGCTGCCGAGCCAGTGCAGGTCAAAAATCTCACTACGAGCCTGGGGAAAGTAGTTAAAGAGTTTTTGCAGAGCGACCGTCATAGATGCGCCGGTAGGCAAAGCCACTTTCAACTCTTGACCGCCCATCAGCGCCCGCATCCGGCCAAAAATCGAGACTTTGACCCGGAAGTCACCGCTATCCAGCGCGAGGGCACTTTGATAACCCAACAGCATCATGTGCAAATGCATGGTCAAAACCTTGTTCCAACCGGCCAGCGCAGCCGGCACAATGGCTGCTCCCGGCATTTCTTCAGTCAAGAAGCGGGCAAAGGCAGCGTTGACCAGGCTGATCGCTCCGGTGACAAATATTTCCGGCACGTGGGTTTGGCGTGGACCATGCCCGGCGTGCAGTTGGCCGGCCCGGAAGAGATAGCGGGCAAAATCATCGCTCAGGTCCAGACCCAAGGTCCGGGCCAGCCAGACGGTAAAAAAGCGGCGGCGCTCGGAGAGGTGCTCCGGATCGGCGCCCCACTCCCAGCCCAGGATTACCGCTGTTTCGTGATTTTTGAGCAGGTAATCATAATTGCCCACCACCAATTCATAACCCCGCCGAAAGAGCGGCTCCACCGTTTCCAGCATCGCCCGGATGTCGTCCGGCCCCAGGCTCAAGAATTCGCGCAGCCGCTGCCACTCTTCTTCCGGGGCCGGCTGGAGACCGGCTAACTCCCAGCTTTGAGATTTGGACTGGCCGTTAAGCTGGGCAAAAGGTTCCACCACATTCGTATTTGCTGCCGCCGTCATTTTAACTCTGCCTTTCATTGATTGTGCTCCATCCCTTGCTTGTGACCCATCTCCGGCATGGGGTTGGCTTTGTAATACGCCGACACCTCGCTAAAGGTCATCACTTCGCCCTGGAACTCGGCAGCAAAAGCCTGGGCCTTTTCCGCCGACTCAAAAGCAGCCAGGCCCGAAGCCATCGGCGTGCGCAGCCCTTTACTTTGCACAAACGTCGCCTTTTCAGCCCGAATCCACTGGTTGTTTTCATAATTGTGGGCAAAAAAGGCAATAACTTCCTGGTTATTGGCCGGCTGCGCCTGGAACATATCGCCAATATCGTCAAAAATGTGCTGCTGTCCATCGGCGGTGATGTAGCCGGCGGCGTAACGCTCCTCGCTGATAATCATGCCGCATAACTCGCAGACATCCTCACCGTAATGGATTGTCGGCGGAGCCGGTTCAGCCGTGGCGCTGCTGGCGCAGGCGGAGAGGACTAGAAAAAACAACAACAGTAAGGCGTGAAGCGCCCATAAGGGGCCTTTGGCTCTGACGTGTGAAGCATCACCTCCAGGCTCCGATACCCAAACCCTGACCCCCAAACTCTGACCTCCAAACCCTGATTTTCTCATAAATCACCTCTTCGTACAAATACTCCGTAAGCCGCCAATAAAGGTAAAACAATCCAGGCGAACAAAGCGCCCAGGAACATCCAGGTTAAGTTATCGCGATAGGTTTGGATGGCGTAGATCCCGGCCGGCCCCAGCACATCCAGGGTCGCATTGATGCTCATCAGGGCCGACATTTTGAAGACCTGCAGGGGGTTGATGAGAGCCAGATTGAATAGCGTTTGAATAGGCAACTTAAAGGCCAGGGTTGTTCCCATCAAGCCCAGGTCGCCGACAAAGACCAACACTAACCACAAGAACAGGGCGATACCGGTAGCCATAGCCGCTTTGCGGGTCAAAATCCCAATCAGAAACCCCAGGCTCAACATGCCCAGGGCCAGGGTGAAAGAAAAAATCACCAACAAACCGTATGCTCCCGCATCGGTCTGGCCGCCCCGGCTAGCGATGATGGCCCCGGATAATCCAAACCCTAAAGCCAGCGCCCCCAGCAGCGAAGCCGCCAGTCCCAGGTATTTGCCCAGCAAAACCTCGGCCCGGCTGACCGGCTGGGCCAGCAGATAGTGCAGGGTGCCGTGCTCTCGTTCCCCCGAAATTCCGCCCGCCCCAATCGTCAAACCCATGAGGGGCACAATTAACAACACCAGATTGACCAGGCTGGCCGCCGTACGGCCAAAACCGGCAAAGCCGCTATAGCCCATCCCTCCGCCGCTCAACGACAGCCACGACAGCAGCAAGGCCAGGCCGGTGAAAGCAGCGGCATACAACATAAACCAGCGGTTGTTGAGCGAGTCATTAACTTCTTTTTTGAGCAACGTGCCGATGATTCTTGGGTCCATTGTCCGTTTCCTGCTATTCCTGCGAATTCTCTAATTCAAAATTATTCACCTCGATGTTCTCCGCCCACAGGGTGTGCAGCGGAGCCATCTTGGCTTTGGGCGACACCGCGACCCGCAAGCCAATCCCATTACGGCTGACCGTAAAGCCGCGCGCCTGCAACAGGCTGAGGGCATTATCCCGAATTGGTTCGGGTATGATAATCTTGAGCGTGAGGGCCATGCCCAGGCGGCCGGCCAGTTCAGCCGGGTGGCAGGTAAGGCTGAGCTTGCCCCCTTCCAGCACGAGCACTCGGTCGGCCAGCAGTTCCACTTCTTCCAGGCGGTGCGAGGTAAAGAGCAAGGTCTTACCCTGCGCTTTTTGGCGCAGCAGTAACTTAACAAATTCATCCCGGGCCGCAGTGTCCAGATTGCTGGTTGGTTCGTCCAGTACCAAAATAGGCGGGTCGGCCAGGAGGGCGCTGGCCAGGGCCAGGCGTTGTTTCATCCCCCCGGAGAGAGCCGCGACCGCCTTTGCTCCGTGCGCCGCCAGCCCAACTTCGGCCAGTACCCGGTCAACCCGGGCCGCCGGCACGTGTTTCAACGCCGCGTAGAACAGCAAGGTGTCCCGCGCCGACATGTCATCATAAAAGGCCAGCTCCTGAGGCACATAACCGATGGCGGCCCTGGCCTTTTTGCCCTGTTTCTGCACCTCAAAGCCATTAACCCGCAGTTCCCCACTGGCCGAGAGCAGCCCTAACAGGCTGCGGATAATGGTCGTCTTGCCGGCCCCATTAGGCCCCCACAGGGCGACGGCTTCGCCACCCGCTACTTCAAAAGAAAGGGCGTCAACGGCCGTGAAATTACCGAATTTTTTAGTGAGGTTGGTGACTTTAATCATGGGCTTCCCCCAGGAATTTGTATTTGGGTGGGCAGCTTCTAATCCCCTCTGATCAGCGTCAGGCTGATGGTTGAGCTTTAGTAAAGGGGCAACTTTGACCCGTGAGATATTGGCCAGAACAAGAACGCTGGCAGCAATGAATAACCAGGTCCCGGCGATAAGCCACATCGGCCAGGTGGAGCCGGGGGGAGGGAGGGGCACGGCGGGGGTAATTGGCTCCAGCAGGGGCGCGTCATCGCTGAATTTGGGCTGGGGTTGGAAAATCGGGAAGGCGTGCGCGGCCAGTTCGATGGCTTGCTGGGCCGGGCTGAGTTGGAACAGGCGCAGGGCCGGATTTTTGTCCATCATGTTTTCAAAAAGGCTTTTAGACACATAGGCCAGATCACCCAAACCGTTCCCATCGGCGTCGTAGCCGGTGTAGTCGCTCCAAAAGTTGCCCTGGCCGTTTACCGTGAACCCGTTGCCTGTAAAGGCACCTCCGGCAGTTAACCCGACCTGTTCGCTGTTATCAATAAAGCTGTTTTGGCTGAAATAATTACGCTTAACACTCGGCGCAAAGAGCAGGCCGATATCGTTGTAAGTAAAGGCGTTACGCTGAAAATGCTGGCTGACATCCACCGACCAGGGCGAGTTGTCGAAATACATGCCCACCCGGTTGCCGCTGAAGAGATTATCGGTCGCTTCGACGCCGTCTATGTCTTTCAAGCCAATGCCGTAGCCACTGGGGCCACGATTGTTGGCAAAAATATTGTGACGTAAGACCAAATTGCGGCTGTACATCAGAAAAGCGCCGACGGAGTTACCTTCCAGCCGGTTGTTTTCAACCAGATTATCATCACAGTACATAAAATGCAGGCCGTAACGATTGCCAAAGATAACATTATCACGGATGATGGCACTGTTGTTGTACCACAAGACCACATCACGCCCGTGGCTTACCTGATTGCCGATGATCTGGGTATTCTGGCTGTACCAGACGAGCAGGCTGTCGCCGCGAGCGGCTACATCCAAATCTTTTTTAGCGCCGATGATATTTTTGACCACCCGGCTGTCTTCCGAGTCCTTCACTTTGATCCCAAAGAGAATATTTTCCAGACGGTTATTCTCCACAACCAGGCGCGGCGACTGAGAGGCGGCAATGCCGGCATCCTCTTTGTCTAACCGCGTGCCCGTGTTGCGGATCACCAGGCCGCGAATGATCACATCGGGCGTGCCGTTGATGGTTATGATCGTACCGTGGTTGTTGCCGTCGAGAATGGGCCAGTCAATCCCTTCCAGGGTGATAGGCTTGGTAATCGTGAAATTGCCTTGATACACTCCGGGCGGTATTTGAATGGTCTGACCGGGCTGGGCAGCGTCAATAGCAGTTTGGAGATCGAAGGCGGAAGAACTGGCGGGGTGGGCGGATCCTCCCATAAAACCGGCCAATATTAAGCTGAGTAAAGTTATGCTTAAGCGTTTCACGGTTGTTTACCGAATACTCTTATAATCCAACTGCCGGACAAACTAAAGTTTGTCCTACAACCTCCCCGACTACCATCTACTGTCTACCGTCTACCAACGGCTTGTAGGCTCGTCGCTGCAGGTAAAGCCCTACCAAAATCAGGATAGACGCCGCCGAGGCTATGAGCAGGCCAAAATCAGCATAGGCCACGGTACGGAATTGGCCAATAACGCCTTCACCCAAAATGGCGGGAGTAAACGGCTTAACCGCGCTAGAGAGCGCCGCGCGCGGGTCAAGGTTTTGCCCAAAATGATTGAGCCAGAAGAAAAGATCGGCCAGGAAAACAGGCGGGATTAACACGGCCGGCAGGCTTAACAGAAGCGACCAGGGCGAGTGAATGAACACCGCCGCCAAAACCAGGAGAGCCAGGGCGCTGATGGCAAAGATGGAAAACCTTTTTTCCATCTGGGCGGCCTCACCCAGCGGTCGCATGCCGATGTAATGATTGAGGCCGTCAATCTCCTGCACATCCCCTTCCAGGTGGTTGATATAGGCATTGACCACCAGCCCCTTGGGATATTGCGGCGCGTGGAGCACCAAACTCCAGTAGGGCAAAAAGATCGAGATAATGATTAATACTGCCGCTCCGGCCAGGCACAATGTTGGCCAGAGATACCGCAGCCGGTGCGCGGCCAATTCTTCGACAGGAGCGCGGGGACCGACAATTTGCTGAAATTTTTCTGAAGCCATCATAGAACTACCTTCATCTACGACTTTAAAATTACGATTTGTTGTTATGTCTTGGGTGATACGTGATGCGTGATAAGTTTGGAATATAAAACCTCACGCATCACGCATCACGTTTTACGTTTTACTTCACACTTGCCTGTGACCCACTCGGTTTGACCAGGAAGTAACCAGTCATTTCCAGGTGTAAGGCCGAACAGAACTCAGTACAGTAGTAGCTAAAGACACCCGGCACATCGGCGTCGAATTCGACGGTTTGGTGTTCACCCGGCTCCAGGCTCAGGTTGATATTGTAAGCCGGGATCGAGAAGCCGTGGGTGGCATCGTAAGCCCGTTCGATATTGGTCAGATGCCAGGTCACGTGGTCGCCCTGCTCAATTTCGACATGCTCCGGAGTGTAATGGGAGCGCACGACGGTCATAAAGACTTCGACATTCTTGCCGTTACGCACCACTTTTTCCTCACCGGGTTTCACCGCATTGGGGGAGACAGATTGGGTTTCGGGATCCCAGCCGATTTCAGGATACACTTCCCAGGGGTTGAGCTTATCAGCCTTGATCATCTGGACGTAGTGCGGCTCGCCCATCCCAATCGGCATATCATAGATGACTTGCATGTTATCGCCGGTGTTGTCAATATCAATCAATTGGAAGTTTTGCGGCAGCAGCGGGCCGACGTTCTGGAAGCGGTCAATGGCCCACTTGTTCAAAGCCACTACATACTTGCCATCGGGACTAACTGTGTCACCTTCGGCGGCGGTAATGTGGCCGATGTTGTACTGCACGGGAATTTTGGCCACCAAGGTCCAGGGTTCTTCGGGATGCTTATCGGCAAAATCGCCGCCCAGGGTCCAGCGGGCCACCGCGCTGTCCAGGAAGAGGCTGGTATAAGCATAGCCCTGGTTATCGTAAACGGTGTGGAGCGGCCCCAGGCCCAACTCAACCTGGGCCTCTTTCACGTCGTCCAGAGGCAGCACCGGGATACCGTAATCGTCGGTTTCCCACTTTTTGGCCTCGATCGCTTTCTGGAGTTTATCAAAGCTGTAAATGGTTACGTGCGGGTCCAGTTTACCGGCCACGACCATAAATTTACCGTCCGGGGTCACATCTACCCCGTGCGGGCTTTTGGGTTCGGGGGCCAGGAAGAGGATGCCTTCCTCGACTGCCGTTTCTATCGAGATGACCGGAAAGTCTTTAATCGTTTCAAACTTGCCGGCTTTGAAAACTTCTTCGGCCTTCTTCCAGTTGAAGATGTGCAGGTAGTCGGTGTCATTTTGAGAAGCGCCGGCCTCAAAGGGCGGATTGCCTTTTTCGACGCCGCCGGTGGCCCGCTCCGTGTTGAGCGAGTTGCAGAAGACCCAGCCGTCGCTGGCCAGCTTACCAGAGTCGCACAAATCTTGCCAGTAGGGTGGTAGTTCAATGGCAAAGGATTGGCTCTGGTCAATGCGCCCCTGCTCTCGGTCAAACTTCCAGAAAGTGACATGGCCCCGGTATTTTTCGTTATACTCGGACAGTGGGGCATAATCCCAGCCCAAAGGTGCGGAATACTGGCCGCCTTCAACCACATACTCGGTGTTGGGGGTTACAAAGGTGCCGCCGTGATCCATCACCGCGACGGGGTTCTTAACAATTTGCTTGGTTTCAAAGTCACGCAGGTCAACCACGCCGACGCGCGCATTGGCCTTATCGTTGATAAAGACAAATTGGCCGTCGTACTCCCCGGCTGTTTCACTTAGACCCGGATGGTGGGTATCGGCCCAGCGGATTTGTTTACCGTTGACATCGCCCTCATCCAATACCCTGTTACCCGCGCCAAAACCCCAGCCCTGCCAGGGTTCCGGGGTAAAAACAGCAATCGTCTTCAGCAGGCGCATGCTCGGCACACCAATCACAAATATTTGTCCAGAATGGCCGCCCGACGAGAAGATAACATAGTCGTCGTGCTTGCCGGAGGGCACAAAGGTTTTTAGCGCGGCGGTGACATCGGCCGGGCTGAGGCCGCGGGCCTGGGCAATGGCCGCGGCGTCGGCGCTGAGGCCGCTGCCAGCCGGAGCTACTTCACTGCCGGTGCTGGCCTGCCCACCACTACTGACTGGCGCCGGTCCTTCTGGCTGCTTGGGCACCAGGGAACAGGCCGCCACAAACAGAAGGGTTAGTACAATGAGGATCAAAATGTTGCGTTTCATTATCCTTTCTCCTTGATCTTGTTGATCTTTAAATTTTACTGCTTGGGGATGGTTGGTTCATTGGCTTAATTTTGGCTGCGCCCCCTTCCTTGGGTTGTCATAAAAATAATTTCATAGGTTAAGCTGATGGCCTGGGTGGGGCAGATTTCCTGGCATGCGCCGGTATAATCGCACGCTTCGGGATTGGTGACCGTAGCCAGGTCGTCCACCATAGTCAGGGTATGAGTCGGGCAGACTTTGATGCATAAATCGCAACCAATGCACTTTGCCAGGTCTATTTGGGGCAGGAAATCTGAAATCATAGGCTATCACGCTTCATCCTCGATAATACCAGTAGTTCACCTAAAAGAATGTGACTTTTGTCACACTTGAGTAAACTCAAATTTACTTGGAGTTTGACAGAGGATGTTGATAGGGAGATAATGTTAATTCAGAATTTTTGGCAGAAGGAGAGCTATGCTGGCTACGGTTGACGACAGAGCAAAATCTTTGCTCAGGGCGGTACCCTACTTTAAGGCTCTGGATGAGAATGCCTTGACGGCGGTAGCCCGCGAGGTGATCGTTCGCCAGCACCGGGCCGGGGAAATTATTTTTTTGGAAGGAGAACCCGACGCCGGCTTGCATCTGGTCGTCGAAGGGCTGTGTAAAGTCTACCGCCTCTCTGAAGGCGGGCGGGAACACGTGCTGGCCACTCTGCGCCCCGGCGACTCATGCAACGAAGTGCCGGTGGTAGATGGCGGTCCCAACCCGGCCAACTTTGCCGCACTGGAAGATTCAACAGTGTGGATCATTTCCGCCGATGCTTTAACGCGCCTGCGCCGCCAATTTCCGGCCCTGAATGAGATGATTATCAAAAATCTGGCTATGCGCTGCCGCCAATTAGTCCAACGGGTCTATAACCTCTCCTTTTTGTCGGTAACGGGACGGCTGGCTGCCTTTTTGTTGCAGCAAAGCGAAGAGAGCGGCCAACTGAGCTATCGCCGGATGACTCAGGACGAAATTGCCGCTCACCTGGGCACGGTCCGCGAGATGGTCGCCCGCGCCTTTAGAGAGCTGCAAGAGGCCGAATTGATTGCCATAGACCGCCACCGGATTGAGATTCTGGATCGAGAAGGATTGGAAGAGTTAACCTGAAAGAGTTTACCATGCCCCCTAAATTTGCCCCTTCTATTCTAACCGCCGATTTTACCCGCCTGGGCGAGCAAATCCGCGAGGCCGAAGCCGCCGGGGTGGATTGGATCCATCTCGACATCATGGACGGCAATTTTGTACCCAATATCACCTTTGGCCCGGTGCTGGTTCAGGCGGTCCGGCAAGTGACCAAGCTACCCCTGGATGTACACCTGATGATCGCCCAGCCGGAGCGCTACCTGGCCGACTTTGCCCAGGCAGGGGCTAATTGGTTGACCGTCCACGTAGAAACATGCCCGCATTTACACAGCACAGTCCAGCAGATCAAGGCGTTGGGCTGCCAGGCCGGCGTGACCCTTAACCCGGCCACGCCCCTCCCAACCCTGGAAGAGATTCTACCGGAAGTAGACCTGATCCTGGTGATGTCGGTCAATCCTGGCTTTGGCGGTCAAAAATATATCCCCGGCAGTACGGGCAAAATCGCCCGGCTGCGGGCCATGCTCGATGCGATTGGCTCCCCGGCTGAACTGGAAGTGGATGGCGGCATCAACGCCGCCACCATCGCCGAAGTAGTCAAAGCGGGAGCTTCGGTGCTGGTCATTGGGTCAGCCATCTTCAACTCCAAAGCGCCTATTGCCGAAAATGTACGGACGTTGAGGGAACGAGCTGGTTAAAGAGGATAGAAGAAAAAAACAGTATTTCCCACTTAGCGTGACAAACGTTTGCATAAGAGAGAATTTGCCCAGAGATGGCGGACATATACAGTTTCAAGCCACGTCATGTGGGAAATACTCGTACTTTTTCACCCCTAAAAGTTGAAACAGGCCGAACACCTCGCTTGGCCCAAACAGTATTTACTGAACCGGGTTGACTAATTGCCCAATCCCTTCAATGCTAATTTCGATCACATCGCCGGTTTGTAAGGTGTAGCTATCGGGCGGCACCAGGCCGGTACCGGTCATGAGAAATACACCGTTGGGAAATTCATTCTCGCGGCCCAGATAGGAAACCAGGTCGGCAATAGAGCGTTTCATCTGGTCGGTGTTGATTGCCCCTTGAAAGATAACTTTATCCGTTTGCCGGATAGTCAGCTCAATGAGCACTGGCCCATTCAGGTCGGAGGCCAGGGTGATAGCCGGGCCCAAAGCGCAACTGCGCGAGTAAATTTTGGCCTGGGGTAGGTAGAGCGGATTCTCGCCTTCGATGTCCCGCGAAGAAACATCATTGCCGATAGTGTAACCAACCACCTGTAATTCCGGCGAGAGGAGTACGGTCAACTCTGGTTCAGGAACCGTCCAGTGTGAGTCGGACCGGGCGCGGATGAAGTCATAAGGGCCGACCACGCGCTGGGGCGTCGCTTTGAGAAATATCTCCGGGCGCTCAGCATCGTAGACCTTATCATAGACGCCAATCTGGTGAGACTCCTCCTCGCGCGCCTCGCGGCTGCGCAGATAGGTGACTCCAGCCGCCCAGACCTCTTGGCTGTCTAAAGGAGGTAATAAGTGCGCCCGGCCGCTATCCGGGGGGTGTTGCAGGTCAGTCCAGTAGTAAGCTGCTTTAAGTTCGGCGGCTGCATCTCTAAGGTGTGATATCGCCTGGGCTAAACCGCGCTGACTGATCGAGCTTAACCATGCGTTTAACGAGGTAAAGGCCGCCTGACCGGTAGCGGTCAAGTCATAAACTTGCTCGTCCGCAACAGCCGCCAGGTGTGGACCGGCGCCGGGTTCAAAAAAACGACATATTTGTAACATTGATAGATCGCCTGCCTTGATTGAGTTTGTTATTTTTAAGGGTTTGCCCATCTCATTGTAACTCCGGCCGGTATAACCGGTCATCTTGACCAAACAGCAGGTTTTGAAAGGTATTAGGCTTAGGATAATTATCAAGACGCTGATCAGATTGTGGTGAGTGAGCGGTCGAGTATACAAAGAAAAGGTTTTGTTTCAAATTAGAGTTTGCTATTTTAACTACTGTTTTATATATAAAACAAAATCCTTATAAAGGCGCTAAATTGAGATATTTGTTTTGCTAATAAAACACCGGTTGAAGGACGAGATGTCTACAAGGGTAGCGGTCAGCCCGGCGATGAATCGCGGGAGACCCGGTGGATGTCGCTCGATATATTAAAATGAGGGTATGTAACCCAAGTTTTGCGATACTTCTCTGGCCGCTTCAACGACCTGCCCGGCCAATGCACCGATATTTTCAATAGAGATGCGGTCACGAGGGCCGGACATGCTCATGGCGCAGACAATCTCGCGCTGGTGGTTAAAAACGGGTGCGCCCAGACAGCGAATACCAAGTTCATTCTCTTCGTCATCAAAGGAATAGCCCCGCTCACGAGTCCGGGCCAAGTCGGTCCGCAGCGCCTCCCAGGAGGTTATCGTGTTGGGAGTGCGTTGCAGCAAAGCGTGGTCATTAAAGATAAGTTGAAGCTCAGCTTCGGGCAACTGAGCCAGCATGGCTTTACCTAAAGCCGTACAATGAACACCCATCCGCCGGCCCACCGCCGAAGAAATTTTTATCGGCCCCCGGCCCTCAATTTTTTCAATGTAGATTACCTCACCCTGATCCATGATCCCCAGATGGGTGGTCAGCCCGGTCTCTTGCGCCAGGCGTTTGAGGGCAGGATAGGCTACTGAGCGAACATTGAGACGTTCGACCACGGTGCTCCCCAGTGTGAATAATTCCATACCCAAGCGAAATTGTCCTGTCTCTTCCACTCGCTCGACCAAACGATACTGCTTGAGCGTGGTTAAAATGGTAAAGATGGTACTCTTAGGAACAGCCAATCGTTGGGTGATTTGGGAAATGGTCAAACCCTCTGGCTCCTGGGCCAGCAGTTGGAGGATGATAATGGCCCGTTCAACAGCAGGCACTATATATTTACGCTCTGGAGGTGCCATCACATGGGTCAAGTTGTAAATCTTGTTGTTTTGTCTATAAAACTATATTCATTTAGCAATATAATCTAACTACTCAGTTTTGTCAATTTACCTGGGCGTATTGCGCGGCAATCCCTCGGATGAGAAAACCTTACGTCGTTTACTCCAAACTAAAACTCGCGTTCACTTCCGCCCGAACAACGATTTGCCCTACACTTATCGGGGTTTCGTCTGAGGCTGGCTGCTCGCCGCTGGGGGCGTTTTGAACGACGTTTTGGGTCCACATGGCCCGGTCGCGCCCGCCCCACCAGGAGCCATTGTAGTATGACCAGCTATTCTCGTTGATGCTGCGCAGGCACCCCGCCTGCGCCCCGCCGGCGCTGGCCAGCGCCGCAGCCTTCTCCGTCGCGGCTTTCATAGCCAGGCTGCGGGCTTCGTCGCGATAGCGCCGCAACTCGCTGGTGTAGAACTGGACGTTTTGCACCTCATTGGCCCCGGCTCTGAACGCCACGATAAGAACCTCACTGACCTGGCTAACGTCGCTCAGAGTGATCCCCACCACATTGTCAATGCGATAGCCTTTGATCTGCATCGTGTCGTAGTCCACATAAATCGGCCGGACCAGATAATAATCGGTGGCGATATCTTTATTGGCTACGCCAAGCTGACGCACCGCCTCGACGATGTTTCTGATAGTGGCGGTGTTTTCCGCTTCTACCTCTTCGGGAGTACTGGCCGTAGATGCCACCCCCAGTTGAAGCAGCGCCCGATCCGGGGTGACGTTAATCGCCGCCGCACCACTCACTTGAACGGTCCGGCCGTTGTCACACGCCTCCTCACTGCTTGCCTCACGCCCACTCGCCGGGTTTGGTTCAGCCGCCCGTGCCAGTGGCTGCCCCAGAGCCAGACTAAACACCAGCGCACCGCCCGCCACTGCTCCAAGCACAGTTGTGAAAAGTTGATTAAGGGATTTCATGATGTTTTTCTCCTGGAAAATAGTAGACAGTTTTCAGTAACCAGCAGCCAGTGAACAGTCTGACTGATTACTGGTCACTGTTCATCGCTTACTGCTTCTTTTATCTCACATTACAAAGGCAGGAAAGCGGCAAAACGAGGGCAGTTTAGGGGCAGTTTGCAGCAGCAGGCAGAGCAAACGTTACCGTCGTGCCCTGACCTTCGACGCTGTCGGCGGTGATGCGGCCGCCGTGGGCCAGAACGAGGGCGCGGGCGATGGCCAGTCCCAGGCCGCTGTTACCCAGGCTGCGGCTGCGGGCCGGGTCGGCGCGATAGAAACGCTCAAAGATAAAGGGCAGGTGTTGAGCCGGGATGCCGGGGCCGCTGTCGGCAACCGCGCAAGAGATTTCCCCATTGGCTGCGGCCAGGGTGATGGTTACCTCAGCCCCTGACGGGGAGTGACGGAGGGCGTTATCCAACAAATTATCGAGTACCTGGGCCAGGCGGTCGGCATCGGCGGAGACACAAGTTGGCGCTGCTTCCGCTGGCCCCGCGATTCGCAAACCCACCTCTCGCTGAGTCGCCAAGCCGGTCAGGTACTCAACGCGGCCGTGGACCAGGTCAGCTAAATTCAGCGGCTGAAGGCGCAGTTTAAGCACGCCGGCATCCGCGCGGGTCAGCATCAACAGGTCGTTGACGAGCCGGATCAGGCGCTCGGTTTCAGCCGCCATAGAGGCCAGGAAGCGGTCACGCACACTCAAATCGTCTACCGCGCCATCCTGCAAGGTTTCCAGGGTCCCTTTGAGCGCCGTCAGCGGGGTGCGCAGTTCGTGGCTCACATCGGCGATGAAGGCGGTTTTGAGTTGATCGGCCTGGCGCAAGCTGGCAGTCATCGCATTGAAGGCGCGGCTGAGGTCACGCAGGTCGGTGATGGAACTATCTTCCGGGGCAGCCTGGTGCAAATCCCCCCCGGCGACAGCCGTCGCTGCCTGGGCCAATTGATGTAGCGGGCCAGCAATGCGCCGGGCCAGTCCCCAGCCGACAGCCGTCGCCAAAAATACTGCCCCGGCCAAAACTCCGCCCAGCCGCCAGCGCACGGCGACCGGCAGGGCAGCCCAACCTGTATTGGGCAGCGGGCTGGCCAGGTAGACCAGGCGCGAGACCCGGCCATTTTCGGCCAAAACGGGCACGGCGGCGTACAAGACACGCCGTCCTTCGGCTGCCTCAACCGGCCGGATTGCTGTCGCCGGCTGGCCGGAGAGCGCCTGGACAATTTCGGGCCGGCTCAACAACTCCTGCGGGGAGACCATCCCGGCGGCGTTTTGGGCCAGGGCCGGCAGCGGAGCGACGGCAGCCTGGTCAGGCGCTGGGGCGGCGGGCAGCTCGATTACTACCGCTCCCTCCGCTTCGATGACGCGGGTGTGAATGCCGGGGGCAACGTTGGCCAGTTGCGAGTACCCGCTCTCAGCCCCTGGGAGAGAAGAGGGGGAGGCTTGGAGGGCGGCGGCAACCAGTTGGGCCTGGGCCAGCAAATTGGCCTGCTGCGTGTCGAGATACAACTGCTCCACCGACAACCAGGCCAGGGGCGCAGCCACGGCGATGCCCACCAAAATGACCAGCAGATAAGTCAGAGTGAGATGGGCGCGCAGCGAGGTCATGGCTCGTCGTTCCGTTTAAGTTTATAGCCAATGCCGCGCACGGCGGCGATGCAGTCAGCCTGCGGGTTGACGGCGCGCAGTTTGGCCCGCAGGCGTTTGACGGCGCTGTCCACGGCGCGGGCGTCGCCGGGATAATCGTAACCCCACACCTGCTCCAGGAACTGCTCGCGGGAGAGAACCCGCCCCGGATGGGCCAACAGGGTGTGCAGCAGATCAAATTCCAGGCGGGTCAGATCGAGGGGCGTGATGTGGACCAGGACTTCCCGCGCCTCGACGTGCAGGGTCAGGCCGCCTGGGCCGGTCAACCGAGTAACCGGCCGGCTCTCGGCAGCTTCAGGCGAGGCCCGGCGCAAGACAGCCTTGATGCGGGCCATTAACTCGCGCACGCTGAAGGGCTTGCAAACATAATCATCGGCGCCTAGTTCCAGCCCAACAACCCGGTCTATCTCTTCATCCCGCGCGGTCAGCATAATAATCGGCACCTGGCTGGAACGGCGCAACTCGCGGCAAACATCCCAGCCATCCAACTCAGGCAGCATCAAATCAAGCAAAATCAAATCAAAGACGGTATCGTGGGCCAGGCGCAGGGCGGTTCGACCATCGGCGGCGGTCAGCACCTCGTAGTTGGCCCGGCGCAAGTTGTAGGCCAGCAGATCAAGCACCGCCGGCTCGTCGTCCACGATCAGAATACGTTGGGACATTGTCCTCGCCTCTAGCCATTTGACTTTATGAGAATATGTCTATTATACCTCAGGTTTGTGGCAGGATGATGTCAAAATTGGATTAATTCTCCAATATTAAGATTTCGGCTTGAAGTTGGGAACTTTTTGAGCTAAATTATCGTCTACAAAGCTGTAAGAAGTTAACCCACCAAATTATTTAAGGAGATTAAAGGTTATGAAAAGCAAATACCATTTAACGATTATAATCGCTGCCACGGCGGCAGTGTTGTTCTTACTCGGCGGACTGGCCGTTGGGCTGGTTGGGTTTAGCCAACCTGTAGCGGCGGCGCAAACTACCCCAGAAGTACCGGCAGGACGTTCCATTACGGTTGTCGGCGAGGGTAAGGTCAGAGTTAGGCCCGACACCGCCCAGGCCGGCATTGGGGTGGAAATCATCAATGCGGATGTCAAGCAGGCCAGCGACGAAGCCACGGCAGCCATGCAGAATATATTAGATGCGCTCATAGCTCAGGGTGTCGCCGAAAATGACATTCAGACTTCATTCTTTAACATCTGGGTCGAGCGTCCCTATGCTCCCGACGGCAGCCAGTCTACCCAAACCCTCTATCACGTCAGCAACACGGTCAATGTGACGATTCGTGACTTGAGCAAAGTAACGACTACGCTCGGCGCAGCCATTGAGGCCGGGGCGAATACGATCAACAGCATTACCTTTAATATCGCCGACCCGGCTGAGTTACAGGGGCAAGCCCGCCAAGAGGCTGTCAGTGATGCCCAGGCCAAAGCCCAGGAGTTGGCTGGTTTGAACGGGGTAACTCTAGGCGAGGTGGTCCAGGTCAGCGAAGTAGTTCAGGGTCCTGGCCCCCTCTTTGATACGGCCAATTATGCTCAGGGTGTAGGCGGTGGCGGCGTTGGCCCCATCTCCCCCGGGGAAATTGAGGTCAGCGTCCGGTTGCAGGTAAGTTACGCTATTCAGTAGCGAGTCAATTGAGTGGCAGCATGTTGCCGCAGCCGTAAAACTGATTATAGTATATTGCCGGAAGTTAATCACTTCCGGCATTTTTTTACCTATTCAGGGAAAAGAGAGGGATAAATTAAAACCATGCACGTTGCCCTGTTAGCCAATTTAAAGAAGAATGCGCCGACCTGGCCCGGCATGTCGCCTGACTACTGGGATGACCTGGACTCGGAGGAGACCATTGAAGCGATTAGCAGCGCCCTGGCCAGTCGAGGGCATAACATCACTTTTTTAGAAGGGGATGTGACCCTTTATGACAATTTACGCCAGGTCAAGCCCGATATTTGTTTCAATATCTGCGAGGGACACTTTGGCGATGGCCGCGAGGCTCAAGTCCCGGCCATATTGGAGATGCTGCGCATTCCCTACACCGGCTCCCGCGTCCTGACCCTGGCCCTGGCCCTGGATAAGCCCATGACCAAGCGGGTGTTGACCTATCACGGCCTGCCTACCCCGCCTTTCCAGACCATTGAACGGGTCAATGAGCCGCTCGACCCGGATTTGAAGTTCCCCCTGTTTGTCAAACCTAGCCGGGAGGGCACCGGTATGGGGGTCAGCGCCGAGTCCATTGTGCAGGATGAGGCCCAACTGCGGGCGCAACTCCCGCGCATTTTTGAGCGGTATAATCAACCGGCGCTGGTCGAGCATTACATCGAAGGCCGCGAAGTAACCGTTGGCGTCGTCGGCAATTTGACCGGCCCGGTGGCCCGCCGCGTGCCTGAAGACGAAGCGGCGCCCCGCATCTTGCGCGGGTTGGATTTTCTGCCGCCGCTAGAGGTCAATATGGCTGAATATCCGGAGGAAGAGGCCGGCCTTTACACCAGCCGGATGAAGGTGGAGCTGGCTCACGAATTTCACTATTTCTGCCCGGCCCCACTCAGCGAGGCTCAGGTTGAGGATTTAAACTGGTATACCGCCGCTACTTTCCGGGTGATTGGCTGCTGCGATGTGGCTCGGGTAGACTTCCGGCTTGACGCCAGCGATAACGACCAGCCTTACATCCTGGAAGTGAACCCCCTGCCCGGCTTGAATCCCGGCTACTCTGACCTCTGCCTTGAAGCCACGGCCTATGGCTGGAGTTATGAGGAGTTAGTCAACCGGATTTTGGATGAGGCAATTAAACGGTACGGGTTGAAGTAGTAGACAGTAAACGGTAGACGGTAGACAGGGGTAAATCCCCGTCTACCGTCTACTGTCTACCGACTACTCTTCGGATAAGTCAACCAGCTCCCCGGCATAATCCCCGGTGACCTTGATAGCCCCGTTCTCGTTGCGTTCGTAAAGCAGGTTGCCGGTGACGCCTGCCGGGCCGGTGACGGCGACATCCAGGGTAAAACTGCCGAGATCATACGAATATAGGCCGGCGCCGGTCATGGCAAAACCGGCAGAGAAGGCGCAGTTGGTTAGCTTAAATGTGTCGCCCGTATCCCCCGCCGAGAAGGCCAGTGTCCCGCCGCGCGGGCAGCCAACCGAGGTCGGCGTTACCGTATCCCAATAGTAATATTCCGGCAAGTGATTGATTTCGGTATCGGCGGAGAGCAAAGCTTCCAGGGGGTCAGCAAAGGCGCTGGCATCCACCGGGGGGAGCGGCACATACGCCTCGGCGACCACACCCTCACAGGTGGTCTCACGCTGTTCCGGTACTTTGCCTTCAACCAAGAACGCGGTCACGAGATCATCCGGGCAGGCATTGCCGCGGCCAAAGATGACGTGCGCTCCACCCTCGGTCGTAACCAGGTAACCATCGGCCAGATGGCTGTAGACCCGCTGGCCGTTCTGCACGGGCGTAGCCGGATCGGCGGTAGCGCCGAGGACGAGCGTAGGGATGCCCTCGGCCACCAGGGGAGCCGGGCGTGGGCCAGCCTCCGGGGCGGTGGGCCAGAAGGCGCAGGGCAGGTCGCCGTAAAAGATGCTGCTCAGGCGGGGGACGGCGGTATCTGTGGGATCGCCGGCGCGCAGGTAGGTTTCGGCCCGCTCGGTGCTGCTATCGCCGGGGACGGCGTAATCAAGACACTCCACCCCATAATAAACGGCATCGGAATAGGTTGGGTCGGGTATCGCCTCCAGCGTTTCAGGGTCCAGGCTCAGCGAGTCGTAGAGCAGCCGGGCCAGCGGAACCAGATCATCCTGGCTGGCGGCAGCCGCCAGCGCCCGTTGTAACAACAAACGCGATGCTTCTGAGTAGAGATAATTGGAAGCGGCCACTTCCAGGTCGGCCAGGCTGAATTCGCGCTCGGCGGCGCCGCCGGAAGGCAGGGGGAAGGTAAAAGGGCGCGGACTTTTAGCCAGTTGCGCCGCCAGGCCGTCATAAACTTTCAAGGCATCCTGGCCCATATCGTCGGCGCACTCCTCGTCCGCATTGCAGGCTTCGAGAGTCATCACCAGCACATCGTTGAAGGCCCGCGCCCACTCCTCATAGTATTCAAAGCCGGTCAGGGTCAAGTCTACCGTACCGTCGAGAATGAGGCCGGCCAGTTGCGCCGGATGGGCGGCGGCATAGGTTTGGGCAAATTGGGTGCCGTAGCTTTCGCCGTAGAGCCAGAATTTGTCGTCGCCCATAGCCTGGCGGAACAGTTCCAGGTCTTCGACGGCCTGGCGCGTGCCGAGGTAGGGCAAGAGGTCCGTTGAGCCGAGTTCGGCCAGACATGCTTCGCTGAATTCCTGAGCGGCAGCAGCAGCGGCGACTTCACCCTGGGGCGTCTCAGTCTCGATTTCGGTTTCGTAATAGGCAGCGGCCGCCGCCGGGCATTGCAGCCCGCCCGATTGCCCTACACCCCGCTGGTCAAAGAAAACAAGATCAAAATGCTCCAGGATCGAGGGGTCGAAGGCCGAAGTATAGGCGTCGGCGGAGGCCAGGCCGGCCGCGCCCGGCCCGCCGGTAGCGGTGACAAACATGCCTTTACGCTCGCCGGTCGCGGGCAAGACGCCAAAGACCACGTCAAGGGTCTGGCGGTTAGCCGGGTCAAAGTGGTCTACGGGCACAGTCAAAGTCACACAGGTGAAATTGCTGTCGGGGCAGGGCTGGCCACCGAGTTCGGCCAGAGTTTTGAGCATAGGGTTGGAGGCTGATGATTGAGAATTTGGGATTTGGGATTTTAGCTTTTGTACTTCCGATTTTAAATTTTCGATTTCAGCCTGGAGACTTTCAACGATAGCCGTAAGTCTTTGAATCTCGGCAGCAAGTTCCCCTGTGGGATCAGTGGGGGCGCTGCCGGGGGCAGGAGTCGGCGTTGGGGTGGGCGTTAATTGAAAAGAGCTGGTTTGGGCGAGGGTCGCCGAGGGAATCACGCCGATGCTGGTCACACTCAGCAGAGTGACCAGTACCACCACGAGCGTTGTCCACCGGCCGGGATTAGAGCGGCTCCGCTGCATCGTTGATCCTTTCACGGAAGTAAACTCTCTCGTAGATGTTGGTCAGGATTCCAACCCATTTCCCCGATTTTATCATCGCCATTTAGCGGTTCAACCTTTACTTCCACTTCTAACTGCCGAAGCCGGCCAGGGCTAAACCAATCAAACCGGTGGTAATCGTCTGCTGGTTGCCCAGTACGGACAGCAGGCTGCATAACAGCCCCAGCGTGATGAGCACTACCAGGATAACCACCACCCCGATGGCCAAGCCAATGGGCAGGACGGGCAGATCATCTGAGTCGAGCATTGTGTGTTCCTCCTATGGTTGATGGGGCGGATTATAGCACAGGTGGGGAAGAAAACGTAAAACGTGAAACGTAATGAATTCGAGAAGGGCGGTATCACGTTTCACCCATTTTAATTGCACCGGCGCCGCCCGTAATGTGTCTCAATAATCAACGTTTTGACACAAAAGGATTGTCCCACAGCCAGAAGCGCCAGGGAGCGGCGCGGTCTTCGGGCTGGGCGTAGTCAATGCCAATACGTGGGCCGGTGGTGATGGCGTCGGCGGGGATAGTTGGGGCGGCTTCGAGCCAGAGAGCCTGGCCCTGAGTCAAGTCCCAGTTGTTTAACTTTTTGTCTATACGCAAAGCCTGGCACAACTTGGCCGGACCGTTGGTGAGGCGAGGCATCGAGGAGGCGACCCCCATTCGGGGACAGGTGAGGCGAGGAGAGGGGAAACGATTGGTTTGCATGTGGTCAATACCCTCCTGGGGTTCGATAGCGCGGATGAGTACCGCCGCCGGAAAGCCTTCGGCCTCGGTAACAAGGTTGAGCATAAAATACATGCCGTAGATAAAATAAACATAGGTGCGGCCAGGCGGGCCAAACATCACCTGGGCACGGTCCGAATTACGCTTCCGGTAGGCATGGCTGGCGCTGTCGTCGGGGCCGATGTAGGCTTCGGTTTCGACGATAAGGCCGCTTAACCGCTGGCCATCCAGTTCCCGAACCAGGCGCTGGCCTAACAGTTCGCGGGCTACGGTCAGGGTGGGCCGGGCATAGAACTCTTGTTGCAGAACGATCACAAGTATGTTGGAAGACTGGAAGGTTGGAAGGTTGGAAAAAACCAGCCTTCCAGCCTTCCAACCTTCCACTCCTCTATTTTTACGCCGGGGCCAGCGCCAGCACCCGCAGCGGGCTGCCGGAGCCATCCACAATTTTGAGCGGGGCGGCGATAATCATCGCGCCGGTGGGGGGCAGTTGATCGAGGTTGCACAGGCTGGCCAGGCCATACTTGCCTGCGCCGTGCATAATGCCATGGTTGGGGAAGGGTGGGTTGAACTTGCCGGCCTGACCGGCGTCGGTGCCAATTGTTTCCACGCCGACGCCTAACACGTCGCGTTCCCTGGCCAGGAATTCGGAGGTGGTTTGGTGGAACCCAGGGGTATGGGGACCTTCTTCATCGGCATTCAGGAAAGCCGCCTTGTCATTCCCCCGGCTGGCCCACCCGGTGAACAGCAGCACCCACGCGCCCGCGGGAATCCGGCCATGCTCAGCCTCCCAGGCTTTAACGCCCTCAATCGAGAGCAGAAAATCGGGGTCTTGAGCCACCTCGGCCCGCGCATCAATCACGCAGGCTGGACCGATAAACGTGCGAGGGTCGAGCGTATCGGTAGTATTGTCGGGTAAATCTTTACCGGTTACCCAATGCACCGGAGCGTCGAAGTGGGTGCCGGTGTGTTCCCCCAGGTTCAGCGTGTTCCAGTACCAGGCTGGCCCCCGGTCGTCGTACCGGGAAATCTCGGTGAAGGTCAGACCCGGCGAGGGAGCGAAGATCGGCGGCAGGTCAATTACCGGCGTGGTTGGGCCAAGGGGTTGGGTCAAATCAACCACTTTTATCCTGCCCACAGCTAAATCGGCCAATAAATCAGCAATAGACGACATGCTTTTTCTCCTCCAAAAATAGACTTATGTTATACAATAACGGATCACGCACTACTTGCGACTTGTTGCTTCACCCGCTGGTGTTCTTTAATGTAGCGTTCAAAGCGGAAGGCATTTTCGGGCAGTTTCAAATCCATCCCATAGTGATCGGGGCCAACCGCTTCTACTTTAGCTACGATGGTCGCCATCCCGCTGCTTTCAAAAGCGCCGGCGGCAGCTTCCAGAAATTGGTAAATTTCGGTGGCAAAGGACACGTTGGGGCAGCCCGCGCCCCTGGCAATCGCAGCCAGGTCAACCATGCCGGAGGTGGTATGGGAGGCAAAACCACCGGTGGAGAGAAGGCTGCCGTTATCGAAGATGATGTGCGTCAGGTTGGGCGGCCGGTAGCGAGCCAGAGTGGCCAGCCCCCCCAGATTCATCAACACCGAGCCATCGCCATCCAGCACGACCACCTTTTCATCCGGCAGATTCATAGCCAGCCCCAGGCCGATGGACGAAGCCAGGCCCATGGCGTGCTCCAGGTAAAAGAAGTTATCGCAGTGGCCCAAATCGTACAGCTCCTGAGCGCAAGCGCCCATGATGGTCACCACCAGGCGGTCGTGCAGCTCAGGGTAGAGGGCCTTAATGCAATCGGCGCGTTTCATGGCTAATCCTCCATTAACTCGCGACTGAGCAGCAGCGCCACCGGGGAAAGGGAACTGAGGGCGAAGGTTTGTGCTTCGCGGATTTGTTTGGCCGCTTTATGGGGGTCACGAATGTAATCAAAGGGCAGGCCCAGGCCGCGCAGCACCGGCTCGGTCAGGATGCCGCCCTGGGTGTGCCAGGGGTACGGCTCGCCGATGTGGCCGCGATGGGCAATCAGCATCAGCAGGGGGATGCGATAGAGCAGGGCCAGCGAAACAATCCCGTTGATGCTGGCCAGAAAGCCGTGGTTTTGCATCAGCAGGGCATTGGGCGTGCCGGCAAAGTAAGCTCCCGCGGCAATGCCAATAGCTTCCTCTTCCTTGGCTACTTCAACCAGGGTCATCTCCGGGTCATCTTCGGCCAACTGCAAGAGGTAAACCAGCCAAGTCTCCGGCAGGGCCGAAATGTAGCGAATCCCGGCCGCTTTGATACCCTCATACACCATTTTAGAGTTATCACGGGATACGGTCATAGGCTGCCACCCTTGGTTTTGAGACCTAAAGATCTGGGAAATCTTTAGGGCATTTTAGCTAAAATTAGGGGAGAGGGAAGTATAGACAAGGTGGGCAGTTTCGTCAAATGTCAAAAGAATCGAAAAAGCCGGGCTGCTCATACCCGGCTCTTTCAAAAGGAGGAGAAGAGAGTGTCAATTCTTTCGATTGACGCCTTTATTATACTTCAAGTGCAGGATTTAACTTGACGTGTCCACAATGCCAACCTTCTGCTAACCCTACGCAAACTCAACGCTCAAGAAAATACAATCTGTTACTATTGAGGGAGGTGCGGTATGTCACAATTTTTAGGAGTGTGAGACCGCAGAGGTCTTAGAGACCTCTGCGGTCTACCTAATAACTTCCCTGGTTTTTAAAAAGCCGATCACTAAACTTGTTTACGGTTGCCTTAGTTTATGGTATGATAGTTATGCAGAGGCTTCTTACTGTAATGGCACACTTTTGAGGAGATTGATATGAGAGCAGTGGTCATGGCCGGTGGGTCGGGATCAAGACTGCGTCCCCTTACAATTGAGCGTCCTAAGCCCATGGTCCCCGTCGTTAACAAGCCGGCCATGAGCCACATCCTTGACCTACTCAAGCGTTACGACATCACCGAAGTCATTATTACGGTGCAGTATCTGGCCGATATGATCCAGGATTACTTTGGCGATGGTTCCAGCCTGGGCATGCACATCCGCTATTCGGTGGAAGAGACCCCGCTCGGCACAGCCGGCAGCGTTAAAAACGCCCAGGAGTTTCTTGATGACACCTTCCTGGTCATTAGTGGTGATGCCCTGACCAATTTTAATCTGCACAACTTAGTTACCTATCACAAAAGTAAGGGCACTCTGGCCACCCTGGCCCTGTATAATCTGCCCAATCCGATTGATTATGGGGTCATTATCCTGGCCAACGATGGCCAAATCGTTCGCTTTCAAGAGAAGCCCAACCGGGGATCGGTGATGTCGGATTACATTAACACCGGCATTTATGTTTTAGAGCCTGAGGTGTTGGACTTTTTCGAGCCAAATACCTGCTTCGATTTCGCTAACGACCTGTTTCCCCTGCTCCACGAGCAGGGCCATCCACTATACGGTTATATTGGAGAGGGCTATTGGTGTGATGTCGGCAACATCCCTGAATATATGCGCGCCAATGCCGACGCCCTGGAGGGGCGCGTTGAAGGGTTGGACCTGGGGCATTATCTGGGTAATGGCATCTGGGCTGGACAAGACGTCGAAATTGCTCCCAGCGCGCGCCTGGAAGGGCCTATTTACCTGGGCCAATCTGTGCAGATCAAAAGAGGCGCTATTATTCGAGGGCCGGCGGTTATCCGCGATTATACGGTGGTAGATAATGAGGCCCAGATAGAGCGATCCGTACTGTGGCGCAACTGTTACATTGGCGAGCGCGCCCAAATCAACGGCGCGGTAATCTTGAGACAGTGCAGTCTCAAGGCTAATGCCACCGTTTTTGAAGGCACCGTCATCGGCGATGGCACGATTGTCGGCGAAAGCGCGGTCATCCATTCGGGGGTCAAAATTTGGCCTGGCAAAGAGGTGGAGCCGGGGGCAACGGTCAACAGCAGCATTATTTGGGGGTCGCAAGGGCGACGTGTCCTGTTTGGGCGGCACGGCGTCACCGGCGTCGTCAATATTGACCTGACCCCGGAGTTTAGCGCCAAGTTAGGGGCAGCCTTTGGCGCCACCCTGGCCAAAGGTTCCATTGTCACCATCAACCGCGACATGCACCGCAGCCCGCGTATGATCAAGCGAGCGATCATTTCTGGCCTACCTTCTGCCGGGGTCAACGTATGGGATTTGGGGTCGCAGCCGCTGCCTGTGGCGCGCTATTACACCAAAATCTGTGGAGCCGAGGGCGGTGTGCATGTGCGGCTGTCGCCTTTTGACGAGCGCGTGGTTGATATTCATTTTATGGACAGCCAGGGCCTGAATCTCAACAAGAATAAAGAGCGAGACGTTGAGCGAGTTTTTTTTCGGGAAGATTTCAGGCGAGTGTATCTGGACGATATTGGCAGTATTGAGTATGCCCAGCAAGTCAAAGAGCGTTATACTGAGGATTTTCTCAAACACCTCAATACCAAAGCTATTCAAGATGCTGCCTTTGATTTAGTAGTTGACTTTGCCGACGGACCGGTTGCCAGCACCCTGCCCGCTATTCTTGATAAATTAAATTGTAATGTCGTCTCCCTCAACGCTAATGTTGAAAAAACGAATTTCTCCCTCAATCCGGCTCAATTTCAGAATGCTCTAAAGCAAATGCAGATTATTACGACCGCTCTAGGCACGCAATTGGGCGCGCGCCTCAACCCCGGCGGCGAACGCTTATTTTTGGTGGATGATCGAGGCTATTTGCTCGCCGGAACAACAGCCTGTGCGGCGATGGTTGAACTGGCGCTACGTGATGCCCCCGGGAGCACGATTGCCATCCCGATGGATCTACCCAATTTTTTTGAAGCTATTGCGGCCCGTCATCGCGGGCGCGTCATTCGAACCGAAACCGACCTTGAGGCGCTGATTATGGCCACTTGCTCAGAAAAGGTTATCATGGCTGGCGATGGAAAAGGTAATTTTATCTTTCCCGATTTTCATTGCGCTGTTGACGGTATGATGGCTTTGGCCAAAATTCTCGAATTTTTAGCCACCCAAAGGGTCTCTCTGGGGGATATTGTTTCCAAACTGCCGCCTTATCACATGGCCGAAAGAAAAGTTTCCTGTGTCTGGGAAGGTAAAGCCAGAGTAATGCGTCTCATTAACGAAAAATTTGAGAGCTACGAAACCCAAATGATTAACGGCGTCAAGGTAACGTTGGCGCGGGATAAATGGGTCTTAATTGTGCCTGACCCTGATCAACCTTACTTCCGGGTGAGCGTTGAAGCGACTTCTCAAGGGGAGGCTGAAACTCTGGCCGATGAGTACGCCCAAATGATCGAAAAACTTTCTCCCCTGGAGTGATAGTAGGGACGAATTGAAACAAAAAGAGCCATGCAGTTGCGCATGGCTCTTTTTGTTTCATCTTTAGCCATTGAACGAGCTTAGCTGATTTCGACTTTAGCGCCTTCAGCTTCGAGCTTGGCTTTGGCATCCTCGGCCATTTCTTTGGTTGCTGCTTCCAGCACCTTGGCCGGAGCGCCGTCAACCAAATCTTTGGCTTCTTTGAGGCCCAGATCGGCGCGGATGGCGCGAACCGCTTTGATAACCTGAATTTTCTTGTCACCGACCTCTTTCAAGGTCACATCAAATTCGGTTTTCTCTTCAGCTTCTTCAACCGGCGCCGCTGCAGCGCCGCCGCCCGGAGCGACCGCCATCACAGCAGCCGGGGCCGCAGCGCTGACACCCCACTTGGCTTCCAAAATTTTGGTCAGCTCAGACGCTTCCAAAACGGTCAGTTGGCTCAGTTCATCGGCAATTTTTTGTAAATCTGCCATTTTATAATCTCCTTAAAAAATAGTGGACAGTAGACAGTAGACGGATACATTCCTGCAAGCTTGCTACTCTGCTACCTTTTTGAAATAGATAAGTTAAGCTTCGGCCTCTTTTTCGGCATAGGCATTAACCACGTTGACCAATTGCCGGACACTTCCAGCAACTACCCCGGCCAGTTGACTCGCCGGAGCGCTGATCAGGCCCAGTAATTGAGCACGCAGCACATCCAGCGACGGTAAGTTAGCCAGGTTTTTCACCCCAGCCTCGTCAATCACCCGGCTGCCCAGCAAACCGCCCTTGATCGCCAAAAGCTCATTCTGCTTGGAGAAATCAGTAATAGCCTTGGCCACGCCGCTGACGTTGTGATGGCAAAAGCCAATCCCAACCGGGCCGGTCAGCATCTCTTCAACTACGGGCAGGCCGGCTTCTTTTAGAGCACGTTCTGCCAGAGTATTTTTGACAACGGCAAAACTCCCCTCTGCCTCACGAATTTTTCTCCGCAGTTGTTCTACCTGAGAAACACGTAAGCCACTGTAACTGGTAATAATAACTGCTTCACTAACGTTTAGTTGATCGAGATACTCCTTTACTAATACTTCCTTTTTATCACGAGATATAGCCAAATTTGTCACCTCCCTTCTGTATAGAAGTTGTCCAGGTCCCAAAGGTCTTGAAGACTTCAGGGTTGAACTATATTTACAAACAAAAACGTCTTTGCCTCAACCGAGACAAAGACGCAAAATGCAAGACTTTTTGGAACACTCTTAAGTAAGCGTATGTTCCATTGATTCTTGATTCTCCGGATCTTCACCTCGGCGGGCAATGCCTTAAGCATTCATTAAGCGCTGTCGCGCACCTGCTGTCTCTGGCAATAATGAGAGAAACGAATTTATTTAATTGTTCTCATTAAACTGGTTTCCAAACTAAGTTTGGGAACCAGCGTAACAACAAGTTATTCGCTTTTAAGCTGTGAAGCCTGAGCCGCATCAACCTTGATGCCTGGCCCCATCGTCGCATTCAAGGTGATCTTTTTGATGTAGACACCCTTGGCCGCAGCAGGTTTAACCTGCTGGATTGCTTCCATCAGCGCCGCAAAATTATTCACCAGTTGCTCATTGGTAAAAGAAACTTTACCGATGGGCAGGTGAACATTGGCGGTTCGATCCAACTTGAACTCTAACCGGCCCGCTTTCAATTCACGGACCACCCGGCTAACATCGGCATCGGGCACAACGGTGCCAGCTTTAGGGCTGGGCATCAAACCGCGCGGCCCCAACACTTTACCCAAGCGCCCTACTTTTGACATCATTCCTGGAGTGGCAACAGCGACATCAAAGTCAAACCAACCCCCCTGGATTTTGGTCACTATATCATCGCTGCCGGCATAATCGGCACCGGCATCCAGGGCTGCCTTTTGGCCTTCTCCTTCGGCAAAAACCAGCACCCGCACTTCTCGCCCTGTTCCATGGGGCAGTTGAACCGTACTCCGAATTAACTGGTCGGCTTTGCGGGGGTCCAGCCCCATGCGCAGGTGCGCTTCAACAGTGGCGTTGAATTTGGTGTAAGAGGTTTTCTTCACCAAATCTACCGCTTCAGCCGGGGTATAATTCTGGGCTGGATCAACTAATTTTACAACTTCTTGATACTTTTTGCCTCGTTTGGGCATAAATTCCTCCTAAGTGGTCAAAACGGGCTGGCTTCTGGCTCAACCCTCCCACAAATAAAACAACCTGCCCACTTGCCACAGCGGGGCTATTAACCTTCAATCGCAATGCCCATGCTGCGGGCGGAACCTTCGACCTGCTTAATGGCCCCTTCAATATCCACAGCATTGAGATCCTGCATTTTTGTTTCTGCAATTTCTCGGACCTGGGCCTGTGTTAATTTCCCGGCCTTATTTCGGTTGGGCACCCCAGAACCTTTGGGGACTCCGGCTGCTTTTTTCAACAGGTCACTGACCGGCGGCGTTTTGGTCACAAAGGAAAAAGTCTGGTCAGTATAGATGGTCACTTCAGCAGGGATAATCGAACCCATCATACTTTGAGTTCTGGCATTATACTCCTTGCAAAAAGCCATAATATTGATCTGATGAGGGCCTAAAGCCGTACCAACCGGAGGCGCCGGGTTGGCTTTACCTGCCGGAATTTGTAGTTTTACTACAGCTTTTACTTTTTTCGCCATAATTCAATCCAATCCTTCCAGGTCCCTCAGGGGGACATCTAAATCGCGGCTACAGCCGAGACACTAAACGCGTTCCACCTGTAAAAAATCAAGTGAGATGGGTGTTTCGCGGCCAAAGAAGCTGACCAAAACTCTAACACTGGCCCGATCTAAATCTATTTCGTCCACCGTGCCCATAAAATCTTCAAAGGGACCTTCGACAATTCGCACTTTTTGGCCCACCTTGAAGCTGACTTTAATCTTGGGCGCTTCGGCATCCATTCGTTTGAGAATTTTATCCACCTCATCCGGTCGAAGCGGAGTGGGCTTATTGCCAAAGCCCACAAAACCGGTTACACCGGGCGTATTCCTAACGACATACCAGGAGTCCTCGTCCATAATCATTTCAACCAAGATATAGCCCGGAAATACGCGCCGTTCTATCGTGCGCCGATGCCCATCTTTAAGCTCTACTTCTTCCTCGGTCGGCACGACTACCTGGAAAATCTTATCCTGCATCTCCATTGACTCGATCCGGTGCAGTAGATTCTTCTGTACCTTGTTCTCATAGCCGGAGTAGCTGTGAATGACAAACCATTCCGTCCCTTCGGGTCGAGCCTTTTGTTCGTCAGCAGCTTCGAGATTCAGGGGTTCCATCTTTTCAGGAGAAGCTTCTGCATGAGATGCTTCCTCTTTGGTAATCTCAGCCACTGCTCCTGTTGTTTTCTTTTTCTTGGCCATAAACTTACTCTTCCAAACCTACTACGCCGCCAACAATAAGGTTATTCTTGTTGGCTATTCACATAAAAAGCTGCCGCTCCAGCAATAAAAAGCACTACGGCAGCCCCAATCCAAAGGTAGTCACCTCGAATAACTCCCGCCGTGACTAACTGAAAAATATAATCCAATAATCCCAAGAACATCGCCATAGCGATGGTGACACTGACCACAATGACGGTTAGATTCTTGGTCTCGTCGCGGGTAGGCCAAACGACTTTGCGTAATTCGGCGCGCGTTTCTTTGAGATATTTAACAATGAAGTTATCCTCTTTAGGAGTTACCGCCGCTGTAGTGGATTTCGATTTTGCCATGTTCGTGCGCGCTCCTCTCAAGCTCTCCAACGACCACCAACTGCAGACGGCTAAACCACCATTTAATATAAATAACCTGGCGGTCAGCCGTCAGTCGTCAGTAGTCTTTACTACTTGGTTTCACGATGAGGCCGGTGACACCGGCATCGTGGACAATACTTCTTAAACTCCAGCCGGCTCGGATCATTGCGGCGATTTTTCTCCGAGGTGTAATTGCGCTCGCCGCACTCCGTGCAAGCCAGGGTCATAACCATGCGTACTGCTTTTTTAGCCATAATTCACAAAAAGAGGGTTGAGAGGACTGCCCATCTCTCGACCCTCTGACTCCTTTCTACAAAAAGCCAGTCAATTACGAGTCGTGTTGCTGCAAACTACTCGAAAGAGGTTACGCAATAATTTTGGTGATCACACCGGCGCCAACCGTCCGCCCACCTTCCCGAATGGCGAACTTCGACCCGTCTTCCAACGCTACCGGCACAATCAACTTCACATCCAAGGTGATGTTGTCCCCT
>BOKF01000033.1 GCA_016860845.1 Chloroflexota bacterium
GCGGCCGCCCTGCACTTGGTGCGCTACTATCAAAAACGCAATCATGTCGCTTATCTGTCTCATCGTAAATCCAAATTGGCTCAACTTGGTCTCTCAGCCGTGGTCAACATTGCGCTGTAATACTAATCGTCAATAATCAATGGTCAATTATCAATTATTAATTACTCTAACTCATTGATCGTTGATCGTTGACTATTGACAATTACTCCGCTTCCTTGCCACGCGCCCTGTTGTCGGATATAATTCCATAAATAAAGCGTAAGGCGTGGGGCGTAGCGCGTAAAGCGTGGGGCGTGAAGCGTAAGGAGTGTTTGCAATAACACATTACGCCCCACGCTCGACGCCCCACGTCCCATCAGGAGTTGTCGTTGTCCAATTTGTTTGATCCCCAAGATCCAAAAACCCCCGCCGAATCAGAGATAGAGGATTCCGCTTCTTTGCCTGCCCCAGCTACACCCCCGCCGGTTGAACCGGAGCCGCTAGAGCCGCCTTTCAAAACATCTGGAGCTATGTCGCCAGATTTAAGCGCTTTCTTGGCCAGCCAACGGCCCGGAGACAACGCCGATCCACCGGCTTCACTTCCCCAGCCGGTCTACCGCGTCTCCCCGGCTGAACCCGATTGGTCCAGCTACACTTTGCCGCCCCTCGACGATGAACCGCCCGCCGAGGAGAAATCCTCCGGTTGGAAAACCGCTTGGGCTGTAGTGCGCGAGGTCGGCGAGACCATCATTCTGACCCTGGTCATCTTCTTTTTGATCCAAACCGTCATCCGCAACTTCCGGGTGGTGGGCACGAGTATGGTCAATAACCTGCACGACGGCCAGTACTTGATTATTGATAAGCTCAGCTACAGTTGGCTGATCACCGACATTTTAGGCATGGGCGGGCCGCAGCGCGGCGACGTGATCGTGTTCGAGCCGCCCAACCGTCCTGGCGAAGATTACGTCAAGCGGATCATCGGCTTGCCAGGGGAGAAGGTTGAAATCCGGGCAGGGCAGGTGTTTATTAACGGGGAGCGGCTGGACGAACCATTCCAGCCAACACCGGGCAGCTACACCATGTCGAACCCGGTCATTGTTCCGGAAGGGCAGGTTTTTGTTTTGGGCGATAACCGCAACAACTCCAATGACTCGCACAATTGGGGCACGCTGCCCCTGGGGAATATTGTCGGGCGAGCCTGGTTGTCCTACTGGCCCCCCGACGAGTGGGGAGTTATTCCCCGCGACGAGCCGACCGAGCAAGCGACGCTCAAACATTTTTTGAACGAATTGGTGCCCAGCGCCAACGCCGATAATAATTAGGAAACGTGGTGCGTGTTGTGTGTTCCGTAAAGTAAAACGGAACACGCAACACGCAAGACGAATATAAAGCATTTCTACAAACATCTTGACCCATACCCATGCCTAAACCCGTCATCACCGTAGATGATATTCGCGCTGTGGAGCCAGGCGGTGTCCTGCCGGTTCCGGCTGAGGCCATCGTAACCGATCTGGCCCGGGAGATCGCCCAGGCTAACCGGATCAGTTTGGTCGCCAGCGATCACCTGACGACTGCTGTTCCTTCACCGGGCGGCAGGCCAACCCTTGCTATTGGGGCGGATCACGGCCCATCGCTGCCGATGAAAGAGGCGCTCAAACCCTACCTGGCCGAACTGGGCTATACCGTGTTGGATTGCGGGACTTTTACCCCGGATGCGGTAGATTATCCAGACATTGCCTATGCCGTCGCCAAGCAGGTCGCCAATGGGACAGCCTGGCGGGGGATTATCATTGACGGGGCCGGAATTGGCTCTTGTATGGCCGCCAACAAGGTGCCGGGAATTCGGGCGGCGCTGTGTTATAATGAGGCGATGGCCCGCAACAGCCGCGAACACAACGACGCCAATGTACTGACACTGGGAGCAGGCATGATCGGGCTGAACTTGGCCCGCCAGATCGTCGAAACCTGGCTCAAGACCGACTTCGGCGGGGGACGGCACCAGCGCCGGGTCAACAAGATTGTCGAAATCGAACAACGTTTTTTGAAAGGCTAAGATGACCATCTCCCTGGATAATGCCACGCTCAACCGCCTGGTCGAAGCCATTACGCAAGAGATAATACGCGCCACTCACGGAGGGGTCGGCGCCGTTACCGCTGCGCCAACGTTTGACTCCTGCCGGGACTGCCTGGGCCAGTGCGCCCAAAAGTGTCCCGATCGAATTATGGCCGCAATCCAGGCCGGGGCAGAGCGTTTTACGGCCAGCCTGGGCATCAGCGGTGTCAAAACCGACATTGCCCACTTGATTGACCATACCTTGCTCAAACCCGAAGCCACCGTCCAACAGATTGCCCAGCTTTGCCACGAGGCGCTGCTGTATCGTTTCGCTTCGGTTTGCATCAATCCGGCTCACGTGAAGTTGGCGGCGCAACTCCTGCAAAACTCCGATGTCAAAGTTTGTACGGTGGTTGGTTTTCCGCTGGGGGCGACCTCGATCGAGGCTAAAGTTTTTGAAACGGAGCAGGCGCTGATTGACGGCGCCACCGAAATTGACATGGTCATCAATATTGGCGCGCTCAAGAGCGGGGATGACGCCCTGGTTGAGCGTGACATCGCGGCGGTGGTCGAAACAACGCACCGGCACGGCGCGCTGGTCAAGGTGATTATTGAGGCGGCGCTGCTGACCGATGAAGAAAAGGTCCGCGCCTGCCAACTGGCCAAAAAAGCCGGAGCTGATTTTGTCAAAACTTCAACCGGGTTCAGCAGTGGAGGAGCGACCATTGAAGATGTTGCTTTGATGCGGCGTACCGTCGGACCAAATGTGGGGGTTAAGGCGGCGGGCGGTATTAGAACATTGGCCGATGCTCAAAATATGATTTCTGCTGGGGCTACCCGCCTGGGGGTCAGCGCGGGTGTTAAAATTATCCAAGAGGCGCAATCACTATGAGTCTTTGCCCGGTTTGTCAGACAGGCCGCCTGCAAAAACGCTCAATGGCTTTTGTCGAGTGGCATGGCCGCCATCTGCTGGTGGTAAATCGAATGCCGGCAATGGTCTGCGACGTATGCCAGGAACGTGTCTACGATTACGAAGCGATTGAGATTTTGCAAAAGCTGCTCTGGTCACAACTTCCCAATCGAACCGAGCCATCTCGAGCAGGAATTCGTAAAACGTGAAGCGCAACATGTAAGCGGGTCAGAAAAGAAGTAATCTCGTGGTGCGTGGTGCGTCTTTCATTTATTTCACGCAGCACGCAAGACCGGCCTAGTTACGTTTCACCTCGTTTGATCTCTACGTTCTATTAGAAATTGACGCGACCATCGGGAATTTTATGTTAATTGCTAAAGTCGTCGGTTCAGCCGTAGCTACGATCAAAGATGAAAAGTTGAATGGAACCAAGCTGTTGGTTGTCCGTGAGGCTAATGTGCAGGGCGAAGTGACCGGCAAGCCGCTGGTGGCCATTGACACCGTGGATGCCGGGGCAGGTGACTTGGTGCTGATTGCCAGCGGCTCGTCGGCCCGCCAAACCACGGTGACCAAAGATCGTCCGGTGGATGCGGTGATCATGGCCATTTTGGACAGTCTGGAAGTAGACGGAGAAGTGACGTTTCGCAAGTCGTAGTAGGCAGTAATCAGAAAGTTAAAAACTGGAGTGCAAAGCTTCGCTTTGCCTTACTAAATTAGAAAACTGCTTATGCTTCTGGGTAAAATTGTCGGCACTGCGGTAGCGACGATCAAGACGCTGGAGTTGACCGGGGTGAAATTATTGGTGGTCCAGCCGCTCAATAAAAATCTCGAACCCAGCGGCAGCTTGCAGGTGGCTGCTGACGCCACTCAGGCCGGTTACGGCGACATCGTGTTTATGGTTCGCGCCCGCGAAGCCGCCCTGGCTCTGGAAGAGAAGTTCGTTCCAGTTGACCTGTCTGCTATCGGGGTGGTGGACACGGTTGATGTGGATCGTTCCATTCGAGATTTTGAGTTATCGTGGGGCTACAGCCAGTTTGCATAAAGAGTAGCGAGTGTAGCACAAGGTCGCAATTTGCTTTAGATGATTGATTGCTCTGCTACCTGCCACCCTGCTACTCTGCGACTCTGCTACCTGTTCTTAGAGTTTGAGGTTTGATGATCATTGCAAAGGTTATCGGCACCGTTGTCTCGACCATTAAGCATCCAGCCTATCACAGCTATAAATTGCAGGTGGTGCAGCCCCTAAACTTGCCCGGTGAACTGCCCGAGGAAACCTTTTTGGCCCTGGACAGTGCCCACGCTGGAGTTGGCGATACCGTGCTGGTCATGCGTGAGGGCAACGGGGCGCGGCAAGTCACCCAAATCAAAGATGCCCCCATTATTTCAATGATTGTCGGTATTTTGGACTCGGTGGAAATCACCGAGCAGGCGAAAGGAAACTCAAGGTGAGTACAGTTCGTCGCATTTCGACGAGTTCTACCGGGGCCACAGGCCGGGTGGTCGCCGATTTTTTCACGACCAGCTATCGCTTCTCGGCCACAGTGCTGGTCTACAAGCGGCGGCTGGCCGATGTTTTGGGCGACCGGATGACCGATTACCTGGACCTGGTAGACATTTACATATCACGGATTAATAACCCGGGCGAAATTGTCGCCACTTATCAAAAAGGGTCATTAGTTAAAGACGAAGTTGATTTTATCTTGCTCTCCAGTGAACTTGAAGGCACCTCCAAAGAGCGTTTTTACGTGCCCAACCGGGTCAGCCTGCCCATTTTTGTCACCGTGCCTTCGTTTGAAATTCACGGCAAATTTCAATGGATGGGCGATCTCGAAATCAAGAAAATCATGACCACCGAGACCCAAAAATTCCTGCCGATCTTAGATGCCAAAAGTATCAATGCCCACTTCCCCAAGGTGACATTTGAAGGCCCGATTGTTTTGGTGAATAAATCCAAAATAGAGGTTATCTGCATCGGCGACGCCAGCTAACCGGGGTGAATGATGGCTAATATTTTGGTGGTTGACGACGATAAGAATATTCTCCGCCTGCTTGAATTTTCGCTTAAACGCGCCGGGCATCATGTGATCATGTGTGATGATGGGTTGCAAGGGTTGGCCCAGGTGCAAGCCCAGCCGCCCGACTTAATTGTGGCCGATGTCATGATGCCCAAAATGACCGGCTACGAATTCTGCAAGCAAATTCGCACCAAGCTGGGCCTCACCGAAACACCGATCATCATGTTTTCGGCCCGTTTCCAGCCGATTGACAAGCAAACGGCCCTGGATGCCGGGGCTACGGATTATCTGCCCAAAAGCACGTCGCCGGATGTACTGGTTAACCGCATCAACGAGCTTTTGCCTGGCCAGCAGCCCGCTCCGGTCACGCACACGGCCATCGGCCTGTTCAGTCTGCGCGGCGGCACGGGCGTCACGACGCTGGCGGTCAATTTGGCGCTAGCCCTGACGCTGACCAAGAAAACGCCAACGGCTTTGGTAGACCTGGCTCCCCTGGGGGGACATGCCGCGCTGATGCTGGGGTTACGGCCGACCAGCAGCGTGGCCGATGCTCTGTTTGCCGCTAAAGACGAGGTAACTCTGGATACGGTTAAGCCGCACCTGATCCAACACAGCGCTGGGGTGCAGTTACTGGCCTCGGCCCTTAATTATGATCATCTGCTGCACCTCAACGACCAACGATTGGAGCAATTGGTGACTGTCTTAAAGTCCGGCTTTGCCCAGACCATCCTGGATATTCCGCATCTGCTGGAGCCGCGCTTTGAGCCAACCTGGCGGCTGTTCGACAAGATTGCCCTGGTGCTCTCGCCCGATATGCCCTCACTGCAATCCGCGGCGATGGCCTTGCAGAGCCTGCTCCGGCTGGGGGTGGCCGATACCAGGATTGTGCTGGTGATCAATAATATTTTACCCCAGGGCGGTCTGCCGCCGGAGATCATTCAAAAAACCATTAAACGCCCCATTCTGGCCAGCATTCCTTACGAGCCGGAAATGATTAAGGCCGTGAATACCGGCAAGCCCTTGCTCTTAAACAACTCGCAGTCTCCCGCTGCCATCGCTCTCATTAAGCTGGCTCACCTGCTTCTCGGCTAATCTTAGATTGACCCTTTCCCTTGGCTTAAACCGGATACCGAACCCAAAATGACTCAAACTTTTTTCTCCCCCAAAGAACAAACTTTACGTGAAGAAATTGTCCTGGTTGGCAAACTCATGTATGAGCGCGGCCTGATTGTGGCCGCCGACGGGAATATCTCGGCTCGGGTGGACGAGCAGGCGATCCTCGTCACCCCCAGCGGCCTGTGCAAAGGGATGATGACTCCCGACCAGTTGATAACCATTGATCTGGCCGGACGCAAAATAGGGCCGGAAACTGCGGCTAACCGGGATCTCAAACCAACCTCTGAAATCACCATGCATTTGGAAGTGTATCACCAGCGCCCCGATGTGCTGGCGGTGGTGCATGCCCATCCGCCCCATGCGATTGCCTTGAGTATTGCCGGTATTTCTCTGGCCGATTGTATGGTACCCGAAGCTATTGTGGGGCTGGGGTTAACTCCAACTACCCCTTATGCTAATCCGGCCAGTGAAGAAAATGCGCGGGCCATCCGTGAGGTAATTACCGGGCATGACGCCCTGGTTTTGGAGCGGCACGGCAGCTTAACCGTTGGCCGCAGCCCGCTTGACGCCTTCTTTCGCACCGAAACGTTGGAGCAAATCGCCCGTATCACTTACATGCTGCGTCAATTGGGTGGAGGTCAACCTTTGCCGCCTCACCAGGTTGAAAAGCTCATCCAGGCGCGGCGCAAGTTGGGCCTGGCCCGGACTGCCGATGAGGCCGACTTTTGCGAATACTGCGGTGTTTGTCACGTGGAGGGGGAGCATACCCGGCCGGTCGCGCCTCCGGCCAATGGCCTGGAGACAGACCTGGTGCAAATAATCACCGCCAGGGTGATGCAGGAATTGAAAAAGTAGGGGAAAATTACTTTAAGAGAAGTATCACTGCCACCAAACTTGGCTACAAGCGCGTCGAATTCCTGGGGATTGGAACCGACCTCATTGCCTCTGGGCTCCTTCCTGGTAGGAGCGTTTCACCTGCTCCGCTTATGCCCGGCCTCATAGCCGGCCATCCAGATCGTCTCGATGTAAGCCATAACAACCTCGGCTCGCTCGGTGGGATCCATTTTTTCCAAGCAAACCACTTCATTGGTGAAGAAAGCAGCCGCGGCGACATTAGCCTTATCTTCAGGAGTCATGATGATCTCGCGCATCTCCTCGGGGTAGCGGTCCAGCAGGCCAAAGAGTCTCTCTTTCATATTGGCAAAAGCTTCTTTTGGCATCATTTTCATTTTTTCTTTCCAAGTTTATTTCAGTTGAGATAGAGGGACACACAAAAGTGTAGTTCAAATTGCTGCCAGATAATAGTGATAAATCTCGTCACTTCTTAGTGACATTTGTCATTGCGCAATTTACCCCAACTGGCCCAGCCGAGTTTGCCCAAAATTCATCCTGGTGGTATATTACCCGCCGTTGTTTTGAGAATCCCGCCCTCGTCGTCTAGAGGACCAGGACACAGCCCTTTCAAGGCTGCGACACGGGTTCGAATCCCGTCGAGGGCACAGATTATGTCAAGCCATCCACAAACAAAAGCCTTACCCAGAATTGGGCACTGCATATAGAAATGATACTGCTGGCGAACCTCTCAAGTAAACATTAAACCGGAGAATGAACATGGCCGCCTCGATGCTCGGGGCTTGGCTATCTGGCTCAGCCATTAACCCCCTCTTCTGTCAAGGGCAGCCGCAGTGATTTGAGCTCGCGGAAACTGACCAATCGGCTCTGGTCTTCATCCCACAAGCTTAAAAAAATGGTCTTGAAACTCGACCACAAGGTCAAAACCACTACCTGTTGGAACAAAGGATTTTCTTCGTGACACTTTTCTAAAAGATAATTGGGAATCCGAGGGCTGAGATGGTGGATATGGTGAAAGCCGATATTGCCGGTGAACCATTGTAACACCCTGGGGAGTTTGTAGTATGAACTGCCCCGCAGGGCGGCCAGGGTATAATCCCACTCTCCTTCTTTGGCCCAATAAGTGTCCTCAAACTGGTGCTGCACAAAAAACAACCAGGCTCCTAGGGTAGCCGCCAAAAGTGTAATGGGTAATTGAACCAGTAAAAAGGCCTTAAAGCCGATGGTTAAACTCAGTCCGGTGATCGCTACGGCCAGGGCCAGGTTAGTCCACCCCACACTGGCTCGCTCTCTTTTCCAGGATTTGGAATCGGGATGGGGAAAGCGATACAAGACCAAAAAGAGCAGGGCAGGCGCCAACCCAAATAGGATCAGAGGGTGACGATAGAAGCGATATTTGAGCCGCCCCCATTTAGACTGCTGTAAATATTCTTTGACGGTCATGGTGTAAATGTCGCCGACGCCGCGATGTTCCAGGTTGCCGGCTGAGGCGTGGTGAATGGCATGACTCTTGCGCCAGTAATAGTAGGGGGTTAAGGTCAGTAAGCCGCAGACAGAGCCGAGATAATCATTGGCTTGTCTGGATTTGAAAAAAGAGCCATGCCCGCAGTCATGTTGAATGATGAAGATTCGCACCAGCAAACCGGCGGTAGGCAACGCCAGGGCCAGGGTCAGCCAGTAACTGTAATCCAAGCTGAGAACCATGAAGTACCATAACAGAAAAAAGGGAATGAAGGTGTTGACCGCTTGCCCGATACTGTGCCAGGGGTTTGAGGTTTGGTATTTGCCTATTAAAGCCGTCCAGGTTGTTTTGTCCGGTTTAGTGGAACGATCAAGATACAGCTCTTTTTTCGAAAATGTCGTCATTGTTCTCCTTATAGGGGTTAGATCTGTTTGATTTACTTTTGTCTAAATGTTACGAGGGTTGTCCGGCTGGGTTGAGTTCAATTCAGCTTTCCGGTTTGAGAAAAACTGGAGCGCGCTGGCCCGGCTCATCGGAGCCTTGTGCTCGCTGCTCTGATTCCACTGCTCCATATAGCCAATCAAATCGAGCCAGACAGTGAGCGTCGTTGCGTCTGTTGCCAAGATAGCGGCCTGGTAGCCCACTTGACTGGCTTGTTGCTCTGTTTCGGCTGAAGCATAGTCGAAAGCCAGTTCAATCAGCCTTAAATCATTGCCCCGCATTATGTCACCGCTCCCAATCCTGTTTTTAACCTCAGCCGCCATTTACGATTTGCTTTGGTACAAACGGGTCAGAAGGAGGGATGAAGGGTCGTCTCCCTGTTGTTTATGTTGAAGCGCGAGCGCGTAGCAGTCGAGACACATGATCCCCTCTTTCGACATCGCCGCGTCATTTTCTTCTACCCAGCGTTGACACTGAAGACATTGATACTGGCGCAGTTGGGCTTTCAGACGCACTTCTTTGCCCTCGTTGCTTCGCCTGCGCACAACTTGGGTCTCGTCAGAGAAGTAGCAGGGCTGTCCTTGACGGGGGTCGCCATAGCTGGCGTTTACCCAGCCGAATTCCGGCTCCTCCCTCAATGTTTCTTTGATCATGAGCGCCGTTGATCCGGGCAGCCTGAATTTCTCGCCGATGACCAATCGTCCAAATTTTGTAAGATTCATTTGAGGCATCATTTCATCGCTATAAAAGCAGCAGCAGTGCTGCCCCGCCGCTTAAAAGAAGAGGAATAACTTGGACTGTATCTTCTAGCTCAACCGAACCCATCAAGTCAGTCATGCCTTGATAGACTTTGTAGCGTCTGCCTTCTCGGCGCAGATGACCCACCAAGTAAGTCCAGCCTCGATAGACATTGTAAATCTCACCCTCTGGCTTGATCCGGCCAACCGATTGAACCCCAGCCCGGTACACGGTGTAATAACCGCCTTCTTGCTCTACTCGACCCACGAAGTCAGCCCAGCCCCGGTAAATATTGTAATAGCCGCCTTCTTGCTCGACATGGCCGACAAACTCATCTAAACGGTTGTAGACTTTACAACTTGCCACTTTTGCCTTTCAGAACTTTTTACATCTTCGAAGCCTCACCAACAATATTAGAGGATGAGGCGGCAGGGGAGATCAATCTTCACGAATCGCGCCCGTTCGGGTAGGGTCAAAGTTGGCCGGCCAGACGGTGGCCTGGTTATACCGGGCTGCACTCAGATTAGCCCCGCTGAGGTTGGCCTCCTTAAGTATGGCCTGTTTGAGATTAGCTTGCCGCAGGTCTGCGCCGCTAAGATCCACCCGGCTAAGATCAGCTCTGCTCAGATTCGTCTCTCTCAGGTTGGCCTGTCTGAGATTCGCCCTGCTGAGATCGGCCCGGCTCAGGTCGGCCTGACCGAGATCGGCCTGGCCCAGGTTGGCCTGGCTCAGGCTAGTCTGGCTCAAGTTGGCCCGGCTCAGATTGGCCTGGATAAGTTTGGCCTTGCTAACATTTGCTCCGACCAGGTTGGCCTCACTCAGATTGGCCATGAAAAGATTCGCCCCACTGAGGTTGGCCTGGCTCAGGTTGGCCTCCTGAAGGTTGGCCCCAATGAGGTCCACCCCACGCAGATCCATTCTGCTCAGGTCCGCCCGCAGAAGTTCCGCCCCGCTGAGCTTGGCCCGGCGGAGTTCCCCTCCGCTGATCTTTGTTCCGCCCAATTTTGCCCGGAGCAGTTCTGTCTCGGTGAGGTTTGTTCCAAAAAGTTCCGGCTTTTCGCCCCTGACCCGGGCCGAGGCGATGATTTGGATGACTTGTTCTCGGGTAAGTTTGCTCATATTGGCCTATTTCTACTTATCGAGCTGCCAAGAGCAAGGAGTCAATTTCTCTAATTGCCTCGGTGGTAGATACGCCCGCCGCCGTCGCCCATTCTTGATAGAGGCTCTGCCGGCTTTTTTGCAGAAGTGCGGTATCTGCCTGGCCTAAGGGTTTGCGCCAGCCCCAGGCGGTTAGATCTCGCACCACTTCGCAGATTATCTGGAAGGAGCCTTGTTTCAAGCGGCTGACCAGTTCCAGATGGCGGCGGTGGTGGTTTTTTTCCAGGGGCGCTGGCGCGCTTTTTAACAAGGCACGGTAGTGATCAAGATCGCTCTTACCTGTTACCAGCCGAAGCCCACTCACCTCGTGAGCCTCGACCGGTATCCAGATGCTGTGTTTTGAAAGCGCAATTTTGTAGTATAGGCGCGCCCCTGGCTCGGAAAAGTTTTTTTCCTCAATCTCTTTAATGTGGCCAATCCCGTGGGCGGGGAGAACAATCCTATCGCCAATTTTGAATTGCATGAGACGCTCCTTGACTCTGCTCTGTTACCGGCGGCGGCTGCCGCCACGGTTCCCAAAGCCACTGCTGCGATTTCCAAAGCCACTGCTACTGCGCTCTTCCCGAGGTTTAGCCATATTCACCTTCAACTCCCGGTCCTCCAGGTTGTAGCCGTTGAGCATACTGATCGCCTTTTGCGCCTCGGCCTGGCTGTTCATTTCGACAAAGGCAAAGCCTTTGGAGTTGCCGGTATCCCGATCTTTAATCAACGCCACCGATGCCACCTGGCCTGCTTTCGCAAACAAGGTGCGCAGATCGTCCTCAGTGGTCTGGTACGACAAGTTTCCAACATAAAGTTTTACTTCCATAATTCTGGGTCTCCTTGAGACTGGCTCAGCGAGCCGGTAATAAAAATACTGACATCCCATTTTGGGTGCTCAGTCTAACCAAAAACGATGGCGTTCTTTATAGAAAAGATCGTGTCGTCATAGGGTTCATGATGGGGTGTGGTGCTGGCGCGGCTGGTCTAATTAGTCCGGTCAGAACCCGCACCCTGTTTAAGTAGCTCAAACAATTTTGGGATTTGGTCAAACTCCGTTGACTTATCCAGAAAAAAATCAGCCCCGGCCTGCAAGCATTTTTGCCGATACCCCGGATACGGATAGTTGGTCAAGATAATGACCATGGGCGCTGCCTCGTCCTGTTTGATGTTTTGTAGAACATCAATCCCGCTGCCGTCTGGCAGCCGCATGTCCAGGATCACCACGTCCGGCTGGAGGGTCCGAATACCCCTAATCGCCTCAGCCACATTCTCCGCCTGGCCCACAATTTCGACCCCGGCCAACTCGTCGAGCAGCGTCACCAAATGTTCCCGCACGATGAGTGAGTCATCGGCGATAAATACTTTGATCTCGGAATTCGGACGTAAAAATATCATAGACCTAACCACCAGGATACCCGATTAATCGTCTAAAAACTATCGGCGAAATGCTGATATTTATGTAGGCGATGCGCTTACTTCTTTGTCAGTATTTGCCCTACAATACCTGGAATGAAAGACCGTCAGTGTAGTAAGCTTGCCCACCGGCGGACGAGATGAAGAACCACCAGCAAGATGACAGCGCCTCCCGCCGGGACCAGCATGGCCGGAAGGCTGAAGTTATCCTGGTTGGTCACGCTGAACCCGAAATAAGGGGTCAAGACACTCCCGGCTACGCACGCACCCAAGATGCCTACAATGATATTGAGCAGGACACCTTCTCTCTGTCCCATCAGCGAACTGCCCACCCAACCGACGACAGCTCCATAGAGGAGCCACATAACGAAGTTTACCAAATTATTTTCTCCGGGGTGAATGGTTAAGATTATGGATCATCAGCGTTAGTTAGATGACTTGCTTGATACCTCTCCTAACCTTGGCTTACGGCCTGGATGATACCATCTGAATCTACTCAATTCGCCGCTCCGAACGGGGGTGGGCGCTGAAGAATTCCGGGGGACGAACGCCATTGTTGAGTTGGGCTAACACCTCACGCCAGACATGGATTCGCACCTCTCCCTGGACGATGGAGGGCTTCCCCAATAGCGCAGCTAAATGCTTTTGCACATAACTGGCCGCCAGGCGAACAGCCTCCTCCGCCCCGGCTTTATCCTCAAAGACGCTCATGGAGACGCCTGCTCCCTCGCCCGTGTCTAGCCAGTAATAGGCCACAAAGCCGGGCGCTTTCTGGATGAAGTGGACCAAGCCCGCCTGGATGGACCGATTAATTTCTTCACTCGCGTTCGGATCGAAGTGATACCGCTGGGTTACTGCATACATCATTGTCTCCAAATTTGTTCACCCTTGAGCAGCCACATGCCGCCTGCTGATCTCAGTCTTGTAAAGCTGGAAAGTGACGGTGTTCTCAGAGTTAAAAATCCGCACGGTTACGTAGACCTGCTTTTTGGTCACCCGGGCTTGATCCCACCGTTGTCCGAAACTTACTCTTTGCTTGACCTGTTCCCTTGTACTCCTCCTTGAGTCAATATGTTATACCAGAAACCTATTTAAGCTATATGCTAAGGATACCCGATCCGGGTTCTGAAAAGTATCAGTGGAACTCTGATTTTTGTGTAGGGGTTAGACTAATTCGCTTGTAGGTATTTGCCCTACAAGGAAGCGTGAGGTGAAAGCCACAGGAGTGTTGAGGAGTAGGGGATTTACTCGATTAGCCGATTATCAATGGCATAACGCATCAACTCGGCGTTAGTTTTCAAATTCAACTTTTCCAGGAGGCGGGTGCGGTAGGTGCTGACCGTCTTCGCACTCAGGGATAGGACCTCGGCAATTTCCATCAACGTTTTGCCACTGGCCATGAGCTGCATTACCTGAAACTCGCGGTCGGATAAGGTTGCGTGCCGGGGCTGGTCAGAAGTCGCGTCCAGCCCAAAGGCCAGGCTTTCGGCCAGGCCCGGACTGACGTATCTTCCCCCACTGACCACTTTGCGAATGGCCCGGACCAGTTCGTTCGGCGCGTTTTCTTTGGTGACATACCCCGCCGCGCCAGCTTTCAGGACACGCACCGCGAGTTGTTCTTCGGCATGGATGCTGAGTACCAGCACCGGCAGGTTGGGCTGTTCATATTTCAGTTCCTTGAGGATATCGAAGCCGCTGCGGCCAGGCATGGTGATATCCAGCACCAGCACATCCCAGCCCCCGACCCGCGCCTGGTCCAGGGCTTCCTGGCCGTTGACGGCTTCGCCGGCAACCACCATATCGGCGGTTGCCGACAAGATCTGCCGCAAACCCTGCCGCACAATCGGGTGATCGTCGGCGATGAGGACTTTGATCATTGGATGCCTCCGAGAGAGGCCCCCCCCAGCGGCAGCCGGACAGTCACCGTTGTTCCCTGGCCCGGAGCCCCATGGAAGTGAACCTCACCCGCCCGCAGTCGGGCCCGCTCCTGCATCCCCAGCAGTCCAATGGATCTTGGGCTTTCAATCTCGCTGGCCGTCATACCTCGGCCGTTATCCACCACCTGAAGCGTCAGAAATGCGCTGGTCTCATCCAGCGTCACCTCAACCTGGGTCGCCTCGGCGTGCCGGACCACGTTGGTCAGAATCTCTTGAAAGATGCGGAAGACGACCGTAGAGCCGTCATCGTCCAAAGTCATCTCTTCCGGGCTGCTGATGAGCTTGCTCTTAATCCCGGTGCGGGTTTGAAATTCCTGGAGCTGCCATTCAATCGTCGCCACCAGACCCAGGTCCAGAATGCCCGGGCGCAGCTCGGTCGAAATGCGGCGCACCATTTGGACGGTGGTATCAATCAAGTCTGACATCGCCTGCGTTTTGGCCAACAGAGCCGGCTGCTGCGGGTCCAAATGGCCTTGCAGCCAGGCCACATCCATTTTCAGGCCGGTTAAGGTCTGGCCCAGTTCATCATGGATGGCCCGGGAGATGCGGGTGCGCTCCTCCTCCCGGACAGACTGCAGGCGGGCGGACAGCTCGCGCAGTTGTTCGGTTGAACGGCGAAACTCATCTTCCGTGCGCTGGTGTTCCGCACTTTCGCTGGCCAGGTTGGCCTTGGCCGTCAGGAGTTGAGCGGTGACCTGGGTGAGGCTCGCTTCCAGTTCGGCAATGAGCTGTTGGGAGGCGTGGGATTGGCGGGCCAAGCTGTTCTGTTCGGTCGAGGGCAAGAGTTCCATACGGTAATTATAGCCCGAAGTAGTTTAAAAAGACATAAATCCCTTATAAGTCCAGTACCAATTTTTGACAGATCATCGTCTCGATGATACACTCTCCATAAGTTAGGAAATAAATCCGGATTTTGGTCGCCGCCCGGTCTTATGACTGAGGCGGCCTTTTATTTGCCTGACCCTCGACGTGTCCTGGCGGCGGTTCACTTCGACCAAACATTAGCCGCATTAGAGGAGTTTTATGTATTTTAAAGATTTTGAACTCGAGCCCCGCTTGCAGCGTAATCTACAAACGATGGGCTTCGAGCGCCCTATGCCCATCCAGAGCGCGGCCATTCCGCCCGCCTTGGAGGGATACGATATTCTCGGCTCGGCGGAGACTGGCACCGGCAAGACGGCGGCGTTTTTGCTGCCGCTGCTGCAAACATTGATCACCTTGCCGCGCTCGCGCGATCCGCGCGCCCTGGTCCTGGTGCCAACCCGCGAACTCGCCTTACAAGTCGCTGACCAGGCCAGGCAGTTAAGTCATGGTCTGCCCCTGCGCCTCGGTACAATTTACGGCGGCGTTGGCATCGGCCCCCAAGAGCAAGCGCTTAGGCAGGGCGTTGACATCGTGATCGCCACGCCCGGCCGCTTGCTGGATCACATCACTCGCCGTAATCTAACTTTCAGCGCGTTGAAAGTGCTGGTGCTGGACGAGGCTGACCGGATGCTGGATAACGGCTTTTGGCCGGATATTCGCCGGATTGTACGGTTACTGCCACGCGAACGGCAGACGCTGCTGTTTTCGGCCACCCTCCAGCCGGTGATGAACCTGGCCGGTGAGGTGACCCGCCAGCCGGTGCGGGTCGAGGTGGAAAAGACCGTGGCCCCGGAGGCCATCACCCAGGTGTTGTATCCGGTGCCGGAACATTTGAAGTTCAAGTTGTTGGAGCATTTGCTTGAAGACGAAAGCCTGGAGAGTGTATTGATCTTTGCCCGCACCAAGCACCGGGCTGATCGGGTGGTGCGTCATTTGCAGCGCGCCCGGATTTCGGCCGGGGTCATCCACGGCAATCGCTCGCAGAACCAGCGGGTGGCTGCCCTGGAGTCATTTCGGCACGGCCACACCCGGGTCCTGGTGGCTACCGACATTGCCGCGCGGGGCATTGACGTGGACGGCATCTCGCACGTGGTGAACTACGACGTGCCGATGCAGCCGGAAGATTACGTGCATCGCATCGGCCGCACCGGCCGGGCGCAGGCGGTGGGGCAGGCCTACACGCTGGTCACGCCGCTCGACGCTCCCATCATTCAGCGGATTGAAAAGGTGTTGAAACAACAGCTTAAGCGCCGTAAAGTCACCGGGCTTGATTATAACGCCCCGCCCGCGCCGCTCACCTCGGCTCCTCGTCGTAACTTGTATTCCCGTTAGCATTAGGGTGTAAAACTAGCTTTACCAACTCTCCCTTTCTCCCAGGCCTGGGAGAGAGGGATCTTTCATTTCAGGTCCGGTTGTAAGGCAAATACCGACAAAGGCATAAGCCCTTCACCTACACCAAAATCAGTATTCTACCGATAGTTTTCCAGACTCAGGTCGGGTATGCTAACAATATGGCTCAGACACTTTCCCCCTCGAACCACCCGATCAAAGTATTTATCGCTGATGATTCACGTGTCGTCCGGGAACGGTTGACTACGCTGCTCAATGAGGTGGCCGAGGTCGAAATTGTGGGGCAGGCAGAGAATGTAGCCGAGGCCATCAGCGCTATTGGAAACCTACAGCCGGACGTGGTCATCCTGGACATTCGCATGCCAGACGGCAGTGGCATTGATGTTCTGCGCCAGATCAAACAGGACGGGGCAGGACCCATCATCATTATCCTGACCAACTATCCCTTTCCGGGCTATCGGCAGCGCTGCCTGCAAGCTGGAGCCGATTTCTTTTTGGATAAGTCAACCGAGTTTGACCAGATCCCCGCCCTGTTCGAGCAGCTTAAGCCGGAAAAAAATCAGTCCAATTGACTTATTGCTGACAACTCGGCCAGCCTAGCCTGGGCGGATATGATCCAGTTAAATAAAGACCAAGAGCATAAGATTTGGAGCGGTGAAATAATGCGAGGAAATGATTTAAGACTAATTGAACTGGCCTTCGACTACGTTTCAGCCGAAACAGAAGCCCAGGCCAAGCAAGTGTACGATCAGGCCGCGGCACTGGCGGCAGAAATAATAAATTTCTCTGTCTGGCTTGAACTGATTGACTATATGGAGAAGTGGAACCAGAGTAATGAACACAAGGCTCCAATGAGCCGGGCCAGCGCGCTGCAATTTTTCTCCACCCGGCAAACTGAATTGAACTCAGCCCAAATAGGGAACTCTTGAGCACCGTAACGATTGATTTAGTAATATCTAGATTGTGTCTGCGAGAACGGCTGGAAATCGCCGGGCGAGGCCAATAAGGCCATAACCCTTCCGTTCCTGTTGCGGAAGGGAATAATTAGAAATTGCGAGACCCCGTTCTCTGCGCCGAATATTCTGGAGGAGAAAAACCGACGATGGCCAAACATCTAATTTTTCGGGATGAGGTACGTCACCGCCTGAAAGCCGGTATTGATAGGACTGCTCAGGCTGTGGCGACCACTCTGGGCCCGAAAGGGCGCAATGTAGCCCTGGACCAAAAGTGGGGAGCACCCCTCATCACCCACGATGGGGTGACGGTGGCCAAAGAGATTGAGTGGGTGGATCCTTTTGAGAATATGGGCGCTCAACTGCTCAAGGAAGCTGCCATCAAGACTAACGAGATTGCCGGGGATGGCACCACGACGGTGATGGTTCTTGCGCATGCTTTGGTCAATGAAGGCTTGAAGAATATGGCGGCCGGAGCCAACCCAATGCTTCTGAAGCGAGGCATAGAAAAAGCGACGGCGATTGTATCCACCGCCCTGAAGGAGCAGGCGATTCCGATTTGTACCCGAGCCGAGATGGCCAATGTGGCTGCTATCGCGGCGCAGGATCGGGAGATCGGGGAACTGATCGCTGAAGTGCTGGATAAAGTCGGCCAGGATGGGGTGGTGACTATCGAGGAGGGTCACGGCCTGGATATTGAAGCCGACTATGTGGAGGGGATGCAGTTCGACCGAGGCTATCTCTCGCCCTTCTTTATCACTCACGCCGAGACTATGTCCACCGTGCTTGAGGAACCGTACCTGTTGCTTTATGACCGGAAGATTAATACCGCGGCCGACCTGATGCCCCTCTTGGCGAAACTCCTTCACCTCAGCCACCGTAACCTCCTGATCATCGCTGACGATGTCGGAGGGGAAGCCCTGACGACCCTGGTACTCAATAAACTGCAAGGAACCTTGAACCTGGTGGCGGTGAAAGCGCCTGGCTTTGGCGGCCAGCGCCAAGCGATGCTTCAAGATGTGGCTATCCTAACCGGGGGCACAGTTATCAGTGAGGAGATGGGCCGCAAACTCGAGTTAGCCACTTTGGCCGACTTGGGTTCCTGCGATAAGGTGGTGGTCACCAAAGATAAGACTACCCTTATTGGTGGGCATGGACGGGCAGAGAACCTTAAAGAGCGGATAGGCCAGATCAAAAGCCAAATTGAACAGTCAAGCAGTGATTACGACCAGGAGAAGCTGCAAGAGCGGTTGGCCAAGCTGGCTGGCAGCGTTGCCATTGTCAAGGTCGGGGCGGCGAGCGGGGTCGAACTCAAAGAGAAGAAACAGCGGGTCCAAGCTGGCTTGAGTGCCACTCAAGCCGCCATTGAGCAAGGCATTATCCCTGGCGGAGGCGTGGCGCTCCTCAATGCCGGTTGTGCCCTGGCCGGGCTGAGTACCCCAAACCCCGACGAAGCAACCGGGGTGAACATCGTGCGCCAGGCGTTGGAAGCGCCCCTGCGCTACATTGCTCGTAATGCGGGTCTGGAAGACGCAGTCATCATCGCGAATGTGCGTTGCCGGCAGCAGACGGAACACAATGACCGGATTGGTTTTAACGTGATGTCCGAGCAGTATCAAGATATGGTATGGGCCGGTATCGTTGATCCGGCTAAGGTCACTCGCAGTGCATTAGAAAAGGCCGCTTCCATTGCCGCCATAATCCTGACTATTGAGGCGCTCGTCACCGACAGCCCTCAGGATCGAAACAGTTAAACCATCTATCGAGCATCAGGGGAATTGCTTAATGAAGTGGGTTTGTGAATCAACAGAGCCCTTCATAAAGAAGGGCTCTGAGGGAAAGCACGAGGTCTCTATCATTAAACTTTTGTGGGCGGCGGGTTCTTACTCGAACCCTCTGCACAACCCATTTTTATTATGTAGGTGTTGGCCTCGCTTCACTTACATATATTATAGCACAAAGACGCGCCGGTCCAAAATCTGCCCACTAATCTTGTGAAATTTATTTCAACTATTCCCAGTTCGTTGGCTTCACCCCATAAATGTGAGTTATTCTATCGCTTGTGATTCTGAAGCAGATTTGACCCTGGCCCAAACCGCTCCATAATAACTTGTGGGGCTAGTTTTGATCGAGTTTTGGGCCCAAAAATGGGGTATTTATGAGAAATCCGCTTAAACGGCTCTGAACGGGGAGGCGACTTTTGGTGCGGATCATGATCGTGGACGACCATGAGGTCGTGCGTTTAGGCTTAAATAATTTATTAGCGCGCCAGCCCGGCTGGCAGGTTGTGGCCGAGGCCGGTACCGCCGCAGACGCTATTCAACGGGCGGATGAGTATGAGCCAGACGTCGTGCTCATGGATATTCGGCTGGGTCATGAGAGTGGGATTGAGGCTTGCCGGGAAATTGTTAAAGCTCATCCTGACACTAAAGTTATTATGCTCACTTCTTTTGCCCAGGATGAGCTGCTCTTTAATGCTATTTCGGCCGGGGCGGTCGGCTATGTCTTGAAGCAGGTGGGCAATGACGATTTGATCCGGGCGATTAAAACGGTCGCCCAGGGTAATGCTTCGTTAGACCCCGGCGTAACGGGCCAGGTTCTGGCTAAATTGCGCGAGTCGACCCGCTCGGAAGCTTTTGCTGGTCTATCGGACCGCGAATTAAAGGTGTTGGCGCTCATTACCCAGGGCAAAACTAACAAAGAGATCGCTACGAGCCTTTATTTAGGGGAGGGGACAATTCGTAACTACGTCAGTAATATTCTCGAAAAAATGGGTTTAGGTAATCGGGCCGAAGCAACAGCTTACGCGGTTCGTCATAATCTTGACGATTATTTGAAACCTTCAGAGTAAGTTTGTTAGCTTTCTGCCCGAATAGTAGCTCCTCAACCGCTCCACAAAGAGGGCGGTTTTTTATTTGGCAAAGCCTCTATTTAGATACAAGCTGGGGTCAAAGAGTTACATGGAAACTTGAGACCTGCCATTTGTAAGCTTCATTTGCCCAAACAGCAGTTTGATACCAGCAACAAAGGAACTTTTTGGAAAGTTCACAATGATTCCACCACTTCTCCATTATTTCTCCACAGCCTCATGGTATCCTGTAAGCATAGTAACAAAAAATTCAAAACAATATCACCCTGGCCTGATAGCCGGGGAATAAGGAAAACAGGAGATTAAACAATGAAGACTCGAAGTTGGTTCGTTCTCGCCGGTGTAATCATCGCCGTAGTCGCTGTGCTGGCCCTGGTGCCGGCAACGTTTGCCCAGGGGCCACAGGACGGCACGGGCCAGTTTGGTCCGGGCCACGGAATGATGGGCGGCAATGGGCTGGGCCTGAGGATCGGCGGGCCGGAGGAATCGCTGGTGGCGGTGGCGGCCAAACAGGTGGGCCTGGAGCGGACTGAGTTAATCGCCGAGTTGCAGGGTGGCAAGACGCTGGCCGAGGTGATCACAGCCCACGGCGGCGACCCGGCCAAGGTGGTAGAGAGCTTCCTGGCCGAGCGCCAGGCGGACCTGGCTGAACTGGTGGCCGGCGGTAAGATTACCCAGGAGCAGGCCGACAGCCTGTTGGCGACGATGCGAGCTAACGCCACGGCCCGGCTGGAGCAGGGCTGGATTGGCCGGGGCCATGGGCAGGGCTTTGTGGACAAGGACGGTGACGGGGTGTGTGACTACGCCGGCACTGGACGTGGCGGCCGGGGGCAATGATGCCCGGCTCGCCGGCAGGTGAAGGACCCCACTGTCCAGGTATAATATAAATAAACAAAGACGCCGCTTAAAAAAGCGGCGTCTTTGTTTTCGTTCCTATGAACCTCGCTCATGCCTTGCCGAGTTGGATTGAGGAGAATGACCCATTAGTCTCTTTCTGATTTAGCCAGCGCCACACGGCACCAGCTCCCGCCGAGGCAGATAGTGATCCACCTGCACCGGGTAATTCTCCAGGCAGACAGTGTAATACTGTTCAAAATCGTCCCGGATGGTTTCCACAATTTGCCGGTCATAACCGGGGGTGACATAAAAGGTCCGGCCCGGCTTATCCTTGACGATGCGGCCATCCTGGACCACCATCTCGCCGCCCTTGATGACGTAACGCGGATGACTCAACATCTCCTTGGGATCACTCAACTTGGGATAAATAGCAATATCTGCATCGGCGCCCGGTCCCAGGTGGCCTTTGTTACGTAACCCTAACACTTTAGCCGGCCCGGCCCGGGTGATGATGGCAATTTCGTACAGGCTGTATTCCCGATCCAGGTCTTTGAGGCCGCTGTGGGTCTGCGCCCGCTTGTGCAGCCCGGCCAGCACTTCGGCCCGGTAATCCCGGCTCATCAGGAGCTTGACAATGTCCGGATAAGCATGGAAGGGGCCGCCATTGGGGTGGTCGGTGGTCAAGAACACCCGCCAGGGGTCATCCATCAACAGGGCAAATTCCAGCCCAATCGTCCATTGGACGGCATTGACCGGGTTTTTCTGGCTGTAAAAATAGGGCACAATCCCCGACCCGCCTTCCATCTCCAAGTCCACATTGACCCACTTGTTGCCGGTCAGTTGGTGGAGCCGGTACTGCCACGGCCCGTCGGCGGTCATCGTGGTGGCCGGGCCAAAAACAATCTGGCCCATATCCACCGTGACATTCGGGTGCTCGTTAACGTAGGCGGCTAACTCGACCGCGCCGGAGCGGAATTCACCTTTACTGCTCTGGCCAAAGCCGTTAAACTGGATGTGGGTGATGTGGATTGGCAGGTCACCCACCACCTGCATCGTTTGCAGGGTCGTTTCGGCGTTGCCGGGATTGCCCAGATTGTTGCAGTGCACGTGGATGGGGTGGGGCACGCCCAGTTCCTGCTGCACCCGGGCCAGGTTGAGCAGGATTTGGGCCGGGGTCACCGGAAAGGTATCCGCCGGATCATTCAGGCTGTGGACGTTTTTGCCCCACTTCCAGCGATCCACCCCGGCCGGGTTGATCAGCTTCATCACGTAGCCGCCGGTCGCTTCCAGCAGCCAGGCCACGTAATCTTTGAGTTTGCCAAATTCACCCTCGTGGATAAACTTCATCACAAAATAATTGTTGCCCATCATCACGAAGAAGGCTTTGTCGAGGATAGGAATATCGTTCAGCTCTTCATGCACGTGCCGGGCGGCCAGCGGTGGTCCAGCCGCTTCCATGACCGTCGTGTAACCCAGTTGAGCGAAATGGTAGCCGGTGGCAAAGGTCGAGGGGACGGTGTGGCCGGTCCCGGAACGGGTAATGGGGGTGCGGGGAATGACAATCTGGCGGTGATCTTCCGGGCGCATTTTGCGGCCCGCATTCACCTTAGGCCCAGCCACGTGGGCGTGCAGCTCGACCCCTCCCGGCATCACGATCATACCTGTCGCGTCGAGAACCTGGGCCTCATCCATCGCCTGGGACACAATTTTCCCATTGCTTACATAAATGTCCCGCACTTCGCCGTTGATGCCGTGCAGGGGGTCATAGACTTCACCATTGATAATCTTGAGCATAATTTTCTCCATGAAAGCGCGCCGGTTGCCAGCCTGGCGCAGCCTGCGTTAGCTGGCAGCCGGACCGATTGCTGCTCATGCTTCTGTTTTTAACTGGGTGACCCGTTCCACCAGGCGGCTCAGGATCTCTTCATCGTTGGGGTACGGGGAGGGCAGGAATTGGCGCAGGCGTAGGGGAATGTGGTCCATGCGATAGATTGTTCCCGCGGCGCTGATCCCGGCCGTGGCCGTGGTAAAACAGACCGTCGCCATTTTGGCCGTTTCACTTTCCCGCGTGTCCAGTACAATGGTCGGGATCTGCTTCAGGCGGGCCACGGCCCGGCGAGGTAAGGCTGCGACCGGGTCTGAAGCGACCACCAGGAGCGCATCCGCCTCATCACGGGTGAGCAAATCAACTACGGTGAACTCGCCAGGATTAAAGCGAGGATAGCCCCGGCTGAAATTCACCCCGAAGGGAAAGCCGGTCTGCCAGGCCAGGACGCTGTCAATGCCGGTCACATTGCCGTGCCCGCGCATTGGGATAACCGCAAATTTAGTGTAAGCATACAGATCACGCACCAGGGTGAAGACCGCGGCGGTGTTCCAATGCTTGCCCCGGCTCTGGGTTAAACCCTGGCCGAGGAAGATGACGCCAAAACGGCACGCCTTCATCCGCTCGGCCAGGTCCTGGAGCTGCGCCAGCGTCAATCCGGTCTCGGCGATGGCTTCTGCTCGAATCTGCTTCCCCCGGATCAGGGCGCGCAAGGCCCACAGGCACTCAAAATCCTTGCCGGGCTTAATCTGGAGGAAAATGTCGGCCACCCGCTCGGTGGGGGTGGGCCGCACATCAATCAGAACAACCGTCCGGCCCTTGCGGCCTTTCGGCGTAAATAACCCTTTGGGCGTGGTGGTATAGCGGGTAAAGTGACGGGGGTGCGACTCGGCCGGGTTGGACCCCCAGTAGATCAACAGGTCGGCCCGGTTCTTGACCTCGCCCAGAGTACAGGTCGGTTCGCCCACGTTTTGCAGGGCCATCCCCGACGGCCCGTGACAGACCGAGGTGCAGCAATCAATTGTGGCGTTCAGCACATCGGCTAGGGCCACAGACTGACGCTGGGCCTCACAGTAAGTACTGCTCAGGCCGTAAATCAGCGGATAGCGGGCCTTGACCAGAATCTGGGCGGCTGCCTCTACCGCCTCATCCAGGGAGGCCGGCTGCCCTTCGATCAAAGCCGCCGGCCGGTCCGTCTCGGCGCTGTGGCCCAGCAGCCAAGCCCGCCCCAGGGCGCAGGCGTGCTTGGTTCCGGTAATGTGCCCATTCTCGATGGTCACGGTCAGGTCATCGCAGACGCAGCCGCAAAAGGCGCAGACGACGTGATCCACCTCAATTTTCCCCGGATGTACCGTTTCAGCCAACACGTTCCACCTCCACCTCAAACCCCTTGGAATTGGGCATGCCCGAGGCATGGGTTTCTTCGCCCATCAATTGGCTGGAGACAGGCCCATAGGCGATAAAGGCCAGCCCTTCCGGCAGGTCGGCTCCCTGGCCCTGGGCGATAGCCTCTCCATACATAGTTTTGAGCCTGACCGCCTCACCATCTTGCAGCCCCAGGCGAACCATATCCTGCCGATTCAGCTCCAGGGTGGCTACGGCCTGGCGGTACTCCGCCGATTCCTTTCCCATATTCATCCCGGTCCCTTGCTTTAAGCTGCGACCGGCAATGAGAATCAATTTGATTTCGGGCATAAGCCTCTCCTTTCTTGGCAACGGATGAGCGACCGGATCAAAAATTTGGACATAGATGCTCATGCTGTGATAAATTTCACGTGTATTATAGACGTTATGCCTTTTTAAGAAAAAGTGACGCACAAAAACTGGAAGAGTGTGGGGACTGCCGTTTTGTAGCAAGATGAATAAGATACCTGCTTGACGTTAGTCCAGGTTTGGAGAGCCGGTTCGGATGGGCAGCCTGCCTGAACGCAGGGAGTCTACCACCTGCTGCCCGCTTGGAAGCTGGGGTTCGTAGATGGTGACCTCAGCTTCATTTTTAACTCCATTTCCCCCAAGTCTTCGGCCAGTTTGGCGTGCTTGACATAGTTCTCCACATCCTGCAACTCCATCTGGAGATCCAACTCCACCATACCTTTGAGGTCGGCCGGTTTGGCAAATTCCTTGGGAGTAACCGTAGGTTCGCCCCCCAGGTCCACGATGACGTCCGTCAGAAAGGCGGCATGGCCGAGTTCATCCTGGGCCTCTTCCTGGAAGAGTTCCCGAAGTTCAGCCCCGAGCAGCCCAAAGGATTTGCCGGCCTGGTAGGTATAGCGCAAAATCGTCCCCCATTCGGCCGCCAAATCTTCATTCAACCCGCGAATCAACGCTTCTTTTGACATTAAAATGCTCCTTTTTTTGATATATTGCATACTTATCTATACCCAGCGCCTGACCCTGGCCTTATAAGCTAACCAGGTCTGCCTAAACTGCTTCGCCAGCATCCGTTCTTCGATCTGGATGAATATTCTATCCATCAGGATGGCAAAGATCGGAATGACATAATAGGAGGTCAGAGACCCCAGCAGGACAGCCAGGCCGAGGAGAATAAGGACAAAGCCGAGATACATCGGATGGCGGCTGATTTGAAACACACCGGTGGTGATTAGGGTTGTTGATGCCTCAAAAGGTTTGACCGTGGAGTTGGCCTGGTGCAAGGCTCTATCGGCCATGAGGTTGAGACCAATCCCACCGGCCAAAGGAAGAAGGCCAATCAGCCGCCACAACCCAAGAATGACTTGTATTATTGGCAGCACGAAATGAAATACTGCCATCACCACGATGGCTATCAGCAAGTAAGTGAGTGGTAATATCTTTTTACCTGCCATAGATGCCTCATTCGAAGGTCAGGGTTGTACCGGCTGGACAGAGCTGCACCCGCTCCCCAAAGGCGGTAGATAAGGCGACGTAGGCCCGCTCACCGCTGCAATGATTGGGGTAGAGCTGCAGCGGGCCATACTCGCGCAGCACGTCCACCACGTGTTGCAGGGCAGACCCCTCGCTGCTCTCCAGGTGGGTACCGCCCAAAACGGCAACGATCCGGCCCGGGAATATGCGCTGGACCTGGGCCAGGGTATTCAACAGCCCGGCGTGGCAGCAGCCGCAGACGACGATCAGCCCCTCCCACGTCTCCAGCACCAGCGAGATGTCATCACAGTAGAGGTCAGGCTGCCACCCCTCTCCCTGCGGCACGAAGTGATGAAGGCTCCTCCCTTCCGGTTCAAGACGCTCGATGATTTCCCCCGTATGCCACACGCCGGGGAGAATTTCGACTGGCTCCGCGCTCAGGCGCAGATCAGCCAGGTGGGTCAGGGCTTCCATTGGCAGGGGCAGTCCGATGAACCGGTAGTGGTCCTCTTTGTAGTTGAAGCGCGGACGGCCAATATCTGGGCTGGCGTACACAGGCAGACCTATGCGGCATGATAGGATGACCGGCAGCCCGCCGGTGTGGTCGTTGTGGGCGTGGCTGAGCACAATCGCGTCCACGTCATTGAGGGATTTACCCAACAACGCCATGTTGTGCAACAGGACCAGCGCCGTCTGGCCCGTATCAAACAGCACACAGCCCCGCTCCGTCTCGATACAAAATGAAAGCCCATGCTCGCCCCAGAAGGGCGAACCGCGCAAGGCGGTGTTCTCAGTCAGGCACGTGATTTTTACCATCGTCTCACCTCTCGACTCCCTATTCGATACCGGGGCCAGCCGGTATCCCTTTATGATTCCCTTTCCACACCCCGGCAATCGAACAACCACAATTTGGACAGCGTCCGTTGCGGTGATAGATAAAAGCCGGAATGGTTCGGGGCCAGCAAGCCAGTACTTCGTCCATAGTCAGGCTGGCCTCAAGCTGTGGCTGCTTCATGGTCGCCGTCCTCACATATAGCTCCTTCCCACAATTGTCGCCATCTAGACGGTATAGTCGTGACCTTCCCCTGGCGGTTGACACAGATATGTTTAGAGCGGGCGGTAGCCAGAAGGTCACCGGTTTCAACCGCGACCACCTCGTAGCCAAAGGTAATCTGCCGGCTTTTGACCTCCTCGACCCAGCAGCACACGGTAACCAGTTGATCATAACGGGCTGCCTGCCCATAACGCACGTGCAGCTCCGATACGGCCAGGGATATGCCTTCCTGCTCGAATTGGGTATAGGAGTGGCCTTGAGCGCGGATATAATGGCTGCGCCCTTCCTCCAACCAGACCACGTAAGCCGCGTGATGGACAATCCCCATCCGGTCGGTTTCGGCGTAGCGCACCCGGAACGTGGTTTCACTAGCAGGTGTCGCTGTATTCAAAGTTAGACCCTCCTGGATTTCTGCGAGATTGGTCACCAACCCCTCCTGCCATCTTGCTGATTTACTGGTCATTGGCCGTGGTCGTGTCGGTGGTGGTCCTGGCTCTCGGCGCACGGGCTGGCCCCGCAGAGATTGCCGTCCAGATAAGCCTGGACCGCCTGCAGCACCGTCCCCGCTGCGCCCGTGACCGCTTCGATGCCGTATTGTTCAAAAAAAGTGACCGCCCGGTGGCCCATACCACCGGCCAGCATCACGGTGGCTCCCTGTCGCTGAATGAATTCCGGGATTTGGCCCGGGGCGTGGTTATTGGCGTAAGGGTTGTCAATGGCTTTGATCGATTTAATCCTGTTGTCCTCGATTTCGGCGATGGTAAAGTAGGCGCAGCGGCCAAAGTGCTCGCTGACCAGGCTGCCCAGGCCTTTGTTGTCCAGGGTAGAAATAGCGATACGGATCTTCATAAGTTTATTCTCCCTTTGTAAATTAAGTTGAGTGATGAGTTTGATCCCCGACGGGATGCGAAGCGCTATCCCCGCCGGGATACGAAGCGTTATCGTGCCGGCTGTGTTTGACGGTGGGTGCGTTGAGCCATTCCAGCTCGCCCCTTTGTAACTTGTCCAGGGCCTCACGAGCCGGCATGTGGCGGGCCAGGGCTACCTGGCGATGGAGCGATCGGACCAACTGAAAGGCGTGTGGACCGATGTTCCCAGTCACAAAAACTTCAGCTCCTTGCTCGGTCATGTGGGGGATGATGACATGCGTTTCGTCGTCATGCTCGCGGTTCTCAATCACTTGCAGTTCAAGCGTGGCTGAATCCACCAGGAGATAATAGGGGGCATGGCCAAATCGTTTGGCTACCGAGCTGTCCAGAGTTGGGCCGTTGGCGGCGATAACTACTTTCATCATTCACTCCTCATTCAAAACTCAGACTGGCGCTGGCGAGCCGGACGAGTGACCTGGCTGTGAGCTTCATCAGGATAGTGTGCCGGGGCGGCGCTCCAGAAGCGCGTGCCGTAGCGTTCAACCACCTGGGCTTGACCGGTGGCCTCTAGCTCGGCCAGCACCTGACTGACCTGTCCGGGCGCCCATCGTGCCAACGCCTGCTCCAGTTCGGCCTGGTGCATAGGATGACGGGTGATAATGGCCACCACAGCCTCGGTAAGGCTGTCGGAGCCGCTTAAATCAAAATTACCTGCGGCTGGGTGGACTACTTTGGCTGTGTCACCCAGGATGGCGGTGGCCCGGAGCAACCCCTCCTCGTCCGGGGGCTGGACCCAGCTTTCCACCGGGGGCCGGATCGGCAGGTTAAGGTGCACTTCATCCGGCCGGATTTGCCGCAATACCACCGCGATGTCCCGCAAGGCCGCCTCGGTGTCGTTCAGATCACGCACCAACATCACCTCAAGCCATAGCTTGCCGTGGTATTCACACCGGAAGGCGATCAATCCCGCCAGCAGGCGGGTGAAGGTAAGCTCCGGGTGAGGGCGATTGATCTGGTGATACAGTTTTGTTGTGCCGGCATCCAGGGTCGGCAATACGGCATCAGCGGCGGTCAGCTCCTCCCGTACCTCCGGCAGGTAGAGCAGCGAGCCGTTGGTGATCACCGCCACCGGCAGGTTGGTCAACACTTTTACCTGACGAATAAGCCAGCCGAGGCCGGCGTGCAGCGTCGGCTCACCGGAGCCAACAAAGGTAATCCAATCAATCTCGCCCGGAGGATGGGCGTTCAATGCTGCCCGGACTTCGGCCAGGATTTCCTGGGGTGGGAAATACTCCTGGCGCTCGTTAGTTAGGGGCCGGGTACGGCCAAGCTGGCAGTAGACACAGTTCCAGTTACAGGTTTTGAGGGGGATTGGATCAACCCCCAACGATTGCCCCAGCCGCCGCGAGGGGACCGGGCCAAAAACATAGCGCATCGCCCATCTCCTTACAACCAGGCATTCACTGGGCCATTTGACAGTGTGGTCAGCAGGTCATTAAGAAGGTTCATTGGCATCCTCCTGATAATGATTAAAAAAGGAGCTGCCTTTCATCTGGTCGAGGATTGTCTGGCGGGCCAGCGGATCCTCAAACGCTTTGGCCAGGCACTGCAAGCACGAGCTGACCTCCGGTTGATTGTGCAACCGGCAGCGGTTTTCCACGCAGTCTACCAACCCCACCTTTTGGAGGTCACGGATAATTTGCTCCAGCAACCGGGTGTCGCCCAGGTATAAATGCTCAGCAAATTTCTGATCGGTTTCACTCAAATCGGGATGATGGTGGAGGAAAAGCAAGAAGCGTAGTTTTTGAAATGAGTCAATTCGCCTGGCGCGAATGAAATCAGCCACCATATTAATCATCGTTAGTCTCCCAGGTGATTACGCTAACGGATTATCTGTCTTCGTCTCAGTCGCTTGTTGTAATTCTCTCAGAAAACAATCCAAATCTAGGTGATAAACGAGGGCCACCTCGGTCAAGGTCTCAAATGGAGCCATAACGCAGCCCACACAGGCCATGCGGTGGTGGATAAAAACCGGGATAGTTTGAGGCCAACGAGCCAGTACCTCGGCTACGGTCAGATTTACCTCAAGCTCTGGATGCTCCATAGACATTCCCTCTACTAGCCAGTGTGGTCTAAAAAAGAGAAGTCTTCTTTGCGCTAGCGCAAAGAAGACTTTCTAATTTGGCAGCAAACTGAAGACAGTTGATAGGTGAGGTTAAACATCATCTGGAAAAGACCGTTTTTGGTCGGATCATGACTGGCTTTGTCATAATTCGCTAGCCAGCCGGAAGGTAAAATTTATCTTGAGAGAATTAGCTAAATTTCGGGGCTTAATTCAACTTATAATGGATTCCAAATATTCACTATAGCAGTAGAAAGGATTAAACTATTATGGCTAACCCAACCAGAATTCTGATTATCGGCGGTGTGGCCGCTGGCCCCAAAGCAGCGGCGCGCGCCCGCCGGCTCGCACCTGATGCCGAGATCACCATCATCGAGCGCGGCAAACTGCTGTCCTATGCCGGCTGTGGCATGCCCTACTTTATCGAGGGTAAAATCAAAGAGATTCGGGACCTGGTTTGCACCCCGGCCGGCGTGCCCCGCGACGCGGTTTTCTTCGACCGGGTCAAGGGCATCCGCGTCCTCAACCAAACTCTGGCCCTGTCCATTGATCGCCGGGCCAAGACCGTAGCCGTGGTCAAAACCGACACCAACGAGCACCAGGTTCTCCCTTACGATAAACTGGTCCTGGCCACGGGCGGCCTGCCCGTAGTTCCGCCCATCGAAGGCGTTCGCTTGCACCGGGTCTTCCGGCTCAACCACCCCGATGACGCTATCGCCATTCGCCAGGCCCTGACCTCCGGCCAGGTGCAGCGGGCGACCATCATCGGCGGCGGCTTGATTGGCATGGAAGTCACCGAGGCCCTGGCGGCCAATAATGTCAAGGTCAGCATCGTGGAAATGCTGGATCGGGTGCTGCCGACCATGCTGGATCTGGAAATGTCGGCCTTTCTAACCCGATATGTTCGCTCTGCTGGAATTGATGTCTTCACCAGTGAGAAAGTTTTGCGCCTGGAACCGGACGCCGAAGGCAATGTCAGCCGTGTCGTGACCGATCAGCGCCAGATTGACACGGATATGGTCTTGCTGGCGGTTGGGGTGCGGCCCAATGTCAAGCTGGCCCAGGAGGCCGGCCTGGAAATTGGTCCCTCCGGCGGGATCGCCGTCAATGAATATCTCCAAACCAGCGATCCCGACATCTACGCCGGCGGCGACTGCGTGGAGAGCTTTCACTTGGTCAGCGGCCAGAAATTCCACTGGCCGATGGGTTCGGCAGCCAACAAGCATGGCCGGGTGATCGGCGATAACCTGGTGGGTGGGCAGACAATCTTTCCCGGCGTGGTCGGGACCGGTGTGCTGAAGGTGCTTGATTACAATGTGGGCAAAACCGGTTTGACTGAAAAACAGGCCCGTGATTTGGGCTACGAGGTGGTGACGGCCCTGGCCCCATCACCTGACTGTTCCCATTTCTACCCGGAGAACAAGGTTATCCTGCTCAAGCTCGTCGCCGATGCCAAAACGGGCAAACTCCTCGGCGCGCAAGCCGTGGGGCCGGGCGATGGCATTAAGCGGATTGATGTGCTGGCAACGGCGCTCCGTTTTGGGGCCACGGTCAGTCAGGTCGGCCAGCTTGACCTGGGCTATGCCCCACCCTACTCAACGGCCATTGACCTGGCCAGCCACGCCGCCAATATTATCGAGAACAAAATGAGAGGCTTAGCCAAAGCCATCTCACCCCTGGAGGTCAAGACCAAGCTGGAACAGAATGAGGATTTTGTGTGGCTGGATGTACGTTCGCCGCAAGAATTTGAGCAGGTCCACATCGAGGATCAACGGATGAAGCTCATCCCGCTGGGCAAACTGCGCGAGCGGATTGAGGAGCTGCCTCAGGACCAGGAATTTGTCGTCTTCTGCAAGGTCAGCCTGCGCGGTTACGAAGCCCAGCGCATCCTGGAAGGAGCCGGCCGGCAAAAAGTACGCTTTATGGATGGCGGCATCATCGCCTGGCCCTACGATCTGGCGAATGGCAAGTAAGTCAAACACTTGTTGAAAGGCTGAGGGATTTTGAGATGCACACACAAAAATGGCTGCTGGCAATCGGAGTGATGGCGGCCTGCCTGATCCTCACGCCTTCGCTGATGTCGGCCCAAACGACCGAGGAGCCGGTCGTCCGGGCGGTGCTGTTCTTCTCGCCCACCTGCCCCCACTGTCATGCCGTCATCAACGACGTTTTAATACCCATGGTTGACCAGTACGGCAGCCGGCTCCAAATTATCGGTATTGACATCAGCCAGGCGGGCGGCCAGCAGCTCTACCAGACCGCCATTGAGCACTACCAGATTCCGCCGGAGCGGCGGGGTGTACCCACCCTGATCGTTGAGGAGTTGGTCCTGGTCGGCAGCCTCGAAATCCCCCAGCAGTTCCCATCTCTCGTGGAGGAGAAGTTGGCGACGAGGGGCACGGTTTGGCCTGACCTGCCCGGTCTGGCCGCCGCGCTCCCTGATGCCACTCCGGAGAAAGTGACCCCCACGACTCCACCCCCTCCTACCGCAACACCAGCTCCTACAATTCCTGTTGATCCGGCGCCCCCCAGCCCAACGGCCCAATTCGCCGAACTGCCGACCCTCGCGCCGACCGCCACTCCCACTCACACCCCTGTACCCTCCGCACTGACCCTCGGCAGCGACGCGCTGCCCCCCGCCCAAACCCTGGAACCGCCGTCCGACCCGGTTGGCATGACTTTGGCTGGAGTAGTGCTGGCGAACCTGATCGCTTCCCTGATCTATGCAATCTGGCGGTTGTTTGCAGCCGGGCCGCGCCTGTTCCGGTTAGGCAGCCAGCCGCTCAATACCGTCCAAACCTGGCTGATTCCCCTGCTGGCCCTGGCCGGGCTGGGTGTCTCTATCTATCTGGCCTATGTGGAAATCAACCAGGTGGAAGCGATCTGCGGACCGGTGGGCGAGTGCAATATTGTCCAGGCCAGCCCTTATGCCCGGATTCTGGGCGTTCCCATCGCCGTTCTGGGTATCCTTAACTATCTGCTGGTGATGACTTTGTGGTTGGGGCGGCGCTGGCTGCCCGGCATGTGGGCCACTGGGCCGGCACTGGGTCTGTTAGGCTTGAGCCTGGTCGGAGTCCTCTTTTCGATCTACCTGACCTGGTTGGAAATTTTTGTCATCCGGGCCGTCTGTCTGTGGTGCCTCAGTTCGGCGGTCATCACCCTGGTCCTGCTGTTCCAGGTAATGCCTGGGCTTGCTGCCGCCGAATCCCGGCGTAAATTGTTGCCCCAGTGATAACACTTGTCTCCGACACACCCCATCTTTGGCCGCTCCTGACGGGTGGCAAACACCTCATCACCTTAACGGAATGTATGGCAAGCTAGACTTGTCGTCTGACTTGAACTGGCCTAAAATATCTTTTGGGCCAATGATGAAACGCTGGTTGATTTTATACCCCATCGCCTCTGTTGAGCTGGCATGCTGATTCTTTTCCAATCATTATCCATTGGTTCATAGATTTCAACAGTAGATAGTCAGGCAGGACCATCAATGACCTCCCCGGATGACCTCCAACTGATTGGTCAAATCCCGCCATTTCAGCGGCTGCAACCGGCTGAACTGCAAGTCGTGCGCCAGTCGGCCTGGCTGCGGCGGGTGGAACGGGATGTCTATTTCTATCATCAGGGCGACCTGGCCAGCGCCTTTTATATCCTAGTCGAAGGGCAGGTCAAATTGACCGAGGTGACTTCCGACGGCCAGCAGATCCTGGTGCGTTTTGTCGGCCCTGGTGAAGCGATGGGCATCATCGCGGCCCTGTCGAAAGCTGTTTATCCCCTCTCAGCTCAGGCCGTGGACGATTGCCTGGCCCTGACCTGGGACGGCGAAATTCTGGAGCAGTTGATGGAACGTTATCCCCGCATGGCCATTGACGGCCTCCGTCTGGTTTCGCAGCGCTGGCACGAATTGGAAGAGCGTTTCCGCGAGCTGGCGACAGAGCGGGTAGAACGGCGCATCGCCCAGACTTTGCTGCGCCTGGTCCGGCAGGCGGGACGTAAAGTTGAAGCGGGGATTTTGATTGAGCTGCCGCTCTCGCGCCAGGATTTGGCCGAAATGACCGGCACGACGCTTTACACGGTCAGCCGTATCCTCAGCCAGTGGGAGCAGCAAAACCTGGTGGAATTGGGCCGGGAGCGGGTGCTGATTCGCTATCCTCACGGCCTGACTCGGATCGCCGAAGATTTACCCCCGGATACTTCCGCCCCAGAATCCTCATAGCCCTCCGGTTCTCAACGGGGCGGCGCTGTGTTTTCTCACCTCGAGCTATTCCTCCCACGAGAATTTTCTATTGAAAGCAGGCAGTGTCGTTACGGCCTCAATTGTCAACGTCCTGTCGCCGGCTGCACTGTCGAACCAGGCCGCCGGGTCTTGGGGGTCAGAGATGAGCCAGGGGCAAAAGGCAAAGAAGTAATCAGGCAAGGCTTCCCCATTTGAGAGCGTGCCGGTGCGAAACCAGTCGAATACGGCCAGGTGATAATCGCGGTGCAGTTCGGCATTGATGGCCGGATAGCGGTTGTCCTGGGCTTCACCCAGACGCCAGCCCCCTTCGCCAGCGATCATCACCGGGACAAAGCCGATTTCAGCTTCAAAAATTTCGGCAAACCGGCGAAACCCCAGCACTCCATTGATATCTTGATCATACTCCGGCGGGTGATTCAGCCCGTAAAGATGCGGCACAAAGAAGAGGCGATCAAAGGCATCGTCCAGCCCCTCTGCTTTCAATGTTTGCAGGGTTTGGCGGAGCCAGTCAGGATTGACGAACTGCAAGCCGACATACCCGCCGGCGTCGTAGACCTGCCGGATGGCGGGTAACAGGTTACGCCAGTAGGTTTGTTGGGAAACAGGCTGGTCATTGTCCCATTCCTGGGCGAGACTTGGCTCGTTATAGAGCTGAAAGTAAGGAGCCAGCCCACGCGAACGCAGGAATTCTACATCTTGGGTCCAACTGTCGTAACTTTCATCCGGCCGGACAAAGGGCCGCCAGACAACGGTGATACCGGCCGCCTGGAAGATAGGCGCGGTGCGCACTAACTGGTCGTGGCCGGCATAGGGGACCAGCGCCCAGCGCATGCCCAACTGCTTCAGGCGATTGACTTGCCGCTGGGCCTCGATGGGGTCAAACTGGTGCGTCTGCAAAAAGTGCATGCCGCGCCCATTGTCCGCGCTGGGTCTAGGCCAGGTTTTCAGCCAGGCGACGTAGTCCTGCATAGGTGATGGGAAATCGAGTGGGGGCGGGGTAATCTGGGCAAGTGGCTGGACAGGCGTAAAGGAGGCCATGCGGCGCACGTCGGCGTCGTAGGCAATCCAGCTTTGGCCGTCAAAGTGAATTTTACCCTGGCGTCCAATAAACCAGGGCCAGCCCTCATCATCCAGGACGACAAAGCGAAACCGGTTTAGCAGGAGGGGATTGTCTGCCAGGCGATAAAGCTGCCACGTTTGACCCGGATTTAATCGGGCGATGTAGCTTTGGCCCGCAACCCAAACGGTGTTATCCCCGGCAATAGCCAACGATATCGCACTCTCGTCCGGCAAATCTTCGACCAAACGGGCAGACTCCCCGGCCTCATCGCTGGAGACCGATAATCCAGCCGTCGTCGCCAGCCAGACGGAACCATCCGGGGCACGTTTGCGGTCATTAACGGACCCATCGGCAAGCGTACTATCGAACACAAGCGCCGAAATCCGGTTAAGCTCCTCGCCCACGAGCCGGGTGGGTGCAGCCTCATCAACAAGACGCCAGATGTCGCCCCTTTCCGTGCCGGCGTAGAGCGCAGCGCCATCAGCGGCCAGGGCGCGGATCACCGGCTGGCCGGGTAGACGGTACTGCCGATAACTCCCACTCTGCACGTCCCAGCGCGTTAGCAGTCCACTTTCATTAGCCGTCCACAGAAATTCCCCCGCCCACAGTACGGCGGTTATCTGGGGATAAGCTTTCTCATCGGCTACAGGGGTTGCCTGGGGCAGGGGGTCGGGTGCCGGCCGGGTTACTGTTGCCAGGGTCCGGCCAGCCGGATCTGCCGTTAGTGCAGACTGGCAGGCTGCTGCCCAAAGAGACGATAAAGTAAACAGTGCTACGGCTGTCAGGATGTGGCGCACCCTGGTTTCCCTATTGTACTCAATATTCCGGTCAGCTTTGCCAGCTTAAAATCAGACGGCATTTTTTATTCATCATCCCCTCCTGTGAGCTGAAAACCGGGCAAGAGCTGAACTTGAACTTTTGCCCCGGCCGGGAGTTGAGTCGTCCCCTCCGGGATCGCCAGCAGGCCCTCGGTTGTAGCCATGGTTTGCAGCCGGCTGAGGTGCTTTACCGGCCGGAAGTGCAGACCTGCCGCCGTGTCTTCAAACTGACCCTCCAGGAACTGGGTCCAATCCTCCTGGCCGCTGACTGACTGAGCCAGGGTGGCCCATACCTGGGACAGCCCCACCTGACGATAGCCGGCCAGCTTTTGCAGCCCTGGCAGACCCAGTTGAATAAAAGCCATCTGGTTGGAAGGCGGCCCGCCCGGCAGGCAGAAGACTGGTTTCCCCTGCCACATGCCAAACCCCACTGCCTTGCCCGGCCCTATTTTAACCCGGTGATAAATCTTCTGCCAGCCAAGTTGATCCAGCACCTTGACCACCAGATCGCGGTCGCCCCGCCAGGCTCCACCGCTGGTCAAAACGGCATCTTGAGTAGCTACGGCTTCTAAGAGATGCTCCCTGATTACTTCGGCTTCATCCTTGATCACGCTGACAGCGGTGCTAAACCCATAAAGCGAACACCAGGCGGCCAGAGTAACCAGATTGCTGGCGAAAACCTGGCCCTCGTCTAATACCTGGCCTGGGGCGATGACCTCATCCCCGGTGGCGATGATAGCCACGCGAGGCTGCCGCACCACCGCCGCCTGGCTGTAACCGGCCGCCGCCAGCAATCCAATCTGGGCAGGTCGGCAGAGAAAGGTACCGGCCGAAACCAGCCGCTGGCTGATTTGGATGTCGGTCCCGCTCGGCATGATATTCCGGCCCGGCTCAGCCGGGGCGATCACCGTCAGCCTGTCGTCCTGGTGTTGGGTGAACTCCTCGGCCACAACTGCCTCGGCGCCCGCCGGAATTCTGGCTCCACTTAAGATACGGACAGCCGAGCCAGGGGTGACCTTACCTTCAAAGTGACCGCCCGCCGCAACGGTATCAATGATCCGCAATTGTACCGGCTTATCCGGACTGGCCCGGGCGATGTCTGCGGGACAAATGGCGTAACCATCCTTCAGCGAGACGTCACTGGCGGGAACGTTAACCAGGGCATAAAGATCGCTGGCCACGACCCGGTTAACCAGGCCGGACAGCGGCACAGTTTCCGCATCGAGCGGCGTAATGGTATTCAGGGTTAATTGCAGGGCTTGCTTGAAACTAATGAGTTGCTCTTTCATCTCAATTTTGTTGCGGGAAACTCTGAGGATTTAACAGCGACCCTGATTGACCGGCAGATGCAATCTTTTACCGCTGGGGATAGACACCAACCCACTGAGATTTTTATAGCTTACTCGGTAGTCCCTGTATCTGTGTGGTAAATGGGAGGGTGCGGTTAATTTTGTTGGTCAACCAGATAGGGGTTCTAATTGTAACTTTATTTCATAGTAATCACAACTTTTTTTCAGGGCAATTTTGGATGGATGCCGGATGGGACGCTGAACCTCCAGACCCACAGAATCCCAAAACTGTTGCAACCAACCGGAATTGATGAAATCCTGAGCCAGCATTCGTTACGCCTGCTTCGCCAACTCGATCGACTTAGCCTGGTCTTTGTTTGTTAGTGCAGAAACAGGAGACCTTTTCGGATTAACCCTCACCCCGTCGCTGCGCGACCCCCCTCTCCCAATGGGAGAGGGGTTGGGGGTGAGGGCCGACACCCCACCGTTTTTTCCCGACTATCTCTTCTGAGACTGCATTAGGGAAAATGGACGGCTTTATGGTCTGAACTGTCTCAAATTTCGATTAGAACAAATGTACCTTTAGCGTCATTTTTGGACTAATTGCTAATAAAACCCCTATTTGCTCATTGCCAGCATCATTACTGCGGGATAATGCAATAGTTTGAGTAGCAAAAAGGCCGTCTTGCATAGACGGCCCTTTATGTGCAAGCACCTAATTGGCTAAACGATCCATAGCTGCAGAGGGAGCGAGCTAAGTTCACGCATTAAGTCCTCAAAGGCGTCCGGGTCAGAGCCGATACCCGCGCCGACACTGAGAGCGCAGCAGCAGCAGCACAGCAGTAAAATAATAATCAACGCAATAATAATATTGCGTTGAGTCATGAACCCCTGGGAACCTCCCCCAGAGCTGCCGCTGCCGGCGGCGGGAGGGGGCATGGGGATCGGCTCTGGCTCCGGTGGAAGGTTGAAAGAAGAGGCCGCTTCAGCCTCAGCCGCCGCCAATTGATCCTGGGTGACGGCCATGGTTTTGGCCTCTTCGGCGATGCGGCTCATGCTCGACATAATCGTGCGATCACTGTCATCCTCATCCGCTTCCGGGGGACGATCGGGCAAACTCAGTTGGGTTTCAAGGGGCGCGCCACACTCCACGCAAAAGCGAGCGCCGACCTCATTTTCAGCGCCACAATTTGGGCAGTTCATCTTTTAATTCCTTAGTTTGAGATTTGTGCCTTTAACACGGGAAAGGCACGGACAAATTTTACCAAAAGATAGAATTTTTAACAATCTATCCCAATTAAAGCGCTGCCGGTAAGAAGCCGGGTAAAAATAACAAGTACTTTTACAGCTTTACTTACAACAAGGTACCGGGCCACATGGCGGCGTGACAGGCGGCGTGATTGTTATCGTATGGCTGGCAGGAGGAAGGCTTGGTCGCCCGCTATCATCTCTGACGACCAGCGTAACCGTATAAACCTTAGGCTCGGTATATTTGTGAGTGAGGTCCATGCCGTTGCCTGTGCTGCCGTCGCCAAAATTCCATTCATACATACTAATTTTGTCCCGAGGTTGAGACTCCGCGCCGGAAAAGGGCACCTCCTCGCAAACTGAGGCGGCAGCCGGCGCCGTGATGATGGGGAAGAGAGGCGGAGGGGTTGGGGTAGGGGGCACCACCGTTACCGGAATACTCGCAGGAGTACATAGAATCCCACGATTATCCGTTCCACGAGCGGTAACAAAAAAAGTATTAGCGGTGGCATAGGTGTGTTGGGCTGCCGCAGCGCCGCTGCCAGTACCGCTGATACTTAGACCATCCCCAAAGTCCAGGTTAATCGTCCCCGCCGGAATAGAGGCCCCCGTTTCGTCATAAACGGTAACCAAAAAAATGACAGGGACTTGCACCGTTTGCGGTGAAGGCTGGGCCTCTAGCGTAAATTTACAGAACTGTGAGACGGGCGGTCTACAATTTGGTACACGTCGCAGAATTTTCCACTGCCCGGCGCTCAAACCCAGTTGATAGTGAGCCTCTTGGGAGGCCGAACCATTGACGGTGAAATTTATACTGACACAACCAATTTGCCCCTGCTCGCCCGTCACGACATCTCGGCCGCCGCCTGTCGCCAACAAATCGGGATCTGTTTCAGTTTCGGGGTGATAACGGAGTTGAGAGACCAGGATATTTGAATTGCCGCTAAAAGTGGGCAAGTTAAAGTAACTTGAGTTACCTGAGTTAAATGCGTCCCGGGCTTCGCCGGCCAAAAAATTGTCCAACGGGCTGTTAGGGGGACGCCACGACAAGCGGGTGGCCATCGTATCACTATTGCAGAGCGAATTATCTGCCGTGCCGCAGGTGGCAGCATAAAACCCTAAAACAACCTTCTCCGGGAAAGGCGTGTTAAATATTTCGTCGGGTGGGGCCGGTTCAAAATCTACGGTTGATAAAATGGGGGCGGCCAGGCGAGGCCCGCCGACACCTCCCAAGGGCGGAATTGGGTCGAGATAGGTTTGATTCCCATCCGGCCCGGTAACAAGGCCATAAACTGAGCGCACTGCCAATTGACTCCGCTCGAAACCGTTGCGATCAATGACCGTGACCTGACCGTAAGCCGCCACCCCTTGATTGAGGTTGATGGTTACGCCGCCATTACCGCGAAAGAAGCCAATCGGCTGGTAGCGGGCCGGTGAATCGGTGGGAAAACTCCAGGGATCTGAGTTTTCCTTAAAGCGGAAGATGCTTAATTCATAGCCACCCTGCACAATGATTTCAGGCACGTTTGCGCCATCTCGACCATTCTGGTCAGCGGCCACGTCCTGAACAGTCAAGCTGGGGCCAAATACTTGCTGCTCGCTCAAATAATTGCGATCGGGAGCCTGGAGTTGATAAGGGAAAATGACCGGGGGATTGCCCCGATCGTTGTCATAAACAGCCCCATGGATGGGGCTATTTCGAGCGCGTTTGTCGAACAGGTAAAAAACAACCCACTCTTGAAAGCCATCGGCGTCGGTATCTTCTCGGACCACATTCACCACGCCGATATTTTCCGCTACAGCATCGGGCAAGCCATTGGCAAAAGCTGTGTCAAAATTGACCAGTTGTCCCAGGCCCATTGTCTCGGCATTGGCCCGGATGAAAGGAAAAGGATTTATTCTAAAAAGTAGCACTAGAAACAAAGCAGTTGTAACCAAGCCCCCCATAATGATCAAAACAGTACCCAGCGTTTGGCCTAGATGAAAATCAGGCCGGAAGTATATCCAAAACATGAGGGCGGTTAAACCAAGCGCAATTAAAAATGCAATTCTAATCCAGACAGGGCTTTCGCTTGGAGTTGCTTGCCAGAGAGCCAGGCCCAGCACCAGATGAAGCGATTGAAAGACAGAGCTATTGATCATAGGGAGTATTGCCAATGTTGCCTCCTCACCACCTATTTGCGGTCCAACATCTTGCTTAGGTGAGAGTTCAGTTAATTGGTGTCAGGATATTATCGCCGGTAAGAATTACAGGCACCCTTAATAAGGTACTGATGATAAAATTACCCACTTAATTATACTTTAGATAGACATAAAGTGCAAGGTCTCTAAGACCTGATATTATGTCAAAACGATAAGGAACAGTTTTTGTCAGATAACCTCTTTGAGGGTTATTTTTTCTCAAAAACGGGGTAAAAAGGGGGTCGAGCATAAGCGATCTGTCCCAAATTTTAAGTGACTCGGTAGGATGAGTCGGTAGCTCGTCCTACCGAGCTACCTGGAGTAATTTGTCAATTTCAGCCACCTATGCTACACTATGGAACTGTCCCTGCTGTTCTCGTGATGCTCCACGCGTCTTGAGCCAACAGTACCTTGAATGGGAGCTTTTGTTTTAGAGGGGATGCGGTAGCCTTCGCCAAGGCAAGGCAACACCTTCTATCCGAGCACCCCCCTGCTTTTTAATGAGCAGGTTCAAGGACAAATGGAATGCACACGGCTCGGCGGGGCGTCCTTTTTATAAAAAGAGCGCGACTCAATTGAGTCGCGTTTTTTTGTTCTCCAATCTCGTTCCCACGCTTCGCGTCACGCTTTGCGTGGGAACGAGATTAGATAGATAAATTATTTAGCTCGCGTTCCTTAATTTTTTCTCACCAATCCAGCTCGCAGCAGCCATCCGTCCAGTGCAGCGTGATATTGCCCCGATTGCTGCTTAAGCGGAAAAAGTCATTCCCCAGATTAAAACCAAAATCATAGACTTGCCACAACATAACCAGGGTAATAACGGCAATAACTACCAGGGTGGGCAGGTGAAAGAAAGTATCCAGCAGCTTATCCAGTGTCAGTTGGCGCTTAGACAACGCTTAACACCCCAGCACAGTTTCCTCGGCCAGCATATCCACCACCGCTTTCAGGTCGTTGGTTTCGTAGTATTTGCGCAGTTGGCGGTCGGCGCTGGTCCCTTCCTTCAAAATTGCTCTGATGCGCTCAAGCTCGCGGCGCGTCCCCAATTCATCCACTACATCGTCAATCAGGTCGAGGAGTTCGCTCATCAGCAAGCGCAGCGGCACCTCTTCTTCCTTGCCCAGATCAATTAGTTTGCCGTCTATCCCATCTTTGATGGCCCGCCACTTATTTTCGGCAATCAATCCGCGGCGATAGATCCGCCAGCTCTGGTTGTTTTTACGCAAGCGAATCAGCTTGGCGACAATGGCCTGAATCAGGGCGGCAATGGCCAGCACGTCATCAACTTTGGTGACACAATCGCACATTCTAAATTCCAGGGTTGGGAACTTGGGATGGGGCCGGATGTCCCACCAGATTTTGGTCGGCTCCTCGATACACCTGGTTTTGACGAGCGTCTGTACGTAGCGGTCATACTCCTGGGCCGAATCAAAATATTCCGGCGGGCCGGTGCGGGGCAAATCTTCAAAGATGATGCTGCGGTACGATTTTAAGCCGGTATTGCGGCCCAGCCAGAAAGGGGACGAGGTGGAGAGGGTTAAAATGTGGGGCATAAAATAGCTCATTTGATTCATCACGTCAATGCGCAAATCCGGGTCCTTGATGCCGACATGCACGTGCATCCCAAAGATAAGCAGCCGTTGCGCTACCATCTGCATATTGGCAATAAGACCCTTGTAGCGGTCCTTATCGGTGACCAGTTGATCCTGCCAGCGCGAAAATGGATGAGTTCCAGCCGCCACAATTTTCCGCCCGCCTTTGTCGGCAATCTCGGCCACAACGCCGCGCAGCCGGGTAATTTCCTGGCGCGCCTCTTTGATGTTGCGGCACACATGGCTGCCGATTTCGACCTGAGATTGCATGAATTCCGGTTTGACCTGATCCCGGAAGAGTACCGCCCCTTTATCAAGGAACTCGGTAATAAACGAGGTCAACTCCCGGGTTTCGGGATCAATAATTTGGTATTCTTCTTCAATCCCTATCGTTAGGTCCTCCACTTTTATCCTCCCCTTTGTCCAGGCTATTCGCCGGCCCACCTTTTGACGAATTATAGCACAGTCTCGATAGACCTCAAAGGTTTTAAAAACCTTTGAGGTCTCACCCGGTTTTGAATTCCTCTTTTTGACCTTCTGTGCTACAATAAAATCTTCCACACTCAACGTTCCTGTACATCGCGGTTATTCTTATAGACTGCGTTGATGCTGCAATGAAATTATTTACCAACCAATTGAGGAAGGAAAAGCGGCCATGGCAACTACCCAATATGTGGAGGCCTTAGCGACGAATGATAAATCCACCCTCGTTTCGACGCCCCCTGGGAATAAGGATGTCGTCCGCAAAGTGCCCGAGCCATGTGTGGTTGTCATCTTCGGCGCTTCGGGCGACCTGACCGAACGCAAACTTATGCCGGCGCTGTTCAGCCTGGCCTGCGAAGAGCTGCTGCCGGAGAAATTTGCCGTTGTCGGCGTGGCCCGCAGCGAGATGGACGACGACAGCTTCCGCCGAAAAGTCAAAGAAGGTATTGCCCGCTTCTCGCGCCTCAAGCCGGATGAGTGCAGCGCCTGGCCCAAATTTGCCGAAGAGCTGCATTACCATCAGGCCAATTATGATGACCCGGCCGGCTACGCCGGCCTGGGCAACCTGCTGGCCCAAATTGACGAACAAGTCGGGGCCGGCTGTAACTGCCTCTTTTACCTGTCTACCCCCCCGCTGCTTTACCCGGTGATTGTAGAGCAACTGGGCAAGGCGGGTCTGGCCCAACAGGCCGGCGACAACTGGCGGCGGATCATCATCGAAAAACCTTTTGGCTATGACCTGGCCTCGGCCATCGAACTGAACCACCAGGTGCATGGGGTTTTCCACGAAAGCCAAGTCTACCGGATTGACCATTATCTGGGCAAAGAAACCGTCCAAAACCTGTTGGTCTTCCGCTTTGCCAATGCCATCTTTGAGCCGCTCTGGAATCGCAACTACATTGACCACGTTCAACTGATGGTTTCGGAGGATGTCGGCCTGGGCAGCCGGGCCGGTTACTATGATACGGCGGGCGTCTTACGCGATATGTTTCAGAACCACCTGCTGCAACTGCTCACCTTGACCGCCATGGAGCCGCCGGCCGAGTTCAATGCCGTCTCCCTGCGCGACGAAAAAGTCAAGGTGCTCAAAGCGGTCCGCCAGATCAAACCGGAAGAGGTGGCCCAATACACGGTCCGGGCGCAGTACCGCAGCTACCGCGACGAAAAGGGCGTCGCTCCCGGCACCGAAACGGCTACCTATGCCGCCCTCAAACTATTTATTGACAACTGGCGCTGGCGCAATGTCCCTTTCTACCTGCGCTCCGGCAAAGCCCTGACCGACAAACTGACCGAGGTCACCGTCCAGTTCCGCCACGTGCCCCACCTGATGTTTCCGCTGGCCCCCGGCGACCAACTGCCGCCGAACCGCTTGAGCCTGTGCCTTCAGCCCAACGAGGGCATCCAGTTGAGCTTTGAAACCAAAATTCCCGGCGCGGGCATGCGCACCCGTTCGGTAGATATGACCTTTCTGTACGAGCAAGATTTCGGCAAGAACATCTTGCCCGACGCCTACGAGCGGTTGATTCTGGACGCGCTTCAGGGCGATGCCTCCCTCTTCACCCGCGGCGACGAAATTGAGCTGGCCTGGCGCATCATTGACCCCATTCTGCAGGGCTGGCAAAGCAAATACGCCCCCTCGATTATTTTTTATGAGTCCGGGGCCTGGGGACCCAGCAAAGCCGAGGAGTTCATCCAGGCCGATGGCCGGGAGTGGCTGTACGGCTGTGGCGCTGCTAAAGGCCGGGGTTAAACGATGGAGCTTCACATTTTCCCAAACCCAGTACAGTTAGGCCAGGCTGCCGCCGCCCACGTCGCTCAACTCTCGGCGGAGGCCATTGCCGCGCGCGGGCGCTTCACCGTGGCGCTGTCTGGCGGCTCGCTGCCGCAGGTACTTGGCCCGGCGCTGGTCAAGCAGGCGACGGATTGGTCGGCCTGGCATGTCTTCTGGGCCGACGAGCGCTGCGTCCCGCTGACCCACCCAGACAGCAACTATTTCCTGGCCCAGCAGTATGTGTTCGACCACGTGCTGATCCCGCCGGGGCAAATTCACGCTCCTGACACCTCGCTCGACCCGGCCCAAACCGCCGCTGCCTACCAATCAACGTTAGCCCAAGTATTCGCCAACCAGTCTTCCAACCATCCAACCTTCGAGCCAAAGGCCCCCTATGGGCAACCTTCCAACCTTCCACCCCCTCCCCTTCCCCAATTCGATCTCATCCTGCTCGGCATGGGCGAGGACGGCCACACCGCCTCACTCTTCCCCGGCCACCCCCTCCTGCAAGAAACCGGGCGCTGGGTCGTCCCCATCTTCGACTCGCCCAAACCGCCGCAACAGCGCATCACCCTGACCCTGCCCGTGCTGAATAACGCCCGCCAGGTGGCCTTCATCGCCGCCGGGGCCGGTAAAGCGGCTATCCTGCCGCAGGTGTTTGCGGCCGGCTCAATCCTGCCGGCGCACCGGATTCAACCCACCTCCGGCCATCTCCACTGGTTTGTGGATGAAGCCGCCGCAGCTAACCTGAAAAAACCATATTCAACAGAGAGGAATTTCTAACCATGACCGAACGACCCGGCGCTGTGACTCACAAAGGTAGACCCTTGACCGTGATGGGCGACAGGCTCCAACCCGGCGACAAAGCCCCCGACTTTGAATTGGCCACCGGCCTTTTTTCCCTCGAAAAATTCACCCTGGCCGACACTGGCCCCAAAGTACGGCTGTTCAACGTCGTGCCCTCGTTGAACACCGGCATTTGCGACGCCCAGACGAAGCGCTTCAACGAGGAACTGGCCCAATATGGCGACAAAGTCGAGGGCTACACCATCAGCGTGGATCTGCCGGTGGCCCAGGCCAACTGGTGTACCGCCAGCGGGGTGGACCGGCTCAAGATGCTCTCCGATTATCGCAGCATGTCCTTTGGCGACGCCTACGGCACCCACGTTAAAGAAGTGCGGGTGGAGCAGCGCTCGATTTTCATCGTTGACCCCGCTGGCGTCATCCGCTATGTCGAGTACGTGCCGGAGATCTCCCAGCACCCGAATTACGATGCGGCCTTAGCCGCGTTGAAGGAAGTGGTTGGCTAACTGACTTTCGCTTGTCACTCTGAACGGAGCGTAGCGGAGTGAAGAGTCCCCCAAGACCTTCACTTTGGGCCAAGTTTCGAGGGATTTTTCGCTCCCTCCGGTCGCTCAAAACCTGTCCTGAGCGTAGCCGAAGGATGACATCCAAACGGAAATCCTACTGCCCCGAAACCATTGGCTGATAACAGAGGACAATTCCAACGAGAAACATGACGGCTCCCAGCAGCGCCGGAGCGAGGTGAATCAGGTCATCGTATCCGACGATGGGGTGGATGCCGATGGCGGTGGCAAACCCGATGGCGCCGGCCAGGCAGAGAACCTGCCACAAACTCCGCGAGGAAGCACTGCACCAGACCGAGAAAAAGATGGCGATGCCGGTTGTCAGCACGCCGCCGCCAAACCCGGCCCGGTCGTGGGCGATAAGTGGGATCAGGCGGGGGTTGATCTGGTCTAAATCGGCGGGCAGCAGACCCATGAACTCCAGATCCTGCGGCACAAACACACGGGTCATGCCGACAAGCAGGATGGTCAGCCCGCCGCCGCTCATGCCGATTGCCGTCAGGAGCAGGCACAAGCGCCCCAGGGCAAAGCGGGATTTCCATATGAGCGGAACGGCCGGCTCGAACAGCGCTTGCAGCCGCTGGGGCCGGGGCAGCAGGACGGCTGAGCGAATCAGGCCCAGGACAAAACAGGGTAAGAGTAATAACGTGGCCGTGCCGTGCCAGGTGTCCAAGTAGCCGTAGCCGAGGTAGGCCAGGAAACTGCCAAAGCCCAGCAGGCCGGTCAGGACAAACAGCCACCAAGCCCAGGCTTCGCCCCGGCGCAGGGGAAACGCCGCCAGCCACATGTAGAGCAGGCCGATACTCATCAACGCCCCGCCGAAAGCCACCCGGTCGTGGATCATGAACCGGACAATCCGGCAGTCGTTGAAGGCGCACAACTGCTCAGCAGTCATGCCCAGGAATTGGGTATCATGCGGCAGGAAATGCCCCGTCGCGGCCAGGAACAGAGCAAACCCGCCCGCCAGGACGATGCTGAGGCCGGTGAACAGCAGCAGCGGCCGGCCATCGCCAATCAACGCCTGGAACAGACCTTGCTGGTCAGAGATTGAGTAGGGCATCTCGTGTTGTTTCATATCGTTGCCTGCCTTCCTATGAAACCGCTCTCGTGAAAGTATATTACCACAAATTCGACTTTTTGTGTCCGTGAATTCACTCCCAACGATCCAAATCTGTAGCACAAACTGTTAGTTTGTGCGGGTCAAACTAACAGTTTGACCAACATTACAGGCCAAAATAAAAACAGAGCGGCTCAAGAGCCGCTCTGTCGGTACGCATTATCTTAATCCTCGCCTGCGCCAGTAGAACTGATACCATAGAAAGGCGGCGATGACGACCAGGCTGAGAATCCCCCAGGGAAAATCGCTCCAATCAAAAGACGAAGCGCCGGAGCCGGCGGGGAGTTCGGTCAGGGCCGGGTCGGGGGTGCCGCGCTGGGCCAGCAAGGCAGCGGCAGTGGACTGGTAAATGGAGGTAGCCGTCGGGGCCAGGGTCGGCAGTTCGGTCAGGACTGGCGCCTTGGGTGTTGGGGTTTGGGTAGGGGTGCGGGTGGGCCGGGGCGTCGGCGTGGCCGTGCCCTGGCCAAAAATCGGCACGGCTGCCCGGTCGCCCTGGAAACGCACAAACTCGGCCGAGACCCAGCCAAGCCCGTCCGGCCCGTCGGGGAACTCGATCTGCCACCACTCGCCATCCTTGCTGATGGCGAACACATTGGCTTTGTCGCCCAGGTAAAGCCCGCCCACCAGATCCCCCTCGGTTGAGGGCGCGGCCCGGACATTGATCGGATCGGTCACCTCAATCGTCCCGGCGATGACCGGCTCGGTGGGGCTGGGGGTGGGAGTCACGGTGGGGCTGGGCGTGCTGGTCGCAGTGGACGTGGTGGTAGGAGTGGCGGTCGGGATATTCAGCTTAACCACGGGTACACTCGCCGCATCGCCGCTGAAATCTACCACGGCATCGGCCACCCAGGCCAGCCCAGCCTCGCCCGTTTCGTGCTCGATCTGCCACCACTCGCCGGTTTCATTTTTGCCGACCACGACCGCTTCCGCCCCGCTGTCGAGCCGTCCCACCAGCTCAAAGTCAAGGCCGGGGCCGCTGCGCACGTTCACTCCCCCCGCCGAAACTTTGACCACCGGCGCGGTGCTGCTCAACGCTGCCGTCGCAGTCAGCGTAGACGATACCTGAAGATTGGCTTGAGCCGTGCTGGATGCCTGGGCCGGGCTGGGCGCTTCGACCACCGGCACGGTTTCAGCATCGCCGACAAACTCGACCACTTCCGCATTGACCCAACCGATGGTATCGGAGCCGCGCGGAAAGTGAATCTGCCACCAATCGCCGGCTTCCGTCTGGCCGATCACCTCAATCGGGCTGTCAGCCGCCAGTTGGCCGACCCGCTCAAAACTGGTATCCGGGCCGCTGCGGATATTGGCCCCGTCTGCGGCAACAATGTACGGGCCGCTGGGGGTCGCCACGGGTTCGGGGGTCGAGGCCGGTTCCGGCGTAGAAGTCTCTGCGGCTGGCGCGGGGGCAGCAGCCGGCGCCGGGGGTAGACTGCCGCGCAGGGTGGTAACCAACTCGCGGGTAATATCCAGGTAAAGATTGCCGTAGCTGGCGCTCGGCTCCAGGTGGGTGCCTTCCGGCCATTCGTTGAAGCTGGTGATAACGATCATATGAGGCTGGCTGGCGACCGCACCGCGCCACGTCTCGCGAAAGTAGTCGCCGTTGCGCCGGGGCACGGCAAAACTGTTGGCCCGGGGCAGCCGGGTGTCGTCGTAGCCGGGCATAACCGTAGCGACCCACAAGCGGTTAAATCCATTTTCGGCGGCATAGGTCCGCACCTGGTTGCCCCACTTGGCCAGTTGGTCGGCCGGCGAAGCGGCCCAGGCGATGCTGTAGAGATGGTGACCGTCGAAGATCGCCTGATAGCTCAAATCCGTTCCCTCGGCAATCCAAAGAGCCGCCCGGTTAGGATCAACCTGCTGGCGGATAGCCGCCCACTGCTCCACCGAGAACTGCTGCTGCCGCCAGAAGAAAATGACCGGTTTGCCCTGATAGCGCAAATAGGCCGGGTGCTGGGCGTGGCTGGCCAGCAGCTTGGCCAGGGCGTCGGTGACGCTTGAGACGCTGCCTAAAAAGGGGCTAGTGACTTCCACATCCACGGCGGCTTTGAAACCTCTGGCCTGGGCCACATCAAGCAGGGTGCGGAAATTGGTTTCGGTCTGGTTGCCGACCTCCTGCGGCCCATACCAGGATTGGACAAAGGCGTCAATCCCGGCGCTCTGCGCCTGCGCCACCTGCCGCTCGATGGTCGCCCGGTCAGACGAATTATACGGCTCGGCCGGCGTGTCCACCGATTGGCCGGAACTCCAGGTATTCTGATCAAACCAGGCATAGTAGAAGGCCAGTACCAGCGGTCCCTCCTGAGCCGACGCTTGAGGGAGCTGCACCAAAAAAATGAGGGTGAAGAGCAATGTAGTTATACGAAAAGTCAATTTCATTAAAGGCACTCCAGGCGCCGAGTATAACATGCAACAGGGGGTTCGCAAAGCAGAATGAAGAGTTTTTGCCTCAAGATAATCGCCTCAAATCACCCTTCGATACGGGCTTACGCCCTACTCAGGATGATTTGAGGCTCATAATCGCACCCTGAGTAGCCTTAAGCAAAGCGAAAGGCGTATCGAAGGGTGCGATTACAAAAACTCCGAACTCCGATTATTAGGAAAAAGGGCAGACTAGGGGAAACGGCGCTGAATTTTCGCCGCGAGGTAGTGGCCGCTGGCAATGAACAGCACTCCAGCCGCCCCAAGGAGGGTCCACTGCCGCCAGGAAAGTTCCAGGCCGTACGCGCCAATCAAAGTGACCATCACCATGCCTGGAAAGCGGCCCAGAAAATTGGCCCACCAGAAGCGCCAAAAAGAGATCAAACTCAGTCCGGCCAGGTAGTTGGTGGCGTTATGAGGCACAATGGGCAGCCAAAAACAGGTCAGGAAAAAGAAAAAGCCCTGCCGCTTGACGACGTGATGCCAGCGCTGCAAAAGGGGTTGCGGCAAAACGCGGCTGACCCAGGGCAAGCCGGCCCGCCGGGCGATGACAAAAGCCAACTGGCTGGCCCCTACGCCGCCCAGGGTATTGAGCACTAGGCCGAGAGGAAAACCATACAAATAACCGGCGGCGATCATCATGGCATGGCCGGGGATGGTTGCCGTTAGCACCTGGAAGGTGACAATGGCCAGGTACAACAGCGGCCCCCACCAGCCGAGCGGCTCAAGATAAGCCGTGACTGCCTCCCGGTCGCGGAAGAAGTGGAGCAGGTCGAGCAGTTGCTGGCGGCTGGCCCACAGCAGGGTCAAGACAAGCAGGGCCACCAGGCCGTAACACAGCCATTTAACGGTATGACCGTTGATTGATTTTTCACGCTCCACTTGACTCATCTTAACGCATCTGCCGGGTGCGCCACAGCAGGCGCAGGAAATTTTTGGTGTGCTGCACGGGCTGGATATGACTCGCTTCACCGGCGTAAATCGTCTGGATCGGCACCCAAGCCAACTTAAAACCACGCCGTACACAAATTGTAATCATCTCGACTTCATACTCAAAACCCTGCTCCAAATTCCGGTCAAGCAGGGCGGACAGCAAACGGTGGCCGATCAGCCGGTAGCCCGATTGATTATCAAATATGCGCTGCCCCACGGCCCAGGAATAGCCCAGACCACCCAACCAATTGGCCAGGCGGCGCACCGGCGGCATCTGGCTAAAATCGCGCCGGCCGATGATGAGATCGGCCGGCTGGGTTTGGTAGGCCTGGATAAACCTGGGAAGCTCCGCCGGGTTATGCTGGCCGTCGGCGTCGAGGGTAATCACGGCCTCATACCCTTCGGCCATGGCCCAACGAAATCCGGCCTGCAGCGCCGCGCCTTTGCCCTGGTTAGGGTTCTGGATTAAGACGGTTGCGCCAGCAGCCTCGGCCTGGGCGGCAGTATCGTCAGTTGAGCCGTCGTCCACCACCAGCACCGGCAGGTGAACAAGCGCGCCGGCTACCACACCGGCGACCCGGAGCGACTCGTTGTAAGCAGGGACCAAAGCCAGAATAGTCATCAGAAACCTTTTTCAAAAATAAGGATAGCGCCTGGCCCGCTCGTAGAGCACCTGCTGCCGGTAGTCACGGGGAGGCTGGGGCACAAAGAGCATCAGGATCCAGGTCAGGATCATGCCCAGGACAAAGCCGCCGATGTGGGCAAAAAAGGCCACTCCGCCAGCAGACGCAGCCCCCAGGGAAGCCACGCCGTTAAACAATTGGACCACAAACCACAGGCCGATCACCAGCCAGGCCGGCCAGTCGGACCACATGCCGATGTAGAACAGGGGAACAATCCCCCGCACCCGCACGCCGGGGAAAAGGACCAGATAGCTGCCCAACACCCCGGAAATCGCTCCACTCGCGCCCACCAACACAATCGGCGAGGTGGGGTCAATGACAACCTGGGAGAACGCGGCAGCAAAACCGCTGCCAAAATAAAGCACCAAATACAAGAGCCGCCCTAAGCGGTCTTCGACATTATCGCCGAAGAGATACAAGTAGAGCATGTTACTTAACAAATGCCCCCAGCCCGCGTGAAAGAACATGCTGCGGATGACATCCAAAATGGTCTCCAGCGAGAGGAGATTCCGGGAAACATTGGCCGGAACTACCGAGAGGTCGGTCAGGGCGGCGTCGAGGGCGGCGGGTGACAGGCTCAGTTCCCACAGAAAAACCAGGACATTGATCAGGAGCAGCAGGTAGGTGAGGATAGGAAAGCGGCGGGTTGGATTCATGTCTCTTAACGGCAACATTTATTAACTCCTTTCACGGCGTCGCCCGATGAACTTTGCCACTTCAGACACCCACAAAACGATGGTGCTCAAACCCAGGCTGAGGGCCAAATCCTGGATGGATAAGGGGGTGGTCTCAAAAATGGGCTGCAAGAAGGGGACATAAATCACGGCCAGTTGTAACAAGAAGGTCGAAAGCAGCGCCCCGACCATGGCCCGGTTTGAGCCTAGCCCAATTGTAAAAAGCGAGTCGCGCTCGGAACGGACGGCCAGGGCAAAGAAGACCTGCGACATCACCAGGACGGTAAAGGTCATCGTTTGCCAGGAGGACTGCCCGGCCTGCCAGTAGAAATAGCCCACGCCCAACGCCACCAGGGTCATCACCAGCCCCATGCTGATAATGGTGCGGACCATATCGGGACTGAAAACACCCCCCGTCGTCGAACGAGGCGGGCGGCGCATAATGTTCCGCTCGGCCGGTTCAACGCTCAAGGCCAGGGCGGGCAGGCCATCGGTGACCAGGTTCATCCACAAAATCTGCAAGGGCAGCAGCGGCAGGGGCATGCCCAGCAGCGGCCCCAGCAGCATCACCCCCAACTCGCTGGAATTGCAGCTCAACAGGTAGGCGATAAATTTGCGGATGTTGTCGAAGATGGTCCGGCCTTCTTCCACCGCAGCGACGATGGTGGCAAAGTTGTCGTCCAGCAGGACCATATCGGCGGCCTCCTTGGCCACATCGGTGCCGGTAATGCCCATGGCCACCCCAATGTCGGCCTTTTTCAGGGCCGGGGCATCGTTGACCCCGTCGCCAGTCATGGCGACGATGTGCTGCTGCTGCTGGTAAACCTCGACCAGGTTCAGTTTGTGCTCAGGGGCCACGCGGGCAAACACCGACACATCGCTGGCGGTCTCGGCCAGTTGCTCCAGCGAGAGCCGGTCCAATTCCTGGCCGGTCAAAAAGCGGTCGCCCTGGCTAATGCCCAACTCGCCAGCAATGTAGCGGGCGGTCAGGGGGTGGTCGCCGGTAATCATTACCGGGCGAATCCCGGCGCTGCGGCAGGTGGCAATGGCCTGCTTGACTTCCGGCCGGGGCGGGTCAATCATGCCAAACATACCCAGCAAAATCAGGTCGTGCTCCAGGGTTTCGGTGGTGAGTTCTGCCGGAACGGCGTCCAGGGGCCGCAGGCCCACCCCCAAAACGCGCATGCCGTTTTGGGCCAACTGGTCGTGGGCCGCCAGCAAGCGCTGCCGCCAGGTCTCGTCCAGCGGTTCCAGGCGGCCCTCGACCCAGACCTGGGCGGCAATCCCCAGCAAGCCGTCAATCGCGCCTTTGGTAAAGGCCACGTAAGCCGCCTCGGGACGCGGTCGTCTGGCCCACACCTCGGCCAGACGGGCGGGCAAATCCTGATCAGAGGAGGGGCGGCGATGGACCGTTGTCATCCGCTTGCGCACCGACTCGAAGGGCAGTTCGGCCACCCGGGGCAGGAGCCGGTCCAGGTCGCTTTTGAGCAGCCCAAACTCGGAGGCGGCCAGCAGCAGCGCCCCCTCGGTCGAGTCGCCGACCACGTGGTAGGCGTCGGGTTTCTGGGGATCGGTTTGCAGCACGGCGTCGTTGCACAGCGCGCCACCAACCAGCAGCAGGTCGAGCGTCGGCTGGATGGCCGGGGCAGCCATTTGCCCGTCGGCCCTGGCAACCTCCCAACCCGCCCCATCCAACCGTTCGATCAGGTCAATGTGGTGGTTGGCAATGTCAAGCACGGTCACGGTCATCTTATTCTGGGTCAGGGTGCCGGTCTTGTCGGAGCAGATGACCGTCACCGAGCCGAGGGTTTCCACGGCCGGCAGCCTGCGGATGAGGGCGCGGCGTTGCAGCATGCGCTGCGCCCCCAACGACAGCGCCACCGTGACCACCGCCGCCAGCCCTTCCGGCACGGCGGCAACGGCCAGGCTGACCGCAGTCAGAAAGACCTCGCTCAACGCTTCACCGCGCAGCAAGCCCAGGGCAAAAATCACCGCGACGATCACCAGGGCCACCCCTGCCAGCACCATCCCCAGCCGGTTCAGCCGCTGTTGCAGCGGGGTCGGTTCTTGTTCGACCGTTTGGATCAAATTGGCAATGTGACCCAGTTCCGTCTGCATCCCGGTCGTGGTGATGACCGCCTGACCGTGCCCATAACTGACCACCGTACCCATATAGACCATATTGCGCCGGTCGCCCAGGCTCTCTTCGGTTGAGTACACTACGCCCGCGTCTTTTTCCACTGCCTCTGACTCGCCGGTCAGGGCGGCTTCCTCCAGCCGCAGGTTGGCGCTTTCCAGCAGGCGGCCGTCGGCGGGAACCTTATTACCTGTCTCCAGCAGCACCACATCGCCGGGAACCAGATCGCGCGAGGAGATTTCCTGGACCTGGCCCTCCCGGCGGACCTTGACCACCGGCACGGCCAACTGCTTCAGCGCGGCCATTGATTGCTCGGCCTTGTACTCCTGGCGAAAACCCAATGCCGCGTTGAGCACGACAATAGCCAGGATGACCCCGGCATCCAGCCAATCGCCCAAAAAGAAGGAGATAACGGCCGCGACGATGAGGATTATCGTCATCACATTGGTCAATTGTTCCAGCAGGATTTTCCAGGGACTTTTCAAGCCCTGCTCGATCAGGGCATTGGGACCGTACTGCTCCAGACGGCGACTCACCTCGGCCTGGGTTAGGCCCGTGATGGCATCCGTGTTGAGCTGCTGCAAAACCTCATCAAGATGCAGTTGATACCAGTTGCTCGTCATTATTCCAGCCTCAAATAGTTTACTTTCAAACCGAATCGCACTAAAATAGGACCAGTTTTCTGATTATAATAACCTTAACCAGTCAAGCGAATCCAAAGAGGGAAGTATGGATAAAAAAACAGCGATGTTGTGTATCCGCATTGCCCATGCCGCCTATGGCCGGGGCTTTGATATGAAAGATTTCCAATTATTGGGCCGCTTTGAAAACGCCGGGACCGATACCCAGGGCATCTTTGGGACAGCCTTTGGCAACACGCTTATCCTGGCTTTTCGCGGCTCCGAAGAAACCGGCATTGCCGATTGGATCCGTGATCTAAAATTTTTACCGGCCGATTTTGCCTACGGGGAAAAGGGCAACACAACCCTCAAAGTTCATCATGGCTTTATTGAAGCCTATAACTCGGTTCGTGAGGCGATGTTCAAGGTAGCTAAAGAGACAGCCCATAAGCAAATCATCTGCACCGGGCACAGCCTGGGCGGCGCGCTGGCAACTCTGTGCGCGCTGGATGTTAAGTACAATTTGCCCGATAAGGTGGTCAGCGTCTATACCTTTGGATCGCCCAAAGTTGGAAATGAAGCCTTTGCCAAGTTCTACAATAAGCACGTTCCCCAAACATACCGCATTGTCAACGGGGTAGACCTTGTGCCTGCGCTTCCGCCCGATATTCCGCTGGTCGTTAATTATGAACACGTCGGTGAGTTACATCACCTGGGTGATCTTCAAGCCAGCCAGGTCAGCGCCGACGCCGGACTGTGTCATCTGCCGGCCAATTACATCAGGTGCCTGGAAGTTTGAGAGCAACCTTGATTTTCATTTCGACCTGTTGATGGATAAAAATGATGCGTGATGCGTGACCTTTTACGCATCACGTATCACGCATCAAGCACCCACCTGTATCTCTGTGGTCGTTCAATATCTTTACGGCGCAGCGTCAGGAATCCACAGCTTTTGGCCGATTTCGATCAGGTCAGGATTGGTGATGACCGTAAAACTGCTGTCATCTTTGGCTTTGGCGTTGGTCGCCTCGACAATGACCGGGTACTGCATCATATCATTGTAGAATTTGAGAGCCAGTTTGCTCAGCCAGTCGTCGGCCTGGACGATGTAGGCTTGACCTTTCTCCTCCTCAGTCACCGTCAATTTGACCGACTTGGAGGTGGCTAGAATCTTGCCATCGGCATCAACACTTTGCACCTGGATCTCGTAGTCACCTCCAGGACTTAGCTCCGTGTCCAGGCTCCATTTGCCGTCGTCCCCTACCGTCGCTTTGCCGACAACCTGGCCGTCAACCACAACCTCGACCTGGGAACCCGGTTCCCCACTACCGGTCAATGTGACCGGCCCGGCGGTTAGTCCCTCCCCTGGTTGGTCAAGGGTTGGCGGGGTCACCACCGTCAAAGCGGCAGGTTCAGAGGCAGCTAATACTTTACCGGCCGCATCAACATTTTGGACGCCGATCTGATAGTCACCCGACTCAGGCAAATCGGCGGTGTAACTCCACGTCCCATCGCTGCCCACCGTCGTCTTTCCGACCACCTGCCCATCAATCACAATCTCTACCTCTGACCCCGGCTCCCCCGTGCCGGTGAGAGTTACTGGCCCACCGGTCAAACCGCCGCTGGGTAGGTCGAGAGTGGGTGGGGTCGCTTTCTCCGCCACAGTTAGGTTAACTGGCTCTGAGGCGGCTAACACTTGCCCATCGGCATCCACGCTTTGCACGGTGATCTCGTAATCACCCGACCGACTTAGCTCCGTGTCCAGGCTCCATTTGCCGTCGTCCCCTACCGTCGCTTTGCCGACCACCTGGCCATCAATCACCACCTCAACCTGGGAACCCGGTTCCCCGCTGCCGGTCAATGTGACCGGCCCGGCGGTTAGCTCCTCACTTGGTTGGTCCAGGGTTGGCGGTGTGGCAGGAGGCGCCGTTACGGTCAGAGCGACCGGTTCAGAGGCGGCGATCACCTGGCCATCCGCATCCACATTCTGGACGCCGATCTGATAATCACCCGGCTCAGGCAAATCGGCGGTGTAGCTCCACGTACCGTCGCCGCCAACCGTCGTCTTTCCGACCACCCGGCCATCAATCACAATCTCTACCTCTGACCCCGGCTCCCCTGTGCCGGTCAGAACGACCTGGCCCGGCGTCACTTCGCCGCCGGGAAGGTTGACCACGGGCGCAGCAATTTCGGCTTCAGCCGTGGCTTCAACCGTCGCGGGGGCAGTGGTCGCCGTTGGTTCGGGAGTTGCGGTCGGCGGCGGCTCGGTGGGGGCAGTGGTCGCCGTTGGCGGTGGGGCCGTCGTTGGCGACGGAGTCGCAGAGGGAGCGGTCGTCACTGTTGGCTCGCTGGTGGCCTGAGCTACAGCCGGCGGATTTTCCACAGGCGGCAGCAGGAACCAGGTCAAAAAGAGCAATATGACCAGAATGAGGAAAGTGATCCCCTTGAAAATATCAAACTTTTTAATCTCTTTAGCCGTACGATACTGCTTCATAGATTACGCTCCTGCGGCAGAGCGGTCACTCTTCTGAGCGGCAAGTTCCCTGGCCTCAGCGACCCACTTCTCCGGCTCGATTTTCTGCCACGATTCCGGTTTGATAATTTCGCGCAGTCGCTCCGGGGTTTGCCCGGCCAGTTGGGCGAAGGTGTAAATTCCGGCTTCATTTAACCGCCGGGCAAAGACGACGCCAATGCCGGTGATGTCTTCCAACTGGTCTGGTGAGGCCATGACTTTGGCCTGGGCAATCCAACTGGCCGCATCAATTTTTTGCCACTCTTCCGGGCCGATGATCTCCCGCACCTGCTCCGGGGTCATATTCGCCAGTTGCCAAAACGAGACGATTCCGGCTCGTTTCAGCCGTTCAGCGTAAACCGGCCCGATGCCGTCAATATCCACCAGCGGATCTTCATCCTGGGGCACAGCCCGGCTGCCCAAGGCGCGGGTAGCCTGAGTCTTTTTGAAGGCAAATCCCCTGGCCTGAGCAATCCAGCTTCTGGCATCAATCATCTGCGGCTCTTCTACCTCGGCAATCTGCTCGACCCGCTCCGGGCTAAGCGCGGCCAACTGGGCAAAGGTGTAGATGCCGGCTCTATTTAGCCGGTGGGCATAGTTCTCCCCAATCCCAACAATATCCACCAGCGGGTCGGGGTCGGCCATCGCTTTGGCCTGGGTAATCCAATCGGCGGCGTCAATTTTTTGCCACGATTCCGGATTGATAATTTCTCGCAGCCGTTCCGGTGTCTGCTCGGCCAACTGGCGGAAGGAAAAGATACCGGCTTCGTTGAGGCGTTGAGCATAAACCGGCCCAATCCCTTCGATATCCACCAGCGGGTCAGGGCGAACAGGCCGGTGGACAAGGGTAGCCTCCAGGTCAGTCTGCTCGGCTTGCCGGGTTAGGCCCTCAACCCCGGCCAGGGTCGTCCCTACACCGCCTGCCACCAGCGCCTGCAGCCGGCCATTGTCAGCTTCCAGCTCGGCCAGGCGTTCCTGCAACTGCTCCCGCTCGCGATGTTCAGCCAGAATGCGTTCAGAAGCTTCGGCTTTTTCCCGGGCAAATTCTCTGGCCTGAACCGACCAACCATCCGGCTGGATTTCATGCCACGCCTCCGGCTGGACAACTTCCCGCAACCGTTCGGGCTTGGTTTCTGCGAGTTGGGCAAAGGTAAAAATACCGCCGTCATGGAGGCGCTCGGCGAAGCCGGACCAGATCCCCTTGATCCGCTCGAAAAGGTCCTCTTCCTGGGGCGCCTGGCTGGAGATGGTGTTGAGTTCGGCCCGGAGGCGCTCCACCGTTGTTTCGGTATAGGCCAGTTTGGCCTGGCAGATATCGCTGGCCTGATCGAGGCCAGTCGGCTTCTGTTCACTCCCGGCCAACTGCGCCTGCAACCGCCGGTTCTCTGCTTCGGCAGCGGCTAACTTTTCCTGCGTCCGACCATCGGGCTTGCGCCAAAAGAGCCAATCAATGATCCACTCGACGACCCAGCCGATAATGATACCGACTAAAATCCAGAAAAGGTAATTCATTTTTCCTCCTCCTCTACTGCGGTTGATGTTAAAAAATATAGTTCCCAAACCAACGCGCAGTTTGGGAACTAGAAGACAATTCATCCATTACCTTGCTCTTGCAGCAGATCGCGAATTTCGGTCAAGAGCTTTACCTCTGCCGGAGGTTCAGGGGGTGGGGGCGGAGTTACTTCTTCAACAGGCTGCCACTTTTTCTGTAATTGATTAATGCTGCGTACAATCAAGAAAATAACCCAGGCGACAATTAAGAAGTTGATAATGGCCTGGATGAAGTTGCCGTAATTAATGACCGCCTCGCCAACGGTGATAGACAAACCGGCGAAATTAACGCCTCCCAGGAAGATGCCAATGATGGGGGTAATAATATCATTCACCAGCGAGTTGACGATACCGGTGAAGGCCGCGCCGATAATCACCGCCACCGCCAGATCCAGAACATTGCCCCGGTTGATAAAATCTCTAAATTCTTTTAACATGGCTTCCTCGTGTTTTAGACCTACGAAATTTGTGACGCTCCATACTTTCCAGAAATTCAAAAAAGAAGAACTCGCGCAAACTCCAGTTTACCAGCCCAAAGAGTTCTTACGAGTTCCCCATTCAGATTTTTAGAGTGAACCGCGGCTCAGGTGAGCTGTCCGCTTGAGAGGGCCACCATCAAGCCTCGAATGAGGGTGGCTCCGGTTGCTACTTTTTGCCAACCAGGTTAAGGAACCACTGGATTGCCCCATCCACGTCGCCGCCACCCTTTACAAAGGTGTCAACGTCGCTGGCCGCAGCGGCCGGCAATTGCTCTTTGAGAACCTCAAACGCGGCTACAATTGCTCTACGAGATTGATCTTCGGTTAAACCGGCTCGCTGAGCCACTGCTTTGACCAACTGATTGGTCAAGTTGCTAATATCGGCTGCACTAAGATTCATTTTTGTCTCCTTAAACTAAACATATTATATAATGAGCTAAGGCTTACCTAAAGAACGAAATGGGGAGGTACAAAGCTGCTCTTAGTTTAATCCCATTTCTGTAATTCAGCAATAATGTATTTTGTTGTATTTTTAGGGGATTGCTGCTAACCGGGGCTTACAACAGCGGCGAAGCCAGCCGAAAGACCGAGTCGCGGACCCGGCCCAAAATATTGCTCTGCTTGTAGGCTTTCAGCTTAAATTCCTGGCAGTGGGTCAAATCTTTGATGAAATCCCCTTCCAATTTTTTGGCCGTCTTTTCATCGTAAATCACCAGGTTCAACTCATAATTGATGGTGAAACTGCGAATATCCATATTAGCCGAGCCGATGGAGCACAGAACTGAATCAATATTGATCGTTTTAACGTGGAAATATTCGCCCTGGTAGTAAAATATCTGCACCCCGGCTGCGGCCATGTTGGCCGCATAGGTAAAACCGGCCCGGTAGGCAAAGTAACCATCCGGCCCATGAGGGGCCAGCATGACCTTGACGTCAATCCCGGCCCGGGCCGCGCCACTGAGCGCCTCGGCCAGACTCTCGTCCAGAATAAAAAAGGGTGACTGGATGTAAACGTGATGCTCCGCGGCGGTAATCATGGCAAAGTACAACTGCCGGATGGCTTTCCATTGGGAGTCCGGACCGGAGTTGACGATTTGCAGGGGCAAATAGCCCGGCATTTCGGGCAGGGGCGGAAAATAAGCTGAGTCGGCCAGCAATTCGCGGGTGGTATTGAACCACTGGATAATAAAGCTGGCCTGCAAGCCCCAGACCGCCTGGCCGGTGAAGCGCGCGTGGGTATCGCGCCAGCCGGTGAAATTCCCTTCACTCGGCCCCTTGAGATACATCTCGGCCATGTTCATGCCGCCGGTATAGCCAATGCAGCCATCAATAACGGCAATTTTGCGATGATTGCGGTAGCTGATGGTGTGAACATAGTACAGCGGCGAGTAAGGCACCATTTTGACGCCCCCTGCATTCATCTTGCGGACATCGCGCCCTTTGAGCCTAAAGATACTGCCGACGGGGTCATACATCACCCGCACTTCAACCCCCTCTTTGACCTTTTGCAAAAGAAGCTGGTTGACCTCCTCCATCATGCTGTCGGAACCCCACTCATAATACTCCAGATGGATCGAGTGCCTGGCCCCCCGCATGTCTTCAATCAGGCGCGGGAATTTCTCACAGCCATTTTGTAAAATTTCCAGGCTGTTGCACGGAAAAAGCGAGGCGGCAGCATTGCGGCGCAGCAGGTCCAGCACCCGGCTATAAACCGGAGGCCCGACCTGTTTCAGCTTCTCGATTTCGGCCTTCTGCTCGGCGGCCCATTGAGCCAGGTGATCATTGGATTTAACTATATGGCGCAGTTCCTGGCGGAGCAGCTTATTTTCGCGGCTAAAGGCCCAATGATCCCGGCCAAACATCAGATAAATAATCACCCCCAACACCGGGAGTCCAAAAAAGAGCAGCAGCCAGGCAAAAGTCAGTTGCGGGCTGCGGTTTTCCAGCACTATAAAAGTGACAACCGTGACTCCGTACACCAGCGCCACAATGCTGACCCACCACGACAGCACCGACCAAACCCGCCAGGCTTCAGCAGCATAATCCATAACTTCTAAACCACCTTACCTCTTTTAACGTAACCAATTGTCAGCCATTATTGTATAAAAAAGCCCGGCGAAATCAAGCCGCTTGACAGGAAACGGCAGATAGGGTATAACTCTTTATGTAAGCTGATCGGTTTGGCTTCACGCACCGCTCCGATGGTTTTTGTTTCGGGGCGGTTTTTTATAAATATACCGGATTTTATCAGGAGATTTATGCGTTTCAACGAAATAAATTTAAGCGAGTCCCTGCAAAAAGCCATTGCCACCTTGGGCTTTGAGGAGATGACCCCTATCCAGGCTCAGGCTGTTCCTCCCGGCCTGGAGGGCCGCGATCTGATTGGCTGCGCCCAGACCGGCACCGGCAAAACGGTCGCGTTTTTACTCCCCGCCCTGGAGCGGCTGCTGCAAGACTCAACCAAAACCAAAAATCCCCGCCTGATCGTCCTTGCCCCCACCCGAGAACTGGTCATTCAAGTGACCGAGCAGGCCCGCAAATTGACTGCCCGGACTCCCTTGCGGGTTGTGCCCATCTACGGCGGAGCCAGGTTAAGCCAGCAGACGGACAAGCTGCGCCGGGGGGCAGATGTGGTCATAGCAACGCCGGGCCGCCTGCTGGATCACGTCCAGCGCAAAAATATTACCTTCAAAGACGTCCAGATTTTGGTGCTTGACGAAGCCGACCGGATGCTTGATATGGGCTTTTTGCCCGACATTCGCCAGATCATCGGCGGGATGCCCCGCCAGCGCCAGACGATGCTCTTTTCGGCGACGATGCCGGCCCCAGTTTTGGCCTTGACCCATCAATTTCAGCAAGACCCGCTCAAAATTGAGATTGGTGCCGCCCGCCCCCCCGAAGCAATTCGGCAGGCGCTCTATCCCGTGCCCAAACATCTCAAAACGGAACTGCTGATGGCGCTGCTGGAGCAGATGGAGGTCAACAGCATGCTGGTCTTCACCGCTACCAAGCAAGAAGCCGATATTGTGACCCGCCAGTTACGCCAGGCTAAAATCGGGGTAGCCTGTATCCACGGGGATTTCCGGCAGCGGGAGCGGGTCGCGGCCCTGGAAGGCTTTCGTTCGGGCAGATACCAGGTTTTACTGGCCACCAACATTGCCGCGCGGGGGCTGGATGTAGAGGGTATCTCCCACGTTATCAACTACGACGTGCCGGAGCATCCCGAAGATTATGTACACCGGATTGGCCGCACCGCCCGCGCCGAAGCCGACGGCGACGCCATTACCCTGGTTACGCCGGACGATGAGGCGCTTATTCATCGGATTGAGCATGCCCTGGGCTACAAGATCGAGCGCAAAACTTTACCCGGTTTTGATTATAACGTCCCCACCCCTTCCTGGGCCAAACCCTCGGCCAAGGCGTTGATGCGTGAGGCCACCCAATCGCTCAGCCTGGCCGACCGCTGGCGGTCTATGTCGGGCGGGAGGCGGTAATTACGAAAACTGTATACCGGGTCGGGCGTCTTCGGAAAAATCTGCAAAATATGATATAATTACTCTAACTGTACAAAACAGGTCAGGCGTGATAAAATTGAGATAAGTTATGTAAATTGAGAGGGTGAACACCTATGCCAACGCTTGATGACGGCAGAAATGCCATAAACCAGGGTAATTTTCAACAGGCCCGCCTCATCTATGAGGCGATTTTGCAAGAGAATCCTCGCTCGGAGGATGCCTGGCTGGGGCTGGCCGATGTATTGACAGACACCGAAGACAAGCGCATCTGCTACGAGAATGTCCTCAAAATCAACAAACAAAACCGGGCTGCCCGCGAAGGGCTACGCAGTTTGGAACCTCAGGCCGATCCACTGCGGGAAGCCTTTCAAATACAAACGCCGCCCCCGCGAACGGAGGATGTCTATGCTGAGGATGAGGAGGAACCCACGCTGCTCAGCGAGCACCCCTTGGATACAGCCTCGGCTGATACCGGGGAAACCCCTACCTTTATTCTGGTGGCCGTCGGGCTGGCCCTGTCGGTTGTGGTAATGGCCCTGGGCGGCGGCCTGGTCTTCTATATTCTTACCTCGCTGACTGGCGGCTAGAAAGAATGGCGAATAGTCGAATGGCGAATGAAACGGACTCACTTCTTGACGGCGCCATTCGCTCATTCGCCTATTCGTTCATTCGATGATGTTACCGGATTTTCGCTTACGCCAACGAGAATATTTGTTGGAAATCAGCCGAGCGATGAGCGCTCGGCTTGATTTATCGGCGCTGCTCGAATTGACCCTGCGCAGCGCCGTCGAATTGCTGGCTGGCCAGGCCGGGCTGATTACGCTGCGCCGGGACGATGGTACATTTTCCCCCCATGCCAGCATCGGCCTGCCCCTCCAGGCTGTCCCCCTCTTTGAACCCCTCTGGCGTGATCTGGAGTCGGAGGAGAATCGCGGCGCTATCCCTGATATGTCGCTGCGGCTGGCGTTAGCTTCAAAAGCGGCCGGGGTGCCGCTGCGGCAGGTAGTGGCTCTGCCGCTGGATATCGGCGGCGAGGCTATCGGCCATATCTTTATTTTTCGCACCCGTGGGGCAGCCTTTAGCAGCAATGATCGCCAGGTGTTGAGCGCCTTTGCCGACCAGGCGGCTATCGCCGTGCAAAATGCCCGCCTCTACCAGCAGGTCAGCGCCGAACGCGAACGCCTCGACGCCATCATCGAAAACAGCGGCGACGGGGTGATGATGATTAATCCCTACCGGATTATTCAAACGTGGAACAAGGCTCTGGTCAATATGACCGGCATTGCCGCCGCCGAGGCGATTGGCCGCCCTTGCTACGCGGTTTTGAATTTGCGCACCCCGCAGGGGGTGAGCGTGTGTCACACCGCCTGTCCGCTGGTTCATCCCCCCGCCGATGGCCGGCTCTCCGCCGAAGGCATTCATCACCGCGCCGATGGCCTGGCGATTACCCTGTCCGATAACTATTCTCCCCAATTCAATGAGGAAGGCAAGATTGTGCAGATCATTGCCAATGTGCGCGATGTGACCCGGCTGCGCGAGGCGGACGAACTCAAACAAACCCTGCTCTCCGTGATTTCGCACGAGTTGAAGACGCCGGTGAGCATTATCAAGGGGTATGCCGACACGCTGGCTCGGGAAGACGCCAATTGGGATAAGGAGACGCTGGCCGAGGGTCTGGCGGCCATCGAGGAGGAAGCCGACCGGCTGGATCAACTGATTAACAATTTACTGGAAGCCAGCCGCTTGCAGGCCGGCGGGGTGAAACTGCGGCTGGGGCTGGTGGACCTGGCCGATATGGCCCGCAGCACCATGGATAAATTGCAGACCACGACGGATAAACACACCTTTGCGCTGGAGTTCCCCGAAGATTTCCCGGCTATTCAAGGGGATTACGAACGCTTGCAGGAAGTGTTGAACAATCTGATTGGCAATGCCATCAAGTACAGCCCAGGTGGGGGGCTGATTAGAGTCGGGGGGATGGTGGGTGAAAACAACACCGTGCGCCTGTACGTGAGCGATAAAGGCATCGGCATTTCCCCCGGCGACCAGGAGCGGATTTTTGAGCGATTTCACCGGGTGGACAACCGGCTGACCCGCCAGACGCCGGGCACGGGTTTGGGCCTGTTTTTGGTCAAAGCGGTGGTCGAGGCGCACAACGGCCGAGTGTGGGTAGAGAGCACCCCCGGTCAGGGCAGTATCTTTTGGGTGGAGCTGCCCCTGGGGTGAGGCTTACCTACAACATTTGGGTGAACAGGCTCAAAAAAATGTGGAGAAGGACCGTCCTGGAGACGGTCTTTTTTATGGAGGTTAAATCCACAGCGAAGCTGATTACCGGGACGGAAATTCGCAGTATAATTCTGTTAAATTGTGAACTAAATCACAGTAAACAAATAAATATCTGCGAGGGAAACTGTAGTGATGAAGATTTGCTTACCCAGCGAGTTAGGTTATGAAAAATTTGCCATGTTAGCCGTAGCCAGTGTAGCCAGACAACTCGGCTTTAGCGCCGCCCGCATTGATTGTCTGAAAACTGCTATCGCTGAAGCCGTGACCAATGCCATCGAACACGGCAATCAGCTCAATGCCGAATTGAGCGTGTTGATTGGGTTAGCGATTCAAGAAAATGCGTTAGTTTTGAATGTAGTGGATCAGGGACATCGCCCCATTCCCCAGATACCGGCGGTGCGCCAGGAACGGGAGGATCATCGCGGCTGGGGGCTGTTTTTGATCAAAAATTTGGTGGATGAAGTCGAAGTTATCGCCGCGCCGGGCCGGAACGAGATTCGGATGGTGGCGTATTTGGGGGATTGAGCTTTAAGAGTTGATTTGCGAGCAATACTGCTACCATCCCCAACCCCATCGTCAGCCAGTACAGCGCGACAATGTGAATGAAGGTCAGGTTGAAATAAAAGTGATCAAACACCCCGCCGACCATGGCCCCCAGAATCGCCAGGCCGTAGCCTAACAGCGGCGCTTCCAGCCGGTCGCCTTTGGGCAGGCGAGACAGAGTAACCAAAACGATTCCTAAGTAGACCAGACCTATGAGGATATACAACCCCGCCCCAATCAGCCCCATCTGCTGGGCCAGCAGCAGGTAGACGCTGGAGACGCCGACATAGACATCTATATCGGGCGTGCCGAAGAAGCCCACCCCGGTGAGCGGGTAGCGCTCGATCAAGTTGAAGGCGTCTTTATATTCGCCAAAGCGCATCTGGGTAGCCAGATCTGTACCCTGAATGCCCTCGATAAAACGCTGCACGTAGAGTTGGGTTTGGGGCAGGAGAGCGACTAAAGTCGCTGCTACGAGCATCAACCAGATCAGTTTACGGTAACGGAGCAGCGCCATCAGCCCCAGACCGGCGACCACACCCAGTAGCGAGCCGCGCGAGTAGGTTAAATAGAGGGTCAGCAGCATCAAGCCAGCATTGAGCCAGAGGTAGCGGCGGGGCATAATCGGCCGGGCGGCTAAAAGATGAGCCACGGTGATAATGGTCAAAAAGACCAGCAGCCCGCCCAGGGCGTTCGGGTCAATCGAGGTTGAGATGGCTCGCATGGGCTGCTCCGGGTCGTCCTCGATGTAGCGCAGGATGCCTTCGGTCGGATATTGAAAGACACGCAGCAGCGACAGAATTCTGATGGTCCAATCGCCGGGGATAAAGTAGAAGAAGATACCCAGGGCAGAAGCGACGCCGCCCGCCCAAATGATAACCCACGAGATTTGATCAAGCACCTCGGCCGTTTTGACCTGGTTGATAATCAGAAAAAAGAGGCTGACCGAGAGCAGCACTTCCAAAAAGTTGCGGGCTATGGTGATATTCAATCCACCGTAGCGCAGGCCAAAAATAAATATAAACAGCGCCCAGCCCTGGAAGATAAAGACAAGCATCCCCAGCGGCGAACTGACAAACGTGCGCTGCCGGCCTGTAATCAGGCGCAATCCCCACACGGTAAACAACGCCCCCAGAGCCAAATCCAAAAAGGTCGGGCGAAAGCCGATAGTGAAGGGCAGTGCGCCATACGGCAGCAGGCAGATGAGGGCAATCAAGGCCGACAGCCCCACCTGGGTGCTGCGGAGCACGAGAATACCGACAACCAGCGCCCCGATGAGACCCACGGCGATGATCGGCCCCAGGCCGCCAAACAGCGCCCCCACCAAAATCCCGGCGACGGCGGCTACAAAAATAACCCCGGATAGAGCAATCCGGGGGTCATCGGCGGTTATCCAGGTGCGTAATTTGTCGAGAGCAACGGTCACAAGCTAACTTTCATTCACCGGGTCTTATTTACAGGAGTTACAAGGTCATGTCATTTCGAGCGACGACAGGAGCGAGAAATCCCTCGAAACGGCTCTGGCAAGACACGGCATTAGGGATTTCTCCCTCCGCTCCGGTCGAAATGACATGCATAGACTCACCACGTAACCCCTGTTATTTAGCCAAACTGGCCGGTCTGCATCAACCGGCCGGAGAGGGAGAGGGTACCGGTGGTATTCCGCTTTCTGAGACGCTCGGAGTCCTCTTTGGGAACCTGAATGGTGATCCGGGTGCCGTGACCCGGCGCAGAACGAATGCTTAATTCTCCCCCAATCAACTGGGTCCGTTCCTTCAAATTAATCATGCCCAGGCTGCCGCGCTGTTCATAATTGTTCATCACCTGGTCCACATCAAAACCTTTGCCATCGTCTTTAATCACCGTATAAACAGCCGTAGCCGTCTCGGTAAGCTGAACGACGATGTTTTTGGCCTGGGCATGCTTAATGGCATTATTGACCGTCTCCTGGACAATGGCAAAAATCGCCGCCTCCACCTTGCCGTCCTGGCGCGAAATATCGCCGCTGGGATGGCCGGTCTCGATTTTGAGCGCCAGTTTGGGGGTATCTCCGGTGATGTCTTGCTGCCGCCGCTCTAAAAAAACCTGGAGCGCCGCGCCCAAGCCTTGCGTTTCCAGGACCAGCGGGCGCAGCTCAAAGAGCATGGTCCGCATCTGGTGGGTGGCCCGGTCGGCTAACTCTTGCATATAGGCCAGCTCTTTGGGCAGCAAAGACGGCTCTTTTTCCAGGGCCTTTTTGGAAAAATCAAGGCTCATTTTAATGCCGGCAACCAACTGGGTGGGACCATCATGCAGATCGCGGGCTAACTTTTTGCGGGCCTCTTCTTCGGCTTCGATGACTTTATCCCGCTCGGCCAGCACACTCTGGTGCAGGCGGGCGTTTTGAATGGCAATGGCGGCATAAGAGGCAATCGAGCTGAGCAATTCCAGGTCATTCTGGGTAAAGTTACCCTCGCGTTTATTCATGACCTCCAGCACGCCGATAATCTGATCGTACAACACCAGGGGCACACACAGAATATTGCGAGTCAAAAAGTTGGTCGTCTGATCCAGTACTTTGAAATGGCGTTTATCTTCATCCACATTGGCAATCATCAACGGATTGCCGGTGAGCGCCACTTCGCCGGCGATGCCCTGCCCGCGGGGAATACGGAACGGCTTGACTTCATCGGCTTTATCACCCAGGGCAATTTGAAAGACCAATTCGCCGGTCGCGGGGTCGGTTAACAGCAGCGAACCAGCTTCGACATTGAGCATCCCCTCTACCTGCTGCATAATCCGGGTGAGAACTTCGTCCAGTTGCAGCGTAGAGGAAAGGGTGCGGGCTACATCGTTGAGCAAGACCATTTCCGCGGCCCGACGCTGGCTGGACTCAAACAGGCGAGCATTGCGGATGGCAATCGCTGCCTGCGTGGCAATCGCCGACAGCAGCCACAGGTCATGATCGTTGAAGGCGTGGGGTTTATAGCTCCAGGTGGCAATCACTCCCTGCGCGCTGTCATTTTCTACAACAGGATTGAGGATCGGCACGCCCAGCCAGGAACGGATGTGCTTGTCGGGCCGATTGGGGTCGGAATTGCCGTTTTTGGCTTGCGGAAAATCGGGGATCAGCAGCGGAGCCTGGGAAGCCAGCACCCGGCCCGTGAGTCCCCGGTCCTCAGCCAGCTTGACGGCCATCGGTTTGATGGCTTTGCCCTGGTCAACCATCAGTTTGAAGGTTAAGGTTTCGGTCAGGGCATCGTAGAGGACAATGGCAAAATTGGAGGTATCAATCAGCCGGCTGCTCTCTTTGTAAAGGGTCTTGATCACCTCTTTCAAATCCAGACTGGAACCAACAGCCACCCCAATATTGTACAGCGTCGTCACTTCTTTGATCTCTTTGGTGACACGGCCCAACTTATCTGGGTCGCCAGCATCCCCCGGCGAGGCTGAGGTTTTCCCTGGAGCATTAGGGTGGATATTATTCGGCTGTGATACTTGGATGACATCCATAACTTTAGCCACTTTCCCAAACCAACAAAAAACTTACCCAGACCCAAGCTTATTTGCCTGTCTGGCTAAAAAGCTTTCCCATTCAATAATTGCAATGGGACATCTTACCGACTTACATTTTTTTAAAATGGCTGATGGCCCAAACGCTGGTATTCAAAATTATAACACAATTTTTATCAGTTGGGTAATTCGCAAAACTTCGGTTATGTTTGGAGGTATAGCTAGAAGAAAAGCAATGGGGATTTGGGTCCCAAACGGAAGTACGGTCATGTTATCTCGTTCCTAGACTCTGTTTGGGAACGAGAGCTGAGTTTGGGAATAAGAGGTTAGAAACCTCAGGCAATGGTGAGCAGAATAGCATTTTGATCAACTTTATCGCCGGGGGCGACCCGGATGGCATGGACCAAGCCATCGCGAGGCGCTTTAAATTCATTTTGCATTTTCATTGACTCAAAAATGACCACAATATCCCCCCGTTTGACCTCCTGCCCTTGCACTACCGGAATCTCAACGACCACGCCGGGCATGGGGGCTTTGACCAGAGCTTCGCCGGTCACGGCGCCAGGGCTGCTCTTAAGCCCGGCCAGGCGGCGGGTTCGTTCATCTTCAACCACAACCTCGAAAATTTCGCCGCCAAGCTGCACAAGGTAGATCTCATCACCTTCGTTCATGCGGAGATCGTGAGAAACATTATCCATGATAATCGAATACATGGTCGTATCCAGCATCTGGCGCATTTCGGCATTGATAATTTCGCCGTTCAGCGTGATCTGGCCATCCTGATTGATGTCAATGGTAAATTGCTCGCTGCCAACTGTAGTGATGTATTTCATGTGCTCATCCTCAAGAGAGGCTAAGGCGAAAGCTGAGGCTGAGAAGAAGAAATTCTTAGCCTTAGCCTCAGCCTTCGCCTGATTTACCTCAACCGCCGGTCCAGGGCCTCCCGCCGGCCATATAAACGCCACGGGCTGGTGCCGCCCTGGTGCAGCAAGATTGCCTGCTGATTGCGCTGGTGAGCCATCAGGGTTGCCGCCACGGCCGCCACCCGAATTGAGGCCGGGTTGGGCGTCTGGTTAAAACTAAAGTGATTCTCCAGAAAGCCGGTATCAAACTGCCCGGCCTGGAAACGGGTAGAATTCATCAGTTGAATATGCAAGGGGATCGTGGTCGCCAGGCCAGTAATCCGAAATTCTTCCAGCGCCCGGCGCATGCGCAAAATAGCTTCACCGCGCGTTTCACCCAGGACAATCAGCTTGGCCAGCATGGAGTCGTAATAAGGCGTCACTTCTGAGCCAAAGTAGATGCCGCTGTCAAGGCGCACGCCTGGCCCGGTCGGGTTGGTCAGGCCGATAATGCGGCCAATCGAGGGCATAAAGTTGTTGCGGGGATCTTCGGCCAAAATCCGACACTCGATGGCCCAGCCCTTGACCCGGATGTCAGCCTGTTCATAGCGCAGCTTGCGCCCGGAAGCAATCCGCAGCATCTCTTTAACAATATCCACCCCCGTAACCATCTCCGTGACCGGGTGCTCGACCTGCAAACGGGTATTCATCTCTAAGAAGTAAAAGTTGCGGTCTTTGTCCAGCACAAATTCCATGGTTCCGGCCGAGCAGTAGTTGACCGACTTGGCCGCAGCCACGGCAATCGCCCCCATTTTTTGGCGAAGCTCTTCATCCACCACCGGCGAGGGCGCTTCTTCAATCAGTTTCTGGTGGCGGCGCTGAATGGAGCACTCCCGTTCGCCCAGGTGGATGACATTGCCATGCTCATCACCCAAAACCTGGATTTCAACGTGACGGGCATTTTCAATAAACTTTTCCAAATAAACCCGATCATCGCCGAAGGCAGACTGTGCCTCGCGGCGGGCGGTGCGAATAGCTTCAGGCAGGTCCTCGGCCCGGTAAACGTTGCGCATGCCCTTGCCGCCGCCGCCCGCGGCTGCTTTAACCAGCAGCGGAAAACCAATTTGCGGAGCTGCGGCCAAGAGTTCGGCGTCGGTCATTTGGCCCGATTTGCCGACACCCGGCACCAGGGGTACGCCCGCCTGAGCCATTATCGTCCGCGCCATGACTTTATCGCCCATCAGCCGAATTGCCTGCGGAGGCGGACCCACCCAGATCAGGTTGGCCGCAATGACGGCCTCGGCAAAATTGGCATTTTCAGCTAAAAAACCATAGCCAGGATGGATGCTGTCGGCGCCGGATTTTTTGGCCACTTCAATCATACGGTCGCCCCGGAGATAGCTCTCGGTTGCTGAGGCCGGGCCGATTGGGTAGGCTTCCTGGGCCATGCGGACATGCGGGGCCATCCGGTCAGCTTCCGAATAAACCGCGACCGCGTCAAGCCCCAACTCCTGGCATGCCCGCACAATACGGACAGCAATTTCACCTCGATTAGCTACTAGAACTTTCTTAAGCATAATCTACCCTCGCCGGTAGCAAGATAACAAAGTAACAGTCTGTCAGTTGCAGATTTGCTACCTTGCTACCCTGCTACTTGTCATAGGGGAATATTCCCGTGTTTTTTGGGTGGATTCTCATCCCGTTTGTTTTGCAGCATTTCCAAAGCGTTAATCAGGTAAGGACGGGTCTGGCCCGGTTCAATCACGTCGTCAAGATAGCCCCAACTGGCGGCAACATAGGGGTTGGCAAACGTGTCGCGATATTCCTGCACCAATTGTGTCCGCAGGTTGTCAGGGTCGGCGGCTTCGGCCAACTCCTTGCGATAGAGGATATTGATCGCCCCTTCCGGTCCCATGACCGCGATTTCAGCCGTCGGCCAGGCCAGGTTGATGTCGCCCCGCAGATGTTTGCTGCTCATCACATCGTAAGCCCCGCCGTAGGCTTTGCGGGTAATCACCGTAATTTTGGGCACGGTGGCTTCGGCAAAAGCGTAGAGCAGCTTGGCCCCGTGGCGAATGATCCCGCCATGTTCTTGGGCTAAGCCCGGCAAAAAACCCGGCACATCTTCCAAAGTAATCAGGGGAATGTTGAAGCAGTCACAGAAACGGACGAAACGAGCCGCTTTGACCGAGGCGTTGATGTCCAGCACGCCGGCCAGCACCGCCGGTTGGTTAGCTACAATGCCTACACTGCGCCCATTGAGCCGGGCAAAACCGACAATCACGTTACGGGCGTAATGCTCCTGCACCTCCAAGAATTTGCCATCATCCACGATGGCCGCAATTACCTCGTGCATGTCGTAAGGTTTGTTGGCATTATCAGGAATAATTGTGTTCAGCAGATTTTCCGTGCGCAGGGGATCATCCTGGCAGGCAATAGTTGGCGGGTCTTCCATGTTGTTACGCGGCAAGTAATTCAGCAAGTCACGGATGGTGAAGAGAGCGTGCTCCTCATTTTCGGCGGCGAAGTGAGCCACTCCGCTGATTTCATTGTGGGTCATTGCGCCGCCCAACTCATCAAACGTCACCTCTTCGTGAGTCACCGATTTGACCACGTCCGGCCCGGTGACAAACATGTAACTGGTGCCCTTGACCATCACAATAAAGTCGGTGATGGCCGGGGAGTAAACGGCGCCGCCAGCGCTGGGACCAAGAATACACGAAATTTGAGGGATGACGCCGCTGCTCAGCGTATTGCGCAAAAAAATGTCGGCGTAGCCGCCCAGGCTGACCACCCCTTCTTGAATCCGCGCCCCGCCCGAGTCGTTCAAGCCAATGATGGGCGCGCCATTTTTTAGGGCCAGGTCTTGCAGTTTGATAATCTTATTGGCATGGGCACGGCCCAAGCTGCCACCATAGATGGTAAAATCCTGCGAGAAAACGTAAACCAGGCGCTGATCAATCGTGCCATACCCCGTCACTACGCCGTCGCCCAACATTTTTGTATCGTCAAAGCCGGCATCCGGGCTACCCTGTTGGGTTACAAAGGCATCAATCTCGCGGAACGAGCCATCGTCAAGAAGAATTTCAATGCGCTCCCGGGCGGTCAACTTGCCCTTATCTCGCTGAGCCTTCAGCCGCGCCGGACCACCGCCCTGCTTGGACTTTGCTTTTAAGTCACGCAAACGCCTTACTTTGGGGTCAAGTGTCATGCATTCCTCCACAGTGGGAGAAGGCTGACGGTTTGAAGAGTTGGCTACAGCCTTATCCCACCCTCAAACGGCCAGTCTCCCTGAATAATTGGTTACTCCCTTATTTAACCCTCAAGTCTCGGTTTGGTCACACGGGAGGCATTAAAGTTCCAAAATTTCCAATAAATCGAGGCAGATTATAGCATATCTTGAGTTCAGAAAAAATTCAGGGGATTTAGATGAATAATTCTGGAATCAAAAAGCCGACTCGTGGGGGTCGGCTTTTTAGTAATGTCAATTCAACTAACTACGGTTAGCCAGGGTGCGAGCGACAATGTCGTCCATTTCTTTGCGACGCTTACTCTTTTGCTTGGGACCACCCTTGCCTGATTTCCCAAAGGGCAGTTCTCCGTGTAAAGCCGCATAGGCTACTGCTATAGCAGTCGGAACTGGCTCTTCTTCAAAAGCGTCTTCTTGCTGGGCCGCTTCTTGATGGCGAGCCGGGACCTTTGTTTCTTCAACTCTCTTCACTTCTTCGGGTGGAGGCGGCGGCGGCAAGAGAGCTTTAATAGATAAATCTACCTGGCGTTTCTTGCGGTTCACCTTCAAAACTTTGACGTTGACCTTTTGGCCGACCGTCAAAACATCTTCCGGGTGCTTGATATAGTCGTAAGTAATTTGCGAGATATGCACCAGCCCGTCGCGATCAGTGCCAATATCTACAAAGGCGCCATAAGGTTCCAGGCGGGTGACGGTCCCTTCCAACTCGGCGTCCTCGGCAATATCCCGGAGTTTCATGGCGATCGGTTTAATCATTGTCAGGCTAATCCGGCCCCGTTTGGTATCAACCTTTTTAACCCAAACTTCAACCTCCTGCCCTTGGCTGACCACATCGGTTACTTTTTCGACCTTCTGCTTGGCTAATTCGGAAATATGCACCAAACCATCTTGAGCAATGCCAACATCCACAAAAGCCCCGAATTCCGCAATGTTTTTTACCTTACCAGTCAGCCGTTGACCGATTTGTAGCGTGTGAATGGATAATCCTTCGCCGGCTGGCGCAGTTTCAGTTGCCTCGGCTGGGGCAACAGACGCTTCCACCGGGGTGGTATTTTCGACCGGAGCGGAGTCCGCTTCAACCGGCGCAGCAGAGTCGTCGGTCGAGACTGGATCCACTACAGTTAATTCTGGGTCGTTCATCATCATTTCTCCTGACTGCACCCAACGAAAAACTCAACAAATGTGGCAAATTTTCCGGAGCGCAGTTTGTACAAATTTTAACGAGTCTCGATTATACCATCCCCTCCAAGAGCTGGCAAATAAAAAGGAAATCGTTCAGGAGGCAGCCGAGAGGCGCTGCCGCAACACGGCGTGTAACTCCGGGTTGGCGGCGGCGATAACGGAGTAACTTTCGGTTAGCGACTGGATGGGCGGCAAAGCTGTCCCGTTCGGATCTGTTATCAAGCCGCCGGCCTCGTGAATGATGAGCCCGGGAGCCAGATAATTCTCCGGGGTAAGCTGGTTGCGCACGTCTACATGAGCCTCCAGTGAGCCATCCGCCACATGAACCAGAACCAGGGTTGTCGCTCCAAATGAGCGAAGGCTGCGCGCCTCGGCCAGCACCTCGGCCAAAGCAGGGGGAATAACAGCCCCACTGATATCACAATTGATGACAGCCTGCTCCAGTCGCGTCACCCGGCTGGGTTGCAGCAGGTGGCCGTTTCGCCAGGCTCCCTTACCCCGCACCGCCTGCCAAATGTGCCGGTGATACAGGTCACCCACCAGGGCCAACTCCACTGTCTCCACCGCTACCGGCTGACTCGCCGGAATGAGAGCAATAGCTATCCCGGCGGGAGTCAAGCCTCGTGAGAAATTCTCGGAGCCGTCTACCGGGTCAAGGATCATGGTCCACTCCGGTTCGCCGCGGCCAAAGCAGCGCGGCTGGCCCTCTTCCGAGAGCAATTCAACCGGACAGGGAAAGTGATCCTCCAGGTAGGTACAAACAGCCCGGTCTGCGGCCAGGTCAAACCACTTCACCTGATCTCCTTTGGCATTTTGGCCAAGTATGCCCCACTCGGCGGCATTTCCACTTGTTACGGCTTGAACTACGGCTCGATAAAGAGATTCGAGGTGGGATAATAGCAAATCTGTTTGAGTCATCTTCATTCCTCTTTTTGTTAGTTTTTAGACACAAGGAAAGGCGACTCCAATGGAGTCGCCCCTTTACTACCTAGTAATTTTTGTTCAGACTCTAAGGGTCTTAAAGACCTTTAGGGTCTTTAGAAGTGCCTATTGTACTCCATCGCGCAGTAATTGACCAGCGGCGATGTCGAATTCGTAGGACGGCACGTAATATTTGCCCCCGGCCGAGTGAGCGTTGATGGTATAGTGGCCTGGGTCAAGGATAAACTCCCTTGTTTGGCCGGGCGGCACTACTTGCGAAGTATTGGTCGGTCCGATAACATCAATGACAAAATCCACATCGGTTCTGTTGGTGTAGGTCAGCATCCCTTTGCCGCCCGGGATGGACGGACCCACCGGTGCGGGTGGCTGGGTGGGCTTGGGCGCAGGGGTCGGCTCGGCGGAGGGAACGCCATCGCCGGCATTGGGCACAACAACCAGCGCCGCTTTGGGGTCAACTGAGTAGCTCTCAATAATTTTGTGCCAGGTTGCTTCCATCTCGTCATAGGCTGTCGTTACAAAATAGATAACAAAGATGATCGTATCCCGCTGTTCAAAGATAAAATCGGCATCTCCATCGCCATCGTTCGACGTGTAAGAGACGGCCTGGAAGATACTGCCATCTGAGGTTGTTTTTTGCTCCAGTATTTTATGATCGTCAGCGAAGTTAGCCATGAAGCTACTGGTAAAGGCATCAATGAACTCTTGCATATCTTTGTCGCTGAATTTGGCCCCTGCATTCAGGAAGGCAATACCCACCACCGAGCTGTCATCGCCAAAGGAAACGCTGGTTTTGTCGCCGGCAATGCCTTTAAAGCTTTCGGGCATCGCAAAGGTGAAAGCCTTGGAAGGATGGACGTAAGGCTCTTCCTTGAAGGGCAGCGGCGGATACTTTGACTCTTCGGTGGGTTCCGTGGTGGGAATTTGCAGCACGTCGCCAGCGGCGTTTTTGGTTGGCTCAACCGTAGCTTCGGCGGTGGGTTCGGCTGTAATCTCCTCGGTCGGCTCAGCCGTCGGCTCGGCGGTCGGTTCGGGCGTGGCCGTTGGTTCGGCGGTTGGTTCTGCCGTCGGTTCGGCGGTTGGGGCCGAGGTAGGAGTCGGCTCAGCGGCAACAGCAGGCGCTTCAACCTGGAAATCCAGGGTGCGGTCCAGTTTATCGTTAAGATACAGGTCTACTTTGTATTTGCCAGTGGGCCAGAGCTTACCTTCATCATTGGGGTAGCTAAAGTTGACCTGCCCGTCCCCGGATGTCATTTCCTTCTCGCCGAGATTCAAGTTGGAATCTACCCCTTCGACGTCAACAGCAGTCCAGACTGCTTTGACCCTGGTATCGTCGGGAGCGTTGGCTAATTGAATCACACAATAAAAAGGCTCATCCTGGCCAAAAGTAGTCGTGGGCTGGGCGCCATCGGCGTCTTTAGCCATTTTGGCGTCACTGATTTTGGCCGTGCTAAAATTGAAAGAACAGGCCAAGGCGGTCAGGATAAGCAGGGTAAAGACGAAAAAGATTGGTTTTTTCATGATGACATCTTCTCCAATAAGTTAAGCCGGTAAGCGAATTTAATTATAAAAGCGAGCTATCTAAAAGTCAACGAATTCTTGGCTTAAGCGGGGGCGGGTCTGCGACCCGCCCCAACCGCTACACCCTGCCTCTCATTTTTGAGGCTAGGGATAAACCTGGAAGGGGCCGTACACACTGCCATGTTCATCTACATAGACCGCCCAGGATTGATCAGGCCCCACCTCGACTTCACCGTTCACAGCGCCGCCGGGAATGCTGACGGTGAAGGTGTATTTACCGGGGTTCAAGTCAATCGGCACCTGGCCCCCGACCGGCACTTTGTTCTCGGTGTTGTTGATCGTAAAAGTCAGGGTCTCATTGTAATCGTTGCCGACAAAAACTCGGGAGCGGCCAGGCTGCGGGGTATAGCCACTGTTGTCAGGCGCTGGCGTCGGCGTCGGCGCAGCCGGGGCTTGCCGGGTAGGTATAACGGCAGGCTCGCCGGCCGCCTTGGCCGCTTCGGGATCAACCGAATAGCTTTCGACAATGTTGTTCCAGGTGGGTGATATTTTCTCATAGAGGGGGCTGGTCAGGAGCAGGGCAAAGACCAGGGTATCATGCTGCTCAAAGAAGAATTCGGCATTATTCTTGCGCTCGGCATCTTTGTACTCGACCGCCACGAAGATGCTGCCATCCGCCAAGGCTTTGCGCTCCACAATTTTGTAATCGTCGCTGACATAGCTGAAAAAGATGGTCAAAAAGGCCTCGACGAAGTCGTCCAATTCCTTGTCGTTATAAACTTCCCCAACATCCGTGAACGTCGCCCCGACCACCGATTCACCATCGGTGATCGTCGCCGAGACCTCATCTTCGGTGAACACTTCCCAACTTTCCGGCACGCCAAAGGTGAACGCGCCCGAGGGATGGATATACGGCTCCTCTTTGAATGGCAGCGGTTCGTAGGTCCGGTTGGCAGGCAGTTCAGTATCTACGGCCTGGTCAGCGTTTAACCTGTCGCCAGTCAAGGTTTGGAACATGGGTGAGGTCTGTATATTTTTGGCGTTGACAGTGCCGAGACCGAGAGAGAATGTCAGGCTGATCAAAACCAGCAGGCTAATAGTAGAAGAGATTACTTTTTTCATTGGAGATATTCTCCTAATTGGCAAATTTTCTTCAGTTTAGCGGGCAACCGTCTCTTAATCGTTACAAAAAGCGTTACCAAGCGGGTACTTCCAAATTTATGGTAACGTAGGATAGGTTGACAACTTGTCCTACAGCACCGCCTCAAATTTGTGGAGGTTCTTGCCAAGCTCGTCGCTTTACCAAAAAGAGAGGGGTAGGTATAATGCCACGCAATGGAGTAGGCAGCAGGGATTTCTCCCTTCGGTCGAAATGACATACCTCAGCAGTTCTATATGGAGGAAGATATGCCTTCTGGAATTACGATAATTGGCCTGGGACCGGGTGACAGCCAGTACTGGACACGATGGGCTGGGACTATCCTCCAACAAGCAGCCGAAGTTTATGTGCGCATAATGCACCACCCCAGTGTGGCCGATATCCCGGCCAGAATTTATACATTTGATGAAATGAACCGTTCTGCGGAGGATACGCGGCAGATTGCCACTCAGGTGGTCCGTTTGGGTCAGCGGGCCGAGGGGGTTATTTATGCTGTGCCCGGCCATCCCCGTGAAGACGCTACCGTCCCGCTCATCCGGCATCTGGCGGCAACAGAAAACATACCCGTAACGATTGTCCCCGGCCTCAGTTTGCTGGAGGCCGCCATTTCGGCTTTGGAGCTGGATGCTTACCCCAAGCTGCAAGTTGTCGCTGCGGCTGAAGTGGCACGGCTGCATCATCCCCCCTTAGACCCGGATCAACCGGCGCTGGTGCCAGGCCTCTCCGGCCAGCCGCTGGCGGCTCAAGTCAAGCAGGTCTTGTTAAATGCTTATGCCCCCGATTTCAGCGTCACTCTCGTCCAAGGGGCCGAGCCAATCTGGTCCGGCCCGCTGGCCGAACTCGATCAACAGCCCCAGTTCGACGAATCCACAATTCTTTACTTGCCGGCCGATCCGGCTAATACCAGTTTACCGGCCTTTCAGGAAACGATTGCCCATCTCCGCGCGCCGGAGGGCTGTCCCTGGGATCGTGAACAAACTCACCAAAGTCTGCGCCCGTTTCTGCTGGAAGAAACTTACGAGGTATTGGAGGCGCTCGACGCGGCTGATCCAGCGGCTCTGGCCGAAGAGCTGGGTGATTTGCTCCTGCAAATAGTGCTGCACACCCAAATTGCCACCGGGGCGGGCGATTTTAGAATGGGCGAGGTCATTGGCCACATCAACCGCAAACTGGTGCGGCGCCACCCCCACGTTTTTGGAAGTGTCACTGTCAACGGTGTGGCGGATGTGACGGCCAATTGGGAGGCCATTAAACAGGAGGAACGTTCGACCCGCAGCTCTGAACCTGAAGCCTCGCCCTCGGTGCTGGACGGCGTCCCGGCGGCGCTGCCGGCCCTGGCGCAAGCCCTGGCGATTTCCAAGCGGGCGGTCCGGGTGGGCTTTGAATGGCCTAATATCGAGGGAGTGCTGGACAAATTGATTGAAGAGGCCCGTGAAATCACCGAAACCACTAACCCGGCCGAGCTTGAGTCCGAGATTGGGGATTTGTTGTTCAGCGCGGTCAACCTGGCTCGCTGGCGCAACGTGGACCCGGAGAGTGCTCTGCGCGCTACCAACGCCCGCTTTACCCGCCGCTTTAAAAAATTGGAGACTTTGGCTGCGGCTCAAGGCAGAGTCTTATCGCAGATGACGATAGATGAGTTGGATGCCCTATGGGACGAGGCAAAGCGTTTTGAACCATGAGGTTTAAGCTCACCGTTCGGCATTTCCTCTTCATTTTTACTATTTTGCTCTTACCCGGCATAGCCTGCGGGACGATAAATCCAGAGTATCAACTTAACAATGAGGTCCGGCAGGCTGTTTATGCTTATGAACGGGAGACGCGCGGGCCGGTCAAAGATCTGGTCATCCATTTCCGGCGAGATGAGCCGCGAGTCCGCTTTGTGGGGCAGAATCAAAACGGTGGGCATTCAGTCTGGCTTTACCCGGCCGGAGCCGAGGAATACTTTAGCAGCCGGCCTCAAACGGCGACTTACCTTTACATCCAGGAAATTCAGTACAATCTGGATCAGCACAGGGCTACGGTCAAGGTTTATCGGGGCGATGGCTTGGGGTATCAGGGCTGGCAATTGACCGTAACCAGAGAGGTGGACGGCGGCTGGGCCGTAACGGATGAGGTTGAGTTTGAGGACAACCCGGCCCAATAAAGGGGTAATCTTCTCAGATCAAAGGCGCAAGTTCGGGTAAGAGGGCTTTACCTGGATTGGCCGCCCGGCGATAAACACAAATATCGCTACAAATAAGAGGGCTGGGTTTCTAAAATAGAATGAACCGAGGATCAGTAAAAGGGCAATTGTCCGGCCTACCATCACCGCAATTTGCGTAGCCAGAGGATAGGCGATGAATAGAGCCAGGAAGGCACGCAAGATGCGCCCGCCGTCCATTGGAAACGCCGGAATCAAGTTAAAGACAAACAGAATAACATTAGAGAGTAATAAAAAAATAATTAACCCCAGGACCGCTCCTTGTTCGAAAAAAGATTGCATAACTGCCTCAAGGACCGTGCCCGGCGAGTCTAAAAATCCCCATAACAGGGCTTCTTCGCTAAAAAAAAACGCCACTGGAATTAATCCGATCACCAGGGATAAATTAACCAGCGGCCCAGCGCCGGCAATGAGCATCTCGTGGACCGGCTTTTCCGGCAGTGCCTGCATCTGCGCCAGCCCGCCGATCGGCAGCAAAATAATATTCTTGACCGGCACATTCAGCCGCAGGGCAATCAGGGCGTGGCCTAACTCATGGAGGGTCACACAGACAAACAGCAGCACCACTGCCACCAGCGCAAAAATTATCGCTTCGAGATTGCGGTGGCTAACCGCGCCTTGCACAATCACCCACAGAATGATAAAGCTGAAGCTCCAGTGGACATTGATATTAACGCCCGCCAGCCGGGCCATGCGCCATGAGCCTCGCATTAGCGGTTAACAATGGATGATTGGCTGCTAACCCTTGACAATTTCATTCTCCCTCCAGCTCAAACTTAAATTGTAAGGCATGCAACTTGTGGTAAAGCCCATCGGGACGGGTGACTAACTCGGCATGGGTGCCCTGCTCTACAATCCGGCCCCCTTCCAGAACTAAAATCCAATCGGCGTTTATAATGGTACTCAAACGATGCGCAATCACAAATGTGGTCCGTGATTTCATCAAGCGTTCCAGGGCTTCCTGCACCAACTGTTCCGACTCGCTGTCCAGGGAGGAGGTGGCTTCATCCAAAATGAGAATTCGGGGATTCTTCAGGATGGCCCGGGCGATGGCAACGCGCTGCCGCTGACCGCCACTCAATTTGATGCCCCGCTCGCCAACCCGAGTCTCATAACCTTGAGGCATACCCATAATAAACTCATGCGCATTGGCCGCACGAGCAGCCGTTTCAACCTCGGCCTGGGTTGCCTCCAACTTGCCGTAGCGGATATTTTCGTAGATAGTGTCGGAAAAGAGCGCTGTTTCTTGAGGCACCATGCCAATTTGCTCGCGCAAACTCAGGAGCGTTACCTGGCGAATGTCGTGGCCGTCAATCGTGATGCAGCCGGAGGTAACGTCATAGAAACGGGGAATAAGATTGACCAGGGTGGTTTTGCCGGCTCCACTCGGCCCAACCAGGGCGACCACCTGCCCCGGTTTCACCCCCAGAGATACGTCATGCAAGACCGGCAGACTGGAGTCATACTCAAAGCTGACCCGGTTAAAGGCGACCTGTCCGATAATCGTGGGCAGGGGGTAAGCATGGGGCGCATCGGCAATTTCTGGCTGCAAATCCAGTAGCTCAAAAAGGCGCTCGGTCGCCCCGAGAGCTATCTGAAATTGGCTATACAAGCCGGAAAACGCAGCAATAGGACCTGCCACCAGCAAGGTGTAAATCAAAAAGGCCACCAGTCCACCGGGCGACAGGTAGCCCTGTATCACCTCATACCCGCCGAACCAGAGCGTAATGGTAATGGACATAAAAGCCATAAAGCCAATCGTTGGGGCTAAAACCGCCGAAATTTTAACCCGGCGCATGGCTGCCGCAAAGGTTTCTTCCACCTTGGCCGCAAAACGAGCCATTTCATAGGCTTCACGGGCAAAAGATTTGACGATACGCACGTTGCCAATCGTCTCATCCACCACCGCCGACGCCTCAGCCAGCCGGTCCTGCACTTCGACGGCGGCGCGGCGAATTTTGCGGCCCAGGAAAACCATGGTCAAGGTGACAATGGGAATTCCCCCCAGGATGATGCTGGTCAACCGCCAATCGAGCCAAAAGAGCAAGATCACTCCTCCAACCAGCGTCAGGCCCTGTTGCAGCAGGGTGACGAGATTGTCCGTCACCGCCGCTTGCAAGGTTGTAACATCATTGGTCACCCGTGAGACCAATTCTCCGGTGCGCCGGTCAGCGTAAAAACGCAGCGAGAGGGTCATCAAATGGCGGTAAAGCTGCTCGCGCAAATCGGCCACCACCCGCTCCCCGACAAAGGAGGTATGGTAGCGATTGATAAAGCTGAAAAAAGCCTGAGCCAGAAAAACCAGCGCCAGCAGAACCGTAGCCCGGTTGAGCAAGGCCAGGTTCCTCTCCACAAAAACCACATCCACAATATTGCGCACGACCAGCGGCATGACCAGGCCCAGCAATGTTCCTCCCACCAGGGCGACAATGGCCAGGATCATACGCTTCTGATAAGGGCTGATATAAAGGAACAAGCGCCGGTAGCCGCGCAGGTGTTCACGGGTGAGCGGCCGGCGACCTTCCCCTTTGCCAATGGAAAAATCAGAACGACGTGGTCGGAACATTTTTAGACCAATTTTCTGGAAGAAAGATAAGGGTTTTTCAAATAATGCACCAGCCAGTGTAGCACGGCATCAGAACGGGCGCAAACGTTATTCTTTACCAGCAGGCTGAACTTTAGAAACTATAGGCTTCTTGCGTAAAAATATTTACGAAAAATTTACTGACTCTATCGTCAATGTATGTTATAGTTACACTAACTTAACCTGTTGCGTCTAATTCCTCCCATTTGCGGCTGCACCCACAGCCAAAGCCTCTTCAAAAATTATCGGCCTGACTGACGCTGGAAAAAAATCTTCCCCAAGATTTATTTTTGCCAGATGCAACAGGATTTCTCAGGGAAAACGACCCCACCCGGCCCTGAGAGGAAAAGACACTCACTTCCTCCCAAGTGAGTGTCTTTTTTTATTACCGGTCATGATAAAAGCGCAAGAATAGAGGGATTTGTCAAGGCTCCTGAACAATAGTATAATTTGATATTGCCTTTTGGCAGAAAACACAATCTCCAAAAAATTTAGAGGTATACCTCATCTTGGTTCAGCGTAAGACTCAGACCCCGGCTTATTGGCAAAGCCAATTTACCGTTAGCAGCAAAGATATAGAATTTATTTACAACCAAATTCTGGAAGCAAATCGTGTCTTTACTCTTGATGAAATTGCTCTCACTCTGGTCAGGCGCCAGTACCAGGCCGAAGAATTAGCAGCCAGGAGCGAGTTTCAACAGGGTAGACTTTATCAGCCTAAAGAAAGTTACGCCGCTGGCGAGCAAGTAGTTTTTCCGGCCCTGGATTTTGCCGTTGGCACCGTTAAAACTGTGCGCCCAGGCCACCACCCCGTGCATGGAACGTTCAATGTTATCGAGGTGAGCTTCGACAATGGCAGTGTCATGCGTGAATTTGCCACTAACTTTGATCGTCCCCATCCCCTCAATTTGGATAGCAACCAAAGCCTGGCTAGTCTGCAGGGGTTAATCTCGCCGGAAGAAATCTACCAGAGCTATGGCGGCGACTTTATTCGACCCAAAGTTGAAGCTGCCCTGGTAAACAGCAACGATTTTGTACAGTTTCATGACCAGTATTTCTTACGTGATCTCCTGCCCGATTTTCACGAAGGGCTATTTAACATTGCCGATGCCGCCGTTGACATTAATAATGGGCCTCTCAGCGTTGACGCCCTTATTGAGCAAATGGGGTTAGCTGAAAGTAAAGATATTACCGATACCCTCCGCTTTTCGGTGAGCTACCGGCTGGCGAATGACGAACGCTTTGACGACGTCGGCCCCACCGGTCAAGTGCTTTGGTATCTGGAGCGCATCGAACCACCGGAAGCTCATCATGCTCCCCGCCGCTTACAGGTGGACCCAGGCCAGAGTTACAATGTCAACTCTTTTGACGAGGATTTGAAGGCGTTGTTAGCCGAAATTGATGACGAGGCAACTTTGCCTGAGGATGTTCCGGCTATTGGCCCAGACACCCCAAGTGTAACAATCGTACTCAACTATCCGCACCGGCGAGTCGGTACTTTGCCGATTACACCCAAAACGCAATCTTTCTTCCCTACCAGCTATTATAACCCGGTTCTCTTTGAGTTTGTTGATGGCCGTACGGGCGATGTCATACCTAGCTGGTCGGTGTTGAATGACAAGTATGTCTTCGGGTTGGATGAATGGTACACTAAAAACAAGCTACCGGTGGGCGCCTATATCAATATCAAACGCACGGATAACCCCATGCGGCTCGTGGTAGATTATCAGACCCTGCGCGCCCAGCGTGATTGGGTGCGGACTGCTACGGTCAGTGGCAACAAACTTGTCTTCCAGATGAGCAAAGAGGCCATCAGTGGCAGGTATGATGAGCTAATGATTATTGGCGAGTCAAACCCAGCCCAGATTGACACCCTCTGGTTAAATGCTCTCGAGAAAAAGTTGTCCATTTATGATATTCTTTGTCAGGTGTTTCCAGAATTATCCAAGCTTAACCCTCAGAGTACGGTTCACGCCAAAACCCTTTATAGTGCAGTTAATATCATCCAGCGTGCCGGTCCAGGGCCGATCTTCCAGGAACTGGTTAAACATCGCTGTTTTATACCCATGAAAAACGGTTACTGGATTTACGATCCAAATCTGCGCGATTAGCAGAGGACAAACTCCTTTAAGCAATATGGCTAAATACGTAAAACCAACTCTTGATACAAAATTTCACATAGATTTTGCCTGGTGGCAAAAACAGCGTCAAAGCCTGGGCGCTTATTTGCAGAGCCACCAGTGCTCGGAAGCGCGAGCCAATCAACAGGATACCCAAACTTTCGATTGGGTTAATCCTGAAACGGGCGAAGTTTTTCAATTAGATTTGCTGTGGTATACCATCCAGGCGCACTGTTCCCAACAGCCAAACTTTATTGACGAGAATATGCCTTTAACCCGGTCCATCTTCCGTCTTTTTATTGCGAATGATAACACCCCGCTGACCCCCCTTGAGATTCACGCCAAATTGCAGAAAAAAACCCCTGAATTAATTTTGCGGACCATTGGCGGGCATCAAGTTTATGACGGCATTCGCCCGGTCAACTTATCAATCTGAGCGGAGAGGCTCCTGTCTGTTGTTGTAGCGTACTTATAAAGCCGCCCTAAAGGGCGGTTTTCTTTTTATCATTAGCGCGATTTTCCAGTTGAGATTAAAATATACCTACGATTTTAGGCGACATAAAATGATCTCATTTCAAGAATCTATCAAGCTACTGATCGTCTTGACCCTCATGTTGCTCGGGATAGGCATTTCTGTCACTCCAGCTTTAGCCCAAGAAGGGAAGCAGCAGGAGCCGGGGACATTTATTTACACCGTCCAGCCTGGTGATACCCTGGCCGCCATTGCCTTACGTTATAACCGCAACATATTCGATATTGCCCTGGCCAATAACCTGTCAAATTTTGATCTCATTTTCCCCGGCCAGCAGCTCACTTTGCCCAACATTTCTGCTCAAATCACAGCCACGCCCCAGGGAGATGGCCGAACCCACATCGTCCGGCCCGGCGACACGCTCTTTTCCATCGCTAACATATACCGTGTCTCCCCGGAAGAGCTTGTTGCAGTTAACCGTCTGGCCAACCCTGATCTTTTGCAGGTGGGCCAGACCCTGAAGATTCCTGGCGGCCCCCAACCTAAACCGGAAAATTTGCCAGCACCTTTTACCAGCGTTGAACTCTCAGAACCCACGATTATCCAGGGCCGAACCCTCGTCATCCGGGTAAAGCTGTCCGCCCCGGCCACTCTCAGTGGCGATTTTGAAAATCGCCCTATCTTTTTTAATGACGGCGGCAATGGTCAGTTCTGGGGAATTACGGCGATACCGGCTCTGGCTGAACCGAAGATCTACCCGCTTAAGCTAACGGCAAACCTCGCCAACGGTTCACAAATAATCGCTTTAAGAAATGTTAGTGTCATTGAAGGTCCTTACGGGGTGGAAAATATTGAGGTGGATGAACAACGAGAGGAGTTGCTCGATCCGGAAATAGTGCAGATGGAACAGGCGAAACTAGACCATCTCTGGTCTCAAATTTCGCCGCAGCCCCTCTGGCAAGGGCCATTTCACTATCCAATGTTGCCCGATACCCTCCGCCTGACCAGTTATTTTGGCACCCGGCGCAGCTATAATGGCAGCGAGATTGCCAGTTTTCACACTGGCGCCGACTTTGGCGGTGATGTCGGTGCACCGATTTACGCTCCCGCCGCTGGCAAAGTCGTATTGGCCGAAAAATTAATGATACGTGGGAACGCTGTGGTCGTTGACCACGGGTTAGGCTTATTTAGTGGTTATTGGCATCAAAATCAACTGGCCGTTGTAGTCGGCCAAGAGGTAAAGCCAGGGGATTTAATCGGCTTTATCGGCGATACCGGTTTGGCCACCGGACCCCATTTGCACTGGGAAATGCGGCTGAACGGCATTGCCATCGAGCCGCTCCAATGGGTCCAACAGATGATTCCTTAAGCCTAAATGCTTCATCAACAAGTGAGGAACAGTGAGTATCAAAAAGACTTACCTGATTGATATGGATGGAGTCCTTGTTCAAGGCCAAAATCCAATTCCGGGGGCGGCCGAATTTATTGAACGCCTGATTGCCGGGGGGCATAAGTACCTTGTCTTAACCAACAACTCACGCTACACCTCCACCGATTTACAGCACCGGCTGCAATCGGCAGGGATAAACATTGGCACACAGCAGATTTTTAGTAGCGCGATGGCCACCGCCGCTTTTGTCCAGTCTCAAAAACCGCATGGGTCCGCTTATGTTTTGGGAGACATAGGGTTGTATCAAGCTTTAACCGATGTTGGTTATACGCTGACGGATTACAAACCTGATTACGTGATTCTGGGTGAAACTGAATCCTACCCCTATGATAAAATCATTCGGGCGACGCAACTCATTTGGGCCGGGACGTCGTTTATTGCGACTAATCCTGACCCCTCCGGCCCCTCTGAAACCGGTCTGACGCCTGCTTGCGGCGCTGTAGCGGCACTGATCGAAAAGGCAACCGGTTTTGCTCCCTACTTTGTGGGCAAACCTAACCCATTGATGATGCGTTCGGCGCTGCGTTATCTTGGTGAACACTCTGAAAATACGTTTATGGTCGGGGACCGGATGGATACCGACATCAAAGTGGGTCTGGAGAGCGGATTGGAAACCATTCTGGTTTTGACCGGGGTTACACGGCTAGATATGATTGCTAATTTTCCTTACCGCCCCAATCGTGTCGTCAATTCAGTAGCCGATATCGAGCCGTAGCCGTGTTTCCCCCACCTATGTGGTTATTTAGGTGGTTATTAGGGTTAGTAACATCATTTTCAATTTATTTCACACAATTCAACCCACTCGTTCAAATACCGATCCTTAGTTCTCGTTCCGCAAAAATTCATTTGTTTTAGAAATAACTTTGCCAAAATTTACTTTATATTTTGACCCACTAATCGTCATTCTTCGGGATAATTTAGGGAAGTATACGTCATTTTTGCTATATTTTTGTTATTTTACTCCACAAATTATCTATTCAGGTGAAGGGTGAGATCTGATCGCTTACTTTTGATAGTTAGGCGGCAACAATGAAACATGTAGTCAGTATCAGTTTAGGCAGTTCCAGCCGGGATAAGAAAGTAGAGTTCAAACTGGGTCAGGAAACGATTCTCATCGAACGAATCGGCTGTGATGGCGATGAAGAGAGAGCCAGGGCACTTTTTAACGAACTGGACGGCAAGGTGGATGCTTTTGGAGTCGGCGGCGTTGAGCTTTTTGTGCGGGTGCTTAATAAAAGTTATCCACTGCGCTCCGGAATCAATTTGGTTAAGGAAGTAAAACACACCCCCTATACGGACGGACGGGGGCTAAAATTGACCCTGGAGCAAAACATTTTTCAGATGGCCGAGCCTCATTTTCAGTTTTCCATTACCCCTCGCAAGGCGATGATGCCGGTCGCTGCCGACCGTTACGGCATGGCTGCATCGCTCGACCGGGCCGGTTTTGAGCTGGTGTTTTGTGATCTGATGTTTGGGCTGGGTATTCCCCTGCCTGTTTATGGGCTGGCTCGGTTGCGCACCCTGGCTGCTATATTGATGCCGGTAGTCGGGCTGATGCCGATTAGTATGCTCTATCCCACCGGTCAAGATCAGGATAGAAATATCCCCAAATATGAAAAGTGGTTTAACTATGGCCCGGTCATCGCCGGAGATTTCCAGTATATTCGCCGCCATATGCCCCTTGATATGCAGGGCAAAGTGATTATTACGAACACCACCACGGCCAGTGATGTCGAGTTTATGCAGTCGCGCGGTGTGGCTTATCTTATCACGAGCACGCCCCGGATTGATGGTCGCTCGTTTGGGACCAATGTTTTAGAAGCAGCCCTGATCGCCTATGCCGGTAAAGGTCGCACACTTACGGATGCTGAACTAGCTTCTCTCATCAACGCCTTAAATTTAAAGCCCGCTGTACAAGCTTTAAATCCCGTTCAACTGGTCGAAACAAATTCTTAAATGGTTGCGTCCCCATAGCCCTTGTGCTACAATACCATCTCCTTTCCACAATACCTAGCCAAATCAAGAGAGGTTAGCCATCGCGACGCAAGTTGAAGTTGCCAAAGGGGGCAACGCCCTCGCTACCTTTAGAATTCCGGGCTGGACCAAGTCTATTCTTTACTTTTTTCTGGTTGTACTGCTGCTAGCACTGGCCTGGCAGGGGTATAAACTCCTGGCCGCACCGGGCGGTAAGTACCTGCGGGGTACCGCTGAGGTGAAAGTAGGCAGTGAGCGGGTACCGGGTGTTCTGTGCCAGAACCTGGGGCTGTGCAAGATTGCCTTGCCTATCAGCGCCGATGACCGCTCTATGCCCCCGCTTACGGAAATCATCGGCACCCTCTTTGAACCGCCTCGGCGGGGCGGTGATGAAATTTTGCTCACCATCCTGATCCGCGCCTCACTATTTACCCTGCAAGAGGCATTTGTTGGTTTTTTGTTAGGTGGGGTTTTGGGTTTTGTTTTGGGTGTCATCTTTGCCCATTCCTCCTTGCTGGAAAGAGGTCTTCTCCCCTATGTCGTGGCTTCGCAGACCGTGCCCCTGCTGGCTATTGCGCCGATGGTCGTGATTTGGCTGGGTGGTAATTGGTTTTCGGTGGCTATTATTGCCGCTTATCTAACTTTTTTCCCCGTCACTATCAACACCCTACGCGGCTTACTCTCACCCCAGGCAACCGCCCTGGAATTGATGCGCTCTTATGCCGCCACCTCCTGGGCAGTATTATGGAAACTCCGGGTGCCAGCGGCGCTGCCCTACATCTTTACTGCTCTCAAGGTTTCAGCTACAGCCAGCGTGGTGGGGGCTATCATCGGCGAGCTGCCTTCGGGCATTGCAAATGGATTAGGGCGGGCGATTCTTAATTTTAATCAATACTACGCTACCGGCCCGGAAAAACTGTGGGCTAGTATTCTCATTGCCTCCCTGGCCGGGATGATTTTCTTCTTTGCCATCACCTTGCTGGAAAAGATCTTTATTCGGCATCGGCCTGTCGAAATATAGCTAAAACTTGCAAAGATAGCCCTTTTTGGTTATTATTGCGTGCAATTTCGCACTTGTTATCAGCCTGCCAAACTTTATCGTCCGCCCCAACCCCACTTACCCTTCCCTACTCTGCCTTTCTCCGTCGACTCAAGAACTAACGGCGCAGATGGAGGTGGATGGACTGGTCACAGTCTTTATTCGGCTGGTGAATTTTTTGACGGGCAGTAGAGGAACATTTTGATTAACAACAAAAGGAGGAGTGTATGCCACGGCGCATCCTGGATAATTTGACCTTCGTCAACGTGTCGCTGGCGTTGGTTGGCGCATTTATTGTCGCCATCATTGTGATTGGCTCCGTTGCAACTCTGCAATCCGGTCATTACACCAGCCGCCAATGGTTTGACTTTGTCGTTTTTGGGTTGGCCCAGGGGAGCATCTACGCTCTCATTGCCCTGGGTTACACCATGGTGTATGGGGTACTGCGCATGATCAATTTCGCTCACGGCGAAGTTTACATGAGCGGGGCCTTCACCGGCTACTTTATCGCCGACGCCATGAATCGAGCCAAAGTTCTGGATAATAACCCGCTGCTGGGCCTGCTGGCCGTCTTTAGTGTGGCGATGTTCACCTCGGTGGTAGTAGCGGTCCTGCTCGAGCGGATTGCCTACCGTCCGCTCCGGCGCGCTCCCCGGCTGGTCCCCCTGATTACCGCTATCGGCGCCTCTTTCTTCCTCCAATATACGTTCCGTGGTTTGTATGGTTCTCAATTTAAAGCCTATCCCGAAGTAAAAGCTTTAGACGGTGTATGGAGTCTGGGGGGTGATCTTACTATTCAGAAGATCCAGGTGGTGGTCGTTGTTGCAGCGGCCTTGCTCATGTTTGGCCTCTACATGTTTGTCCAGTATACCAAAACCGGCAAAGCCATGCGGGCCGTTTCTGAAAACAAGGATGTGGCGGCGTTAATGGGGATTAATGTGGACGCCATCATTGTCCAAACCTTTATTTTGGGTGCGGCTCTGGCCGGAGCCGCCGGCGTATTGTATGCGCTGATGTTCCGGCAGGTCAGTTTCTTCATGGGTTTTATCCCCGGCATTAAGGCTTTTACGGCTGCGGTTCTGGGTGGTATCGGCAACATTCCCGGAGCTATGCTGGGCGGCCTGTTTCTAGGCATCTTTGAATCGGTTGGGCCGAGTCTATTTCTCGATGGGTTGGGTATCCCAGCCCCCTATCAGCTTAAAGATGTCATTGCTTTTAGTATGTTGGTGCTTATCTTGATCTTTCGTCCGCAGGGTATTCTGGGCGAACGGCTGGGCAAGGCCAAAGCCTGAGGTACATCATTATGAGCGAAAAGTTTCAACTCCACTGGACGCGTGTGGTAAAGATCGGTTTGATTGGGGGGGGGGTGGCCCTGTTGCTTTCGCTGGTAGGCATGGTTGAAGCCTTTAACAAGCGAGACATCATTGCCGGTGTAATTTCGTTGGGCCAAATTCTGCTCCTGATCATAACCTTTGCCATTGGCTATACCGCCGCCAAGCGAAACGGCAGCCACGACTGGCGGGCGATTTTGATCAGCAGCTTGCTGGCCGGTTTAATTGTCGGCGGTGTCGTAGCCGGTTTTGTACTGTTGAGCAAAGTCATTAACATGCGGCCCGTCTTGGTCAACGCATCCCCACCTCTTTTCCAGATTCTGACATTCAATCAAAAAAGCACCGCTACGGCGGTTTTGTATTTACTGGCGGGCGGCGCTGGGGTTGGCTTAATTGCCGGGCTGGTTTATTCGCTCCCGGCCCGAATCCGCCAGGCTATTATCCTGGGTTTGATTTGGGTTGCGCTGATCGGTTTGCTCCAGGATTTGATCCGTCTCACCCTGACCCCCTGGCCGCAGGCTGCCAAGACGGTCAGTTGGATGTTTGGGGCCAGAAACCAAAAGGGTTTGTCTGTCATCGGGGCAATCGTGGTTTTAGTTGTTGTGGCGGGGGGTCAATACCTCTGGACAAGTTGGAAACCCGCCGCCCAAGCACGCTATCGCGAAATGCCGGTTAACCGTCAAAATACGATGCGCTACGGCAGTTTGTTCATTATTGCCTTGCTCTTGATCTTTTTGCCCAATTTGCTCGGCCCATTCCTCAGTGAGGTGGCAACCACCGTTGGGCTGTACATCCTGATGGGTCTCGGGTTGAATATAGTTGTCGGTTTTGCCGGGCTGCTTGATTTGGGCTACGTAGCCTTTTTTGCTATCGGAGCCTATACCATGGGCGTCTTAACCACCAGCGGCGGCGAGTTGACCACTTCAGCGCAGTGGACCTTTTGGGAAGCGCTGCCAGTTGCCGTAGTCGCTTCGGTGCTGGCCGGGGTCATCCTGGGAGTGCCGGTGCTTCACATTCGCGGCGACTACCTGGCCATTGTCACACTCGGCTTTGGCGAAATCATCCGTATCCTGGCCCTGTCTGACATGCTCAAACCCCATATCGGCGGCTCGCAAGGTATTGTCCAGGTTGCCAGAGCGCAAATTGGCGGACTTACCTTTGATAATGCCCAGAAATTGTACTATTTAATTTTAATTGCCTGTTTGATCGGCGCCTTTGTCGCCCTCCGCTTAAAAGACTCGCGGGTTGGCCGGGCCTGGATGGCCATGCGCGAGGACGAAGACGTGGCCCAGGCGATGGGTATTAATTTGGTGGCGACCAAACTCATGGCCTTTGGGGCTGGCGCTGCCTTCTCCGGGTTAAGCGGTGCTATTTTTGCCAGCAAATTAGCTACTATTTACCCACACAGCTTTAACTTGTTGATTTCAATCAACGTTCTCGCGTTGATTATTGTCGGCGGTATGGGCAGTATTCCCGGTGTCATTGTGGGCGCACTGGCCCTGGTAGGTCTGCCGGAGCTGCTGCGGGAGTTTGACGAGTTTCGTTTGTTGGTCTACGGGGCGGTACTGGTGGCGATGATGGTGTACCGGCCCGAGGGTTTGTGGCCGGAAAAAACCCGCCAGCGTGAACTCCACGCGGAAGAACCGGCCGAAGAGCCGGTTGTCGAGTTAAAAAGTGCAACATCAGCCGCAACGAGTGGTCAATAATGTCAAAACTTAAAGTTCAGAAACTGGTTAAACGATTTGGTGGGCTGGTCGCTATTGGCGACCTGGATTTGGATATTAAGGAAAAGGCCATCCATAGTGTGATAGGGCCTAACGGCGCTGGTAAAACTACCCTGTTTAACTGTATCACCGGCTTTTACAAGCCCGAAGAGGGCGACATTCTCCTGGACGGTGAGTCTTTGCTTGGTAAATTGCCGGATCAAATCACCCAAAAGGGTATTGCCCGGACCTACCAAAATATTCGCCTGTTTGCCAATATGCCGGCTATAGAGAACGTCTTGGTTGGGCTGCACAGCCATTTAAAATCGGGGTTGGCCGGGGCCATCTTTCGTTCCCCCAGGGTTAGGCAAGAGGAAAGCGAAGCCCTGGAAGAAGCCCGCCGGCTGCTCCGTTTTGTTGGCCTGATCGGCAAAGGCGACCTGCTGGCCAAGAATCTGCCTTATGGCGATCAGCGCCGGCTGGAAATCGCGCGCGCCCTGGCCAGCAAACCCAAAGTGCTGCTGCTCGACGAGCCAACCGCCGGAATGAACCCCCAGGAAACAGCCGAGATGACCCACTTCATCCAGAATCTGCGGGACGCGCTTGGCATCACTATTTTGTTGATTGAGCACGACATGCGGGTGGTGATGGGTATTTCAGAAACCGTCAGTGTGCTCGACTATGGGGTCAAAATTGCCGAAGGCGTGCCGGCTGAGATTCAGCGGAATACGCGCGTGATTGAAGCTTACCTGGGACGCGGCGTTGTCGCCAATTTGGAGCAGGCCGCCTGAGCTATCCTCTATCTGTGGAGCATAAGTCCATGCCTCTTCTCGAAATCAACGATGTACACACCTATTATGGCAATATCCATGCCCTCAAAGGCATCTCGCTAACCGTCGAAGAAGGCGAAATTGTGACCCTGATCGGCGGGAATGGGGCGGGCAAAAGCACCACCCTCAAAACCATCAGCGGCCTGCTCCAGCCGCGTCAAGGCTCGGTCCATTTCGACGGCGAAGATTTGCGCAAATACAAGCCACACGATCTGGTTAGCAAAGGGCTGGCGATGGTCCCGGAGGGTCGGGGCGTTTTTGCCAGCCTGACCGTTTCTGAAAATCTGGACATGGGCGCCTACCATCGCCGGGACGGGCGGGGCATTGCCCAGGATATGGATCTTTCCTTTACTCTTTTCCCGCGTCTGAAAGAACGCCGCCAGCAGGTTGCCGGAACTCTCAGCGGGGGTGAGCAGCAAATGCTGGCCACCGCCCGCGCCTTGATGGCCCGGCCCCGCCTGTTGCTGATGGACGAACCTTCGATGGGTTTAGCCCCCATTCTCGTCGAGAGCATCTTTGACAAGATTAGCGAAATTAATCGCAGCGGAACGACGATCCTGCTAGTTGAACAAAATGCCAACGTCGCCCTCGCCATTGCTCATCGAGGCTATGTGCTGCAAACAGGTGAGATTGTTCTGGCCGATAGCGCCGAGAATTTGCGTCACAACCAAATGGTACGCCAGGCCTACCTGGGCGAGATTTAAAAATAAGCCACTGATTCAAGTACCTGCATGCAAAATCCAGTCGTCTCAATTCAGAACGTCAATAAGATTTTTGGTGAAGGTACTGCTAACCAAGTCCATGCCCTTAAAGATATCAGCCTGGTGATCCAACCCAATGAGTTTATTTCACTCATTGGACCGTCCGGCTGTGGCAAGTCAACTCTTTTGCGCATCATTGGCGATTTGACTGGCATTAGCGCCGGTAAGGTATCTATCAACAACAAAACTGCTCACCAGGCTCGCCTCGACCGCGATTATGGTATGGTCTTTCAGGCTGCTACCTTATACGATTGGCGGACCGTAGCTAAAAATGTGCAACTCCCCTTGGAGTTAATGAACTATGCCAAAGAGAAAAAAGAGGCCCGCACCCGCGAAATGCTGGCGCTGGTAGAGTTAAGCGAATTTGCCAAGCACTTCCCCTGGCAGCTCTCCGGCGGGATGCAGCAGCGGGTGGCCATTGCCCGTGCATTGAGTTTTGAGCCGTCCATTCTGCTAATGGATGAACCGTTCGGGGCTTTGGACGAGATGACGCGCGAGCGGTTAAATCTGGAACTCCTCAATATCTGGCAGAAAACTCGCACCACCATCATTTTTGTCACCCACAGCATTACCGAAGCCGTTTTTCTTTCAACTCGCGTTATCGTCATGTCCGCCCGGCCCGGGCGCATTACCACCGATATAAAGATTGACCTGCCTCATCCTCGCACGACCGACACGCGCGAAAATGTTCGATTCTTTGAACTGGAAACTGAGGTACGCGAAGCCCTGCGCAAGAGTGAAAGTAAACGGGAATGAGTGATCGTCTCCAAAAGTATTTAGCTCCGGTTATTGTTTTGATTGCGATCCTGGCGCTGTGGGAAGGTTTGGTGGCAGCTTTTCAAATTGAGAAGTTTTTGCTGCCACGGCCCTCGGTCATCCTGGCAAATTTTGCTCAGGTGTTTATCTTTGAGGCCGAAGATGCCGCCGCATCTACCACGCCGGTTCCCCCACCCACCACTGACCAATTGCTGGTGTTTGTCCCGGCTCAGGCCTCCCGCGACAAACTGGAGAGTGCCCTCGCCCGCAACTTCGCCGAATTCTCTTTGTTTGGCAACCAAGTCGTCCTGGTAAAGGGGGCCAATCTCGACCCCATTCTGCAAGCGGCTTTCTATACCCTGCGCGAAGCTTTGGGTGGTTTCACGCTTGGCTGCACGCTGGGAGTTTTAGTAGCCCTGGCTACGGCCCGTTGGACTCTTTCCCGCGAAGCGTTGATGCCATTTGCTATTGCCGCCAATTCGACCCCAATTATTGCTTTTGCCCCCATTATGAATAACTGGTTTGGCCTGGACAAACCCTTTTCCAAAATGGCTATTGTCGCCATTATGGTTTTCTTCCCCATGATGATTAATACTGTGCGCGGCTTAATCTCCGTTGACCCTCGCTCTTTAGAACTGATGCGCTCCTATGCTGCCACTGAATTCGAAATCCTCTTCAAACTGCGCCTGCCCACTTGCCTGCCTTATCTTTTTAACGGTTTCAAAGTAGCAGCCGCGCTGAGCATGATCGGTGCGGTGGTGGGCGAATATTTTGGCGGTCCCCGGATCGCTCTGGGTGTCTTCATTACCCAGGAAGCAGCCTTGTTTCGATTTGCTTCAGCCTGGGCCGCCATTATTGTCGCCTGCATCCTGGGCATCGCCTTATATCTGGTTATTTTAGCCGCCGAACGACTGGCTATGCCCTGGCACGTCTCCTTTAGAAATTGAAAATTGAAAATTAACTGTTGACAATTTTATATCTTGAAAGGGGGTGGTAACTAAAACAACAGGACAAAAATTGGTATTGTCTTCAGGAGTTTAGTTACAATTTATAGTTAATTTTTGTTAGGAGGAGATTTAATATGAGTAAGCGACTGTTTTGGTTACTGAGCTTGTTGGTAGCCATAGCGATGCTGATGGCTGCCTGTACCGGCGCGACACCTCAAACAGCCCCGGCTGAAAAACCGGCGGCGACAGAAGAAGCGGCAGCTCCAACCGAAGCCCCCGCAGCGACAGAAGAAGCGGCGGCTCCAACCGAAGCCCCCGCAGCGACAGAAGAAGCGGCAGCCACCGAAGCCCCGGCGGCCACCGAAGAGGCCGCGGCGACAGAAGAAGCGGCGGCTTCGACTGAAGGCTGCACCGATGCGATTGGTTGTGTGGATATTGCAGCGGGGGATCCGATCCACATTGCCTGGATCCAAACCGTCTCCGGGGCCACCGCACCTTTAGGCTCCGACGAAGTGCGGGGCGTCGAAATTGCCGTGGATG
>BOKF01000034.1 GCA_016860845.1 Chloroflexota bacterium
ATTGTTCGTACACATAAGGCACCTCCTGTACTGAGATGCCTTATTATTGGAGCTCTGCCCTATTTATGTAAAACTATCTGAACCAATTTGGGGTTGATTTTATCCGTTTCTTTTGCTTCGAATCACCAGTTTGGAAAGGGGTTGTATCTTGCGTTAATCTCTGCTATACTGATCAATATTGAGGTTAATGCCTACCTTGGCAGATAACCTAAAAGGAGACGCCATGAGCGACGCGCCGCTGCGGTTTCTACAACAGGAAAACAACCGGTTACAAGAGGAAAATAAAGGGCTGCGCGAGGAAAATACCTCCCTGCGAGAGCGATTGGCTGCTGTGGGGGAACTTAACGCGGCCTTACAGCGTCTTGAATCAACAGAAACTCCCCTGACCTTATTAGACGAGCTGCTGTACAAGACCATGGGGGTAATTGGGGCCAGGGATGGTTCCATTTCTCGCCTGGACCGCTTTACCGGAGAGTTGGAGTTTGTGCTGGTTCGTGGCGAAATTTGGCAGGAATTGCGCGGCTATCGCATCGGGACCGGTACCGGTATCGCCGGCTGGGTCGTGAACGAGCGCGAACCGTTGATTGTCAACAACCCTCGTCAGGATTGGCGGTTTTCGCTGGAAGTGGACCAGGAGTTTGGTTTTGTGACGCGCTCGATTGTGTGCGTGCCGATTATCGCTCATGATCAACTTATCGGGGTCATCGAATTGCTCAACAAGGCCAACGGGGCCTTCAACGAAACCGACCTGGCTGTTCTGTCCATGCTGAGCCAGGTAGCGGCCAAAATTTTGACTGCCGTCCCCACCTGAAGACTTTAAGGGAGATAGTCATGGAGAATACAACCTCGGCTTTACGGTTTTTACAACAAGAAAATGCGCGCTTGCAGGAGGAGAACAAAACTCTGCGTGAGGACAGCCTGGCCTTCCGCCGTTACATCGAGGCCCTCCATGACCTTTATTGGGCCACCCAGCGCATCACCTCGGAGGAGAATCTGTTTAATTTGCTGGACCAAATCCTCCACAATGCAATGGGTGTCCTGAGAGCCGAGGATGGTTCTTTACTGCTGTTGGATGAAGAAACCAATGAATTGGTTTTTGTCCTGGTTCACGGCGATATCAGGAACCAACTGCGCGGCTACCGTATCAAGAGCGATAATGGTATTGCCGGTTGGGTAGCCAGCCAGCGTGAGCCGCTCATTGTCAACAATCCCCGCCAGGACAGCCGCTTTTCACTGGACATTGACGAGGAATTTAGTTTTGTCACCCGCTCAATCCTCTGCGTGCCCATGATCGCCCGCAGCAAGCTGATCGGTGTCATTGAATTGTTGAACAAGCGTGATGACGAATTTAGAGAAGCCGATGCGACCTTGCTGCTAATCCTGGCCCAGGTGGCCGCCATCGCCCTGGAAGAAATGCAAACCCGGCTTGAGGCCGAAGAGGCGAAACTGGCCTGATACTGGAAAGGAAGCGGGGAACGTTCCTCTTTAATCCCCGCGAGCTAATTGCTTCTTCAAATGGGGGATCAGGCCGCCAGCAGCGATGATCGCCTGGACCGACGGGGCAAAGAGAGGAAAGGTAAAGGTACCAGCCTCGCTCTTGATAACCCCGCCTTCTAAATCAATCTCCACCCAATCTCCGGAATTGAGAGCCTCAAAGGCAGCAGGACAGGTTAAGGCTAACAGACCGTTGTTGATGGCGTTGCGATACCAGATGCGGGCAAAGGAAACGGCAATCACCGCACCAACGCCGGCCTGTTTGAGACATGTCACTGCCTGTTCACGGCTGGAGCCGTTGCCCCAGTTCTTACCCGCCACGATTACATCCCCCGGTTGGACGTGCGCGGCAAAGGAAGGATCGAGGTCTTCCAGGGCGTGTTGGGCCATTTCCGCCGGGTCGGTGACGGTATAGGTGTACTTGCCGGGGAAGATGACGTCGGTATTGACCCCGTCGCCGTATTTCCACACTCTCGCTTTTCGATTTTCGCTCATCCTCAAATCTGCTCCGGTCCGGCAATTTTGCCGGCGATAGCGCTGGCAGCGACAACGGCCGGGGAAGCCAGGTAAATGTCGGACTCGCGGGTACCCATGCGCCCGCGGAAATTGCGGTTGGCGCTGCTAATGGTCGCTTCGCCGGGGGCGGGAATGCCCATGTGGTTACCCATACAGGGGCCGCAGCCGGGTGAGCCAAAGGCAGCTCCGGCGGCCAGCAATGTTTCAACATAACCCGCTTTCACTGCATCGAGATAAACCTGGGAGGAAGCCGGGATAACCAGCAGCCGCGTGCCCGGCGCAACCCGCCGGCCCGCCATAATCTGCGCGGCTACGGCAATATCTTCCAGCCGGCCATTGGTACAGGTCCCTAAAAAAGCCTGGTCTATTTTCGTTCCGGCGACCACGCTCAACGGTTTGACGTTGTCCACACTGTGCGGGCAGGCCACCTGCGGCTCAATCACCCCCGCATCAAACTCATATTCAGCCAAGTAAGCTGCATCAGGGTCAGGCGACAATTCACGGCTTATCGCCTCCAATTCCGAAATTCTAGGTTTTAGATTTTGGATTTTGGATGGCGGCTCTAGTTCTCCTTTGCTCCTCTGCTCTTCCAGCCACGCAAACGTCACCGCATCCTGGGCCACCCACGAACTCTTAGCGCCCATCTCCGCCATCATATTGGGTAGGACAAAACGGCTTTCCATGCTCATCCCGGCGACCGCCTCGCCGTGAAACTCGACGCTGGCATAGAGGCCGCCATCCGCGCCCAATTGGCCGATGATGAACAGGGCAATATCTTTGCTGGTCACCCAGGCTTTGAACGCACCCTGCAAGGTGATTTTGATACTTTCCGGCACGCGCAGCCATAATTGGCCGGTCGCCCAGATTGCCGCCATTTCACTGCGGCCTACTCCGGCCCCAAATGCGCCCAGCGCCCCATAGTGGGTCGAGTGGCTGTCGGCGCCCAGCAGCAGTACGCCGGGATAAATCAAACCCTCTTCACACAAAACCTGGTGGCAAATGCCCCGGCCCACTTCAAAAAAGTACTTGACACCCTGGGCGGCGACAAAGCGGCGCACGTCGGCGTGATTTTGGGCATGCTGAGTTGTAGGCGGTGGGGCGGCGTGGTCCAGGGTAATGGCCAGCCGCTCCGGGTATTTGACCCGCTCGATGCCCAGGCTGTAAAAAGTTTTGGAGATGGCCGCCGTGTTATCGTGGCTAAGCGCCACATCGGGGGTCGCATCAAGAACCTGGCCCGGCGTCACCTCGGCCAAGCCGGCATTTTTGGCTAAAATTTTTTCAACAAAAGTATATCCCATTTTGGATTTTAGACTGCCCTGACGGGCGTGGATTTTGGATTTCAAAGGGAAAGCAAAGTTCTGCTGTGCCGCTTCGCCTCATCGCCTCACATTTCCTCGCTTCATCTTTTCAAGCTGACTGCGGCTTCGCGGCCATAGGTTTCGGCAATTTCGGAACCGGGCTGGTCCCGGAGTTCAGCTTCAGCAGGCAACGGGGCAGCCGCGTCGGCGTCCATGCGCTGGAGAATGTTATCTTTGAAGCGTTCCGGCACGCTGATGTGGCTCAAACCAAACTGGTTTTCGGCAATTTCAATCAAAATCTGGGTGGGGGAGTCTTGCGGGCCAATATTGTAAACCCGATCTTTGAAGGCTGTCGCAATTTGCCGCGCCGTTCCCTCGTCAAGGTTATACCCCTTAATTTCCTTCAGGAAATAATGGACAATGTTCCAGCCGCTCAACGGCCCCAACAGCACTTCTGACTCGCTCACCCCAAACTGGTCAAGCGGAAAAGCTTCGTAAGTGCCGGCGTTGTTAAGCAGCGCTTTTTGATGGACGCCGGCGGTGTGGGTCCGGTTGGTTAAACTGACCGGCTCTTTGGACGGCACCAGCTTTTTGAGCTTGGAAGCAAACATCACGTTGATCGGGTAGGAGCCGCGCAAGTTGTACCCTTCCAGGTGGTCATAGGCTTTATCAATGTAGAGGTTAAAAAATAGGGCGGTCATCGAGGTAATGCCGGAGCGTTCCCCGACCCCTAACAGGGTTGTATTCATATAACGCATACCACTTTTGGCCGCTTCCAGGGTATTGACCAAGGCAAAGCCACGATCATCGTGAAAGTGACCTTCAAAATCCATCGCCGGGTAGCGCTCGCGCAAAGCTCTGATCCGCTGAGCTACCTGGGTTGGCGTGGCTACACCCACCGTATCCGGCGTGCCGAGACGGTCCACAAAAGGCACAATCTGGTCATAAACGCGGAAGAGGTGAGGCTCCGGGGTGCGGAAGGCATCTTCACCGCTGAAGCGCAGAATCAGGTGCGGGTGATGCCGGCGCACCTCTTCCAACAAAGAACGCGCCCGGCGAATGATGTCGTCAAAATCCTTGCCATGATTGTACATGCGCGAGGCTTCGGACAGGCCGATGTAAAAATTCAGCCCATCGGCGCCTGCCTCAACGGCCGAGGCCACATCGTCGGGGTGGCAGCGGACGTGGGCCAGCAAAAAGGTGTAACCTTTCTGCATAATCAGTTCATCCCGCACCTCCTTGATCGCCGCAAAATCATCCCGCTCCTGGGGGCTGACGATGGGGGCAAACAGTTCGATAAACTTGACCCCAAACACAATTAGGGCGCGGGCAATTTCCATCTTGTCGTTTTGGTTAAAGAAGTATTTGTAATGATCGTGCAGCAGCGAAGTCTGTGAGCCTTCGCGCAGGGTGGTGTCAATAATCTCTAAAGGGCGAGGCCGGTAATGCTTGAATTGAAAAGGGCTTACAGTACTCATTCTACTCCTTTTTGACGCCGGCCCACGGCCCGGGCAATCTGGCGGCGGTCATCACGCTCGCGCAGCGACTCGCGTTTATCATGCAATTTTTTACCCCGGGCCAGGCCCAACTCCACTTTGGCCCGGCTGTTTTTGAGGTAAAGTTGCAGGGGAATCAGGGTCAGGCCCTTTTCTTGCAGTTTGCCGGTTAGCCGATTAATTTCGCGGCGGTGCATCAACAGCTTGCGGTCGCGGCGCGGCTCGTGATTTTCATAACTGGCCTGATGGTAAGGGGCAATGTGAGCATTGAGCAGCCACAGCTCTCCCTCCCGAATGGCGGCATAGCCATCACGCAAATTAACTTGCCCGGCGCGGACAGATTTGATCTCGCTGCCGGTCAGGACAATACCTGCCTCAAACGTGTCCTCAATGAGGTAATCGTGGCGCGCTTTTCGATTGGTGGCGATAACTTTTACGGGTTGATTGGTCATAAGTGGAAGATTGGAAGACTGGAGGACCGGAAGGTTGGAGGACCGGCAACTGTCCAATCTTCCAACCTTCCAACCTTCCATTACTTTGCTGATTGGCTCAGCGGCAATTTCTGGGTTGTTTGCAAATATTCCACAGCCGCGTCTAGCTGCGGATCAAGGTCCTGTTCAACTTCTTCGGCCGTCATTTCAACTGCGATATCGGGCGTAATCCCCTGGCCATTAATTTGACGGAGAGCAGGGGTCAGCCACTCGGCAATCGTGACCCGCAGTTCCGACCCATCAGAGAGGTTGTGAGGCAACTGCACCGAACCTTTACCAAAAGTCTGCTCGCCGACGAGTGTTGCCCGCTCCAAATCTTGCATTGCGCCGGCCACAATCTCACTGGCGCTGGCGCTGCCGCCGTTCACCAGCAGAACCAAAGGAATTTCAGTGGCGACGTGAGGGTGGTAAGCTGCGTTAAACCGCTTGTCCTGGCCGTCCTTTAATTTTTCGACGACGATGGTTCCATCGGCCACGAACAGACTGCTTACTTCCACTGCTTCCGACAACAGGCCGCCTGGATTGCCGCGCAAATCAAATATAATGGCTGTCGCGCCGCTATCAAGCAGGGTTTTAATCGCCCTGGCCACTTTTCTGGCGGCGCCGTTGCTAAATTGGGTCAGCCGCACATAGCCAATTTCAGGCGCATCTTCCAATATTTTCGATTCAACAACCTTTATCTCGATTTTGGCCCGGACAACCGGAACCTCAAACGGTTCCCGTTTACCCTCACGGGCAACCATCAGGACCACCGTAGAACCAGCCGGGCCGCGAATCAGGGCGACCGCTTCATACAGGCTCAACCCGTCAACAGGCAGGCCATCTACTTTTAACACGACATCCTTAGCCCGCAGCCCGGCTTGAAAGGCAGGGCGCTCCGGCAGCGCCTCGACGATCACCAGCCGGTCCAGTTCATCCAGGCGAACGGTCGCCCCAATCCCCTCAAAACTGCCCCGGATATTTTCGCTCATGATGGTAGCGCGGGCCGGGTCAATAAAGGCCGTGTGCTGGTCGCCGTAGGAGTTGACCATACCCCGGATAGCGCCATACATTCGTTCGCTATCCGAAGGAATATCGCCGTAAAACTGATTCTCCAAAAACGACCAGGCTTCCCAAAACGCGGCAAATTCGCTGGGCGCAAGGGGCATACTGGGGCTTGGCGACTGGTCCAGTTCAGCCACGCTGTTGAATGACACCGTCGTTGCCTGAGCAACTGTTTGGGCTGGCCTCAAAAAATCAGCGTGAAACACCATACCCGCCCCAAAAGAGCCAATGACAACCACCAGAACCAACAGGGCCATGAGCAGGAGCTTGAAGTAGCGCATCATAAAAACAGACCTTCCTTCAGAGAGAACGGGGGTTTATATCTTAACAAAATGATAAGGGTTAGTTACTGGGTGGCACTCTCGCCATTAGTCAAAAAACTAATGGCCCGCTCTAGCTGCGGATCACGATTATTCGCCCGATCTTCGTCGGTGATCAACACTTCAATATCAGGTTTTAACCCGGTGCCGTCAATCGCATTGTTATTGGGGGTAAACCACTTAGCTACCGTGACGTGCAGGCGGGAGGCATCCGACAGTTCGTAGATCAGTTGGACGCTCCCCTTACCAAAAGTTTTCTCGCCAACCAGGGTGGCCCGCTTGTAGTCCTGCAAGGCCCCGGCCACAATCTCGCTGGCGCTGGCAGTACCGCCGTTGACCAGCAGGGCCAGGGGTTGATCCAGGGCTTTACCGCCGGGGCGCACATCGTAGACCCGCTCGCCTTCGTTTTTACGATCTTCGCGGAGGATGACGCCATCACGTAGAAACTGGCTGGCGACATCAACCGCTGTTTCCAGAAGACCGCCACCATTGCCTCGCAAATCCAGAATGTAAGATTCGGCCCCCTGGGCCGTTAGCTCCTCAAAAGCACGATCCAACTCTTTATTGCTGCGCTCGGTGAAAGAGGTCAATTGAATGTAGCCGATCTTGGGCGCCTGCTCTAAAATGCGCCACTGGGCGCTGGGTGTTTCTATGGGCGCGCGCTCAATGGTAATGTCCAGGGTGTTTTCAACCCCTTCGCGCTGGATGGTCAGCACCACTTTGGTCCCGATCTCACCCTTAACCAGTTTTACGACATCCTCTGTACTTATCTCCTGGGCAAGGGGCTGACCATCAACCGCCACCAGAATATCACCCTTGCGCACTCCCGCTTTCTCAGCCGGTTGATCAGGCATCGGGTCGAGAATGACCCGCCCGGCTTCATCGCGCTGGATAAACGCGCCAATCCCGCCGAATCTGCCTTCCAATTGAGCTTTTTCTTCCTTGGCCGGTTCCGGTTCGATAAACAGGGTGTACGGATCATTCAGGGTCGCCAGGGCGCCGCGAATGGCCCCATAAGTTGATAGCGGAGCATCCGGGACTTTACCGTAAAACTGCTGTTCGACCCGATGCCAAACTTCCCAGTACAGACTCAGCGATTGAAGTTCTTCGGCAGTGGGTTGGTCGTCCACGACGTAATCGCGAACAGCATAGCCGGCGCCCGCGCCCATAATAAAGATAAACATGGCGATAAAAGTTGTCAGTGCGATTTTTATTGCAAGTTGCATGGCGGCTTTCCAAAAACTCAAATTTTTTGACTTTGGTTACTCCTCCTCCAATGTCATTTCGAGGCCATAAGCCGAGAAATCCCTTAAGCGACACATAGGCATTAGGGATTTCTCCCTTCGGTCGAAATGACATGGCGGAGCAGTTACTGATTTCGAGAAAAATTGTAGCATGGATAGAGAGGGGCTGCAAACCAAAATTCACACCTGATCATTCCACGCGAGCGATGCCAGAGGCTATTATACTGAAAGATGTGAAATCCTTCCTCAACGAAAAGCCTTCTACCAACCTCCGAAATTAGTGACAATTTTGTTTTTTTAGGGTAAAATCCCGCCCACAATAGGGGACGGGCAAAAATGAGATTTTTAGCCGATACTGTGGCATTTGCCCCCGAGGCTGAGCCAATACCTCTGGGCTTTCGAGCGCTGACTGAGTTGCCTTTGGTGATTCTGGTCGGCTTAACGGGAGTGGGTAAGTCAACCGTTTTGGATTTGCTGCCGCAAAACGGCCTGAACTTCACTTTATTGCCCAATCGCCGAGAGATTACCGACGAAATTATCATTGCCTCGCTCCAGGCAGAAGCGGGTGAGCCGCTTCGCCCGATTACCGACCGGGTAGAGCGCTTTGAGTATACCGCGCGCTACCGGGCCAAGTTTCCCGGTGGAATGGCCCATGCCCTGAGCCGCCTGGCCGTCCACTCCGGCCACACTCAACCCCTGTTCATTTTCGACGGGCTGCGGGGTCTGAATGAAGTTCAGCATGCCGTCACCTATTTTCCCGAAGCGCGCTTTGTGGTTTTGGATGCGCCTGATACCATCCGGCTCAACCGCCTCTTGAAGCGGGGCGATGTTTTTGATGTGACCGACAGCGTTGCTCTACAAAGTTCGCTGACCAGCCAAAATTTAATGGCGACTTTGCTGGCTGTGCCTAACATCGAAGCTGTTTTTAGTGAGGAACAGTTGCAGCAAATTGCCAAAGGCGCGCGCCTGGCTCAGATTCCCGTGGATGAGGTGGTCCAGAAAATCACCATAATTGTTAAGGAGCGGCGTAATTACGACTCCAACACGGCCCGGGTTTACTTAACCCACAGCCTACCCCCAGCAAAAGTGCTGGTGGTTGATACGGCGATGCACTCTCCCCACACGGTAGCGGAAAGAGTCGCTGCCTGGTTGGGAGCGGGGGGGTAACATATTTTAGATTGCACGAGTCTATGCCAAAAATTACGGAAATTCAGACCTTAACCTTCCGCCTGCCGATGGCCGGCGCTTTAAGTTGGGGTAAGGCCAGCCGCCTGGATATTTTAGAACATGTCCTGGTGCGGGCCATCACCGATACGGGCCACATTGGCCTGGCTGAAGCGACGCCCCGCCCCACCATTTACGGCGAAACACCCGAGTCTATCCAGGCTATCATCCAAAAATATTTCGCTCCGCAATTGGTGGGATTGGAGGTGACGCAGCTTGAAGAGGCCAACCGGCGCATGGCGGTCATTGTCAACAATCACACAGCCAAGGGGGCAGTAGATATTGCTCTGCATGAAGCCCTGGCAGCCTGGCAAGGGCAAAATCTACTGGCTTATCTTAACCCGCCGAACCGTAAAATTAAAGTCTCTTATATTTTGGGTATTTCTGACCCAGCCACCATGCTGGCTGAAGCGAAAGCTGTTTACGAGCGGGGGGTGCGAGTCCTCAAGGTTAAAGTTGGACGCAACTTTGCCAAGGATGTCGCCCTCATCCAAAAGCTGCAAGCAGAGTTCAAAGGCAGTCGGCTTGAGCTGTATGCCGACGCCAACGAGGGCCTGCTGCCGGAAGAGGCCCCGGCCCAACTGCGGCAACTGGCTGACCTGGGCATTTTATACGTCGAGGAGCCGCTGCCCGTCGAGATGATCCCAGAGCGAGCAGCCTTGCGTCAAATGGAAATCCTGCCGCTGATTGCCGACGACAGCGCCTTTACGCCCCGCGAGTTGGCCCGTGAATTTCGATTTAATACGTTTGATATTCTCAACATCAAAACCGCTCGAACCGGCTACTCTCAGTCATTACAAATGCTGGCTGCGGCGCGACAGCAACACAAAGGGGTGATGGTCGGCTCACAGGCCAGTTCAACCCTGGGCACGATTCGGGCGGCTATCTTTGCCGGGCTGGCTGGAATTGACTATCCCTCTGAGCTGAGCTTTTTTCTCAAATTGGAAGATGAAATTGTTAACCGGCCCATCGAATTGCTGGACGGCTACCTGGACTTAGATACGCTGGCCGAGATTACAGTAGACGAGGCCAGGTTGAAGGCCCATGTTGTTCAGTAGGAAGATCGGACTCATTTACGGTCCCCACGAGATACGCTCATTGGTCCAGCTCCGATCGCCGTCCCCCCAAGGCTGAGCGATAGGCAGGTCAAACAACTTTTGGGGGTCTCCTCCCGTTATGGGCACGGCCCAGACAGCCCAAAGCCCATTCCGATCCGACACAAAAGCGACCCAATTACCGTCGGGTGAAAGGGTGGGGAGGCCATCATTAGAGTTTGGGCTGTTAGACAAATTTTTCACCCCACCGCCGTTCAAATCCATGATATAAGCTTCCCAATTGCCGTCTCGCTGCGAGGTGAAGGCAATGAAGGCGCCTTTGGTATCGGAAGGGATATCACTGGTATCGCTGGTAAGCTGCCGGGGAATAAAACCGTCGCTAAAGCCTTTGGTGGAGGTGGAAGGTACGCTATAGATACCACATAATCTCGCTCCGGCCCAGGTATTGCAGCCCCTATAAACAATCATATCGGTGCTGGTCCAGACCGGGTGGGTTCCCTGGATCTCGCCCATCTGGCCGGATGGGACCAGCACACCCAGGGAGGGGATGTCTCGACAGCGCGGCTCTGTTTCCAGATGGGGGGGCATTAAACCACACTGCACAAAGAGAAAAGGAGCATGACGCCCCTTAGCCCCTAAAACTAGCTCGGCGTTGCCATAAGCCACCCGATTACCCCAAGGATCATAATACGGATGAGAGTCACCGGAAGCATCACCGACCTGCTGTGCCACTCCGTCGGTCAGATTATATTCATAGATATTTTCTACCCCGCCTCCTTCGCGGTTGGCCAAAATTCGTTGACCATCAAAGCGGAAATTGGGTTGACGAGCATTTGGTATTACGAACAATTCCCGGCCATCCGGCAGGTTATAAAGGTGAACATCATAGTGAATGCGGCCGTTGTCGAGAGGTATGGCTATTTTGCCAGTGATTGGGGTGACCGCTAGAGCAGGTTGAGCAGCGATGTTCTCAGCTAAGGGGTCTATCGTGTCTATTGCTTCGCCAGGGATAGAGGTTGATGTCTCGCCCGTGAATACTTGAGTCCCGGAGATTGAAGTTGTTGCTCCGACATCATAGTAAGCTTCGGTAGTGATATCATCCGACGGGGAAGGGTTATAGGCTGTGGTGGCATATTTAGCTTCAACCTGCCAGCACAAATGTTGATTGTTCTCCAACAAGCTCAGCGGTATCCATAAAGCTATTATTGTGTCATTAGCCGAAACTTGAAACTTGAGTGGCTGCACCCAAACATAGCGCTTTTGGGCGCTATCCCACACATTAAAACTAGCGCGACCATCATCGTGGCGGTACAAAATTTGATAATCTCTGCCCAACTCACCTCTCTGACTACCGGTATCTAAGCTGCAATCCTTGTCAATGTACAAGCGATAATGAAAAGGTTCGCCAACGGCTCCCAATTTGCCGACAGTGTAAAAAGTAGCCTTGAGGTTGGAGGCGTCATGCTGCAGCGCGATACTGGTCAGATCATAGTTTGGAAACGGTACATCACCGATGCGGTCGGATATAACCTGCTGAACCGCATGGGGTTCTACCACAATATCGCCGCTACGATTATCCTCCTGAGAGTCAATAGTTCGTCCGACTGATCTACCCACATTTTTCCAGGTAGCCCAGGCATGGGTTACAACCAGTGGAGTTGTCACCTTTTCACTAGAAACCTTAAAACTGAGCGCTATATCGGCCTGTTGCTCTATCTCTGAGGTAAAAAAGGAAACCTCGCGTCCATCAAAATTAGTCACGAAGGGAGGCGGGGCTTCGGCTGACACAAAGGTCGTTCCTTCGGGTACAGGAACATTTATCTTCAAATCCCACATCCGCAACCTGCTCAGGTTAGTGGGATAGATATGGTAAGTAATAATATCATCAGCTACGGCGGCCATGGCTCTCAGGCGCAAGCGAGAAGGAACAGGGGCTTCCCAGGTTGTGGTTTGGCGAGTAATATCAAGCGAGACATCCTGGGCCAAATAGTCGCCCGGCTGCAGACCTTGCCAGGATATCCAGGCATGGGTCGTAAAAACAGTCTTGGCCGGGTCAATAATTTCTACTACAAAGAAGGCATCTCTAATAGGCTGGTAATAAAAAGCAGTAAAGAAGGTTATTTCAGACCCATCAAAGGTAACTTGAGTAGTTGGCTGAGCCTTAGCTTCTACAAAGCGAGTCCCTTCGGGTAAAGGTATTTTGAAGGTAACATTACTCATCGGCCAATCTACCTGAGTAGAAAACCGGATGTAATAGGTTATTTTGCCTTGTTCGTGCGAGGGGGTCAGATTAAAAGAAAAAGGCGGCCATTGAGCATAAGCTCGCTGCGGCGCAGGGATGAGCATCAAAAGCAACGTTAGACCAAAAAAGATATTCAACTTGAATAAGATACGGGCCATTTTCAGCCTACCTTCAAAACACGCCTATTTACCAACAAATTCCCTGATAATTCTGATTTTGTTCAATTTGATTATCACCAAGGTGTACTAAATCAATAATTATATGCTTACCGTTAGTATGTTTGAGCAATCCGGTTACTTCCGGCAATCGATTCCCCACAATTAACACCTCGGCATGCGCCAATACATCATCTAACGACGGACACAAGAGAGAAGAGATGTGGGGAATGACTTTTTCAATGTACTGTTTGTTCGCTCCTGTTAAACGGGCCAGAGAAACATTCTGGTCGTAAATCATCAAATCATACCCTTTACCTAGCAACGTCTCGGCCAGATAAACCAGCGGGCTCTCGCGCAGGTCATCGGTGCCGGCCTTGAAGCTAAGGCCCAAAATACTGATCCGTTTTTTGCCTGTGCGTAACACAGCTTCTACCCCCAGCTTGGCCTGAAGTTCATTGCTGCGGGGGATGGCCTGTAAAACCGGCAGGTCCAGATCTTCTTGACGCGCCCGATGCAATAAGGCGCGCAGGTCTTTAGGCAGGCATGAACCGCCAAAAGCGTACCCGGGTTTAAGATAAGCGGGTGAAATATTCAACTTGGTATCCATACAAAAGACACGCATGACCTCGTGACTGTCTACCCCTACCTTTTTACAGAAATTGCCAATCTCATTAGCAAAGGTGATTTTCAAGGCGTGGAAAGTATTGCTGACATATTTGATCATCTCGGCAGTGGATATGTCAGTGCAAACAGTCGGTGCATCTATGTTTTGGTAAACCGCTGCCACCCGGTCACCGCTGCGCTCGTCCCACTGGCCAATTAAGGTAAAAGCGGGTTGATAAAAATCGGCCACAGCACTGCTCTCACGTAAAAATTCGGGGTTGGAACAAAGGCCAAAATCCACACCCACGCGCCGGCCTGATGCTTCTTCCAACACGGGGATAATTTCTTTGGCTATGGTGCCGGGCAAGACCGTACTGCGAACGGCGACAACATGATAATTTTCTTGCTGCCCCAGCGCCTGGCCAATTTCGCCAGCGACGTGATGCACATACTGCAAGTCCAGACTGCCGTTTTCATTGCTGGGTGTACCCACACAGATAAAAGAGAGGTCTGCTGAAGCAACAGCCTCGGCGGCTGCTGTGGTGGCGCGTAACTTGCCAACAGCTACCGCTTCAGCGATGAGCTTATCCACACCCGCCTCGATGATGGGGCTTTTCCCGGCATTAATCATATCTACTTTGAGGGAGTTGACATCTACCCCAATCACCTGGTGCCCCTCATGAGCCAGGCACGCCGCCGAAACACAGCCGACATACCCTAAACCAAAAATCGCAATGCGCATAATACCTCTTGTGTAGTAAAGAATAGGGAGTGAAAAGGGGACGACAAAATTCGCCCCCCTTGTGACACTAAAACCTGATCGTTTTTTTTACGGCCAATTCCTATTTGAAGAGGGTAGGCAAGAAGAATCTAAATTCAGTCCTGGGGTCCTGGTTATCGGGTATACCATCCCCATCGGTATCCGGGTTGTTAGGATGGGTGCCTTTTTGGTATTCCTCTTCATTCGTCAATTGATCACCGTCCGGATCGCCGCTGGCGCCATTATTGCCCGTGCTATCAGTTGGATCGAGGCCTTGCCTCACCTCCCAACCATCGGGCAGACCATCGCCGTCAGTATCGGATTTGTGAGGGTCTGTACCATGTTGATATTCCTCTAAGTTAGTCAATCCGTCGCTGTCAGCGTCGCCATTCGCATCATTGATTTTAGGATCCAAGCCATGGTCCACCTCCCAGCCATCGGGCATACCGTCATTATCGGTATCGGGATTGTGGGGGTCTGTACCGATGGCTATCTCCTGATCATTAGATAGGCCATCGTTATCAGGATCATTTAATTGGCCAGCTACGATTACGTCATCAATATACCAGAAATCATCAGATGAACCACCGGCAGAGTTAAGTTCAAAACGCAAGTAGACGGTAGGTTCACTACCAAACAAGCTCAAATCAAGAACCTGGGTTTGCCAAGACTCAATCTTATTGGAGAAAGTAGCAATCGTTTCCCAATTATTACCATTGCTGGAAGCTTTTACATAACCAAACTCATTGGTATTGTACAGTTTGTAATAGGTGCGGAACTTTAAGACAGGTTTGGCAATTTTGGTTAAACTAAACACTGTCTGCAACGAGGCATTAGCATCACCAGCCCGCCAGGCATGATCTGGGCTAAAATAGGCGCGATTTTCGGCTATTTCCCAAGGAGACTCGGCTGTCCACTGGCCCGCACCATTTTCAACAAAATCATCCAAGAGCAGCGCAGCACCTTTGACCCCAGGTTCGAATTGGCCAAATGAATAGGTATTAGTAGTATAGGCAGTATCAACTTCATCATTGATCTCATCCCACTTTAGCGGGCCAGTATAAAGCTTCAAAGCAACTAGAGTGAATTTCTGGCTAGCCTGGGCGTGGGTTTTCATATAATCAGACAGGGTCCGGCCCTCGTAGGTTAATGAGAGTTCGTGATTGCCAGCCTCTAAAACAACAGGGCCGGTATGCGCCCAGGAGACCAAATTACCCTGTTCATCCACCAACCAGCCCTCAAGCTGGTACTCATCAGGGTTAACTACTTGCATGCCCACCTTGATTTGCAGGGAGTCATATTTGCCGTTGTTATCTTGATCTACCGGAACCTCAAGATACGTTGTGGTTGTAATACCCACACCTAATGGCCCAATGCCACCACTATCCTGCACCGGTATGGTTGTAAACCCGGAGACAGGTTCTCCCGCAGACACATTTTGGGCAGTATAGGCTTGTTCAATCTCATCCAAACCTTCACCCTCAGCTCGACTTAGAAGCAGGTTGCGCAGTATATAAGGTCCGGAAGTACCACCTATGTTATTAAACCGAAGCGTGGCTTTGTCGGTTGTCCCACTCCATGTTGCCTCACCAAGGGATATATTGTTGTCATCGTATAATTCACCAGTTACCGTATAATTTCCGGGGCGATAGATATCTAAGGACACATCTATTTCTAAAGCTTCGGCATGGCCATCCTTATCGCTATCGAGCGCACGATCAGAATAACTGCGAGCAAACATAGCATCTAGTGTTTTAAATTCGTTAAATCGGTAAGCTGCGGTAACGTAGGAGTTATTCTTAGAGTCAAGCGCTCCATTAACAAAATCATCCGGAGCAGGGTTATCCACATCGGTAATGAGGAGATACATCAACTTATAAGGACCGTTAACCCGGGTTCTAGAAATGCTTAAACCATCAAATACAAGATGGACTATTTGTTCTCCCTGCTCTAAATCAACTTTAAACTGATCGACGGCCATCACGCCGCCAGTACCCCAAAAGGAGGGATCATCTGTCCCAAGTTGTGCCTGAATCCAATAACTGCCCGGTTGTTTCACCTCCACAACCACTTGTAGTTCCAAAGAGTCAAATTTACCATCCCTGTCTTCGTCAAGGCCATGTTCAGTTACAATATCTCCCAGCCGAACCTTATCAAAATCGAGCGCCGTAGTCGAATCTGCCGGTAAGGCATTTTCAGACGAGTCAGGTGAAACGGCCAGGACAGACAAGCCCGCTCCTCCAACAGTCACGGATTGAACATTACTCCAAGCACTGGCGCCCGCACTATTTTCAGCGCGAACGCGATAATACCAGGTACCGGCCGGCTGACCAGAGATACTTTTATCTTTCGCCTGCCCATTATAACGTGTTGTCGGGCTGGTGAAGTTAGAATTGGAGTCCTCCTCCAATCTGTAGGCTTGCGCCCCACTCACGCTATTCCAATGCACTATATAATTGCCATCCCGCTCAGGATTACTAATGGAGTTAAGCGTAGGAGTGCCAGGTGGTGTATCTGCAAGCCAACTGGATGGAATAGGACTATTCCAGGCCGGTGGATTTGTGGTGTCTGGATCGCCTACATTTGTCGGCTCCTGATCAACTCTATAATCCCTGTTCCAATAAGGCATAGCCAGAGTTTCAAACCAATCATTACGGGCTACCTTATATTTGTCCCACACCACCCATTTGTAATCAGGAGGCCAGCCATTAGTCTCATTCTCATTCCACTTTTCGTTTGCAGTGATCATCATCCACTCGTTACCGTTTGAGGCGCTACCTCGGGTGGGCCAAACTCGAGAATACGGCCTATAATACTGGCTCCCATATTGGGACCGACTAACGCGGACACGATAGCCCCCACTGACGTGGGTCAGGGAACAGTAACCGTTATTATCAGGATCACCTTCGGTAGTTGCAAAAGCTCTGGCTGTATACCAGGTGTAAGCACTGGAGGAGTTTGATCGAGTCCATATTTCTGTCGAAGTATCGAAATTGCTGTTCCGGTGGTCAACAGCCACCATTCGGGCGGGGATACCTACTGAGCGGTGAAACGAGGTTAACAAGCCGGCAATATTAGAGCATTGGTTATTTAGATTACTACCGCCAGGAAACAGGGTGCTCCAGGCAGTAGTCCGGACAGTCAAGGGATAGGCAAAACACGTAAAATCATCAGCCAGCTTGGTCAGGCTTGCCGAAGCATCCCAGGTAGACGTCTTTCCATGGACGGCTTTGATGACGCTAGGGTACTTACTGGCTGGTCCCCCATAGTAACGTTTGATTGCCTCACTTCCATCAAAAATGTAGGCCGAGAATTGGTCGAGGTCATACTTATAACCATATAATCTGATTTTCAGATCCTGATCCGGGTCAGCCCCTGTACCGTAGAACCAAATTCCTGTTTTGTCTTTCGTATTGTTGCGATCTCCGTCATATAAGAAGCCATCAACTTGGGCATCGGTTAGACCGGATGGCATCTCAAAAATGACATCTACGATCAAAGTATCGGTCCATCCATGACCATTGCTGGCGACAAGCTTATATTTTCCCACAGTTCCATTCGACGGCACGGAAACCGTCCAGCTATTACATCTATCGGTACAGGCGTTTCGTGGACCAATCGTTAAAGGGGTTAGAACCCCCGGATTCTTAAGTGCATCACCCCAGGTGAGTGACACCGGATAACCATCCACAACACCGGGGCCACCCACAGTGAAGGTTGTACCACGGCGAATGACTAAGGTTTCAGTGCCAATCATTTTGTGACCCTGCGGTCTAAATATGCCTGAACGTTTTATGGGTGTCCAGGCAAATATGTATTCGCCAGTCTGAAAAGAATCCTCGTAGATTGTGTAAAGGCCAGGACTCTTCCTGTCGAGTGGATTTGTATTAAACAACATCTCCTCGCCGTCGGCCAAGCCATCGTCATCACTATCTGTGTCGTAAGGGTCAGTCCGGTAAGGAACACCTCCACCCTGGTCGTTAGCCCGCTCGTTGACCCAACCTTGGATTTCGACTGCATCTGATAGCCCGTCTAAATCCGAATCTGGTGGTAAGAAAGGTCCTTCACCTTGAGCCAGAAGAATAGCTGTATTCGCCGAAGGCAGAACAATAGCAAAAACCACGGCAATTGCTATCAAAATTAATTTAACTAATCGCAACTTAGTACAATGCACTCCCACATTCCCCCTTTCATAATTCTTAGAGCAACCCTTCCCTGTTATATCATGGACAGCAATGTTTTGTCGTCCTCTATAGAGATCGCCAGTAAGCTACTTGCAAAAATACTACTTGAGGATAGCAGGCAGAAACAGCCTTTTCGTTATCTTGCCTGGCTCTGGATCTTGTCCATCAGGGATAGTATCACCGTCTGTGTCAGCATTGTTGGGATCAGTACCCAGTTGAAATTCGTCCCCATTGGTGAGGCCGTCATTATCAGCGTCACTATTTGCATCATTGACCAAGGGGTTAAAACCGTTCTCAACCTCCCACCCATCAGACATTCCATCCCCATCCGTATCAGGATTCAGGGGGTCGGTACCGTAGTTAAGCTCCTGTTGATTGTTCAGACCATCGTTATCAGGATCGCCAAGTGGTCCGTTGTTGCCATCAGGATCCAATGGATCAAGGCCATTGTTAACTTCCCAACTATCAGAAATTCCATCCCCATCCGTATCAGGTTTCGTAGGATCTGTCCCATACTGGGCTTCTTCTTGATCTGAGAGGCCATCCCCATCCGTGTCATATAGGTCGCCAACCACCACCACATCGTCAATATCCCAGAAATCGTTGGAGTTACCGCCAGCCGAGTTAAGCTCGAATCGTAAATAAACGGGGTTCTGGTTGGCAAAAGAACTTAAATCAATAACCCTGGTTTTCCAGGACTCCACAGCATCCGTAAAGGTAGCAATTGTTTGCCAATCATTGCCATTGGTTGAGAGTTTCAGGTAGCCGGTGTCACCATTATTATCCAACCGATGATAAGAACGAAACTTTAAAGTGGCATTAGCCATGTTTGATAGGTCCAAAATAGCACCTAATGCAGCATTGGCATTGGCGGCACGCCAGGCGTGCGCTGAACTAAAGAACTCACCACTCTCGGCTATAGCCCAAGGGGACTGAACAGTGGTCCACTTAGCTGCCCCATTTTCCATATAGTCCTGCAAAGGCACTTTGCCTTTAAGTGCAGGTTCAAACTGGGTCAAGGCGTATGTCCCAGTAGTATAAGCTACGTCAACCTCATCATTAATCTCATTCCATTTTAGAAGGCCTGTGTAAAGTTTCAAGGCGACCAGGGTAAATTTTTGAGTGGTTTGAGCATGGGTTTGCATATAATCAGCGATGGCCCGCCCGTTGTAGCTCAATATAATTTCCTGGTTGCCAGCTCCCAGGGTAACCGGGCCGGTATGAGTCCAGGAAACCAAGTTACCCTGCTCGTCCACCAGCCAACCTTCAAGCTGGTAATCATCGGGAGTAACTACCTGCACGCCCACCTTAATTTGCAGAGTGTCGTACTTGCCATTGCTATTTGTATCCTCTCCGAAATCAAGGTAAGTAGTTGTTGTGATACCTACCCCCAACGGGCCAAGGCCGCCACTGTCACCCCGCTGCATCGGTACGGCCGCGAACCCCGTGACAGGTTGGCCCTGGGATACATTTTGCGTCGTATAAGCCCGCTCAATCGCCTCTATACCCTGGCCATCGCTGCGGCTCAAGCGGAGATTGCGCAGTTCGTAAGGGCCGGAGGTGCCAGCTATCTTATCAAATCTAAGCGTTGCTTGAAAAGCAGCGCCACTCCAGGTTGCTTCACCAAGCAGCACCTCGTTATTATCGTATAACTCGCCTGTGACCGTGTAACTTCCAGGCCGGTAAATATCAAGCGCCACATCTATTTCCACGGCTTCCGCTGAACCATCTTTATTGTTATCAATGCCACGGTCAACATAGTTGCGGGTAAACATCGCATCTAAGGTTTTAAAATCATTGAATTTGTAGGCCGCAGTAACATAAGAGTTGTTCTTGTAATCAAGCGCATTGTTGACGAAATCATCCGGGCCGGGATTGTCCACATCTGTAATCAAAAGATACATAAGCTTATAAGGGCCATTAATCCGAGTTCGTGAAATACTGAGACCATCAAAGAAAAGATTGACTGTCTGTTCTCCCTGCTGCAGATCAACCTTAAATTCATCTACGGCCATGACCCCACCGGTGCCAATGAAGGAAGAGTCGTCGGTACCAAGCTGTCCCTGAATCCAATAACTGCCCGCCTGGTTCGCCTTTACATTCACCTGAATCACCAAAGCCTCAAATTGACCATCACCGTCTTCATCGAGGCCATATTCACCCAAAATATTACCCAGGTGGACTTTACCGGAAGCGAATGTAGCAGAGGAGGCAGTGTCGGCAGATGAGGCAGATGGAGCAGCCAGAGCAGCCATGATGCCTCCCCCAACCGTCACGGATTGGATATTGCTCCAGGATTCACTGGTGCCCGCCCCATTTTCAGCATTAACGCGATAGTACCAAGTACCGGCCGGGGTCCCGGTTACTGTTGACTGAGAAGTATTTCCGTAGTAACGGACGACCGGATTGTCAAAGGTGGGATCATTGTCTTCTTCTAGCCGATAATACTGCACATTGCTTACACTTGACCAGTCTACAATATATGTGCCATCCCCATCGGGATTGGCAATAGGAAAGAGGGTAGGGGTGTCAGGGGGTGTATTCGGTATCCATTCAGAAGGCGGGGTTTGATTCCAGGCGGGCGGATTCGTCGTATCCGGGTCGCCAACATTCGTGGGTTCCTGATCAACTACATAGTTGGCGTTCCAGTAAGGCATGGCCAATGTTTGGAGCCAGGGCTGGCGGGCTATGTTATACTTGTCCCACACCACCCATTTATAATCAGCCGCCCCCCCCAGCTCACTTAAAAGCCAGTTCTCGTCGGCTGTAACGATCATCCACTCGTTTCCATTTGAGGCGGTATCTCGGCTGGGCCAAACTTGGGAATACGGTCTGTAATACTGCCTTCCATATTGGGTCCGGTCAAGGCGGAGACGATAGCCCCCACTGACGTGGGTCACGGTACAATAACCGTAATTATTAGGATCGCCCTCATTAATAGCAAAACTCCTGGCCGTGTGCCAATTGTAAGAACTGGAAGAATTGGGGCGCGTCCAGATCTCGGTCGAGGTATCAAAGTTGCTGGTTCGATGGTCAACGGCTATCATACGGGCCGGGATACCCACCGAGCGATGAAACGAGGTTAGCAAGCCGGCAATGTTGGAACATTGGTTATTTAAGTTGCTTTTATCATAAGGAAACAAGGTGTCCCAGGCGCTGGAGCGCGGCGTGAGAGGGTAAGCGAAACAGGTAAAATCGTCAGCCAACTTCGTCAGGCTGGCTGAGGCATCCCAGGTATTTGCCGTTCCATGCACAGCCTTGATGACGCTGGGGTACTTGCTCGCCGGTCCACTATAATAACGGAGCGCCTCGTCGCCATCAAAAATGTAAGAGGAATATTGGCTCAGATCATATTTGTCAGCATATAATCTAATCTTCAGATCCTGATCCGGGTCGGCTGATTTACCGTAGAACCAAACTCCAGTTCTATCTTTGCTGTTGTTACGATCCCCATCATATAAAAAAGCGGCAACCTGCGGACCGGTCAAACCGCTCGGCATTTCGAAAATAACATCCACAATTAAGGTATCGGTCCAGCCCTGCCCATTACTGGCCGTGAGCTTATATTTTCCAACCGTACCCCCTGAGGGCGCTGTCACCGTCCAGCCGTTGCACTCGGCTCCGCACGAATTTCGGGAGCTGATGGTCAACGGGCTTAGAACGCCAGCCCCAAGTCCATCGCTCCAACTCAGGGTAACAGAGTAGCCATCCACGATACCAGGGCCGTTAACATTAAAGGAAGTGCCACGGCGAATCACCGCTGTTTCGTCGGTGATCATTTTGTTTCCATGGGGTCTGAATAAGCCCGAGCGCCTAACCGGGGTCCAGGCAAAGCTATATTCCCCTGTCTGGAAAGAATCTTCATAAACAATAGACAGGCCAGGGTCTTTGTTACTATTCGGGTTAGTGTTAAACAACATCTCTTCCCCATCGGTCAGACCGTCGTCGTCACTATCCGTGTCGTAAGGGTCAGTCTGGTAAGGAACGCCCCCCCCCAGGTCGTTAACCCGCTCGTTGAGCCAACCTCCGGTTTCGACTGCGTCTGACAGACCATCCAAGTCTGAGTCCGGGGGCAATGCTGCGCCATCAGCCTTGGCCAAAGGGATAGCTGCGGAGAATGAGATTAATGTCAAAACTACAACAATAGTTAGGCAAAACATTGGTAGCAGGGACATCTTAGGATATTTGCTCATTTTTCCTCATCTTAAACTAGTGTCTACTTAGAATTTGGATATTTGTTAAAGAAGGAATGGGGTGATTTTGGGAATAACTAAGAGCAAAATGCGCGATCTAACTTTGTGACTCTGTTGTAGCATATCATAAAGAAGTTTGAATTTCGTTTGAGATATTATAGAGATTTACCACTCAATTTAAGGTAACCGGCACATCAGAGGTGGTGACTAAAAATTTCCCGGCGGCGGTCATAGGTATTTCATCGGTGACGCTGATAATCAACTCAACTGACTCATTTTCTATGAGGGGTAAACATTGTTGACGAACCGAGTTAATTATGTCCTCACAGGGCCGTTCTTTTATTTGCAGCACAATTTCGATTTTATTGGGGGCATGCTGGTGAATTCGAAATCTTTGAATACCAGGTACATAATGTAGAACTACCCGACGAAAGACGCCCCCATACAGCAGTTTACCACTGGGCAAGGTGAACATGCTGGTTGCCCGGCCCATTAATTCTTGTAAGACGGGCAATCCCCGCCCACAAGAACAGGGTTGGCCGGCCAGGGCGGCGATATCGGCCATTTGATAACGAATGAGCGGCATGCCAAAATTGTAAAGAGGGGTAATAACTACTTCACCCATTTCGCCTGGAGAAACGGGCCGCCCATCCGCTAAAATCTCCACAAAACAAAAGTCGCTAAAGATATGTTTGCCGCCCTGGGGACATTCAGCGGCAATAATCGCCCCTGCTTCATGGCTGCTGTAACGATCAGAAACCGGGCATTGGAAAACTCGTTCAATCACCTCTCGCTCGTGGGGCCAAACAGGTACGGCCGTTGTTTGCACCATCTTTGGCCGGATGTCTCTGATATTTTGTTGAGCCAGGTATTCAGCAAACAGGTAAATAACATTCCCATAACCCGTAATGATAGTTGGTTTCCAGCGGCCTAACATCTGCGCAAACTGTTGAAAGATTTCAGGGGTCACAGTATATCCATCCAGCCAGCGTTCACGCTTAATCCGCTGCATCAGGGTTAAGTGGGAGCCATCTTGGCGCCGGCCCCAAATCCAGGCTATTTTATCACCCATATCACCCCCAAACCAGCGGTAAGAGCGAGTAAAGGCGGCAATATCGGCAGAACTATAATCCTGTGCTCGATATAAAACCAGCGGTTCTCCCGTAGAACCACTGGTTGCATCACGAGTCATTCTACTTTTGTCGTAATTAGTCGCCAGGAGCAAATCACCATTTTGGCGAATATCATCCTTACTTAACAGGGGAATTTGGTAAAAATCCTTTTCGGTTTGAATATCTTGGGGGGTCAAACCGATTTCCTGAAATCGCTGACGATAGAAAGGGACATGGGTGTAAGCATGTTCCAATAATTTTTTGAGCTTTTGCCATGAAATCTGCTGTAACTCCTCGGGATTTAACCATTGATTGCGCTCAAATTCTTGAATATACCTGCGGGTACGAAATTCACCCGGCTTCATCAATCTCATGAACTGGTATAATTGCTTATACATCTCTCATTCTCCATTAATGGATAAGGTCTATAGACAAGGCGGTCCCACAAAAGAATTCGCGTATGGCAGCTCTCCCCGACACAAACATAGCCAGCTTTTTCCGCCAATTTAATGGCAGGAATATTACCTTTGGTGCAATTAATCACCACCCGCTTGTAGCCCTGTTCTCGCAAAAGCTGTAACCGGTTGGCAACCAGCCGTTGAGCGACTCCTGTACCTCGATAAGCTGGTACCACAAATAATTCGTAAAGGGTGGCTTCGCCAGGCGCCAAGGGGACATGCACCCGATTTGTCTGAGGGTCAATTTTATAGGCAATCCAACCCCAGCCCGCCAGTTGTCCCTTATGTAAGGCAACAAACGCTGCATCGCCGGCAGCAAAGATTCGGCGGAAGCGGACAGCTTCCTTTGGGCTAATCCAGGGGTCCAGGAGCGCCAGCTCTTCCTTGTTTTTCAATTGGCGAACAATTAAGTCGGGTAGGGGTGCTGGAGGTGGTTCGCCGGGTAAGAGTGTTTTGGCCAGAACTACTGACTCAAGCCGGGTATAAAAGATACGGATCACCGTTTGGCCCAATTCAGCCAGTCCTGCCCGCCCGCCTCTTTCCTTGAATGTTTTCAAGCAATCAAGCAGGAGGTAAATTAATGATTTGAACAGACGCATCCTAATGGTTTCCTTACCCGTTATTGGCCGGGGTCATTTATCCGCTTCTGAGGGAGTCCATCCATGTAGCAAGGCGATCAAGCACATCGGCGTTAAAGAATTTGTTGTTCAGCGAGGTATACATGAGAGGAGAATAAACATAATCATAGGCGCCTAGGTAGTACACCACATTTTCACTGAAGCTGCGTTTGAATTGATACACTCCCCATAGACCATCGCTCCGCTCTTCTTCGGGTAGTGTTTTTCCCTCACTCACCTGCTGGCCTACTTCAGAGGGTATTCCCCATAAGTCATAAGTGTGACAATCATGCGTCTTGGCCCATTTGATAGCTTCCCACACCAGCAAATGATTCGGACGCAGGTTTCTATAGGCATTGGATGAACTGGCATGGAAATCGGCGGCATGATGGCCCATCCGAAAGGCAGTCCGAACGGCTAACAATTGATCCTGATAGTAAGCCATTAGCAGGACAACCTGATCACAGGCCACAAAAGTCTGCCACTCTTCCTCATAATAATCCAGAACACGGGGAGCAAATTGGCCGCGCCGGCCGGTTATCTGCATTAATTGATGAAAAGCGGGAAGGTCTTCTCGGCCTCCTACTCGGACGGTGACTCCTTGTTTAGGGCCATACCTGATGTTGTACCGTGTTTGCCGGGGTATCTGCTGTAAAATATCATCTAACTTCGGCTTTAAATCCATAATAATTGTAGCCTGCGGCTGATTGGCATACCGGCTGGGCTGAAAATGATGTTGCTTTAACAATTGGTGGGGCGTCCCATGGTAAAGTAAGGGCGGCTCAATTTTCAAGAAGACAGCTCGATAATCTTTAGCAATCCGATGTAATTCAGAGAGCAGATAAGATGTTACGTCTTCATCTAGCCAATTACCTATAGGTCCCCGTGGGATATAAGCGACACTCCCTACCCGCAGCGGCAGAGATTTGACCAGCATCTGCGCCCCGGCTATGATCTTGCCCTGTCGCTTTACGGCCACCCGAAAGGCTTGCCAGCCCAATTTTTCTTTGAATTCACCCCATTCCCAGGCTTGCAGCAAAGCAAAAGAGGGTTGCTGAGCCACAAAGGCGTTCCACTCGTCACGACGGTCGGTAGTAATGTGGTCAACGTGCATCACTTATCTTCTCACCCTGCTCTTAAAAGTTGCAATAGATTGCTATCATCAGTGCTATCTAAAATTCCAAACCTTTTTCTGGCCCAGGGTAAGATTCCTTCAATAGAAATTTTTGAGCTGGGAAAATTTTGTACCGCATCTATCGAGCTAATTGATTACAGGGCTGGTCTAATCAGGAAAAAGTCCATAAACTCGTAGCTTTTCATGATGGAAACACTTTTTTCACCAATAGATTTCTCGGTAAACTCTCGTACATCACCCCGCTTAATTCCTTTTCCGTAGACAAGATAGGGAACCAGGGCATCGGTGTGGGTTCCATCTGTGGAAAGGGTATAATGATCTGGTAACAAGGCGATTCTATAATCACCGGGATAATTACTTTCCAGAAAGTCGAACAATGGTTTAATTAACTCCCGATCAATTTTTTCAAGAATTTGAGCCTTACCTTGTGGGTTTAAGACGTGGGCTTCTTCATCAGGCGCATTAATATGGATATAGACCAAGTCATGATAGCGCAAACTATTCTTAGCATATTCCAATTTTGCCTGTAAGTTTGTATCGCTGTAGCCGGTTGCACCGGGGATTTTTTTGGCGTCCAGACCGGCAGCATAGGCTATTCCTCTTAAAAAGTCCAACCCACAAATCACGCTGCCGGTAATGCCATACTTTCTTTGAAATGCAGGCAGCCAGGGTACAGAAGATGCGCTCCAGATAAAAAGCATATCTGCCGGCGTGTGAATCGTTTGATTGAGCTTTTTAATCTGATCAATAGAGTCAAGCATAAACTCATTCAACTCTCTAGCTAATTTTTCCGCCTCCGGAGTTTTGCCAGCCAGGAGTAGCTCATCTATGGATTTGCCGATATTATGATGGGGTTCCGACGAGATAATATCTTTGGCATGACCCGATACATGCTTGACGATTAATAAATTTCGATAACTTTGGCCGGGATAAAGCTTATAATGATCATGGGGGACGGCCAAATTATCAATGATTAGTCTGGCTTGCTGATCAGTAATGTTATTTGAGGTAAAATCTTTAATCTTGCGATCTTGTAACTTAATAAGATTGCAACGCATCGTAATATCATTATCTTCAAGAAAAATATTCTGGGCGAGTGCTTCAAATGATGATCTACCATGGGGATAGTACCGGGTAGGATTATAACCAAGCACACCCATATTAGCCACGATGCTACCAATCGGCAATCCGGGATAAATTGTTCGCATCAACCCGGTCATCCCCTTTCGGGTCAGTTCGTCAATAGTAGGCAGGTGAGCCGCTTCAAGGGGAGTTTTGTTACCCAAAGCTTCAATAGGTACGTCCGCTGCCCCATCAATAATTACAATGACATATTTAGTAAGCCTAAATTCGGCCTCTGCTATTCTTAAATCATCAAAGTTATCTATTTCAATCCATTTAGAGCCAGTAATATCAAAAACGTAAATAGGCTCTTCTTCCAGATGTTTAGCAATGACCAAGTCATAATAGATTTGAACTTCACCTTTCCGCACATCCTCGCCAAGCCATTGCGCCAATAATTGACCATATCTAGGGGTAATTTTTAGAACGCCAGTTGATTTGTATTGATTATTCTCATATTCTGTTAGTCGCTCTCGTATAATTTCTAACGATCTGATTCTACCTTCTGGATCAGTAATGGACATACTACCCAGAAAATCTGAGGTAAACCGATTTACAACCCAAAAGGTTTTGTCATCCGGGGTTTGTAATACCCGTCGGAAGATACTTTGGTCGAAGAGGGTATCACCCTCGATAAGTAGAACCCCGTCTTTTAAGTAATGACGAGCTAACCAGGCAGAATACATAGAGTTAGTTTCATCATAGATTTCATTCCAAATAAATTCTATTTCTAAGGGACCAAAGCGTGATCCAATTCTTTGGACAATTACATTGCCCAAATAACCTACTACAATCACCGCTTTTTTAAAGCCATTTTGAACCAAAGAGTCCAGGGTCCGTTCAAGGATCGAACGGCCATTTACCTCAGTTAGACACTTGGGAACCTCATCGGTAAGCGGTTTTAAGCGGCTACCTAAACCCGCCGTTAGAATAACCGCAGTGCTGATTTGAGCCATTGTATTGCTACTCCTTAATCTATCTACCAGGACGATTTTAAACTAATGGGTCTCTCGCCAATAATATTGCCCAAATATGACCAAAAGTGCTACGTTTGAGATAATCGCCCAGATTTGAACAGCCAAAAAAGGAAACCCTATAAGAGAGGCAAGGATAAGTAAATTTGTGTCCAGCGGAGCAAATATATGAAAGAGGCTGCGAATACGTTTAATCAGAGATTTATTATTTTGATATTTGTCTTGGTCTGCTATATTTTTTGGTGAGCTGTGTGGTAGCAGATGATACTGCATATAGTAATAAGTATTCGTACCCAACATGGCCACCATCCCAATCAGCCAGGCCCCATTACTCCCGCCTATCCCAATCTCACCTAACGTGGCTCCAATAATGAGCAAATTATTGGTAAACCAGTGGCCCAACATATCTAATTTGTCACCTACTACAGAGGTACGTTTGCTGGCACGCGCCACAGGACCATCACAACAATCAAGGATATAGGAGGCAATAATCAGTAGCGCAACAATTTGAACGCCATTGGTCGGGTGAAACGCCAGGACAAATGAAGCTAAAACAAGACACCCAATAAACAAGAAAGTGATTGTATTAGGGGCAATATTCCACCGCAAAAAGACCCAGCTCAAATGGGGCGAGATTTTTCCTGCCAAGCGGTGAACAGGTGCTTCATTTCCTGTATAGGTAACTTGACGTATTTCCTTAATCGTCCAATGTTTTCTAATAGGAGTTTCTTCTGATCTAAGTAAAATATTCGTCACGATGTATGTTCCTCAATTGGGTAACTTATTTATTTTTTTAGCAAAATTAATAGTGGCTTTAGCATACTCTGTGCTTGAGTCAATAATTTTTAGCCCATTCAAATTCGTACAACCCTCATAAGCAATAGAGAATTCAGTACAAGCTAGCAAAATAGAATCAATCTCATTGCTCATTTTCTGAATGACAGCTTCCAATCTACTTTTTGATGCAGGACACAAAACATTGGTTAATTTGATTTCCTCAATAGCCGACCAGACAATATCATTATCTGTCTCCAATGGATAGACAGCTTCAGGAATATACTTACTGTAAGTTTTTTGGGTCAGGGTAACATATCCCCCTAAAACTAGAGGTCTGCTCTTATTATTGGTAACAACTTGGGACACAATTTCAATCATGTTGAGCCAGGGAATACGAATTCTATCCGCGACCTGTGGATAGAAATGATGAGCAGAATTACAGGGAACTGTAACAAAATCAGCACCGATACTAGCTAAATTATTGATACTTTCGATCATACCTGGAACCGGGCTGGCTTCGTTATATAAGATGGCCCTCGTGCGGCTGGGAATTTTGACGTTGTTATCTATGATGATTCTCAGATGTTCCCAATCCTTTCGCGCAGGGGTCATAGAGACGAGTCTATGAAAGAAATCAATAGTAGTAAAAGGCCCCATGCCTCCTAAAATGCCGACAATCTTCTCCTCATTCATGTGAAACTCCTTCAAATGTCAGCTTGGAGATTTTTGTTTTTTTAATCCCTGGATTTCCATCAAAGAAATCGGCCACCGAACAAATAAGCAACTTTTCTAAGCCAGAGGTAGCATACTGTTTCTCCCAGTCCTGCCGGGTTGCTTCTGTGACCTTATCCGGCTCATCGGTGACAATAAGTCCCTGTAGCTGTCCGCGCTCACCTATGATAATAAGTGGGTTATCTTTGAAAAATTGGCGGACGGCCGGGGTATCCCGCTTCACTTTGAGCCAGATTCGTTGTTGAGACGTGTCAGAACAAGTTGCGGCTGCGCCCCAGCGACGTTTATGTTGAAGAATTCCATCCGCCAGGTGAGGGGCAGAATCCCCAAAGGAAACATAATCATAACCTTCCTGATTAGCCCAATGGGTGATAGCGTAGTAATAGGCGCCCAGGGCGCCTTCTCGCATCAATTGTTCATCAGCATTGACGACGCCAATTAATCGAAACCTAATGATCCGCCCCTGGGGATAAGAAAGCCCACCTGCCACATACTGACCATCTCGCTTGATCAAATGCAGGAAACCTCGTTGGAAATTTTGACGAGCCTCTTCTACAGACATAGGCGAGGCTAATTCGTGATGTCGCTGGGCCATCGTCGGGCTGTACATTTGATGGTAGAACATTTCAAAATCTTCTTCACGGGGTGAGACCTCATATTCGTAGCCATATTTGCGCACCAAACGAAGTTGGTAATCACGCACATTTTTATGAAAACGACGTTTCACGTCGTCCCAGTCTCCTCGCACATTGAGCAACATTCTGACGAAAAAGGGTTGTACAATTGCATTTTGGCGAGGCAAACTGCGAATGAGATACTGGCTGCCAAGAACAATAACCAGGTCATTACCTGGTAAATTGGTCAGAGTGCCGGCTTGCCACAAGGCCACTCGGCCAATCTCTTTGATGGTTGGCGCTTCCGCAAACAAGTTCCTGACCAGGGTTGGCCGATAGTCTGTAAAGGGATTATCCAGGAGTCCTGACAAATAATCTAAGCCAACATAATCAACTGTCAGCGGACCGCCCTGGTTGTGGCCAGATAGCCGGTAGATGGTCAGGTATGGCCGCAGCCGCATCAATTCTTTTGCCCCATGCAGATAGGGGATGACGCTCCTTTGAGCCCAATCGGGAGCGCGAAGTTGTGCTTCTACCCAAAGATCACGACTTAGCTCAAATAAGCTCTTCATTAAATCCTTGCTCCTGCTGTTTGATATCTCGTGCTCTTTGAGTAGGTAGTGCATCAATCAGTCCTACATATTCCACGCTGAGTTTGGCCCAATTGTAACGTTGATTAAAGCTATCAGCATTTTTAGCCAGGGTTGCCCGGCGAACCGGGTCGTCGTAAAGCTTCAAAATGCTGGCAGCCAGCTCATCAACATTTTCCGGGGTAAAATACTCCACCATCGTCTCATCAAAATAAGCTTCAATGGCTGGGGTGCGGGCCACAATAGATGGCACCCCCAGAGCAGTATATTCCATCAATTTGGTGGGTAAAATGCCATCGGTAAAAATATCTCGACGATAGGGAACCACCCCTACATCGGCGGTTCTTATCAAATTCGGAAGTTCAGAAGAAGGTAATAGTAGGCCGGAACTGAATTGCACATGCTCCTTCAGATCTAACTCATCCACCAGCTTCATTAGTGTCTCCCGATAATCGCCGCCCCCATGGATCATCAGGTGGATTTTAGGTATTTTGTAGCGCACCAAGTTAACCGCCCGGACTAGCGAATCTATTCCATATCGTTGGGTAATATTACCGTGATAAATCAAACGGAAACAGTCATTGTTTCGGGGGGATAATTCACCGATCGAGGGCCGCTGAAAGATGCGGTCGTCGGCCACATTCATGACTACACAGACCTTTTCGGCCGGAACACCGCGTTGGATCAGGGTGTTACGCCACAACTCGGTGACGGTAATCACCTTATTGGCAAAGCGGCAGGAGATTTGCTCTTGCCAGCGAATTAGACGGATAGGCCAGCTTGACCAATCGCTATCCTTAAAGCGGGCAGCGTAAAATTCGGGCATCAAATCATGGATGTCAAGGACCAATTTGGCCCCCATCAGTTTGGGTATTAATCCGGCAAAGACCAAAAAATCAGGTAAATTATGTACCTGAACTGTTCTATAACGACGACGCCAATGTAAACTGGCTAGTTTACGCGAAGCCAGAACAAAAAAAGTTAAATATTCCAGTAATTGAGCCTTAGATCCGCCGCTTTTATTGCGCTTCACCGGCAGGCGATAGATATTAACCCCATCTCTGGTTTCAAATTCTGGTCCTTTTCTGGCCCACAGGCAGATTACATCTACCTCGTAGCCATGTTTTACCAACGCCAGAGCCTGTCGCTCAACGCGAGTTTCACCGAGGGGGTAATAGGCATGGACAACCATGCAGTGTCGTTTGTTCCTGCTTTCATTTTTGTCATCAGGCAAAGGTGGTCCAGCTTCAAGCGGCGATAATGTTTGCATTTTGGTATCCAATTAAATCATAAGGGTAAAAATCACAAGAAACGCCGGTAAACCTGATAACCCTGGTTACTCAATTTGAGCAAAGTAGGCTTATGCACATAAACATTGCGCCCAAAATTTACCAGATCACCGCCAAATTTGGCCTTGAAATCGCGCACCCCATATTCTTCATCCGGTTTGCCCGCACCGCCAAAATCATAAACGTGATAACCGTTATTCGCTCCCCACTCAAGAATGTGCCAGATCAACATTTCGTTGGGCAGATAATCGCTGTACGCCCGGTCTGAGCCGCCATACCAGCCATAAATCACATTTTTATAGAGCAGCTCAATCGAACAAGCAGCGGTCACGCCATTGACCTGGGCCAACAAAAACTTGGCCATTCCCTTGGCATACAACTCGTTGAAAGCGGCCACAAACAACGAGCGGTCGGCCAGCGGTACCTGGGCGTTGCTGTAGGTTTTCTGCAAAATATCATACCAGTGTTCTAACTCGGTCAGGGTGGTGGCCTCACTCATTTGGACGAAGTTATCCCGCAAGCCTTTACGAATTTTTTTGCGGGTACGCTGGCCGATGCTTTGTAAAACATCCTCAGCCGGGCGGTTTAGGTTAATCAGGTAATTGAGATGTCCTTCAAAGAGAAAGCCGTATTCAGTGAGGAGGGACTGCAAGTCACTTAAATTGTAGAGATTGCGCAGTTCGGTAAAGAGGGCACTGCCTTTGGCTTCACGCTTGTACGTCTGCAAAAGCAACTCTAGCGCCTTTTTACCCTCCGGGTTATCGGCGCAGAGGATGCTGCTGTAGGCAATAGCTCGGGTAGTTAACTGCCGCAGCAGGCCATCCATCAGTGTGACTTGTATCGGCAGCAGGAGGGCCAACGGATAGCCACTGTTATCTACAGCAGCCCACAAAGTTGGCCGGTGGTTTCTAGTCTGAGCGAATACTCTGAACATCTCAGGAGTATGGAAAATGCTGCCGCGCGGGTTGTTATTGACAAAATCTTGCCAGAGATCTTCAGCTAAACTTTGCACAAGGTACATTGTGTGTCGTTGATGGACCGTCCTTTTAAAATTAATCCTCGTTAAAATCTAAAAATCTAATGGACCCAAATTTAATGAGCCGGCATTCCTGGGTGTGGGCTTCGTTTTGCAGCCAAGGATACCTCACCCTCAAAAATTGAATCTACTGCAATTTTTTTTGCTGAGTTTACTATAGCACGAAAAGGTTTGAATTTAGTTTGAATATGTTAAGAATTTAGTTCGTTTATCTATTCAGAGTGCGAAGTCCATAATCCCACAAAGTCAGCGCATCTATATCCCCGGTGACACAAAGGGCGCTACGTGTTCCATTAGGCCAGCGTCCCAACCGTAAAAGAGGCCAACTACCATTTTCAATTTTACCTAGCAGGGGGCGTTCGTCTTCCGGCTTAAACTCAGGGTGATGTAAATATAAAGGATAATTATGAGAGTCTTTACTTATCTCGATGAGATAACCTTGCTGTCGCAGGAAATCAACAAGCGCCTTGGCGCTTTGAGGCGAAATCCCGATAACCGGTCGCTGGGTGGCAGCGATAGTAAATGTTTTGCTCATAACCTGATCATATTGATCAAACCAGGGCCTGGTTGGACCATCAACTTCTAAATTTCTGGCTAAAACAGTGACCGATTTGGCCCCATCTACTATTGCCTCAAACTGGTCAGGATGAGTGGATGGATTAATCGTCAGCTTGGTTTCAGTCCGCTCAAGCCACCAGGTGGCAATTTCATCCAGGCGGGCAATCCAAACGGCGGGTGAAAGGGCGCGAGCCTGAGCCAGAGTAGCTGCCAACGGTTCCTTTAATAAGTCAATGCGCTCTGGATGCAACCCCAGGGTAAAAAGTTCACCCAACTTGTAAGTCTGCTCCAATATATTCAGCCAGATTTCACTCTGGGCTTTCATACTGGCTAATTGCAGCCGATCTATAAGTCCTTCATCATCAGGGAGACAATAAGGAATGCGAACCAATCCATCTTGAAAGCTGGGTAAAGCGGGGTAACTACTGGCCTCTCGAGCGCCGTAGAAATTAATAACTCGCTGATAGGCCGGCGTATCGTACCCGTTGAGAACATCCCAGGTCAGACCCTGGCTACTGTCGAACAGAAAATGGTGATGACGCAGAGCGGTCAACGTTCCTTCGTTCCAGCGTAGATAGGGACACCGAAAGCCGCGGAAAGGGACCTGGCTCGTTTCAAAGGCAGCGATAGCTTGATCAAGCCGGGCTATTTGTTCCTCTGCTGTTAAGCGGGAGTGGTCAATATGAGTATAACCATGAATAGCAAATTCAATACCCTGTTGCGCCAACTTTTGGATGGTGGCGCTATTTCGCCTCAAGGCTACGGCAGTGATAGGAAAGGTAGCACTGGCGTTGTAGGTTTGGAGTAAACGAGCAAAGCGTTCCAGGATATTATCCATTTTATCTGAAGTTAAACCATAACGGGCGGTAATTACTCTGGCCCGGGCCAGGGCATTTTTGAAGCCCTTGCCTTTAGCAGCTATCGCAAATGGATTCATTTTTAATTCCCAAATTTTTTAATTAGAGTTGATATTGGATGAAAAAGGGCCGTTCCCCAGGGCTTCCCAAACTTCGTCACTGATCCCGGCGAAATCGAAAAGAATAATACCCCTTGAACCGCTAGCGCGGGCCAGATCAACCTCAGCGAGTATCTGAGTTGATGCCTTAACTTCTCGACTGCTTTCAGAAATGAAAACACTTAGCCCTACCATCATCTCATTGGGGTCATCTATCACTGACTGCCAATCGGCCAAAACGGGCGCTAAAGGCTTGTCTTTTTCCACATAGAGCCGCGGAATGATCAAATCTACATATTCCCCTTCCAGCCAGGACTGCCAATCCAGAAAATACTTTTCGGCCAACGCCTCTTGACTGGCCGCCACCGTAATTGTTACCAATACTTCCGGGTCTTCTTGCTTAACCTGCTGGTAAACCTCCTGCAACAGGAAATTAATCCCCTGTTTACGAAAAGTTTTCCAATGGGCATCTCGGGTCAGGTAGTCTTCTAATTGTAAACCGCGCTCAGTGGCAGGGATTAAGGCATGCTGCCCCACAGGGATTAATAATCCGGTTCTGTCAAAGTGTCTACCTTGCGCGTTCACCCCAAGGAGGGCCTGAATATTTTTATCTTTAATGGAAGGGGTTGGTCCATCAATAAAAATCACCCCTCCACCTTGTTGCACAAAATCAGCCAGGTCGCTCGCCGTTTGGGCAGTGATCAAATAGATACCGGGCATAATGAGAATATCATTTACCTCAAGCGTTGTAATATCTTCTTCACCTATCTCAACCGGTGATACGCCGATATCCTCCAGCCAGGTAAAAACGGTATCAAAATCACCGTAACCATATTTTTCGGCATTGGTTTGAGAACGTAAAATGTAAAGGTTGCCTGCCTCGTTTTGCAGGTAATTAAGGCTACGGCGCAGGATTTCGCTGCTGGCCGCAACAGTTCGTTCATCGGCCTGCCAATTGAATAGAATTACTTTGCCAGTTCCATAGTTATTAAGCAATATAGCCGGTTGCCCATCATCAAACACAGCTAATGCTTGAGCCGTAGTTACACCCGCCAAGGGATTACCCCTGAAACTGCCGTAGGCCGGCAAGTCGGTATAGCGCAATGCCTCTAAGTCAAGATTGTACGCCTCTTTAAAGGCATTAGCGCTATAGGCATCAAAGCCCCATTTCCAACCGGGGTGGGGATAACGGGTGTAATCAAAATGGATGCCATCTACTTTGTACTTTCTCACCATCTCCAAAGCAAGGTCAATGATAAATTGCCTGACATCCGGCCGGTTATAATTGAGCCAATTTGCTTTCTCACCATCCAAACTTAGCATGCCCCATTCAGGATGCTGTGACAGAATCGGCCCATCTGTTCCCCCAACCGGACCGGCCACAAGCCAGGCATGCACCTGAATATTGCGTTGGTGAGCGGCCTTTACCAGATAGGCCAGGGGATCAAAGTCCGGCTCAACTCTTTCATATTTTTCAACTAAGTCACTGTTATATAGAGCTTGTCCCTGGACGAAGGTATTAACAAATAGGGCATTAAAATGTCCGATTTCAGCGCGTTTAAGGACAGCATCAATTTCTTTCTGGCTACTAACAGATCTGGCCTGTACCCATACTGCTCGTATCTCTGGCTGACTCGATCCTCTGGTAGGCATTGTTAAGGAATCCTGTGCGAGAGGGGCAAGAGGACCAGGTGAAGAAAGATGATCATTTCTATTCACCAAGCAAGCGCCGAGAGTCAGCAAAAAGGTTAAAGTTACTACAATAATAAAAAGTTGTCGCATTAATCTCATCACTAAGGCTATACTCAAGGTTAGTTCCAATTACCCTACAACTACCATACGTTTCAGTTCTATTGAACCCCTGGCCGGCAGACGGTTGGCTCAAGTAAAGTCACGGCGCACCCAGCCGCTCGTCATAAATTCTATGGCCATTATTCAACTGTTCATCCCAATAATGTTAACCTTAAAATAACTTGATTTAGACTGTGTTCAATGTGAAGCAGGTAACAAATAGTTTTCAACCAAATTCTTAACCGAATTTTTCGCTTGAAACAACTCTAAGTAGCGGCCGTAACCCGCTTCACCCATTTGTTTCGATTTATCCGGTTGAGACAGGAGTCGCAGAATAGCCTCGGCCAAGTGATCTGGGTTGCCGGCTTCAACCAGATAACCTGTTTCGCTATCCGTTACTGCTTCGGGAATGCCAGCCACTTGAGTGGCTACAATAGGTAGTTTCAAAGCCATTGCTTCCATAATGCTTAATGGTAAGCCCTCGCCAAAACGTGAAGACTGAACATAAATATCGGCGGCATTTAAGACCTGCCAACCATCATCTCTAATACCGGCCCAATGAACCTTACCAGCCAGGCCAAGGTTAGCCGCTTGCGCTGGGAGAGGGGAGCGTTCCGGATCAACCCCCACGTGGATTAAGTGAGCTTGAGGGCAGTTGTGAACAACTTTGGCAAAAGCAGTCAACAGAATATCCAGGGCTTTGAATGGGGCATCAAAAGCGATACAAGCCAATACCGGGGCATGGGGGGGGATACCAAATTCCTGACGATAGTGTGTCCGAAGATGAAGCGAGGGTTCACGCGACCCTGACAACCCCAGGTAATGGGTGGACACGATTTTGGGATTAACCCCGGCATAGACCAAATTACGGGCGACCGCCTCAGAGACGGCCAGAATATGATCATACTGATTAAAAGCCAGTCGCCGGGGTGACTTATTCTTAAACTGGTAATTGAAGTGGATCATCGCTACGAGCTGGTTCGCCCCTAACAGCCGGGCAAGTTTGGGCGTAACAAACAATATATTTTTATTAACAAAATGGGTCAGGACGATTCCTGGCCGCACCGCTGCAATTAAAGGGATCACGCGGCGGAGTGATTGGAATAAATTTACCTGGGTAGGTAACACCCTGATCTCAGTGTTAAAATCTTTTAAGTCCTGTAAATATGAGACGCTTTGAGGTAACGTTTCGTATTGTAACACTGAGCGATAACCCTTAGAAGCACATAAACTGGCAATTTCAACAAAATAATGCTCTAAAGCCCCATATTTAGTGCTGCGCATTCCGGTTAAATGAAGGATCGTTTTGTTTGACATAAATTTTTCCCTGTGTTTGACTCGCGTCCAATTGGGTTGACTTAAAGAGTTGTATCAATCTTATCACTAACGCTCTACTTAAGGTTAGTTTTAATTACCCTACACCTACCATACGTTTGATTTCTTTAGTACTCAAGGCCTACAATTGGGTCTTGTCATCAAACTGATTCTGTGTTAAGGTATATCCGTCTAAAAATTCTATAGGGTAAAACTAACCGTTTCTACCCCCTTTCTTATAGAGGGGCGAAGCAAATAGTAAGGCCCGATTTACCACCTGATTGGAGGTAAATCGGTTTTTTTTGGCAAAAGGAGTTAAGTTCACATAAAAATAAGAACCTGAGCTTATAAACAATAATATAAGGTTCATGTAGTAAAGCCAACTAAATATTATCCTAGCAGGCAAAGCTAAATACTCCTCATAGTTACAGGGATTGAAGTAAATAGCAAGGCCCGATTTTTCACTTCAAGAGTGAAAGGCGGGCTTTTTTTATTGCGCAAAAAAGGACAAGATCATGAAATTACGACTCAAATTTCAAAAATCGTTTCTCCCCCTCTTTATCCTTTTAACCTTAGGGCTAATTGCAGCAACAACAATAGAGGCAGACAATAGTCCCTCAAATTCTCAAAAAACTGATACTAAAGACAGATTTCTTTTTGCCCAACAAGCGAGGCAAAGTAGGCTTTCCGAAGCCCCGGCAAGCACTGCTTACACCTATACCACTTTTTTACCACATGTTATATTTGATGGCTTACCCCCTTTGCTGGAAAATCAAGCCGTAAATCAACCGGGGGTAAATGCCATTACAATATCTCCCCTTCAGGATAGCGCTTTCTCCGGCTTTATCTTTTTACCCATTATTTTTAAGGCAAAACCCTGCCATCACGTAATTGAGCGGAATGTGGGCATAGCCGATGCACGAACAAATTATGCAAACGTGAAGCCGGGTGAGACTGTCTGCATCAGAGCCGGCACAAGAAATAGATTGATGTTAAAAAACTTCAAGGGAACTGCTGACCAGCCGATCACTTTTATTAACTTTGGTGGACAAGTTATCTTTAATCAAGCCTCCGATTTTGGGATCTATGTTAGAAACAGCCGCTTTATCCGTATTACAGGTACCGGCGCCCCTAACATTGCTTATGGCTTCAAGATTGAGGGCAATTTCTCGGCGGGTATGATGATTACTGATAAAAGTAGTAATTATGAGGTGGACCACATTGAAATTGCTAACATAAAAAATGGTGACTATGGCAGTGGCATCCTGGCTCATACCCGCGCCACCTGCCCCGATGGCTCAACCAACAACTATGACTATGATGGCGATGGCTCTATAGAAAACGACTTAAATGATGTGGTGAGCCGAACCAACTTTACCCAATTGAACTCTATCTTTCACCATAATTACATCCACAACACCTATAGCTCCGGCTTCTACCTGGGCAGTTCTTGGTATGTTCAAGGAGACCCTGTTTCCTGTGCTAATGGAGTTAATTCAGCCCCTGGTGTCCTGCTCAAAGGTGTCGAGATTTACAATAACATCGTTGAAGATACCGGAATGGATGGAATTCAGGTCGGATCAGCCGTTGAAAATTGTGACATTCATCATAACGAAGTATATCGGGATAGTCGTATCGCTCAGCAGGGAGATGAAACCGGTATTATCGTCAATAAGGGCAGTGTCTGTAATGTCTACAATAACCTTATAAAGGATGGAGGGGGTGTTGGGATTTATGTACAGGGTAATGGCGGCAACAAAATCTACAATAATGTTATTATTAATGCCGGACAAAATAATAGTCCCAATATAGGCTATGGTATCAAAATTACAACTGGCAGCAATATTGGCAACAGTATCTATGTTTTGAACAATACCATCATCAGACCCAAGGAAATTGGCATAAGTTATCAAAATCAAGTCGGGTCCAACAACCTTATCCAAAACAACATTATTGTCCAACCCGGCGGCGGTGATAAAGCTTATATTGCCTTAAATCAGCAAATCAAAATCATCAAGGTTTCCCATAACTTAACTACTTATGATATGGCCGTAGTCAAATTTGTTAACCCCAACAGCGGCAATTACTCCTTGCGTTCCGATTCTCCGGCCATTGACGCCGGCTTAAACCTGAGCGCCTATGGCATTACAACAGATTACGAAGGGACTGCAAGACCACAGGGAGCCAATTTTGATTTAGGCGCTTATGAGTTTGTTTTAACTGCACCCCCCTCTCCTACACCAACACCAACCGAAACACCAACCCCGCTGCCTCCCACGGCCACACCCGTACCAACCGATACCCCAACCCCTATCTCCCCTACAGAGACTCCTACACCCGTACCAACCGATACCCCAACCCCTGTCATCCCTACAGATACGCCTGTATCTTGATTAGTTCCACCTTAAAATTACTCCAGACTTCGAGTTTGTATAAAGCTCGGAGTCTGTTGCTTTATGGTTTACTTCATGATCACGGGTAAATAGATTGCTGATGTCGAATCATTGCTAGTATTATCTATTACGGTAACAGTGATTTGACTTGAAACATTATCACTCCAGTCGGGGTCTACAACGCCCCCGGTCGGCGAAACAGTTGCTAAATTGGTAAGTGTACCACTATAGGCAGCGTTGGTTGTAACAACCAATTGTAGCTGAGACTGAGCGCCAGTAACAATCCCCGATACCATGCAGGTAACAGTTGCCGAGCCAAGCGTCCAATTACAGCCAACAGGGCCAGCAACGCCAGCCAAAGCAGCAGGATTGTTAAAGGTATCTACAACGGTGGCAGTCACTGGTGTTGTTGGCCCGTTATTAGTAATAGCAATGGTATAGGTAATCTTTTCCCCAGCCACAACCTCACCCACGCCTGCCCGTGTTTTGGCGATGGTCAAATCACTTTCAAGAGATTGACTTTCTGTAAGATTTAAAATCTGATCCACCGGTATGTTGTGGAGTACCTGTACAATGCCGCTAGGCCAGGTAACGGTAATAGCGTTAGCTACGGTATAATCGTCCAGGCCAAAATGGGCCAGCAAGCTGTTCTGGCATGGCCCCGACGTCCCGACGCCAACTTCTCTAGATTGGATTAGAGCACCCGTAGCAACTTGGATTTTAGCCCCAATCCCTAACCGATTACTGGTTGTGCCGATTAATTTAATTTCCAGCCAATGATTAGCATTACCACCATTCAAATAAAGTTTGTGCGGTCCGGCTAAAGGCCCCACCGCCTCGGAGTTAGCCAGATACAAGTCCAGGAAACCATCGTTATTATAATCAGCCCAGGCGGAGCAGTTATCGTTGCCATAAACGGAGCCGGTTAAGCCGGTGGCGGCGGCAATATCGGTAAAGGTTCCGTTGTTATTATTCCGGTAGAGCCGGTTAGCTTCATCACCACTGTAGGTGTTGCCCATATTGGTTACATACAAATCCAGATCACCGTCATTGTCAATGTCAACCCAGTGGGCGTATTGTGAATTAGAGGCAGGATCGGTCATGAGTCCCCAAACCAGTTGGAAGGTGCCGTCACCCCTGTTTCTATATAAAGCATTAGGATAGTTGTAGGTAAGGGGAGGCGGAATATCCAGTCCCAGCGAGATAACTTCGGTGAATTCGCCGGGGGTGGTGATCACGCTAACCAAGTCGAAGCCGGCCACAGCCGGCCGGCTCCAGCGAATGTTCCAGGGACCGGTGGCGCTATCGCGCCAGATAAGGCTAATATCACCCAGGTTAGAGGCCGGAACGCCGATGTGTGAGGTAGTATTATCCAGAGTAAAGGGATTACTTGGAGGGGGTTGGTTGGCGCTGCCTATGGCTATTTCAGACAAATTTTGCTTTCTATCCGTTTTCCATAAGTCGAAAGAGACCGTCGGGACAGTGCTGGTAAAAATAAGTCCCTCTGTCCCCGTAGAAGGCGGCGAAATGATGGCCGTAATTGTGTTTGTACTCCAAATCAGTTTATCTTGGATGGGGGAGTAGCCGCGGGTAAAATAAAGGTCCAGGTCGCCGTCATTGTCGTAGTCACCCCAGGCGGCTGAGGTAGGAAAATGGTTTCCAGTTAAACCGGCAGCAACCCTCGTTTCAACAAATGTGCCATTACCCTGGTTACGATAAAGCCGGTAGCCCGCCCCCCCGGCGCTGCCCAATTCAGTCATTATAAAATCGGTATAGCCGTCATTATTGTAGTCAGCCCAGGCCACCGACTCGATGCCGGTAGTCAGGGCTAGGCCTGCCTGTACAGCCACGTCTGTAAAAGGGCCACTTCCATTATTGCGATACAAAACTGAGGGTGCATCTACCTTGGCCGAGTTGGCCACAAACAGATCTAAATCCCCATCCCGGTTATAGTCAACCCAGGCCGGCTGCCGCCCCCGGCCCGGATCGTTTTTTATGCCCAGTGAACCGGCCTGTTCGGTAAAAGTACCGTTACCGTTGTTAACATAAAAATCACTACCGTCCGTCGCCACCCCGGTAACCACATATAAATCGAGACGGCCATCATTGTTATAGTCTCCCCAGGCAGCGCCATGCCAATCATCCGGGCCAGCCTTGAGGCCGGCTGCGGCGCGCATATCGGTAAAGCTGCCATTGCCGTTGTTACGGTACAGGTTAGGAGAGCTGAAATGATTACCGGCATAGAGGTCTTGGCGCCCATCGCCATCATAATCACCCCAAACACCCCCCCACTGCGAAACAATCAGGCTTACCCCGGCCGAATCGGTCACATCTGTAAAAAAAACTGCTTCATTCTCGGCCAGTACAACGCCACTATCTCCCGTCCATTCACCTAATTTCAGGATGTGGCTTAAGATGAAGAGGGAGAAACCCAGTAAACATATTTTTAGCAAAAAGGAGTTTTTTCTATTCATGGATGGATATTCTTTTTCATTTGTGGACCGGTTTTCCGGCCAGCAAACCCACTAATTGTCTCCACTGCGTCTGACGCACATAACGAATTACTACGGGATCTTCTAAATGATCTTGACCTCGCAGCCAGGCCAAAAAATAAGCGCTGATTAAAGCCAACCCTCCGATCAAGTAAGGCCGCCTGGCCATATACCGAACCCCACGAGCCACCAAAAATAGAGGATGATAGCCCATATAATACGCGCCATATCCCTGCTCAATCCGGCTCTTCAACGAGCCGGTTGCAGCGCCGGTAACGCGATAATGATATACTTTTAACCGGAGAAAACTTTGCACTTTCCACCCCAGAGTCAGTGCTTTCCATTCATCTACGCCATCCCAGCCCAGCGCCGGAACCAGGCCACCAATAGCCTCAAAACAAGCGCGCCGATACACCTTAGTCGGCCCGCGGACGTGATCTGTGGATGAAGCCCGCACCCAATTTTTTCCATCGAGCCTTTCGTGCACTCCTCCCCCGGCAATGCCCAATTTGGGATTGGCAGCAAACTCCTGCAACAAAGACTCAAAGTAGATTGGCTCAAAAGATAAATCTCCATCCAATTTCACAATACAATCAAAATCCTGGCAAGTCAGTGCAGCAAAGCCATCATAAAAGGCCTCGACCACTCCTTTACCCCGCTGCCGGCTGCCTCGATCTGATCTATTAATTAACTTGATCCAGGACTGTCCGGCGGCGTGCCGGGCGACAATCTCGGCGGTGGCATCAGTTGAACCATCGTTAACAATGATCCACTCTGTGGCCTTAATTGTTTGCTGAATCATCGAACTAATTGTTTGTTCGATAAATTCGGCCTCGTTTCTAACGGGGGTAATAACGACATACTTCATGGCTTTGATGACTCATACCAAATTGAAAGATCTCGCCCCAGCAGATCTTCAAGCTGTTTTATATCCGGCAGATAGTAACTGAGAAGTTCCTGGCGGATAGCCGGATCCAAGCGTTCAAAGTTTTTCTGTTTTGGCCCCCATTCAAAGGCCACCTTCTCAAAAACACGACGCCCAGTCGAAAAAAGGGGATCACGCCACCGGGCCGGCAGCAAATTCTTCTGCATGGCACGCAGTAACAGGCGGCGTGTTTTGAGCTTGAGCTGCCAGGCCTGGCGATTTAACACGGTAATATCTCGTGCGCCTCGATTAACTTTGGTGTCTAAAAGGCTGGGTTCAAATTCTGGATTTAAGCCCAGAAACTCCAGACAATCGGAGACGGCCTTACGACTATCTTTAAAGATTTCCTCATAGATGAGTAAAAATAAAATTTCACAGGGAAACCGTTTAAAGTAGCGGCTTAGATGAGTGTTATAACAACCAGTGCTACGAATGGTGAATTGATCACTCTCACGAAAGAAGGTGTAAAAATCGGTTTTCGGAGGAATCTTCCCCTGCCGGGCATAATGCCAGAAAGCTGAATAGGCTCGATCCACCGGATGGCGCAGACTAACTATCATCTTTATATTGCCTAATGTCGCTTGAATTCTGGCAGGCGCATCAGGATGATTAAGATAATTAGGGGTAGCTTCACCAATGGCTTTTTGGCCCGACCAATCATCGAAGAAGCTTTCATACCAGGCCAGACCTCTTTCAAAGTGGGCGTTGAAAAAGTATATCTCCTTCACCTTGACCATAAACACATCCGGGTGCTCACCCAAGCAGCCTGCCAGCCAAGAGGTAGCCGATTTTTCCGCGCCGATAATCATGAAATTAGGTAACATTCATCCTCACCACCCAATTAAATAGAAGTTCCAACTTCGCGCAAGGCCATCTCTACCGTCAGAATACGCCCCAATAATCCTTCGGATTTAAAGGAGTCTTTCCGGGCCTCGGCGAGCAATGTCTGCAAACGTTCAACGTCGTACAAACCACTTGAATGCATTTTGGCCGGCGTCAGCAAATTTTCTGCTTCCAATTGGGCCAAAGTATCACGTCGCCATTGGGCTTCGGGGTAGATCAGCCCATCAGGGCCTTTATCACTCTTTTTCCACAATCTTCTGCCTGTGATTTTATAGCCTACACCCCACATCAGTTTTTCGGCCAAATTTGACCAATAGGGCACAAATCGAGGCAAGTTTGTTAAACGCATCGGTAAAGCCGGACCTCCGTCAGCCGTTTCAATCCCGGCCAGGGATGGGTTGATTCGCTCTAGCATCAATCTGACGAGGCGAGCGTGAGATCGCCACTTGTGGTTTACCGAGATAACACAAGCAACACCTTCTTTAAAATCAAGCGGGGCTATGGCTCTTTGTAAGCCCGCGACGGTGGAAATAGTGGCGCCACCTAAAGGATGTTCGGTGTATTGACCAATCAGGTCTAATTTGACGGTATTCGGCCAATCGGGCTGCTGTTCACCAACTGTTTTTAGTTGCGCCTTAAGCTCCTGGTCAAACACTCCCTTCCATTTGGCCTGATCTTTAAGCACCAGCGTGGTTGCCGAGCCAAACCGTTTGAGCAAGTTATCATAATTAACGGTCGAGGTCGCACCGGTCTTTAGTAATTCCTGTTTCCAGTAATAGCCCCGATATGTCTCACCCCCATACCCCCACCACGAAACAGGCAACTGTTGCGCCTTTAAGGTTTGCTCTCTGACAATGCGGCTTAATTTCAAAATATTCATATGGGCATCACAGTGGCCCAGGGTACGGGATAACCACTCCGCTCGTTGAGTACCCCAATCTTCCGGTAAGGAGAAATATTCATGCTCCCAGCCCATTTCCCGGCTGATAAGTGAAGCAAGAAGCACATCTCGCGAGTCGGGCTGACCGTGAAAATAGGCTTTAAAAGGTAAACCACTGTAACTGACCAGGGCGGCCGTAGTACGGCTGTCGAAACCGCCCGTCAAACTTAACCAGGCTTTACCTTCTCGCGCCAGGGTGCGGCGCATTGTTTGCGAAAGAACGTCAATAAGGCAGGCTACGGACTCGTCTAGCGATAAATTAGCAATGGTGTCATTAAGGCTAAAACGCCAGTAGGTAAATTTTTTAACATCCTGGCGAGTCAGTTCCAAGACGGTAGCCGGTATGAGGCGTTTTACCTCCTGCCATAAAGTCATCTCGCCCCAAACAGCGCCCTGCGCCACAAAACAGCGCACCCCCAATTCGCTCGGTTGAGATTGTACCCCTTTTGCCACTGCCAGGGCTGAGGTTGAAACAAAAAATTGGTCCCCCTTTTGCCCATAAAAAATAGAAATAAGGCCAAAAGGATCAGAGACAATGGCTAGACTATCCTCTTTTCCATTATAAATAACGAGGGCAAATTGACCATCCAATCGCTCAAAAACCTTGGCGCCCTGTTTCAGGTAATCTGTAAGTAACTGCTGCAAATCTCCATTGGGGAAGAGAGCTGCATTATCAATTACAGTTCCAACAGCCAACAACCATGAGCCAGTTTTCGCATCCCAGGTAATGCCGCGATGCAATGTTGAAGGCGTATCGAACTTGGCTGCAACACAACGCGACCCACTGGCAACTTGACCGGGTTTAGGGAGACATTTATAGTTTGTTACCGAGATTAGAAAATCAACAAAACCCGGATCCTGAGCGGTCAACGGTTCTTTTTGATCAAATAGTAAGACAAAACCAGACATTCAAATCTCTCTAAACTTTGGAACTAATTACTTTCCCCCTCCGTGGTAGCGGAGGTCAACAAGTTAGCCAACTTATCAATAGAGCGATGAATACTGAACTCGGCAAGCACTTTTTCCCGGCCCGCTTTACCAAATTGTTGCCGCATAGCCGGGTTATCCTTTAAATAGAGGAGCATATCGGCTAAGGTTTTGGCATCGCCCGGAGAGGTTAAAAAGCCATTATGGCCATGATCAACTAATTCAGGAATACCAGCAATCCGGGTTGATATAACCGGCAATTCCATGGCCATCGCTTCGGTCAAGACAACCGGCAGGCCATCCTGCCGGCCTGATTCATCTCTCACACAGGGCAGCGCGAAAGCATCTGCTTGACTGAGCAACTGCCGCAAATCCTCCTGATAGACGCGCCCTGGCAGCAATACATGTTCGCGCAAGTTGTACTGATCTACTAATTTTTCCAGCCTGCTCCGCTCTTCTCCTTCGCCTAAAATATGGCAGTGGAAAGCGACACCTCGCTCGGCCAAAAGATGGCAGGCCTCTATGAGCACTTGAAAACCTTTACAGGCGATTAATTGGCCTACTGCTACCACCGTAAACGCGCCATTGTTGGGGTTAGACTCAGCCAAGCGAGTAAAGGCATCTGGGTTCAAGCCATGATGGACGACATGAATCTTGCCGGCTACTCCATTTTCGGCCATAAGGTCTATCAATATCTGGCGATGATATTCAGAGATAGTAACCACAAAGCGGGCGGCTCGAATTTTATCTTCGATTAACAGGTGGCGGGGGTGGGCATCCTTATTATAAAAAGAGTGTAGGGTTAAACTAAAAGGAATTTTCAATAACCGGCTGGCAATCAAAGCCACCGTAGAGGCGCTCCAACCAAAATGGGTATGGATATAATCTGGCTGCAACCGTTCTATTTCACGCACCGCTAACAGGCTATATAAAAAATGGATCAGGGTGCGCCAGCGGCTCTTTATAGGCTCCCCCGGGCGGGTGAGCACAAAAATCAGCGTCCCCAAATAGAGGAGGGGCCGGCTAAAAAGATACCTGAGATGAAGCCCCAGCAATTTTAACCAGGGGATTGGAAAAATATAGAAGGTCTCGTCTACTAAAGGGATTGCTTCGGCTGCTAACTTGGCCGGAGGCCGGAGGATGGACAGGGTGTGGATGACAAGCCCTCGCCGGCGCAGAGCTAACACTTCACGATAGACAAACGTCTGGGTAACATCGGGATAGTTTGCCAGGATGTAGGCAATAGAGACGGGTTGTGATGACATAATCTTTTGGTTAAATCGTCTAAAAAATTTTAGTCTTAAATAAGAGTTTACATCTTGTTTTTAGGTTCACGATATACTCGTACCGACTGTCCGCAGTGCCATTTCTAGCGTGATGACTCGACCCAGGAACTCAGTATATTTAAAGTCTTCTGCCTCGACTTGCTGAACAAGAGACTGCAATTTAGCGGCGTCATAAAGACTTTCAGAACACATATCCGTTGGATTCAACAATCCTTTAGCTATGGCAAAATTCAACCAACCCTTTCGCCAAGCTGGTAGGGGATAGGCCACATAATTGGATTTCTCCGACCAAAGTTTAATAGACTTTCCAATTAATTTCTTTGAAAATTTCCGGGTCGCTCGATTAGTGGTAGATTTCCAGAAGGGCCAAAATTTGTAAGAATTTGTTAAGCGCATAGGAACAGCCGGCCCCCCGCTAGTTGTCATAATATTTGCCAATCGTGGATTCTCTCGCTCCATTAAGACTCTAACGAAATGGTAACTGTTAGGTAGCTTCCACTTATAAGCCAATGAAAAAGCAAAGGTCGTAGGTTCCTTAAAGCAAAGAGGTATTACAGAGCGCACCATTCCCACGGCAGCAGATAAGTAGGCCCCCGAGTGAGTCGGGTGTCTATGAAATAGATATAAACTATCCAGCTTCACCGTGTTGGGAAATTCGGCATATTTGGATACCACGTTTTCAAAGTACTCTGTTAGGGCTTGTCGAATTTCTTCTGTCCAATCTTTCCTCAATATAGATATAGGGACAGAATTGATCAATTTCGCTAGAATATAGTCGTAAGTTGTAATGGGCGTTCTGCCAATATTCAATAGCTCTCCTGGCCAATAAAAGCCTCGCCAATTTTCTCCCCCCAAACCTAAAACATGGGTTTTACTCAGGGTAGATCTGTGCTGATGCCCCCATAAAACTCCCGCTAATTGCAATACATTAAGATGAGCATCCCCTTTATGCAGAGCTGTTTCAAACCAAGCACATTGTTCCTGTTCCCAATCATCGGGTAAAGATATATGCTGGTATTCCCAATTCATTGCTTGGCTAATCAACTTTGAAATTTCCACATCCTGATTAGCAGCCGGCCCAACACAATTAGCAACAAAAGGAATACCTGTTTTCGCCAAAAACATTGTTACTAACCGTGAGTCAAAGCCCCCCGTAAGGTCTGCCCAAACCTTATCTTCTCGGTGTAAACTCTTCTTAAAAGTCTGAGATAATAAGTCAACAGCTTTGTTCAGTGCTTCATTAAATGGTAAATCAGTAATTGCCTGATCAACTACGGGGGCCCAATAAGTAGATTTATTAACTCTGCCGTGGCTAATATTTAAGACAGTGGCTGCAGGGACCCGTTTCACGTCATGCCAAAGCGTTTTGTTCTCGTACACTCTACCGGTGCTTAAGAAGCATTGTACGCCCAACCGATCCGGTTGAGAGTGAATTTGCCTGGCAATAGCCAATGCTGAGGTAGCAACGAATATTTGCTCGCCACGCCGGCCAAAGAAAATGGAAAAGAGGCCCATCGGATCAGAAATGATGGAGAGGCTCTCTTCACGTCCATTGTAAATAGCAAGGGCAAAGTGGCCATCATAGTGTTGCAGGGCAACTGCCCCATTCTCTACATAATCTCTCAATAGGACATTTAAATCCAGGTCTGAGCCATAATCAACTGCAAGATTTACCAAAGTACCACTTGCAATCAACCACGATCCTGTTAGCTCATCTTTGGTAACACCTGGATGCAAAGCCGAGGGGGAATCCAATTTGGCCCCTGTACAACACCGGCCAACAATATATTCAGAAGACACATTTAAATTCTTATAATCGGCAACAAGTTGCAAGAAATCTTTAAAAACAATCTCTCGTTCTTGGGCAGATGAGTGTGGATCTATTAAAATGGCAAATCCAGACATGATAGCTCCTGCTGTCCAATCCTTTAGAGAAAGAGGCCCATAAATAGCTAAAATTATTTACCTTATTGCGATAAATGCTCAGACTTTCCTGGCAACACCCAAGATATTCTGGCGCAGGTTTTCGAGGGGAGGGGTGGAGTTGACGATTCTTTCGTAGATCACCCCTGATTGATAGGCTATCCTGGAAAAAAGTAAATAGGCAGGAGACATTTCCGTCGGCATCAAAATTTCTATTTCAAAGCCTGCCTGTTTTAAAAGCGAGTCACATTGCTTACGTGAGTTGAAACGATAAAAAGTTCTGACTATAAAATTGTTAAAATGGTTAACTTTGCCAAGTAATAGACATATTACCTCTGCCTCAAGAGCGTCCTTTTTGCATCACTGCAATCTTCTGATAAACCTCATAGGTCCGCCTGGCTACCACCTCGGCGCGATAATTCTCCACGGCGAATTTGCGGCCCGCCTCGCCCATGCCTTTGCGTAGAGATGGATTTTGAAGCAGGCGCTGCAAAGCTTCAGCGAGGGCATCAATCTTACCCACCTCGACTAAAAAACCTGTTTCGCCGGTCTTAACCATCTCGGTAACGCCACCCACAGGTGTAGCGACCACCGGTTTGCCGGCGGCCATGGCCTGGGCAATCACCATAGGTGTAGTTTCTTGAGCGGAGGGCAGCGCTAACACATCACACCCGGCAAATTCGCGCCGCACGGCCTCTTCAGGAAGCGGCCCCAGCAGATGGACTCGATCCTCCAAATTTGCTTCCCGGATAAAAGTCTGCACAGCCTCGGCATAGGTGGGTTCAGAACTATATTCACCGGCCAGACGCAACTGAGCCAGCGGGTTTTGTCCGGCTATTTGGGCAAAAGCCCGGACTAAATCGAGGGTACGTTTCCGGGGGATGATCCGCCCGGCATACAGAATGGTATGACCATCGGCGGTATCGTTTAATTGAAAGAAACATTGATCAATCGCATTGGGAATATGGGAGACTTGAACATCCGGCCTCAGAAGCGAGGCGTAGTAACTGGTAACATAGCGGCTAATCGCGATAAGATAACGGGTATGTTTTAGATTGTAACGCTCAATTAGTAAATTATGCAGCCAATTACGAATTCGAATGAAGAAAGAGTCTCCATATTTAATATCCTCACGCCTTATCCCATGCACGGTAATAATGGTCGGGTAGTTTGAGCGAAGGGCAACGTAGGCATGGATAGTGGCATCCTGGGCATGCAGGATATCTGGCTGAATTTGGGCCAGTTTAGCATCTAAGCGAGACTGATAAACCCGGTAGTTTCGCAGCAATTCAAAACGGGGAAAAGCAGGCAATCTATGGACGGTAACGCCATTTTGCTTGATTGGGTCATGTTGAGCATGAGTATGTCCGCGCAGAGTAAGAATATGAATCTGCAAATCATCAATTTGGCTTAGCCCGTTTACCAAATAAGTAAAAGCTGCCTGTACTCCCCCGTGTATCTGAGTGACATCTGTAGGGTAATCACCAATAATTGCTACGCGCATAGTTTCTCCAGAAGTGGGACCGTTAACGGTAAAGGGAGTTGGTTGCCAGTTGGGCCCATTTTGGAGCTTGAGTATCACCAGGTTTGAGGTAGGCGTTCACCATATTGCCAATTAAGGCTAACACCAGCCACCACAAGGCATTGCCAAATGGAAAAAACCTGATCATATCCATGAAGCTGCTAACAATAAACATGTGGACTATGACCAACCATAAGATGACCAATAATTGCCAGCTCCAAAAGCCGCGGGATGGTAACCGCTGTCTAACTTTTAGGCTGAGTATTAACCACCACACTACCGGGAAAATATAAAAAAAGAAACCTGTTGCGCCCAATTCTGTCAAAATGGTTAGGTAGGTATTATGCGATGTTTCGTTATCATGAAGTCTTATATTTCCTACCCGCTCCATAAAGGGTTGCTTATATTGGTCAAAGTTACCATAGCCCCAACCAAAGAAAGGTTTTCTTTCTATCATTTTCAATGAGGCGTTGGTAACACTCGCCCGGCTCTCGGCGCTATCTTGAGCCTCTTCGCCAGTTAAGCGCTCATAACTCCAGGCCACCTGTTCGGCCAAAAGAGTGCCGCTCAATACATAGATAACTATCCCCAAAACAACGGCAAAACGAATTACCACTTTAGGATGAATAAATATTAAGGACAAGAGGATAACCCCCTCCCCCAACCAACTTGCCCTGGAGAAAGACATAAAAACACAATACAGAGCCAGACCAAATGTCACTAACAATCCAAAGCGAAGCTTAGTTGAGGCAGAATTTACAGCATATTGGAACAGCAAGAGTGAACAAAACAGAAGCGTGCTTGTGTATACAGCTACATTCCGCAACGAGCCAACGGTGCGTTCGCCAACCAGGCTAACCCATTTGGGTGGCAGTAATTCGGGGGCAAACCAACTAATAATCCCAATAGTCGCTTGAGCAATTATCGTGATAAAAGCAATCCAAAGGAAGCGTTTCCAATCCTTCTCAGTGGGAGCAAGTAATCGGATTAGCCAGTACAGACAAAATGGAATAAGTATTAGATCATAGGCTTTGATAAAGGTCTGTGTCTTGCCTTTAGTAGATAAGAGTAGGATGTTGACCGTCAGCACACCTAAAAAAAGCAGCATGGATAACTCGGCCCGCCCCAAGCGAACAGGTTCCCTTTTCTTAATCCCCATCCAATCAGATAGGATGACAACACCTAAGCCAAAGGGAATTAACGCCCGGTATAATAACCAATATATGACCCGCCCAGCGGCTGTCGGCTCATTTAAAAAATATGGCACAAATAGCAACCAGATCATGACTACGGCAAATGGATACCTATTAAACAGAATAGCAACCGGTATAGCCGCAGCCAGAGGAATAGCCAAATGCCAAAGTCCCTTAACAATCAAAAAGGCTTCTATTGTGCCCAAGCTTAAGCCCAAAAGCAAAGGCAACCATCTGGGCAAAAATCGAGCTTCCCAAAAATAGACCCAGTTTTTATCACCAAATATTTCAGCAATTACTGTTTTTTTATTTATTTTTGAAGAAAAATATGAGGTTAGCCCCATATTACCCAAACACCTCTCTGATAACTATTCCAGATAGCCCAGGGCTCGTAACCGGGCATGAATTTCGGCTTCATCTTCTGCGGATATAACTTCATCACTAAATAAGGCTTCATCTTTATTGGGCCAAAAGTCAACCGGTTCTCCATATCGCACAGGTCGGGACTCTAAAATATCTGGTTCCAGAGTTTCAGTTAGGACCCGTCCATCTATATCCGAAGGAACAGGCAAGCCGAGCATGTACAGGATAGTAGGGGCAACATCCTCAATAGCCAAGTTAGTTAATGGCTCCGGGTTCGACATAATGCCTGGGCCATTGGCCAGAAAGATACCATTGAGGCGATGATCACCACGAAGCAACTTCGCCTGCACAACTTTTGTTACCACAGAACTGTAATGGCCGAGGTGATGACCCCAGCCATAATCGGGCTTGATAATCACAATAAGGTCAGGAATATTAACCGCATACGGACCGTAGTAATATTCTTCACCCCGATAAATTTGCTCAACCACTTTTTCTCCGGTTTCAGGGTCAACAATTTTTTCCAGCTCCTGGATAATTTCCTGGCACAGTGCTGTTTTATCCTCCCCTACCAAATTGATACGGATACCGGCCACGTTATCATAAATCGGCACAAAGTAGGCTTTACTTCCCTCTGTATCAATGTTAACAGAGCGACTTTTGGCAACTTTTTTAACAAAATTTTTCGACACACCCGGTAATCGAAACATAAGCCGGCCAATTTTGTCTCGGGGCAGGCCCAATTGTTTGAGCCAACTTTCAGCACCGGTCATGCTACGAGCTCCATTTGTCTGAACGGTAGCAAGCCAGCCATGCTGCTGCAACCAGAAGTTGCCATGGACACGCTTGCTGTACTTCGACCCCATCCCATGATCAGACATCACCACAACCGTTACATTTTCACCAGCTTTTGTCACCAGTTCACCCACAATTTCATCCAGACGCTGGTAATACTGGTGAACACCGCGGCAAAGCGCCTGGATTTCTGGAGGGTCGTTAGGGTCGGCTGAACGATGATAAGGCCAGAGATAATGCCCCATACGATCTGTGCTCATAAAAACAACCATAAAAAAGTCCCAGGGCTGTGAATCCATGAGGGACAGGGTTGTTCTGGCCCGCTTTTCCGTCATTTCTCGAAACTCTTCCAGTAAAGACAGGGAGGGATTAATGGTCCCCACCTCATGGCCATCTTGATAGGGCTTGCTATCAATGAAACGGTCCAGGTCAATTATGTAATCAGTAAGTTTTTGAGAAAGTTCAAATGGATAAGTAAAAACCGAGGCGTTTTTCGGCGTGAGAAAGCAGGTAATCATTGTCCCATTCACCGGACGGGGAGGATACGTCATGGGCACATTGATAACAGTTGACTTCCGTTGATGATGGCCAAGAATATCCCATAGGGAAGATGATTTTATACTGCGGGCATTTACAATACGGGGCTTTTCAGTTGTGTCACTATCAAATAGATTAATAAAGTGAAACACGCCGTGTTTGCCGGGTCTTTTACCCGTCATAAAAGTGCTCCAGGCCGCTGCCGTAAGTGGGGGCAAGGTAGAACGCAAAGGTCCCCAAGATCCGTTCTGGCGTAATTTGGCCAGGTTAGGCAAACTGCCATCACGCAGCCAGGGATCAAGCACGTCCCAGGTTGCGCCATCAAGCCCAATAACCAAAACACGATTTGAAACTGGCATTCTTCTATCTCCCGAACTTATCGAAGTGTATTAGGTAATACTGTGTTGATACGTTTGCGGAGGCGGGTTATAACCAGGTGATCTTCCTGAGATAATCCTAATAGCAGAATCATACCCCCATATAAGCCTAGCAGAATAAGTACTTTTAGGGATACCTGGATGAGACTGGTTTCTATAAGAATGAATTGATGGATACTCCAAACAGCAGTTAAGGTAATCAGCCCGGCAGCGACGGGTTTCAAGGATTTGAGATCATAGGGCTGCAATCGAAACAAAACAAAAACTTCCAGTAAACGAAGCAAGTTCATGAGGATGGCCCCAGTTAGCGTTGCTACCGCCGCACCGACCAAACCCCATTGAGGAATCATAAAAAGGCTTAGGCCAATATTGGCAATGATAGCTGTAACCGTATTCACCAATTTTAGATGGGTATTGCCGCTCATATCAATTAAAACACCACAGATGCCTGTACCCGTATTCACCAAACCTGCCCAGGCCAAAATCTTCAGCACTACCACACCCTCGGCAAAGGTTTGACCAAAAATAGAGATGATTGCCCCGGGAAATAACATAATAATGAGAAAGAGGGGGAAGTTTAAGGTAAACGACCACCTTGTCATGGTTCGATACAAGCGCCCCATCTGCTCTCTCTCGCCTCGACTGCTTAACTCAGCAATAATCGGTTGAGATACGGTAACAATAGAGGCATGAAACATATCTGAAATTAATGTAATTTGCCTTGCTACAGCAAAAATGCCCACTGTTGCAACGCTGTGTAATGTGCCCAACATTATAGTCTTTATATTACCGCTAAATATACTCATTAGTTGAGACATATAACTGGGCAATGAAAATCTCAACACTTCCTTTATTTCATGGTGAGCCAAAAGCAAAGGGCGTTTGAGCGAGAATTGTTTGTTTAGAAAGAAGACAAGTAGACCACAAACTATAACTTGGGCCAGAGAAGTGACAGTTACAGCTCCTGCTGCATTTAACCCAAAAATAGCCAGACCCAAAAGCAAAGCGAATTTAACGACTGATAGAACAATGTCTTGAGCAATAACCGTATAATGCATGTTCTTAAAACCCCGTGTTGCCGCTGCCATCATATCAACCAGGGTAAAAAACAGAATTACTGGACTTACCAATTGTAATAGAGGGCCTAACTTCGGTTCATCAAATAACTGTTCCGCAATAGGGTTAGCCCAGATATATAAACCTACCCCCAAAAATATACTGATAACCGCCGGAAGCCCCAGACCGAGTTGGATGATACCCCAGAGCCGGTTCTCATCCCGCCGGCTAACATAAATGGGGATGTAGCGCACCAGAGCAGGCACAAGGCCCAATGCGGCCACCCCGGCGGCTATTTCGACCACAGTTAAGCTTAGGTTGTACAGACCGTATTGCTCGGCGGCCAGGAAGCGGGCTAATAAAATACCCGTGATAAATCGGGCGGCATAAGCAAATAATTTGCCGCTTAGTAAAATACTTCCACCTTTAGCTGCTAAGGTAATATTCTGATCGGATCGAGTGACGGGAGAGACAACTTTGGCTGCTTCGATCTGGGGTGAGAGATTGGACATTTTCGCTACAGCCTTTTACGGCGCGCTTGCCAGAAAACAAAACCAAAAATAATGATCACCAACAATCCATTTAGACCAACAAGGGGTATAAGCCAGCTTGGAAGGGTTGCTCCTGGCGCCGAGGCGCGCTCCGGGGTGGATACGCTTGGGGTTGAACCGGCCCGGTTGAGATCAGGAGTTACCGGAAGAGATAATGTGGGTACAGTTGTAGCTGTTGCAACTGGCGTCATGACCGGCATAGCGGTAGCCAACGCCATGGTGATACCGCTACTGGTCAAACCACGGGTATCAATCGTATTAACTCTGTTATCCCTTACAAGAGCCAGGTTACCTTTCAAAGTCCACGGCCTGCTGGCGAGAGTGGATACCGCCTGTTTCACTCCCTCATTAGTTGTGCCAGTAACCGCCAGAAAAGCTTGCTCTTGATTCCAGGGTGAGGCAAGCAGTTGAATGTAACCCAAATCAATGTCTGGCGCCAGCCGAAAAATCACATCGTCGAGCTGTTGCTTAATCTCATCGGAGCCTGGTAGAAAAGGTTGAGGCAATTGACTGTTTACCTCCTGGATCAAAGTATTACGAGAGGGGCGGCCAATGGCGAGAATCTGATAATTTGCCAAAACCTTGCCTGGCAAATCGCTACCAAATGTGGCCGCTGGGATGAGGGTCTTTCCAGCCGCTGAACTACCTAAGCTCGCTGCTAAACGTAACGTGGTTCCCCATTCATCAAGAGTAGGGTCGTCGGGTAGCGCAAACAACAGATTACTTAGCGACTGGTTGGTTTGAAATGGGATCGGAAAGTAGTCAAGGTCAAGAAGCAGTCCTGGGGCCTCATCATGTGCTAATGAGATTCGTGAAGTGCTCTTGATCACAAACCAGATTTGGTCGGAGGCCGGGTCTATACACTGCCCCGGTAAAGACAGATTAACCTGAACACTTAATCTATTTTGCCCAGGTTGAATATTTGTATCTTTTAATTTAATACGTAAGTGACCATCACTTGCGGTTTCATCGTTAAGAACAACACTGGCTACAGGCTGCCGGTTAAGGGATACGGTCAGGCCGGATTCTTGATAATCCATCAGTTGAGAATGATAAAAATAGAGATCAATCGCAGCCTCATCACTCAATTGCCAACCAAAAGGAACGGTGAAATAGTACTCAACAAGTTGTTGAGATTGTCCCCGAAGGAACCTATCCGGGTATCCCAAGTCGGCCAGGGTCATTTCAACCTGGGGCGTGTCTGTCTGATTAATCTCTGGTAGAGAGAGCGCTTTTCTAACCAGGGCCACTGTTGTATTCATACCTGGAAAGCGTGTTTCAGAACTCATAGCCTGGCTAGCTTTTTGCACAGCTTCATGGGTTAAGCCAGTAATAATCAAAATAGCCCGATTTTCGTTCCAGGGAGAGATAATTTCTTGAATAATACCGTCCCCTTCAGCTACGGCTCGATCATTATATATAAAGAAATAGCCATTTTGATCAGCCACGGATACTTGTAGTTCGCTCCCGGATGAGTCAGTCACCACTGTTGAAGTGAGCGTATTGGCATTAATTGGCCCCAAATCAGCTTCGTACACTGTCACCGTATTTTCAATCTCTTCAATAATACTATCTCCAGCTTTTAGAACAAGCGAGAGATGGAGAGATGCATCGGGGGAGAGTTCCAAGTTGCTCCAGGTAATTATATTATCGTCTGTATTTTTAGAGCAATCGGGTACGCATTTGATTAATGTAGTATGAAGTGGGAGTGAGTCAAGCAATGACAAATCCGCGCGCTGATTCGTCGTATTCGTGATATTAAAGGTGTAAGTAAAGGTATCACTTGGCGCTACTATTGTAGGACCCTGTACGGCAACCTCAAGCTGTCGTTGGTGTAAGGAAACAGGCAGTTGAACAATATTGTTAAGCAGAGGCAACAATTTATTATCTTGAGGAGAACCAATCACGATCAGATGTTCATCAAAAGTTGCAGAAACTGGCGAAATAATCTGACCAAGATCTAAATCTGTGGTAGGACTAATTACTATCCGATTCCCGGTCAAATCACCCAATTTGGCTGCAACACCCAGGGCATTAACGATATCGTTAGGAGTTGGCCGGGAGGGTAATGCAAAGTACACCACATCAGGGTCAAAGGCTTGCTGGTAAAAAGGCCAGGGATAACGAGAAAGATCAAACTCAAGTGAATTTTGGTTGTAGTTTATAAGAACAGAAGAAGTTGAATGAACAATCAATTTTGCCTGATGGGGCACTTCGCACAAAACCCCCGCATCGAACTCTAAACTGAGAACATGCCGAGTTCTGGTTGAACTCAGCAAAGCTGACGGCAGAGGAATACGCAATTGATAATTATTCAGGTCTCTTTCCTCAATGGGGAAGACATTTAAAGTTTGATCATCTAATTTTACCGTTAAACTGCCAAATAGAGCTGGATAATCAGTCTCTACTTGACTATAAGTGTAACTAAAATCAAGCTCAAGCAGGCCATCAGTTTGAATTGACCAATTTTCGGGCAATCTAAAAGAGAATTCTGCCCCATCAGAGGGGCTGTCGAGAGTGGTCTCGTTATAGCCCAAGGTAGCCAGAGAGAAGGTATAGGTAGATGTAACTTCAATCTGGGGTGTTGGTGTCGGAGTGGGTGTACTCTGAAGGGCCAAAAAGCGCCGGCCTTGAGTGTTTGAATTCTGTATTGAAGCTAAAGCATTATTGGCTGTAAAAATGATGAGTAGAAAAGTGAGGGCCAGGGGGAAAAAGATTACAATCCAAAATGTTTGACCTGGTTGTATCCCAATGATTGAGGCTTGGTTACGCATGATGATTATTGTCTTGAGGAGTGCAGTTGGTTATTAAATAGACACTACCGTTCTCATTCACTTCGGCTAGATGAAGCGCCCGGTTGGCTTGAGCCACAAAATCATCACGGCTGGTACCATTATGGTTGTAAGCAGCCACACCCACAATACTTTTAAGGTTGAGCTTGGTGTCATCGGTAACAGAGTGGAAGGAAAACATGTTAACACGTGTTTGCATATATTCCATAACCGCTTTAGCATTTTCACCGGTCATGTCTGGCAGCAAGAGAGCAAAAGTATCATCTCCTAAGTAGGCTACAATATCTTCCTCCCTCAAGTATTGACTGGTGAGCACACCGATTTGGTGTAAAATTTTTGTGTGCATCTCATTTGAATTGCTCCCCTTTAGTAGCCCAAGATTATCAATAACATGCAATAAGGCTACCGACAGTGGATACCGATTCCGCTTGGCGCGAACCATTTCATTACTTAATCTTCGCAAGAAATAATCTTTGTTATAAACGCCGATCTTATTATCAACAATGTTTACTTCAGTGATCGAATTAACCGACGTTTCAAAATATACCGATAGAAAAGCTAATCCCCCCCCTAAAACCAACCCCAGTACAGCAGCCAGAGCAAGGCTTAATGTTTTATTGGGGCTTATAGGATTGTTGGGGGTTGTGGCTTCGTCTAAAGGACGGAGAACAAAGACTTCATAAGATCCTCGTACATATTCTTCCGTTGTCACTCCAACAGCATTGACCAGGTCACGGGTAATAATAGGATCAGGCCCTTGAACTGTAAATTCGATAACATTTGTACCTGCCCGCAATTTACCAGTGACCGTGTAATCGCGGCCCGACTCCAGTGAAATAGAGTCCATAGCAAACTGTTTAATGCGACGACTTGAAGCAATTTCTGCGAAAGTCGTCGCAATTTCATCCCGTCGGCCCAGCATGTCTAAGCCATTGGCAAAGCTCTTCAAATCACCCAATGAAGAACTGGGCACAACCGTATAAGTAACTGTGGCGCTGTATACAGGGGTTTGAGTATAAGTAAACACAACACCCGCCGTTACTGTGACTAAAAATGTAGAGAGCACAATCCACCATTTTTTTAACAAGATATTAAGATAAATTTTTAATTCCATAGCCTCAACCTATTTTGCTGTTGACTGGGTGGATATCCTTGTCCATCCATAGAAGTGGTGTCTTTTAACAACTCTTTTTAAATTTCCGTTTGCTGATAACGCGGCTAGTGGGTGGTATATCAAACTTTGCTGACGCGGATTATCTTTAACGTAACACACAACACTAAGAAAGTAATCAGAGAACTATTAGAAAATGGTTAAAACTGTATCAAAAATTGGCCTTCACTGTTATAGACAAAGAGGGCGCCTGACTAAAATGTGATAACGCCCATTAATCATACAATAAAAAAGTTTGAATTTGGTTTGAGTCGTGTCCATAACTTTTTCGGCGTTTTTGAATTACTTGAGCAACATCTCCAAGCCACTTGAAAAATCCTTGCCGCTACCTTTAAGTCGTGTTACAATACTTGAATTCTATTTGTCGGGCGCATCATTGTCCGAGCAGGAGAGAATTGTGCCGATAGAGCAAACCAAATCGTCACCTCAGCCTGATGCTTCAGGGCGGCCATATCAAACCGACCAGCAGATTATCGCCAAATTGCAGCAGCGCCTTGAAGCCCAGGCTTATGAATTACAGGAGCAGGCCCGCCGGACCCAGCAACTGGAAGCGCAACTGGCCGAAGCCCAGCTCAAATGGAGTTCAACCCCGCAGCTCGATGACCAGTTGCTCAACCTGAAAACGGAACTCCTGCAAATTTTCGAAGAGCAGTACAGCCGCCGCCAGCAGAATTTCCGCGACGTTAACAACGCCATGCTCACCCAGTTGGACACGTTTGCCAAAACCCTCTATGAACTTCGGCGCGACCTGGACCGAACCCAGCGTTACGATGAGCAAATTTCGCTCGCCCGGGCTGAGGGCGACCGGCTCAACAAAGAAGTCAATACTTTTGAAACGCGGCTCAACAACCTTGACAAGCTGCTTGAGGAAAGGGCCAGGGCCGCCACCTACTTGGAAGATCAGCGCCGGGTTGATACTCTCCGCCTGGCTGAACTGCAAGCAGAAATACCCAATCTTCATAAAAAAATTGATGCAAGTTTAACTAAAGTCCAACTGGTGGAGCAGCAAATTCCCCAGTATGCTCAATATCAGGCTGCTCTCGACGAAATCCGCGAGGATATTCGCCGCCACCGCGAACACATGGATTTCCAGATGGCCCAACGCGAACGGCTGGTGAAGAATTGGAGTGACGCCGCCGAGTCCATTGAGCATCGTATGGATGAGTACAAGGGCCTGATGGACAAATATGCCGAGCATTACCAGCTCAATAAACGAGCCTTGGAGTCGCTGCAAGATTTTCAAGAGCGCCTGCAGCGGGAACAGCACAAAGCCACCGAGTTGCAGCGCCTGGCTGAAGATCGCCAGCAGGCCGAAATGGAAAAGTGGCGGGCCGAATATGAACAGCGCTGGAAAAAGCAGAGCTTGGAGTGGAAACCTACCTTTGCCGATCTACAAAAGAACATGGAACTTCTACAAAAGCGGGTGGATGAAATGGTCAAGCTGAGCCAAACGGTTCAAACCCAGATGGATCTTGTTCTGCAAATCATCGAAGAAGATATTCAAAACCGCACTTTTGTCGCCCGCGATTGGCAGCAGCGCTTTGAAGAGCTAGCCAACAGGCAGGTCTAGGCGATGCGGGTCATTGGCACTGCCGGCCACGTAGATCACGGCAAATCCACCCTGGTCAAAGCTCTCACCGGCATAGACCCCGACCGGCTGAAAGAAGAGCAACAGCGGGCTATGACCATTGACCTGGGTTTTGCCTGGCTGACTCTCCCCTCCGGCGAATCGGTTGGCATTGTGGATGTGCCCGGCCACATAGATTTTATCAAAAACATGCTGGCCGGTGTCGGCGGGATTGATGCGGCTCTCTTTGTGATTGCCGCCGACGAAGGGGTTATGCCCCAAACCCGCGAGCATCTGGCCATTCTGGATTTACTGGAAATTCCGCGGGGCGTCATCGCCGTTACCAAAGTAGATATGATTGAAGACGAAGATTGGCTGGAACTGATCCAGGCCGACATTGCCGAAACCATGACCGGTACAGTTCTGGCTGACGCCCCCATCATCCCTGTTTCCGCCCTGCGCGGTACGGGCCTCAAAACCCTCGTCCAAACCCTCGATCAACTGCTGGCTCAGGCCCCGCCCCGGCCCAACCGCGGCCGGCCCCGCCTGCCGATTGACCGGGTTTTTTCCATGAGCGGCTTTGGCACCGTCGTTACCGGCACCCTCCTTGACGGCCAATTGCAGGCCGGCCAGGAAGTCGAAATTTTACCGCAGGGCCTCAAGACGCGCATTCGCGGGCTGCAATCGCACAAAAAAAGCGTCGAGCTGGCCAGCCCTGGCTCGCGCACGGCAGTCAACCTGGCCGGCTTAAGCACCGCCGACGTAGCTCGCGGCAACGTCTTGACGACCCCCGGCTGGCTCGAGCCGTCCCAATTAATTGACGTGCAGCTCCGCCTCTTATCCGACTCGCCCCGTCCTCTGCGCCACAACCAGGAGGTCGAACTGTTTACCGGCTCAACCGAAGTTCTGGCCTACACCCGCCTGTTGGGGGTGCGCCAATTGGAACCGGGGCAGACCGGCTGGGTCCAGCTCCGGCTGGCCCGGCGCATTCCGGTTATCAAAGGCGACCGCTTTATCATTCGCCAACCTTCTCCCTCGCTGACCATCGGCGGCGGCGTGATCGTTGATCCCTTGCCGCGCCGCCGCCATCGCCGTTTCCGGCCCGATTTGCTCAAGCGGCTGGACACCCTTCTCGCCGGCACGCCTGGCGATGTACTGTTAGGTGAACTGGACCGCCGCGGCCCAACACCCGCTCAAACCCTCCTGGCCGAGTGCCGCCTTCCGGCTGAGGCGGCTTCAGCAGCGCTGGCTGAATTGTTAAAAAAAGGGGACGTCTTTATGCTGGTGGAGCCTGTCGGACAAGTTGATAAATTGTCCCACTCTAAAGCCCTGGTTGCCTCGCAGGGCGGCTGGGCCACCCTCCTGGGCCAAATTACAGCGACCCTTCTCGATTATCACCGCCGCTTTCCCCTGCGGGCGGGGATGCCGCGCAGTGAGTTAAAAAGCCGCCTCAAACTGGAAACCCGGCTTTTCAATGAAGCCATTCAGCGCGGCCAACAGGAAGGAACGCTGGCCGCCACCGAAAATACAGTGCGGGTGTCTACTCACCAGGTCAAATTTGCTCCCGCCCAGCAGGCCGCTGTGGACAAGCTTCTGGCCGATTTTCGGCGCGCTCCCTTCAACACCCCCCTGCCTAAAGATGTTGCTGCCGCTCTGGGTGACGAGGTGATGCAGGCTCTCATCGAAGGAGGGCAACTGACCCGCCTCTCCCCAGAAGTTATTCTCCTGACCGATACCTATAACGAGTTTGTCGGGTGGTTGAGAAATTACCTGCGCCAACATCAAACCATCAATGTGGCCCAGGTGCGGGATGCCTTTAACACCAGCCGCAAATATGCCCTGGCTCTCCTGGAGTACACCGACGAACAGCGCCTGACCAAGCGCGTTGGGGATGAGCGGGTGCTGCGGGAATGAGGCGACTATTGTTCTGCCGCAATCTGCACCTGCTGGGGAAAAGTTACCCGGCTGGGATCGCCATCGGAGATGTAATATTCGTGAGGCTTCTGCTCAAAATAGGTCAGCCAATGATCCAGCGATGTAACCGTCACTTCCAACCGGGAGACATGAAAAGGCTCAAAGGTTTTATCAAAGGGTGACACATTGGGTCCGCCCCATGCCGCAGCATTGCCGGCGTAACTATAGCTATAATCACCCCATTGGCCTGTCTTTAAAAAATCCAGGGTGTAGGGGAAGCCGCCAAAAGGCACCGACAAACTCTGGACTTTATAGCCCGGCGCCATTTCCTCAATGACGTGCTGGCTCACTGCCAGTTCCCAATAGATGCGCTCCGCCGTTGCCACCGATAGGTCGGCGTGACTCACGGTATGGCTGCCGACTTCCATCCCCAGGTCAACCAACACTTGAATTTTTTCTTTGGCTAGCTCCGATTGCCCAAAAACAGAATAGTAATTGGCGTTATCATTACCCAAAACAAAAAAGGTGGCGCGGGTAGGCCAATCATTAACGTGCTGATGATGAAAATTTAAAATAATCCCAACAGCGCTATCGGCGTCTATGGTGCGATCAGCCAGCACCCGAAATTGGCTGATGTCGGAGTCGTCGAAGGTAAGGGCAATGGGTTTTTTACCGGGGGGGACATCGGGCAAGCCGCGAATAATGTCAATAAAATTAACCGGATAGTAACCTTCTTGGTAAAGCCGCTCCAAATCGGCGCGGAGATTATCAGGAGTACGCTGGTAACGCTGCTCCGGGTAGCCAATGCGGTGATATTCCAGAACCATCACTTTGCCTAATTCATTGGCGCCGGCAAAATAAGGGGCCGGGCCAGGCTGTAAAGTTGGCTGCGCGGCGGGCAGCACCAGCGAGCGCTGTCCTTCATTGAGCAGCATTTCACTGCGCGGGGTCGGCGTTACAAAAACAATGCGCGGCTTGGAGGAAGTGGACTGCCCCCATTGCATGAGATTACAGGCAACCAGGGTTAACCCCATCAAGCTCAACAGGACAGGCCAGATACGTCCGGGCAGGCGAGCGTTTACCTTTGATTGTGACCGGGGATTGGCAGCAGAAATGCTCGGCATGGGCGCTTTCACGGAGTTATTTTATGACAAATTTACATAAAACACAAACGGACTACATAAATTTCACGATTCAAAATTTTGACGCCTTCAAACTTGCTTCAAACTTCGTCATGTTATAATCTGCCTGAGTGTTAGTAAAGCAAAACCAGAAAAATGAGGTTTACCCTTGATGAATGTATCCTATCTTCGTTCCCATTTAAAGCAGTTAGAGTCTGAAGCCATCTATGTGATGCGTGAAGTTGCCGCTCAATTTGAGCGCCCTGTTCTCCTTTTCTCCGGCGGCAAAGACTCGATTGTGATGGCCCATCTGGCCCAAAAAGCCTTTTACCCGGGGAAGATCCCATTCCCCTTGTTACACATTGACACCGGCCACAATTTCCCCGAAACTCTGACTTTTCGTGATGAAATGGTTGAGCGCATCGGCGTGCGTTTAATTGTGCGCTATGTGCAGGACTCGATTGACCAGGGCCGGGTGGTCGAGGAGACCGGCCCGTATGCCAGCCGCAACGGCCTGCAAACCGTTACCCTGCTCGACGCGCTGGCCGAGTTCAAATTTGAAGCGGCCTTGGGCGGAGCGCGGCGTGACGAGGAAAAGGCCCGGGCCAAAGAACGGTTCTTCTCCCACCGCGACGCTTTTGGCCAGTGGGACCCTAAAAACCAGCGGCCCGAACTGTGGAACCTGTACAACGGCCGGAAACAGCCTAACGAAAGTTTCCGGGTTTTCCCTCTGAGCAATTGGACAGAGCTGGACATCTGGCAGTACATCCAGACCGAAAAAATACCGCTTCCGTCGCTTTACTTCTCCCACCGGCGCGATGTTATTCGCCGGGACGGCACGCTCCTGGCTGCCTCGGATGTGGTGCGCCCGGTGGGCAGCGAGGAAGTTGAAAACAAAATTATTCGCTTCCGCACCATTGGCGATATGACCTGCACCGGCGCTGTCGAGTCGCACGCTTCCAGCCTGGCCGATATTATTCAAGAAGTGGCTTCGGCCCGTATTACCGAGCGTGGAGCCAGAGCGGATGACAAACGCTCCGAGTCGGCTATGGAAGATCGCAAAAAGCAAGGTTATTTCTAATAGAATTTGCCGTATTGGAGTGTCAAAGCAAAGCTTTGCTACTCCTTATCTAAATTACTATGGGGTTTTCAAAGAATATGTTATCAGAAGAAACAACGACAGCTACACAAGTAAGCTTGACCGGAAAAGCAAGCGAGTCGCCCGAATCGCTTGACTCCATTGAGCTGCTCCGTTTTACCACCGCCGGCAGCGTTGACGACGGCAAAAGCACCCTGATTGGCCGTTTATTGTACGACTCGAAAGCTATTTTTGAGGATCAAATGGAAGCCGTGCAGCGGGCCAGCCACGAACGCGGTGACGAGTATGTAGACCTGGCCTTGCTGACCGACGGGCTGCGGGCCGAACGAGAGCAGAAAATTACCATTGATGTCGCCTATCGTTATTTTGCCACGCCCAAGCGTAAATTTATCATTGCCGACACCCCAGGCCACATCCAATACACCCGCAACATGGTCACCGGCGCTTCTACAGCCGAGCTGGCCATTATCCTGATTGACGCCCGCAAAGGAGTTGTGACTCAATCCAAGCGGCACGGCTTTCTGGCCACTCTGCTCCATATTCCTCACCTGGTCGTCGCCGTCAACAAGATGGACCTGGTGGATTACGAGCAAGAAATTTTCGATCAGATTATAGCCGATTACAAAGATTTCGCGGCCAAACTGTCAGTCCAGGACATCGTTTTTATTCCAATCTCGGCCCTTAAAGGCGACAATGTTGTTGAGAAAAGTGCAAACATGCCCTGGTACGACGGTTCGACCTTGCTGCACCACCTGGAAAACGTCAACGTCGGCGGGAGTCGAAACCTGGTGGATTTCCGTTTTCCGGTCCAGACCGTGATTCGGCCCAACCAGAATTTCCGGGGCTTCGCCGGGCAAATTGCCTCTGGCCGCATCGCCCCCGGCGAAGAGGTGGTTGTCTTTCCTTCCGGCCTGGGCAGCCGGATCAAATCAGTCGTCACTTTTGAGGGTGAGCAGGCCGAGGCGGTCGCCGGCGATTCGGTCATCCTGACTCTGGCCGATGAAATTGACATCAGCCGGGGCGATATGATTGTCCGCACCCACAACCTGCCCCAAAAGAGCAACCAGGTAGATGCGGTTATCTGCTGGATGAGCGAAACGCCCATGAACCCGCAGGGCACTTTCTGGCTGCAACACACCACCCGCGTGGTCAAAGCCTTTATCTCGGAACTGAACTACAAAATTGATGTGGACACCATGCACCGCGAACGCAGCGAGTCCTTATCGCTCAACGAGATTGGCCGGGTGCAAATTACGACTACCCATCCCCTCTTCTTTGACCGCTACGAAATCAACCGCAATACCGGCAGCTTCATCCTGATTGACCCGTACACCAACACGACCGTCGCCGCCGGGATGATTCGCGGCCGGTCGCGGAGCATCAGCGACCTGGTTGAAACAGCGCCTGAACCGGCCAGTCGCCCTTCCATCGAACGGCGCAAGTCAACGGATGTGGTTTGGGAATTTGGCGGTGTAACCCTGGAAATGCGGGAGAAGCACAACGAGCACAAGGGGGCCGTGCTCTGGTTTACCGGGCTGTCCGGTTCAGGCAAATCAACCGTTGCCAAAAAGCTGGAGCAGGTCTTGTTTGAGCGGAACTGCCATACTTTCTTTCTGGACGGCGATAACCTGCGGCATGGCCTCAACGGCGACCTGGGCTTTTCCGACGCCGACCGCAACGAGAATATTCGCCGCGCGGCAGAAGTGGCCCGCCTGGGCTTTGGGCACGGCAACATTGTCCTGTGCAGTTTCATCTCGCCCTTCCAGAGCGAACGGGATTTTGCCCGGTCCATCCTGCCCGAAGGTCGCTTCTTTGAGATATTCGTCAAGTGCGACCTGGAAGTGTGCAAACGCCGCGACCCCAAGGGCCTATACGCCAAAGCCCTGCGCGGCGAAATCAAGAACTTCACCGGCATCTCCTCACCCTACGAGGAACCCCAGGCCCCGGAAATTGTCGTCGAGACCGACCTGCGCAGCACCGAGGAAATCGTCGAGCAGATCATCAACGAGCTGGAAGCGCGGGGGATTTTGCCTTCCACATAAAGCTGGAGCAGACTGAAGTCTGTAGAGGATTTTTGATAGTGACGGATATCCATCTGTCACTCGTATAGTCCGATGTCCATCGGCCAAGTAGCCGTTACGGATAAATATCCGTAACGAGCATGGGCTGCTGATGCGATCAACATACAGAATCACCCCTGAAAGTAATATCTACTTCATTACCACCAGCACGCGGCTGTGGGTCCCCATTCTGTTTAATGAAACCATCTTCAAAATTTTGCTGGATAGTCTCAAATATTGCCAGAAAAACAAAGAATTAAAGCTGCACGCTTATGTCATTATGACCAACCACCTCCATGCCATTGTTAGTCACAACAACCACGATCAAATTCCAAATGTGGTACGTGACTTTAAACGGCACACCGCCACTGAAATCAAGAATTATTTACAGGATTTGGGTGATTTCAGCCAGCTATTTTGGATCAAGCTTTTCCACAACAAAGAACGAGGCGACAATCGAATTTGGCAAGAAGGCTATCATCCGATAGCCATCAAAAGCGCGGCCTTTTTTGAGCAAAAATTGAATTACATTCATTTCAACCCGGTTAAAAAGGGATTTGTGGAGCAGCCGGAACATTGGAAGTATTCCAGCGCCCGAAACTATTTGCTGGGGGATGAGAGTTTGATTGTGATTGATCGGTTGGAGGAATTTTGAGACCGTCTTTCAGCTTGTTGCCGTAGGTGGTTGAAGCAGACTAAAGTCTGTAGAGGATTGGGTTACGGATAAATATCCGTAACCATCGAAAAGGAGGCAATAAAATGCAAAATGACCTATTGGTTCCGCCCTATGGGGGCAAACTTGTCAATCTCGTTGTGGCCGAGGAAGAGCGAGCTGAATTAACCCGCCGAGCCAATACCCTGCCTTCCATCCAGCTCTCCAACCGCTCTCTCTGCGACCTTGAACTATTAGCTGTGGGCGGCCTTTCTCCTCTGGAGCGCTTTATGGGCAAAGCCGATTACGACCGGGTGGTCGAAGAGATGTGCCTGGCCAGCGGCCTGATCTTCCCTATGCCCATCACCTTGCCCATTGACGAAGATACCCCACTGCGCCTGGGCAAAGAGATCGCCCTGCGCAACAACAAGAATAACCTGATTGCGATCATGCGGGTGGAGGAGGCTTTTGCCTGGGACGCCAATCGCGAGGCGCATCACGTGTGCGGCACCACCGATGCCCGCCATCCCCTGGTGGCCGAAATGGAAACCTGGGGCAAAGTCTATATCTCCGGGCCGCTGCGGGTCATCAACCTGCCCCGGGCCTACGATTTTGCCGAACTGCGCCTCTCCCCGGTCGAGGTGCGCCGCCGCTTGGCCGAAATGGGCTATCCCAATGTCGTCGCTTTTCAGACGCGCAACCCGCTCCACCGCATTCACGAAGAATTGACCAAGCGGGCAATGGCCGAAATCAACGGGGCGCTTTTGCTGCACCCGGCGGTCGGCCTGACCAAGCCGGGTGATGTGGACCATTACACCCGCGTCCGTATTTACAAAACCCTGATCAAAAACTACTATGATCCCCAACGGGCTATGCTCAGCCTGCTCCCTTTAGCCATGCGCATGGCCGGCCCGCGCGAAGCCGTCTGGCATGCCATCATTCGCCGGAACTATGGGGCCAACCACTTTATCGTTGGCCGCGATCACGCCGGCCCCGGTAAAGACTCCGGCGGCAAGCCTTTCTACGGCCCTTATGAGGCCCAGGAATTGTTGGTGAAGTATAGTGAAGAAGTTGGGGTTAAAATGGTGCCGTTTAAAGCCCTCTCCTACCTCCCCGACGAAGACCGCTATGTCGAAGAAACCGAAATTCCGCCGGGGGCCAGGGTCTTCTCGATTTCCGGCACGCAGGTGCGGAATGAATACCTGGCCCATGGTAAAGAATTACCCTCCTGGTTTACCCGGCCCGAAACGGCCGCCATTCTGGGTAAAATGTCGCCGCCGCGCCACAGGCAGGGCTTTTGCATCTGGTTCACCGGCTTAAGTGGGGCGGGCAAATCCACCACTGCCGAAGCCTTGACCAGCATGCTCCTGGAACAGGGCCGGCAGGTAACCATTCTGGACGGCGCCGCCATCCGCACCCATATCTCCAAGGGCTTGGGGTTTAGCAAAGAGGATCGTGACACCAACATCCGGCGCATCGGTTTTGTGGCGGCGGAGATCGTCCGGCATAACGGCATTGTGATTACCGCCGCTATTAGCCCGTATCGCACCGCCAGAAACGACTGCCGCCGCATGATCGGGGAAAACTTTATCGAGGTTTTTGTGGACACCCCGCTGGAGGTTTGCATCGAGCGGGACAACAAGGGCTTTTATTCGCAAAGCCAGCGCGGAGACTTGCTGGGACTGACCGGCATTGATGACCCCTACGAGCCGCCCCTCGATCCGGAAATGATCCTGGATACCGTCAATCATACCCCTGAGCAAAATGCCCGCCGAATTATCGAGTACCTTTTCAAAACCGGCCTCCTCCTTGAAGACGAAACAGAGGCCATTCTCCAGGAAAATGGAGCCAAAACGGCTCAATTAATGACAGGAGTTACGCGGTGAGCATCCTGAGTAGCCCTACGACCGAAGGGAGTGGGCGTATCGAAGGGTGCGAACTGCGCAAAACGCCGCTTCGACACGGCTAACGCCTACTCAGCATGCGTTTTGCGCACTGACCGTGTAACTCCTGTAATGATAAGTCTCTAAAATGGACTGGAAGGTTGGAGGATTGGAGGGCTGGATAAAGTAGTAAGCCGCCATCCAGTCTCTCCCCATTTGGGGGTCAAAAATATTAGGAGGTTGCCTGCGGACTTTTTTCCCGCAGAAACTCAAACGAGTAAATCCCGACATTGTGCCCGTCGGCCCAGAAAAATTGCAGGGCATAATTGCCGACCATCTCCACGGGCCGTTCTGCCCGCAGTTTCGCTTTAGTAACAATTTGGTCGGGTTTCAAAATGCGCAGCGGGTCTTGATTGCGGCGCTGGGCATTACATGTGGCGCAGGGGCAGATCTGGCGCAGGTAATCCAGCGGGTAGACGCTGCGATACTCATCGGCCCAGGTAATCCGCACCTGGCGCTGCTTGAGGTCAACTTCGATGTTGCGGGGGGTTTTTTGTTCGAGAGTTAAAGTATTCATAGCTTCTAATGCCAGACCCAACTCCTGATTATTTGCACAATTCTGCACCTGATTTTAGCCCACGCCCCTCATATTTACAAAAGGTTACTGCTCAGGTGACTGGCGCTTTCCTCCTTATTAAGACGATCGGCGCTAACCAAGTGCCAGTCACCTTTAGTCTAAAGTTACTACAAAAGTGCAAGAATCAAAAAGACTCCGGACAGCCAACCATCGGGAGTCCTTTTTTACTCGGCCTGCTCTCTTAAGAGCGAAAGCCGCTAAATGAACGGTCTCATTTCTCTGCCTGAATTTTCGTACCTCCGCCGGAGAAGGTTAGATATATCTGCTATGTTCTTATCGAGAACGCTCAAGAATAGCCTTCATCTGGGCAATTTCCTCCTCCTGCGCCTTGACGATTTGTTCGCACAGATGGACGATTTCCGAGTCGGTAATATCCGAGCGTTGGCACATCAGAATTGCGCTTGAATGATGGGGAATCATTGACCGAAGAAACTGATCATTCCCCACCGGTGTTTGTGTGCGGGCCAGGTAAAAGGTGAGAATCAATAATCCGCTGAAGGCGGCAATGAGCATGTAGTTTAGTTTTTTGTTCTCATACATCGAACGCATCACCAACAGCATAACAATGACCATTGGAGCGGCCATTATCAGCGCCATATATAATCTGTTGATGTTGAGATACAGATGATCAATTGTGTCAATCATTACATACGTGAGCAAGTACATTATGACTGCATTAATCGAAATTGCGAGCGCAAGCTTCTTGTACATCATATCTATCTTTCTCCCTTGTTCCAGTTTCCTTAAATTGTGCCCGAAAGCGCAGCGACTCTACCGGCGGCAACTCAAATGAACTTACCGCGACACAAGAATACAGGTGTGGTCTAACTGTTTTTTATGGCCAGGCAAGGACTTCTTTACACGGATAAAGGGAGGGACTCCAACTCCGGCGGATGAGGAGAAGACACGTAGGACAGCCATGCCGGCAAAAGCTGTTCTCGCTGGGCGCGGCCTTTAAGAAGTGTATCCACATGAATTTGGATGACCTCCGGCGTAACCGGTTTTACCAAATAATCATTGGCTCCAGCCTTGATTGCCTGTAACATATGCTCCGGGGACTCCAGGGCCGTGTGGATAATGATCGGCGCATTCGAGACAGCGCGGATACGGCGGCAGAGTTTCCAGCCATCTACCTCAGGCAGCATGATGTCAAGCAGGATCAGGTCCGGCTGAGATTTATGAAACTGCTGCAGGCCGCTTTCCCCATCCAAAGCCGTCAGCACGCGATAACCGGCCGCCTCCAGAACTTGTTTAACGACCGACAAAGTAAAGGGATCACTATCAATTGCCAGAATTTTTTCCTTCATCCCAGTTTTCCCCCTATCGAGTTTCCTTACATTATACGGTCAAGGAGGTGCTGTCACCATACTCGGCAAGGTGATTTTAGCAGGGCAGTAGAATTATCTTTAGGCCCAGATTTTTCATCCGGTAAGGCTATTGCCCATATCGCTCATAGCTGACTAGGAGAAGAAAGCGACAACTTTTGCTCTTTGCTTACCTTACCGTTAAAATACCCTTAAATGCTCGCTGGAGAGCGCATCTATGAGCCACCCAAATACCTCTCAGCCCACGCCTTACAAAGGCCCCATCAAACGTGTTCAACTTTTTGTGACCTGCCTGGTAGACAACTTTTTCCCCGATGCCGGCTTTGCCGTCGTCAAGATTTTGGAGGAACTGGGCCTTGAGGTCGAATTTCCCCAGGCCCAGACTTGCTGCGGCCAGCCGGCTTTTAACGGCGGCTTTTGGGACGACGCCCGGGCCATGGCTCGCCACACTCTCGACGTCCTCTCCCAAAACGCTGCCCCTATCGTAGTGCCCTCCGGCTCCTGCGCCGACATGATTGTTCACCACTACCCCGAAATTCTGGCCGGCGACCCCACCTACGCCGCCAAAGCCAGGGATGTCGCCGGGCGCACCTATGAATTCAGCCAATTTTTAGTGGACATCTTGGGCGTGACCGACCTCCATAGCTGTGCCAGCGGCTGTTTGACCTACCATGCCTCCTGTCACGGCCTGCGCGGGATGGGTCTGAAAGAGCAGCCGCGCCAACTGCTCAGCCACGTCGAGGGCGCCGAATTTAAAGAACTGCCGGAGGCTGAAGCCTGCTGCGGCTTTGGCGGCCTTTTTGCCGTCAAGATGGGCGATATCTCCGGGGCGATTTTGCAGCGCAAACTGGACAACATCGAGGCCACCGGCGCAGATACGGTTGTCGGCGGGGACGTGAGCTGCCTGATGCACATTGCCGGCGGGCTGCGGCGGCGGGGCAGCCGGGTGCAGGTCAAGCATCTGGCCGAAGTGCTGGCGAGGACAGGTAAAGAATGACCGCTGCCAACGTAACCTTTTACGAGCGCGTTGAAGATGCGCTGCAAGATAAAAACCTCCGCGCCGCATTGGAGCTGGCGACCACCCGCTTTGTGACTCTCCGCCGCAATGCCTTCGCTTCCCTGCCGGAAGCCGATGCCCTGCGCGACCACGCCCGCACGATTCGCGCTCACACCCTGGCCAACCTCGACCGTTACCTGGCACAATTTGCCGAGGCGGTAGAGGCGAGTGGGGGTCACATCTGCTGGGCCGAAACACCGGAGGAGGCCAATCGCTACGTGGTCGAGCTGGCCAAGTCGCGGGGGGTCAAAGCGGTGGTCAAATCCAAATCCATGATCAGCGAGGAGTTGGAAATCAACCACGAGCTGGAAGCCGCCGGTATGCGCGTCGTCGAGACTGACCTGGGCGAGTACATCATCCAACTGGCCCAAGAAAAACCCTCGCACATCATTGCCCCGGTTATCCACAAAAGCCGGCAGCAAATAGCCGATCTTTTCCGCGAAAAACTCCAGGCAACCGACGCCGATTTGGCCGATGTGCCCAGCATGACCGCTTTAGCCCGCCGCATGCTCCGCGCCGATTTTCTGCAGGCCGATATGGGCATCAGCGGAGTCAATTTTGGCGTAGCCGAAACCGGCAGCATTTGCCTGGTGACGAACGAAGGCAACGGCCGCCTGACCACCACCACCCCGCGTATCCACGTAGCGATGATGGGGATGGAACGGCTCGTCCCCACCCTCGAAGACCTGGGAGTGATGCTGCAATTATTGGCCCGCAGCGCCACCGGCCAGAAATTGAGCGTCTACAGCAATATCATTACCGGCCCGCGACGGAGAGGCGAGGAAATGATGGATCGAGAAGGCGAAGAGGCGCACAAGCCGGAAGATACAAATGAAGCAATCTCTAAAAATCGTAAATCCAAAATCGTAAATCATAAATCAATGGAGCCTGACGGCCCTGACGAACTTCATATCATCATCCTCGACAACGGCCGCAGTAAAGTTTTGGGCAGTGAACTGGCCGAAATTTTGTATTGTATTCGCTGCGGGGCGTGTCTAAACATCTGCCCGGTATACCAGCAAATCGGCGGTCACGCCTATGGCAGCGTTTATCCTGGCCCGGTCGGGGCGGTGCTGACGCCTGGCCTGTTGGGGGTGGAACCGTGGAGCGAACTGCCTCACGCCAGCAGCCTGTGCGGGGCATGCCGCGAGGTCTGCCCTATGCGCATTGACATACCGCGCATGCTGCTCAAACTGCGGGATAGGGGCATCAAAGCGGGTAAAGCGCCGGCCTGGCTCAAACTCGGCCTCCGGCTCTACCGCCTGGCCGTGGTCCGGCCCTGGTTGTATCGCCTGGGGGGTCAAATGGGTCAAAGTGGGCTGAAAGTGTTAGCCCGAAACGGCTGGATCAAGAAGCTGCCCGGTCCTCTGGCCGCCTGGACCGACTATCGTGACTTTCCGGCCTTTGCCCCCAAATCCTTCAGCCAACGCTGGCGGGAAGAGAGAGGGAACTGAGGGAACTCGTAGGGACTGATGGCTTATAGTTCCCTTAATTCCTATGAGTTCCTTTTAATTGAGTAAACCTGGTGAATTCCGATCAACAAAATTTCCTAAACCGCATTAAAGACAGCCTCCGCCACACCCATCTGCCGGCGGCTACGCCTGAGCATCCCGGTTCTTTCCAGGGTTACAGTTATCAGGCCAATGCCCCGCTGGCGAAAATGGCAGAGGCTTTTGCGCGTGAACTGCAAGCTTTGTCGGGCTATGTCCACCTTTTGGAAGAGACCGAGTTTGTTCTGCCGATCATCGTGGAAATTTTACAAAAACATCAGGCGGAACGAATCATTGCCTGGGATCATGAGGAATTGGGGCTGCCCTGGGTCGGCGGGGCGCTGGCTGAAGCCGGCATTGCCATTGAAATCAACGACTTACCGGCTGAGGTCGAGGAGCGCAAAGCCAGCCTGGCTCGCCTGGATGGCGTTCGGGTCGGCCTGACCGGGGCGCAAGGGGGGCTGGCCGATACGGGAACTCTGGCCCTGGTCAGCGGGCCGGGCCGAGGCCGCCTGGCCTCGCTCTTGCCGCCGGTGCATATTGCCCTGCTGCCGGTGCAGAAGCTCTACCCATCCCTGCCCGCTTTTTTGGCCGCCAATCCCGGCATCGCCGCCGAAGGCAGCAACCTTGTTCTCATCACCGGCCCCAGCCGCACCGCCGACATTGAACTAACCCTGAGCATGGGCGTTCACGGCCCGAAGGAAATCCACGTTGTCATTTTTCCAGGCTGAGGCTGAGACAGGATTAAGTCATTGCCGTAAGACATACAACAAAGCCGTAGCATAAGCCTCATTCGCACCAAACGCTTCAAAAAGGATGCGTTCCCCTCGAAAACGAATCTCACACCAGTAGCCGTCAGCGGTGCTGGTCAATTGCAGGGCCGGTTCAGCCTCGCCGATGAGACGCTGTTCCAACAATTCCCGCAACTGCGTCTCCGTTGGCAGCCAAACCAGGTCAGACACAAAAACATGATCCAAGGCCCACTCGACCGCGCCGTGAAAAGTCACCGCCAAGTGGCCATTGACCAGTTCAACCAGTACGGTCATGTCGCTGATAACATAGACCCCTTCATCCAAGCCCCGGTCGGGAATGGCAAAGAAGTCATTTTTGGCCGGAGTCCAGGTTAGACCCGCCGCTTTTAGTTCTTGAGCCAGGGTTAAAGAAAGCATCGAATTCACCATCTCTAAGAAAAGATGAAGGCGGAAGGATGAAGTTCAGTTTTTCATCCTCGCTGGGCGCTCCACGCTTGGCACTCCCTCATCCTTTATTATCATCGGTAGTCCGGCGACCATAAAAATCACCCGGTTGGCCTGGGTCGCCAGGTACTGGTTTGCTCGTCCCAACAGGTCACGATAAATTCGACCCAGGGGGTAAGGCGGCACCAGGCCTAGGCCCACTTCATTTGAGACTACAATCAGCGGCGCGTTCAGGCGTGCCTGCGCCGACAGGATGGCTTCAAGCTCAGCCTGCACGGCAGCTTCAATCTCCGCTTGGGGTTCGGTTTCCAACATCAGCAGGATGTTGGAGGTCAACAGGGTCAGACAATCGAGCAGCAACACCTCTGGCGTGTCTTTAATTTTAGCCAGCGCTGCGCCGACATGGAACGGTGCTTCCAGGGTTTGCCAGGCAGCCGGACGAGCCAGGCGATGGGCAGCGATACGTTGAGCCATCTCTTCGTCGCCAACCTCGGCTGTAGCGATGTAGAGCACATGCTGGCCCCATGCGGCGGCCAACTTTTCGGCGTAAGCACTCTTGCCGCTGCGGGCGCCGCCCAAGATCAAAGTAAGGGGTGGTTGGACCAAAATCATGACTCCTGAAAGGTGAGGCGAGGGCCGAGGAAGTGACAAAACATTCCTTCGCGTCTTTGCCTCTCTTTTCCTCGCCCCATTATAGCAAGAGGAAGTTTATTTTACCAGCAAATGTGCTAAGATTAAACAAAACATGGAAAAAGTCGTTATGACATACAAAAATGGCTAACTCACTGAATATTATTCCCGGCGTGCAGGTTGGTCACGCCCAAGATTTTGCCGCAGCGACCGGCTGCACCGTCATTTTGACCCCTGCCGGCGCAGTGGGCGGCGTGGACCAGCGCGGCGGCGCGCCCGGCACGCGGGAAACTGACTTGCTGCGTCCCATGCATCTGGTCGAAAAAGTCCACGCCGTATTGCTGACCGGCGGCAGCGCCTTTGGCCTGGCTGCCGCCGATGGAGTCATGCAATGGCTGGAAGAAAATTCTATCGGCTTTAATGCCGGTGTAGCCCAGGTACCGGTTGTGCCAGCAGCCGTGCTATTCGACTTAGGCATTGGCCGGGCAGACATCCGTCCTGATGGAGCGATGGGTTACGCCGCCTGCCAGGCGGCGGCCAGCAATCTCAATTCCAACGCCGCAGGGACCATCGGTGCAGGCACAGGCGCGACAGTTGGTAAAATCCTGGGCCAGGCAGCTCAAATGAAGGGCGGTATCGGTACGGCGGTGATTGATCTGGGTCAAGGTTTGTGGGTCGGCGCATTAATCGCGGTCAACTGCCTGGGTGATGTGATCAATCCGGCCAGCGGGGTCATTCTTGCTGGGGCGCGAAAGTTGCCAGATGGCAATTTTGTTGATACCATGCAAGTACTGAAAATGCGGATGATGGGGAGCTTCACCGGCTCTGGGAACACCATTATCGGCGTAGTGGCTACTAATGCCTTGCTCTCAAAGGAGGCAGTGAACAAGGTAGCCCAAATGGCTCACGATGGGTTGGCTCGCGCCGTTCGCCCGGCCCACACCATGTTTGACGGCGATACAATTTTCGCCCTGGCTACAGGTCAAGGGGGAGCGGCTGAAGTCAATTTAATCGGTGCTTATGGCGCTGAAGCCACAGCCCTGGCCATTGTTGATGCCGTGCAGCAAGCCACTTCGTTGGCTGGCGTGCCGGCCCTCCGCGATTTGTTATCTTAAATGGAGCAGGAATGACTGTTACGTTAGAAATCCAGCTTCAAGACTATATCCTTGAAGAGGAAATTGGCCGGGGCGATCTGGCCATTGTCTACCGGGCGCGCCGCCGTTTGGATGGCGCTGAGGTAGCTGTTAAGATGCTGGCTTATCAATTTACCTTTGATGAATTTTTTGGGCGGCGCTTCAAAGAACTGGCCAAACAAACGGCCAAGCTAGAGCATCCCAATATTGTCCGTACTTATGAAGCCAAACAACAAGGCAGCGTTTTATACGTTGTCCGCGAGTTAATTGACGCCCGGCCCCTGGCCGAGGTGTTAGCGGAAGAAGGGCCTTTCTCCCCGCAGCGCATGTTGATTATCGCTCGCCAGGTGGCCTCGGCTCTGGATTATGCCCATCAAAAATCAATTACCCACGGCGACCTGTCGGCCTACCGTGTTTACCTTGACACCAACGACCATGCCACCGTGGCTGACTTTGGACAAACCCAGGCTATGGTCGGCACCAGCTTGGTCAAACAGGGTTTCGCGGTGGGTTGCCCGGAAACAATGGCCCCGGAGCGGGTGCATGGGCAGGGACCAACCCGCCAGTCTGATCTTTACGCGCTGGGCATTCTCTGCTACCAGATGTTAACCGATAAGCCACCTTTTACCGGCGCACCGGCAGCGGTCCTGCACGCGCAGGCTTACGAGCAGCCTCGACCACTGCACCTGGTCAACTCCAGCATTCCGTTGCCATTAAGTGAAGCCATCGGACGGATGCTCTCAAAGGGGTTAGAGTTGCGCTACAACACCGGCGCAGAGTTTGTCCGGGCGCTTTCGGTGGCTATTGAGGGCACAGCGCCGGTACGCGCTCCGGCAGCAGCGGCGGCCCAAATTAAAGAAGCAGGTCTGCAATCAACCCTGCCTCTTTGGAAACGTCCCTGGGTTTGGTTTTTGGCCGGTATACCGGTGATTGCCCTTTTGTTGGTTTTGGGTTTTTGGGTTGTCTCTCTGTCCAATTCATTCCTGCCCGCTGCCGTCAATACACCCGCGCCAGCAGCCAGCAGCCAAGCAACGGCTACGCTTGCTTCTCAACCTGGACTGGAGGAAGACCCCGTGGCAAATGCTCCGCTTGTAGCCCAAGTAACCAACACCCCAACCCCCACTGCCGAATTTACATCCACTCCAGCCAATACCCCCACGCTAATTCCCCTACCCACACCGGGTGTTCCGACAATTGCCGATGACAGCCCTTTTACTAACCTGCGCCTGGCCCAGGGAATTTCTGCGGATAATCAACCGGAAAAGATCGGCACTTCTTTCCGGCCCGGCACGCAGCCGGTTTATCTCTTTTTTGATTACGATGGCATTAAACCGGGCACAACCTGGACGCATCGCTGGACCTGGGCTGATACGGAGTTGGATGCTTACCCGGATGTCTGGTCATCAGGCTATAACAGCAGCGGTACCGCCTGGGTCTATTACAATCCGACCGGCGGCTATCAGCCTGGCCCCTATAAAGTCACCTTAGAAGTCAATGGACAGACAGTGGCTACAGCCACTTTTGTTATTCAGCCCGGCGCACCCTGATGATTCAACTTTGTCGGCGCTGGCGATAAAGGCTGGGGTCCACTATCTCGACCATTTTTTCCAGATTCAACGTGTTGCCCAAAAACTGGTTGATCCGCGCGAGTTCTGACCGCGAGTTTTGAAGAAGTTGGTTGTAATGAACGTCAATGCGCTGAATGTGGCTTTGCTGGTCTAGCCACGCATTAACATGGTGGAGGTGCTTTTCATAAAGCCGGCTCATTTCCGCATCGCTAACCTTGTCCGGATCTTCACCCCGGCGAATGATCATTTCACGTTGTGAGGCCAGGATTTCAGGCATGGCCCGACGCATAAAAATGATGCGGTAATTGTAGTCGGTAGGCAGATGCGGCAAAAAAATGGCAATCACCTTAACCGCCTTACCCTGGGCCTCAAGGAGCCAAGCACTGTCACCCTTTGGGAGTTGTTTTACTCGCTCAAGTTCGTAATAGCCTTTGGGGTTATCTGTGTCGGCCGTACGGATGCTGTCGGTGAGAGGCAACAAGCCACCCGCTTCCAGAATTTTCATCATCATGGAGGTACCCGAGCGAGGTAAGCCTGACACAATTGTAATCGGTTTGGCTTCTTCTTTAACGCCAAATAGGTTTTGAATTCGTTTGAACATAACAGCTCTTTCCTGGAGAAATGCGAGTAACGGGGCGTATTCTAGCATACTTTTCGGGCGGAACCAAACTAAGCAGTTAAAGAGTCGCCATTTATTATTGACACATTCCAAATAAATCATTATAATTTTGCTCAATAAAATATCTACCTTCGGGGCAGGGTGAGGGGCCAAACAGTTAGAGTTGGCCGTAATTCCCGACCGGCGGTGAGGCTGCGGGGGCAGCCAAGCCCGCGAACGTCCACTGGTTCCCAGATTAAAACCCCAAGTTTAATCTGCCCGTCTATTAGCACGGGGGCAGGCGGTGGACGCCGACTCAGTGTAATTCTGAGGCCGACGGTATAGTCCGGATGGGAGAAGGTGATTGATTTAGACTTCCCATTGTTTTGGGTTGTCCTCTGAAATTAAAGCCGCCCCGGAGTACGTGTTTGTACTTCGGGGTTTTTTGTGGTGAGCGAGGTTATAAAATCCTCGCTGCTTGGCTTGTTTTTGCTGCCCCGATGTTTGCGCTTGCTTACAATCGGGGCATTTTTATTGCTGTTTCGGAAAGGGTTTTAGTTATGCACGAGATGGTCAAGGTTTTAGAATCACCTAAAACACATCCAGCTTACCTGCGCAACAGCGAACTCAAGAAAAAACGATGGCGCAAGGTAAGCCTGGAAATAATTGCTTTGCCTCTGGGGATTGTTTTGCTCCTCGGCTTGTGGTCGCTGATAGTGAGGGTGGGCAACTATCCTACCTTTATTTTGCCCGACCCCGGCAGCGTTTTTAATGAAATCGGCGTGATTGCCGCCAACGGCCTTTTGTGGCATCACAGCCAGGCAACCCTGGCGGCGATTGTCGGGGGGTTAGCCCTGGGGTTGACCAGCGCTACCCTGCTGGGGTACATCCTGGCTAAAAGCCCGCTGCTAGAGCGATTGGTCGGGCCTTATGTGGTCGCCTCGCAGGCAATTCCGGCTGTGGCCATTGCCCCGTTGTTGGTGATCTGGTTTGGCTCCGGGAAATTAAGTAAAGTTTTGATTTGTGCGCTGGTGGTTTTCTTCCCGGTGCTGGTCAACACCATCGTCGGGATTCGTTCGGTAGATACCGGTCTAAAAACACTGATGCACTCCCTGCGAGCGAACCGCTGGCAGACATTTATCATGTTAGAAGTACCGGCGGCGATGCCGGTTTTGCTAGGTGGATTGAAAATTGGGGTGACTCTGTCGGTGATTGGGGCCGTGGTTGGCGAGTTTGTAGGGGCGGATCAGGGCCTCGGTTTCCTGATCAACCTGTCCAAAGGTTTATTCGACACGCCGCTGATGTTTGCCGCGCTCTTTACCCTGGCCGCTATCTCGCTGTGTTTATATCTCGTGGTGACCGGACTGGAGCACTGGCTGCTGGCCTGGCGGCGATAATTTGCACCTATCAGGTGACTGGCACTTCTGTCCTTTAATTAACCAAGTGCCAGTCACCTGAGCTTGAGCAGTTACGATAATTTTTATGACAAGAGGAGACTGGAGAAACATGAATTTTTGGTGGAAGCTGATTTTGCTCTTCAGCACAGGGCTGGGCTTGATGGCTTGCGGAGCCAGTGCCGCCCAGACGCCTGCCCAAGAGAAAGAAGCTGCAGCACAAGCGGCCCCAACCGGACCGGCGGTAGTCACTGAAGCACCGGCCCAGTCATCGCCGAGTTTGCGCAAAGTTAAATTAGGTGTGGGCTATATTCCCGATGTTCAATTTACTCCCTTCTATGTTGCTCAGAACAAAGGATATTTTGCGGATGAAGGGCTTGAGGTGGAAATCGAATACGGTTTTGAGAATGACTTTGTGGCCCTGGCAGCGCAGGGGGAGCGAGAGTTCGCCATTGCCAGCGGCGACCAGGTCATCCTGGCTCGCGCCCAGGGATTGCCCATCACCTATGTGATGAAGTGGTATCAGCGCTTCCCCGTCGCACTCATGGCCAAGGCTGACACAGGGATTGCCACACCCGAAGACTTGGCCGGGAAGAAGGTCGGCCTGCCCGGACTTTTTGGCGCTTCCTTTATCGGCTGGAAGGGGCTGCTTTATGCCGCTAAACTTGACGAAAATTCTATCAAGGTAGAGGAGATTGGCTTTACCCAGGCAGCGGCCATACAGCAGGATTTGGTGGATGCCGCTATGATTTATATTGCCAATGAACCTAACCAACTCCGCGACCAGGGCATCGAGGTTAATGTGATCGAGGTGTCTGATTACATTGATCTGGTTTCGAATGGGCTGGTGGTGGGCGACAAGCTGATGGCCGATGATCCTGATCTGGTGCAGCGCATGGTCCGTGCTACTTTGCGCGGTCTGCAAGACACCATTGACCACCCCGACGACGCCTTTGCCATAACCCGCAAAGTTATTCCTGAAATTACCGACGACAAGGCTCCAACTCAGCGCAAAGTGTTGGCAGATTCGATTAAACTCTGGCAAAGCGATACCCTGGGCGAGTCGAGTCCCCAAGCCTGGCAGGCCTCGGTGGACTTTATGAGCAAAACCGGCCTGCTCGAAAAGGCGCTTGAGCCGGAGACGCTTTATACCAACAAATTTGTGGAAGCTGAGTAAGCCTCTTTAACTGAAATCCTCAGGAAGTTAGAATTCTTAGTTGCTGGCAGTCTTGTTCCCAACTGATCCTTCGACTTCGCTCAGGACAGGGTTTGGGAACAAGACTGCAATTTATCCTGCTGTGACTAGACCTCAATTCATGATACCAATTTTGCAGGTTGAGTCCCTGGGCAAAACGTTCGAGGGAGCCAACAACAGTACTTTATTAGCGATTGCCAATATCAGCTTTACCGTCTCCCCCGGCGAATTTCTGGCTATCGTTGGTCCCTCCGGCAGCGGCAAAACGACCCTGCTGCAACTGTTAGCCGGACTCATGCCGCCCACCAAAGGTCAGGTGCGGCTGGACGGGGTTCCCCTTACTAAACCTCAGCCGGAAATCGCGATCGTTTTTCAAAAACCCAACCTGATGCCCTGGCGAACGGTACTGGATAACGTGTTATTACCTCTTCAAATTCAGGGTGTCTCCGCTGGTGAAGCTCAACACCAGGGTCAAGAAGTCCTGGCCCTGGTTGGGTTGAGTGAATTTGCCCTGGCCTACCCCAAGCAGCTTTCCGGGGGGATGGAACAGCGGGTGGCCGTAGCCAGGGCCTTGATTCAACAACCTCAAATCCTCCTGCTTGACGAGCCTTTTGGGGCCTTGGATGCACTGACCCGCGAGCGACTGAACGGGGAGTTGCTGCGCCTGTGGCAAAACCAAAACCTCACCGCCCTTATGGTCACCCACAACATCCGCGAGGCGGTTTTTTTGGCCGACCGGGTGCTGGTGCTTAGCCCGCGTCCAGCCACAATCGCGGCTGAGTTTGCTATTAACCTGCCCCGTCCTCGTCCCAAAGGCATCGAATATAGCGAAGAATTCGGCCAGTTAGCCTTTGAAATCCGGCAGGCAATTAAGGATTAACCACCTCAGCCCACCAGCCGGCTTCTTACCTCATAACAATTGGGGACGTTTCAATTTTTTGGTAGCGTAGGACAAGTTGGCCGCTTCACGTGTCTTACAAAACCCCCTGGAATCTGGGACAGACCTATAACAATTTCACCGTTTGCCTAGCACATCTGAATTAGTATATAATTCCTTATCACTTATCAAGCTTTGGGGTCACTCACCTGTAGAGCCAGGCTCTACCTCTGCTAATCAGCACACCGACTTTGATTGGAACCAACGGGAGACTTCTTGATGAGCAGTGAAAAGATAATAATAGTTGACGACGAGACTGACGTACTTGATCTCTGCAAACGAATTTTGGAGGTTAAAGGCTATCAAGTTACCACCGCGCGTGATGGGCGGGAGGTCATTGAGTTTGCTAAAAAAGAGCGCTTTGATTTACTTTTAACCGATATCAGAATGCCGGGCATGAGTGGTCTGGAAGTTGCCCAGAAAGTTAAACAATTTGCACCCGATGTCATTTGCGTCACCATGACCGGTTTTAGCACTATGGACATGGCCATCGAAGCCCTCAAACTGGGCATTGATGAGTTTATTATGAAGCCCTTTTCACCCGATGAGCTGAGCATGGCTATCGCCAAGGCCCTGGACAAAGAGCGCCTGCGCAAAGAGAATTTCCGCCTGCGTTCCTTGATCCCCCTCTTTGAACTCAATAAAACCCTTTTAGGTACGGTCGAAGTTGAAGAGGTTTTGCGCCAGCTCCTTGAGATTGCCAAAACAGAAACAAAAGCCGATTTTGCCAGCATATATACGTTTGACAGCGGCCAAATCGCGGCTCATTTTGAGCCTCTGGCGCACGACGAATCCAGCCAGAAACAGCAGGAAGCCAGTTTCCAGTTAGCCAAGTTTATTGAAGGCGGCCCTCAGCTTTTCCTCAGCCATCAAACCGCGAACCCGCAGCAACATACCCTGTTAGACCAGCTTGGCATGGGCTTTGTGATCGCCACGCCACTGAAATCAAAAGAAATCACGCTGGGTGCGCTAATTCTGGGTCGCTCTCAAAATAATTTTGCCGCCGGCGATAGCAACTTTTTGTCAGTTTTAGCGGGTCAAGCCAGTATTGCCCTGGAAAACGCTCGCCTCTTCAGCGAAATTCAAGCGGCTTATGAAGAACTCAAAATGCTTGACCATATGAAGAGCGAGTTTATTAATATTGCCGCGCATGAACTACGCACCCCCCTGGCTATTCTGATGGGCTATGCCAGTATGCTTGAGGAGGATTTGCAAGGGGTGCAGCATGATTACGTCACCACGATTATGCGAAACTCACTCCGGCTGACTCACCTCATTGACGATATGCTCAGTCTGCAATCGCTGGAAAGCGGGGTGGTTTCTCTGGTCAAAGAACCCTTGAACCTGGCCGAAGCGATTCAGGCTGTTGTAGATGATGTAACTCTGTGGGCAGAACAAAAGAACTTAAACATTGAGATTGACATCCCTGCCGATTTTCCTCAGATGATCGCCGACCGGCAAAAATTTGACCTCATCGTCGTTAATTTGTTCAACAACGCCGTCAAGTTTACCCCTCCTGACGGTCATATTACCTTTAAAGCCAGAGTGACCGAGGACAATATGACCACTATCTCCGTAACGAATACCGGCATCAGTATTCCCAAAAAAGAACTGAACCGCGTTTTTGAACGTTTTTACCAGGTGGAGAAATCTCTGACCCGCGAGCACGGAGGCATCGGCCTGGGACTTTCCATTGCCAAAGGAATGGTCAGCGTGTGTGGCGGCGAAATTTTTGCCGAAAGTGAAGAGGGCAAAAGCACGACTTTTACTTTTACCCTCCCGCTTGACAATAGTCATCTCGAAGAACGGACGCTAAAAATATGAGAAGTGAGAAGTAAGAAAACCGGATATTGATTTAAAGCAGTCAATTCGAAGGGATTCTATTTTCTTATTTCTAATTTTTTATTTTGTCTGGCCCCAATCTCCGGTTTCTAAAAACTCCCTCACTTTTTGATAGATAGCTTCTAAACCCTCGCTCACCTCAAACCAACCAATTCGTGGATCGTCCAGGCGAAACCAGTTGTACTGCTGGCGGACAAAGCGCCGAGTTTCCTTTTTAATCAGCGCCACCGCTTCTTCAAGGCTAACCTCGCCACGCAGATACTGGCCTATCTGGCGATAACCTAAACCCGACATCGCCGGCAAATGCCAGCCATAACCCGCCTCAACCAGTCGCTTGACTTCATCCAGCAGCCCCAGCTCTATCATTCGATCAACGCGCTGGTCAATTCGCTGGTAGAGCGCCTCGCGGGGCATGGTTAACCCCACCTGCAAAATGCGATAGGGGGGCGGAGTTTTACGCTGGTGCTGGCTAATCGGGATATCTGTTTTGTGATAAACTTCCAGCGCCCGAATGACCCGGCGCACGTTACGGGCATCGAGCTTTTGGGCCGCCTGCGGGTCAACTGCGGCTAACTTGGCGTGGAAAGCCTCGGGGCCGATGGTCTCCGCTTCAGCCTCAAGCGCGGCGCGGAGGTCAGGGTCTGGCGGCACGCGGGGCACGCTCCACCCCTCAACTACCGCCTGCACCCACTGCCCTGTCCCACCGACTAACAGGGGCAGCCGCCGGCGCCGATGAATTGCTTCAATAGCCGCACAAGCTCGCTCTTGAAATTCGACCAGGGTTAAAACTTCATCGGGATTGACGACATCAATCAGGTGGTGGGGGACAAGCGCCTGTTCCTCCGGCGTGGCTTTGGCGGAGCCAATATCCAGCCCGCGGTAGATTTGACGCGAGTCGGCGGAGATGATTTCACCGTTAAAATTTTGGGTAATTTGCAGCGAGAGGGCAGTTTTTCCAACCGCGGTCGGGCCGACGAGAACCAGCAGGGGTGGGGACACGAGGAGACGAGGAGGCGAGGAGGCGAGGACATCTTTTCCCTCTTCTTCTCGCCTCACCGCCTCTTCATTGCTTCGCCTCATCGCCATCACAACTCGTAGATGTCGGCATACTTCCGCCTGATATAAGCCAGGTACGGCTGGGCCTCAATGCGGTCCGCACCGGTCACCCGCTTAACTAACTCATTGGCCGTAAATTTCCGGCCATGCCGGTGAATCTTATCCTTAAACCAGGCCAGCAGCGCTCCGAATTCACCCCGGCTAACCTGTTCCGGCAAATCCGGTACGTCTTGCAGCGTTTGCCGGTAAAATTGGAGGGAAAGGACATTCCCCAGCGTATAAGTTGGAAAATAGCCCATCATTCCGCCCGACCAGTGAATATCCTGTAAGACGCCCAGAGCATCATCGGGAGGCGTCAGGCCTAGAGACGCTTGCATTTTTGCATTCCAGGCCTCCGGCAAGTCGGCCACTTTAAGCCGCTGCTCCAGCAAATCCTGCTCCAATTCAAAACGCAGGAAAATGTGCAAATTGTAGGTAACTTCATCGGCCTCAACACGAATAAAAGAAGGCTCGACCTTGTTGATGGCGCGATAAAACTGGTCCAGGCTGGTATCCTGAAGTTGGGTGGGGAAGAATTCCTGCAACTGGGGGTAATAAAATTGCCAGAACTCCCGGCTGTGCCCCAACACGTTCTCCCACAGGCGAGATTGGGACTCATGCACGCCCAGCGAGGTCCCACCCGCCAGAAAACTCCCTTCCAGGGAAGGGTCGCCATTCTGCTCATACAAAGCATGGCCGCCTTCGTGCAGGGTGCTAAACAACGCAGAGGGAAAGGTGTCTCGGCTGACCCGCGTGGTGATGCGCACGTCGTTGATGGAGAAATTGATCGTGAAAGGATGAACCGATTTATCCTGACGGCCTCGCTCCAGGTCAAAGCCAATTGCCTTCAACGGCATCATCCCGAAATCCCACTGGACCGTTTCGTCAAAGTCCTGCTTCAAAACAGCGTCATCCGCCTGGTCAGCCCGCTCGACAATCGCCTGCACCAGCGGCACCAGCTCGGTCTTCAACTCCCCAAACACCCGGTTAACTTCAGCCGTTTTCATGCCCGGCTCAAACTGGTCGAGCAGGGCATCGTAGAGACAATCCTCATAGCCGTAGGCTTCAGCCACCTGGATATTCAGATCAACAATCTTGGTCAGAATGTCGTGAAAGTGAGCAAAATCCTTATTGGCCCGCGCCTGAGTCCAAATTTGCTGGCCCAGGGAAAAAGTCCGGCTCAATTCCGCCACCAGGGCGGTGGGTAGTTTGCGGGCCTTGTCGTAATCCCGCCGGACAACCCGGATTAAACTGGCCTCATCGGAGTCATACGGGAAACCGGCGCTGGCCAGGTCGCTTAGCAACACCCCAATCTCATCGGCAATGAACAGCTCGTGGGTAATTTTGCTGATGGTTGCCAGTTGTTCGGCCCGGGCCAGCGCGCCGCCGGGCGGCATAAACACCTGCTGGTCCCAGCCCAGCACCGACTCAACAGCTTGAAGGTTCTTAATTTCTTTAAGCTTAGCATTGAGTATTGCTAATTTTTCTTCCAAAGATGGACTCCTACCTGGATTATAAGTTAAACTACTCGGCTGCAAATAACACAAGAACAGCCATCGCTATCCCCCATCAGGATTAATGCAGACTATTCCATTCTTCAGCCGTGACCTCGCGGCCAATTATCACCTCGACTTCTTTAATCATTATCCGCAATTGGGGTACAGAGCACTCGGCATTAGATGGGACTGTCAGGCGATGTTCCTGGTAAAGCATAAACTGATGCCGCGTACCCGCAAGAGGCCCTTCAAAACCAAGCTTATGCAAACGCCGAATAAAATCCCGGCGCTTACATGGACTCCATTGACTCATAGCTGGGTTCCTCGTTTAAATCAATTCCAGCAATGACCGGCAACGAGTGGCCTAATTTAAGGCCAACCAATATCCAATCCTCAAGGGTAGAACGCAGTTCCGCCACACATTCCTTTAAGTTGGCTGCAAAAGCGATAACCCCCTGGCAAGCAGGAATGCGCCCCACAAACGTTCCATCCTCTAATTTATCATACTCAGCCTGGGCCATGGCCTGCTCCACATAATCGCTTAAGATAAATTGGATCGCCATATTTTACTCCTCACCCAATCTTAAAACCGACATAAATGCCTCTTGCGGAATCTCGACACTGCCGACCATCTTCATCCGTTTTTTGCCCTTCTTCTGCTTTTCCAGCAGCTTGCGCTTGCGGGTAATATCGCCGCCGTAGCACTTGGCCAGCACATCTTTGCGCATGGCCTGCACGTTAGCCCGGCTGATGATCTTCTTGCCCACCGCCGCCTGGATCGGCACCACAAACTGCTGGCGGGGGATAACCTCCTTCAGCTTGCTGACCAGCTTCTGGCCGCGATTGTAGCTCTGGTCGCGGTGGACGATGATGCTCAATGCATCCACCGGGTCGCTGTTGACCAGCACATCCAGTTTGACCAGGTCGCTGGGCCGGTAGCCCTCAAAGCGATAGTCCAGCGACGCATAGCCGCGCGTGGCGCTCTTAAGCTGGTCGTAATAATCCACAATCATCTCCGACAGCGGCAGGAAATATTCCATCAGCACCCGCTTTTCGTCCAGGTACTCCATCTTGATAAACTCGCCCCGCCGCCGGGTGGTGATGTCCATAATCGGGCCGATGTAATCGGCCGGGGTGAAGACGCTGATATGCATCCACGGCTCGGCGATGGTTTCAATCGTGGTGGGGTCAGGTACATCGGCCGGGTTGTCAATGACCATCTTTTCGCCGTTGGTCTTGACAATCTCGTACTCCACGCTGGGCGAGGTTGCCAGCAAGTCAAGATCGTACTCCCGCTCCAGCCGTTCCTGGATGATCTCCATATGGAACAGGCCCAAAAAGCCCACCCGAAAGCCAAACCCCAGCGCCTGGCTCGACTCCGGCTGGTACACCAGCGAGGCGTCGTTGAGTTGCAGCTTTTCCAGCGCATCTTTGAGCAGATTGTAGTCCTCGGCTTCGGTGGGGTAAAAGCCGGCAAAAACCATCGGCTTGACCGGCTTGTAGCCGGGTAAGGCTTGGACATTCAACGCATGGGCCACGGTATCACCCACCCGCACATCACGGATCGTCTTCAAACCGGTGGCAATGTAACCGACTTCGCCGGCGGAGAGCTGGTCGGTGGGCTGCATGCCGGGCCGAAAAAAACCAATTTCCAGCGGCTCAAGGGTCCGCTCGGTCGCCAGGAGCTGAACCGTGTCGCCCTTTTTGAGCTGCCCATCCACCACCCGGATGTAGGCGATAACGCCTTTGTAGGCATCGTAGTGGCTGTCAAAAATCAGGGCACGAAGGGGGGCGTCAAATTTGCCCAACGGCGGCGGAATCCGTTCCACAATCGCTTCCAGCAGCTCACTCACGCCGGCCCCGGTTTTGGCGCTGACCGGCAGCACGTCCGCCGCATCCAGGCCAATCAGGTCTTCAACTTCCTGGGCCACTTCCTCGGGCCGGGCCGAGGCCAAGTCAATTTTGTTGACCACCGGCACGATCTCCAATTTGTAATCGAGGGCCAGGTAGAGATTGGCCAGGGTTTGGGCTTCGATACCCTGGGTCGCGTCCACCACCAGCACCGCGCCCTCACAGGCAGCCAGCGCCCGGCTGACTTCGTAAGTGAAGTCAACGTGGCCGGGAGTGTCAATTAAGTTCAGTTCGTAAATTTGACCGTCGGCGGCGGTGTACTGCATCCGCACGGCGGAGGCTTTGATAGTCACGCCCTTCTCGCGTTCCAGGTCCATGCCGTCGAGAACCTGCTCCTGCATGTCCCGGTCGGCGATGGTGCCGGTACTTTGCAGCAGGCGGTCGGCCAGGGTGCTTTTGCCGTGGTCAATGTGAGCAATAATACAAAAGTTTCTAATGTGTGTTTGATCCATAACTCGATTTCGGATTCCAGCTTTCAGATTTTGGAGAATTATACAACAGGGATAATGGATTTCATAACCCCCTACTCCCTACTTCCTACTCCCTACTCCTTGGAGAAAGGGTCTAACCATTTCCCTATATTTTTCTCACTGATTTTCAATGGTCTTGTGCCATAATTCAGGCTGAAGCATCAACCTGGACATTCAAGGAAAGGAAATTCCATGTACAGCAAAGCCGACACCCATCTGCACACCACCTGCAGCGACGGTCTGATGTCGCCTGAGGATACGGTTGAAATCATTGCCAGCCAGACCGATTTGCGGGTCATCGCCATTACCGATCACGACACCGCGGAAGGCGCTCTGCTGGCGCACGCCTATGCCAAGCGCCGGGGACTGCCGCTGGACGTGATTATAGGCCAGGAATTCTCAACGGTGGATGGCGATGTCGTCGGCCTATTCTTGAAAGCCACCCTGCCCAAGTTCAAAACTGCGGCCAAAGCCATTGACGCCATTCACGCCCAGGGCGGCCTGGCCGTAGCCGTTCATCCCTTCAGCCACTGGTCAACCCTCAACTATATGTGCGGCCTGGGAGCGAAGATTTTTGAGCTGCCGCTCGACGCGGTCGAGGTCCGCAACGGCTTTCCAACCAATTTTCTGACCAATCCTTTGACCGAACGGCTCCTGCGCCGCAAAGGCCAGAACCTGGCCGAACTGGGCGGCAGTGACTCCCATGTGCCGTTTACCGCCGGTCAAGCCTTTACCTGGTTTGAGGGCCAGACCGCCAGCGATTTGCGCTGGGCCATCGAGAGCGGCACAACTCGGGCTGGCGGCACCCTCTGGACTCCCCTCAGCCTGGCCCGGATGATCCCGGTTCTCCTGGAGCGGGGACTGCCGCACTACGAACACGTCTATTCGGATTAATTCAGGGAGCTGTTCAATTCCTGCTGCAAAAACTTGTAGATGGTCTCCGCTGCCAGCCGATGCCCGGTCACTGTCCAATGACCATCGTGACGAAAGTGAAGGGGGGGCGTGTCGGGGTCGGCGGCAGCCTGGCGAAAAACGGGCAGCAAGTCCAGGTGAGGAATATGCTCGGCGGTTAAAAAGTCGTTGAGCCGCCGGTTGGGCAGTTCCAAATCCAGGCTCAAGCCCTGCAAGCCGGGGTTAGCCGCCAGCATGCGCTCCCCCTCGACCGGATAGACCTGCTCCGGCGCGCCGACAATAACTACGGCTAACGTGGCCCCCCTGCTTTCCACTTCATCCCGCAGCCGTTTGATAATCGCCTCAGTCAGAGTCCAGGCCGCTTCGAATTGAGCATCAGGCGGGGCCTGGTAAACAAAAAAGTGGACCGGCGTGGTCGGATGGCCTGCCCGCACCACCCCCTCGCCGCCCAGGATGCCGCTGGAGCCTAACTTTTGCACCACCGGCGGAATATCGCGCAGGTAGGGCACGGTCAAGCGGTACAGCGCCGACCCGTTCCACAGGCCATCGGCCAGCGGCAGAAACAGCGGAGAATACTCAGGCTGAGGCTCAGGCTGAGGCTGAGAGTTAGTCACATACTTAGCCTTAGCCTCAGACTCAGCCTCCCCCCGTACCGGCGGTGGAATCAACTCACCGATAGACGACAGCCTAAAAAACTCCTTCTGCTGGCTATCGCCAGTGCTGGCAATCTCTAACGGCCCGTAATTGTTGATCGTATCGTTGCGCACAAAGAAAGCCAGCAGCACAATCTTTGGCTCGTAACGAAAACCCTCGGCCACGTAAAAAATGGCCTCCTGGTCGGTGCCCCAGCCGCCAACCCCACCGTTGATGACCTCCACTGGCCGGGCCAGCGAGTCACTCAGTAAGCCCTCAAGCTGCTTGTGATAGGTCTGCTCCAGGTTGACTTGCAGCGCCTCGCCAAAAGAGTCGGCCAGCGACAGAATCCGCAGCGCCCCGGCGGGATTATCATAGCCAATCTCGCGGTCGCGCAAACTGCGGGCATTGATCCGAACCTCGGCCTCGAACTCATTGTACTGGCTGTGGAATAAGCCGCCACTGTAAGGGATGTGCCACCAGCCCAGCAGTGGGTGGGGCTGCCAGATGGCCGGGTTGGGTTCGGGCGGCGGGGCCAGGTTGGTCAATCGTACCCCAATTTCCAAAACCAGCAGCGGAGCCAATAACCCAAAAACCAACAATAATAAACGAGATAAAAAGCTGCTGACAGATCTCAAGGCTGGACTAACCTCATTTGGCCCGCACCAATTGTGACTTTTGGGTAATTTTCCAAGTACTGCTCAGTTAAGTTGAATTTTGCTCTTTAATAACCGGATAGAGACGTCTAAGTTTGATCCGAGCGTCCTGAGCGGTGAATTGCCAATGGATCGTCACCTGAGCGGCATTTCGTTTTTGCTCCCAAGC
>BOKF01000035.1 GCA_016860845.1 Chloroflexota bacterium
TGCTTGCCAGGTATTCCGACGGGTGGATCTGGAAGGCGCTGAAGGCCACTTTCGAGGGAAAGGCCACGTCCGGCGCGCACAGGCTGAACTTGACCGTCAAGTCGTCCACCGCTTCGATGCTCTTGAATTCGCCCCCGTATTCACACCCCGCTTCCGCCGCCGCTGCCCCTTCCACCGTTGCCATTTCGCCGCCGCCGACCACGGTCAGGTCAGCCCCTTCAAACCACTTCTTGGAAAAATCACTCAAAGTGCCATCGGCGTGCATGGCATCAACAGCCTCAGATACTTTGTCTCGCAGACTGGTGCCGTCGAGTGAACTATTCTTATCAAATGCAGCAGCCAGGTTTTCGATATAGGCCGGGTCGCCCACTTTGACGACATTAATGCCACTGGCGATTGCCTGGTCCACTACCGTACCTGAGGTCAGGAACACATCAAACTCTTCCCGGCCAGCTTGAATGGATTGGGCACACTCAGCGTCGGTAGAGAGAGGCACGACCGTTACATCTGCAGGTGGGGGAATCTTAATATCGGTGTCGGGAATGCCGACATCCTCTCCTTTTAGGTAAGTTTCATAGGTTGTCGCCGTGCCGACACAAACCGCCTTCCCGGCAATATCCTCAACTGATTCGATGCCGGAACCTTCGCGGGCGGCAAATTGGGCCGGGGTGAAATAGTAGGGACTGCTAAAGAGCAGCACTTCCTGGCGCTGCTTGGTGATCGTCATGGAGCCAACGCTCATGTCCCACTGGTCACCCCAGTTACCCGCCGTGATAATGTCCCATTCAGGGGTCACAAATTCGACTTCTACGCCCAGTCGCTTGGCAATTTCGGTCGCCACGTCAATGTCAAAACCCTCAAATGTGCCATCCGGTTTGAGCAAAGACTGCGGGGCATAGTTAGGGTCAGTTGAAACACGAATCTTGCCATTGGCCATAATTTGGGCCAAAAGATCGCCACCCTCGGCCGGCGCTGCCGCCTCTTCCGTAGCAGCCGCCTCTTCGGTCGCCGCCGCTTCTTCCGTAACTACGGGAGCAGCCTCCGTAGCCGGAGCCGCCGCCGCGGCCTCGGTGGCGGGAGCTTCGGCGGGAGCTTCGGTCGCCGGAGCTGCCTGCTCAGCCGGTTTTTCTTCAGCCGGAGCCGCCGGCTGGGCGCCACAAGCAGCCACAAAGATCAACATAACCACTAGGGTTAGTACCAAAAATATATTCTTCCTGCTTATCATTTAAAGTCTCCTCCTGATAAAATGATAAATAAACAAAATTAACTGACTTGTTTCAATTTGTTTATATCACTGTTCTGACCTCATCACCTCCTTTGGTGAGGATGGTCTCCCCAGACTGAAAAACTTCACTTTTTGAGTATAACACGAGGCCCTAGAAGCGTCAAAAGGAATAGGAGAGGGAGGGAGGGAAGATATGGAAAATGGAAATGTCCGCTATCTACTGTCTTCTGCCTGGCTAAAGTCCTGCCCATACCAGTGCAGATAGATTTCGGACAAGGTGCCCTGGCGGTGAAGACGATCCACTATTTTGTTGATTTCCAGCATCAGCCGGTCCACCTTTAAATTGTCCTGAGGCACAGCAGCAATAGCCAGCGTCTGGACTCCTACCTGCACCCATTTCACCGGCAGCTCACTCTTGACCGCCTCCTGAAAGATAGGCCCAGGACCAAAAAGAGCATCTATTTTTAACTCGGCCTGGTCTAATTGGCGGATTGTTTTTTGTAGATTTGCCAGCGCCACAGGCTGTATCCCCGGCGGAGTTTGGGGCAGCAACGGCTGGTGCTGGCTGGTCAAGGCAGCACCCCCTGGCCCCAGCAAATACTGATAGGCGCTGTGCTCCAATACACCCACCTGCCGGCCGGCTAAACTGTCCCACCCTTGAATATCATTGGCCGTAGCCAGGCTTAAAATCCCCATGGGCATGTAGGCATACGGCCTGGAAAAAGTGAGCGAGTGACCCGCCGCGTCTTCCGGCGGGTCAAATGGGACCAGGGAGGCAATGGCAATATCCCACTGTCCCTGCCAATCCCCCGTGGAAAGGACGGGCGGATACGCTTCAACCAACTCCAATTCCAATCCCAGTCCTTCGGCCACCTGGCGGGCCAGGTCTACCTCAAAGCCATTGAGCGCTCCACCGGTCTCGGCATTAGAAAAACCACGGAAGGCCGGGGGAGAAAAGACGGCTTCCGGCCAAACACGAATACCCACCCGGACCACGCCACTGTCAAGAAGATGATCCAGCAAATCCGAGCCGTCACCCCGCTGGATGGGCGGAATGAGGAGAGGGGTGGGAGGGGGAGGCGACGGTTGAGGCGTCGGTGTGGGGGGTGGAACAACCTGGCATTGGGCGGCGATGAGGCAGATGAACAGGCTGAAGTAGATAAATTTCAGGGTAAGGCAACGTCGGCGCAGATCCATCATATAGTTTTGATTTTATTCAACCTCGGCTAAAACAAAAACGCCCGGCTCTTTTTTTGCCAGGCGTTTTCTCATTGATCAACAATAAGAGTTACTGTCCATCGCGGGCACAGCGGAAGCCGATGTCATCGTTGGCGCTGGTGGCCGGAGGGCCGGCGTTGCGGTTGTAGGTCGTCACTAATTCCCCGTCTTCGCCGTCAAACCAACCGCCTCCCCGGTTGACCTTGTTTTCACTACCAAAGAAGGGGTCAGCATCGGCGGCGGCGCCGGGATAAGCCACAAAGTCATCCGCCGTCCACTCGCGGACATTACCGGCCATGTCTTCTACCCCGTAGGGGCTGGCTCCCCCAGGGAAGCTGCCGACGGCTGTGGTGCCACGGATGCCGCCTTCGTAAAAGTTGCCGTTCTCGGCCACAAAATCATTGCCCCAGGGATAAGTCCGGCCATCCTCGCCGCGCGCCGCTTTTTCCCATTCGGCTTCGGTGGGCAGCCGCTTGCCGGCCCACTCGCAGTAAGCCGTGGCGTCATCCCAGGTAACATACACCACCGGATGGTTGCCCTTGCCTTCGGCCACATCCTTCCAGTTCTTGCTGCTGTTCTGTTCGGCGTAGGTTTGGTAGCTGGTTTCCTCGGCAAAGCGGGCAAATTCGTCGTTGGTCACTTCAAAGCGGTCAATTTCATAAGCCGGGACATCCACCTGGTGAGCCGGGCCATTCTTGGGCTTGCTGCCATCCTGGCCCATGGTAAAGGGGCCTGCCGCGATGAGGACCATATCTTCGGGGATTGACGCTTCAGTCGGTTCGGCGGTCGCTTCGGCCGTTGCTTCGGCTGTAGCTTCGGCTGTCGCTTCGACTGTCCCTTCGGTGGTAGCTTCGGCTTGAGCTTCAGTCGTGGCCGCTTCGGTGGGCGCTTCAGTCGGTGCTTCGGTCGGCGCTTTAGTTGGCACAGCTCTGGGTGTCGGGGTTGGCGGCGCGGGTCTGGGTGTCGGCGTCGCCAGGACCACCGGGGTCGGGGTGTTGGCCGGCCCGGCAGGCGTGGCCCCACCCTGAGCGCCACCTTCGGTGCCGCCAGCCTGGGGCGGCGGGCCGCAGGCGGTCAGAAAGGCGGCCAAAAGTAACGTTACCACAATAAGCAGCTTTTTCATTCTTTCTCCTCCACAAGAGATTCTTTTATTGGTGCATTAATAAGTGCCGGGGTCAGAGTATAGCAAAATATCAGGGTTTCAACAAACAACAAGGGTATGTTTTGGCTACTACTTCTCCTGCATCTCGACATATCCGGCCAGGATGACTTCCCCAACTTTCACCTGCACCACCGGCACAGGCTTGACCGGATTATGCTGTCCATCAAAGCTAATCGGACCGGTGACGGTCTCAAAATGGCCCTGCTCCAGCGCTTCAGCCACCCGCTTGACCTCCAACTTTCCCGCTTGCTCAATGGCTTCCATGAGAATGGCGGCGGCGTCATAGCCGAGGGCGGCCAGGGTGTCGGGGGCGACGGCGTACGAGGCCTTATAGGCATCGGCAAAGGCCTGGATCGCGGGACGGTGCTCGTCTAAAAAGAAATGGCGGGTGAAGTAGCTGTCCTCGACAGCCGCCAGGTCGAGTTCGGATGCGTCCCAGCTATCACTGCCCAGCAGAGTCAACTGCTTTGACGGTGAGGGCTGCTGCCACTGAGCAGCGAGCCGATTGACCACGGCAACAGGCGCGGGCAGGTAGATTACGTCGGCCCCGGTGTCGGCGGCTGCCTGCAATGCATGAGTAAAGTCAGTATCGGCGGGGGTATAGCTGGACTGGTAAACGATCTCGCCGCCTTGAGCCGTAAATTCAGCGCTGAAAGCATTGCCCAGAGCCGCGCTGTAGTCGTCGTTGGGATCAAAAAAAAGGGCCGCCCGGCCTTTCTCCAGAGTCTCAACCGCAAAACGAGCCGCCGCCTGGCCTTGAAAAGAGTAGGCATAACTGGCTCGAAAGACGGTGATCCGGGTCTGGCCCTGGCCGTTTACTGTCACCAGGGGATGGGTGGCCGTAGGGGCCAGCAGCAGCGCCCCGTTCACCTCCGCCACCTCGGCGGCGGCGATGGCTGCTTCGGAGCAGAGCGGGCCGATGATAAATTGAAAGCCGTCGGCCACAGCCTGTTGGGTGACCTGCCGGGCCGCGTCAAAAGCGCAATCGGCGTCGTAAACGCTCCACTCGATGCGCCGGCCCACTACTCCGCCCCGGCTGTTCCACTCGTCAAAAGCCAGGATGCTGCCGTTGCGCAGCACCCGGCCAAAGGTCGCCAGTTCGCCCGAAGCGGGTGACAAAAGAGCCACGCGCAGGCTGGGGCCGGTTGGGGGCAGCGGCAGCGGCGGCAATCTATTCCCTCCCACTGCCCCAGAGAGGTTACACTGCGGGATGAGCGCCAGCAGGCTGAGGCTCAGCAGCAGTCCCAGTCCCCATCTGATCATTTCTTCGCCTCCATCAGGAGGCATATTATAACCTGCCAGACCCACACTCAACCAATTTGCTTGCCAATAAAATAGGCCGCGAGTATAATCCTTTTCTTAGAGTATCATTTTTAGAAAGGTTGGAGAAGTTCCGTGCCCGTTTCAAAAAAAAGAAAGCCAAAAAGAAGAAACACCTCCCCTATTAAGACCAGTGCGGCCAATAATTCGTCAACTCTAACGAGTAAAGCCACTCCTAAAAAGAAGTTATCAAGGCAGCAAATTATCATTTATGTTATCAGTATCGTTATGATTCTGAGCCTGGCGATTAGCTACCTGGTTGGCAATAGCGGGCCTCCCGCCCCCGTGCCCACTTCTACTCCCGGCGCAGCCGAAACAGCAGCTCCGGCCAGTTCAGGTACAGCGGAGTCCCAGCCCTCCCCGACGACGGAACCCGCTGCAACCCAATAGGCATTTTTGCCTCCGTGACCTCCACTCAGGCTGTCCGCTTCAAGGAAGAAGAAAGTTTGAGCTTATGAAATTTACCAATCCGCCTTTAGCGCCCCACATGCTATAGGCGGATTTTATTTAGAGCATGGTTAAAGCCAGTTTTTCCAGGGGGGAATACCCATTTAACCCAAAAAGGAGATTGTTGCATGAATATCGTGCTCATCGGCCCCTCGGGCGCAGGCAAGGGCACCCAGGCGGAAAAGATAGCAGCCAAATTTGGCCTGCGGCATATCGCCACCGGGGACCTGTTTAGAGAAGATCTTGAAAATCAAACAGCCCTGGGGCTGCTGGCTAAAAAGTATATGGATCAGGGGGAGTTGGTGCCTGACGAAGTCGCCGATGCGATGGTTGAGGCCTTTTTGTTGCGGATCGAGCCGAACCAGGGTGTCATCTTAGACGGCTTCCCCCGGACTCTCTACCAGGCCCAGGCGCTGGACGAATTATTAGTCGGGATGGACCGCACCCTTGACGCAGTCATTTATATCAAAGTTCCCGATGACCAGATTTTAAACGAGCGCACTCCGGGCCGCCTGACCTGCAAAAGCTGTCAGAGACCCTTTCACGAAAAATACAATCCGTTCTCAAGCTGCCCCGAGCAGCGCTGCCACGGCGAGTATTTGTATCAGCGTGAGGATGACACCGTCGCCCATACCCAGACTCGCCTGAAAATCTTCCACCGTGAAATCGCGCCGGTGGTCGAGTATTACCAAAAAACCGGCAAATTGGTCATTCTTGACGGTCATGGCTCCATCGAGCAGGTCAACAATGCGCTGACCGCGGCTATGGAAGCCCTGGCCAAGCGCGAAGCGTTGCGGGCCACCCGCGCCGAAAGTATTGACATCCAGGCGCTCCGCGAAGTCACCCCGGCTCTCACCCGCGAAGAAGTCATCGAGCACAGCCTGGATATTGTGCTGCTGGGCGCGCCTGGCTCGGGCAAAGGCACCCAGGCCCAGCAGCTTTGCCAGCAGCTTAAGCTGACCCACGTTGCCACCGGCGACCTGTTCCGCGAGAACCTCAAAAACCAAACGGAACTGGGCAAGCTGGCCAAAACCTTCATGGACCGGGGCGAACTGGTCCCCGACGACGTGACCGAAGCCATGGTTCGCGAGCGGCTGGCCCGGCCCGATACCCAGCAGGGCTTTGTGCTCGATGGTTTTCCGCGCACCCTCTCTCAAGCCGAAGCCCTGACCGACATCCTGACCAAGTTGAACCGGCGGCTTGACGGGGTGATTTACTTCAAAGTGTCCGATGAAGAGATTGTCAGCCGCCTATCCGGGCGCTTGATTTGCCGCGAGTGCCAGGTTCCTTTCCACAAAATTCATAACCCGTTCCAAAGCTGCCCCTATGGCAAGTGCAACGGCGAGTACCTGTACCAGCGTGACGACGATAAGGAAGAAACTATTCGCGCCCGGCTCAAAACTTTCCACCGCCAGACAGCGCCTTTGATTGATTACTACCAGCAAGCCGGTTTATTAATCGAAATCAACGGCGAAGGGGAGTTGTGGGAAGTGACCGCCCGCGTGCTGACCGCCGCCCAGAGTTTGATCCAGTAAGGGTAAACTCGGTAAATCCTGAGAATATGTTTTAAAAGCTCAGCTTGGATTGACAAATCCAAGCTACCTCTGCCGGATATGGCTATCCGGCAGGAGCTTTTAAAAAGGGGGTACAGCTTTTCTATGGAGTCACTGGCCACCCTTCAATCGCTCCTGGCCCACCTGAGCGCCCTGGGCGACAAAGAATGTATCCTGGAGATGCAAACGGACGGCATCAGCCGCTGGACATGCGCCCAGGCCGCCGAGACGGCCCGGCGCTTGGCCGCCGGCTTGGTAGCTGCCGGCGTAGGGCGGGGTGACTTTGTGCCGGTGCTGGCCCACAACCGCCCGGAGTGGATCATCGCCGCGCTGGCCGTAATCAGCGCCGGAGCCGCCGTTTCTCCGCTTGACACCCAAATTAACGCCTCTACCCTGGAGCAGGTTTTACGCGACAGCGGGGCCAGCTTCATTTTTACCACCACCGATTACCTCAACCGGCTGCGCCAGTTGAACCTGGGGCTTGAGCTGCGCCCGATCCTGTTTGATGTCGAAGCGGACGACCCCCGCGGCTGGCGCGTTCTGCTGGCCGAGTCCGCCGCGCCGCTGCCGCAGGTCGAGCCGGATGAGCCGGCGGCGCTCTTTTACACCTCCGGCACCACCGGCGTGCCCAAAGGCGTCCCCCTGACCCACCGCAACCTGGCCTTTCAAATTGAGGCGCTGCGAACCGCCAGGCTGCTGCGGGAGGATGACCGTATCCTGCTGCCGCTGCCGATGTACCACGTCTATCCTTTCACCATCGGCACGCTGACCCCCCTGGCTTTTGGCCTGCCGCTGGTGCTGCCCCAGGCTCTGACCGGTCCGCAGCTTATCCGCGCCCTGGCCGAGGGTGATGTGACCATCATCGTCGGCGTACCCCGTATTTACCGGGCGGTCTACAACGGCCTCGAAAGCCAGATTGCCGGCCGGGGCAAGCTGGTCGCCTCTCTATTCCAGACGGCCTTGCAGGCCAGTATCTGGCTGCGCCGGAAGTTGGGCTGGCAGGTGGGCCAAACCCTCTTTCGCCCCTTGCGGGCCAGGTTGGGACCCAACCTGCGGCTGCTGGCCTCCGGCGGTTCGGCCCTGGACCCGGAGCTGGCCTGGAAGCTGGAAGGCTTTGGCTGGAATGTGGCCATCGGCTACGGCTTGACCGAAACATCGCCGATGCTGACCATGAACCTGCCTGCTGCCGGCCCGCCCAAACTCGCCAGCGTTGGCCCACCGCTGCCTGGCCTCGAGCTGCGTCTTGAGCGGACCGCCCAGGCTGAAGAGGCAACTTCCAACGGCCCTGATGGAGCCGCATCCGCAGAAGGCGAAATCCAGGCGCGCGGCGTCAGCGTTTTCTCCGGCTACCGCAATCTGCCCGACCAGACCGCCCAGGCTTTTACCGCCGACGGCTGGTTTCGCACCGGCGATTTGGGCTACTGCGATGCCGAAGGTTACTACTACATCAGCGGGCGGGCCTCCACCTTGATTGTACTGGAAGGCGGCAAAAAGATTCAGCCGGAGCCGCTGGAAGAAATCTACCAGCAGCATGAATTTATCCGGGAAATCGGGATTCTCTACCTGGACAACCAGTTGGTCGCCGTGATTGTGCCTGAAATTGAGCCGATCAACCGGCTGCACAACGGCGATGTCGAGCAGGCCATCCGCGAGGCCGTCAGCGAGCAGGTGAAGGCGGTCGCCTCCTACCAGCGTATTACCGACTACGCCCTGACCGAAGAGCCGCTGCCCCGCACCAACCTGGGCAAAATCCGGCGGCATCTCCTGCCGACACTGTACACCCAGGCCAAGCAGGGTTTGGTCCGGAGTGACGCTGCCACCACCGGCCCTATGCCCATCGCCGATATGTCCGAAAAAGATCAGGCTCTGCTGGCTCATATGGCGGCGCGGCAGGTGTGGGAGCTGCTGGCCGGCCGCTATCCCGACAAACGCCTCAGCCCGGACACCAGTCCCCAACTGGACCTGGGTGTAGACTCGCTGGAGTGGCTGACCTTGACTCTGGAAGTCAGTGAGCGCACCGGGGTGGAACTGAGCGACGCGGCGATTGGCCGGATCAGCACCGTGCGCGACCTGCTCCAGGAAGTCTCCACCGCTGCCGAAAGTGAAGCCGTCCCATCGGCCAAGCTGGCCAATCCGGAGGCGCTTCTTACCGAGGAGGAGAAAACATGGCTGACCCCCCCAGGCCTGCTGCTGCGGGCGCTGTGGACGGTTCTTTTCCCCATCTATCGCCTGCTGGCGCGGTTGTTGTTCGGGGTCAAGGCGTTTGGGTTGGAAAACCTGCCCGCCAGCGGTAACTTTGTCCTGGCTCCCAACCACAGCAGCATGCTCGACGCGCCCATGCTGGCCGCAGTGCTGCCGGATCGCCACCTGCGTCAAACCCATTGGGCCGGGGCCGCCGAAATCATGTTAAGCAACCCGCTGATGCGCCTGGTCAGCCGCATGGCCGGGGTACTGCCCATTGAACGTTTCGGGGGCGGGACGGGCGTCAAGAATCTGGCGCTGGCTCTAGCAGTGCTGCAGCGAGGCCGGAATGTCGTCTGGTTTCCCGAAGGCCGCATCTCGATGACCGGGACAATACTCCCGTTTCGCGAGGGGATTGGCCTGGTGCTGGAGCAGTGCCCGGCGCCGGTCGTGCCGGTCTACATCCGGGGCACGCGCGAGGCGATGCCGCCGGAAGCAGCCTGGCCCAAGCCCGGCCAGGTGACGATCAGCTTTGGCCCCCCGTGCGATCCCCGCGAGTTGGCCCAACAGGGGCAAGGCGATAATATCCCGTCGCGGATGGTCCAGGCGCTCCAGGAGCGAGTGGCTGCTTTGGAGGATTAAGGTGACAGGCACTTATCGGGGTGTTTAAAAGTGTCTGTCGCCTTGTTTTTACGTTCAACAAGGAGAGGAGCAATTATGAGTGACAGCCCTAATTCTCAAAGCTGGCGCAGCCAGTGCAATCTGGTCCCGCTGCCTTATCGGCGGGTGAGTGTTCAACCTTACTCTGGACCCATGACGGCCGAGGCTATCGAAGCGCTCCTGTTGGAGCGCGAAGCCTACCGCCGGACCGATTTCATCGTTCTGAAAGGCAAAAATAAGGAGACGGCGGTGGTGGGCATTACCCGCGCCGAAGCTGAACCGCTCTTTTCCTGCATCACTTCTGTCGAAGTGCTGGCTCTGCCGGATACATGCGTATACGTGGAGCGGCCCAACGTGGACCCGGCCAATCGCTCCGCCCTGGCCGGGGTCGCTCACGAATTGGGCCTGGGGCCGGAGCATACACTGGTCGTCGAGGGCACGTACGATCACGTCAACTTCATCCACCATCCCGACCCGCTGGTGGTGCGGGTGGTCGAAGTAGCGCCGCCGGAGCCGCCCAAACTGTACGGCCTGGCTCGCCATGTCCTCAGCTATGCTGATTTACCTCCCATCCGGCTGGAATTAGAACGCATCGAGGTAGCCGATTTAGCCCGCAGTGTCCGGCCGGAAGCCTTCTTAGTGCCCTGCCGCTCCGGTGGCCTGGACGACCTGCCCGCGCCGGTCAGCTTTCTGGATGAGCGGCCGGAACGCCAGAATTGGACGATGATTGGCTGTGAGCGCAGTTTGCAGTTCCATCGCCACTTTTACGGTGACGAGCCGCCCCGGGTGGAGATGTGCCCGCGTAAGATAGCCGGCGCCCGAACGGAGCCGACCCTGCTCAAATGTTGTCTACTGGAGTACCATATTGAACAAGATGGTCCTATCGCCGTGGTTCCCTGGGGCGCAGACCTGGCGATGGTGGAATCTGCGCTGCGTCAATTAGCTGCCGAGGTCGAGTATGCCTGAACAGCATCCTTCGATACGGTTTCGCTTCGCTCCACCTACTCAGGATGCTGCTAACTTAACGACACTGTCAATCTGGGCAGACTCGGGTGATTGACAGACGGCCCTACTCCTCCGGCGCGACAGCTTCCAACTCGCGGGCCATGCGATAGCTGCCGGCCATAAGCCCGCCGTCAACGGGGAGGGTAACGCCGGTAATCCAGGCAGCTTCGTCAGAGGCAAGAAACAGGGCTGCTTTGGCTACATCCTCCGGCTGGCCGATGCGACCTAACGGATACCAGGGAATCAGCCGCTCAAAAATCTGGGGGTCTTTTTCCAGTTGAGGCTGCCAGATGGGCGTCTGGATGGTGCCGGGGCAGATCACATTGGCGCGCACGTTGAACCGGCCATACTTGAGCGCCATATTTTGGGTCAAATTAATCACCCCGGCTTTGGCCGCGCTGTAGGCTTCTTCCCCCAGGCCGGCCAAACCGTTAACCGAAGCAATATTGACAACGGCCCCGCTTTTTTGGGCGATCATCCCCGGCAGCACCGCTTTGCAGCACAAATAGACACTTTTTAAGACCACCGCCAGGCCGGCGTCCCAATCGGCTTCGCCAATGTGCAGGATGTCATCACCCGTGCCGACCGCGGCATTGTTGACCAGAATATCAACCCGGCCGTAGCTAGCCAGCGCCTGAGCGACCATCGCCTCAACGGCTGCTTTCTTGGAAACGTCTGCTTCGACGGCCAGCGCGTCGCCGCCGCCAGCCTTAATCCGCTCCACCGTCTCTTGCGCCCGGCCGCCATAGCGGTCGTCCACTACGACCCGCGCTCCTTCCTGGGCAAACAGTTCGGCAATGGCCCGGCCGATGCCGGAACCCGCACCGGTAACGAGGGCGATTTTGTTGTGTAGGCGCATAAATAACCTCCCGAAAATCCAAACGGTAATTCTGGTAGGAGTGAAAAAGTGTACTTTTTCACTCCTCGTCAGGCCAGCCCCAGCAGCGCCAGCGCATCCCGCTGAATTATTTGTTCAATCGCCTCTTCCGGCACGCGGGGCAGCGGCGTACCCTCAACCAGGCGATTCACCTGGCGCAGTGCGGCGATGGTTTCCTCTACCGTCGCCACCGGAAAATCGGTGGCGAACAAAATTTTATGGAGCACGTTCCACTCGCCGGCTTTGACCAACTGCTCCCAGAACGAAAAGGGGCGATAGAAATTGCCCGACAAATCGGCGTACAGGTGGGGGTGCTTGCGGATGACCACACAGGTTTCAGCCTGCCAGGGATGACCCATGTGGGCCATGATGATTTTCAAATCAGGGTAGCGAATGGCGATTTCATCCATCAGCAAAGGATGCGCCAGACGAATGGGCGCGTCGCGCACCGGCGAAGTGCCCTGGTGAAAGAGAATCGGCAGGCCGTATTTTTGCGCCCGCTCGTAAACAGCCAGGGCACGCGGTTCCAGCGGGTCGAAGTTCTGATAATTGGCCCCCAGCTTGATCCCTTTTAAGCCCAGGTCGGTGCGGCAGCGTTCGAACTCATCCAGACAGCGGGCATCGTAAGGGTGGAGCGACATGAAGCCAATCAACCGCTCCGGGTAAGCGCGCACAAAGGTGGCCGTCGCATCGTTGACGTTGCCGTTGTACCAGGTAGTGTCGCCGGGGCCTCGGCCGCTCAGATTGTCGCTCATCTGGCCGGGGTGCCAGGCGATGCCAAACACGATGGATTTATCAGCGGGAAGCTGGGCTTCCAAGTACTCTTGCCAGGAGTAAGTGGCGTTAACCGCGCGGTCAGGCCGCCACAGGGTGTTGACGACGACTTGATCAGGCGGAACGGTCTCTTTGTATTGAGGGGTGTGGCTGTGAACGTCAACAATCATTCGCTTTTGCGGAACAACTTTTTGACCCAGTTGGCAATCAGCGGCCCAAGACCCTGCGGCGCGAACACGGCAATGATAGCCAGAGACAAACCGATGCTCAGGTTGCGATAGTTCTCCGCCGCGCGCAGCACTTCAGGCAGAACCGTCAAAACGCCTGTACCGACAATTGGCCCCCAAAACGTACCCCAGCCCCCCAGCACAATCATAGCCAGCAGATCAATTAAGATGCCAAAACTAAAGATCGAGGTTGAAATGGACCCCTGGTAGTGGGTCAAAAAGCCGCCGGCCAAACCGGTGAAAAAGGCGCTAAAAGCAAACAGAAGAAGTTTGAAGCGGAACGGGTCTATCCCCCGGCTAATCGCATAAGTTTCCGAGTCGCGTAGGGCGCGGAAGGCGATACCGATCGGTGAGTGGAGAATGCGCCAAATGGCATAGGCGGTAATGACAAAAAAGATTAAACCCAGGTAGTAATAAAGGATTTTATCATACCCGCCCCCAAACCAGCTTTCAAAGCCAAACTTGGGCACGGTCTTCAAGCCATAGCCCCCGCCGCTGAGAATCCTGGGGCCGGTAGTGAATAAGTTGCGCAACAGTTCGTGAAAGGCCAGCGTTAACAAAACCACATAGGTTCCTCGCAGGCGCAAGGTAGGCAAACCAATAATCATCGCGGCGATGACCGTGACAATGGGAGCCAGCCAGATACTCAACCAGGGGCTCCAGCCGTAGTGGACGGCTAAAACGCCGGTTGTCCAGCCGCCGACAGCAAACAGGGCCACCTGGCCAAAGGAGTAAATCCCGGAAACACCCATGATTAAGTTCCAACACTGGACCACCATGCCCCAGCCAAAAAATAGGATAATCAGGTGCAGCACAAAGCCACCCCCTTGAACGTTGTTGAGGATCCAGGGCAAGACCAGGACGACCACCAGCCCAATGCCGACGTACAGTGGATTGAGCTTGGCCCAGGGGCCGGCGGCCCACTGCAGGCGCTCTTTAGTTTTGCTCAATGGCAAAGGCATTGCCTCGATTTGTTGGGTCATAGGCGCTGCATCTCCCCCAGGCCAAACAGCCCATTCGGACGAACAATCAACATGACAATCATAAACAGGAACAGGCCGGGCAAGGCCCAGCTCGCCCCCATATACACTTGCAGAAATGCTTCCAGCAGACCGATCACGTAAGCCGCCCAGATAGTGCCTTTGACACTGCCCAGCCCGCCAAAAATGGTTACGACCAGCGATTTGATCATGGGGTTGAAGCCGGCGGTCGGAGAGAGAAAAAAGACGGAGGAGAGCAAGGCCCCGGCTAAACCGGCCAGAGCGGCGCTGATAATCATCACGATAATAAAAACCCTACGGGTGGGAATCCCCATCAACCGGGCCGCATCCATTTGCTGCGAGACCGCCCGAATAGCCATCCCATAGCGCGAGCTGCGCAAAAAGAGACTCATCAAAATCAAGGATAACAAAGCTACCCCAATAATGAGCAGACCTTGATAACTGATGACCACATCCAGAAATTTGAACTGCCCCTTGATGGCCGGCGGCATTTGTTTAACCCGCGCCCCATAAAGGATTAACACCGCGCTTTCGATCACAATTGAGGCGCCAACCGTAGCAATGAGAGAGGCGCTGTCCCAGCCTGGTTTGCCCAGAATCCGGTTAATCAATAAAACTTGAATGAGAAAGCCGATCAAAGCCGCCCCCAAAACTCCCAGCACAAAGGAGGGTAATAGAGGCAATTTCAGCGGATTGAGGGCCGTCCAGATAACGTATCCCCCGACCAAATAGAGCGATCCATGCGCCAGATTGAGCATGCGCAAAGACCCCCAAATCAGGGTCAAGCCCAAAGCCATCAAGCCATATACAGACCCGCTGAGCAGACCCCCGTAAATTGCCTGGAATAGTTTCTCCATAAATTGTTCCTCCTCATCGGAAAAATTGTAAACAATGAATTGTCAATCGTTAATTGTTAACAAATCACTTCACAATTCATCATTCATCATTCACAATTTACAATTCATCCTAGATACGCTGCCAGCAGGGCCTCGTCACGCAGCATGGCGTCTGCGCTGCCCTCACGCACCAATACCCCCGACTCCAGCAGGTAGACCCGGTTGGCCAGGCCAGCAATGTGATCGGCGTTTTCATCCACCAGGAGGACCGTTAAACCGCTGCGGTTAATCTCTTTGATAGTCTCATAGAGATTTTCAATAATGAGCGGGGCCAATCCCAGCGAAGGTTCGTCAATCATCAAAATCCTGGCCTGGCCCATCAAGCCCCGGCCCAGGGCTAACATCCGCCGTTCACCGCCGGAGAGACTGCGGCCCAATTGACTTTTCCGCTGCCCCAGCACCGGGAAAAGGTGAAACACGCGCTCCACCTTTTGGCTGCGTTCTTGCCAGGCCGCCGAGCGATACGCGCCCATCAACAAATTTTCCAGCACCGTCATTTCAGGGAAGATCAAATCTCCCTGGGGAATATGAATCACCCCCGCCGCTACAATCTCTTCAGCCGGCAGCCCGGAAATAACTTTGCCATCCAATTCAACCGTGCCAGCCGTAGGCCGGATCAGCCCGGAGATAGCGCGCAGTAAAGTGGTTTTGCCATGGCCGTTGGGGCCAAGAATAACCACCGCCTCACCCTCCTGAACATTGAGGGAGATCGAGTGCAGCACTTCCGAGCCGCCATAGCCGGCATGCAAATCAGTTATCTTGAGCATTAACTCGCACCTCCGCCGGTTTCAGCCAGGCGTTCCCGGCGCTTGCCGCCTAAATACACGTCAACCACCCGCTCGTTGCGCAGCACTTCCGCCGGCGGGCCTTCGGCAATCGTTTCGCCGTGATGCAGCACTAACATCCGGTTAGCCAATGCCTGGACTACCTTCATAATATGCTCGATCATCAAGACGGTGATACCGGCCTGGTTGATTTTTCGCACAAATTGGGTCATTTCGTCACGTTCGGAGCGGTTCAGACCGCCCACCGGCTCGTCAAGAAGCAGCAGGTTCGGCTGGGTAGCCAGGGCCGTCGCCAGCATCAGCCGCTTCCTTTCAAACCCCGACAGCGACGAGGCCAGCCAGCCTTGTTTGTCCAGCAGCTCACAAAACTCCAGGGCATCCAGGGCTGCTTCAACCGCTTCGGACCGGAAGCCAAGCGTAGGATTGCCGCTACCACCCTGCCGGCCCAGCACACTGCCCACCAGCACGTTGGTCAGCACCGTCTGGCTGTCAAAAGCAACCGTCGTTTGAAAGGTGCGCGAAATACCCAGCCGGCAAATCTTATCGGGGCGCAGGTTTTGGATTTCCTGGCCATTGAAACGAATCTTGCCCCCAGTCGCCGGTGAGATGCCAGAGATGGTATCAAAGAGCGTTGTTTTGCCCGCGCCATTCGGCCCCACAATGGCAAAAATTTCGCCGTGCTCCAGGGAGAAGCTGACCTCCTTTACGGCCATCAATCCCCCATAAGATTTGGTAACTTGATCACACTCAAAGATCGTCGCCATGAAAAACCCTATAAGGATAGACGGTAGACAGTAAACGGTAGACAGGGAATTTTTTTCTGATTACTGACTACTGACTACTGGTAATACTATATGCGATGGATAACGACTATCGTGAAAAACTGTCTGGGTAGCGACAAACCAATCGCCCGGAGTTGTCTCGACAAGGGGTTTGCCGCTGTTGCTGTTCCGGTCAAAGGCCGGGAAATTAGAACTGGAAATTTCGACGCGGATTTGATGGCCGGCCTTAAACACATTGGCGGTTGAGCCAACCAAAATATGATACTCGTAAACTCGATCCGGCTCGATAGGCGTGGGCTGCTCCAGCGACTCGCGGAAGCGGGCGCGCAGGATACCTTCTCCCACGTTGATCGCCATGCCATAAGGGTGGACATCTACCAGTTTGGCCGTAAAATCGGTATCTACGGCAGTGGAGGCGGCATAAAGGGTGACAGTGACCGTACCCACTACTTCGACATCTTCCACCAGCGGCTCGGTGGTGTAAACCAGCACCTCGTTGCGCATCTCCTGCGGCCGCTGATCAAATGCGCCCATTGGGGTGAGCGTGTCCACACAGCAGCTATGGCCGCCGACGCTCATGACCGGGTTGCGGGGATCGTAAGTAAAAACGTCGGGCAGTTCGTCGCCGGGGCTGGCCTGATCCAGCCGGCCGTCGCCATTCAACGAGTTAGCCCGCCCGTCCGAATGTAAGTAGAACCGGGTCATTTTGGCTCGTTTCAGCGGCCACTCGTTTTCAAAGCGCCACTTGTTCTCGCCCATAATGAACAGGGCAACCGGCGGCTCCTGGTCCAGTTGGTTGGACTCGCCGCGCAGATGTTTGTCCAGCCAGAGAATCTGGAGAGCATCCATGCTGTTGCGGCCCACCTCGCCAAAATCAACCTCGCCGACCTGATGCCGCCAGGGCATGTGATACCAGGGGCCAATCACCAATTTTTGGTTTTGCCGGGCCTGTTCGCTGCCGGCTTGAGCCTGCAGGCCGGTAAAGTTCTCCAGCGTGCCTTCCAGGAAGATGTCGTACCAACCGGCGAGGTGCAGCGCCGGCAGGGTGACCTTCTCGTAGCGCGAGCGGATGGTCCACTGCTTCCAGTAATCGTCGTAGGTGTCGTGCCTGAGCCAGTCGTAGTAGTAGGGGGCCAGCCCTTCCTGGCTGATGAAGGGATAAAAATGGGGTGGTATCCAGTAATTCGCCCAGGCATTGCCAAACGCCCCGGCGATATTACCTTCAAGCTGGTAATCTTGCCAGCGGTGCGCCGTATCCTGCGCCAAAAAGTTTGCCCACGATTGGGTAAAGGCATGGTGCAGCGCCCCGCCGCGATAGGTCCAGCCCTCATAATAATCGGACCCGGTCAGGGCGGGCATAATCGTGGTCAAGCCGGGTGGCTGGTGGACCGCACCTAAGAGTTGCGTCGCTCCTCCATAAGAAAAGCCGTACATGCCCACCTTACCATTGCTGCCCGGCAGTCCCGCCGCCCAAACGATGGTATCGTAGCTGTCCTGTTCTTCATGCTTAAAGGGATACCACTCGCCTTCGGAAGACCAGCGGCCCCGGCAATCCTGGGTTACGACCAGGTAACCGTAGCGAGCATACCAACTGGGGTGAGCATAACATAGATTTTCAGATTGGACTTTATCGTAGGGCTGGCGAATCAGCAACACCGGCCAGGGGCCGTCCCCCTTAGGCCGGTAAATATCGGCGTACAGCAGCGTGCCGTCCCGCATGCGAGCCGGCACATTCCGCTGGGCGATTACCTCACGAAATCTTGCGGGGGAATCTTGCCAGGGTAGAGGCATTGCAGATTATCTCCAAAATTATCCCATGTCATTCTGAGGCCGTAGGCCGAAGAATCCCTATAGTCTTGGCTTTAACGACAAGGTTCGGGGGATTCTTCGCTCCCTGCGGTCGCTCAGAATGACATGAGTTACCATTAACTCAGACTATTAACTCGCTTTACGCGAACCAGGGTGGCAGTTGAAACTCACTGGTGGTGTAAGGCGCTGGCGAAATGATTTTATGCTCGCCGTTCTGAATTTGCACGATGATGTGCGGCTGTCCCAAAGAAGGATCAGTCGTCTGGCCAGGGTAAGCCAACCCGGCGTGGTTTTCAAACGAGATGCTGCCGGTTGTACCGCGATGGATGAGGCGCTCGGTCATCGCCGCCACACGCCGGTAGTTCTTCGCATCACCCGCCAAGGCGACCGACTTGGCCCAGACCATGGTGGTATCATACACACCGCCGGCGTTGGCCCAACCCGGCGCTTGACCAAACTTGGCTTCATATCTGGCTCGGAAATCATTGCCAATTTTATCGGACAGCAGCCCCAGGACCGTCGCCCAGATGATACCATTAGCAGCTTCACCGGCCAAGTCCAGAAATTCGGGCACTGAGGGGCCATATTGCTGGTAAACCAGGCAGGGGATGGGATCGGCGGCAAGCTGTTGGGCCATAGCTGCATCATCAGCCGGGTTGTAGTCAGAAGAGAAAAGGACACTGGGCGGATTATCGCGCACGGTAGAGAGCACGGGGCCCCAATCCGAGGTGTTACCAGCACTGACCGTCTCCTTGCCGATCACCTCCCAACCTAACTTGGTGATCGCTTCTTCAAACGAATTGGCAATAACGGTTCCGTAAGGGTCATCGGCAGCCAGGATAAAAGCTGTTTTGCCGGCGGGCAGTTCGTATTTGCCGTCCGCGACCAATTGGTCCAGCCAGAGCGCAAAGCCGCCGCCATACCAGATCTCGGCCGGATCGCACTGGAAGATTCCCCAGTTCCTAGCCGGGTCGCTTTGATAGCGCTCGATCCAGGCAATTTGGGTATTGACGTTGTAGTACAGCCGTTCAGCATCGGCGACAATATCAAACTCAGGACCGGTCGCCAGGTGATAACCGGAGATGATCACGTCGGGTTCTTCCACTTCCACCGCCCGTTGAAAAGCGGTGGTAATATCGTCGGTGAGGGAGTCGACATCGTCAATCTCGATATACTCCAGGGGACTGCCTAACAAGCCGCCCATCTCGTTGATTTCGTCAATCGCCATCACCAGGCCGTTGCGCATCTCCTCCCCGTCAGCGGCAATGAAGCCGCTGAGCGGAAAAATGCCCACCACCCGGATCGGCTCGCCGGTAGGCTCGATGGGTTCAAGGGTTGAGGTTGGGGCCGGATCTTGGGCTGCCGCGATTTGAGGCAAAGCCGCACTGACCAGAACACCGCCAGCGCCAACCGCCACCCCCTTCAATAAATCGCGACGTGAAACTTTCTTGTCAAACATGTTGCTTTCCTCCTTATGTTACAATAAAAGTTTGATAAAAATTAAGCAAGACCCTAAAGGTCTTAAAGACCTTTAGGGTCAAAAAACACGCTTAATCAAGCTGCACCTTAACCGGCTGGCCTCCTTTGGCAATGGAGGCATCAATCGCGTAACAAACGGCCATAGATTTATAACTATCATAAATGGAGGCGTGTGACTCGACGTTGTTCTCGATACACTCCATGAAGTGGGCGATTTCGGGGATAAAAGGATGGTGAGACACATCGCCGCTATCCGGCTTAACGGTTGGGAAGGACCAGTAGCCGAGCGAGCCGGGGTAATGCTTGGAAGAATGGACTTCGTTGTTGCGGATGGAGCCTTCGGTGCCAAACAACTGGCAGTTGAAAATATAAGGCGTTTCGCCGTCAATCACGCTGGAAATCTTGCCCACCGCGCCGTTAGCAAAGCGAACCGAAGCGACGGCCACCGGGTCATACTCAAAATCCATATTCAGCTTCGGGCCGGCGGCAAAAGCAGTCACCTCGACAATTTCGCCGCCCAAAAAGCGCACAATGTCCACCGCATGGCAGCCCGCCACGACAAAGGAACTGCCGCCATGCTTCTTGGTAATGTAGTAGGGATAGCCGGGGTAAATTTTCTTCATCGGGTGCCAGTAGTCGGCTTCGGCGTAGATCAGATCGCCCAGGATTCCCTCTTTGATCAACTGCTTCACCGTCTCAAACTGGGGATTCCAACGGAGCACAAAACTGGAAACCGTTTTCACCCCGGCCTTGGCTACGGCGTCGCGGATTTTGGCCGTGTCGTTTTGGGACAGGCCAACTGGTTTCTCCAAGACCACATGCCGGCCCGTTTGCGCCGCCCGAACGGCATGCTCAGCCCGCATGTCGGGATGGGTGCAGGAGACGACGATGTTGATGCGGTCGTCTTTGAAGAAGTCATCTACTGACTCATATTCCCTGGCCTCCACCCCGTGCGATTGCAGCAGGCGCGTGGCCTTGCCCGGAGTTTTGTTGTAAATACCGACAACTTCGGTCAGGGGATGATCCCGGAAAGCTTTGACATACTCTCCGGCCACCCAGCCCGCACCCAGAATACCAACCCCATATTTTTTGTTCATCTTTGAATCTCCTTTGAAAATAGTAGACGGTAAACGGTAGACAGTAGACAGGGAAAGGATCGACTCCTGTTACCTTGCTACTCTGCTACCTGTTACATCTTTACTTAAAATTCAACTATCCGGTTTTCTTTGGCTGAAAGTTCGGCCATTTTCATGGCATGGACCACCGCTTTGGACTCCTGCGGCGTGATCACACTGGGCTGTTTGCCGGCGGCGATACACTTCAGGAAGTAATCAAACTCTTCCTTGAGGTAGCCGCGCCGCATGCCATGCACCTTGGGCCAGTAGGTTGACTGCGGATAGCTCAGCCCTTTTTTGGTCAAAAGGGTATAGTGGTTGCCGGAGTTGTCAATGTAAATGGCTCCCTCCGTCCCGACAATCTCCATCTGGGCGTGAATGGCAAACGGTACGTTTTCCGGCAGGCACCACACATTTTCGATGACGGCAATCGCCCCACTGTCGAGCCGGAACATGGCCCAGCCCAGATCATCGTTGGGCAAATGCGGCCGGGTATTGAGGCTTTGGGCATAGACCGTCTTTGGCTTGGCCCCGCTGTACCAGAACATCAAATCAAGGTCGTGGACGCCGTCGCCAAACAAAGCGCTGATCTTGTGCAGATGGCTTTCAGTGATCCATGAGGCAAGGTTGCGCCGGGCATGCATGGTCAGGATTTGGCCGATTTGCCCGGCATCAATTTCTTCTTTGGCCAGGGCATAAACCGTATCAAAGCGGCAGATATGGCCGACCATAAAGCACTTATCGCTCTGCTCTACCGCAGCAATAATCTGATCGCACGCTTCGACGCTATCGGCCATCGGCTTTTCCAGGAAGACATGTTTGCCCGCCTGCAAAGCGTCCACGGTCGGCTGGACGTGGTCGCCAACATGGGTCACCACCGTGACCATGTCAATCTCTGGATCGGCCAGCAAATCTTGATAGTTGGTGTAACTCTTGGGAACCTGATATTTTTCCGCCACCTCTTTGACCCGCTCAGACCGGCGGGTGCAAACGGCAGTTACTTCGGCCATAGGCAATTGCTGCAAAGCATCCACATGGTGCTCGCCAAACCAGCCTAAGCCGATAACGCCACATCTGATCTTATCCATTTGTTCGCCTTTGAACCTCCTCAATCATAAATTTATTAGAGGATATGAATTTGTATCAAAAGGCGGGGAGCAGAAAAACAACAGAGGTAATGAAAGTGCCGCGAGGAAGGCCCCCCTAATACACTATTGTTTAAATTACTCTATCGAGTCACTTTTTTGAGGAAGTATTAGAGGTTTGGCAGCGCCCTCTAACACCGCTGGAGTGGGGATATTTTACTTACTTTCTGTCTGTAAGAAAAAATATACCACACTCCCCTTGACCCTGTCAAATATAATTCTTTACCGGAGCCAGCAAGCCGGCTTTTTCCACGGCCTGATAAGCAGCCTCTTTTTCGGCGTCCCACAATGACAAAAACGGCGGGCGGACATAGGTCAGCTCTGGCGCCAGCAGACCCATATGGACCAGGGCCACTTTGCAGCGCGCCCGGTAATCGCCAATTGGCTGGCCGTAGATGTAATCGCAGAAGCCCTGTACCCGCTCTTGCATCGCTGCCGCCTCCGCAAAATCCCGGCGGGCTACGGCATTGAGCATTTCGACCAACAAGCCAACCCCCACCGCGCCATAACCCAGCAAACCGCCGCTCGCGCCCAATAAAAAGCTCTCCAGTAGGAAGTTGTCGTTGCCCGTCAGCAAGGTAATGGGGTGGTCGGCCGCCCGGATCACGTCGCGGGTCTTGACAAAACGCTCGGCATCAAAAGAAGCATCTTTCAAGCCAATGATCTGGGGGAGACGCAGCACCTCGGCCAGCGCGTGGGCCGGGTAGTTGACCCCGCCAAAGATGGGGCCGAGCTGGAACACAATTAACGGCAGGCCGGAAGCATCGGCGATAGCCCGGTGGTAATTGACCATAATCTTGGGGTCAAGCGGGTCATTGATAAACGCGGGCGTTGGGAAGACCAGCAGGGCGTCCGCGCCGGCTTCGCGGGCAGCCCTGGCATTGGCCGCCGCAAAAATAGTGCTCGGCCCGCCGACGCCGGCCACGACAAAACAGCGCCCAGCGGCCACCTCACGGGTGACCCGGATAACTTCGCGGCGCTCATCGGGGGTCAGGTAAGGCCCTTCGCCGGTATCTACGTTGACCGCCAGGCCCACCGGCCCCTGGGAGATAACCCATTCCAGGTAGCGCCGGTAGGCCGCGAAGTCAAGCGAATAATCCTGGCGCATCGGAACAATGACCGCGGGGATAATGCCATTTAAGTTTAGTGTGCTCATCCTTGCTCCTTTCGTGTTCTATAAACTCAGAAATGTGCGCTTTAACATACTTCAAGTATCAGCCCTGAATTTTAATTCGGGGCGAACTTCAGTTGCTTCAATCAGTTGCCGCAACAGGGCCAACTCGGTGCGAGCCACTTGCACCTTGGGCCGCAGGTGTGTCTCTACTGAAATGTAACCCGTATAGCCGTCCCGGGCCAGGGCCTGAATTTGTCTAGCCCAGTCAATTTGACCATGTAAAGCATAGCGCCGTTGGCCGTGCTGGTCTGTTTCCGCATCTTTGAAATGGACGTGACGCACCCAGGGCTTGACCGCCTGGTAGCCGTCGGGATAAGGCGTATCGCCGGCCATGAAGGCATTGCCAGGGTCCCAGTTGACGCCCAGGCTGGAATGATTGATCGCCTCCATCATTGCGGCCGTGCGCTGCCCGGTATCGGCCCAAAACTCGTCTTCAACCTCAACCGCCAGTTGGATACCGGCCTCGGCGGCCTGCTCGGCGGCGCTGTAGAGGAGTTCCAACACTTCGTCGGGGGCCGGGCCGGGCGGGAGGCCGCCGCGATGGAAGCCGAAGGTCAAAATGAGTTTGACCCCCAACGACTTGGCAAATTCGAGCGAAGCGGGCAGCAGTTCGTCGTGATGGTACTTGACTTCATCCTTGAGGCTGCGCCGGCGCTGGAACAGGCCCTGATCCAGCCAGGCCAGCGACGCCTCTTCCCGCCGGCCAAGCGGGTACGGAATTTTGAACAGCCCCGGCGAAATGGCGATGATCCTGGCCTCGTGGACAGCCAAGATATCCCCCAGCCGCTCCACCTGGTAGGCCGACAGATTGGGCACGCGGTCGGTGTAGAAACCGCGCAGCTCAAAGTCGCGAATCCCCCACTCGACGCTCAGCTCAATGGCGGTTTCCGGGTCGGCGCTGATTTCGTCGGTAACGATGCTGATTTTCATGATCTAGCCAAAGCCTCCAGCACCTCATCGGTCGTCAACACCCAGCCAAACTTGAGCGCAAAGTTCTTAAGCGTGGCGGTATGCAGGTCTGGAATGTAGGATGAGACAGCATCGGAGACAAGGGTGGTTTTGTAGCTGTAGTGAAACGCCTCGCGCCCGGTCTCCTCCACGCAGATTTGGGTTACGGTGCCGGTAATAATGAGCGATTCGACTCCCAGTGAGTGCAGCGTGTCGTCGAGGTTGGTGCTGTGGAACGCGCCATAGCCGTACTTGTCCACGATGTAATCGCCCGGCTGGGGATAGATTTCGTCAATCACGTCGGCACAATCAAGCGTACGGTCCACATCGGCGTAGGTGCGCTGGTGGCCGCGCTGGCAGGCCAGCACCGGCGGCTCCAGTTGGGGCGACCATTCCCACATGAGCGTCCGTTTTGGCCCGGCCATGAAGCGGGTGTAGATGACCGGCAGGCCGGCCTGGCGGCAGAAGGCGATGAGACGCTGGTGCTGCGGGATGGTCTGGCGGGCATCCGGCACTTCCAGGGGCGCACCCTCACGCACAAAGTCGTTTTGCATATCTACGATGACCAGCGCCGGGTTGCGCCATTGATCTACGGGCATGTCGTCTCCTTCGAAAATAGTAGACAGTAGATGGTAGACAGTAGACAGGAATTTTACATCCCTACGACTTTGCTACCCTGCGACCTGCTGCCTAAAAACCGGCATGACTTCCTGCGCCAGCAATTTCAACTCGTTCATAATAAAATCGTGCGGGATGCCGGGGAAATAGAGCCGGCAGATGAGATGATCCACACCGAAGGTATCCACAAACTTTTGCAACTGCTTGATGACCGTCTCGGGGCTGCCGACCAAAAAGCGATTGCGACTGATGGCGTCGAACTGGTCCACCGGCGACGAATCTTCGGCCCCAATGAGGGGATGCTTCCACTTGCCGCCGCCGTACTCGTCGCGATAGTTAATAAGCAGGTGTTTTTCGGCCATCTCCCGCGCTCTTTCATCCGTTTCGGCAATGACGACCTCGCGGGTGAGCGGCGTTGGCTTGCCCACAGGGTCCAGGCCGGCTTCGCGCAGATTTTGGCGGTAGACCTCCTGGGCGTCGAGCAGCTTGTCCAGGTGGGCAGTCGGGCCGGGCACCCAGGCGTCGCCGAGGGTAGCAGCCCGGCGCAGGGCCAGCTCACCCCAGCCGCCTAACCACAAGGGCGGATGAGGCCGGCTGAGCGGGCGCGGTTCGATCTTTAGTCCTGCGACCTGATAATACGCGCCCTGGAAATTGACTTCCTCCTGCGTCCACAACAGTTTGATGAGCTGCACGGCCTCCTCAAATCGCCCGCCGCGTTTTTCCAGGGGGACCTGATACAGGGCAAACTCGTCCGGCTTATAGCCGATGGCCGCGCCGAGGATAAAACGCCCGTTGGACATGATGTCCAACATCGCCACATCTTCGGCGACGCGGACGGGATGGTAAAAGGGCATGACCATGACATCCGTGCCAAAGAGAATGCGCTCGGTGCGGGTGGCGATACCGGCCAGGCCAATCAGCGGCGAGGGCCAGTAATGATTTTTGACGCCGTGGTGTTCCTCCAGCCAGACCGAGTCAAATCCTAATTCTTCACCAAGTAAAACTTCGGCCAGAAATTCCTGGTAATACGCGCCCCCTTCGGTGGGGATAAAGCCAATCTTCATGAGAGTCACCTTTGTTTGAAAAATTTACTCTAAACCATGAGATAGTCACGAACAACTTTATGGCTCTGCAAGACCGTGACATCGCCGGCATCTACAATGCGGCCTTTTTCTAAAACGTAACCCCGGCTGGCTACCGACAGGGCAAAGGGCAGATTTTGCTCGGCCAGCAGGAAGGTCATGCCCTCATTCCTGAGGCGAATGATCAACTGGCCAATGGCGTCAACAATCAGTGGAGCCAGCCCTTCCGACGGCTCATCCAACAGCATAAGATCAGGCTGGCTGGCCAGGGTCCGGCCAATGGCCAGCATTTGCTGCTCGCCGCCGCTGAGGGTATTGCCTTTCTGGTCCAGGCGTTCGGATAGAACCGGGAAATAATCAAAAATCACCTCAGGCATGGCCTGAGACTGGGCGTGATGAGTCAGGGAACCGAGGCGCAGGTTATCTCGCACCGAGATGTCGGGGAAGATGCGCCGGCCCTGCGGCACCCAGCCCAGGCCGCGCTTGGCCCGCAGATGGGTGGGGTCGCCGGAAATGTTGGCCCCTTTGAATAAAATGCGGCCCTGAGTCTGCCGATTCAACCCCATCAACCCTTCCAACAAAGTTGTCTTACCCATGCCGTTGCGCCCCAACAAGCAGACCACCTCTCCCGGCTGAATCTCCAGGTTGAGATCGTGGCAAATTACAATCGGCCCATAGCCGAAACTAACATCTTCTAAGGTCAGCATCAGAGTACCTTTGTTCCCAAATAAGCTTGTCGCACCTTTTGATCTTGAGCAATATCATCAATCGGCCCTTGAGCCAGTAAACTGCCATGCTGGAGCACGGTGACGATGTGGCCAATTTCGCGGATAAACTTCAGGTCATGCTCAATAACTACGGTCGTCGTCTCCTGGGCAATCCGCCGGATGAGTTGGGCGGTTTTGTGCGTTTCGGCGGGGGTCATTCCGGCGGTTGGCTCGTCCAGCAACAGCAGCACCGGCCGGCTGACCAGCACCATCCCGATTTCGAGCCACTGCTTTTCGCCGTGAGAGAGGGATTGCGCCGGTAGATGCCGCTTGTCCTGCAACTCGATTGTGCTCAAAATTTCTTCGATGACAGCACTCTCTCCATTGCGCCACGGGACCAGCAGTTCCCGCATAGCGGCTTTGCCGTTCAAGGCGACCTGCAAATTGGCCAGCACCGAAAGATCACCAAAAATGGTCGGCGATTGAAATTTCCGGCCAATCCCCAGCCGGCTAATCTGCTGGACCGACAGCCCGTTGAGCATCTGCTCCTTGAAGACAATTTGTCCCTGGTCGGGCTTGATTTTGCCGGAAATCAAGCCAAATAGCGTGCTTTTACCTGCCCCATTCGGCCCAATGATACAGCGCAGTTCACCTTCGTTAACGCTCAGGGAGAGGTTATTGATCGCAGTCAGGCCGCCGAAATGCTTGGTTAAACCCCGCAGTTCAAGGATCGCCATAGGATTATTTCACCGGGCCAGGGCGCGCCGGAACAGGCGCCGGACAATCCCCACCAGGCCATCCGGCCAGAGGGCAACGACGACAATAAAGAAGACCCCGATAATCAAGAGCCAATAAAAAACCAGCGTATCACTCAAAAAAGCCTGCAGATAATTGACGACGAGTGCGCCCAGCACCGCCCCCACCAGGGTTCCCCGTCCGCCGACAGCCACCCAGACGATGATGGCCGTTGAAAAAAGAATACCCATAATCTCAGCCGAGACGAAGCCGACCGGCACGTACAGCGCGCCGCTCAAGCCCGCCAGCGCGCCGGAGATGACAAAGACTAACAACTTGATGCCGGGCACGTTATAACCCAGAAACTCGACCCTGGCTTCGTTGTTGTTGATGGCCCGTAAGATTTGGCCGAAGGGCGCATTGACCAGCCGCCAGATCAAAAAATAAGCCAGGCCGAGGCAAGCGACAACCAGGTAGTAAGGCAGGAACGTCCCCGTAACTTCAACCTCCCACACTCCCGGCAGGCCCAGGCGGGGATTGGGAAAGCCATACAGGCCGTTGAGGCCGCCGGTAAACTCAATCCAGACGATGGCGATGGACTGAAAAATCGTACCGACGGCAAATGTAACAATGGCAAAGTAGACTCCGCCAACGCGCCTGAAAAACATGGCGTAGCCCAGCAGCGCCGCCAGCAGCGCCGGTAGACCCACCGCCAGCAATACCCCCAAATACGTCGCGCCGGGTATATCACTCAGGTAGCGTAAGGTCAGGGCCAGGCCATAAGCGCCCAGACCAAAGAAAACGGCGTGGGCAAAATTGAGAATACCGGCATAGCCCCACAACAAATCCAGACTGAGGGCCAGCAGGGCGTAAACCAAAAATTTAGCCAGCAGACCCGTCTCGTAGTCGCCGGAAATCCAGGGGAAGACCAGCAACAGGCCAACCGGCAGAACATAGCCAATGATGCTTTTCCAGCGGCTGCCGACCGCTGTTGTGGCCGTACCCCAGGCTTGGGTCACCGGCTCGACGGAAACTTTGGGTGTCTCGGTGCTCATGGCGCTTTCCCAAAGAGTCCCTGCGGGCGCAGCCGAATCGCGATGACGGCCAGGGCCAACACGATCACCTGGGCCACAATCGGTTTCAAAAAGGCAGAAAAGCCGGCCTCGAGCATACCGATGAGAACCCCGCCGCCCACCACGCCCAAAAGCTGGCCCAGGCCGCCGATAATCACCACTAAAAAGGTCTGGGCAAAGTAATCCAACCCCATGTTAGGGTTAATCGCAATCACCGGACTCATCACTGCACCGGCCAGACCGGCCAGACCGGCTCCCAATACAAATACCGCCTGATCTATCCGCGAGGCGTTGATCCCTAAGGCTTCGGCCATCGCCCGGTCACTGATGGTGGCCTGCACCCGCAGGCCAAAATCGGTCCGCGTGAACAGATAGCCGACCAGCCCAACCACCACCAGCGTAAAAAGGATAATGGCAATTCGGTACAACGGATAGGAAAATCCGAACATTTGCAATTGGCCGACAATCGGCTGGGTAGCATAACGATGCTCCGGGCCAATCACGATCCGAATCAACTCGCGCAGGACAATGCTAATGCCCCATGTCCCCAACAAGGTTTCGATGGGCCGATGGTAGAGGAAGCGAATAAAGCCGCGTTCAATCAGCCAGCCCAACAACCCCGTTACCACTGGAGCCAGGATAAACCCCATCCAGAAGGGCGGCAGCCCGACATTTTCAGTGTACCAGACGGTGTAGGCCCCCAACATAAAGAACTCTCCATGGGCCAGGTTGATCACACCTCGCAGGCCAAAAATGATAGCCAAGCCCAGCGAAATAAGGATGAGGACAGCGGCCAGGCTTATTCCGTTGAGAAGTGTCGTCAAGATTGAGTCCATTCAATTTTCCAGTTACAGGGGTACGGAATTGAATCCGCACCCCTGTTCAAATCATCCTAAACTACCTTGTTAGCATCGCAAGCTTCGGGTGGCACAGGGGGGATCAACCCCAGGTCGGCCGCAATATTGAATTTCTTGGGATCTTCAGTTGACTCACCAATCAAGCAGCGGACGGTGGCGTGGTGTGTCTTTGAATCAATCGTCACCTTGCCCTGCGGCCCATCGAAACTCAGTCCTTCCAGGGCGGTGACTACCGCTTCGGTTTCAAACGTGCCCGCTTTTTTGCAGGCCTCGGCCCACATATGAATCGCATCGTAGGTGCCTTCGCCGAAGTTGGTCACAATCGCATCAGAACCGGCCACGGCGGCGTAGTCGGCCAAAAATTTCTTGTTCTCCGGCGTGTCCAGCGACATGAAGTAGGTATTGGTGGAGAGATGTCCCGCCCGAAATTCCGGTGCAATAGAGGGTGTGACCTCTTCTTGAAAGAAGGTAAAAGCCAATTGGATTTTGTCATTCAAACCAAAGTCAAAGAACTGTTTGAGGAACGTCACCAAATCATTGCCGGCCACAAAAACAAAGCATACGTCCGGACCGGCCCCTTGCAGCCGCTGAATGATGGCGCTCCAGTCGGAAGTACCCAGGGGAGCTTCCTCCCGGCCCAGGAATTTGGCGCTGTTCGCCCCTGCTGCCTTCTCTACGGCATTGATCGAACCAATCCCCCAGGCATAATCTGAACCAATCCCATAGAAAGACTGGGCATTCTTATTCTGCATGAGCCACGGCACAAAGGGGTCAATACCCTGGTTGGGCAGGGCCGAGATGTTGAAGAAATAGCGGTTGCAAATGCCACCCTCATAGAAGATTGGCGAAAGCATTAACTTCTTGTGGGCCAGGGCCACTTTTTCGGCCACGGCAAAACGGCTGTTAGAAAAACCGAAGTCAATAAAGGCGGCCACATCCTTTTGCTGCACCAACTTCAGACCCTTTTGCACCGCAATATCCACGTTGGTGTTATTATCCTCGATCAGCAGGTCTACCTGCTTACCGAGGACGCCGCCGGCTTTGTTGATCTCGTCAATGGCCAACTGGGCGGCATTGATGGTTGGCGGCGCGTGGATGCTGCCGATACCGGAGATGGTGGTCATAAAACCCAGGCGGACACGGTCTTCGCCCCCTTCGGGCTGAGCCTGGTTCGTTGTTGGTTGGGTCGCCCCACAAGCCGCCAGCAACGAAGCTGCCGCCGTCCCGCCGATGAGACCCCCGGCGACCTTCAAAAAATCTCGCCGTGACAGGTCACCATCCCGCATTCGTTCGACCAGCAGCCTGACATCTGGACTGTTTTTGAAACGATCCATTTTCTCTCTCCTTCTGTCTACTATTGGATTTCCTCAACTGGGTCAGTCTCAAACCGGAATGCTTATGGCAGAACAAGTTCTGCACTCCAGTTTTTCTTTTTATAGCCGACTTTTACGAAAACCCTATAGGCAACCTCCTACTATCTCGGCAGAGTCTGGAGAAAGTTACGTAATAACTGCGGCATAACTAGGGTTGGCCGCGCCCCGGCGATCATCGCCTCATAGCTGAAACCATGAGGTTCATACACGCGCCGGGTTTTTCGCAAAAAATCGCGCCCGGCCTGCGGCGTCACCTCAAGATGGAACTGCGTCCCCCACACCGGTTTAGCCCCAATGCGGAAAGCCTGCACTTCTACCCCCGCCGAATAGGCCAAAATTCGCATGTCCGGTTGAGGCAAAACCTCTTCCAAATGAAATTGAAACGACGAGAATTGTTCCGGCAGCCCCGCCAACAGCGGATCGTCTTGTCCGGTCCGGCAGACCGGGTACCAACCCAGCTCGACCTGAGAACTACGCCCCACCGCTGCAGCGCCGTAATAGGCCCGCCCCAATAACTGCGCCCCAAAACAGACACCCAAAACCGGCATGTCCCGCCGCTCGGCCTGCTCGATCAGCTCCAATTCGGCCAAAATCCAGGGCGCGTCTTCAGTCGCCGAGGCCGGCGAACCCGAGATAATCATCCCGTCAAACCTATCGAGAGCAACGGGCCGAACCGCTTTCCAAAAATGGTAGGCGCTGACCCGGCAGCCCAAAGCCCGCAACGCCTTACCGAACCAGGCCGTTGCCAAGCGGCGCGGGCTGTTATCCAGAACCAAAATGCGCGGTGAGGGCTGACTCTGTAAATCCAATCTAACTACCCGGAAAAATATGCACGCCTTTAACCGTCGTAAACTCTTCCAGCCCCTCAATCCCCAGTTCACGCCCCACCCCGCTGTCTTTATTGCCGCCGACCGGAATCTCCGGGAAGGACTTGTTCCAGACGTTGATCCAGACCGTGCCGGCGTTCAAGCGCCGGGCGCAGGCATGAGCCGCGTCGAGATTGTTGGTCCAGATACCGGCGGTCAGGCCAAAGGACGAATCGTTGGCCAGCTCGATGGCTTCATCCAGCTCGCGGTAAGGCATCACCACCACCACCGGCCCGAAAATTTCCTCATCCACAATGCGCATGCCCCGTCGGACCTCACTAAAAATTGTGGGCGAGAGATAGTAGCCCTGATCATAAACACCGCCCTGGAGCCGCGCGCCGCCGCTTTCCAGCCGCGCGCCCTCATTTTTACCCGACTCGATGTAGCCCAACACCGTTTCAAGTTGGGCAGCCGAGACCAGCGGTCCCATATCGGCCTGGGCATCGAAGGTCGCCCCCACGCGGATGGCCTGGGTTCTGGTTTTGAAACGCCCCATAAAATCGTCGTAAATGGCTTCGTGCAGCAGCAGCCGTGAAGGGACGTTACACTGCTGTCCGGCGTTGTAGAAAACCTCCAGCGCCCCACCGACCGCCTTATCCAGATTCGCATCATGGTGAACAATCATCGGCGATTTACCGCCCAATTCCAGCGACACCCGCTTGAGCGTGGGGGCCGCCTGGGCCAGCAACTGTTTGCCGGTGCTGGTCTCGCCGGTAAAGGCAATGGCGTTGACCAGATGGCTCTTGACCAGCGCTTCTCCAACCACGGCCCCCTGCCCGGTAACGACATTATAGATCCCTTTAGGCAGCCCAACTTCGGCTAGCATTGCTCCCAGTTCCAGGCAGGTGATGGGAGTATAACTGGCCGGTTTGACCACCATCGTGCAGCCGGCAGCGAGAGCCGCCGCTACCTTCCAGGCCGACAGGACCAGCGGAAAGTTCCACGGGCTGATAATACCGACCACGCCCAGCGGCTCGCGCAGGGTCAGGCTGAGGGACTCCGCCGAACTCAACACGCTGCGGCCATGCACATTGCGGGCCATGCCGGCGTAGTAATCAAACACGTCGGCCACATACCAGTTGAGCCAGGTCACGGTGTGATACGGCAGGCCAACCTGGGCTGCTTCCTGCCGTGCTGTTTCGTCGGCCCGCTCGCGCAGCAGGTTGGCGAGCTTGCGCAAAACGGCGGCCCGTTCTCCGCCGCTCATGCGTGGCCACGGCCCCTGATCAAACGCTTCACGGGCGACTTGAATAGCCTGCTCCGTATCCTGGGCGTTGCCCTTGGCAAACACGCCCACCAATTCGCCGGTAGCCGGGCTGCGGCGCTCGTAGGTTTCGCTCGTTGCCGAGGGCAGCCATTCACCGCCGATGTAGAGTTGATAACTGTTTGGCATGCACCTATCCTGTAAATCGTCATACCGGAGTGTCAAAGTGCACTTTGACACTCCGAGAATCCATTCTTATAGAACTTTCGCTTGTCACTGCGTCGCGTGAACGGAGCGAAGCGGAGTGAAGAATCCCTGAGGTGTTCGATTGCAAGCCAGTGCTGTAGGGATTTTTCGCTCCCTGCGGTCGCTCAAAATGACATATAAGCGAAAGTCCTGTCTTATTAAGTGTTAGTGTGTACCGTTTGTCCCATAAATTGCTGCGGCTGATCAAAGTCACGATAACCGCCCGCCTCAAAAGACGGGCCGGGAAAGCCGATCCGCTGCCAGGTATCGGGGTGGGTGCAGTACAGAAAAACCACATCCTCCCACAAGGCGCTGAAAAAGGAGGAAGGCTTAACTCCAGCCCAATCCGCGCCGCTGGTCCGGTTCTGTCGCACCGCTTCCAGCAGCGCCGTGCGCTCGGCCGGCGATAAATCCACAAAGTCACGCTGGTCGAACTCGCTCCGGGCCATCTGGTCAACGGCCTGCAAAGCCGTCACGTAAAGCGCCTCGCGCCCGGCCTCGTAACGCGCCCGCATTTCGACCACGCTGACAAAGCCCATCTCCTGCACCCCGGCGTCGAAATCGTCGGGCGGGAGCATGGTCGAAGCCAACGCCTCCAGCGTTTGCAGGACATGGTCATCCTGGAGAAAGGCCGGTTTGGCTGAAACTTGTCGTTCCTCGGCGGCAGGCTGGCTCGCGCGGCTGCCGGAAATCCGCACCCACAGCCGCTTCAACCAGCCCAGGAAACCACCCGCCACCTCAATTCGAGGGCGAGCCAGTAGAACACCGCCGCTGCGCTGCAACGCTTCCGCCCGCGCGCTGAAAGCCGCGATCAATTTGTCGGTTTTGTTCTGGACATATTTGCCAGTCATCCGCAGCAGCCACTCGCCGCGGGCGTGGGTTTCGGCGTGAAGGGTTAGAGTGACCCGCGTCTGCTCCGGGGTGCGCCCCTCTTCAACCAGCCAACTGCCGGTCAGCATTTCCACCGGGCCTTCGACCAGTTCAAACTTAATTTCCCGGCCGGGTATCTCGACCACCTTTAACGTGGCAGAGACTGTTAGAATAGCGGCCCGAGCCACAAATTTGTACAGATCGCCTTGGCGGGTGACCGAAACAAGATCATTCACAAATTCGGGATAGGCTTCCATATCGGCCAGCACTCGATAGACCACCTCTTTAGAAGCGGCAATGCTGTGGGTGATCGAAAAATCGAATTTATTGTCGGCAATCTGCCAAGTTACCATAAAAACATCACGCTTTACCTCTCCCTCAGAGGAGTTAGGGGAGAAGGTCCTAATTCAAATTGCCCAATTTAGCCTGCTCGATAATGTGGCGTGAAGCCCGCAGGGTGACAGCCATCGCCGTCAAGGTGATATTAGCGCCACCGCCGCTGGGAAAGATGCTGGTATCGGTTACAAAAAGGTTGGGAATATCGTGCGACTGGCAAAAGGAGTTGATGACCGAGGTTTGCGGGTCATGGCCCATGCGCACCGTGCCCATGGGGTGCGCCGACGAAACCGGTCCGGCCTGCACGCGCCACGCGCCCGCCGCTTCCAGGGTTTCTCGGGCTTTCTCAATGCCGTGCTGGATCAAGGCGCGGTCGTTGTCCGTCCAACTGTGCTTGAGATGGGCCACCGGCAGGCCATGCCTATCTTTGGCCGCGGGGTCAAGCGTAACCGTATTAGCGTCGTTGGGCAGCCCCTCCCCGCAAACCCACCACCCCCCGGCATAGGCGTAGTAACGAATCATCTCCTTCAGGTCCGCGGCCCATAGATTCATCATGTTCGAAGCATAGAAAAAGGGGCCGGGCACAAAATTTTCCAGGGTGTAACCGCGGGCAAAGCCGCGCTGAGCGTCGGTCTCGTACCAATCCTGGGCCAGCAGATTGCCCATCACCGGGCCTTTGAAGCCGTTGAGCGGCTCGTGGAACAGGCCGGTGACGGTGCAGGTGGGGTGAGCCATAAAATTTTTGCCGACCAGCCCGCTGGAATTGGCCAGTCCTTCCGGGAAGGTATTGTTGGCCGAGAGTAATAACAAGCGCGGCGTTTCGATGGCATGCGCAGCGACGACGACCAGCCGCGCCCGGATTTGGTGGGTCTGGCCCTGGGCGTCAAAATACGAAACACCCGTTACTTTATTACGGCGGGCATCGTATTCAATCCGAAAGACGGTGGACTCGGACAGAATCCGCGCGCCGTGCGCTTCGGCCAGGGGCACGTGAGTAAAGAGCGTAGTGGATTTGGCGCTGCTGCGGCAGCCCTGCATGCAAAAACCGCAGTTGATACAGGCTTCGCGCCCACGATAAGGAACTGAGGCAATGGCCAGGGGACCATGCAAAGGATGCCCACCGAGTTTTTCGACCCCACGGGCCAGCACCTGGGCCTGGTAGCTGAACGGCAGCGGCGGCATCGGAAAGGGGCCGCGCGGCGCTTCCCAGGGATTCTCCCCCATCTGGCCCGCCACCCCAAAATCGCACTCAACCTGCTCATAGTAAGGGGCCAGGTCGGCATAGGTGAGCGGCCAATCCACCCCGATCCCATCCACCGAGGCGATCCTGAAATCGTTGACGTGAAAGCGCGGCGTCACCCCGCACCAGACCAGCGTCCCCCCGCCGACGCCGCTGCCGGACCAGGGATGGATGGGGTCCTGGCCGCTGGTCACGCGCTGGCCGCTCCAGAGCAGCTTGAGCATTTCGGCTTCGTCGTTCTCGAAGTCCACCTTAGGGTTGTAGCGCGGCCCTGCTTCCAGCCCAACCACCGAGAGGCCGGCCTCGGCCAGTTCTTTGGCCATCAGGCCGCCGCACGCGCCCACCCCAACGATGCAAACATCACATGTTTCTATCACAAATATTCCCCTAAAAACTTTGTTGTAAACCCGTTACGAATAGGCGAATGGCGAAAGTGATATATTCATCATTCGCCCATTCAAATTAACTCCATAAATTCGCGGCGCTCCCAGGGATCAACCCGGCTGTGCCACTCGGCGGTGCCGTAATCGGGGATGACTGCTTTGGCTTTGGCAATCTCATACTCCTTGTCAACGATAAAGGTCTGCATTCCCTCGCGGGTGAGCAGGTCGAGCAGGGCCTCATCAGTGCGGAGCGCGGCCAGGGATTCCTCCAGGGTCGCCGGCGTTTTGGGTAGATCGGTCAGCTTGTAGGCATTGGTCGCAATCGGGGCCGGCGGTTCGATTTGGTTGCGAATGCCGTCCAGTCCGGCCGCCAGGCTGGCTGCTGCCACCAAATACGGGTTGCTGCTGCCGCAGGCCATGCGGTTTTCGATGTGGGTCCCCTTGCCGCGCCAGGCTTTGACTCGAATACCGACGCTGCGGTTTTCGTGGCCCCATGAGATGGTATTGGGGGCGTAACTGTTGGGTTGGTAACGCTTGGAGCAGTTGACCGTCGGGGCCAGAAAGGCGGCCAGAGCGCACGCGTGAACCAGTTGCCCACCAATGAACCAGCGGCAAAGTTGCGATAGGCCATCGGCGCTGTTCGGGTCATAAAAAACATTTTCCCCTGTTTTTTCATCCAGCAGGCTGAGATGGAAGTGACTGCCGTTGGCGCTTTTGTCAATCCAGGGCTTGGTCATCATCGTGATTAACAGGCCGTGCCTGGCCCCAATCTCCTTGAGACCGTTTTTCCAGGTGAAAGACTGGTCGGCGGCGGCGATTCCATCAGCCGGACTGTAATTGATTTCGTATTGAGCCGGGCCCCATTCGGTGTTGCAGGTGGTAATCTCAATGCCCATCTGGGTCATGGTGCGCTGGATGTCGCGCAGAATCGGGTGGACTTCGTGTTTGAAGGTGGTCATAATCTGGTGCCCGCCGAAAATTGGCTCTTTGGTTTCGGCATTGAGCAGGTAAAATTCGTATTCATGGCCGCTGCGACAGGTAAAGCCCATCTCTTTGGCGACATCAAGAACATGCTTGAACACATGGCGCGAAGAACCCAGGGCCGGACGGCCATCGTAGAAGTGGAGATCACCCAGGACGCGAGCCGTATGGTCGGCCCAGGGCACCACTTTAAAAGTGGACAGGTCGGGCCGGAAGACCAGATCGGCAAAGGTCAGGTCTTCGGCATAGCCGGTGCCCTGCCAGGCCACATCGGCCTGAGCATCCCAGGTGAGCAGGTCGCTGACCATGGCCAGTCCCTTTTCCACCACCCGCTCAAAGTTGGCCAGGGCGACCAGCTTACCCCGCGAAATGCCGTTGATGTCGGGCGATTCACAGCGAATAAACTCGATCTTGTTTTGCTCAATTATCTGCTTGACTTGGGCTAGATCCATTGAGTACTATCCCTTCTTTTAGATACAGGACTTGCGCATGTCATTCTGAACGGAGCGGAGCGGAGTGAAGAATCCCTCAAACATCTGCTTGCAAACGTAGGTTTTAGGGATTTTTCGCTCCTTCGTCGCTCAAAATGACATGATTTGCGTAAGTCCTGAGATATTTTTCACGAGTCTCACCCATTGCCCGGAATTCTGTAGGACACGCGAAGCGGACGACTTGTCCTACGGTATCAACATCCCCAGCGTGGCGGTGGAACGCCGAATAACCAGGCGGTGAGACAGCGTCAGCGCCTCGTGATCAGCCAATTCATGGCTGCGCAGTTTGATCAAGCTTTCCATCCCGATGGAGCCAAGGTCGTAGAGAGGGAGGGCTATCGTGGTCAGCGGCGGGTCAACTGCTTGAGCGGTGGCAATATCGTCAATGCCCATCAGACTGATGTCCTGCGGAACGTGGCAGCCTGCCTCGCGCAGCCCGACCAGACAGCCAATGCCCATCAGGTCGTTTGAAGCCAGAACAGCCGTCGGTTTGGCTGGCAGCGCCATGATAGCTTCGGCCGCCCGCCGTCCCGACTCGTATTTGTAATCCCCATCAATAATCAACTCCGGCTTGAGGGGCAGTCCATGCGCTTCCAGCGCCAACTTGTACCCGTTGAGCCGGAGCTGGGTGGTGGTCAACAAAGTGGGGCCAGAAATATAGGCAATAGAGCGATGGCCCAGGCTAATCAGGTAATGCACGGCATCCTTGATGACCTGTTCATTGTCAACCAGCACCGAAAATGAGGAAAACAGGTGTTTGGCCAGAGATACACAGACCGCCCCCCGATTGTAAAAAGCTTCCAACGCCTGGCCGACCTGGCGGCTATATTTGTCGTCGGTCAGGCCCCCACCGGCAAAGATAACGCCATCCACCCGGTAGCTGTCGAGGGTATGCAGGTATTGCAGCTCGATCTCCGGCACCCGGTCGGAATTGCAGACAATGACCAGATAGCCGTGCCGGCGGGCCACATCTTCCACCCCCCGGACGATGGTCGCAAAATAAGGGTCCATCGCATCGCCGATGATGACCCCGACGATGCGCGTGGCCCGGGTGACCATGGCCTGGGCCAGGGCGCTGGGCGAAAAGTTGAGCGCCTCGGCGGCCTCTAACACCCGCGCCCGCGTCTCCTCACTGACCGGGTGGGGGCTGCCGTTCAATACCCGCGAGACGGTGGTGATGGAGACATTAGCTTTTTTGGCGACGTCAATAATTGAGACCATAACGAACAGTTATACTTATGAGTTCTGTATTAATCTGGAAGATTGGAAGATTGCCCAGAGGGTCTTTGGCTTGCAGGCTGGCTCAATGAGAATCCAACCTTCCATCCCTCCAGTCTTCCAACTCTCCTCCGCTCTCCAGAGGCAGCTCAACGGATTTACCCCCCGCTTTAGCCGATTGGTAAGCTGCCATCAGCACTTCGACGCCGAGCCGGGCGCTTTCCGCGTTGCTATCCGGCCTTTGCCCGGTCTCAATGGCCCGCAGCAGTTGTTGAAACGGGGTTAGACAGGTGTATCCGGCCAGATATTCCTCCAATGGAATCTGAGCGCCATTATAAATCAGGGTGTTTTGGAAAGGCAGTACGGTCAGGTTGTGCTGCTCAAACTGCATTTCCAGCACGTTGTGCCAGTTGCGCGGATTGAGCGCCTCGGCCACATCCATCGAGGGCAGGGTTTGGAGCGGTTGTTTGCCGCTGGCCAGGACGGCAAAAAAATCGCCGTAATCAGCAATCACCTGGCCAAAATTTTCAACGCCGGCCTCGTGGTAAATGTCCCAGTAACTTGTACTTTTGGCCTGGATAGATTGGGGCCGACCCCACAACCCGATCATATAATCAACCGTGTAGCAGCCCAGGTTGGTCAGTTCACCGCCCCCGGATTTTGAGGGAGGATCGAGCCGTTCCGGCCAAACCAACGCCAAGGGAAAATCGGTGGAAAAGGTAAAGGTAAAGGTGTGGGTATAGTTGATCGGGCGGCCATACCGGCCTGCTCTAACTTCGTCGAGAAGCTTGGCCGTGACCGGGTTGAAGCGGACAATGACCGGAATATCGTAGACCAGTTGAATCCGGCTTGCGGCCACAGCCTTTTCAATTCTCCAGGCTGAGTCGAGACTTTCGGCCATCGGTTTGTTGAGGAAGATATGCTTGCCGGCCTGGGCGGCTTTTTCCACCCAACCAGCCTTTTCATGAGGGGAACAAGCCAGGGCGATGATGTCAATGTGGGGGTTAGCCAACAGCGCTTCTGCAGCCGGCTCCAACTCCAGGCCAATAGCGGTTGACAATCCGGCCGTACGGCGCGGGTCTTCTTCCCAGCCGGCGACAATCTTGGCTGCCGGCTCCTGCTTCAAGGCAAAAGCCACAAACTCGCCGTGGGTGCAGCAGTTCCCTAAAATGCCGACGCTGTATTGTTTGGACACTGTGTAACCTTCCATTCCGGTCTAGCCGGAATCGTCCCAAGGATGATTTTTGACCAAACAAGCTAGATTTGACGGTTGAAGTAAAAAAAGAAGCGAGGAAAAGGTTTTCTGGAAAACGTTTTCCAGATATTAGCACGATCAAGCAACACTGTCAAATTGAGGATCAGGCCCAAATCCAGCAATCCTTTTACGTCTACACCGGTAAGGTTTTGTTGATCAATGGCGAAGGTAAGCCAGAACGAACCACTGTGATTTTGGTCAAGGAGAATTTGGGGTTTTAGAGCGTGCTTTTTGAACGCAGGACAAGGGGCTTCTTAGATGAACAAAAAGATTGACAGCATTGGCAGCCGCGTTTATCATTATTATCTGCTAAGGAGTGTTCACGAGCCAGAGTACGCCGCCGATAATGAACATGGCGTCCAAAGCTTGCTTTGGTTTTTGGCACGCAAGCGCAAGGTTTGCACTCCAGTCTATTTACGAGGAGCATTCACTAGCCCTTGACACGCCGTCGAAGATGAAATTTGGGGAACTCAGAGGGTCTCAGCGGAACTCCCCACGAGTTCCCCCAAGCTCCCTTGAGTTCCCACCGGTTATTTATGTAAGGATGATGATGTTTGAACTTGGCCTCTATTCTTTTGTTGAGCTAACCCCCGATCCGGTGACGGGGGCGATGATCAGCCCGGCCCAGCGCATGCGCAACCTGCTTGAAACCATTGAGCTGGCCGATCAGGTGGGTCTGGATGTTTTTGGAGTCGGCGAGCACCACCGCCCCGACTTCATTGCCTCGGCTCCGCTGGTCATCCTGGGCGCAGCGGCGGCCCGCACCCGGTCCATCCGCCTCTCAACGGCAGTCACCGTGCTTAGTTCGGATGACCCGGTCCGGGTCTTTCAGGATTTTGCCACCCTGGATCTGATTTCCAACGGCCGGGCCGAGATCATGGCCGGGCGCGGCTCGTTTATCGAGTCTTTCCCGCTCTTTGGCTATGATCTGCACGACTACGACAGCCTCTTTACCGAAAAGCTGGAGCTGCTCCTGAAAATCCGCGAATCGGAAAAGATTACCTGGTCTGGCCGCCATCGCCCCCCCTTGAACGATCTGGGCGTCTATCCCCGCCCGGTGCAGGAAAAGCTGCCCATCTGGGTGGCGGTCGGCGGCACGCCGGAGTCGGTGGTGCGCGCTGCCAGCCTCGGCTTACCCATGGCCCTGGCCATCATCGGCGGCATGCCCGAACGCTTTGCACCTTTCATCCAGCTCTACCGGGAAGCGGCGCGTCAGGCCGGCCGTGACCCGGCTCACCTGCCGTTGAGCATCAATTCGCACGGCTTTATCGCCGACACGGCCCAGCAGGCCGTTGACGCTTACTATCCCTCGGCAGTGGTGGTGATGAATAAGATTGGCCGCGAGCGCGGCTGGCCGCCCGCCACCCGCCAGCAACTCGAAGCGGGACGGATGCTGCGGGGGGCCGACTTTGTGGGCAGCCCGGCTGAAATCATCGAGAAGATTCTGTTCCAGCACGAGATTTTTGGGCATCAGCGGCTGCTGCTGCAACTCGGCGTGGGGACAATTGAGCACGCCAAAGTGATGCACGCTATTGAGCTGTTCGGCACGCAGGTTGCGCCCGTTGTCCGCGAGGAGATTGCCCGGCGCGGCGGATAGGAAGGTTGGAAGGTGGGAGGGTTGGTCAAGAGCTTCCAGCCTTCCCACCTCCAGCCCTCCAGGCTGATTACTTATCTTTAAAATCAAATTCCCTTACACCACCCCGCACCAATCTACCAGAGTCAAGGCCAGCACCTTGGTCACATGGAGCAAATCAGCCAGCGGCACAAACTCGGCCGAGGTGTGGGCCTGGGCCAGGTCGCCGGGACCGTAGAGACAGCCGGGGATGCCCTGCCCGGCAAACCAGGCCAGGTCGGTGACGGCGACAAAGCCGGAATAGTTTGGCTGGCCGACTACGGCCTGGTAAGCTTGGGCGAGGCTCTGGATGACCGGATGCTCGACCGCCGTATTGACCGGGGGGAAAGAAACACCGGAAATGCCCCACTCAATCTCCGGCGGATGGTCGCGCAGCCACGGATCGGCCTGAGCGACCCGATGAATATAATCTTCAAACTCCGCCCGGACGTCTTCGGTGCGCTCACTAGGCAGGTACTTCAAGCTCAACAGGGTTGAGCAGTAATCCGGGAAGGTCGAAGGGCTGCCGATCAAATTGGGCATGCCGTCTTTGCCACCGCCGGTGCCGCCCAGCACAACGCCGATGTTGATCGTCGTGATCCCTTTGGGCATTAGCGGGTGGACCTTATACACCCCCCAATATCGCTCTAACTCCTGCACCACCGCCAGCAGTTTCAGCATCTTCTCAATTGCATTGACCGCCGTTCCCTGTCCCCCTGCGTGAACCGAGAGGTAGCGCTTGGCCGTATGACCCGCTACGCCCCTGACAACAACCCGCAGCCACTCGACGCCCCCTTCGACCGGCTGGATATAGCCGCCGGTCGGCTCGGTCACAATCACAGCATCGGCCTTGTACCCGCGGGCCAGGGTTTGCCGGGTGCCAGGCCCGCCGACTTCCTCATCCACCACCGTCTCGACCAGCACATCCCCCTTCAGCCGCAGCCCGGCCCGGCGCACCGCGGCGACAGCGGCAATCATCGCCGCAATCCCGCCCTTCATATCGCATGTCCCCCGACCCCACATTTTGCCGTCATGGATCTCGCCGACCCAGGGGTCGTGAGGCCACTGGCTGGGATCACCGGCAGGGACGACATCAATGTGGCCGTTCAGGATCAAGGAGCGCCCACTGCCGGAGCCGGGTAAGGTTGCGACCAGGTCGGGACGCTTGGGGAATACTTCCCAGGTGTCCACGGCCATGCCCAGACCTTTAAGTTTAGCAGCAATAAAAGCCTGGCATTCCGCTTCAGCCCCCGGCTCGACGTTGACCAAATTTGGATTCTCCGTCCGAAAGTTGACCAGCTCGCGCAGAAAGGACACCGTGTCGTCAGCGCCGGCCTCGACCTCCTCAAGCACGGCCTGGGCTACCTGCGCCGGGACTCCCGCTGTATTTTCCTGGGTCATACTTAACTCCCTTTCTTCCTGTCTTTCAATGGTTTTTGTTTGAGGCTGAGAACACACAAGTGTAGAAGTTCATAAACCCAGGAGTGAAAAAGTGCACTTTTTCACTCCTGCTCTGAAAAGTCATACCCTTACAGATTTTCAGAGATAACTTCACCCAACAAAGTCAAGAGGTTCCCCCCTTCGATGCGCTCACGATCTGTGTCACTCAAAAAGGGCATCGCTTGAAAGAGACTAAAGGTTTGTGGAAAACTCAACCACTCCAAGCTCGGGCTAAAATCCGATCCCCACAGCAAGCGGGTCGAGCCGAAGGCCGCCACCAAAGCCTCGACGTAGGGCCAGGCCGCCCGGTGCGGATAATCATAACCGGGCTGGGTCAGGGCGTAGAAACCACTCAATTTGACATGGACGCCGGGGAAGCGGGCCAGGGCCAGCACATCCCTTAAAGCTTGCCGGGCCGTTGCTGCGTCCGGCGCAGTTGAAATCGCCGGAGGCAAGCCCAGGTGCGAGACCAACAGCCGTAGCTCGGGCTGGCGCTCCAGCACCGGCAGCCAGGCCGTCCAGTGTTCGCCGCGAGAATTCACGCTGATCAGCCAGCGCTGCCGGACCAGCCAGCCCCACACCTCATCCGAGACCTGCCCCAGAGAGGCAGTCTGCTGCGGGTTGAAGAGGTACAAACTCAGCCCGGCGAATGACTCCCGCTGCCACGTTTCCAGGGCAGCCATCTCCAAATTCGCCGGTTCAGGCACAAAAGCCAGGGGTCTTAGCCAGGAGTGGCTGGCCGCCAATTGGCTCAAATAACGATTATTGCCGCCCGCCCATTCTTCGGCTTCGTAACCGACAGCCAGGACCTGCTGCACCTCGTACTGCTGGGCCAATCCCTGGTAGAGGGTGACTTCATCCGGCCGGATGCGGCGGCAATTTTCGGGCAGCAGGGCCACATAACCGGCATGGAAAAAATGGGCGTGCGCGTCGGCGCGGTTTGGCATAAAATACTCTCCTGAAAATAGATCGGCGATGGGAGGCCGGGGACAGATGATAACCGTGATGTAATTCTATGAGGGGCGAAGGGTCACGCTTCCCCCACGATCTCCGCGACCACCTCTGCCAAGGGCCTGGATTTGCCCCGTTCCTGGGCCGCCGCCACTACCTCTGGTGGCAACTCGGCCTCCAGTTCGGCCAGGAGCCGGCCCGCTCTGTCTCTGAATACTTGCCAACTGGCCGGGTGATGCCGCACCAGGGCCAGGAGTTCGCCCGCCCGCACTTTCTTGGCTGTGCAATCAGGCTTGCCTTCCAACAAGGCGCTTTCTTTGGCCAGGAGGATGGCCCAACGGAGCAAGGTGTATAAGAAAGTCCTGTCGTGCTCTTTTTCCCGGGTTAGGGCAGTTCTTAGGGTTTCAAGAAGATATTGCCTGGCTGCCGGTAAATCTCCCAGTCCACAGGCAGCCTCACCTAAACCGCCGAGACCCCATAGCCCCGCCTGGCCGATCTCTCGGCTAATCACCCAGGCTTCCCGATAGTATTGTTGAGCCTCCGCATACTCCTCCAGAGCTATAGCCACCTGGCCCAGTTGTTGTAGACGGACGACCGTTCGAAGCCGGTCTCCAACCTCTCGCCAGATGGCCAGGCTTTTCTCAGCCAGGGGTTTGGCCAGGGCCAACCTGTCACCCCCCAGGCCCAGAGCAATCCAGGCCGGCGCGCCCAAGGCCAAGGCCAGCCCGTAGCGATCATCAATTTCTTTGAAAATGGCCAGACTTTCCTGATAGTATTGCTCTGCTTCCAGATACTCCCCCAGGCAAAAGGTCATAAAAGCCAACTTGTCGAGGGAGTAGGCTATTAAACGTTGATCCCCTATCGCTCGGCTCAGAGCGAGACTTTCCTGACTGTATCGTTTTGCCTCTGCGTGATATTCCCCCGAAACGCTCATCACAGTTTCACTCAACTGGTGAAGGGTCTCGACAGCTCCTGGCAGGTCGCCCAGCTCTTGGCTGATAGCCAGGCTTTCCTGGAGCAGTCGTTTTGCTTCTGTAAGCTCGTGTAGCGCATCCTTTACCCGGCCCAGAAATCTGAGGGCAAACGCTGTTTCTGCTCGCGCCTCAAGAGGCCGGACCAGCGCCAGGCTTTTTTGGAGGAGTTCCCTGGCCGGTTCAAAATAGCCAAGCGCATAGCAAAATGCGCCCTGTCGCGCTAAAAGCTGGCCCAGAACGATCTCGCCTGCTTCCCCACCGAGTGCTCCGCCCTCGGCAGTCTCCGTCATCCCGGCTAAACTCTCTGCGGCTCGCCTAAAGACCGCTTCCCCCTCTTGAAACCAGCTCCGCATCCAGTAGAAATCGTGCAGACTGGTCAAGGCTTGAGCGATGGTCTCTACCCGGCCCTGCTCGACCGCCCAGTTCCAGCCGGCCCGCACATTCTCAATCTCCTCGGTCATCTCGGCCAGGACTGCTTGATACTGCGCTCCCTTGAGCGCTGCCTCGCGCCGCTGCATAAAAGCCGCGTAATAGGTGCTGTGGCGGTCGCGTACATCTGAGACCTTTGCGGTACGCTCCGCGAAAACCCCAAAGGTCTGGAATTTCTCCTCGACAAATTGCCGGAGCAGTTCGTGCAGGTGGTAACGCCCAACCGGGGTGGCCTGCACCAGTGATTTTTCTACCAGCGCCGCCAGCACCGGTAGGGTGGCTCCGGCCACATGCTCTACTGCCTCGGGCCGGAACCCTCCCCGAAAGACCGACAGCCGCTCCAGGACCCTGCGTTCCGCCTCCGCCAGCAAGCCCCAGGAATGTTCAAAGACGGCCCGTATACTGCGATGGCGTTCCGGCACATTGCGCATGGAGCTAGCCAGAAAGTCGAGACCGCGTTCAATCTCCTGGGCGATACGGGCGCAGGGCAGTGTTTTCAACCATGCTGCCGCCAACTCAATCCCCAGCGGCATCCCTTCAACCATCTGACAAATCCGAATCACACTTTTTTGCTCGGCGGCCAGAGAAAAGCCCACCTGCGCCCGGCGGGCGCTCTGCCCAAAGAGCCGCACGGCGTCATATGCTTCGATCTCCGCCACGGTTTTCTCACGCTCAGCCAGGGAATTGGGTGAAAGGTCGGGATACGTCATTCCGACAACCGGATGAAACCAGGCTTCGTGCAGATTGAGGGCCTCACGGGAAGTCACCAGCAGTTTCACCGCCGGGGCAACGGCCAAAATTTCAGCGATGAGGTCCACTCCGCTGGCATCCTCCCCTTCAGGAGGGGTTAATAGCTGCTCAAAATTATCCAGCAGCAGCAACATCTCTTTTTCCCGCAAGTAATGCAGCAGTTGCTGCTGAGGTGGCGCGCTGCTGTAAAAAGCGAAGTTGGCCGCCTCGGCGATGGCCGAGACGACGCCACTGGGCGAACTAATCGCCGTCAGGGGAACGAAGAAGATGCCATGCCTGAAGGTGGCTTCAGCCGGCGGCATATCGAGGAGAGTCTGCGCGGCTTGGATGGCCAGGCGGGTTTTACCAATTCCCCCCGGACCAATCAAGGTCAGCAGCCGGCAGGCGGGGTCTTTGAGACGGCGGGCAATATCGGCCAATTCCTTTGTCCGACCGATAAACGGGGTAGCGGGTGAGGGTAGATTAGGCTTAAAAAGACGAGCCTCCATCCCGGCTGAAGGCGAAAGCGTGGCTGTGACAAACTCGCCGCGAGCCATACTGAGAAATTGGTCTCTTTCCGCAGCGGGGATCACCAGATAATCGGCCAACCGTTCGGCCATTTGAGGCGAGGGTCGGCGTTCATCCCACTCAATTTTCTTGAGCGTGACCAGGGCGCAGCCGACGTGCTGGGCCAGGGCAGCCTGAGTTAGATCCAGGGCTTTCCGTCGCCGCCGGACCCAGTAACCAAACGAGGTGATAAGCTCATCGGTTTTCACCTTCCGCCCCCCTGACTTTATATTGTACTCCAAAAGGATACCAACGCAATAGGTTTTTTTGCTTTAATAGCTATGAGATTTCGATGCATTGTAATGAGTAATGAAAAGTAAGGGGGTTCAATGTTACTAAATCGGGTATTTCAAGGGTTCGTCATCGTGAGTTTACTGGTCATGATGGTGCTCGGCGGAAACCTGGCCCAGGCGCAAGAGCCGGAGCCGCTCTCGGCCAATGTGTCCACCTTTGCCACCGGCCTGGTCTACCCACGCGGGTTAGAATTTGGCTCCGATGGCTCCCTGTACGTGGCCGAAGTCGGGCCAGGGGGGAACATCGAGCCCCATCGCACCTGTCCGGGGGGATACGGCTCGCCGGTCATGCCCTACCAGATTGGGATGACCGGCCAGGTTTCCAAAATCAGTCCCACCGGCGAGCGCACGATGGTCGTGAAAGCGCTGCCGGCCGCCCGTGACAAGTCCGGCGATGTGATCGGTCCAAATGATGTGGCTTTCCTGGGCGACACGCTGTATGTGGTGTGCTCACCGGGTATGCCCAACACGCCCACCGCCGCACTGCTGGATGATGATTATGAGCCTGACGGCGGACCCTATGAGCTAAGTGCAGTTGACGGGATTACCCTGGATGGCCAAATCCGGCGGGTGCTGGATATGCCGGCCAACGAGGGACACATTACGCTTACGGCGCTAACCTTCCACGATGGCGCGTTCTATATTAGCAGCCTGGGCGAAGTTCCCATTCAGCAGGGGACGTCCAAGATTTACAAAGTCACACTCGATGGGCAGTCGGAGGTCTTTGCCGCAGGGCTAACGGCGGTGCTGGGCCTGGCCTTTGACAGCCAGGGGCAACTCTACGCCCTGGAAGCCAGTACGGTAGATAATGACTTGCCCGTGCCTGGCGCAGGCCGGGTGGTCCGGGTGGACGCGAAGGGTGCTCTCGAAGCGGTGGCGACCGGCTTGAGCTTTCCCGGTGGACTGACCTTTGGGCCTGACGGCCAGTTGTACGTTTCCAATTTTGCGTATGGCGGCCATCCGAGTAAGGGTGAAATTTTACGCATTGATGTCACCGTTGCGCCCGCCACCCTCCCTACAAGTGGGGGTGTCACTGACCCACTGCCCGGTCTGTTGCTGGCGCTATTCGTAGGGGCCGGCTTGATGGGAGTTGGCTGGCGGTTACGCGGCAAGTCATCTTTGTTGGTGATTGTTTAAGATTATTGAAAGGGGGAAGAAAATGAAACGCGCGATTTTATCCGGCTTAATCGGCCTGTTCACACTGCCCTTGTCGCCGTCTGCGACTCTGGCGCAAAGCGAAGTCGCCTGCGACTCGGAGGTGGTAGTACAGGCCAACGACTGGCTGTCGAAGCTGGCCGAAAAATATTTAGACGACCCGCTGGCCTACCAGGTCATTGCTGACGCCACCAACACCAAAAATGCCGCCGACTCCAGCTACGCCAAAATTGAGAATGTGGATGTGATTGAGCCGGGTTGGAAGTTATGCATCCCGGTCCATGACGTGGCCCACGCGCCCGCTGCCCCGGCAGAAGCGCCCGCTGTTGCCGACATCATCGCCAGCGCCATGAGCGCCGCGCCTCCAGCCATTGCCCAGGGCGCAACCATTGTAGACTATCCTACCGATCCCACCGCGCCGCTCATTGAACTGCGGGCAGGCAGCAACGGCTGGACTTGTTTTCCCGATTGGCCCGCTACCCCCGGCAACGACCCTCAATGTTTTGACAAGATGTGGATGGAGTGGTTCAACGCTCTCGTAAGCGGGACCGAACCCAACATCACCGAACCGGGACTGGCCTATATGCTTCAGGGCGGCAGTGACCCCAGCAACACCGATCCGCTCGCTGTCGAGCCAGCCCCCGGCGAGGATTGGGTTACAACCCCGCCCCATGTGATGCTTCTTTTGCCCGACAAACTGGACCTCACTCTATTTAGCACCGATCATCACTATGGTGGGCCATATGTGATGTTTGCGGGGACGCCTTACGAACACATCATGATGCCGGTAGCAGAGGTGAAGTAGGCAGACCATCTTGTTTACAATAGAACTTGATCATGGTCCAACATAGCCTTTACCGGCCAGCATCCCGGCGATAGCTGCGCCGGTGACGGTTCGCTCGACCGGCTCAACTTCGACCACGGTCAGGCTTTCCGCCGCTGCGCCGTAAGGGGCTTCGGCCAGGATGACGCCGCCCGGCCCCATCGCCAGCGAGCAGCCAATGCACTTGTAGCCCTGCCACGGCCCGCCGCGCAGCCAGCCGACGTTGCTCACGCCGACCACCGTCAAATCGTACAACGTAGTCAGGGTGGAATAGGCGGTTTTCCACAATTCCCCATAGGGTTCCTGGCTGTTGTCGTGCTCCGGCGGCATGGCCCAGGCGCAGGGCGACAGCAAGAGCTGCGCGCCCATGCGCGCCAGGGAATGTCCAAAAACCAACGAATTGGGGAAGTTGTCGGCGCAAATATTAACGCCAATGGTCCCGAGCGGCGTTTGAACTACGGCCAGGGAATCGCCGGTGGCATACAAATCTTGGGCAATCTCCATGATGTTGATCTTGCGGTGTTTCAACAGAATTTCCCCTTGCGGCGAAAGCAGCACCGCCGCGTTGTAAACTCGCTCGCCGGCCCGTTCGGTCAGTCCCGCTACTACGTAGACGCCCGCCTGTTCAGCCGCTTCCGCCAGCGTGTTGCTGTGCGGGCCGGGGATGGGTTGGGCCAGTTGGCGCGCCGCCGGGTCGGTCCAGCCGAGGTCGAGACATTCCGGCAAAACGACAACGGCGCAGCCACGCTCGGCGGCCTGCCGAATCATCTGGGCCGCCCGGTTTAGATTTTGCTCAGGCTGGCCGCCCTCAACGAGCATCTGGCCCATGCCTAACTTAAAGCTTATCTTATTCATAAAAACCCTTTGTAACTACTCAGTCTTCTTACAAAGCGTAGTATTTTAGCCGGGATTAGGGGATTTGGAGATAAAACAAAATGAAACATCCCCTAATCTCCTAATCCCGGCCCTCAACCTAGCCAATATTCAGCGTCTATTTCTTTTATTTCAACCACCGATCAAGCCACTCAAACGCCTCGGCCTGCATGGCCCGGTCGAATTTGTGGGGGCCGGGGTAGAAGGTGCAGCGGTAGCGGTCTGACGCGCCGGCTTTGGCGTAGACTTCCTGCAAGATCGTTGCGGCCCTTTCCATTTGCGGCAGAGTAAACAGCTCGTCGTCCGAGTCGTTCAGCACCAGCGCCGGCAGGGGGACGCGCAGGCCCAGGATTTCGGGAAAGTCGAGGTCGCGGGGCAGCAGGGGGATGTAGATCATCCAGGTGTGAGTGTAGCTTGTGTAGAGCAGGAAGTCGCGCCAGGTCGTCATCATGCCGACACAGACGGCGCAGCGAATCCGCGGGTCCAGGCCGCCCAGAAAACCGGTCCGCAGCCCGCCCCCGGACAGGCCGCAGCAGCCCACCCGGCCGGCATCTACCTCCGGCCGGGCGCAGAGCACATCCAAAGCCCGCTGATCCTCGGCCAGAAAGACGCCCGGCCAGGTCGTCCCGGCGCAAAAAAGCGATTTGGCTATAATGTGCTCGTGCTCCATAGCCCAGGTATTGTAGGCTTCGATATTGGCAGTTGTGGCTGGGTCAGGATCGGTCAGACCTGCTTGAATCACTTCAGGTACATCTTTAAGCAGCACCCGCCGGCTGGCAAAGTCAAAAGCATCGTGGACGAGCACCGCATAGCCGCGCCGGGCGAGTTCATGGGTCCAGGCGACGCCGCCATAATACTGCGCCTGGTGATCGCCCATCATGGGGTGCAGGTCTTCTCCTGTTCGGGCAATCTTGCGCCAGCCAAAATACTTGTTGGCGGCGTGGTCGTGCAAAGCCAGGATGCCGGGCAGCGGGCCGGTCGCTCCGGCCGGTTTGAGGAAAACCGCTTCGGTCGGCGGGCCGTAAGGAAGCTGCCAGGATAATTTTTCAATATAGAGGTCGTCGTGGGTTAACTGCTCCTGCACCGTTACGGCAGGAACGCCGCCGGTATCGGGCTGGGCCAGCAGGTCGAGCACGCGCTGCCGGGCCACAGGCCGCCAGGTTTCAACATCCGTCCAGCGTTCATTTCGAAAGGAGAGCGCTGCCGGCCCCTCCCCTACCAGGGAAGCAGCCCAGGGGCCATATACGCCGATCATGTTAGGTTCCATTCCCGCTAACCTCATCCTTCTGAAAATAACCTTGCTTCAGGCGTCGAAAGTGACTTTGGACTCCTGCTTTTCATTCTTGTTGTGTACCAAAGTTGATTTTAAAGTCTCAATAAGTCCAAGCCTGTGAGCCGGGCAAAAGGTGCCGGCCTTTAACATCCCAATCCGATGTTACCGTCTCAGGGACGGTGCGGGGGCGAATAGGGCAGCGGCTGCACGGTGGAAAGCCGGCCCTGCCTTCACGCAAAACTTCGGCCACGACCTCAAAACAGTCACGCAAACGAAACAGGATCAAGCGGCTCTGACCTACCCACTTTTCCCTTTGCAGGCCTCGTTCCTGCATGCGGTCATAGTAGCGGTTTCCGTCGGTCAGCGGGCACAGGTTTTCCCGCCAGCCCCAAGTTCGCCCCATCACCCGGCGGCCACTGGGGAGGATGACGGGGTAAGCCTCGCTGCGCAAACCCAGACAGGGCGACCCCAGCGACATCTCCACTACGTGATGAAACGTGTTCGACGTATAATCCACCCCCATCAGCAAGCACATACCGTCATCTCCATGCAAAAGGCCCAGGGGCGAGTGCGGCCCCAGGGTCAAGGTGCGATGGTGAAATTCGGTGTAACGCCGGGCATTTTTACCCCAGGCCGCGAAAGCGTGCGTTGGGTTGAGACTCCGGTGGACGCCGGGCAGCCGCCAAAAAGCGTCGGGGATGGCGCCATTGGCGGTCGGTGTTTTCTGCGGATGAAAATAGCCAGACCCACCCGGTTCAAAAGGCGTGCCATGATTAAAGGATGGCAGTAATAAGGTTCCGCTGGCAGTCACGGCTTCCATCAAGGCAGCGATCACGGTCGCCGCTCCCCCTTCGATATAACCAAAACTCTGGAGCGAAGAGTGAACCATCAGTCCTATACCGGGTGTTATCCCCAGCTCGCGCAGGCCGGCCAGAATATCGGCTTGGGTGACAATAGGACCCTTCAGATGACTGCTCATGGTAGATAGTGACGGGTCAAGTTGCCCCAACCCGCCCCGCCGTAGCGCTGGAAGGCCTCGGCGTAGCGCGCCCCGGCCTGAAGGCCGCGGTAGCGAGCCACGGTTTCGATCTGTTCCAGCACGTCCAGGTTGAAATATTGTTTGAGAAAGCCAATCTGGCTGCGAAAGCAGTTCATCATGGCTAGTTTAATCTCAAGGGTAGTCGTGATGTCAACATAGGCGGTGGGGTCAAAATAACGGCCGTTCAGCGTGTCCATAAAATAGAGGGCCGGGTTGTAGTCAAGAGCCGGGCTGCCGGTTTCGTATTGGGGGATACCCAGGACCGGCCCGCTCCACTTGACCAGCTCGCTGAGGTTGCAGTGGTCGGTGTGGTAGTCGGTGGGGGCATGGGTAATGATGACATCGGGGCGAGTCTGCCGGATCAACTCAGTCACCTGGCGCTGCTGCCCTGGGTCGAAAGGATTGACGCCGTCGTCGGGGACCATGAGCGCCCGGTATTCCGCGCCGATCAAGGCGGCGGACTCGGCCGCTTCGGCGTGTCGCAGGCGCGAACAGTCGTCTAACGACAGCTCGTAGCTACCAAATTTGCACCATGTAGCCGTAGCCATGACGAGATGGTGCCCGTCTTTGGCCCACCGCGCCAGCGTGCCGGCGCATTGGAGTTCCAGGTCGTCGGCGTGCGCGCCGAGGGCTAAGATGCGTAGTTTTGGTTCGTTCATCGTAACCTAAGCAAGCTTGAAAGAACTTTTTACACAGAGCAACACGGAGAAATCACAGAGGTTCGCTGAGAGATTTTTAAATTTCTCTGTGCGCCTCCGAGTACGCTCCGTGTAACTCTGTGTTCCTGTTTGGCTGAGATAGTTTATCCAAGTCAGCTATATCGGCCGTAAACCTTGGCCGCCTCGACGAGCGCCGCTACGTTGTCATCCGGCGCGGTATGGGGCAGGGTGCAGCCGGGGCTGAGAATGAAACCACCGTTTTGGGCCAGGTGGTCAATATCGTAGCGAGCCTTTTCCAGCACCCGCTCCGGCGTGCCGAGGGTCATGACGCTGCTGGGGTCCACCGTACCGATGAGCGTAGTTTTGCCCTGAGTGACCCCCTTGCAGACATCGTGGTTGATTTTGTAGTCAACCTGCAAAAAGATGCTGCCGGTGTTAACCATCGGCTCGATGATTTTGGTGGCGTTGCCGCAGATGTGCATGCCGATTTCTTTGCCTTCGGCCCGCAGTGTTTCGATCAGCCGCTGCTGGTAGGGGAAGGCAAAGCGCCGGTAAACAGCGGGTGAACAAACGTCGGGGCCGGAGATGCTCTCGCCCATCATCGTCAAGTGCGCCCCGGCGTCAATCAGGGCGCGGGCGTAGCGCAGCACCTGCTCATGGGCGTACTCTAACAAGCGATGCACCAAGGCCTCTTTGTGGGGTTCAACCAGGGCGATCAAAAAATCGGCCGGGCTGACAATTTGCGCGGCCAGGCTGAACGGGCCTTGATCGGCCTCGGACAGCAAGCAGACATGCTGGCCCAGCTCCTGGGCGATGCGGCGGGTCGCTTTGAGCATCTCCGGCAGCGTGCCATCCTGGTAAGGGTCAATCGGCTTGAGTTCGTCCACCTGTTCCAGGCTTTCCAGGGCCGGGGCGATGACCCAGGGCGCGGCGTCATCGGTAAACTCCACCTCGCAGCCAACCGCCTGGGCCAGCGCGGCCACCCCATTCTCCAGGTCAATCATATCGTGGCCGAACTTCTGCCAGGCGGTGAGCTGGGCCTGGGCCATTTTGTCGCCGTCCAGGCAGTACTCGCGAATGGTGTAGCCGGACACCGCGGCCGCATGCATAAAGTTTTCCAGGCAGACCGGCACCCGGTCGGGAATACCGCCTTGCAACACGGTCATACAGCGTTCTAAGGAGGTCATTTCGGCCATTAGAGCATCGCCAATTTCTGATACAGCCGGTTTTGCAGCCAGACCCAGCGGCGATAGGCCTCGCCGGATTGAGCGGCGGCAATATCGCGAGCTTCGGCGGCGGCGCGGGTCAGGACCGGGGCTTCGGCGGGAACAACCAGCAGTTCCAGGTAGCGAGCTGCGGCCTCAGCTCCGCCCAGGAGCGAGCCCAGGTCGTCGGCCACAAATTTTTCCCAGGTCAAACCGGCTTCGTAGCCAAAGCGGGCAAAAGCCAAATAGTTGATCTCGTTAACTACGCTGAAGGCGCTGACCTCGCTAAAGATGGTCGCGCCCTGCATGCCGCTGGTATGGAGGAGCTGCATCATGTCGGCAAAGCAGCGGGCGATTAACTCGTAGCGCTCATGATTCCACTGGGTGCCCATGTGCGTCCGCAGCACGTTTTTAGGCCGGGGCAGACGCGACACGTGCTCCCGGGTCAAGCCGGCCTGAAGCCTGGGCCAGTAGGAGCGGTTGATGCAGAACTGGTAGATGGCGTCGGCGGGCAGGTCGGCCAGAGGAGCGAGGCCCTCCAGGTTGAGGATGTTATCCCAGTAAGCTTCGCTGACAAGCCAGAGGTCGGGCCGGCCCCGGCGGGCAGCCTCGAACAGGCGGGGGTAGAGCAGGGCCATATCTTTCAGCGACCACGTTTCGTCCGCAGTCCGGCGGGCAGCACAGTCCAGGCAAGTGCAAACGCCGTAATCGCCGGTCTCAAAGTTAATGCCACCAATCTCGAAGGTCTCGGCCAGCCAGTGAATAGCCTCTTCGTGGTAACGGGCGTTCTCCGGCTTTGACGGGCAGGCAGTGTCGGTGTAGTGGGTCTCCGGGAACCACAGCTTGGGGAAATCGGGGATGTGGAAAGCGGCCGGCTGGCCGCGCACGGCCCGTAATTCGGGGTGCTGGTTCAGCCAGGTGGACAAGTTGTAGCGGTGATTACCCTCCCAATAGATGCCGCCATAGGCATTGATGCCAACCCCCGGCAGGATACGCACCCCGCGCTCGTTGGCGTAGCGGCATAATTCCTGAGCCGCCTCAATGCCACCGTGATTGTCGCGCAGAAAGCCGTAAATAGTCACGCCGCCGATGCGATGCAAGCTCATAAAGTCTACCAGGCGGCGGTAATCTTCCAGGAAACCCTCTTCCGGCTTGGCGTAGTAGTTCATCGCCCCAATTTCTTGCAGCCCAACCTGCTCCAGATACCAGTTGGTGCTGTGATCCCAGGTCCAGAGCAGGCGATAGGGCAGCGCGGGCGAGTAGTGCATATCCAACCGGGGCAGTTCCAAAACATCGTCGCGGGCGGCCAGGTGGCGCAGACCCACCTCGTTGACCGCGTGAATGAGGCCGGGCCGGCCGCCGCCGATGGCCAGCAGGGCCGGGCGGCCATGCAGCATCCCCGTGCGGAGCAAGAAAGCGTCTTCGACCAGAGTGGTCACCTCTGGGATGGGGATCAGGTTGGCCGGGAGTGAGGCGGAATTATCGGCCAGCCAGACCAGTAAATCGGCGTTTTCGGCCAGCGCGGGCAAGCTGGCAGGTTCGACCACTTCGAGCGATCGGTCGGGCAAGTATCGCCGCAGTTGGCGTAGGGCGTGGCTGTGCCGGTCAGGGTCGGCGGCGACAATGATCCGCGCTCGATTTGAGAGACGAACAAAATTTTCCACTGGCGTTCCTCTTCGAACCTGAGACTAGATTTTGAAGATTAGCGGGATTAAACCGAAAGCGGAGTTGCCTTACTATAGCATTGTTCCAGGGGCGTGTCAAACGTTTTCAAGGGTAGTAGATTTTCCTCACAGCCGACGATAGCCGCTTCCGGTGGATTGACGATGAGGTTCGCTTCAGCGTTTCTCGCAGGACCACCAGCTCGGTTACATTGGCCTCGCCGTGCAAGCTATAATCAAACTAAATAACCTGATACCGATTGAGACTTTGCGGATTGGTCGGATCAAGTATAATGGTATAAAGACTGATGAAGCGGCCAAGCTGCTATCACACCATCGAGTGCCCATCTGGATCAACTTAATGTAACTGTCATTACATAGACTTGCTGTGGATACGGGCCGGCTGAGGGAATAATGCCAACACAACCTACCGTTCGTTTCGCCGTTATCGGCCTCAATCACGACCATATCTGCGGGCAAACCGATCTTCTGCTCCGGGCCGGGGCAAAATTTGTTTCATTTTATGCCCCAGAACCCGACCTCGTAGCCCCATTTGCGGCCAAATACCCGCAGGCCCGCCAGGTTCGTAGCGCCGAGGAAATCCTGGAAGATGACAGCCTGCACCTTATTGCGAGCGCGGCCATCCCCAATGAGCGGGCACCATTGGGTATTGCCGCCATGCGGCATGGCAAAGATTTTATGAGCGACAAGCCCGGCTTTACCACCCTCGATCAACTGGCCGAGGCCCGCCGCGTGCAGGCGGAAACCGGGCGCATCTACTCCATTTACTTCGGTGAGCGCTTTGAAAACCGGGCCACGATCAAAGCCGGAGAACTGGTCCAGGCCGGGGCTATAGGCCGGGTGGTTCAGACGGTCGGCCTGGGACCGCATCGCCTCAATCTGCCCAGCCGCCCTGGCTGGTTTTTTCAGCGGGCGCGATATGGCGGCATTCTCACCGACATTGCCTCCCACCAGGTTGACCAATTTCTCCACTTTACCGACTCGACGGAGGCCCAGGTGGTGGCGGCCCAAGTGGCTAACTACAACCATCCTCAATATCCAGAATTGGAGGATTTTGGAGACCTGGTCATCCGTGGCAATGGGGGTACCGGCTACATTCGCGTGGATTGGTATACCCCGGACGGGCTGAGCACCTGGGGCGATGGCCGGTTGACGATTCTAGGGACAGAGGGATATATTGAACTGCGCAAATATTGTGACCTGGCCGGGCGGCCCGGCGGCAACCACCTCTTTTTGGTGGACCAGGCCGGTACGACCTATCTGGATTGCCAGGGGACGAACCTGCCCTATGGCCGGCAACTGCTAAGCGACATCATCAACCGCACCGAAACTGCCATGCCGCAGGCCCATTGTTTCTTGGCCTCCGAGTTAGCTTTAAAGGCCCAACTCCAGGCTCACAAATTAGGGAGTAGGGAATAAGGAGTAGGGAGTAGGGAAAATCTTGCCTATTACCTACCGGAGGGACCATGTCTGAACAAAAACGAATTAGGATTGGGATCATCGGGGCGGGCTTCCTGGCCGAAACGCGGGCGCGCTGCTATCGACAGGTCAGCGGCTATGACGCCCGGATTGTGGCTGTGGCGGCCCGGACTGAAGCTAACGCCGCCAAGTACGCCCAGCGCCACCACGTGCCTAAAACTTTTACCCATTATCACGACCTACTGAGCTTGCCAGAGGTAGATATGGTGGACCTGTGTGTACCCAATCACTTGCACCGCCCCATTGCCGAGGCGGCTGCGGCTGCCGGCAAACACATCGTCTGCACTAAACCCCTCACCGCTTACGTCGGGCAGGACTTACCCGCCGACACTACGGATGCGGAAATCGCCACTGTAGACCGTCATCACATGCTGGCCATCGCCACGGCAGACGCGCAGGCGATGGTGGAGGCGGCTCAAAAGGCAGGAGTCTACCTGATGTATGGGGAAAACTGGGTCTACGCGCCCTCGATTAGCAGGGCCGAAGGGCTGATTACCACCTCACGGGGGACCATTGTGGAGATGCGCGGCGGGGAATGCCACAGCGGGTCACATTCGCCCTATTCCAAAATTTGGCGCTACACCGGCGGCGGAGCCTTGCTGCGCCTAGGAGCGCATCCCATCGGGGCGATGCTTTATCTCAAGCAGCAGGAAGGTCTGGCGCGTCAAGGGCAGCCGATTCGAGCGGTAGCTGTCAGCGCCGAGGTGGGAGACCTCAGCCGCATTCCGTCAGTGGCGGCGGAGGCCAGGCCGTGGATGGCCACCGGCTGGCAGGATGTAGAAAACTGGGCCGCAGTGATCATCACCTTTGACGACGGCAGCCGGGCGATTGTCTATGCTTCGGATGCGGTGATGGGCGGGATGGAGAGCCGCTTGGAGATTTTCCTATCCAATGGGCAGTTGAAGTGTAACTTAAGCCCGAACAACTTGCTGCAAGCCTATGCTCCCCAGGCTGAGGTGTTTGGCGACGAATACATTATGGAAAAGGTCAGCACCAGCGCGGGCTGGAGCACCCCTATACCCAACGAGGACTGGAGTTCCGGCCACCTGGCGATGTGCCAGGACTTCGTCGCCGCCGTAGCCGAGAAGCGGCCGCCCAGAGCGGATGGACACCTGGGGTTAGAAGTGACTCGACTTGTTTATCTGGCCTATCTTGCTGCGGCCACCGGCCAGCGAGTTGAGCGTGAGTTGCTTCGATAATTTGTCGCACGGATCATAACCCGGATTAAATGACGGGCTGGAATCGTAACATGCAGAATTGGATCAAGCCGTGGTTTTGACTTTTTACCGCCATCCGGCATATTTGGGATGATCTTTGTCTATCGGCAAATCCACCACCTGGCCTGTTTCGGCGGAGTGGTAAAGGGCGGTGATGAGTTCCAGGGCGGCGTGGGCATCGGCCAGGGTAACGGGGAGTTCGGTCTGATGACGAAGCGCCTGATAGTAGCGCTCAAACTGCCCGGTGAAATACTCGCGGCGAGGCTGGAAGCGGGCCAGGGTTTCTTCGATTTTGGCCTGGATTTCCGGCGAGTCGCCCGTAAAGGTCCAGGGGTCATGGCTGTTGGTGTAGGGGGCGGTATGGCTTTCGGCGGTTAAGCCGCTAAAGCAAAAGCGATGCCGGCTGATCTCGACCGCCGAGCCGGTGGTGACCGATAACGAGGCCAAGGAGCCATCGGACATTTCCAACGAGGCCGACACACAATCTTCGACTTCAATGGGATTGACCATAGTTTTGGCGCGGGCAAAGACACTCTTGGCCGGGCCGAGCACGTAATAGACCAGATCATGCGCGTGAATCGCCAGCGAGACCAGTGCGCCACCCAGTTCTGTTGCCCACTTGCCCCGCCAGGGAACCGCGTAATATTCGGCTCGCCGCCGCCAGGCCGTCTCGACCGTGCTGAGGTAGGCCGGCCCAGCGATACCCGCTTCAACTAGCAGCTTGAGCTTCTGGACACCGTGGCCAAAGCGATATTGAAATACGGGCATGAGCCGTTTGCCCGACTGTGCTTCCAGGGCGATCAACGCGTCAATCTCTCGGAGCGAGCCGGCCACTGGTTTTTCACAGATGGCATGCTTTCCGGCGGCCAACACTTGCCGGGCCTGGGGGTAATGCAAGAAGGGCGGGGTGCATATGTCAATTATGTCCAGGTTATCCATCTGGCACAGATCGGTTAGACTGGTGACGATATGCGGAACGTGGTAAGCTTCTGCTAAAGCTTTCGCTCTGGCGGCGTCAATGTCACAAATCGCCACCACCTCAAATTGGTCCGGCAAGGCGCGAAAGGCCTGCACATGGGATCGCCCGATGCCGCTGCCGACAATCCCCACCCGTAATTTTTCAATCATTCTGGAAATTCTCCAATCGGTAAGCCTGAGCCTGCGCTTTTAGCGTAGACAGCGAAAACAGATCATCCATGTGAACGAGTTGGCCGGTAGTGACGCTGATAGTTGGCCTGGGATTTCTCCAGTTCTTCATCCAGATCAGAAGAGTTTTAATTGGACTGTCTCCTTTTCCTGAGCTGCCTTTCGGGCGGCCATTTCTTTGATTTCTTTCAAGGTGTTTTCAATATCACCCAGAAAACGAGAAGGTTCGTTTTGCTGTTTCTGGCCGAACAGAAACCGGCTTTTAGCATGGGTCAAAATGAGCTTGTGCTGGGCGCGGGTCATGCCGACATAAAAGAGGCGGCGCTCTTCGGCCAGGTCAAACGGCCTGCCTTTCATTTGAAAGGGTAGTAGATTTTCCTCACAGCCCACCATAAAAACCACCGGAAATTCCAGCCCTTTGGCGGCGTGCAAGGTCATCAAGGTGACACGGTCGGCCCGTGGATCGTAGGCATCGGTTTCTTTTTGCAGCACAGTTGACTCCAAAAAATCTCGCAAACGGTTGTCAAAGTGCACAGCCCGCCGGAGAAGCTGCTGGACGCGCTCCGCCCGTTTCTCATCCAAATCGAGTGAGAGGTGTTGGTTGATTGGCTCAATCAAACGCGCGACCGGCTGAGCGGAGTCGGCTTGCCGGAGGTCGTTTAAAAGGGCGATAAGGCTTTTCAACTGCTTCTTTGAAACTGACTGCTCCAGGTGAAAGGTTGAAGCAGGATTGTAAATAAACCACAGACAGGCCAGGATTGCCTTGATTTCTTTATGCTCATAAAACGGAGTCTGGCCGATGGTTTGAAACGGCATACCGGAGCGTTGAAGAGCTTCAACCAAAGGCTGGCTTTGGGCGCCCAGGCGGTAAAGCACGGCGAAGTCGGCAAAGGAACGGCCGGCATCGTCATCCTCAGTCACCCGCTCGCTATCCAAGGAAAAGTAACTCGTCCCCCCGACCATCTTCTCGATTTGGTGGACGACGTACTCGGCCTCGGCTTTGTCGGTCGGTGCCTGGTAAATATCGAGCTTGGTTTGATCGAGGAATTCTGACCAAATTTTGATCCGTTCGGCGGCGGTGCTCCTGGCAATCACTTGGCTCGAAGCGTCCAGGATAAGCTGGGTGGAACGATAGTTCTGGCTCAGGTGAATGACACGAGCTTCTGGAAAATCTTCCTGAAATTTCAGAAAATATTCGTGGCTGGCCCCGCGAAAGCCGTAGATGGCCTGGTCTGGGTCGCCGATGGCGCACAGGTTGGTTTCAGGGGCAGTCAACAGGCGCAGCAGGCGGTATTGGGCCAAGTTGATGTCCTGGTACTCGTCCACCGAGATCCAGCGGAAGCGCTGCTGATACGTTTTCAAGACTTCGGGCCGAGTCTCAAACAGCTTGACCGGGCGCAGAATCAAATCGTCGAAATCGAGCAGTTGGTTTTGCTGCAAGGCCGCTTCGTAGGCGCGATAAATCTCTTGTAGACCTGACAGGTTTGCTAAACCTGTCAGGTCTACATTATCCGGCGTCATGAGCTGATTCTTGGCCGCCGAAATCTGCTCCAAGACCCCGTTGATCTCCTTGTCGGCCCACTCTGGATAAAGGTGCTTGAGCAAGATTTGCCGGTCCTGGTCCCCGGTAACAGCAAAATTCGAGCTTAACCCTGCTTGCTCTCCGGCTTCTCGCAGCATCATCGCCCCAAAAGCGTGGAAGGTTTTGATCACAATCCGGCTGGCAACGGCAGGGCCGAGTAAATTTGTGAGCCGGGCAGCCATCTCTTCGGCGGCTTTGTTGGTAAAGGTGATGGCCAGGATTTGGGCAGGATCAACCCTTTTTTCGGCAATGAGATAGGCGATCCGATAGGTGAGGGTGCGCGTTTTGCCCGTACCCGGCCCGGCCACAATAACGAGGGGCACGTCGGTACACAAAGCAGCCTCTCGCTGCTGCGGATTGAGGCCGGCGAGCAGGTCACTTCTGGCCTGAGGAACATGGACTTCAAGCTGTGCCTCCTCGGACGGCGTGGCGAATAATTCTGCTTGCTGCCATTGCTGCGGAGCGGCGTGCTCCTCTTCCGTTCCACTCAATTCTGGTCCAGGGCTGATATCTTTCAAATCAGCGGCAGAGGAAGGCAAGATTTCCTGATTTTGCTGATCGGCGGCAGGTGTCAGACTCCCGGCTCGCTTTGGCTTATCCGGCCCGTTTTCAGGAACAAACATGCTCAACTGCGCGGTGAAGGTGGCCCGTTCCTGGGCCTCAAACAGCTTGACGACTCCATACTCGCCATCGTAGCCGCCGGCAATGGTCACTTCGCCGCTCCGCATGCGGCGGAGACCCTCGGCCAGCAACGGCCCTCCAACCCCTTCAATTTCCTCCAGCGGAATATCTTGCAGGATAACCAATTCCGGGCCGAGTCTGGCCAGTAATTCTTCATAGCGTTGATGGGTCTGCTTTGCGCTCGCACCGACGTTATAGACCTCGGCCAGCACTTCCGGCAGCGGAATGAGGCTCTGGAATCGCTGCGGGCGAGGCGGCTTTTCACCTTCCGGGCGGTCGGCCAGGCTTTCCACCCGGTGCATCACTCCTACCGTGACCGGCTTGCCGCAGACAGAACAAAGACCCCGATGAGCGAGAGTGGTCTGGGGGTGCCAGCGAATTTCACATTTGCGATGACCATCGTAATGGTACTTGCCTTCTTCGGGGAAAAATTCAATCGTGCCTGAAAAGGCGGCAGGGTCGCCGCTTTTCAATGCGGCAAAGATGGCCGGATAAGACAGCTCGGCGTCAAATTGGTTGGCTTCGCGGGCCAATTTTTGGGGCGAGTGGGCATCGGAATTGGAAACCAGGGTGTAACGGTCCAGCGCCGAAATCCGCCAATTCAGCGGCGGGTCGGACGACAGGCCGGTTTCCAGGGCAAAAATGTGGGGGGTCAGGTCGTCAAAGCACTCCTCAACCGAGTCAAACCCGGACTTGGAACCGAGCAGGGCAAACCAGGGCGTCCAGATGTGGGCCGGGATGAGATAGTTCTGCGGATCAATGTCGAGGATGATTTCCAGCAGGTCACGCGAGTCCAGGCCCAGGATAGGCCGGCCATCCGAGCGGATGTTGCCAATCTTTTCCAGGGCAGCCTGTATCTTTTCCACCGCTTCCAGCGTCGGAGCAAAGATGACATTATGGATTTTCCGAACTTTGTCGTTTTTTTTGTAGATGCTGCTGATCTCGCCGGCCAGCATAAAGCGCACCGGAGCTTGGCAGGCTTTAAAAACATCCTTCTGGACGGCCTGGGCATATTCATCTTTGAGCCGGAACAACCCTTCTTCGGCGGGTTCCAGCTTCTCCTTCATCTCTTGCAGCCAGCCGGGGTGGGCAATATCGCCCGTGCCGACCACATTGACCCCTTTGAGCTGCGCCCACTTGCTGAGATGCTCAAAGTTTAAATCTTTGCTGGTAGCCCGCGAGTAATGGGAATGAATATGCAAATCGGCTACAAATTTCATCGGCCTGCCTCCGATTGGCGAAAGAATCGCCCTATATTTTAACCACACCCCTGCTCTTTGCCAATAAACGGCCGGGCGTCTTGTATAAAATTACGGATACTGCTAGACTGACCGGGGAAGAGAGCGGAAAAGTTTAATCACGGGGCTGTCCGTAAGGCATGATGCGTGATGCGTAAAATCTTACATCTCACGCATCACGTATCACCCTACTTGCTTAAAATCCCAGGGGAACCCAAGAGGTACAATCATGAAGATAGCCTACTTCGATTGTTTTGCCGGCATCAGCGGCGACATGCTGCTGGGTGCCCTGCTCGACCTGGGCCTCGATTTGGCCGCCCTGAAACGCGAGCTGCGCAAGCTGCCGCTGGCGGGCTACCGGCTGGAAGCAGCCCGGGTCAACAAACGCGGTATCCAGGCCACTCAATTCAACGTGATCCTAGCCGGCTCCCGCAGCGACCATCTCGCCGACTCCGAATTCGAGGAAGTTGCCCAACCAACAGCAGGAACGGATCACCCGCCCGACCCTCATCACCCTGACCAGCCGCAGCGGCCCCTGGCGGAAATTCTCAGCCTCATCGAAAGAAGTGATCTCTCCGATAAGGTCAAGGCCACGGCCACGGCCATTTTCACTCGCCTGGGCCAGGCCGAGGCACAGGTGCATGGCGTTCGGTTGGAGCAGGTCCATTTCCACGAGGTCGGCGGGGTAGATGCGATTGTGGACATTGTCGGGGCGGCTATTGCCCTGGAAAAACTGGAGATCGAGCAGGTCTATGCTTCACCGCTGCACCTGGGGTCTGGGTTTGTGCGGGCGGCGCATGGGCTGCTGCCGGTGCCGGCCCCGGCCACGGCCCAATTGATTGCCGGCGTGCCGGTTTACAGCAGCGAGGTCAAGGGCGAACTGGTCACGCCGACCGGCGCGGCGATTATCACCACCATTGCTCACAGTTTCGGGCCGCTGCCGCCACTGGTTATTGAGGCAAGTGGCTACGGCGCGGGAACACGCGACCGGGAATTTCCGAACGTGCTGCGCGGCTATCTGGGCCATGCGGCAGCCGGGGCTGTCCTGCCGGCTCCTCCCAGCCGCCGGGTGCGTGACCCGTTCCCGCAGCAGCACCACACCCCCGAAGTCAGCGCCGGTTATCACCAAGGCCCGGCAACGGTCATTGAAGCCAATATTGACGATATGAATCCGCAGCTTTTTGAGTACCTACTGGAACGGCTTTTGGAAGCTGGCGCGCTGGATGTCTCGCTGATCCCGATCCAAATGAAAAAGAGCCGGCCCGGCACCCTGCTGCACGTGCTGGCTCATCCCGCCTCGGTGGACGAGTTGCTGGCCATCATCTTCACTGAGTCAACCACGATTGGCGCGCGGACTTATGAAGTTACCAAACGGATGCTCCAGCGCGAAACGCAAACTGTCGAGACGGTGTTGGGGCCGGTGCGGGTCAAGGTAGCCTGGCTGGGCAGCCGGGTGGTCAATGTGGCCCCGGAGTACGAAGACTGCCGTGAGCTGGCCCGCCGCCACAACTTACCTTTAAAAGAAGTTTATGCACTGGCTCGCAGTGGATTCGGGCTGGCGGGGGAAGAGTAAGGGGCTGCCTGCCTATGCTGTTCCCGATACTCGGCCAGCAGTTGATCAACAACCCAACTGGTCCGCGCCCCGCTTTCGCCGGTGCTGGGACAGACGCCGACGCCGTTCAACTCGTCAACGATGGTTTGGATGAGCGGCTGGTGGACGTGCGGCGGGTCGCCGATGGCAAGTTCTTGCAGACCGGCTGCGGTGGTGAGTTTGATGGGGTCAGCCTTGAAGGAAGTAAACGATATTTTCCCCAGCGTGCCGACGATCTCCGTTTGGTCAACTTCCTGAAACGTAGTGAAGCACCACGTCCCCACGCCGGCCACGCCCGAGTCAAAGACGAAGGTTCCGGCCACATGGTCTTCAGCCGGGTAGTAGCCGCCTTGGTTGACCGCCACCCCTCGCGCCGTGCGAATCGGGCCAAAAAGATAATCCAAAAAATCAAGCGTATGCGAGCCCATATCCACAAAAATCCCGCCGCCTGATAACTCGGGGACCACTCGCCAGGGGAGGTTAGCGGGGTCAAACATCTCAGGTGCGGTCCGGCGGTGCAACGTGATGGTAACTGAGCGCGGCTTGCCGATGGTCCCCGCCTCGATCAACTCTTTGACCTTGATAAAACGGGGCAGCGCCCGCCGGTAATAGCCCACCCACAGCGGCACGTTGGCCGCCCGACAGGCGGAAATCATCTCCTGACAATCGGCCCAGGTCAAGGCCATGGGTTTTTCCACGTAAACGGGCTTACCGGCAGCGGCGCTCATCAAGGTGTATTGTTTATGGGCATAGGGCGGTGTGGCGATGTAAACGGCCTCAACTTCGGGGGCATTGATCAGGGCCGCGGCATCGTCGTACCAGCGGGGCACGCCGTGCCGGTCGGCATAATCCTTAGCCAGCGCTCCGTTGCGGCGCATCACCGCCACCAGGCTGGAGTTGCTGGCCTTTTGAAAGCCCGGCCCGCTTTTAACTTCCGTGACATCGCCAACGCCGATGATCCCCCAGCGAATTGTCCGCATAATAACCTCCTGACTTAAATAGTACAGCTCATTATCTGAGCTACTTGTTCAATTAATGAATTAAAGCTACACTATTTGTATCTCTTTTAGTAAGGAAACCTGCCTTGAACGAGAATAAAAACGGAGCCGGGGTGATCACTTCACAAACCGTCCTCAAATCACTCGACGTGTTAGACTGCCTGGCGGCGGCCCGGCGGCCCTTATCTGCCCCGGAAATTGCCAGACTGTGCCGGATGTCCCGCCCTACGGCATACCGCCTGCTGACCACACTCATGGGGCGCGGCTATGTGATGGTAGACGACGATTACAATTATTCTCTGGGGACTAAAATACTGGCCTTGGCCAGGGTGGTCCTGGATACCATGAATCTACCCAAAATGGCTCAACCTTATCTGCACGAACTGAGCCAGTTATCCCAGGAAACTGCTTTTATGTCCATTTTGGATGGCGTCAAAATTTTGTATATCGCCAAAGAAGAAAGCCCCCATGTGCAAGATTCGCAAGCTTTTCAGATGCGTTCCAGTGTAGGTACGCGGATTGACCTGCATATGTCGGCTATGGGTAAGGCCATCCTGGCTAACTTGCCGCCCGAGGAGCGCAGCACCCTTTTGGATAGATTGACCCTGACCCGTTATACCAACCAAACCATCACCGACCGTGACACCCTCATCCGCGAGTTGGAACAGACCCGCCAGCGGGGTTACGCGATTGATAACTGCGAAGGGGATGATTGGGTGCGCTGTGTGGCGGCTCCCGTCTATGATAGCGGCGGTCGGGTTCTGGGGGCAATCAGCATTGCCGGCCCGGCCCATCGAATGACGCTGGACTATATTCAACAACTCTCCGGCGATGTCATCCGGGTAACCCAAGCGCTCTCAAAGCAACTGGGGCATGTGACGGCTTTTGCGCCCCAATAAGGAAGTTCCAGGAACGTGTTGCGTCTTGCATGAAATAAAGCCAACGGAACACGCAAGACGTAACACGGACATTGTTTTATTGGAACGGCCCAAGTCGTTTAATGACTAAAACGGCGCTTAAAATACCCTGCCACGCTAAATTCCGGCCCGGTAAGATAAGCCAATAATTGAGCCTCATCCTGCCGAACCCGCTGCGCCGCCTCAATCACCTGGCCGGCAATCGCCAGCGGAATTGTCGTCACCCCGTTGATATCGCCGTGGATCAGGTCGCCCGGCTCAATCCGCACGCCGTCAAGGGTGACAGGCGCATTGATCTCCAACAGGCGCGGACTACCATGCGAGGGGACCAGCCCAGCGGCAAAGTAGTGCAAGCCCAGCCGTTTTACTTCCAGGATGTCGCGCACACCGCCATTTGTGACCAAGCCCACCACGCCCAACCGCCTGGAGAGCGTCGCCATCACTTCGCCAAAATGGGCCGATTTGCGAGGCTGCGGCCCCACATCCTGAAACACCAGCACAACCGGCTTGGGTGCGGCGGCCATCGCCTCGACCCAGGCTCGCCAGGCCCCTTCATCCTGTTTCATCCCTGGCGTGGTCGAATCGACGGTGGCGGTCACGGCATAGCCAACCATGCTGCCCAGTTCCGGCAGCAGGCAGCGAATATCCATGCCAAAAAATCCCTCAACCCGCCCCCGCACGTTGAATCGCTCAATAGCATTGCAAATGGTCGGGGTGTCTAGCTCACGGAGGGCGGAGAATTGTTCGTCGGTGAGTAGAAGTGACATAAGAGTCCTTCTTGGGCAACCGAATGAATTCGATTGCTGATATGGGAAACCTGTTGAAACAGGTTTGATAGTTTGACCAACGTGTTTTTAACACGTTTTCTGTTTCAGGCTGCGAATTCATTCGCAGATTTTGAAATATCAGTTACCAATACCCTTTAGCTCAATTTCGCGCACCCGATGGCAACTGACGAAGTGACCAGGGGCTACTTCTTCCAGTTTGGGTGTAACGGCGCGGCAGGTATCAACCGCATAGCGGCAACGGGGGTGGAAGTAACACCCTGGCGGCGGATTGGCCGGGTCGGCCACATCACCTTGCAGGACAATTCGCTGAGAACGCAGCCGGGGGTCGGGCTTGGGTACGGCCGACAGCAAGGCTTCGGTGTAAGGATGCCGGGGGGTATTAAAAAGCGCCTCTGTTTTGGCCACTTCGACAATCTGGCCCACGTACATGACAGCTACCCGCTCGCTGATGTGCTTGACCACGCTCAAATCGTGCGCCACAAACAGATAAGTCAGGCCAAGTCGTTCCTGTAATTCAAGCAGCAGGTTGAGAATTTGCGCCTGCACCGAAACGTCGAGCGCCGAGACAGGCTCATCCGCCACGACCAGGCGGGGACTCAGGGCCAGCGCCCGGGCAATGCCAATCCGCTGGCGTTGTCCGCCACTAAACGCGTGAGGATAGCGGCGCATGTACTCAGGCCGCATACCAACCAAACGCAGCAACTCGGCCACCCGGTCCATCCGCTCTTGCCGGTTTTTCATCCCATGCACTAGCAGCGGCTCACCCACAATATCCAGCAGGGTCATGCGTGGGTTGAGCGAGGAAAAGGGGTCTTGAAAAACCATCTGCATCTGAGAGCGAAGACTCTGCACCTTGCTTTCAGGCATAGCCGCCACGTCAACCACCGAACCATCACTGGTACGAAAGAAAATCTGCCCTTCGGTTGGGTCAATGGCGCGCAGGATACAGCGAGACGTGGTGGTCTTGCCGCAGCCGCTTTCGCCCACCAGCGACAGGGTTTCGCCCTGGTTGACAAAAAAATTAACATCATCAACAGCACGGACGTGTCCGACCACCTTCTGCAATAGGCCTTTCCGAATGGGAAAGAACTTGCGCAAATTTTTTACCTCAAGCAGCACTTGGCCGTTAGCATCTTTCACGGTTGGCCCACCTTTTCATACAGGAAACAACTTACTTTTTGCCGCTCGTTTACGGCCAGCAGGCTTGGTTCCTGCTTGTCACACACACCGGGCATAAATTCCGGACAGCGGGGGTAAAAGGGACAGCCCTTTGGGCGGTTGTAAGGATGGGGAATAGAACCGCTAATTGTCGGCAGTTTGACCCGCGAGGTGGACTCGATACTGGGAATGGAGCGTAAAAGAGCCTTGGTGTATGGGTGCTTGGGGGCATGGAACACGTCATCCACCGACCCTTCCTCGACCACCCGACCCAGGTACATCACCACCACATCGTCGGCCATTTCGGCGATGACGCCCAGGTTGTGGGTGATTAACATGATGGCCATGCCGCGCTGCGCCTGCAATTGCCGCAGCAGGTCGAGAATCTGGGCCTGGGTGGTCACGTCGAGGGCGGTCGTCGGCTCGTCGGCGATGAGCAGCCGGGGGTTACACGACAGGGCCATGGCAATCATCGCCCGCTGGCGCAAACCACCGCTCAATTGAAAAGCATACTCATCAATCCGGCGTTCAGGCTTGGGGATACCCACCTGGCGCAGCGACTCGATAGCTCGTTCCCTGGCCTGTTGCTTATTCACCCCAAAATGGAGCTGAACGGCTTCGACAATCTGGTTGCCAATGGTATGCACCGGGCTGAAGGAGGTCATCGGTTCCTGAAAGACCAGGCCAATCTCCAACCCCCGGATGGTCCGCATCTCTTTGCCATCGGGATGCAGCCGGGTCAAGTCAAGCTCTTCACCGCTGGCGCGGCGCAGTTTAATCTCACCGTCAATGATCCGCCCAGGCGCTTCCACAATTCGCAGGATTGATTGAGCCGTCACACTTTTACCGCAGCCGCTTTCGCCGACGATGCCCAGCGTCTTGCCTGGATATACGTCAAAAGTGGCCCCATCCACCGCCTTGACGGTTCCCTCATCCTGGAAAAAATATGTTTTCAGATTTATTACCGACAGTAACGTTTTGTGTCCGTTTTCCATACTAATCTCATCCATACGGGTCCGCCGCGTCACGGAGGCCATCGCCCATAAAATTAAAGGCCAGCACCGCAATAACAACAGGGACAGCCGGGATTAGCAGCCACGGTGAAATTGCCAACGCCTGGATATTCTGCGCGTCCTGCAACAATACCCCCCAACTGATGGCGGGCGGGCGCAATCCCAGGCCCAAAAAGCTGAGCGAGGTTTCGCTAATAATCATGGCCGGAAGCGCCAGCGTTGTCGCCGCGATGATGTGGCTCAGGAACGAAGGTACCATGTGCCGGAAGATGATCCGCATCCGGCTGCAACCGGACAGGCGGGCCGCCATGACAAAGTCTTCCTCGCGCAGCGAAAGAAATCGCCCACGCACCACGCGCGCCAGTTCAGTCCAACCCAATAGTGAGATGATGAGAGTAATGGCAAAGTAAACCTGGTTGACGCTCCAGGTACTGGGCAGCGCCGCGGCCAGGCCCATCCACAACGGAATCGTAGGAAGAGAACGTAGAATCTCGATGATACGCTGGATGATTGTGTCAATCATGCCGCCATAGTAACCCGAAATGCCGCCGAGCGCCACGCCCAAAACCAGGCTGAGGGCAACGCTCACCAGCCCAATGACCAGCGAGGTCCGTGTGGCGTACATCAGCCGGGACCACACGTCGCGCCCCTGCACATCCGTCCCCATCAGGAAGAGCGTTTCTTCCGCTTCGGCGCCTTCCACGCTGATAAGATGCAAGTTGGTGGGAATAAACCCCAGCCACTTATACTCAAAGCCGGGTCCAAAGAAACGCACCGGATATTTTAGGTTAGGGTCGGGGGCATAGACCCGCTTAAACGTTTTGAGATCGCGTTTGCCGGTCATGCCAAAGACGTGAGGGCTGAAGGCGCCGTTGTCGAACCAATAAATGGGTTGAGGAATCATCAGGGAACGCTGGGCCTCGGAAGTTTCGGGGTTAACGTAGGCCACAAATTCCGCATTCATGGCGATGAGATAAAAAAAGATCAGGACAAAAGTCGCCCCCATTGCCAGTTTGTGCTTACGGAAACGCCACCACATCAACTGCCATTGGGTAGCAACCGCAACCCGCTCTTCGGCCTGGGTGACAACCAACTCTTGCTCTTGTTCCTCCATCTCCTGGGGAGGACTCATGATTGATTCTGCCATTATTGCCTGCCTAGCCGGATGCGCGGGTCAACCCACATCAACAATAAGTCGGAAATGAACGTGCCGATCACCGTCATTACGCCCAGCAGCAACACGATGGTTCCGGCCAGAAACACATCTTGCGCAATCAGCGCCTTGAGGAGCAGCGGCCCCACCGTCGGCAGGCTCAACACCAGCGAGACAATGATACTGCCTGAAATGACAAAAGGGAACAGGTAGCCAATGGTACTGACAAAAGGATTAAGCGCCACCCGCACCGGGTACTTCATAATTACCCGCGCTTCAGACAGTCCCCTGGCCCGCGCCGTCATCACGTAAGGCTTACGCAGTTCATCGAGCAGATTAGAGCGCATGATCCGGATCATTTGCGCCGTGCCCCCGATGCCCAGCACGATGGCCACAATGGGGAGATGCTTGAGCAGATCTACCAATTTGGCCCAACTCCACGGCGCGTCGGCCATCTCGGCCGAGAACAAGCCGCCGACATTGGCGTCGAAATACCTGAAACCGACGTACATCACGATGAGGGCCAGCATAAAGCCGGGGATCGCCAGGCCGATAAAGCCGATGAAAGTAGCCACGTAATCGCCAATAGAATAGCGCTTGACCGCAGAATAGATGCCGATGGGCAGCGCCAGCGCCCAGGTAAAGGCGATGGCGGCCAGCGAAATAACAATCGTCAGGGTGAGCCGGTCGCCGATGACGTCGAGCACCGGCCGGTTCCATTCGATGGCCATGCCAAAGTTGCCTTGCATGATCAAGCCCATCCACCTGAGATACTGGATATAGAGCGGCTTATCGAGAGCATACTGGACGCGGAGCGCCTGTGCCTCTGCTTCCGTCACCGAGTTCCCTGAAGACGACATCATCGCGATGTACGAGGTCACGTAATCGCCGGGGGGCAGTTGAATGATGAGGAATGAGAGAATAGTGATTGCCCAGGTGGTCACAATGGCCAGGATCAAACGGCGGATGATATAAGCTATCATACAGTTACACCTCTCGACTCCGTCCCAACCCTAGCCTGGGCATAGGGGAGGGGCAACTAACACCCATCCCCCATCATGAAGCGACGGGGGATGGGGAGGGATGGGGTTAAGTTACGACTTGAAGAAGAAGGTGATTGGCTGCGAAGTACATGGCGTGCGCGCATGCTGCGCGTTTACCTGGCGCGCGGGGATATTGCCCATATTGTTCTTGACAATGCGCACCCCCATAAACGCCGGCGACTGGCCCACCGTGCCGATGCTCCACTGCTGCTCGACGATGATCTTCCAGATTTCTTGCGCATTCTTAATCTGGCCTGCTTCGTCCAGTCCGAACGCCTCCCGGTAGAGCTCAAACGCGCGCAGCATTTCGGGATCGTCCGGCTTTGTGCCCTGCTCGCCGTTCGAGGCATACCATCTGGCAAAAGCCATCCCCATGTGACTCTCAGCCGGGTCTATCGGCAGCGCATGCCGGGCAAAGAGGTAGAGCATTTCCGAACCATCGTTGGCCCAGGTGATGATCTGGTGTTCGCTGTTGGCGGTCATGCCAAAGGCAATGTTGCGTTCCGTCTCCTTGATGATGACATCAATGCCGATCTCTTGCCACTGCTGCTTGATCATTTCGCCTACCTGGGTATAGGGAATGAACGACCCGCCCACGGTGATCATTTCGAGCTGCAGGCGTCCCTTGCCGTCGGTGCGGAGGCGGTAGCCTTCGCTGTCTTTCTCGGTCAGCCCAACTTTGTCGAGCAGCGCATTGGCTTCTTCGACGTTAAGGGTACACCACTTGGAGCGATAGTCAACGCCGGGGCTGTAGATGGTATCTTCTGCCGGAGCCGTGGAGCCGGGCGTGCCGACGCCGAGCCAGAGGGCCTCGTTAAGCTGATCGCGGTCAATACCCAGCGAGAGCGCGTGGCGGAAATCTTTGTTTTTGATCAGCTTGGCAATTTCGGGGTCGCCTTCATAGGCATTGCCCATGTGTAGCGCACAGTCTGCGCCATTGAAGGCCGGGTCGAGGTGAACGGTATAGTTGCCTTTTTCCGCGTTTTCCAGGAAAACGGGCAGTTTAGACAGGCCCATATGGCGTTCCTGGATGTCGTACTCGCCGGCAATGGCGCGCAGGTTGGCGACTTCGACGTTCTCCGCCAGAGTCATGGTGATCTTGTCAATGTACGGCAGTTGGTTACCTTCAGTGTCTACGGCCCAGAAGTACGGATTGCGTTCCATGGACCAGGTAGGCGTGTTGATCGGGCTGGTCGTCCGCCAGGGCGTCATCACCGGCACGTCGGGATTGAGCGCCCAACTGTACTTGTTCTTGAGCAGAGACAACCAGTTGTCAAAGCCCGCATCCGTGGCCATTTTGTTGAGATCTTCTACGGACGAGTATTTGGGCAGGAATTGTTTGAGGTAATGCGCCGGACAGTAGCCGCCGCCAAAAGTTGTGAACGCGCCGCGCGTGGCAAAGCCGGCGCCGATGCCGGTGCTTCCGGCCAGGACATAGACAAAGTAGGGATATGCTTCCGGGAACTCAAAGGCCACGGTAAAGTCGTCAACCTTTTTCATAACGCCCGGCTTGCCGTTGATCTGCATTTCAGGGAAGGGTGTGGGCACGATTTCGGGGTTCGAGTAAATATCCTCGTACCAGAACATAAAGTCGTCCGCGGTCAGGGGTTGGCCGTCAGACCATTTGGCGCCTTTGCGCAGGAAAATCGTGATGGTCTTGCCGTCTTCGCTCACCTCCCAACCTTTGGCCAGCGCGGGCACAATCTTGTTGCCGGTGTAGTCAAAGTGTAGTATCTTATCGTTTGAGTTGATGCGGTTGCCGTTCTCGTGATCCGCCGGGCCGGTGAAGGCGCGTCGCCACGTGCCGCCGTACTGGCCAATTTCTGTAAGCGGCTGGATGACCAGCAGGTCTTCAGGATCGGGTAGGCGCTCTTCGACAGCAGGCAGGTCGCCGGCTGTGACCAGTTCGGCCAGCATCGGCGCATCTGCAAATGTTTTGGGGAACTCTGCTACATCGAGGATTAGGGTGGGGCCTTCGAGTTTGCCGACCAGTCCGCCGAGATCATCAGCTTGAAGAGCGGCAATCGCGGTGGTAGCCTCTGTGGCCGTGGGGGCCAATGCGGGGGGAGTTCCAGCAGCGGCTGCGGCTACTTGCGGAAGATAACCGCCAACAGCTACCGAACCTGTGGCGAGCGCAGCCAAACGCAAAAATTCGCGTCGAGAAACGCCGTTTGACTTAGACCTCTTCGTCGTCATGATTAGTAATACCTCCTTGTACTCTAATTAATATTATGTAGTTCATTATTTGAACTAATAGTTCAAACCACGAACATTATAACATTGTTCATTTTGCCTGTCAAGCCAAAAATGGTTGTTATTTACCAGGCAATATCACATTTAGGGGTTAAGAAAGCGTAAAAGTTGACAGAAATCGCCCAAACGCACTAATATTCCTCTCTACCCAACTCTTGGGGATTTTCCTGGCAAGAGTAACCAATCCTATAACATCACTGAAAGGTATCTCTATATGTCTAAAGCAACATTTACGGGCCTGATCCCTCCTCTGTTAACCCCCCTGCTGCCCGATGATAAGATTGACCGGCAGAGCGTGCAGCGCCTGATTGAGCATATTTTGGCCGGTGGCGGCAGCGGCGTCTTCGCCCTGGGCAGTTCCGGCGAGGGACCATTTTTGAGCCTGGATCAGCGGCGCACCCTGGTACAATACGCGGCTGAGGTCCTCCAGCAGCGAGGGCAGCTATTGGTGGGTATCTCAGAATGTAGTGTTCGGCGGGTCCATGAGGTTATGGCCGCCCTTGATCTACCCGGTGTGGACGCCTTTGTATTGACTTTGCCCTTTTACGGCCAATTCAGCCAGCCCGACATTCAGCGCGCCTTTTTCAAGACGATAGCCGATGTGTCTTCCCGACCGCTGCTGCTCTACAATATCCCCCAAGCCGTGCATGCCGTGGTTGAACCGGAAACACTGGCCGAACTGAGCCAACACCCGCGGATTGTGGGGGTCAAGGACAGCTACGGCGATATGGAGCGGTTTCAACGCCTGGTGTGGTTAAGCCGGGAAACTGATTTGGCCGTCTTACAAGGGGCTGAGCCGGTGGCCGGTCTTAGCCTGTTAGCCGGCGCGGATGGGCTGGTCTGCGGCCTGGGTAATCTGGTGCCGGCCTGGTTTACGGCTATGATCGAGGCGGCCCGCACCAACCAGGCGGGACAGGTGCGTGCAATCCAACAACGAATTGTGGCCTTGGGCCGGCTGCATACGTTTAACCACTGGCTAAGTTGCCTGAAAACGGCAGCCAGCCTGCTGGGCCTATGCCAGCCGCTGGTTTCAGCGCCGATGCCTATCCTGTCGGCAGATGAGGTGGCTCAGATTCGCGCCCTGCTGCAACAACAAGGCCTGAGCCCTATTCACTGATGCTTGCCCCTAAATAGACCTGACAGGTTTCAGAAACCTGTCAGGTCTAGCCTGCCCTACTTTTTTAATCCTTGACAACTCTCCGCACTGGTGTTATAATGTTTACAAAATGAACTATTGGTTCATTATATGAACCGTTCTGCTGTAACCTCTACTTTCTCTCAAGCGCAGCTTCAATTTTTGATGGTTATAGGGGGATAAACACACAGAGAGGTGGGTATCTTCTTTAGAGCAGCCCGCGCACCTGCGCCGGTTGGCTGCCTATGAAGAATTTTCCATTATGGCCGCAACTCGTGCCAACCACGAAGCTAATCTGATTCATACAGTCCTCAAAGCTATTGATGTCCTGGAGTGTCTCACCGTGGCGGACCGGCCTTTGTCGGCGCCTGAGGTGGGCCGCCGCTGTAAAATGTCCCGCCCGACGGCCTACCGCCTTCTCGTTACCCTGGCCCATCGTGGTTATGTCAACGGCACCGAAGACGGTTGCTACCGGCTGGGTACCCGGGTTTTAAGCCTGGGGCACAGCCTGCTAAATTCCCTCGACCTTCTTGAACTCAGCAAGCCAATTTTGCACGAACTGAGCCAGACCTCCCACGAAACCGCGCACCTGGCTCTCCTGGATGGCGCGGAGATTCTCTACGTTGACAAAGTGGAAAGCTCCCAGTCGGTGCGGCTGCACTCGACAATCGGCGCCCGCAATCTCCTTCATTGCACCGCCATGGGCAAGGCTTTACTCGCTTTTTTGCCTCAAGAGGAACAAGCAAGATTGCTTGAGCGGATGTCTTTCCCCCAGCGCACGGACCATACGATCACCCATCGCGCCGACTTAATCAAACACCTTGAGGCCATTCGGGCACAGGGATTCGCCATTGACGATGTCGAGAATGAGGAGGGGGTTCGCTGCGTGGGCGCGCCTATTTTTGATTACACCGGCCGCGCTTTTGCCGCCCTCAGCATTTCGGGACCGGCTTACCGGCTCTCCGTACCCCGGCTTTTAGAACTCGCGCCGCTGGCAATGAAGGCTGCTGGAGCTGTTTCCGCTAAATTGGGCCATGTGCCCAACAGTTGAAGCCGGCCCACCTTTCAAAAGCAGATTGTAACAGAAATTGAGGGATAATTTCCCTCAAAAAAGGAGGTTTGTATGGAGACACGCTACGCGCCTGATCCGGTGCGATTTGAACGGATGAACACCGCCGAGATCAGGCAACATTTTTTGATAGACGATCTGTTTGCGCCAGGTCAGGTCAAACTGGTCTATTGGCATACAGACCGCATGATCATCGGCTCGGTCACGCCGGCTACTACCCCCCTAACCCTGGAGGCCGGTCAAGAATTGAGGGCGAATTACTTCGCCGAACGCCGCGAAATCGGCGTTATCAATCTCGGCGGTGAAGGACAGATCAGGGTTGACGGCGCTACTTACAGCTTGTCTAAAAAGGACACCCTGTATATCGGGCGGGGCAGCCGGGAGATCGAATTTAACAGCCAGGCTGCGGCTAACCCGGCCCGGTTTTACCTGGTCAGCCTGCCCGCCCACCAAGTTTATCCGACCCAACTGGCGAAAGCAGTGGCCGTCGAAGCCGCCGTCCTGGGCAGCCAGGCCGAGGCCAACCGGCGCAACCTCTACAAGGTCATTCATCCCGAAGGCGTCCAGAGCTGCCAACTGGTGATGGGCTTTACCGAGTTAGCCGAAGGAAGCATCTGGAACACGATGCCGGCCCACACCCATGAACGCCGCTCTGAAGTTTATCTGTATTTTGATCTGGCCCCGGATGCTGTGGTCTTTCACCTGCTGGGCCAGCCCACCGAAACCAGGCACCTTGTCGTCAGAAACGGTCAGGCTGCCCTTTCGCCCAGTTGGTCCATCCATTCCGGCGCGGGCACCAGGAATTACATCTTTGTCTGGGCGATGGGCGGCGAGAACCAGGCCTTCAGCGACATGGACGGCGTAAAAATGGAAGCACTCCGATGATCCTGGATCAATTCAAACTCGATGGCAAGATAGCCCTGGTGACGGGCTGCAAACGCGGCCTGGGGCAGGCCATGGCCTGCGCCCTGGCCGAGGCCGGGGCGGACATCATTGGCGTCAGCGCTACGCTGGAACCTTCCGGCAGCGAGGTTGAGCAAAAAGTCACCGCTCTGGGCCGCCGCTTTAAGGGCTATGCCTGCGATTTTGGCGACCGCCAGGCTTTGTATAATTTTATCAAACAGGTCAAAAGCGATTTTTCCCGGATTGACATCCTGGTCAACAACGCCGGCATGATTCTGCGCCGGCCGGCAGTTGAGCACCCGGATGAATATTGGGATCAGGTTATCAACGTCAATTTGAGCGCCCAATTTATCCTGAGCCGGGAGCTTGGCCGGGAGATGGTCGAACGAGGGCAGGGTAAGATCATTTTTGTAGCCTCTCTGTTAACCTTCCAGGGTGGCATTTTCGTACCCGGTTACGCTGCCAGCAAAGCCGGGGTGGGCCAATTGACCAAAGCCCTGGCCAACGAGTGGGCCAGCCAGGGGGTCAATGTGAATGCCATTGTGCCCGGCTACATGGCCACCGACAATACTGCCGCGCTCCGCGCCGACGAGCAGCGCAACCGGGCCATTCTGGAACGGATTCCCGCCGGGCGCTGGGGCCAACCTGATGATATGCAGGGGGCGGTCGTCTTTTTAAGCTCCAGCGCCTCAGACTACGTGCATGGCGCGCTGCTGCCGGTTGATGGCGGCTGGATGGGCCGCTGAGGGCGGCGCCGGCCCTGGCATGGTCAGCCCCGAAGTTAGAAATAGTTTATTTACGATTTCAGATTGACGATGTGCGGTTAAGCTGGCTAAACTCATGCCTAATCGTCCTAAAGGATACCCTTGCGGTATAAATCCAAAATCGCAAATCGTCTAATTATGAGGTTTCAAAGATGAAAAGGAAAATCGTTACCTTTGGTGAAATTATGATGCGGCTGTCGCCGCCCGGCTTTTTACGTTTTAGCCAGGCCTCCACCTTTGACGTAATTTATGGCGGAGGCGAAGCCAATGTCGCGGTCTCGCTGGCCAATTTTGGCGAGCCGGTAGATTATGTAACCCGCCTGCCCAAAAATGACCTGGGCGACGCCTGTGTTCAGTTTCTGCGCCGGTACGGTCTGGGGGTTGACCAGATCGCGCGCGGCGGCGAGCGGCTGGGCATCTACTTTCTGGAAATGGGAGCGGTCCAGCGCGGCAGTAAAGTTGTTTATGACCGCAGCCAATCGGCCATTGCCACCATCGAGCGCGGGATGGTTGATTGGGAGCGCGTCTTTGCCGGGGCCGACTGGTTCCACTGGACCGGCATCACACCGGCCATTTCCGCCGGCACCGCCGACGTTTGCCTGGAAGCGATTCAGGCGGCCAAGCGGCTGGGGCTAACGGTGTCGTGCGACCTGAATTATCGCAAGAACCTGTGGAAGTGGGGCAAAAAAGCGGGCGAGGTTATGCCCGGACTGGTCAGTCACTGTGATATTGCCATCGGCAATGAGGAGGACGCCGACAAGGTTTTTGGCATCAAAGCGCCCGAAACCGACGTGAGCCGCGGCCAGGTTGAGGCCGACAAGTATCGCCACGTTTGCGCCGGCCTGGCCGAACGCTTCCCCACGCTGCAAACCATTGCCATTACTCTGCGCGGCTCCATCTCGGCCAACCACAACACCTGGTCAGGGGTGCTGTGGCAGCAGGGCAACTTTTACATCGCCCCCACGTTTAACATCACCGACATCGTGGACCGGGTGGGCGGTGGCGATGCCTTTGCCGCCGGGTTGATTTACAGCCTGCGGAACTACCCGGGCGACGTTCAAAAGGCGCTCAACTTTGCCGTTGCCGCCTCTTGTCTCAAACATTCCATCTTTGGCGACTTCAACCTGGTTACGGTTGACGAAGTGGAAAAACTGATGTCCGGCGATGCTTCGGGGCGAGTGTCACGGTAGAAATTTATACTTTAGAAAAGGATAACGACAATGGCTCGTTTTACCAGACTTGACGTACTCAACACGATGATTGACCTGAGGTTGATCCCGGTGTTTTACCACAAAGATGTCGAAGTGGCCAAGCAAATCGTCGCGGCCTGTGCGGCTGGTGGGGCGCGGGTCATCGAGTTCACCAACCGGGGCGACTTTGCCTACCACGTCTTTACCGAATTATCACGCCACTTTGCCCAGACCAACCCTCAGGTTATTTTGGGTGTCGGTTCGATTGTAGATGCGCCGACGGCGGCCATGTACATTGCCAGCGGGGCTAACTTTGTCGTCGGCCCGCTACTCAATGCCGAGGTAGCCCGGCTGTGCAACCGGCGCAAGATTGCTTATTCGCCCGGCTGCGGCAGCGCCTCGGAAATTGCCGAGGCGGAGGAGTTGGGGGTTGAGATTGTCAAAGTGTTTCCCGGCAGTTCGGTCGGCGGCCCAGGGTTTGTGAAGGCGATGCTCGGCCCCTGCCCCTGGACCCGGATTATGCCGACCGGCGGCGTTGAGGCGACCAGGGAAAGCATCAATGCCTGGTTCAAAGCCGGGGTGGCCTGTGTTGGCATGGGGTCCAATCTGATAACCAAAGAGGCGGTCGCTGCGGGTGACTTTGAGGCGATCACCCGGAACGTGGCTCAGGCGCTGGCCTGGATTAGAGAAGTGCGAGGATAACTCTGATGAACGGACAGGAACTTTCGGCGGCGCTGAGGAACGGTCAGCGGGTTTACGGCACGGCTGTTCTCTCTACCTCAGCGCGCTGGCCCAAGGTAGTGCAGAAACTCGGCCTGGATTTTGTTTTTATTGATACGGAACACACGCCCATTGACCGGGAACAACTGGCCTGGATGTGCCAGACTTATGACGCCCTGGGCATGGCCCCCATTGTGCGCATCCCCGCGCCTGATCCGTACCAGGCCTGCGTGGCGCTGGATGGGGGAGCCAAGGGTGTGATTGCCCCCTATGTTGAAACCGTGCAAGAGGTGCAGGCGCTGCGCGGGGCGGTCAAACTGAGGCCGCTCAAGGGCAGACGGCTGCGCCAGGCCGTGTCCGGTGAGTCCGACCTACCCGGTGATCTGGCCGCTTACCTGGACCGCTGGAATACCGGCAATGTGCTGATCGTTAATATCGAAAGCCGGCCGGCGCTGGAGGCGCTTGACGACATTCTGGCCGTGCCCCAACTCGACGCCGTGCTGATTGGCCCGCACGACCTCTCCATCAGCCTGGGTCTCCCGGAACAGTATCGCCACCCGCTTTTTGATGAAACGGTCAAAACCATTATCCGCAAAGCCCGCCAGCATCAGGTGGGCGTGGGGATTCACTTTTCAACCGGGCGCGACCAGGAAATCGAGTGGGCCAAAGCAGGGGCCAACTTCATCGTCCACAGCAGCGATCTTACCCTCTTCAGCCAGGCCCTGGCCGCCGATTTGACGGTCATGAAAGAAGCCCTGGGCGCTGCTGGTTTGCCCGGCGGGCAGCACGGCGAGGACATCATTTAAACCATTCCAAGATTATGGCCGCCGCTGTCCAAGTGGCCAGAGGAAACCCATGAAACCAAAAGTATGGCTTGACTTAAAGCTCGTGCCGGAGGCGTTGGCCCTCTTAACTTCGGCGACTGAGGTCATCATGCCGGGCACGCCGGAGAATCTGCCGGGTGCGGCGGCTGTGATCATAGGCGTGGAGAACAAGGCCGACGGAGCCTTTATGGACCGGGCCGGGCCGTCTTTGCAGGCGATTGCCCGGCACGGCATCGGCGTGGATAATGTTGACATCCCGGCGGCCACCGCGCGCGGCATCCTGGTGGTCAACACCCCCGATGGGCCAACCGAATCCACCGCCGAACACACCGTCGCCTTGTTATTAGCCCTGGCCAAACGGGTCGTCGCAGGGGATAAGAGCTTACGGGGAGCCGGCATTCCGCGCCCGCATCTGATGGGCACCGAAGTCCGGGGCCGGATATTGGGGGTGATTGGCGTCGGGCGCATTGGCCGGCGGGTGGCCGAAATTTGCGCGCTGGGCTTAAAGATGCGGGTGCTGGCCTACAACCCGGATTTCGGTGACTGGAACCCCCTTACGGCGATGGGCGTAGAGCCGGTGGACCACCTGGACCTGCTGCTCTCCCAGGCTGATTTTGTTACCCTGCACGCCTCGCTCACCCCGCAGACATACCATCTGCTCGGCGAGCGCGAGCTGCGGCTGATGAAGCCAACGGCTTACCTGGTCAATGCCGGCCGCGGCCAATTGATTGACGAAGCAGCCCTGGCCCACGTTCTGGCCGAGGGCCATTTGGCCGGCGCAGCGCTGGACGTTTTTGATCCCGAACCTCCGCTGCCGACCAATCCCCTCCTCCACATGACTCATGTCGTCGTCACCCCCCACATCTCTTCTTATACCGACCTGGGTTATCTGGCGATGGGCCAAGGGGCTGTCGAACAGGTGCTACAAGTCCTGCGGGGCGAACGCCCCAAGAACCTGTTAAACCCGGAAACCTGGCCAGGCCGGGTTGAGACGGCTGGTTGAACTCTCCGAACAAGACATACTCATGGGTAAAACCTGGAAGGTGGCAGATTGGAAGGCTGGTAAATAACAACCAATCTTCCAGCCTTCCAATCTTCCTTGATTATCGAGATTACCGATTTTGAAAACAAACCCCACAAGAAGGAGCTGGCAATGATCCGTGTGCCTTTTGCCGATATGCAGCGAGAATTTCAGCGGGTCTTGCTGAAGATAGGGTTTACACCGGAGCGAGCTACTCTATGCGCCCGCACTTTCACTGAAACCAGCCTGGATGGGGTCGCTTCGCACGGCGTCAACCGTTTCCCTAATTTCATCGAGCAGATTCGTAAAGGCTATATCCAGGTTCAGGCCGAACCGGAAAAACTGGCTGCTCTGGGGGCGTGGGAGCAGTGGGATGGGCATCTGGGGCCTGGCCCGCTCAACGCTTACACCTGCACGGAGCGGGCGTTAGCCCTGGCGCGTGAGCATGGCCTGGGCTGCGTGGCTTTGCGCAACACCACTCACTGGATGCGGGGCGGCACCTATGGCTGGCAAGCGGCTGAAGCCGGCTTCGTTTTTATGGCCTGGACGAACACCCTCCCCAATATGCCTCCCTGGGGAGCGCGCGAGATTCGTGTGGGCAACAATCCCCTGGTTCTGGCCGTGCCCCGCTCAACAGGACCGGTGGTGCTGGATATGGCCATGAGCCAATTCTCGTATGGCCGCCTGGAGACTGCCCGGCGGCGGCAGGAGCAGTTACCCCTGGCCGGCGGGTTTGATCTACAAGGTAATCTGACCCGCGATCCTGAGGCCATCATCCATTCGCAGCGGCCGCTGCCCATCGGCTACTGGAAGGGTTCGAGCCTGTCCCTGCTGTTGGACCTCATGGCCGCCCTGCTCTCCGGCGGGCAGACAACCTATCAAATCGGCCGGCAAGTTGCCGAGTTCAATATCTCGCAGGTATTTATTGCCTTTGACCTGGGCAAAGCAGCCAGCGCTGCTTTAGCCGAGCAGGTTGTCAACGAAGTGCTTGACGACCTGCACAGTGCCGCCCCGGCTGCGTCAGGTGACGAAATCCTCTACCCCGGCGAGCGCGTGCTCAAAACGCGCCAGGAAAACAAAGCCAATGGGATTCCGGTTGACCCATCCATTTGGCAACAAGTCCTCGATTTGTAACCCGGATATAAATTCTGCCCGCCCCCCAGGATTCTCCCAAGAGCGTGTCCCCACGCCAACCCATCAGCTAATTGACAGACTCAGCAAATCCAATTTCAGAGGAGTGAGGCATCCTTAGATGCCGAACAGAGCCGCATCTGAGGATGCTGGCTCCTCAAATTTAGATCCACTGAGACTACCAATTTTTCGAAGCTTTGTTTGTCTGGTTAAGTATGGTATACTGTAGCAAATCCTATTGTTCCTAACTTCACAAATAAATACGAAGTTGACCGTGAAGAGGGCGTAAACAGCCAAGAGGCTACCGAGATGAGAGAACTGCAACTTTCTTTGTTGGGCAAACTCCAGGTTAATCGGGATGGCGAACCTATCAGTGGTTTTGTTTCGGCCAAAGCGCAGGCGCTGCTGTGCTATTTGGCTGTGACCGGGCGACCACACTCACGGGAAACCCTGGCTACATTATTGTGGGGGGACTCGCCGGATCTCGAGGCGCGGGCCAACCTGCGCACCGTTTTAGCCAACCTGCGCAAATTGGTTGGACCTTATATTGAGATTGAGCGGGATGTAGTTAGCTTCAATCGGGCCAGCCCTTATTGGCTGGATGTCGAACTCTTTGAGACCCTCCTAACTGCCAGCGCTTCCAGCAGCGGCCTGCAACTGGCCGACCAGGCCATCGAACTCTATCGGGGAAATTTTTTGGAAGGATTTGTGGTGCGGCAGGCGTCCGATTTTGAAGTTTGGCAGCTCAATCAGCAGCAACGCTTCCACCAGATGGCAATTCAGGCGTTGGGCATCGTTTCGGCGCAGCACATGGAACGAGGCGAATTTGCCGCAGCCATTGACTACACCCGGCGGCTGCTAACCCTGGAACCCTGGCATGAGGAAGCCCATCGGCAGCTCATGCAATTGCTGGCCAAGAGTGGCCAGCGCAACGCTGCCCTGGCTCAGTACGATACCTGCCGCCAGGTGCTGGCCGAAGAACTGGCCGTCAATCCGTCGGCCGAAACCCGGGCCTTGTATGAGCAGTTAAAAACGGCCGAGGCACCCCATCCTCACAACCTGCCCCCCCAGGCCACCCCATTTGTGGGCCGGGAGCAAGAACTGGCCCGTCTGGCTGAATATTTTGATCTACCGACCTGCCGGCTAGTCACCTTGGTGGGGCTGGGCGGGGTAGGCAAAACCCGGCTGGCCTTGCAAGCGGGCATGGAAAACCTGGCTTGCTTCCAGCATGGAATTTTCTTTGTCTCTCTGGCCGCGGTAGATGCCCCGGAGGGTATTGTTACCCACATGGCCAGCGCCCTAAATTTTTCCTTCAGCGGCTCGGCTGAGCCAGAGACGCAACTGCTCCACTCTCTGCGAACCAAGGAGTTGTTACTGATCCTCGACAACTTTGAGCAGTTACTTTCGGTCAACGGCGGGGCGGAGTTGCTGCTGGACCTGCTGCAAGCCGCGCCCCAGCTTAAACTGCTGGTGACTTCGCGGGAACGCTTGGATGTGCAGGAGGAGTGGGTGCTGGAAGTGGGTGGGTTGGAGTATCCCAAGGAAGAGTGGAAGCCTGGCAGAGTAGAGGATTGGACGTTGGACAATGAAAGCAATCTGCGCTTTCAACCTTCTAACCCTCCAGCCTTCCGGCCTCCCTTTCGATACAGCGCCATCGCCCTCTTCCTTCAGCATGCCCGGCGCGTCCAGGCCGACTTTGCCCTGACCGAAGCCAACGGGGGTGAGGTGGTGCGCTTGTGCCAACTGGTCCAGGGTATGCCCCTGGGATTGGAGCTGGCGGCGACCTGGCTGCCGGTGCTGACCTGCGCCGAACTTGTGGCCGAAATTGAGCGCGACCTCAATTTTTTGACCACATCCCTGCGGAACGTGCCGGAACGTCATCGCAGTTTGCGGGCAGTGTTCGAGTCGTCGTGGCATTTACTGGCAGAGGTGGAACGACAGGTGCTTAAACGGCTGTCGGTCTTTCGGGGCGGCTTTCGGCGGGAGGCGGCCATCCAGGTGGCGGGGGCAACCCTGCCGCTGTTGTTGAGGCTGGTCAGCAAATCGCTCTTGCGCCGAGATGAGACCGGCCGCTATGATATGCACGAACTGATTCACCAGTTCGCCGCCGAGAAGCTGGCTGAGTTGCCAGCCGAACAGAGCGATACCTTTAACCGCCATTGCGCCCACTACGCCGGGTTAATGCAGCAGTGGGATGAACCTTTGAACAGCCCACGCCAGTTGGAGATTTTCCAGAAGATTGAAACTGACTATGAAAACATCTTGGCTGCCTGGCAGTACGCAGTCGAGGACGGACAGGTGGATAAGATTGACCCATTTCTATGGAGCTTGTGGCTCTTCCACGAGGCTACCAGCCGGTATCACCAGGGTTATAATATTTTTTCCGAAGCGGCCAAACGATTAAGTCAGGCCGGGCAGTTAACCGGTGCAGCCAGCCGGCTTATTTTCGCCCAAATTGTGGCTCGAGAAGGTCGCTTTTGCCAACGGCTTAGCCGTTTTCAGGAGGCCAAAGAACGGCTGCAAAAAAGCCTGGCCTTACTGCGGGAATTTAAGGCCCCGCGCGATGTCGCCCTTGTCCTGCAAATGCTGGGCTTCCTTGCCTGGGGGGGAGGCGAACGTGCCCTGGCCAGGCAACACTTAACGGAAAGCGCAGCCCTGGCCAAACAGAGCGGCGATGTGGCTATGGCGGCCTTTTCCACTTCAGGAATAGGTTTTGTAGCGATCTCACTGGGTGAGTATAGCCAAGCCGAGCAGTTTCTGCGAGACGGCCTGCTTGTATTGCGAGAAAAGGATCGGTCGTGGCGGCTGACTGCGACCTTGATTTTCTTGGGTCGCGCCCTCATCCCTTTGGGGCGGTATAGCGAGGCCGAGGCCATCTTAAGAGAAGCCCTGCTGTTAAGCCAAACCGCCGGCGATCGCTGGAGTATTGGTTTTTGCCTAAGTGTTCTGGGCGAATTGGCGGGCCGGATAAGCCAGGACCGCTATCCTGAAGGAAAGCAGTTACAGCAACAAGCGCTGGTCATTTTTCGGGAGGTTGAGGACCGCTGGGTGATGACGGCGATTCTATTTCAACTGGCCCAAACTTGTGTTGCCCTGGGCGATTATGACGAAGCCCGGCAGCATCTGCATGAGGCGCTGCGGATTGGTCGAGAACACCAAATTGTGACAATAATGGTGAGCGCGCTGGCGAGCTTGGCCGATGTGCATTTGCGGGCCGCTGATGATCGGCTGAACCCGGATGTCCAAATCACCGCCTTAGAATGGCTGACTCTCGCGGTTAACCATCCGGCGACGGAGCAGAACACCCGGGAACGATCCGCCCATTGGCTGGCCCAGCTCGAAGCAAAGCTGCCCCGCCCGATAGTAGAGGCGGCTCTGGCGCGAGGCCAGGCCGAATCGCTTGACGCGGTGGTGGCCGGAATCCTGGCCCCGGCTTCACCTCCAAGACCCTAAAGCTCTCGGAGAGCTTTAGGGTCTGAAATGGTCACCCTATCCCCTTCGAATTGTTTTATCCTTTCCGCCGTATTATCTAATCACCACTGGTAAATAGACCGGCGTGCTGCGCTCGATGCTGCCAACATCGCAGGCAACGCCCAGGGGACGTGGATAGCCGCGCTGGTCAATAGCCGGACAATCAAGACCATAGTCAATAGCCGGACTGGAAGCAGCCGGGATGTAACCACGAGGCGTGGGGCTTAACCAGACTCCCAATTGGGGGTCTGTACCCAATAAATCACCTACAGAGCTGGGATTGGGCACACAGGTATTATCGCTAATAATGTTGCGCCCCAGCGACGTGAGCGACGGGCCGTCGCAATTCAGACTGGGGCTGCTGCCGTTGGTATCACGGCTGCCGGTCAGGATGCTGTTTTTCAGGGTCATCGTCGGCGCTGCCTGGTCGCGCCAGATAGCCCCACCCAGGTCGGCGCGGTTCTCGTTGAAGGTGCTGTTGAGAATGGCGAGGTCAAAGATGGCAAAAATGCCACCCCCCTTCAGGGCACGGTTGCCGGAAAAGGTGCTGTTGGTGATCTGCGTCTTACTGGCGGCAAAAATGCCCCCGCCCTGATTGGTGATGAAGCTGCTGCGCACGGCCGTTCTCTCCAGCGTCAATTGCCCGTTGACGGTGTAGATACCGCCGCCGTTAACCGACTGATTGCTGACCAGGTAGCTGTCATAAAGCGCTACCACGCCGGCGTTGTTGAAAATGCCGCCGCCGTTGCCGCCGGCAATGTTGCTGCCCAGGGTGGCGCGATTGAGGGTCAGCGTGCCCCGATTATGGATAGCACCGCCATCGCCGGTGGAGTCATTGCTGCTCACAAAACCACCGTTAAGAGTCACGGTAGACGACTGCGCATTGGCCATGGCCCCGCCCCGATTGGCCTGGTTATCGAAAAAGTTGGTATTGACAATGGTAACGCCGCCGCCATTATTGTAAATACCGCCGCCATCCATGCCGGCAACATTGCCGTCCAGGGTGCTGTCGTTAAGAACCAGCGTACCCAAATTATAAATAGCACCACCGTAACTGCTGGCATTGCTGCTGCTAATAGAAGTGCGGTTAAGCGTTACCGTAGACGGCAACTGAACGTAAATGGCCCCGCCGCTCCCGGCGCTGCCATCTGTCAATGCGATGTCGTTGAGCGTCAGGTTGCCGGCCGCCATCACATAAAAGATCTGGCGCAGATCTTCACCGCTGAGGGTGATAAGGCCGTTTCCATTCACCGTTGCCTGCTGGTTAACTACGGTGGTATTGACGGTAATAACCGCCGGATTGGGGCCGCAGTTGAAGTCAACGATGCCGCCGGCCGCCACGGCATTGGAAAAAGCATTTACCGCCGCGTTCGTCTGGCAACTGGCAGCCGTACCGCTGCCAATCGTCGCCTGGGCGGCGACCGAATTAGCCGCGCGGCTGCGCCCGGCGTTCCAGCCAAAGAGTCCCAGAACAAAGAGCATTATGAGGAAGAACAAAAATTTCTTGTGCACCATAGAAACCTCCTTCGAAAACAGTAGACGGTAGACAGTAGATGGTAGACAGGGATAATAGATCTCTGCAACCTTGTTACTCTCCTACCATTTCATTGTTGGTGGTGAGCCGCAGGTTCGTGACGACTCCTTCGTAAATTATTTACCAGCCGGCCAAGCCACAGAGGGTGGTTTGGATAAACTGGGAGATCATTGAGTTTTCCCCCTGCAACTATTTCAGCACGCTGGGAAGATAAATGAGTTGTGTTTGCGGCGCAGGGATGCTTGCCTCAGCCTCAAATGCGCCGATGTCGCAGCGGGGGCCGTTCGTCCCATCACCGTCCACAGAGCGGGCGTAGCCGCGCTGGTCGGTGGTCAAACCGTTGCCGGCGTTGTCCGTACAGCCTGCCGGATTGCCCGCATCGAGGGCCAGACTGCCTGGATTAAGGGCGTGGGTCAGGGTTGGGCCGCCATTATCGGCCAGCGGGCCAAGCTGGGGGAACTGGCCGGTCAGGTTGCCGGTCGTATCTCCAGTGATGATACAACCGGCGGTAGTCTGTACCAGGTTGTACCCGGCTGAGGTAAGGATACCCTTGCAGTCGTCGTTGATGGGATCAAACAACACGCCGGTCTTTTGATTATCCGCAATGAGGGTGTTACGGGTGTTGACGGTACTGTTAAGCCCAATTTTAAGCCCCCCACCGTTCCAGGCGAGATTATTAGTTACCATGTCCAAACGGTTAGCGGTCAGGGTAACGTTAAACAGATTCAGGATGCCTGCGCCGCGGTTGTTGATGCCGCCGCCGTTTTCGCTGGCCCGGTTGCCGCTAACAGTGCTATTGAGCAGCGTCGCCGTGGCCAGAGGGCCATTGTCGAGGCCGCCGCCTATCCGGTTTTCATTCCCACTGACCGTACTTTCAACCAGCCTTAATTGCCCCTCGTTGTAAAGGCCGCCGCCGAAGCCATAGGTGGGGGGATTGCCGGTGTTGCTCATAACCAGGCTCTGGCTAATGACCAGGGTTCCCTGGTTGGCGATGCCGCCGCCGTTGTTGTTGACTGTGTTGCTGATGACCCGGCTGAGGGTCAGGGTCAGGCTGCCCGCATTAAAAATACCGCCGCCACTAAATACGGAAGAAACCCCCCGCCGGATGCTAACGCCGGAAATGTGGGCCGTGACCCCGGCGGTAATCTCAATAACACGATCCCGAGTCACGCTGCCATTGCCATCAATGATCGTACTGGCCGCGCCTGCGCCCTGTAGAGTCAGGTTATCGGTGATGTCCAGGTCTCCAAAAAAGGCGACGTTATCTTTGTCTCCTGGCCGACTCAAAGTATAGGTTCCGGCCGGCAGGACAATCAAATCTGTTCCCGGCGCTGTATTAGCCGCTCGGATGGCCTCGCGCAGCGAGCAATCAGTGGGCAGGCAGCTATCCGGCTCGGGATCATCGGTGCGGGTGACGGTGTAGATGGTAAAGGCCCGCGCCGGGGTGATGGGGAAGATCACCCCGGCCAGTCCACCGGCAACGATAGCCACCAGAACAAGGCCGAAGAATGAAAAAAACGATGGTTTAGCGAGCATCCATGGTCTCCTTTTGGCCGTCTGTTTTTGACCCGATCCCGCTACACCTGCCGGTGTCCAGGGTAACCTCAACCCTGTCCCTTGCTGTCCTTATAAGTTGGTTCATCCCTGCCCAGCACCGGTTATTCCTTGCCATACACGGCGGCAGGAGAGGTAACGCCTGGGTCGCCCATTGGGAACTCGATGCTGAAACTGGCTTCGCCGTCGGAGGGGTGCTCTGTTGCCATTGTTTGGAGGGAAGTTCCACTCGAGGCTTCGACGCTGGCCAGATCAATGTAGAAATTGGTGATTCGCGAGCTGTCGGTTGTACCGCGGAAGTAAAGGCGCAGGGGTTGACCGGGGTTGGGAATCTGGTTGTAAGTGTAAGTCATCCTCACCCAGGCGCAGTTGCACTTGGTGGTGTTGTCGGCCACCTTCACCTCCGGGTTGGTTATGCTGCCAACCGGCTGCAAACTGGCATAGAGTTTGTCGTAAGCAAACGAGGTAATTTCCTGGGTGGTCAATCTTAAATGGACCACAATGGTGAGCGATTTGCAGCCGCTGGACACAGTAAAAGGTTGGGAAGTGAGCCGGTCGTCGGCGTTGTTGTAGCCGCCAAACCAGGCCACTTTGGCTCCGTCAAGGGCATTGGCATAGGGATCAATGATGGTGTAGGAACCGGCCAATTGAGTCCAATAAGGCGAGCCGGTTTCAAAGCTGCCATCCTGAAGCAGGTTGCCGACCTGGCAGGTCCCTCCGCCACCGCCCCCGCCACTGCTGCCGCCCTTTATCACCACAGGCAGGAAAATGGTATCGGCGTAGGCCAGGTTCACAAAACTGCCTATCAGGATAATTAACAAGCAGATCCCTCCGCAGCAGCGAATAAAAATTTTGGATAACATTATCGGTCTCCTTTAACTGAGTGTAATTTGAATTAAAAACTAGACATTGACATTTCTTGCCAAACGGAACCTATTTATGGACCTCCTGGTTCATCCGGCGTAGCCGGTCGGCCATGACCCGCATGACCTGGATGGCAAAATAAGGGGTGTGATGGACGTGGACCTTGAAACGGGTCTGGTTGAGCGGGACTACCCGGCAGTCTGTCCGGGCAATGGCCGTAGCAGTACGGCCGGTTGGATCGAGGAGAGCCATCTCGCCCAAGATACCGCCGGGGCCGACAGTTTCCAGTAGATGCTCATTCGACCACAGTTCCACCTCACCCTCCTGGATCACGTACATAACTTCGCCCGGCTCACCCTCCCGGAAGATGACCTCACCCGCGGCAAATATTTCATTGTGCGATTCATGTTGGAACATATTGGCGGTCGCCATTTTTGGTCTCCCTGGTTATGGCCCTATTGGCAAGAACTCGTTTAAGAAAGCTTTGAAATAATTTCTATGAGGTATTTGGCTTTCCGCAAAGGGAAGGTAATATGCTGCTGGGGACGATCATAACCGATCAACGTGTAGAGATCGTAAATTTTAGCGTAAAGAAATCGCAAATTGGCAGCAGAAATTGAATATACAGCCAGAAAACAAAAAACCCGGTTGTTACCGGGTTGCGGGGTAAAAAAGCTCTTTTGGCGGATTGCCGTAAGCGACTATAATGACGAGCTTGCTATGACCTTTGCTACACCCGTAACCGGGGCCGGTACTGAATCGCCTCGGCCACATATACCGTCAGGATGTGTTCCACCCCGGCTAAATCGGCAAGGGTCTGGGTCAGCTTGAGGATGCGGTGATAGCACGCGCTCAACTGCATCTGAGTTATCGCTGCTTTGAGCAAGTTGGTATTGAATCTAGACTTTCGCTTGTCACTGCTTCGCGTGAACGGAGCGCAGGGGAGTACCCAAAGGGTATAATAATGAAGAATCCCTGAGACGCTCGATTGCAAGCGGCCGTTCTAGGGATTTTTCGCTCCCTACGGTCGCTCAAAATGACACCAAGCGAAAGTCCTGGGAATATTTTTGGTTCTTCGGTAATTTCCGTAACACCTACTAAATGTAGTGGTATGAAGTAGGCGAATGAACGAACAGTGATAAAATAGCTATCTCTTCGATAGAAATGAGGTCAGCCCAAACCATGTCAACAAAAC
>BOKF01000036.1 GCA_016860845.1 Chloroflexota bacterium
CTTTTCAATTTCAAGGTTCCGCCACCCCGTTGGACCCCGCCCAAACGGCGCGGCCGGCCTTCTCAACAAACCTTGCAACTGGTTGAACAATGGTGTAACTAACCACGATTTAATGCAGTGCTGCCGCGTCGGGCGACGCCGGACACTTCGTTAGAAAATTTTGTATTCCCCTGCCAGTTTATTCCAGTTTAGCCTGCCAGACAGCCTTGCCAATGAAAAACGGCCCCAGGCTTTCCAAATATTGGGAGGTCTGCTTGGTTTTACGCATGGCCTGAACCACAGCGGAGCAGGGATACAGTTCCCGGCCCAGTACGGCGATCACAAAATCGTTATCATTCTTATCCAGGCCGTGGCAAGAGAGGCGAATATCGTGAGCCAGGCCCGCTTTGCCATAAGACATACCAATGCCGCCGTGCTCCATCAGGACCAATTTTTGCTCCTGCTCCGGCAGGGTTTCAAATGTTTTGACCCGCCGCAGCGGATACCAGACCGCCCACAGCCACTCCGGATCGAGGACGCGGCGGCGGGGACGGGTCAGCAGGGTGGCTTCCAAATCCTGCTCATAGCCGACGGAGTAGGTCCGGCCAAACATGGTGTATTCGGGCTTGGGGGTCAGGCCGGCAAAGGGCGGCTGGTTGAGCAACTGGCGCAGCTCGGTAACAAAGTAATCAGGGTTTTCGTGCATGGTCAACAAGGCGACACCCTGGGGGTCATTAATATCAGCGTAGAGCACACCGTCGAGATTGGCCTGGTCCAGGGCTTCGATCAATCCGCCGGTGTTGCGGCAGCCGCCATAGACTAACAATTGCATGAACAGCCGCCGGTCCAGCGAGATTGTCTGGCCGTTTTTGTCTTTCCCTTTTTCGCTGAGGTCGAGTTGAAACGATTCTTGGGTCATAATCCATCCTTTTCGCTACAAAGATAATGCCTGATATTATCTCCACATCTTTGATAGTCACAAATTGAAACCTCGAATTGGGCAAACAATGGCTGAGTTGATCTCCCTTGAATGACGAGTTTGGTTGTGAAGTGATGAGACGAGGCCATAGCACCTGGATCGAAACACCAGGGTATTAAAAACTACTATTGCTAATTTGGTAAGATAATGTTATATTCTATATGATATTATCTAAGGAGTTTTACTTAAAGGAGAAAAGGATGCGTTCAACTGTCTCTGTACGCGGACAGACAGTTATTCCATACTCTATCCGAGAGGCGCTTGGCATTACCCAAGCGACGGAATTAGAGTGGAGCATCAAGAATGGAATGATTGTTGTTTTACCAATTCCGGCTGACCCAGTGAAGGCGGCTGTTGGTGTTCTCAAAGGACGGGGGCCAACCTCAGCCGAACTGCTAGCCGAGCGGAAGACGCAGCGGGAAAGAGAGTGATGAAGGCGTTTGTACTGGATACTTCGGCTATTCTTACCGTGCTTAATCAGGAAGATGGCCTGGAAACAGTAGTCGAATTGCTAGACGAGGCCAAAGCAGGCCAGGCCAGTGTCTATCTGCCTTTTATGGCCTTGATGGAATTGGAATACCTGTTGCTCCGCAAGATTAGCTCCGAAGAAACGGAATATCTCCTGACCCTGGTGCAAGCCTGGCCCGTGCAGGTCGTCGAGTCGAGCGAGGCGTGGCGACGCCAGGCCGCTGCGATGAAAGCGCAGACGCCCCTATCGGTGGCCGATGCCTGGAATGCTTCTTTAGCCCTATGGCGCAATGCTCAACTGGTTCACAAGGACCCTGAATATGAGCAGACCCCCCGCCTCTTGATGCTGGCGCTGCCGTATAAGATTTGATACAAATGGGTGGAAAGTAAATAAGGGTGAGGTGAAGAGAAGACCCAGAGCAACTCAGGTGTGCCAGCGCTATCCTTGATCAATTGTATATTTCCCAAACCCCCTCGCCCGCCATAATCCGGCGAATCTGGTCGGGGAAGCGGTTGCGGTTGAGGGGTTTGCCCAAAAAGCCGTCGAAGCCGGCGGCCTGGGCCTTGGGCATTTCGGTGCTGGCATCGCGGGCCGTCACGGCGATGGTGGGCACACCTCGGAGCGCGGGGTCCTGCTTGATTTGGGCCAGCACTTCGTAACCATCGCCATCCGGCAGGCCCAAATCCAAAAAGATCATATCCACTTTGGTCATCTTTTTAGCTCGATCCACCGCATCACGGGCAAAACGTTCCATGACCGTGCGCACGCCAATCCGCCGCAGCATCACCGATAGAATCGCCAGGCCGGAAGCGTCATCTTCGACCACCAGGGCGATATAGGTTGGAAATTTATCAGTAGACATAAAGGACCTCTCAATTAAAATGGGTCAATTTGGGCCGGGGTTAGATAATTTCTTATTCTTGTTTTATCCCCCAATCCCCTGGACAAGCCAAAACCAAACGAGGTTTTCTCGACAGGATTAACAGGATTAACAAGATTTTTTAAATTTAATCCCGTAAATCTTGTAAACCCTGTCTAAATTTTCTTGCTCAATGAGCAAGGATTCAATTTTTAAGGGCCTAATCTCGGCAAGATTTCCGCTCTTTGCTCAATCTCCTGAGCAGTTACTGCAAATGATGTTCAACCGGTAGAGTCACCGTGAAAGTCGTCCCCTGCCCGACCTGGCTTTCAACCCGGATGTGTCCCCCATGCAATTCGACTAGCGACTTGGTGATCGGCAGGCTCAGGCCGGCATTGCGCTGGCCTTCCCGGTCGGCCAATCCATCGCCGGTAAATTGTTGGAAAATCCCCGGCAGAAGTTCAGTCTTAATGCCCCGGCCCGTATCGCTCACCTGGATAATCACATGCCCATTCTCCGGGTAAGCCCTGAGCCAAACCTGTCCGCTGTCGGTAAATTTGGCGGCATTGGAGAGCAGGTTCAGGATAATCTGGCGCAGCCGCAAGCGGTCGGCCGGCACAACGGGCAGGGTAGAGGCCAAGTCGGTCAACAGTTGGACCGGCTTGTCGCCGAGCAGTTCTACTGCCCTGGGAGTGGTCTCGGCAACCACTTCAGTCAAATTGACCGGCTGGAGCTGCAAGGCCATTTGCCCTGCTTCTATTTTACTCATGTCTAAAATGTTGTTAATTAGGCTCAGTAGTTTTTCGGCGCTCTGCAGAGCCTGGTTAAGATGACTGGCTTGTTCGGCGTTGAGGGGGCCGGTGTCACCGTCAAGCACAAAGCCGATGTAGTTAATGATCCCGTTGAGTGGGGCGCGGAGTTCGTGGGTAACGTTAGCCAGGAATTTGCTTTTCAAGCGGGTCAGTTCCTCAGTGACGCGAATCGCCTCGTCTAACTCAAAACTCCACAAGGCCAGGGCAAGCTGCTGTTGTAGTTCCAGCAATATCAATCGTTCCCGTTGGGTGAAATCTTGGCCGTTGATCTTACCGCCAAAAAAGAGGGTTCCCAGAGAAACATTGTTAACCGTGATCGGCAATCGCAAGGAATAAGGGCTGCTGGGCCGGCCGCGCTGGCTTAACTCGGCGCTGCGCAAGCGGAAATCAGCAGGAATGTTCCAACTCACCAGGGCCTCTACATCGTGGCGAGACTGCACTTTGAGCAGCTCTTGTTGAAACAAACGCAGACCAATCCTGAAATCCTCAATGCTGCCGTAGAGACGTTGTTCCAGCCTGTGACGAGCAGCCCCCACCACCGGACGTACGACAAAGAAAGCCATGGTGGTCAAGAGAATAGTCTTGACATCGGTGGTGCGGAGGAAGTCGAGATTGACCGTGGTCGCATTGATGAAGGCGAGTAACATGAAGTAGCCAACCAGTGTCAGGCTCAGTGCTCTCAGATAAAACGTGTGCAATGCTGGGCGGCGTTTTAGCTCAAACATGTGGTAACGAAGGACAGCTACCGTAGTGGCAATGGGCAGTCCAATCAAGCCGTATCGTTCCACCGCTTCAAAGACCAGCTTAAGGTTAAACTCTAACAGTAAATTAAGGCTGACAGCCAGGAGGGTCGGCAAAACCAATCCCAGCAGCAGCACGTCGGCCTGGCGCCGGGCAAATGGCGTCTCGGCCCGCGTGGCCAGCAGCAAACCGGCCCCGATGACAGCATAAAAGGCCGTATAACCATTCACAAATTGGGTAAAGTAACCGGTCATTTCGGGGCGATTAATTAAGGTCGGCAGGTAAACAATAGCCGGCAGAACCGGCAGATAAAGCAGCGGCAGGAGCGCAGGCCAGGTTTGCAAAACTCGGCGCGGGTAGGGAAACACGAGCAGAAAATGCACCAGGAGAGGCGGCAGAAGCAATTTACCGGACAGAGCGCCAAAGAAGGTAACATAAAAGAACCAGCCGACCGTAAAATCAGGCAGGCTGACCAGCCCATAAACAAAGGCAATGCTAAACAAGCTAAACAGACGCACCTGAGGTGAATCTGACCAGCCATAAGTAGCGATAGCCGCTGCAATCAGGCCCAGCAGCGCAAAAAAGGCCGGGATGACCACCAATTGTAAAAAATCCTGCCCGGTGAAGCGGGTCACCGACAAGGTAACTTTAACCATTTGACCGGCTGGACTTGTAAGCAGATAGTTGATGGGCTGGCCAACCTTGTGCCGCCCCACATAATTAATTAGTTCCTCGGAGGAGAATAGGGTTTGACCATTCGCACTGAGGATAACATCAGCCTCAGCCAATTTGAGCGCGCCGCTGGTCACGTCACGAGTTTCCCAGCCGGGCAAATTACTTTCGGTAACAACCCGATTTTGATGAAGAAATCCGGCAAAAGGCCGGCCAATCCACCGCCAACTGAGGCCAAAATTTAGCAGCAGCCAGGCCAGAGCTAACCCAAGACTCCCTATCAGGAACCAGCGCCACAAACTATCGGCAGTAATCTGAGCCAAAGGTTTTGGATTAGCCCTCATAAACTTTGGCCGGCTCTACTTTCTGGCGACCATTCGCCATTGATTTACGCCCGTTTGTTACTTTCGCCGGTGAAAGCGGCAACATAAAGGAAAAGGTTGTTCCTCGCCCCACTTCACTCTCCACCCAGATCCGGCCGCCGTGCAGTTCCACCAGGGCCTTCGTAATAGACAACCCCAGGCCGGTGCCTAAATGACGGCGACGTTCAAAGCGAAACTGCCGCTGCGGTTGGCCGGACACTTGCTGGTAATCTTCAAACACCAGGGGTAAGCTTTCCGGAGCAATACCGATACCGGTGTCTGTCACACTAACCATAATGATGTTGTCGTCCAGCCAGGCCCGCACCTTGATAGCACCTGTCTGGGTAAACCTGATGGCATTGGAGAGGAGATTGAGCAAAATTTGGCGCAGCCGCAGACGATCCGCCATAAAGGGAGGTAGGTTAGCGGCAAGTTCTACATTCAAGTCAACCGGCTTTTGTTGCAGCATGCCTTTGACCAGCGGCAGCGTTTCTTCAAGCACATCACCTAAATTGATCAGTTCCGGCTGCAAGGTGAGCTGGCCCGTCTCTATTTTGGTAATATCAAAAATATCATTGAGGAGCTTCAACAGGTGTTCTGAGCCTTGCACCGCCCGGTTTAAATATTCGGCCTGGGCCTCGTTGATTTCCCCGAACGCGCCATCGGCCACCAGGCCGGTGGAGTTAATCACGGTGTTCATGGGCGTTCTCAGCTCGTGGGAGACATTGGTCAAGAAATTGATCTTGAGTTGATCCGTTTTCTCGGCGGCTTCACGAGCCTCGGCCAATTGGATACTTGAGAGGACCAGGGAAACCTGTTCCTGAAGCTGTTTCAGAGTGACCTGTTCCGTCTGGCCAAAAGAACGCCCAGACCGTTTAGGACCGATGGTTAAAAAGCCGAGAGAGCGGGTCCCCATTTTCAACGGCAGGGTCAGGCTTTTGGCTGTTTTCGGTGGCGCTTCGGCATGCAGATAGACGCCCTCTACTCTAAGCTGGGCCGGAATTTCTGCGGCGAGGAAATGCTGTAACTTCTCCCGGCCGGAAATCTCAGCCAGTTGATGGCAGATTGTCTCAATCTTTTCCTTAAAATGGGCCGTATCGGGAAAAAAGAGCCGGTCAACGCCGCGCTGGGACCACTCGTAAATAAAACTCAACAGGAAGAGGGTAATCAGCGTGGTGGAGAAGACCACCACACTGCGGTTGACCTGTTGCAGCAGCAGGCCGGAGAACCAATCAATGAGGGAAAAAGTGGTCAGGTACGTCGAAATCGCAGCCAGGGCAAAGCCGGCCCCAATCGAAGCCAAGCGGGCCGCTTCCCATCGGGCGCTAATTTTTAAAAAGGGCAACCCTCTACGATTTCTGCTCATCGTAGCCAACTCATAGTTCATCGGGTCAACTCCACGTTTATCATAGCACAAAATTGCTCAAGGTGTAGTTACAGATTGATTAAGAGATGACCTTAAAATTTCCCGGCTTGGCCGAATAATACTGGTAATTATGGCTCGAATTTTTCCAAGTGTGGTATAATATAAAAGAGTTATCAAAACATTTGTTCTAGTACTTTTTACCTCAAACCACAAGGTATAGAACTTCTGCTTTGGAAAATACCACATTTAGTGGTATCCTTCTCACTCCACCTTTAGGAATTATAAAACGCAGCGCTTTAAGAAAAAGTGCGCCGCTCCAATTACTCTTACGTTTTACGTTTCACGTTTTAAGAGCGAGGCTGACTAATGGGCGATTTTGTTCACCTTCATGTACACAGCGAATACTCACTGCTCGACGGCCTGGGCCGGACCGACCACCTGGCCAAGGAAGCAGCTCGACTGGGCCAGCCGGCCCTGGCCCTGACCGACCACGGCGTCATGCACGGGGCGATTGAATTTTTCCGCAACTGCAAAAAGCAGAACGTCAGGCCGATCATCGGCGTGGAAGCCTACCTCACTCCTTTCGGCCGGCGTATGACCGACCGTGACCCGCAAAAGGACAATGTGCGCCATCACCTGCTGCTCCTCGCCCAAAACATGACCGGCTACAAAAACCTGCTCCAGATTTGCAGCGACGCCCAGATACAAGGTTACTACTACCGCCCCCGCATTGACGCCGACTACCTGGCCGCCCACGCCGAGGGCCTCATCTGCACTACCGGCTGCATGGCCGCCGAAATCCCCTGGCTGCTGACCAGCGAGGGCCGCCCGCCCCAGGAAGATAAGGCTATGGAACGGCTGCGCTGGTATCTTGACGTATTTGGCCGCGACCGCTTTTACATCGAACTACAAGAGCACAGCATCCCCGAACTGACCCGTATCAACAAAACGCTCTTCGACTGGGCCGGGCGGCACGAAATCGGCCTGCTCGTCACCAACGATGTCCATTACGTCACCCAAGCCGAGGCTAAGGCGCATGATACCCTGTTGTGTGTTCAAACCTCCTCACTGATCAAGCAGCCCAACCGTATGAAAATGTCCGACGGCAGCTATTATCTTAAAAACCTGGACGAGCTGCGGGCCATTTTCCGGCCCCTGGTTGACCTGCCGGAGAGCGCCTTCACCAACTCGCTTAAAATCGCCGAAATGTGCGAGGTGGATCTGGAAGACAGCAGCTTCCACCTGCCCGACCTGCCCACCGACCACCTGCCCGACGAAGTTATGCCCCGCCAATTTAAGGAAACCAAAGACTACCCCGGCTTTCTGCGCTACCTGACCGACAAGGGACTGCGCGAGAAATACGGCGACCAGGCCGATTCGCCGGAAATTCAGGCCCGCAAGGAACATGAACTCGCTATCATCAACAGCATGGGCTTTGCCATCTACTATTTGATTGTCTGGGATTTGTGCCGCTACGCCCGCGAGCGCAACATCTGGTGGAACGTGCGCGGCTCCGGGGCCGGTTCGATTGTAGCCTACGCCGTCGGCGTCACCCTGATCGAGCCGCTGCGGCATGCCCTCATCTTTGAGCGTTTCCTCAACCCCGGCCGCATCTCTATGCCTGATTTTGACCTGGATTACCCCGACGACCAGCGCGAAGAGATGATCCGTTACACCATCGAGCGTTACGGCTCCGACCGGGTCGCTCAGATTGTCTCCTTTGGCCGGATGAAAGCCCGCGCCGCCATTCGCGATGTGGGCCGGGCCATGGATGTCCCGCTGAGCGAGGTGGACGTGCTGGCCAAGCATATCACCGCCATTCCCGGCAAACCCTGCACCATTGACGACGCCCTCACCCCGGAGCATGAATTTTACAGCGCCGAACTCAAACAGCAGGTCGAAGAGGTTGACCACGTCCGCGAGCTGGTGGATTTTGCCCGCACCCTGGAAGGCGTCGCCCGCCATTCCTCCGTCCACGCCGCCGCCGTCATCATCACCGACCAGCCGCTGACCGAATACGTGCCGGTCATGCGTGCCCAGGGTTCGGTGATTACAGAGACGGTGACGCAGTTTGAGTTTCCCATCTGCGAGTCCATCGGCCTGCTCAAGGTAGATTTTTTGGGCTTGTCTACTCTGACCATTATGCGTAAAGCCTCCGAACTGATTAAGGAGCGGCACGGTCTGGATTTCAATCTGGAAAATATTCCCATGGACCAGCCGGAAGCGTTTAAGGCATTACCCCACCTGCCGCCGCCGGAAAAGGCGTTTGAGTTGTTGGCCAGGGGCGATGTCACCGGCGTCTTCCAGGTGGAAGGCACGGGTATGCGCCGCGTTTTGACGGAGATGAAGCCAACTAAATTCGAGCATATCGTCGCCGCCATTTCCCTGTTCCGCCCCGGCCCGATGGAATACATTCCAACCTACATCGCCCGCATGCACGGCAAAGAGCCCGTTGAGTACAAGCACCCCCGCTTGGAGTCCATCCTGGCTGAAACGTACGGCATCATCGTTTACCAGGAGCAGATCATCCAGATTGCTGCACAGTTGGCCGGCTATGCCCCCGGCGAGGCCGACCAGATTCGCAAGGCGGTCGGCAAGAAAATCAAGGCCAAAATTGACGAGCATCGCTCCAAATTTGTCGAAGGCGCGGTGGCCAATGGCATAGCCAAAGAGGTAGCCGAGGCAATTTACGACGATATTGAATTCTTTGCCCGCTACGGTTTCAACAAAGCCCACGCCGCCGACTACGCCCTGGTGACGTGCCAAACCGCCTACCTCAAAGCGCACTACCCCATTGAATATATGGCCGCCCTGCTCACGGTCGAGCGCAACAATACCGATAAGATCGGCATGCTGGTGGGCGAGTGCCGGGCCATCGGCATCCCGGTGCTGCCGCCGGACATCAACCGCAGCCGGATTGACTTCACCATCGAAGACCGGGACGGCCGCCCGGCTATTCGCTTCAGTATGGGCGCCGTTAAGAACGTCGGGGAAGGTCCAATCGAGGAAATTCTGGTCGTGCGCGACAAGGACGGCCCTTTTGAAGATATTGACGATTTTTGCAATCGGATTGACCTGCGTCATATTGGCCGCCGGGCGCTGGAAGGGCTGATCAAGGTCGGCGCGCTGGATCGCTTTGGCCCGCGCAGCCACCTGCTGGCAATTATTGACCGGATGATTAACCTCTCTAGCTCGACTCACAAAGCGGCCTCAGCCGGCCAGATAAGCATGTTCGACCTGGGCGGCAGCTTCGACGCGCCACAGACCGGCTCGGTGCTTTACCCGCTACCGGAGGTGACGGAGATCAGCCAAAAGGAAATTCTGGCCTGGGAGAAAGAACTGGTCGGCACCTACCTGTCGGACCACCCTATTCAAAAATACCTGGCCGACATTAAAGCGGCCAATACGGTGATGCTGGGTGAATTGGACGAAACCATGCATGGTAAGCAGGTCAATGTGGCCGGAGTTGTTACTTCCGTCCGGCTGCACCAGAGCAAGAAAGGCGAGCCGATGGCCTTTGTGGAAATCGAAGACACCCAGGCGACGCGGGAAATTGTTGTTTTTCCACGCCCCTATACCGCCCACAAAGCGCTGCTGGCCGAAGGCCGGCTGATCCTGGTGCGGGGCAAAGTGGACGCCCAGGAAGGTCGCCCGCCCAAAATTCTGGCCGACAGCATCACCAGCGAATTGACCAGTTACCGGGCCGCCGAAGCAGAACCATCGCCGGTGAGCCAGCCGGCTCTGCCCGTAGCCAATGGGAATGGCAAACACGCGATAGCCGAACAGGCTGTACCCTACCAGCCCGCCTCACCCCCAGAGGAGCCGCCGGCAGAGCCTCCGCCCTCGCGTTGGCTGCACATCACCATCCCACGCACCAATAACCTGGTCCAAGATAAAGCCCGTTTAAAAGAAGTTTACAAGCTGCTGGTTGAAACGCCAGGCAACGATCAGTTCAGCTTCTACATTCCTGACGGCCACCGCAAGATTCGGGTGGATTTTCCCAACCAAACCACCCATGACACGGCCCATCTACGGCAGCGGCTCACCCAGGTGCTCGGTCCCACCTCCATTCGGGTGGATTGACGCGGTAATTCACCTTCATATGAACCAAGCCATGAATCAACAGTTAGGCGAAAAATATCTGGCCTTATACATTAGTGATGGATTAGATAGCCGCTTGTTAATCCCTCGTCTGTTAGAATATTTTGGATTTAGAACTTAGTCGTTTTTTTGGTATCATTATTCGGATGTATGCAGAGTTTGATGCACCTCACCACACGCCTCATTTTCACGCCTACTACCAAAATGAGGTAGCCATTTACAGTATTGAGCCGGTGGATATGTTGTCGGGAATGCTACCAAAACGTCAATGTCGTCTGGTTGAAGCTTGGGCCGAATTGCATCAAGCTGAATTGATGGCTGATTGGCAACGGCTGCAGACGAGTCAACCGCCATTACCAATTGAGCCTCTCAAATAAGGAGGAAAAAGTGTTACATCCTATCTATCGGGTTCAATCATTTGAAATAGTTGCGCCCTATACTCTAAAAATATACTTTGACGATGATACGACGCAGACTATAAATTTTCAGCTAATTTTGGCTGGGGAATTGTATAAGCCTTTACGAGATTTAGCCTTATTTAACCAAGTACGGCTTGATCCCGAAGTGCAAACTCTGGTTTGGCCAAACGGGGCCGATTTTGACCCGGAAACATTACATAATTGGCCAGAGTATGTTGAAGCGTGGAAAGAACGTGCCCGCCAATGGGAGTTGACGTTTGTTTAAGGCAATATATCTGATTACTGACCTCTGATGATTACTGGCTACTATTTGTGAAGGAGGCATTGGCTCCCTTTTTTATTTCTGGAGCAAGATCGAGGTGAGGAGTTTGTACTATGAGAATAGGTATATTAACGGGCGGCGGCGATGTGCCGGGCCTGAATCCGTGCATTAAAGCGGTCGTCAATCGCGCGGTTGACGAGGGCCACAACGTGGTCGGTATCCGTCGGGGCTGGGCCGGTCTGCTCAATTATAACCCGGCCGATGAAACCTCATTCAAAAAATGGTTAATGCCGCTGGACAGGCATGCCGTGCGCACTGTGGATCGGACCGGCGGCACCTTTTTGCATACCTCCCGGACCAATCCCGGCAAGGTCAAGCCCAATGATGTGCCCGAATTTCTACGGGAACCAGATTGGCGACCAGACGCTCACGATATTCGCGATTTTACACCCCACGTGCTCAAAAATCTTGAACACCTGGGCCTTGACGTGCTCATTCCCATCGGGGGTGATGATACCCTGAGTTATGGTCACCGCCTGCATACGGAAGGTGTGCCGGTGGTAGTTGTCCCCAAAACAATGGATAACGATGTCTACGGCACCGATTACTGCATCGGCTTTTCGACGGCAGTGACCCGCAGTGTCAACTTCATTCACAGCCTGCGCACCTCGGTGGGGTCACACGAACGAATCGGTATTATCGAACTGTTTGGGCGCAATTCAGGTGAAACCTCCCTGATTTCGGCCTATTTGGCCGACGTAGATCGGGCCATCATCTCCGAAGTGCCCTTCGACCCGGAGAAGTTGGCCGCCTTGCTCTTGAAAGACAAAAAGAACAATCCCAGCAATTACGCCATTATGACCATCTCTGAGGGGGCTTCGATGATTGGCGGCAAGATCATCGAGTACGGTCAAGCCGACGCCTACGGCCACAAAAAATTGGGCGGCATAGGGGCTATCACCGGCGATGCCATCAAGAAAATTACGGGCCAGAATACTATCTACCAGCAAGTTGCTTACCTCATGCGCTCCGGGGCGCCCGACGCGATTGACCTGATGGTGAGTTTTAACTACGCTCATATGGCGATGGATTTAATCCAGGAGAAAAACTTCGGGCGGATGGTCGCGTTGCGGGACGGCAAGTACACCAACGTGCCGGCCAACATCCTGTCCGAAGGCGTCAAGCGGGTAGATGTGGACGAGCTGTATGATGTGGAGGCTTATCGTCCCAAGGTGCGCCGGGTCAATCAAAAACCGATGTTCCTCTACTAAAGAGGCAGTAAGGAGTAGGGAGTAAGCGAAAAACCCTCTACTCCCTACTTCATACTGCCTACTCCTTCTTATTCCCTATCTCCAAAAGTTACCCAAAAAGTACCAGCAATTATCTTGACTTGCCTTAAACGGCGTGTTAAACTTGAGATATGTGATTTTGATTCTGCCAATCGCGATTTTAAGCATTAGGCAGATATATGCTTGTGGCTTGATGACTATATTCCAGATGAGCCGCAAGGCAAACTCCAAACTTGCCGGCATAACTTCAATACGAAATACCGCGTATGGAAACGGCTCCTAGCTCTTTAAGAGGTGAGTTTCTCTCAAAACTCACCCCAACATTTATTCTTCTCATCATCATTACCGCCATCATTGTAAATGTATTGGCTCCTATTTTTGCGCTTCGTTGGGCCGCTCACCCCTTTCTCGGCGCTCTTTTCTATCCGCGTCTGGTTATTGCCGGTACTTATAACACGATTTTGGCTACTCCCCAATTGGGTTTTCAGCCTGCCGATGTTTTAACCCAAATTGACGACGCCCCGGTTTCCACAGGCCGAGAAGTTTACATTCATGTCCTACAGAAGCAGTTGGATAAGCGAGTTACCCTTCAGCTTGATCGAACTTCAGCCGCAGGCAACCGTACTACCGAAAATCTGTCTTTAACCTTAAACTCCCCTTTCCCCTTACAAAATTTGCTCCTATTTTTCTGGTTACCCTACAGTATTGGGCTGGTCTACCTGGCCATGGGCTTTGTCCTTTACCGGCTGCGCCACGCTGACCCACTCAGCCGCGTTTTTCTCACGTTTTGCGCCTTTGTTTCCATCTTCTTGGGCGCTCTATTTGATCAATTCACCTTACATCTACTGACGCCCCTCTGGGTTTTGGCTTTGCCGCTTGTCGGTGCAGGGCTGCTGCATCTATCCTTTGTCTTCCCGGTTGAAACCCGGCTGGCGCGCCGCAGTCCCTGGCTGCCCGTAATCCCTTACGTCATTGCTGTCCTGCTGGCAATAATCAGCCTCTTCAATCTCTACTTGGGAACAAACCCACGCGCATTTCTGGGAATTTGGTTCTGGGGTTTTAGCTTTCTTGGACTCAGCGTGATTCTCTTTTTAGCTTTATTACTGAATGCACATGCAACTACCTTTTCGCCCATGATCCGCCAACAAATCACGATTGTTTTTGGAGCCAGTCTTATCTCGTTTGGACCCATAGCCGTCTGGGTGCTGGTCCACATGATCGGCTTTAACCTGGAATTTCTCTGGTTCAATTTTACAACAGCTCTCGCCGCCTTCATCGTGTTTCCCCTGGTTATAGCTTATGCTGCCCTGCGCTATCGCCTGCTTGATTTAGACCTGGTCTTTAGCAGAGCGGTCGTTTACACGCTCCTGACCTTGCTGGTGATCGTAGTTTACTTCCTCCTCGTCAGTACGCTGGCTGTACTCCTGCAAGATGTCGAACTGTTTAAGAATCCGATTGTCTTCACGATGTTCATCTTGCTGCTAATAATTGTCCTGGGACCGGTCAAAGAACGCTTGCAGCGCCTAGTCAAGCATATCTTTCTGCGCGAACCTTCTGATTTCAGACAACTCCAGCAGAGGTACGGTCAGGCTTTGGTTGCTGCTCCTTTGGAAACCCACCTGATTTTAAGCCTGTTGCGCAAACAGGTTGAGGAAGCCCTGGTCCCGGCCCAAACCCTGGTTTTTTTGAGAGAAGTCAACCTTGATACGTATATAATTTCTAACCAGCACGGTGGCGATGACCTGCAACACACCGTTGAAGTATCCTTTAGCTCCAATGACGATTTAGTCCACTGGCTAACCAGTACCAACGATATTCTACAACTGAGCCCGGCTGGCGTTGTCGCCCCTGAGATTAAAATCAACCCCGAGGAACTGGCCCGGCTCAATATGCTCAATGTGAATTTGTGCGTCCCGTTGCTCGGTTCCAATCATTTGCTGGGGTGGCTGGCTCTGGGCTTGAAGGATTCCGGCCAACCCTATACCAGCAGTGATTTACTCTTCCTGGCTACCCTAGCCAGCGAGACCACAATTGCCTTAGAAAGCGCTCAACTTCTGGAACAGGCCAATCAGCGTGCCGCCGAGCTGGAAGCGCTGCAGAAAATATCGGCTGATATTCAAGCCGAGGCCGAGTCCGATCTTTTGCTAACCTCGGTGGTAGAGCGGGCGACCAGGTTGTTACAAGCCGAAGGGGGTCTGGCTTTTCTGGTCGAAGCGGATGACGAAACTCTCAAAGTAGTGGTCAGCTATAACCTGGTTAAAGATTTTACAGGCTACACCCTTGCTAAAGGAGAGGGCCTGGCGGGCCAGGTGGTTTTAAAGGGTAAAACTCTGGTGGTAGATCACTACCAGGCCTTTTCAGGCCGTTCTCCCAAGTTTGAGAATGCTAAATTTGGGGCGGTGTTGGGCGTGCCGCTGCGTTGGGGCGGTAAGGTGCGAGGAGTCCTCCATTTGATCCATCGGCCGCGCGGTTCACGCTTTAACGAGCGCGACATCTGGCTCATGGAGTTATTTGCGGCCCAGGCATCCATTGCCCTGGAAAAATCCCGTTTGCTGCAAGAAGCGCAGCATCGAGCCAATCAACTGGCGACGCTGAGTGAGGTCAGTGTTGCCATAAGCTCGACCCTGGATTTGGATACGGCCTTACAGCGGGTGATGGATTGTGCCGTGCAAATTCTCAATGCCGAGGCCGGCTCGCTGCTGCTCATGGACCCGCGCGGCAAAGAATTGACCTTTGAAGTGGTGTTAGGGCCAACAGGAGCTAATCTACGAGGGCTAAAAACTGAGGTGGGCAAGGGTATTGTCGGTACAGTTGCCCAAACCGGCCAACCACTTATTATCAACGATGCTGCCGCCGACCCCCGTTGGAATGTTGCTTTTGACGAAGCGACCAATTTCCGCACCAAAGACATTTTGTGCGTACCGATGCTGTCGCACGAGCGAGTGGTCGGCGTCGTCGAGGTGATCAACAAGCAAGACCGCACCGTTTTTACCCAGGAAGAATGTAATCTACTCATGTCTTTCGGGGCGCAGGCGGCGATTGCCATTGAGAACGCCCAAGTCTTCGGCCGGGTTGATAAAGCTCTGGCCGAACGTGTCCAGGAGTTACAGGCATTGCAAGCCATTGACCGTGAATTGCAATCTTCACTTGAGCTAAAGAATGTACTGGACATATCTTTGACTCGGGCTATGGACGCCCTGGGAGTCGAGATGGGCTTGATGGGTGTCATCCGGACTCAGGATGAGGAGTCGGGTCTTTATTTACTGGCTCAGCGAGGCATGCCAATGAAAATGGGCCGTTACAAACGAGATCCCTGGCCCTTGACCAAAGGTATTATGGGCCGGGTCGTGCGCACCGGCGAACTGGCCTGGGTTAATGATATTACCCAAGAAAAAGATTATGTCCCCAATTCTCACCGTACCCGTTCGGTCCTGGCCGTGCCGGTCATCCGCGAGGATCGGGTAATTGGGATCATCAATTTGGAGAGTACCACCTCTGATTATTTTACCAGCGACGACGTATCTTTTATCAAGCTGCTGGTCGGCCCGGCGGCCGTTGCCATTCAAAATGCGCAACTATATGAGCAGGTCAAAGAAGCCAATCAAGCCAAAACCGAGTTCATGAACATTGCTTCCCACGAGTTAAAAATCCCCATGACCAGCATTAAAGGCTTCTCCAAGCTGCTCCAGATGGGCGCGGGTGGGCCGCTCACCGAAAAACAAAACGAGTTTTTGGGAGTTATTTCCAACAATGTTGACCGGATGACCCGGCTGGTCAACGATTTGCTGGATGTCAGCCGGATTGAAGCCGGACGCATTCGCCTGGAAATAGAAAATGTGCAAATGCGCGATGTGATCAATGATGTTCTGGAGTCCGTCCAAACCCAAATTCAAAATAAGCGGCTCGATTTGAAGGTGAATGTGAGTGACAATTTGCCGGAATTGCGGGCCGATTATAGCCGGATGGTCCAGATTATGACCAATTTTGTCAGTAACGCTTATAAATACACGCCCGAAGGAGGATGTATTACGGTCGATGCTATGCCATGTAACAACGGCTCGCTGCAAGGGGTGACTATTACGGTCAAAGATACGGGATATGGGATTTCTGTTGAGGATCAGGCCAAACTGTTCACCAAATTCTTCCGCTCCAGCGATCAAAATATTCGCGATGAACCGGGTACGGGCCTGGGTCTGTCCATTACCAAATCTATGATTGAAGCCCACGGGGGTGAACTTACTTTTGAAAGCGAGTTGGGCAAAGGCACCTCTTTTACATTTACAATGCCTTTAGTCAGCAAGATTCCGCCGGGGGTTGAAGTAATCGAACGTTAATTAATTCTTAACCAATTTTTACCTTTTTTTTATGGAAATTCTGAACAAAGTGGATTATAATATTGAATTATGGTAGTTATAAGCCGGTAAGCCCTTAACGGATGGAGCGACCATCACCGGGGTAAACTGGCCCGCCTTTATCCTTGCCCTCAACTAATTATGGGGCAAGCAAGGCGACAAAAAAGGAGCGCGATTAAGCGCTCCTTTTTCTTTAGGGTGCAGTGGATGGTTGGCCTCGCGCCGCCTCCTGCAATATCACCATCAGCGCTTCAAATTCATGGGTGCAACAGTTGCAGTGGTCAAGATGCTGTCTCACGGTTGGCATGATTTCGTCGGGATTGCCCCCTTCAAGGATGAATTCCGCATACTGATCCAGCAGATCAAAACATTCCACACAGTTAATCTCATACGCTTCTGTTTCAAGCGCTGATTGCAGTAAGATATGCCAGGATTTTTCAATCATCGGTTTGGCTCCTTACAACTCCCATCTGCTAGACGTGCCAAAGGGCAGTGTCCTTACCTTTCCTCGCTAAATAATTTGAGAATATACTTCGGCTCCAGTCCCAGTTTTTGCAGACGCTGCTTCAGTTTCATCCGGGCGTCGTGCAACAGTTTGTAAACATTATTAGGGTTAGTTTCAAGCAGCCGGGCCACTTCGGTAATGGGAATGTTATCAATCTGGACAGCCGCCAGCGCCTGGCGTTGGCGTTCGGTCAAATCATTGTTGATTACTGCCAGAATTGTATCCCACACCTGGCGCCGCTCACTTTCGGCGGCTGGATTACCCCCAGCAGGGGACTCGGTCACCAGAATCTCTTGCAGCGCCGTACCTGCCTCCGTAATAGCGTCCAGAGACAGGTCGCGCCATCTGGCCCGGCGCAACTCGCTGATGGTATGATTGGCTGCAATTTTAGCCGCCCAGGTAGTAAATTTGCTTTTCCCTTGAAAGGTATCCAGATTGGCCTGAACCTTGAGCAGAGCTTCCTGAGCCAAATCCTGACTCATTTGCTGCAGCTCGTTTTCGGCCCGGTCGCGCAGGTCGCTGCGGCTGTGCAGGTAAGCCAGGATACCCCGCTGCAGATACAGCCGCAAATCTTCGAGGGCTTGAGCTTGATGGGGATGATCAGAACGTAATTCTCTGAGCCAGGTTTCGTTGGTGCGTTCTTCCATGGGTCATCCTACTCTATTGAAATAGGCCAACTCTCAAGAACCAGGTGATCGCCTACAATTTGTCCAGACTTGGTAATCGGCAGCCGGCCATTCACATCATAGAGACCTATTTCCAGCCGATAGACTTCCTGACCGGGCGGCGTGCCAGCCGGAATAAGCAGATTGTAGGAGTCTACCAGATACTCCTTCGCCAGCCAACTTGTCGTTGGGAATTGACCCGCCCCCGGAATCTGATCTTGCTGGCTGACAATTTGCCCCTGCTCATCGAGCAAGTGCACAAAGACAGTCCAACTTCGATCAAACGGCGCCAGCGCCTGCCAATATAAGGTCAGCGGCAGGAAAGCTCCCACCTTAACCCGTGTCTGGGGCAAATCCAGGCCCACCAGCTTGGCCTGATCGCTGAAATTGACCTCAAGAGGAATTTGGGGGGTAGGCGCTTCGAAGACATGGGGCCGGTCAATCGTTGTCACCGTCGTCAGGATTAATTGATCGCTGTCGCCAACCACCAACCGCGTCTTCTCGGCGGTTGTCAAGGCCACAACCAGGCGATACTCTCCCGGCGCGAGTGTCGGGGGCAGCGCCACGTCATAGGGGTCGCGCAGCAGTGTGCCCTGCCGCCACTGAGGAGAGGGGCGAAGCGGCTCACGTTCATACGAAAGGACGGGCTGCCCGGCAGCATCTTGAAGCTGAACAACACTTGTTAGCGAGCCGGGAGAATCTACCAGGGATTCCCAAAAAAGATTGAGGGGCAAAATCTCTCCGGCCTTGAAGGGACCCTGCCCCAGGCTGTATCCCACCAGATGAACCGTTTGACTAAAAACAGCATTGGTCATGGTTTGAATGGGCAGAGTAGCCGCCTGAACGGGCGGGTGGGGATCAACAATCTCTACTTCGCGCAGCAGCAGCTCTACGCCCAGGGGCTGTCCCCGTTCATCCAACAAATCCAAAGGATGGTCATCACTCATCCGGCGCACGCTGAGCAGCACCCGGTATAGACTGGGCGGTGTCCCGGCCGGAACGAGCAGGCCGTGGTGGTCGGTCAAGGTCTGGCCAAAAGGCAGAGTGGTAAAAAAGCTCTGGCCCGCCCGGGGCTGGCTGTCGCGAATGGCCCAGGTGCGTCCTCCAACATCGGCCAGGCGCAGGCTGACCCGGTGCTCGCTGCCCAGGCTTTTCTCTTTGCGCCAGGTTAAAGTGACCGGCACAATACCCCGGCCCGCTTCGTATGTTTCGCTACCCATCTTGGCGTCAACCAGGGTCAGGCGGCCGGCAAAATCAGCCGCCGGGGCAGTAACCAGGGGTGTTTGGGCGGAGCCGGCCAGAGTCAGCTTGGTTTGGGGGCCGTACCATTGCAGCAAGGCCGGATAACCTAACTCGGCAATGTCGGCTTCGGTCTCATCTTCCCAAAAATGACCGAGCGCCTGGTGCGCCGGGAACCACAGGCGCGGGGAAGTTTGGAAAATGTGAGTCAAATCCTGTCTGCGCCGTTCCTGGCCAGCCTCTCCTGCCCACTCCTGGCCCCAGCCCGGCACGGCAAAAAAACGCGGTTGAGGGGCGGGCAAATAGGCGTAATAAAAGCCAAGCTGCCACTGATAGCTGGCCAGCAAGGTATCTTCAGCAGTAGCGCGGGCGGCAATATCGCGCAGCAGGGGGCGATAATCCTCTTGAGGATAACGGGGTAGGGTATAAAAACTCAGCAGGCTGACTGCCGTTACCAGCAGTAAAACGCTGGTTATTACCCCGGCCAACACAGCCTGAGAATCCCACAGCCAGACCAACCCGGCGGCAATAAAGAGCCAATAGGCCGGTGCGGCGACCAGCCAGGTTCGCTCAAAGTAGGGCGGGGTGAAGGGAAAGACTTGATTAATGGCATAGCCGGCCAGCAACGGGATGAACAGGTACAAATAAAGGCAGAGGTAGATTTTTTTCCTGGCGTACAAGGTGGCGATAAAGCCCACCGAGGCGACGATGACCGCCGGCAGAGCGATCCAAACGTAGGGCTGCAAAGGGGGGGGAAGATGGCCGACGCTGAAAGCTATGAAATGGTCGCCAAAGAAGCGCAAGAAATTCAGCGGGAGATAGTTTTCCACTTCGCGCTTGTTAATGACGTAATTGACTGTCCGCAGGCCGGCGTAGGCTATCCAGGGCAGGTAAAGCAGCCCAGTCCAAATGAAAGGACTTAGTTCATTCTGCACCCAGTGAAGAGTCTTTTTGGGTTTGGCAAAAACGTCTGTTTCCAAAGGGGCTTGTCCAAATTTCTTGAGGAGCATGTAGAGAAGTTGAAAGAGAAAAATGAAGGCCGCGTAGTACATTGTGTAAAGGGCGGCGGTAATGGTGACGATATAAGCCAGTAACCAACGACTGCCGACCGTTGACCGCCGACTGCCCAGAGGATCACTCTCAGTCTCGTGCCTGATCAGAAAATAAGTAGACAGCGCACCCAAAAGCGTTACCAAACCATACATGCGCACTTCTTGGGAATAATAGACCGCCATCGGCATCACTGCCACGACTCCCGCTACTACCGGCCCAACCCGCCGTCCCAGCAGCCGCTGTCCCAAAACAACCATAACCGGTATCAGAGTGGTTCCGGCTCCAATCGAGAAAAAACGGGCCGTCTCTGGGCCAAAACCGGCGATGGCGAGCCAAATTTTCAAAAGAAGATAGTAAAGCGGCGGATGTATATCAACAGCAGTGAGGGCCAGCAATTGGGGCACAGGTTGAGCGGCAAAGTAAAAACTCCAGCCCTCGTCGCCCCATAACGGCTGAAAACTGAGTTGCTGCAAACGCAGGCCAAAACCCAGCAGGCTAAAAAAAAGTATCCAGTGAGCAACACGAATGCTGGGTTGTCGGCTTTTAAGGCGCTCAAAATAAGTCATAACACGGCTGGACAAATAGGAATCTGGTACTGGCAGTGGAACATAGTACTACTTCGGGCTAGTGAATCTACCGGGCAAAGTATTGTAAAATTACCATGAAATTAGAATGCTTGATATCTTATTTGGGAGGATAAGTTATCATGGATGGAATGAGTCTACTTTTGGGCGGCATGTTGGGTGTTCTGGCGGGCTGGGCCTTTTCCAGCGCCTCGATCAAGCAGCGCGAAGCCGGCGCCAAGCTTAACAAAGTCAGTAAGGCCAAAGAAGAAATGAGCAAAATGGAAGGGGAGGCGAAGGATAACGAAGAAGGCAGCTTCGCAGACGCGATTCAAAGTTTTTTGCTCCGCCTGCTTGGTTTTGCGGTCATTGTAGTTCTGGGCGCGATTTTCTTCTATTCCCTCGGTTAAAATAATAGCTGACAGCTTTCTAAACTATTAGTTATGGGCCAATTTAGCGACGGTAACGCCCTCGCCTCCTTCGCTTTCGTCGCCGGGACGATAAGAACTGATCATGGGATGCCCGCTCAATTCCTGGCGTACTGCCTGGCGTAAAGCGCCGCTGCCCTTGCCGTGAATAATGCGCACCCAGGGCAGCCGGGCCAAAAAAGCCTGGTCCAGGTACTGATCCAACCGCAGCAACGCCTCTTCGGTCACTTGTCCGCGTAAATCCAGCTCCATTCCAGGCGACTCAACCGTGGGCACTTTAACGCTGCTGTAAGTTGCCTCTGCTTCCCTCGGTGCAGCTTTTTCCTGCAAGACGACATTCGCCAGCGGCATCGTCGAGCGAAACGCACCCAGTTGCACTTCAACTTGCTTATTTTGCAGGCCGACCACCTCACCCACCGTATTGAATTGTGGAATAAAAACCTTGTCGCCCAGAGAAAGCGTTCCGGGGGCTGGCGGCTGGGGGGCAGGTTTGGCCTTACTCTTTTTGTCACCCTCAATCTTAGCCTGAATTTTTGTCTCTAGTTGGGTTAATTGCTCCTCAATTTTATCATCAGGAGGTAACTCAACCTTAACCTTTGCCTCAGCCTCGGCCCTGGCTTTAATTTCCGCTTCCGCTTGCTCCTTGAGCGTGCGAATTTCCTCCCGCGCCGCTTTAATTTCGCGGCGGGCATCCTCACGGGCGGCATTGAGAATATCCCGGCGTTCCGTATCAATTTCAGCCAGGCGCTTTTGAATCTGTTGGGTTTGCTTTTCGGCCTCTTCCCGCTCCGCTTCCGCTTGACGGCGCACCTGATGCGCCGCTTCAGTCTGAGCTTTAATTTCGGCCAGCATCGCCTCGATTTGCTGGGCATCTTCGCTGACCAAACCTCGCGCCCGGTCAATGATGTCTACCGGCAACCCTAACCGTTGGGCAATGGTGAAGGCATTAGAAGCGCCCGGCAAACCAATCAGCAGCCGGAAGGTAGGCGACAGGGTAGCGACATTAAACTCCATACTGGCGTTGGCGACGCCTGGCGTAGTATGGGCAAAAGCCTTTAATTCGGAGTAATGGGTCGCTACAAAGGTCGTCACCTGGCGCTCCAGCAGATAGGATAAGATCGAGCGGGCCAGGGCCGAGCCTTCGATGGGGTCGGTCCCTGCCCCTAGCTCGTCCAGGATGACCAGTGAACGATGATCGCACTGCTCCAAAATCTGCACAATATTGGTCATGTGCGAGGAAAAGGTGGAGAGACTTTGTTCAATGGACTGCTCATCGCCGATATCGGCGAAAATACGATTAAAGAAGGGCAGAGTGGAACCTTCGGCGGCGGGAATCCGCAGACCAGCCTGGGCCATGGCCGCCAACAAACCCACCGTTTTGAGCGAGACAGTTTTGCCGCCGGTATTGGGGCCGGTAATAATGAGCATGCGGGTCTCGGTCGGTAGGGTAATCGTAATCGGTACGACCGTAGCCGGATCAAGCAGCGGGTGACGGGCCGCGCTAAGTTTAAATGTTGAAGCAGAGGTGCGAGGGGGCAGGGGAGCAGGGGAGATTTCACCCCTCCCCTCACTCTTTTCAACCGGATTAAACAGGATCGGCTCAACGGCATCAATCGCCTCGGCATACTTGGCCTTGGCAAAAGCCAGGTCAAGTTCGGCCAAAGCGGCCACGGTGTGGTCAATCAGGCGGCTTTGCCCGCCCACCTGTTCCGATAGGGCCAGCAGGATTTTGCGAATCTCTTCTTCTTCGTCAAGTTGCAGTTGCCGCCACTTGTTGTTCAGTTCGACGGTAGCCAGCGGCTCAATAAAGAGGGTGGCCCCACTGGCGCTCTGGTCGTGGATAATACCCTGAATTTTACCCTTGAATTCTGCCTTGAGTGGAAGCACGTAACGCCCGGCTCGCTGGGTAACGAGCGGTTCCTGGAGATAGCGGCTGTATTGGGTCGAGGCGACGAGGCGATTGAGCCGTTCCATTAAACGGCTGTAGGCCGTTTCCAACTCCCGCCGGATGCGGGCCAATTCGGGACTGGCGCTGCTTTTGACCTCACCCCGCTCGTCAATAGCCTGGCTAATGTCGTTAACCAGGCCGGGGCAAGGCTCGATCCGCTGGGCGATGTCGGCCAGGCGGGGGTAAACTTCGGCCAGGCGAGTGATGGTCCGCTGCAAGTCGCGGGCGGCGGTCAGAGTCTGGCGGATTTCCAGCAATTCCGGCGGGATTAAGATAGCGCCGCGCTGAGCGCGGCTCGTCAACGGCCGGACATCGCGCGCACCACCAATGCCAATACCCACTTTAACCGAGAGTAAATGAACTGCCTCGCTGGTTTCGGCTTGCCAGCCTTGCGCTTCGGCCAGATAAGGGCTGGGCTGCGAGGCCAGGGCCAGTTCTTTGCTGGCCGAGAACATGGCATAATAGGCTAACTTGTCCAGAATTTTGGGAAATTCCAGGGTAACGAGGTGTTTATCCACAACTTACTAAGCTTATTATCTCAAACAATGATTTCCAGCACACCTTTAAGAATATCGGCATTGCGCGGCACAAATAAGGTGACGGATTGAACTATAACAAAAAGGACCTGGTTAAAAAGCGGGAGCAAGCCTGAAGTTCTCAGGTTTCTAACCAATCCTCCGGCGAAACCGGAATAAGGTACGTCAGTGCCGGTCGGCTGAAAAATAAATTGGATTACACCCAAAAGAAGCGCCAGCCAGATGGTAGTCAAAATAAAGCCCATCGCCAAACCACCCACCGCATTGAGCGGGCCGCCAATAAAGCGCTGGTACGCCGATGGGGTGACATCTTCTGGAGGACCTACTGTGCCTCTTTTCCTTTTCTTTTTTTTCTTTTCTTCAGGCGGCACCGCCAGATATTTTACCAATAAGCGAAAGCCGTTAAAAAACACCAACAGCAAAATCAAAAAGGAGATCACATCCGCCGGGGTTTTAGCCATGCCAAAGCCGGAAACATCCGGCTGCAGGATACGGTCGCTGAGGGGTTTATACAGCCAGAGTGTCACCACTAACCCCAACCAAATACTTACCAGCGACACAATCTGCGAAACTGCGCCTCTGACAAAACCGGCCAGAATTCCGACAAATAAAATGACGAGCAATAATAAATCTAAGGTATTTAAGCCTAAAATGGGTTGCATTACGCCTTCTCCTGAATAGATTGCGTACGAAACATAACTCTATAATAGCATTTTTTTTCAAAAATGACACATCGGCCTTGATTTTGTGGCAAGCTTCATCAGCTAAACATCAAAAAAGCCCACCCTAATTCCAGGCGAGCTTTTTAGGTCATTTCCCGGCCAAACAAAAACCTTGGCCCTATTCTGTTTTCGCTTCGGCTGGCTGAGGCTCAATTTCCTCCGCAGTATCAAGCAGGACAACTTCCTCCTCGTTGGAAATTGAACTGAAATCAGGGGGTTCCGGCTCATCCTTCATGGCCAGGCTGCCCCGGAAATAGCCTTCTTCATCCAGAAGAAAACTACCCACGTCTACATTGCCCCATACCTTGCCGGTGCTGAGTATTTCCAGGCGGCCCGCAGCCTTGATATTGCCGGTGACCGCCCCGCTCACCGAGACATTTTCGGCAATGAGATCCGCCGCCACTTTAGCCTGAGGGCCAATCACAATATTGCCCAGCGTTTCGATGACGCCCTCTTCACAGACTCCATCAATACGGATGCTGCCATCACAGATTAATCTGCCCCTAAAATTGGTATTGGGGCCGATCACCGTTTCTATTTTGTCAACTGGGGCGCTTTTGCTTCTACCTAGCACGCCGTCCTCCTAACCAAAGGATGAAGGATGAAGGATGTAAGGATGAAGCTTTCACCCTTCATCCTTTCGCCTTCCGCCTTCCAAAGTCCACAATATACTTCAACTGGGGGTAATTGTCAACGTTATTGCAGGTCGTTAGGGGGGGAGGACTCTTCGACCGGCTCAGCTTCTTTTAAACGATGGCGCTCGCCCTGGTTGATGAAGAGCAGCCAGACCATGCCAACAATGATGAAACTATCGGCCAGGTTGAACGTCGGCCAGCGGGTGGCGCCGACACCGGCATCCAAAAAATCGGTCACGCGGCCATCTATCAGCCGGTCAACAAAGTTGGCAATCGCGCCGCCCAGGAGCAAACCAATCGGCCAGCCGGCCGGGGCTGGAAACTGGCCCGATTGCAGCGCCCGCCAAAACCAAATCGTCAGGCCCAGAATGACAAAGCCGGTGACAATCAACGGGCCTGACCCACCATTGGCAAACATGCCAAAGGCGACCCCCGTATTGTAGCCCAGGGTAAAACGAAAAAAATCGCCGGCAAGCGGCACGGGTTGATATAGCTCCAGCGTTTGCTCAGCCCAAACTTTGCTTAACCCATCCAGGGCCATGGCAACTCCCAGCCCCAGCACAACGCGTGTTAATGCTTTCATAATGACGATAGACTATCCTGAAAAGGAACACCTGTCAAATAGATTATCTTCCAACCTTCCCCTGCCTTCACTCCCAAATGTACCAGGCCGGCACATCAGACAGCAGCCAGGACAGCCCCTCGGCCGGGCGTTCCAGCAAAAGGTTAATGAGCGCCCTGGCTTTCTCCGGGGCGTGAGCCGGAGCCAGGCTGCCGAACTCAACCCCAATCAAACGGTAATGCCCACGCCGGGCATGCAGCATCTCATCATAAGTTTCGACAATGCCTTTTAAAATATTGACAATAATGTGAGCAATGGAGGAGGGGCTGGTAATGCCCCGCAAGCGGCATTCCTGCACTACCAACCGGAAAAAGCGAAGGCTGTAATCCAGCTTGGCGACCAGGGCAAAATCCTCGCAGAAAACATCAATCCGGTTGGTAAACGTCGTTTTCAAAATATCGCTGATCAACTCTTTGTCGTCAATCGTGGGCCATTGGCCGCTGTCATCCCGGCTGACGGTCAGCAGCAAGCGCCGAATTCGCTCGACTGTGCTTTCATACTGCCGGGCTTCCTGGACAACGTATGGCAGTAAACGTCCCCGGTCGCCCCAGGCATTCTCCAGCGCCTTGATAAAGCGGCTCCAATCACGCATCACCGTCCCGGCCACGCAGCTCGTGAGCGGAAACGAGGCGCTCATGTCGGCCAGGCTGACTAGCATCAACGCCGTCAGCCGCTGCTCCTGGATTTTCACTTCCTCTTGCATCAGGTTAGTGATGGAGGCTAACAAGGGTAAGGAGGCCTCGCCGCTGCTAAGTACACCAAATTTATCGTGGTCACGGATGATGGTCAGCAGCGTGCGGAACTCGGTGCGGGTCAGCAGCAGTTGCAGCTTATCCCGCTCTTCGGGATACATAGACGAGACCAAATACCAGCCAATGGTGGGATGCCGGTCGGTATTAACATATTTACCAATATCGTGGTAAAGCGCAGCGGCCCGTAAAAAAGTTTTGGTAGCCTCATGTTCACTGGGTGGAAAAAGCGCCGTAGTGGGCGCACCTTTACCAACACCATGCCAGATTTGGTGGTAACTCATTTCAAAAGAGTCTAACTCAGTGGAGCAGTATGGGCTGGCTCGATCAGCCAAAATATCGGTGGGCTGGTCTGACAGCAGCAAGGCCATATTTTTCATCACCGCATGCAAATGAGGCGCTCCTTTGGGATCGCCAGGGTGGGCGGGCGTCTGCGACGGATAAAACAGGGCGGCCAACTGCTCGCCATAAGGCAAGGTTGGCAACGTTGCCGAATCTGGCATCACATTGCCGGCAAAAATTCCTTCAAAATTATCCTTTGATTTCCGCTTCATGGCTCAGTCTGTACCCCGCAGCCTAAGAGAATGTTCTAGCATAATAATAGTCGCATAGGTACAGAAATGCAACGCACTGCCTGCTAATCTTCACGCTTTTTACTCAATTTCTCCATAGAATCTCCATAATTGCTTGCTATACTGTAATCAAAATAAAAAATGAGTTGGTTGTAAAACCAAAAGAATGGAGATAAATGATGAAGATTCAAAAATGGTTATTGATTGCCGGTGTTGTGACTTTGTTAGGGGTGGCCGCCCTGGCTGCTTTTAGTTATGCGGCTCCTTATGCCCTGGCTCAAGGTCCAATGGGCGGCTGGTGGAATGAACGCGGCGATGGCAGCGGCCCGATGTTTGGTCGCGGCTTCGGCCCTGGTGGCGGGATGATGGGCCGGGGCATGATGTTTAATGATGATTTTGGTGGCGGCTTTGGTATGGGGCCAGGCGGCGGAATGATGGGTCGAGGCGGCCCTTGGGGCGGCCCTGAGAATTCCCTGATTGCCGTCGCTGCTGAAAAATTAGGTTTAACGACCCAAGAACTGCTGACCGAACTGCAAGCCGGCAAGACCATTGCCGAGGTAGCGGCGGAAAAGAATGTGGCGGTAGACGACATCGTTGAGGCGGTGGTTGCCTCTCGAACTGAACGGCTGAACCAACTGGTCACCGATGGGCAGTTGACCCAAGAACAGGCCGACGCTATGCTCACCTTGATGAAAGCCAATATAACCGAGCGGATCAACGCCGAATGGCCGGCGGGAGGTTTTGGCCGGGGCATGATGGGTGGTGACCGCTGGGGTGGCGGTATGATGGGTGGTATGATGGGCGGTGGTCGCTGGGGCGGCGGCATGATGGGTGGTATAATGGGCGGTGGTCGCTGGGGCGGCCCCGGCAACTCCCCGATGTTCACAGTGGCAGAAGAATTAGGTTTGACTCCTGTCGAATTGATGACTGAGCTGCGAGCCGGCAAAAGTGTGGCCGACATAGCCGCAGAGAAAAACGTGGCAGTAGACACCATCGTAGATGCGGTTTTGGCCCCTCGCACCGATCGTCTGAACGACCTGGTCGCCAAAGGCCAACTGACCCAGGAGGAAGTTGATAGCCGGCTGGCCAACCTACGGGTGGATGTAATTGACTGGCTGAACCAGAGCTGGGGCAATCAAGATACCGCTCCCGCTGCTGAGCCGGGTGAGTCAGGAAGCTTCTAACTCGATCAAGAACGACAACCGATAGTTACACCCTTATCCCTGGTTGGCTGAATAGGCCAACCAGGGCTTCTTTATCCGTTGATTGACCTGCTAGCGATGATTGTAAAATTCTACTTGCCGGCGCCATTCGCTGCCATCCTCAGCATTCCATCAAGCACTGAATTATTTCCCCATAGCCCGGATGAGTAGTAAAGTAAGGCAAGTTCTCATAGCCCGGACAATCTATGCTTTAAGGCGGTAGTTATGCCTCGTATCTTGGTTGTTGACGACGACAAACAAATTGTTCGCCTGGTCCAATCGTACCTGGAACGGGCCAGCTATCAGGTATTGACCGCTTACGACGGCGAGACAGCCCTGCATACCGTCCGGCGGGAGCGGCCTGACCTGGTCGTACTGGATTTGATGCTGCCCAACCGCGACGGCTGGGAAGTGACCCGGACTATCCGCAGCGATCCAGGTTTGGCCAGCCTGCCGATTATCATGCTGACCGCTCGGGTTGAGGATACGGATAAAATTGTCGGCCTGGAATTGGGCGCCGACGATTACATCGCCAAACCCTTCAACCCGCATGAAGTGGTGGCCCGGGTGCGGGCCGTGCTGCGGCGGGTGACGGGCGCGCCGGCGGCTTCGCGAATTATCCAGGTGGGCGGGCTGAGGATGGATGCGGACCGCCATGAAGTAACGCTCGACGGCAGTCCCCTGGAACTCACCCCAACCGAGTTTGACCTGCTGAAAGTTTTGATGGAGCAGCGCGGCCACGCCTTTACCCGCATGGAACTGGTTGAGAAGGGGCTGGGCTACAGTTTCGAGGGTCTGGACCGGACCATTGACAGCCATATCAAAAATCTGCGGCGCAAGATTGAACCCAACCCAAGCCAGCCAACTTACATTGAAACTGTTTATGGGGTGGGCTACCGGCTCAAGGCAGAGTGAAAAGCAGGCATAGGTTATGAACAAACTTTGGGTACGCCTGGCCCTGGCTTTTGGCGCGGTCACAATCATCGGCATTCTGGTGGCCGGGCTGCTGGCCAATCGCCAGGTGAATGTTCAATTTCGCCGTTTTGTCGCCCGTGATCAGATTGTTAATTCACCCCTGGTTACATCCCTGGCCGGCTACTATGCTCAAAACGGCAGTTGGGCCGGCGTTGAAACTCTTTTCGACGACATGGGCCAGCCGGAGGGTATGATGATGGGCCATGGCCAAGGCATGATGCGGCGAGGCATGCCTCAGCTCCTCCTGGCCGACGCTTCGACACAGGTTGTCTTTGCTCAGGGAGGTCCCCGCCGAGGCACGCCCTTGACCCCGGCCGAGCTGGCCGAAGCCGTGCCAATTGATTTGGAAGGGCAAACGGTTGGCTACGTCCTGATCAGCGTCCCCGGTCAAGCTGACCTCTCCGGGCCGGCCCAGGCATTTTTGCGGCAGTTCAATCTGTCGCTGTGGCAGGCGGGCCTGGTTGCCGGCGGCCTGGGCATCTTGCTCGGGCTGGTAATTGCTCGCGGCCTGTCCGCGCCGTTGGGCCGGTTGGCGTTTGCCACCCGGCGCATCTCCCAGGGCGACCTGAGCCAGCGAGTCCCGGTCAGCGGCAGCGCCGAAGTGGCCGGACTGGCCCGCGCCTTCAACGAGATGGCCGCCGGCCTGCAGCAGGCCGAAATGCTCCGCCGCAACATGGTGGCCGATATTGCCCACGAACTGCGCACCCCCTTGACCGTCATGCAGGGCAATCTCCAAGCCATCCTGGACGACGTGTACCCCCTGGAAAAAGCCGAGATTGCCGCTGTTTATGATGAAACCTTGATTTTAAGCCGCCTGATCGGCGATCTGCGCGAGTTGGCCCAGGCCGAGGCCGGCCAGTTAAGCCTGAACCTTCAGCCGGTCGAATTGGCCCCCTTGATCGAGCGGGCAGCGGGTCTGTTTGAAGAACTTGCCCGCAACAAAAAAATCAAGCTGGCTGTGACTCTACCTGCCAACCTGTCGCCTGTCTGGGCCGACCCCGACCGGGTGCGGCAAGTGCTGCACAATCTGCTGGCCAATGCGCTTCGCCACACGCCAGAGATGGGGGAAATTGGGATTGTCGTTGAGGAAATGCAAGGAACTAATTCTTCCGCTCCCCTGCTCCCCCGCTCCCCTGCTCCCCCACCCTTCATCCGCGTCTCCGTTACGGACACCGGCCCCGGCATTCCCGCCGAAGATTTGGCCCACGTCTTCAATCGCTTCTGGCGGGCCGACCGAGCGCGTTCGCGCGAACAGGGCGGGTCGGGCCTGGGGCTGGCGATTGCCCGGCAGTTGGTTGAAGCCCAGGGCGGCCAGATCGGGGTGGAGAGTGAGGGGGTGCCGGGTCGCGGCAGCCGCTTCTGGTTTACCCTGCCGGTGGTTGCCCCCGTTTCCCACACGTAAACAATTCTCAACTTTCTCCAAAACTGTAGCAAATCGTTGTTATTTGTTGTATAATTAGTCATTCCCATTTCATCATAATTAAATTATTGGGACAGAGTATGCTACGATGGCAACGCTCAAAGATTTACTACTGAGAACCCATGAAAATCTCCTCATCCTGCAAGAGAGAGAGGCCAAGCACGGCGGCAATGCGCCGCTGGAGCTGCTCAACCAAATCAGGGATCATCAGACGGCCATTGATCTCATCGAGCAGGCTCTCTCAACTGAGCTGACCGAAAAAGGCTTGAAGGAACTCAAGGAAGCCTTGCGTCCCCTCCTTGTCGCCGGCAATGTCGAGCAGCTTGACCTGGAACAGGTCAAACTGGAAACGCCGCGCCTGCCTTTTGAGCCGGAAACTATCCTCATCCCGGCCGGTCCTTTTTTGCTGGGCAGCCTGCCCGGCGACAACATCCCCGTTGAAGAAACGCCCCAACATGAAGTTGTCCTGCCGGGCTACCAGATTGGGCAATATCCCGTTACCAATGCCCAATACGCCGAATTTATTAAGCGCGAGAAACAGCAAGAGCCGCCTAAAAAAACAGGCTGGTTTCTGCGCGAACCGCCGGCAGATAAGCTTGATCATCCTGTCGTAGGGGTGAGCTGGACCGATGCGCAGGCGTACTGCCGCTGGCTGAGCGATCAAACGGGCCGCACCTATCGCCTGCCTACGGAGGCCGAGTGGGAGAAGGCGGCTTCTTGGGTAGAGGAGCAGGGGAGCGGAGGACTGCCGGGCGCGGAGCGCTCGGCGGGGGAGAGGAAAAGGCAGTATCCATGGGGTGATGAATGGGAGGATGGTCACTGCAACTTCGGCAGCGATGATACCACCGCAGTTACCGCCTACCCTGAAGGAGTCAGTCCCTACGGCTGCTACGATATGCTGGGCAATGTTCAGGAATGGACCAGCACCCTCTGGGGCAGCGACCCCAAAGAGAACGCTTTTCCCTACCCCTACCGGGCCAGCGACGGGCGGGAGGAGGCCAATCCCACCCACCTCCACCGGGTCTATCGGGTTTATCGCGGCGGCTCGTTTCGAGATGAACCAGGCAAGTTAAGGTGCAGCGTGCGGGGCAACTCCGACCCCGAGAGCAAAATCAGATGGCGCGGCTTTCGCGTCGTCCTGGAACTTTAAATGGGTTGAATGACGTCGCCGATTTGGGCGAAGGTGGTTGACACATTGAACCCACTCATAGTAAACTGGACTTATCTTCAATTTTAAAAAACAAAAGAGGGATGACCAGCGATGTACAGTCTCAACATTGACCCCAACAACCCTGCCGGCAACCCCAACCCGGCAGAGTTGCGCGACCTCGGCGTGGAAATGGTCCGCTATACCTTTTACGACCGGAGTGGTGGGGAACAGGTTGATCCGGCCAGAGTGGACTTTTACCGCCAAAAGGCGAAAAGCTATCAAGATGCCGGCGTTGGCTCCCTGATCATCCTGACCTACGACACCTACCCCGGCAAGCCCCCGTTTGCCGACAATTGGGATGGCTATATTGCCCGCTTCGCCCAACGCGCCGGCCAGATTGCCCAGGCGTTGGCTCCTTATCACCCGGCCTATCAGATTTGGAACGAACCGGATCACGACCGCAAAAATATCGGCACAAGTTATGATCCCTGCCTGCGGGAAGAGGTCTTTGGCCAAATGTTGCGCCGCACCCGCGATGCGATCAAAGCGGCTGACCCCAAGGCGGTGATTGTTACCGGTGGCCTGTGTTCCGGCAATCCCACCTGGCTGACAACGGTCATCAAATCGGTCGGGGGCAAGCTGCCCGCCGACGTCGTCGCCTTTCACCCCTACGGCCAGCGCCCCGAACCCGACTGGCCTAATCCCAACTGGGCTTTTGGCTATGTCGGCCGGCTGATCAATGACTACTATAAGGTCGGCGGCAAAAAAACCATCTGGATTACCGAGATGGGGGTCAAAGAGGAAGACATCGGTCACGACCGCGAGCAGGCCGCCGAATTTTTGCGCCGCTACTTCCGCCGCATCATCAGCCAGTACAGCGACAAAGTCGAAGAACTGTTTTGGTTCTGCTACGGCGACGGCATGGTCTCGCCTTTCGGCCTGGTCGAAGCCAACGGCAATCGCAAGCCGGCCTATAACGCCTTTCGTCAGGCCGTGGCAGCCCGCTCCCAGTGGACCCCAGCGCCGGCCCTTGCCGCTGCTGCTCCCCCGCCGCCCCCTCCTGTTCAACCCGTCGCTCCGCCACCACCGCCTGTTCAGCCGGTTGCCCCACCCCCTCCGCCGCCGGTGGTGGCTCCCCCTCCGCCACCATCCCCAAGCCAGCCGGCGACGCCTGCTCCAGCGCCGGCAGCCCAGGGACAAGATTTCGCCCAACTCTTGACCCAAATCCAGCAGCTCCAGACTCAACTGGCGCAATTGCAGGGGCAGGTGCAGCAGTTGTCAGGCCAACAGACCGAGTTGCAGGCGCAGGTCCAGCAGTTATCTACCCAGGCGGCTGCTTTGCCGTCAGTGCCCGCACCAAGCGCTCCTCCGGTTCCCCCACCTGTGACCAAGCCCGCGCCACTCATCCAAGACATCACAACTCAGTTGAAACGCGACCCCAGCAAGCAGTTTCCAACCCGTTCGCTGGATCAGATTCAAATGCTGGTTATTCACCACACCGCCGTCGCTCCTACCGTTGGCGCCGATCGCATTGCCGCTCACCGGGTGGATAAGCAGGGCTGGCCCGGCATTGGCTACCATTACTTCATCACCGCCGATGGCCAGCTTCAGCAGACCAACGAACTGACGACGGTTGCCAGCCATGCCGGTGAATATAATCCGATTGCTATCGGCATTTGTTTTGCCGGGGATTTCACCCAGACTTCCCCTACGCCGGCCCAAATTGAGGCCGGGGCGCAGCTCATTACCTGGCTGTTACGGGAGCGTAATCTCTCGCTTTCCGCTGTTTTCGGCTATAAGGAGCTGGTCAATACCCAAAGTCCCGGCGCGCAGTGGGACTCCGGGGCGCGCTGGGGCGATCAGTTGCGCGATAGAATCCAGACCCAGATGTAACCTCCGCTTTTTTGTAGCCAAACTACGAATATTTGGTGCTGCGACAACCTATAATCATCTATAGAATCGGTAAAAAGTTGGTAAAGGAAGTACCGCCGTGCAAGAATTGACCGATCTGTGGACTTTTGTGACCGCCTGGTATAACCTGCCCTTCAGCCTGGCCCTGCTGGCCTTCCTCGGCTTATCCACTTTGCAGTTCGTCGGCCTGGACCAAGACCATGATGCGGACGTGGACGCCGACGCCGGTCTCGACTTGGACCACGATCTGGATTTAGACCATGATCTTGACCTGGATCATGACTTGGATGTAGACCACGACCTGGAACTGGACCACGATGCTGACCTGGATCATGATCTGGGTCACGACGTTGAGCACTCTCTGGAGGGCGGGCCAGCCTGGCTGGGAGTGCTGGAATTTCTGGGGCTAGGTCATGCCCCGGTGAGCATGATTTTGCTGGTCCTGCTGGGCAGTTTTGGCCTTTTGGGCTGGATTGCCAACTGGCTCCTGCTGGGGACGATTCCGGCCTACCCCGGTTGGGTTTTGGTCGGAGTTGTGCTTGGATCGTTGCTCATTTCAGCCTGGTTTACCTCGCGCGCGGCCCGTTTGATTGGCCGGGCCATTCCCGCCTTTGCCAGCACGGCCACTTCCGCCTCGCAGCTTGTGGCCCGGCGTGGCTGGGTAGTTAGCAGCCAGGTGGATCACACCTACGGCCAGGTCAAAGTGCGTGACCCTGGCGGCACACAAATCACCGTTTTTGCCAGAGTTGATCCGGGTAAACCGCCCATCCCCCGTGACACAGAAGTTTACCTGGTTGATTACGACGTAGCTAAAAGAGTTTATACCGTTGTTCCATCGGATTGAAATGTAATTCATGTTTCACGCATCATCTGTGACCCTGTAAGGAGGTAAATAGAATGGGTACTTTTTTGCTTATCGCCGCTGGAATTGCTTTTGCCTTTATCGTCATACTGGTCTTTTTCGCCCTGATTGCCAAATCTTATGTTAAAGCGCCGGCTAACCGAGCCTTTGTGCGGACCGGCCGGGGGGCGCAGCCCAAGGTGGTGATGAACGGGGGTGCTTTCGTGTTTGGCCTGGTCCACGAAATTACCTGGGTTGATCTGGGCACGATGGCTATTGAGATCGAGCGCACCGAGCAGAATGCCCTGCTCACCCGCGACCCACAGTACGCTGACATTCGGGCAATATTTTATATCAAAGTCAACCCGACCATTGAAGGCATTGTTGACGCCGCCCGTACCATCGGCGGCAAAGCGGTGGATGCGATGGCGGTCAAGCAGTTGGTAGACGCCAAGTTGGATGGCGCGCTGCGTGATGTGGCCGCCACCTTTACCCTGATGAGCCTGCACCAGGAACGGGACAATTTTATCCAAAAAGTGCAGGAGCGGGTTAAAGAAGATTTGGAACAGAACGGCCTGGTGCTGGAAAGCGTCAGCATTCTCACCTTGAAGGCTGCCCGGCAAGGCTCCTTTGGTACCGACGACGTGTTTGGGGCGCAGGTGGCGCGGGCCAACGCCGACGTGATTCAGACGGCTCAACGCGAGCGCAACGACATCGAACGCAAGACCGAGATTGAGGTTAAGCAGCGCGATACCAGCACCTCTAAAGAAAAACTAACTCTGGAGCAAGACCTGGCTTTTGCCGCCGCCACCCAACAGCGCGAGGTGCAGGCGCGCCAGGCTGCCGAAAAATCCACTGCCGAGACGTTTATCTACGAGCAAGAATTGGCGGCGGAACAGGCTCGCATTGCCAAAGAGCGGGCCATCAAACTGTCCGAGATTGAAATGGAGCAGACTCTCCTGGTCCAGAGCGAGCGCAAGAACCAGGAATACCAGGCGGCGGAGATTGCCCGCAACCAGGCCATTGAAGTGGCCGAACAGACCAAGCAAATCTCGGTGCTCAAAGAGCAGCAAAAACGTGAAGCGGCCGAAAAAGAACGGTTGATGGTGGCCGCCCAGCGCGAGCAGGCTGCCCAGGATGTCAAAACCGTCGAGGAGACGGCCCAGGCCAAGCGGCTGGCCCAAATCCAGGTTATCGAAGCGGAACGCGACGCTCAGAAGGCCATGATTGATCGCAAGAACGCCGTCGAAATCGAGGCGCTCAAGCGAATTCGTGAAGCCGAAGCGCAGGCAGCCGCGCTCAAAGAAATAGCCCAAGCCGAGTTCGAGGCGGCCCAGAAGCAAGCCGAAACCAAGCGCACTCAGGCCCAGGCTGAAAGTGACGCCGAGAAGATGCGAGCTGACGCCGAACGGGCCCGCACCAGCGCCGCCGGTCTGGCCGAAGCGGAAGTGCTGCGGGCCAAAGCCGAAGCGGCCCAGTTGCAGGGTATGGCCGAGGCCGAGGTCATCCGGGCCAAAGCCGACGCTATGCGGGCCGAGGCCGAAGTTATCCGGGCCAAGGGGCTGGCCGAGGCTGAGGCCGTCAAAGCCAAGGGGCTGGCCGAGGCCGAGGGTCAAAAGGCCAAGGCCGAGGCGCTGGCCGCGTTTGATAACGTCAGCCAGCAGTTGGAGATGCAGCGCCTGCAGATTGACGCCCAGATTCAAATCGGCGTGGCCCGCGCCCAGGCCATCGGCGCGGCCATTGCCAACATGCAGATCAAGATGTTCGGCACGCCCGAAGCCGCCGACAGCATTCTGCGCCTGATGTCCTTTGCCGAAGGGATGAATGACGTGGTGAATGCGGTCCCACCGCAAGTACGCGAACTGGGCACGCAGTTGCTCAGTAAGGTGGTTGGGAACGGGCACGGCAACGGCCAGTTGCCCTCTACTTCACCGCTGACTTTAGAGCAGGTGGCGGTCCTGATGCCGCAGCTCATGGCCCTGGTTGACCGGACCCTGGATGTCAATTTGATCAAAAAGCAGACGGTCAGCCAGGTCCTCGACCAACTCGAAGCCCAGGCAAGTGAGGCCGACCAGCCGCTCGTAGCCCAGGCTCGCACTGCCCTGGCCGTTCTCCCGATTCTGGCCGAGATGAATTTTGAGGATGTATATTTGCGCTACGTGGGGAAGTAAAGTCTAAAACGTGATGCGTGATGCGTAATGAATTTCAGTAAGCCAATTTCACGCATCACGCATCATCAAGTAGAATTTTTGCGACAGGTTAACAACTGTGGCTCAAAATAGTGATCTGCTCTACGTCTTCACCGGCGTTTCCAGCGCCCAGGTTGTCAGCGCCTTAAACACCGCACTGAACAAACGGGGTGATGTCGAAGCCCAGGTGGCCGAATGGCTGACGCACCGCCCTTTGGAGTCGTTGGGCGGCTTTCTGTTCAGCGCGTCGGCGGCCTTTTACCTGGCCGAGCGCGGTATCAACCCCAAGATTCAGACCTTTGTGGATGCGCTGTACTACGTCAGCACGTGTTTATCGGTGGGGTACGCCGATATTTTTGCCCAAACCCAAACGGGCAAACTCATCGCCACCCTGGCGATGACCATCGGTCCGGCATTGACCGGCAATGCCCTCGACCCGCCGGGCCGAACCGGCCTCAGCCCATGGTCAGGCATTATTGTTAGAACGGCTTGAGGCTATTTTGGAGGAGTTACGCCAGCAGCGGGGGTCGGCTAAAGCACAAACGCCAGACCAATCATCACCGCAAACATGATGGCGGAAATGGTCAGGATGGTGGTCAGTTCGCGATATTCGTGCCGGTATTCTTCGGCAAAATTGACCGCAGCCGCCTTGCGATTGTTCAGCGGGGCAGCCGGAGCAGTTCTGGACGATGCCGGAGTGTAAACTTCTGTCATCGCCGGGACGGCTGTGTCAACGGCTGGGGTTTCAGCCGGGGCAGTTTTGGGGGTCATTGGTTTTTGCTTTTCAGCTTCGAAACGTCGCTCGCGGCGGGTTCTTTTAGCCATAGTTAACCTTCTTTATCACCAACCGGGGCAGGTCTGTGACCTGCCCCGGCGCATTTATGAAACAAAGCTAAATTATAGCACCTGGTAGCTTATTCGGCTAATTCGCCGATGACGACAATGCGGTGGGTATCAACCAGATAGGGGTAGCAGGTTTGCAGGGTGGCGACCGGCTCGGTGGTCGGCAGCATCACCTCGACGTCGGTCGGGTTAATAATCCGCTTTTCTTTGACCACGTAACGGAACTTTTGCTCGCCGGCATAGATGAAATATTCGTCGCCGATCTCCATCTTTTCCAGGTAACGAAAGATTTCGCCGAAGATATCGTTATGAGCGGCCAGATACAGATTACCCCGCTCGCCAGGGTTGGCGCTGCCGGGGAGATGGCCGACGCCCTTCTTCAAATCCTCCCAGGCAACGCCGTTGATGATCGGCGCGTCTACGTTGATTTTAGGAATGACAATGCGGGTCGGACTTTTCGCCGTCGGCTTAACCTCAATCGGCACGGCTGACCCACCTGCGGCGGAGGTTTGGACCCACTGCTGCAAGTGCAGAGGGACATCGGGGGCAGCCCCGCCGGGCGAGGTAGGTGGGGTATGGCCGCCGGGCAAGCGGCTCAAGGTAATCGGTGGGGGCGCGACGGTGGGCGTCGGCAGTTCCTGTTGAAGCGCGCTCTGCTGCGCCAGCGAAACCTCGGCATTTAACTCTTTGAGGTTGAAATAGGAAGCGACCAGCACACCCACCAGGCCCAACAGGGCAACCACCTCCAGGCTCAAGAGCAGACTATCCCTGACTTTTTTTGTCCGGCTGCGCTCCTTTGCCGGTATGGCGCTGGCTTTGCGCTGGCCGAACAGCCCGCGCAGCGGCTGGATGGTCGCCGTTTGAAAGCCGGGGGCAGCAAGCGGCGGGTTTTTTGACCAGGAAGTGGGCGGCTGAGGTGGTGTAACTGGCTTGGCGAGCGGTGTATCCTGGCCTATCAAAGCTTCATTCACCGAGCGGCCTTCACTGGAGAGGCGTTGAAACCGTTCCAGGCGGGATTGCCGCCGTTTCAACAGCAGCGCCTTCTCTAATTCTTCAACACTCAAATCTTCCAGCTTGCGTTTGCCAAACATCGTTACCCTGGTGGGCAGTAAACAAACAAATTTCTGATTACTGGCTACTGGTTACTGACCATTGACTACTGATATTATGTCACGTTGTTATTGTAAAATGGGGAGTCTTTTTTGTCAAACAAGACTTGGCGGGAAAAAACTGCGGGGTATGCTTATTTTGACCAAAACCGCCTCAACAACGCCGACAGCAAAGCCAACTCCTGCACCCGCAGCAGATACAAAGCCAGCAGGTAAACTCCAACCCCCAGGGCGCTCAACAGACCAACCAGGGTGGCTTCCGCGATCAAGCTATCAGCCGAGAGCCAGCCTTGCAAAAGAGGGAGAGCCAGCCAGAGCACGGCGGCCATAACCAGGGCAGCCGCCACTGCTTTGAGTGCAGTCGGGCCAAGGCCGTGACCGCGCAGCGGGGACAGCCGGCTGACCAGCCAGAGCATGACCAGGGCGTGTCCGGTCAGTTGGACGCTGTTGGCCAGCACCAGGTCAGTCATTTGCATGGGCCGGACCAGGCTGGGCAGAAGGGCGGCAACCAGATAAAAACCGACCCCCAACAGCCCGACCAAGGCCGGGGTGAGGGTGTTTTGGCGGGCGTAAAAGGCAAAAATCAGAGGCTGGTCAATGGCGGCAAAGGTCAGGCCGAAAAGATAGAAGCGCAGGGCCAGGGCGGTCTGCCGGGTGTCGAAGGCCGTAAAATCGCCGTGCTGGAAGAGCAAAGCCACAACCGGCTCGGCCAGGATGAACAGAGCGACCGCCGCCGGAATGGTCAGCACCAGGACCAGCCGCAGGCCGGTGGCCAGGGTATTCATAAATTCGGTCAATGTATCGGCGCTGGCGGAGGCCAGACGGGAGAGAGTCGGCAGGATGGCCAGCGAAATGGCCGCTGAAATCAGGCCCAGAGGAAATTGAATGATGGTGGTCGCGTACTGCATCCAGGCAATGCTCTGCTCACCCGTGCGTGAGGCCAAGTTTCGATCCAGGGCAATGGCGACCTGGCTGATGACCAGGCCCAAAATGACCGGTAGGTAGAGTTTGCCCAGCCGGCGTAGGGCGGGGTGGTGGAGGTCGAACACAAGGCGGAGCCTGGCGTCACGCAGCCCTGGCAGTTGTAAGGCCACTTGCAGCAGCGCCCCCAGGAGTAAACCGACGGCCAGCGCCTCGATGCCCCAATCCAAAACCAGCGCCCCCAGCAGGGCGACTGTGACAATGGTGGCGTTAAAAACAGCGGCGGTGAAGGCCGGCAAAGCAAAACGCTTGAGAGCGTAGAGCAAACCGGTGATAATGCCGGAGAGGCTGAGAAAGAGCACCGCCGGGGTGGTCAGGCGCATCAAACAGGTGGTTGCTGCCAGCAATTCCTGGTCAAAGCCGCCCGCCATGAGGAACGCAACTTGAGGCGCGGCCAGTTCGATCAGGAGGACAATCAGACCTAAAACCACGACGGCCAGACTCAAGACCAGACTGGCCAGATGCCACAGCCCGGCCCGGTCGCGTTCCGCCTGTTCTGAAAAAAGAGGGACGAGCGCGCTGCTGACCATCCCGCCGACCAGCAGATCGTAGAGCATGGTCGGGATGATCTGCGCTACTCGAAAGGCAGAGACCAAGCCCGTCGCGCCAAACAGGTTGGCAATAACCGTTTCTCGGGCCAACCCCAAAATCCGGCTGACCACATTGCCCGCGGCAATCACCGCCGCCGCGCGAGCCATGCCGGCAGTTTCAGCGGAGGTAGGGGCAAGCGGAGGAGGAGAGGCCAGGGGTGTTTGAGCAGCCATCAGCCGTCAATCAGGCGCTTGCGTAAGCGGGCGATTTCGGCTTCCAACTCAGCCTGCCGGGTCTCCACTTCAAGCTGCAACTGCTCCAGCCGCTCGCGCATATCCAGAATAATCTGTACCCCGGCCAGATTTACACCTAACTCATCGGTTAAGCGGCTGATCTGGCGCAAACGGTCAATATCGGCTGGAGAGTAGAGCCGGATGTTGCCTTCACTCCGTTCCGGGACTACCAGGCCGATATTTTCGTAGTGACGCAGGGTTTGGGGATGCACGCCAATCATTTTGGCTGCGACACTGATGACATACATCGGTTGGTTGGGCGCCACATCTTGCGGGTCGGGCATATGTTACTTTACAGGCCGCGCATATCGGCTAACTCTTCAAAGAGGGCAATTTCTTCCGGGGTTAAATTTTGCGGCAACTGGATCACCACTTTAGCATACAGGTCACCGCGCTCATCCGACTGCTTCAATTGGGGCATGCCCTGGCCCTTGAGCCGGAACGTGCGTCCCGATTGTGTTTCGGACGGAATCCGCAGCTTGATTTTGCCCTTAAAAGTCGGCACAGTCGCTTCGCCGCCCAAGATGGCCGTGTAAAGGTCAACCGGCAGTTCGGTATAGAGGTCATCGCCAACCCGTTCAAAGGTAGGATGCGCAGCCACCTGAATTTCAAGGTAAAGGTCACCTTTAGGGCCGCCGCTCGCACCCTCAGCCCCCTCGCCGCGCACGCGCACTTTGGTGCCCGTTTTAGCCCCTTTGGGTATTTTAACCTCAATCCGGCGATCCCCTATGCGCAAAACACGTGAGACCCCGTTAAAAGCTTCTTCGAGGGAAATCTCAACTTTTTGGGTGTAATCCTGTCCCTGGCGCGGCGCGCTGCGGGCCTGGCCCATGCTTCCAAAAATAGCCTCGAAGAAATCGGAGAAGCCGCCAGCACGGCCGGCGCCAGTCCCGCTTAAAATATCGTTCAAGTCAACGTACCCGCCGCCTCGATTCGCGCTCGAAACCCATTCACTCCAATCAAAGCCGCCACCACCCCCGGTCCGTTGATAGGCTTGCCAACTGGAGCCGAGACGGTCATATTTGGCGCGCTTATCAGGATCGGTTAGCACTTCGTTGGCTTCGTTGATTTCTTTGAAGCGCTCCTCGGCCACTTTATCGTTGGGGTTAACGTCGGGATGATATTTACGGGCTAATTTACGGTAGGCCTTTTTGATATCGTCGGTGCTGGCGCTTTTATCAACACCCAAAACTTTGTAATAATCCTTGTAATCCATTGAATAGTTCGTTCCTTGTCCTTTGAAAAATAGTTATGACGATCCTGACCCCAAAGGCGGATCAGTCACCACAAACCCTGAGTCTTTTCCTATCAAGTTTATTGAAGCAAGCCCTGGCAATCCATTCAAGACCACGAATTATATCAAATACCTTCATTTGGGCAAACAAGGCCAGAAAGTTTATCCAGGAAAAAAGGTCGCTGAGCCAACAAAAAAGCCTCACCTTATTCCAGGTGAGGCTTTTTTATCAATGCTGTTTAAGGTCTACTTATGAGTTGAGCAACCTCAAACAACGTTTTAAACCTTATTTTTTAGTAGCAGTTGTAGTTGTAACCGCAGGTATAGCTGTAGCGTTGGTAATCATGGTAATAGCCATCGTAGTAATAGCCGGTATAATCATAACCGTAGCCTTGCCGATAGCAGTTATTGCCGCAACCCTGTTTTCCGTACCCCTGCTGGTAGCAGTCGTTCCCACAACCGCCATGCCATTTGACGGGCTGACGGTAGCAATTATTGTAGCACCCACTGGGTTGGGGTCGAGGCTTAGGGCGAGGGTGCCACCCCCCGCAGTTCTCGCAGTAACTACCCGCTGGAATGTACAGAACTTGTCCAGCATAGATGTGATCTGGGTTCGGTAAACCATTGGCGCGGGCAATTTCGTAAGGGTCTACCCCAAATCTCCGGCAAATGGCATACAAGGTGTCGCCATATTGAACCTTATAGTAGAAACCATTACCCCAACCACCGCCGCCATAACCCGATTGCGCTTTGCTCTCCGGGACTACAGCTAGCTGCAATAACACTAAAGCAAGAACAACCGCCAGCGCCTTAAAAATGAGACTTCTGGTCATTTTTCCTCCTATGGAAATAAAATTTTTGCTTCCGCGTTCCTTATCGAAAATTTGAATTATGTTCCAGTTCAAATACTCTTTGCCCACTGCATGAACAAAAAGACTGGTGAAGATTATTGATTCTCTAGCTGCACCTCCCCTTCTATGGTCTTCGGTCATCCCCATGCCCGAAGGCCATCGTGTTCTGGGTTGCCATAGTAGTCTCTCACCTTACTATGTCAACTTTTTATGGTAAGCTTTTATGTTAAAATCATTATAATGACTCTTCAATTTTCTGACAAGACTTAATAGACATAATAATTTAAATTATCTCGTCATAAAGTGAGCAACTGCAAAAGTTCGGTACTATTTGCCTATTTTATCAGGAATTTTTGGCCAAAAAAGAAACCCGGCGCGAACGCCGGGTTTCCAAAAAGGAGGAGAAGATGAACATGCTTATAGCTTGAGTTAAAGACTACTTAAACACCTAAAATATATCATAGGATTTATTTACCTACCTAACGTTAACTCTACGGAATGCATACGCTCGCTTCAGATCAAATGAGTCGTTTCGCCCGAATTGTTGTCGTGAAGCCAGCCAGCGCATCCCGCCCCGACGATGCCCCAAATTGAGCGACCTCTTCGACCGCCCGGCGAAATGTCTCGACTTCTCCGGCACAGAGGGCTTGAGCCAGCGCATGCCAGGGTTCGATGAATTCACCTTGAGCCGCAGCCCTCAAAAAAGCGGCGCTCAGCGCGGTTGTCTGAGGCGCAGCTATATTCGCCAATTTAGGCAGCAAGGCGTGGTGTCCGGTCAGCCACAGCGCAGCCATGACGCCCACCAAAAAATCGTCGCCGGCCGGGGTTAGACCGCTCCCTAATCCAGCCAATTGACTGGCTGCTGCCACCACCTCTTTATCCGTTTCACTGCTCTCAGCTTGAGTGATGGCTCGATTTAACCGAGTCGCCGCCTCAGAAAGCCGCCGGCTGGCAGCGAAGCCGGCCTCTGCGACATTGGGCCAATCCACGTAAGGTTGGATGATACTGGCAATAATTGGGTTCAGGGAGAGAGGCTGGGTGGGACAAACCAATCGAGGTTGCCAGATTTGGGCAGCCTTTAAATCAATGTGCCAGGAACCGACGCTCAAATTATCGGGGTCGGCTGTAGCACTTGCGCGGGTTGAGAACGACTCAAAACAACCCGGCCGACCGGAAATACAAATTGAAAAAGGTCCATTGCCGACCTCCGGCAGGGTCAAAGCGATGACCCTACCGTCCGTATCCACTAAATTACAGGCCCGTTCAAACCGGCCCAATACTCGACCGGCAAAGGGCCGGAGCTTTAGTTCTTCCAGTAAGGAGCGGGAAATAGACAAGGCAGTGACGATCATAACGACGATAACAAAATAAGACGTGTGGGGAATGGGACACGGATTCGACAGATCTTTCGGATAAAAATGATTAAGATCCGTTTGATCCGTTTAATCCGCGTCCTATAGTGGAGTTTCAATGACTCAAAACCTTACTACGAAAGTTATCTACTGGATAGCCGTGGGCGTAGCAGCAGGCCGGGCGCCGATGGGGGTGGGGGTGAGGGTGGCCGTCGCCTCTGGTTCGTCCGCCGCTTCTGCCTCCGGCTGGCTGCTGCCGCTCGCTTTACCGCTGGCATCGCTCAAACGAGCGTGGGCTACGCCGTCAATCTCGATTTCAAAATCCAGCGGCACCACTTCAACCCAGGTATTGCCTGGTTTGAGCGGCATCGGCCGGCCGTCGTTGAAAATAAAGTTGGGCGTTTCGCGGCCGTTAGTTTCCCAGTTACCTTTCAGAATTTTGCCATCACGCAGCAGCCAGGCCGTCCCCAGCCCATTAATATTAATCCGGATAGAGGTTGCGCCGTTGCTATCTTCGACAATGTCAGTATCCTGGTGCTCGGCAAAATATATAATGACATTAGTGGCCGAAAGCTGCTTGCCGTCGAAATCCTCCATTGGCTCACCTGTTTTCCAACGAAGGTAGTTACCACTGGCCGGGTCGTACTGCCACCTGACCTCGCTGGTTTGCTGCGGGTAGGGAATGATAGCCTCTTTGGCGTCGCCGACCGCTTCCCGGGGCAGGTCGTTAAACTCCGGCTTGGGGTTAAAGACAAAGCCGCGCAGTTTCACATCGGCTTCCAGGTCCTCATTTTGCATGTACTCGCGAGCGGTTACGGCATCAAAGGCCAGGCGGGTCTGCCAGCCTTCATTTTCGCGGTAAAAATAGGGCTGCGGGCTAAAAAATTCGTCCAGATTAACCAGGTCAGATTGCGACAGCTCCCAGCGCACCTCATCCGAGCCGCCGGAGTTGGCCAAGGCGCCCTGGTACTGGGGCACCAGTTGCAGGTTAATCAGCCGGGCCGAGCGAATCGGGGCAATCATCTCCGGGTCCTGGCTCAAGAAGATGCCCGTAAAGCGGGTTACCCACCACTCGACAATTTCCTCATAGACAATGTCGGCTTTTTCCAGGGCGACCTGCTGGATCCCCGGATCATTGCCGATGCGGACCATAATCGGCCGGCGCTTGAGCAGAGCCGGGTCGGTTGCTTTGAGGCCGGTCAGCGGGTTAATATCGGGCGGGCGATTGGCGGGTGAAGTCTGGTCGGCGCTGACGGTGGTTGTCGGTACTGCCGTGCTGACACCCATCGCTGCCGTGGGGGAGGGAGCTTTGGTCGCCGGGGTGGTCGGGGTTAAGGTGGCAGTGGGCGCCTCGGTGGAAAAAACGACCACCTCCAATTCCGGGGTAGGGGTGGACACAACAACCGGCGGTTCGCTCGAACAGGCGGTCAAGGCCAACAGGATCAAACTCAGCGATAGCAGCAGCATAGACCAGATAGCGCGTATTGATAAACGGCGCATGACTCCTCCTTGGGTTGGCAAACTATTGGGCGGGTAACGGCGATTATTATAACACCATCCTAACCTGTCAGCAACCAGTTTCCTGTTTCGCTATGGCTTGACAACGGCTGACTTTGCTCTATGATTAGCGGCGAAAAAGGAGCAGATCATGGTAGATACTATCTTCAGTTCAAGAACCAAAGAAGTTGTCATCGGCGCAGGCCGCCCGTTTGTGATCATTGGCGAGCGGATCAACCCAACCGGGCGCAAATTGTTGGCCGCCGAGATGGCCGCCGGCAACTACGAGCGGGTCCGCAGTGACGCTATTGCCCAGGTTGAGGCCGGGGCGCATATGCTCGACGTGAACGCCGGAATTCCCCTGGCCGATGAGCCGGCAATTTTGGCCGAGGCCATTCAACTGGTCCAGTCCGTGGTGGACACGCCCATTTCCATTGACTCTTCCATTATCGAGGCCCTGGAGCGGGGGCTGTCCGTCGTACAGGGCAAACCGCTGCTCAACTCCATCACCGGCGAGGATGAACGGCTGGAACGGCTGCTGCCGCTGGTCAAAAAATACGGCTGCGCTTTTATCGGCATCAGCAACGACGAAACCGGCATCAGCGAGGACCCCGACATGCGCTTCGCCGTCGCCAAAAAGATTGTCGAGCGGGCCATGGATTATGGTATCCCCAAGGCCGACGTGCTGATTGACCCGCTGGTGATGCCCATCGGGGCGATGGCCAGCGCCGGGCGTTCCGTCTTCCGCATTCTCAATCGCTGCCGGGATGAGTTGGGGGTGAACACCTGCTGCGGCGCATCGAATGTCTCGTTTGGCTTGCCCAACCGGCCGGCTCTCAATGGCACATTCCTGGCTATGGCCATTTCTAACGGGCTGACCAGCGCCATCACCAACCCCATCGAGCATGAAATCAAGCGGGGCATCCAGGCCGCCGACGTTTTTATGGGCCATGACCAGAACTGCCTGACCTGGATCCAGGCCAACCGCCAACCCGCCGCGCCCGGCGACGCCACTGCTGCCAATCCCGCCGATCAACGCCGCGAACGCCGTGAACGCCGGCCGAGAAGGGAGTAAAGATATGAAGGGAGGGAACTAAGAAACTCATAGGAACTGAAGGGAACTCAAAAGAGTTACTTTAGTTCCTTCAGTTCCCTTATTTTTCTATGGAAAAATCACAAAACCCAACCCAGTCCGAAAGTGAAGGCGTTTTGTCCGACATCGCTTACGCTGCCGGCATCATTTTGGCGATTTCTTACCCCGTGCTGGCCATTTCAACCGGGGCACGGGCGATTTTTCAGCTTTTTTTCAAGGCGGATGTTATCTATTATTTGCCTCCGGCTCTGAGCGCCGTCGCCGCCGGGTGCTACCTGGGGGCAACCATTGGTTTTGCTGTGCGCCGTAAGTGGGCCTGGTGGGTTTCGGTGGGGCTGCTGGGCTTCGAAACTTTCCTGACCTTCGTCGTCGGCACGCTCAGCTTCATCTACCCCGACCTCATCGGCCGCACCGTCTGGCGGCACTTCGGCGCAGATTACGGCTACTTTCCCCTGTTCCAGCCGATTTTGGGATTGATCTGGCTGTTCAGCCCGCCGGTGCTGCGGGCGTATGGAATTGCACGGGGAAAGCGGGAGGAGAAATCGGTCACGAATTTCACGAATTGACTCGAATGAGCTAAACTCCTTTGTAAAAATTCGTGTTAATCATGTCTATGGCAGAAACTCGAGATAACTAATGCCAAAATCAAAGCATACCCGTAAAAACAAACGTAGAGCCAGGGTCGGGCCGCCGCCAAAAAGGCGTAGCCTGGCAGGCGTCCAACTCCGTACTTTTGAAATCAGGGATGAGATTGACGAAACCTACCTGCCGGGCGTTCCTGATGAACTCGGCAACGCAACTATTATGATGCGCGAGGGTCGCATCGAGGAAGTTAAAGCTGCCTTCGAAAGCATCATCGAGCGTGAACCCCGCGCCAGAGAAGCCTATCTAAACCTGGCCGTGGCTCATGCGCTCCTGGGCGATGAAACCACCGCCGAAGCCCTGATCCGCCAGACGCTGGAGAAATTCCCGAACTACATCATGCCCCGGCTCAACCTGGCCAAACTGCACCTGCGCCGGGGCCAGATTGAAGAAGCCAAAGAGATGTTATTACCCCTGGATCAGGTGCGTAAATTCACCTCGGTTGAATTTCAAAACTATGCTCTCACCTGGAGTAACGTCCTCAAGGCCGAGGGGGACCCCGCCGCCGCGCAGTCGTGGGCGAATATGCTTTATGACATCATGGCGAAAAACCCTGAGATGTTCAGGTGAGACGTTTGACTCCCCGATGGAAGCAGGTAAACTTCCACACAGAGGATCAGCAGAATGATGGCGAGGTAAATCTATGGTCACAACCTTTAGCCGGGTGGAAGTAGCAGAGCGGCTCACCTCAGCCGACTTTTTTCGCTACGCCCCCGAAGATAAAAAAGCTGAACTTATAGATGGAGTAATGATCGTGCCCCCACCTCCTTTAGATGCCCATGAGCGATTACAAATTTTTTTATTGCGCCTTTTAGGTGATTTTGTTGAATTGTTTGATCGGGGTGAAGTACGAGGTTCTCGGACCGCTGTGATATTGGCCGACGATCAAACCTATGAGCCGGATATTCTGTTTATCACTCGTGAGCGACTCAGCATCATCGAGGAACGGGGAGTTTTTGGCGCACCCGATTTGGTCGTTGAAATTCTGTCCGCCTCTACCGCTATGTATGACCGGGGACCAAAGTTTCGCATTTACGATCAGGCGAGTGTGCGGGAATTGTGGCTGATTGATCCTTATGGCCCGGCAGGAACAGAGTTTTACCAACGTCAGGGCAATCGTCTTCAGCCGATTATGCCTGATGAAAACAACTTGATTCATTCCCTCGCCCTGCCCGGTTTCAAGCTAAACACCCTCTGGCTCTGGCCCGCCGAGAAGTTTATCCCCATTCGCAATGCTTTGAAAGAGATGGAGCTCTCGTAACGTTCAAACGTTGAACGTTAGTCTTCGTCAGCCGTTTTCACGGCCCCCAGGTAATCCGCTCGTTGGTCCAATCCCGGTCATCCTTGCCCCAGGGACTGGGATTAGTGTTGATTTTGGATAGATTGACCACCTCTTGAGGCGTCCCGCCTGAAAGGGGCACCACCCAAATCCCCCAGTGCCCATCCCGATCCGAGACAAAGGCAACCCAGGCTCCGTCGGGGGAGACGGTTGGCAGGCCGTCTTGCGTCTCCGGGCTGTTCGAGAGATTGAGCAGGCCGGTTCCATCCAGGTTGATCGCGTGAGCTTCCCAGTTCTGGGCCAAGCTGGCCGCGGTGAAAAAGAGCCAGTTGCCCTGGGTGTCGCTGGGACGGGCGTCACTGCCGGCAATGAGGCGCTGCGGTTCGGCATCGCCGGCCGGTTCACGGGGCGTGGCTCCGGCACTGACCAGGTAAATCCCCTCCTGCCCCTGCTGGTTGTTGAGGTAGGCAATGCGATAATCCGCCGTCCAGACCGGGTAATCGCCGGGGACGAGCTTGCTTTTGCCGCCCGTATCCCGGCAGCTCTCGCTGTTCTCTTCCAGCGGCCGGAGCACCGAGCAGGGAATAAAGAGGTAGGTCAGGTACTGCTGGGTCAGGGGATCGGTCAGCATTTGGGGATTAACAAACACGTAGCGGTCGCCTTCGGGACTCCAGAAGGGCAGCCGGTCTTCCGGGGCGTCGCTGACCAGGCCCAGCCAGGTATTATTGGTATCAAGCCGGCCTAAATTTTCGCCGTTGGGACTGTTTTCGTTGTTGACCAGCAGTTGGCCAGTCTGGGAGAAGTTAGGCTGGCGGGCGCGGGGCAGCACTCGGAACGGTTCCCCTTTTGGCAATTCGACCATCCAGATGTCGTACTGCCCCAGGCCATCGTCAATTGGGAAGGCGATTCGACCGGAAAGCGGCGGCGGCGTAGGGGGCAGCGGCGGCGCGGTGGGCGGCGCTGGCGCCAGTGTGGCGACCGGCAAAGGGGTGGCGCTCGGCTGCGTCACCTGGTCGCTGGCAATGCGGGCCTCACTTTGGGGAGAGGGTGTGGTGATAGGTGAGTTCTGGCTCTGGGCCGGCGATGGGGATGGGGATGGGGATGGGGATGGGGATGGGGATGGGGATGGGGTGACCGTTTCAGTTGGAGTTGAGGTCGCGAGGTAGGCCGGGGTTACCGATACCAGCATTGCTATCACAGCAGTGGGTGTTACGGTGTTAAATCGAGCGACCTGGATAGCAGGAGTAGGGCTGGGGGTTGAACTCTCTGAAACTAAATTACCTAAGCGGCAGGCCATTGAGACAATGGCTAAGGCTAAATAAACATTAAAAATTATAAGGTTTTTTCGACTCAAATTCCTAACCCAGGCAAGGGGTAGAATATTATACGCTCTAAATTAGATCTCCTTCACTTATCACCACGCCAATACTTTACCCGGATTCAAGATTCCATTCGGATCAAGCGTCGCCTTGAGCTGGCGCATCAGGTTCAATGCAACCGGGCCGTGCTCGGCCAGCATGTACTTTTGCTTGCCCAGGCCCACACCGTGCTCGCCGGTGCAGGTGCCGCCCAGGGCCAGGGCGCGTTCGACCAGATGATCGTTGACTTGAGCAGCGTGAGCACGAGCTTTGTCGTCGCCGGGTGGGAAGAAGATGGCGGTGTGCAGGTTGCCATCGCCGGCATGGCCGATGATCGTACCCTGGCAGTTCAGCCGGGCCATGATCTGATTGGCGGCGGCGACCAGGGCCGGAAATTGGGAAATCGGCACGGCCACATCGGTCAAGAAGTAAGCATGGCCGGAATAGTAACGCTGGGAGGTTTCAAAAAAACGGTGGCGGGCCTGCCACAACCGATTACGCGCCTCGCGGCCGATGCCCGCTTGGAAACTCCGGCCATCGTGCTCCCGGCAAATTGCCTCAACCAGGGCCAATTCTTCGGCTAACGAGGCTTCACTCGCGCCGCTGAACTCCATGAACAGGGTTGGCGCTACGGTCAGGTCAAAATCGGCTTCGCTGTTGAGGACGGTCAGGGCCTGGGCATCGAGCAGTTCCAGGGCTGCCGGCTCCAGCCCCGAACCAATAAGAGCGAAGACCACCTCGGCGGCGATCTCGACGGTAGGGAAGGCGGTGATAACCGCGCTGAAATGCTCCGGCAGGGGCGCCAGCTTCAAAGTCGCCTCGGTCACAATCCCCAGCGTCCCCTCCGAGCCGACAAACAGGTGGGTCAAATCGTAGCCCGCCGACTGCTTGACCGACCTGGCCCCGGTTCGCAGCATCTCGCCATTAGCCAAAACGACCTCCAGCGCAAGCACGTTATCGCGGGTGGCGCCGTACTTAACCGTGCGAATCCCAGCGGCGTTGTTGGCGACCATCCCGCCGATGCTGGCATTGGCTCCCGGATCAGGGGCAAAAAAGAGGCCATGCCGGGCCAGGGTTTTGTTCATATCTTTGTACAGCATACCCGGCTGGACGGTCACTTGAAAATCGGCAGCGTGGATAGCCAGGATATGATTCATCTGCTGAAAATCGAGAACAATCCCGCCTTGAACTGGAACAGGGTTACCTTCAAGGCTGGTACCTGCTCCCCATGCCGTTACCGGCAAGCGGGCCTGGTTGGCATAAGCCAAGATGGCGCTGACTTCGGCGGTGGTCTGCGGCCAGAGTACGAGGTCGGGCAGGTGTTCGGCGTGGGAGGATTGATCGCGGGCGTGCTGAAGGCGGTCGGCCTGAGTTATGGAAACCCGCTCCGGGCCGACGATGGCTTGCAGAGCGCGAAAAGTTGTCTCCAAGTCAATCCCAGTGATTGAGGTTAATTCAGTTAAGAGCATAGGCTTCCCCTTTAAGGGAGATGGGCAGGCCCACATTTATCAACCTTCCCATCTTCCAACTCTCCCTTCCTCCGCCAAATCCTCAGCCGTTGGCTTTCCCTGACCTTAACCGCTCCAGCTCAGCGCGTAACTGGGCCGCTTCAGCTTCGGCAGCACGGCGGGCCTCGGCTTCGGTTCGACGGGCCGCTTGCGCTTCAAAAGGGGTTAGCAATTTTTGACCCGTTTGGCTATTCCGCAGCCGCAGCAAATCACCTTCTGGAATGAGGTCTAGCCCGAGTACCTGGCTCTGAATGACTGCATCCAACACTCGCCCATACTCAGCCGTCCCCTCCTTTGTTTCCAGGTGATAAGCCCACAGGTGCGGTTCCAGGTAGTCGCCATAGGGATCATAAATGTAATACTCACTCACCCCCAGCATAGCATACAAAGCCCGCTTGGTACCCAGGTCATCCAGGCGAGTTGAGCGCGAGGTTAGTTCAAAGACCACCTGGGGTACCTGGCCTTCCTCCCACAATTTATAGATGCGCCGGTTGCCTTTGGGTACGCCTCACACGACAAATACATCGGGCGCAACTACGGCCGTAGGATTACCTTCCTCATAATACAAAAATAGATTAGCGGCTACGTAAAGCTGCGGATCGTCACGGAAATAATCAAGCAGAGCCTCGCGCAAGTAGGTCAGTAAGCTGATGTGAAGATCGGTTTCTCCTATAGGACTCCCATCCGACTCTGGATAAATTATCGCTGTTTTGACTTGAGTTATAACGTCCATTGCATGCTGCTCCTCCCCTGTTAACTTTGAGGTTGGGAATGTGTAAGGGGAATTTTAGATGGTCAACAGCCAACGGTCAATAGTCAATTACGAAACTCGGGGGATACGGGCCAACAACTCGCTGACAACTTCATAATTAATCGTGCCCAGGTGTTCGGCGACCTCCTCGGCAGTGATGACCTCATTACCCTGGCGGCCAATCAAAACGACTTCATCTCCCTGGCGGACGTTCGGGATGTGGGTAACGTTGATAGCGCATTGATCCATGCTGACCCGGCCCACCAGCGGGGCGCGCTGCCCTTTGACCAGCACCTCGCCCCAGGTCCGTGGCGCCCGGCGGAAGCCGTCGGCGTAACCAACCGGAATAATCGCGATAGTTTCAGTGTCCTGGGTGTAGTAGGTCGCGCCATAGCCGACCGGACTGTTCGGCGGCAGCGTTTTAACCTGGCCAACAGTGGTTTTGAAGGCCAGCGCCGGGCGGAACTCTGGCGGCAGAGACATTACAGCCGAAGGTGGCAGCCCATAAATACCGATACCGGGCCTGACCATATCAAAACGGGCATCCGGCAAGTTGATCATCCCGGCCGTATTGGCTGCGTGGATCAGCGGCGGGCGCAGGCCGGCCTCGTCCAGTTCAGCCAGCAGAACCTGAAAGCGGCGCAGTTGTTCGCGGGCGTAGGTCAGGTCAACCTCGTCGGCGGTGCCAAAATGGGTGTACATGCCTTCCACTTCCAGGCCGGGCCGGTTAATCGCCTGCAAAAAGGGCAGGACATCTTTGGGCAACAAGCCCAGCCGGCCCATACCGCTGTCAACTTTTACATGTACACGGGCGATCTGGTTCAGGTCGGCGGCGGCGCGGCTGAAGGCGCGGGCAATTTCCTCGGTAAAGATGGTGGCGCTGACGTTGTTGGCAATGGCATCGTGGGCCTGCCAGGCGGGCAGGTAACTCATCACCAAAATTGGGGCTTCGATTCCAGCCCGGCGCAGATTCAGAGCCTCCCCCAGCGTCGCCACGCCAACCCAACTGGCCCCGTTATTCAAGACCGTCCGGGCCACTTTGATCATGCCGTGGCCGTAGGCGTCGGCCTTGAGGACGGCCATGATTTTGGCCGGCGCCGCAATTTGAGCCAGCAGGCGGACATTATTGGCCACGGCTTCCAGGTTGATTTCGACCCAGGTAGGCCGGGCCGGCTGGCGGGCACGGACCTGCTCCCAGCCCGGACCCTGCCGGACCAGGTGGCGGCGATCTCGTTCCGGGTGGGCCAGGAGCTTTTGCACCACCCGTTCCAGGCGCACCCCGGCCCCGCCTTTGACCAGGATGACCGTGTCGGGCGAGAGCAAATCCTGCACGGCGGCGGCGGCGTCGTCGCTGGTAAAGGTGACATGCACGGCATGCTTGCCCAACCCGGCAGCCAGGGCCGCGGCAGCAATTTGCTGGCCCATATCACCCTGGGTCACCAGGCGCTGGACACGCGTGGCCGCATACCGGCCAATTTGTTGGTGCGCTTCGCTTTCGATGTCGCCCAGATCGGGCATGTCACCCAGAATCGCCACCTTGTGCGCGCCAGGCAATTCGACCAGAGTATCCAGCGCGGCGGTGACCGCTTCCGGGCTGGAGTTAAAGCTGTCATCCAGAATGAGCGCGCCGTGTTTGCCGGGGAGCGGATTCAGGCGGCCCGACACACGAGGCAGCTTGGCCAGCGCCTCCAAAGCTGTTTCCGGCGGCACATCCAGCACCAACCCAACTGCCGCCGCGGCCAGGGCGGCATATATGTGGTGCCGCCCCATCAGGGGAATATGCCCCGGATAGCTGCGCCCTTCGTACAGTAAGGTGAAGGTCAGCCCATCGGGACGCACCTTCAGGTCAGCGGCCCGCACGTCAGCTCCGCTGGACAGGCCAAAGGTGAGAATGCGCGCTTTGGTCCGCGGAACCATCCCGGCGACGCGGGGGTCATCGGCATTGAGGATCGCCGAGCCGGTAAAGGGCAGCGCCTCGATTAAGCGGCCCTTTTCATTGGCAATGTTGGCCAGCGTGCCCAGGTAGGCTAAATGGGTTTGGTTGATGGCGGTGATCACGCCCAGGTGAGGCTGCGTAATCCGCACCAGTTCGGCAATTTCGCCAAAACTATCGCAGGCCATTTCCAACACCGCAACTTCGTGGGCTGGGGTTAGCTCACCCAAAGCGATGGGTAAACCATAGCGCCCATTATAGCTGCCAAAATTTTTAAAGACGCGATAACGCTTCTGTAAGACAGTGGCAATGGCCTCTTTGGTCGTTGTTTTGCCGCTGGAGCCGGTGACGCCAATAACTTTGGGCTGGTATTTTTGGAGAACAGAGGTGGCGTAATCGGTCAGAGCCTGCTGCAAGTCGGGGACGAGAATCGTGGTCACAGGGGGCAGTGAGCCAGGTAAGGTGGGCGGATATTCACACAACACGCCAGCAGCGCCGCGCTGCACCGCATCGCCGATAAAATCGTGGCCGTCGCCGGTAGCGGTTTTAACGGCCAAAAAGAGCTGGCCCGGCTCCAGTCGGCGCGAGTCAAAGGCGAAGCTGCTAAACTCAGTCGCCTGAGCCGGGCCGGGCAGCGTTCCGCCGGTAGCCGACAGCAAATCGTCAAGGTAAATCACAGTCCATTCTCCTCCGTCAGCCTATCGTTCTATTTTCAAAACCTCGACCGCTTTTTCGACAATCTCATCAGGGTCAAACGGCTTGGTCATATAGATGTCGGCCCCGGCTTCTGCACCTTTTTGTTTGTCATACTCCTGCCCTTTGGCCGTCAACATGACAATATAAATGCCATCCAGTTTAAGTTCACGCTTGACGGCGTGGCAGACCTCAAAACCATTCATCTTCGGCATCATCACATCCAGAAAAACCAGGCCGGGTTTGTCGGTTTTAATAATCTCCAGGGCCTCTTCGCCATCTTCGGCAATCAGGATTTCCACCCCTTCATCTTCAAGTTCCTCCAGGGTTTGCTCCATCAAGATACGAATGTGGGCTTCGTCGTCCACGATGAGGATTTTCTGTTCCATGGTTGGCTCCTAAGAAAATAGTAGACGGTAGACAGTAGACAGGGAAATCAGGCGACTCTGCAACCTTTTCACCCATGCCGGCTACAGGCATTCTTGGTGACGTGTTACAGTTCGTGAATACGCTTACTCAAAGAGCATAAAAAAGGTGTTCTCCAGCCCTCTTTCAGCCCGCAGCGTTTGCACCAGATTGTTTTGTTTCGAGAGTAACGAATTGACAATGACGATATTGGGTTTGTCGGTGATGGCTTTTTCAATGCTCTCCTCACTGCTATAAGCCGGAACCACATGGTAGCCCTGAGCTTTGAGAGCGCCGGTCAGCGCCTCAACCGTGACCGGGTCTTCGTCCACTACGAGCACGCGCTTGCGGGCCGGGCCTTGCTCTAACAGTTGCCCCACTTCTCGCAGCAGCACTTTGGTATCAAGGGGCTTGGTAAAGTAGCGATCTACCCCCAGGCGGTAGCCCCGGTCCTTATCCTCGGTGACAGAGACAATAATAATGGGGATGCCCATTGTCTCAGGCGAGGCGCGGAGCATTGCCGCCACCTCAAAGCCGCTCAAACCCGGCATCATCACGTCCAGCGTAATCAGATCGGGCCGCTGGCTCTTGACCTGCTCCAGGGCCTCCCGGCCATCGGCCGCTTCCTGCACCCGGTATTTTTCAGCCTCCAGTTCCTGCCGCAGCAAGCGGCGGATATTCTGGTCATCGTCCACCACCAAAATGGTCTTTTGAGTCGTCGAAGGTTCAGGGGTAGCCGCGGCGACATGCATCTTCAACGGTTCTAAAATGGCCTTCAGGTCAATCACCTGTACCCTGGCTTCGTCTTCGATTTTAGCTTCAGTACCAGCCGGAGTGGAAATGGGCAAAGTGAAGGAGAAATTGCTCCCCTGATCCAACTCACTTTCTACCCAGAGACGCCCGCCATGATGCTCGACGATTTGTTTGGAGATAGACAAGCCCAACCCCGTTCCCTTTGGCTTGTCGGTCAGGGTGTCGCCAACCTGCACAAACTGCTCAAAGACTTTCTTATGATCGTCCGGGGCAATACCGATGCCCGTGTCAATCACACTGACCAAAATTCTGTCCTCCATCCGCCGCGCCCGGCATGTAACCGATCCCTGGTTGGTGAATTTGGCCGCATTAGAGATGAGATTGATGACCACCTGGATCAACCGATCCTGGTCGCCGGTGATTGTCGGCAAACCGGCCTCCACATCTACGACCATCTCCACCGCTTTGGCCGCAAACAGAGCAGAGGTGGCCATGACCGAACGCTCGATGATTTCCTGGACAGAGAGGGGCTGCATGTGCCATTCGATCTTGCCCGACTCGATCTTGGCCAGGTCAAGCACATCATTGATCAGCGCGGTCAGCCGGTCTCCTTCGGAAACAATAATGTCCACATTGGCGCTAACCTGCTCGATGGCGCGCTGCACCTTGCGGTCATCCTGGCTCACCGCGGGCATAATGACATCCATCCGTTTTTTGATAATCTTGGCAAAACCGAGCACAGAGGTTAAGGGGGTGCGTAATTCGTGGCTGACGCTGGCCAGGAAGGCGCTCTTGGCCCGGTCGGCAGCCTCGGCCACCGCCCTGGCTTCCTGCGCCGCTTTGTAGAGACGGGCATTATCCAGGGCAATGGCGGCGAGTTGGGCAAAGCGGTTCAAAAGTTCAACTTCGACCTCCCCAAAGCCGCGCTCCGGCCCGGTGTCATAGGCAATGCCGAGCACGCCGACCACCTGCGTCCCTGATTTAAGCGGCACCCCCAGAGTTGCCCGAATATTCGTTTCATCAAAAGTGATCACCCGGCCCGACCAGGTCTCATAATCATTAATCACCAGGGGCTGGCCGCTTTGCCAGATTCGGCCAGATAAACCTTCACCCAATTTGAGGCGGAGAGGGGGGGTCTGGCTAAAGACGCCAATACCGACCTTTAATTCCAACACGTTTTCTTCCGGCTCAACCAGGTAAATAAAACCATGCTCAGCCCCCAACAGTTCTGCCGCCCGGCTGACCACATTCTCAAGCAAATCATTTAAATCAAGACGGCTAATCAAATCCAGGGCGGTATCATGCAACGCCGCCAGGTATTTGTTTTGCCGGCTGAGAGCCTCCTGAGCCAGCTTTAGCTCCGTGATATCTCGGCTGATGCCGACCAGGCCAATAATGCGTCCCTGGTCGTCGGATAAAGGGATAGTCGAAGTAGAAGCCCAGCCCACCTTATTGGCTGATGGGTCAAATACCTGTTCTTCCTGGTTAAGCAATGGCTGGCCAGAGCGAATGACCTTCTGTTCATCGGCTTGATACTGGGCGGCCAGTTCCGCCGGAAAAAAGTCGAAATCAGTTTTACCGACATACTCCGCCGGGCCGGTTACACCCAGGCCATGTGCTGTCGCCACATTTCCCAAAATAAAACGATGATCGGTATCCTTGATATACAAGTACTCCGGCAGGTGGTCTATTAGTGCCCGCAAAAGCTCGCGCTCTTTGGCCAGGGTAGCATAAGCAGGTTTGAGTTGGGCAATTTCCTGCCGGAGTTGTTCATTGGCCTTCACCAAGTCGGCCCCTGACGTTACCCCCAAATCGGCAGAGGATCGGTCCGACTCACCCGGTTCATGGTTGAGTTGCTGGTGTGTGGTCATAGCTGTTCTTCTCCCTAATGAGTAATTATCCACCCGGCAAAGAAAAATAAAACAGGCTGCCTTGCCCCACCTGGCTCTCGACACCCACCTGCCCCCCCAACTTTTCTACAATCCGCTGCACGATAGACAGGCCCAGGCCATGCCCTTTGGCCCTAACCTGGTTGAATTTGGCAAACGGAGTGAACAAATGACTCTGCTCGGCTGGGGTAAGGCCCGCACCATTGTCACGCACCCAAAAACGGACCATCCCATCCGCTTGCGGTGTTGCCCCCACTTCTAAACGTAGCGGTTGGCCCCCATACTTGATGGCGTTGCTGAGATAATTCGCCCAGATCTCTTCGACCCACGGTGCATAACCCAGAGCCACCGGCCAGGAGTCGGGCAGGATCAGCTCGGCTCCATATTCCTTGAGCATATAATCCAGCCGCCGCTGCACTTCGCCGATGATCTGGCCCATTTCCAGGGGGACGCTCTGTGCCTCTTCTTTACGCACGCTCGCCAGCAAGAGTAACTCATCTATAATATTGCTCATCTTGCGCCCGGCGCGAGTTATCGTTTGCAGAATATCCGTTAGCTGCTCGGGGGATAGGTCGGACCAATCCTCTTGAAGCACAGAGGTATAACCCAGGAGGTTGGCCAGCGGCCCCTGCAGGTCATGGGCCACCGTGTGACTAAAGGCGTCCAGTTCCTTATTCCGCACTTCCAATTCCTGGGCATGCTCGCGCAGCGCCGCCTCGGCTTGCTGCCGTTTGGTAATTTCCTGGGTCAATTCTTTGACTCGCTGGGCCAATTTTTCGTCGGTACGGGCAAACAGTTGAGCATTTTCCAAAGCCAGGGCCGATTGCATGGCCAAAGCCGTCAGCAGCTTCTCATCACTGGAAGTAAACTCCGGCTGCCCGACCAGCCGTCCCAACAGTATTCCCCCCAACACTCGTTTGGGTGTCTTCAACGGCGCCCACAAGGCTGAACCGTAAATTGGTTTTCGCTCCGATTCAGTTACATCAGACAAATCGGTGAGAATGACCGGCCGGCCATTCTCCAAAAGTCCATCAATCTGAGGTTGCATCACCTCAAGCAGCGTCGCCACCTCTTCGGGCGGGCCAAAACTGGCTCTACTCTCCCAATCACCCTTGCCTGAAGCGGCCGGACGGCGCAGCACAAAAACCCCAACCTCGACCCCGACATCGGCTTGAATGACCCGCTGGCTCTCCTGCAAGACCAGCGGGGGGATCACTTCGGGGTTCAGCGCCGTCCCAATGGTCTCACCGACCCGGTAGAGCAGGGTCAGTTCGCGGTAACGGTGGAGGGTATCGTCGGCAATCTCTCGTTTTTCCAGGGCCTGGTTTAGAAGCAACTGGAGGCTGGCCTGGAGGGCTTGCTCGGCGGCCTCCGTCGTTGTCCCTGCCTGACTATACACGACCAGGGCGCCGACCGGTCGAGGGCCGGCATATAATGGGCAGTGACGCGCTGCGGCAGGGAGATTATCGGGGCGGGAGATCTCGGCCTGTATCCGGGTCAGAACAGCCGGAGGCCAGCGACCGGCCTGGACAAAAAGGGCGCCATCCAGCTCGAATAGAGCCAGGCCGCACTCTGGCAGGAGGGTTTCAAAGACCGCCAGAAGCGGCGCAGCTTGCCGTTTCAACAAGCGACGAAGCGACAAAGGTTCTGGATAGGTCATAGTCTCAGGAGTCGAGAGAGACATTGATTTTCCGTCATCATTATAGTGAATAATTATACTACAATAAAATTGAGGCACAATGAAACGAGAACGACCGAGAGGACCGGCAAATTCTCAACACCAAAATTTGGCAAGTAGCAGGATGCTTGTACCATGCGCCTAAACTTTCCGGAGCATAACGATGAACGATTCTTTAAGTCTAGCCCCCATTGCTTTTGTCAAATGCCAATTTAAAGTCAATACCCCGGCTGAAGAGATGCGGCTCCACCCGGCCCACATTATTCTCAATACGGAATTTGAGCCGGGGTTGTTGGGCCTGGAAGCCGGTATGGATATTTTGATCCTGTTCTGTTTCCACCGCATTCGGGCGGAAGAGATAAAGTTGCAGCTCCACCCGCGCCACAACCCTGAAAACCCGGTGCGCGGAGTTTTTGCCACCCGCAGCCAGTTTCGGCCCAACCGGATTGGGGCCACCGTGGCCCGCATCGAGCATGTTGACAGCAATGTACTGACTGTCAGCGGGCTGGATGCGCAGGATGGCGCGCCGGTGTTAGACATCAAGCCGTATGAACCTTATTTTGATGCCGATACCCAGAGCCAACAGCTTGAGGTCCGCCAGGTCTCCAGCCTGGTCGAGGCGCGCACCGCCATTGATCTGATTGACGCCGAGGTGATCCGCTTGCTGGGCAATCGCGCCGGGTATGTGCGCCAGGTGGTCAATTTTAAGAATACGCCTGAAGATGTGCGCGCTCCGGCTCGCTACGCCGAGGTTATGCGCCGCCGCCGCGAGCTGGCCGAGGCCAACAGCCTGAATCCCGATGTCATTGAAGGAATGTATAAGCTGCTGGTAGACAATTTTATTGAGGAAGAAATAGAGTTGCTGCGGGCAAGAGAGAGGAAGCAGGAAAACTGAGGAGGCTCAAGTTCCCTTGAGTTCCTTGTCTTACAAATTGACTAGCCAGATAAATTGAGGTAAAATCCCTGCTGTTGTTCGCCAGAGTCACCTGGGCGATGCTGGCGAAGGTTAAAACAAGCCGAAGTGGCGGAATTGGCAGACGCGCTACGTTCAGGGCGTAGTGAGGGAGCCCTCGTGTGGGTTCGACTCCCACCTTCGGCACTGTTTCAGCTTAAGCCGCATTCGTCTAGTGGCCCAGGACGCCGCCCTCTCAAGGCGGTAACACGGGTTCGAATCCCGTATGCGGCATGGAGCATAACCTGTAAAACGTAATCTATTAGGAATTGCGTTTTACGCCTTGCAGTACGTTTTATGGTGGCTGTAGCTCAATGGTGGAGCACCTGGTTGTGGCCCAGGAGGCTAAGGGTTCGAGCCCCTTCAGCCACCCACAGTAAAGTGTGACAGTAAGCGTCACACTTTTTTGTTTTCCTTTATGTTACACAGAGTTTCACAGAGGCTACACTGAGAAACACAAAGATAAATTTGTTAATTCTCTGTGAGCCTCTGTGCTTCTTGGTGTTCTCTGTGTTCCTCCACTTTCAAGCGTAAGCCAGGCTCTCGCGGACACTGATGGTGGTGGCGTTGCGGGCCGGCATAACTGAGGCCAGGATGGAAATGACGACGACCATCGCCAGCCAGATACCCATCGCCGTCACATGGTACTGGTAATCGAGGGCAATATCAAACATCGCCTGGCCCATCAACACAGCCAACGGCTGCCCCAGTAGAAACGACAGAGGCACAGCCACCAGCCAACTGATCACCCCTTGCAGCACTCCTTCCAAAATCAGCATAGCCATAATTACCGGCGTTTTGGCCCCGATGGCCCGCATCACCCCGATTTCTTTAGTCCGTTCAGCCACGCTGATGGAAAGCGCCCCCATCAAACCAATCCCGCCGACCATAGCCATAATCACTGCCAGAGCCAATAGCATGGGAATGTACTGGGCAAAGAAGTTATCAAAAAAGCTGCGGTCTTCATGGATTGTCTGGCTGTCTTCCACGTCCCAGTTGCGCCCGTCAAACATATCCTTCAACTGCTTGGTGATAGCCTCCACCGAAGCGGCATCTTGCGGAACAGTCCGCACCAGGAGCTGGCTGCCAATGTTGTGCTTGGGCGTAGCCCGGAAAATCGCCTCTTGGGGAGCATAGATGTTGTCGGGCATCGGCACCACGGCGACCGTGCGGTAAAGTCCAACCACCTGCCAGGACCGGTCGCCCAGCTCGCCCAGGTTCAATGTCACCTTATCACCCACGTGAATATTGTTCTCTTCGGCGGTTTCGGCGTTGATGACAATCGCCCGGTCGTCGCCTGCTTGCAGCCAGCGCCCGGCGACAATCATGGGCCGGTACATATCGCTGCCCTCCGGGATGCCGACCAGCCTGGCTCCGACCCCGGCCTCTTTGGTGCGCTGCCCTGTCTTCAGCAGGGAGGCTGACTGGCTGAAACGCAGCTCGGCTTTAGCTACCCCCGGCAGCGACTCGGCCAGCCTGACTACCCGGTTGATGCGCTGGTCGTTTTCAAAAAAGATCGCCGACTGGTAAGTTCGCCGGTCCAATTCGTTATTTACGGTCAGGGTAATCGAGTTGGACAGGGTCATGACCATCAAAAAGAGCGTGCCGGCGGTGATGAGCACCAATTGGGTCAGCCCCAGCCGGCCCTTGCGGCGGAACAGGTTGCTCAGCGCCATCGCATTGGGAGCGGACAAAAAGCGCCGGCCCAGCCGTTCGATCAGCCGGTCAAAAGGATTCGACCCAAAAGTGCCGCCCAGGCCGTAGCTGGCAATCGCCTCGCGCACGGTGATGAGCGCCCCCCGGAAGACCGGGATCAGGGCGGCCACCAGCGGCACACCGACGGCTGCCGCAGCCTGCACGGCCAGGGCCGAAGGAGAGAACTGGAACGTGTTGTGGTCAATGTTAAATATACCCAGGAAGTAGCGGGAGGAGTTAAAAGCCACCCACGCTCCCAACGGCAGCGATACCAGCAGGGCCAGCAGCCCGTAAACCAGCACACCGGCCAGATAGACCCGGACGATCACCGCGGTACTGCCGCCAAGCGCCTTCATGATGCCAATCTGGTTAGTTTGCTCGGTGATGAGGGCCGAGAGAGTGTTATAGACTAGGATAACGCTCATAAACAGCGACACCAAGGCCAGTAACTGCAAAATCAGATTAAGGCCGTCGAAGAAGTGCTTGGCCCAATGCTCGTCGGGTTTGCTGTAATAGGTTACGCCGACGCCAACACCCTCCTTGCCCAGCCGCTCCTTGATCTCCGAAGCAATGGCGCGGGCCAAATCTTCACTGTACGGCTCGACGCGGACCAGCAGTTCGTTGAATTCGCCGTCGGGGACGCCAAAACGCTCCAGGCCCTGGGCGTCCACAAAGAAGCGGGGGTCATCGCCGAAGTCCGGGGAGGTCATAAAGTGGTGGCGAATTTTGCCGGTTACGGGCAAAGCGCGATCAGACCCTTCTAATTCAAACATAACCGTGTCGCCAAACTTAAGACCCAGGGAGTCAAAAGCGCGCATGTCAACGCCGATATCATTGCGATGGGGCCACTCACCGGCCTGGAGCTGGAGCAGGTTAAATTTCTGTTTCTCGTAATCGGCCCGCATCGTCAACGCCCCCGGCTGCCATTCCTGATCGGGACTGAGGCGGTAGCGAATGGGCATTTCGTTGAGCACTTCCACACCGACCACCCCTTCAATATTTTTCAACCGGTCGGCGGTATCCTGCGTGATCCGGTCTTGCAGGTACATGGTGATGTTGGCCGGGCTGATCGTCCCGTGGACCCGATTCAGGTTGGGGACTAACTGGTCAATCATGCCAAAAATCGCCCCCAGGGCAAATACCCCGGCGGCGATACTCAGGACAGCTAACAGCGTCCGGACCTTGTGCCCCCACAGGTCGGACCAGATTTTTCTCCAGATAACACTCATTGTTGCCCCCACTTTTTGAAGAGAAATTTGAGAACCTAAGGACGTGGTGCGTGGTCCGTATTATACTAACGGAATACGCAACACGCACCACGTTTCATGCCACGCTGACCAGCTCCGGCAGTTCGACCCGCTGCGGCAGGATCATTAAGTAATCGTCGCGGGTAATACGCCCGTTGGTGATTTCGATGCGGCGCGGGACACGCTGGGCCAATTCCTTGTCATGCGTGACCATAATCATGGTCTTGCCCTGCTCGACCAGTTGGCTGAACAGATCAAAGACTTCCCCGGCGGTGCGGGCATCGAGGTTGCCGGTTGGCTCATCGCCGACCAACAGAGCCGGGTCGTTAGCCAGGGCGCGGGCGATAGCGGCGCGCTGCTGCTGCCCGCCGGAAACCATGCTGGGCAGTTTCTCGGCCTGCTCGGCCAGCCCGACCAGTTCCAGCAGGTGCATGGCCCGTTCCCGCCGTTCTTTGGGCGTGTACTTCTTGGCAAAATCCATCGGTAGGATGACGTTCTGCACCAGGCTCAACGCCGGCAGCATCTGGAAAAACTGGAAGATGATGCCAACATTTTGACCGCGCCAGCCGGCCAGTTCATTCTCGCTCATGCGGTGGACCGCCCGGCCGGTGACCTTGATTTCGCCGGAACTGGGCCGGTCAATGCCGGTGATCATATTCAGCAGGGTGGATTTGCCGTTACCCGACGGTCCGACGATGGAAACAAATTCGCCCCGGTTTACTTCAAAAGAAATTCCCTTGAGGATAGTGACTTCACCAGTCCCCACTTTGAAGTTCTTGACCACGTCGTTGACCTGGATGATAGGTGACTGATCGTTAATTTGACTCATGACGTTCTCCTGTGGCCCGGCGTTTACCTGGCGCGTAAGAATAATAAGGCTGAGAATACCTTACCATTTTTTACCTCATGACACATCCATCCAAAGATGAATTTGTCTGCAATAAAAAGATGAATTCGCAAGCCAGGTCGGTTACAACAAATTGCGTAGAAAAAAGTGTATTAAACCAGAGGGCTGGTAGCAGACATTCCAACAAACTCTAAATATCGGTTTGGGCACAAGGGGGCTAAAATAAAGGCTTAGCTTGGGGTGGGGATAATTATCCAAAGAAAGAGGACGATCCTGGTGGAGCAGGATCAACACCTGCCCCACCGTATCGGAATTAATACCTCACATTACGCAGTTTCTCGGGAGGAGTCCCGAATTTATTCGGGCTTTCCCAGACTAAAGTCTGGACTCCTGCGTAAGGTGAGTTAATACTAAGGTTGAGCGGTTGGAGGTTAAATAAAGATAATCTGGCCGCCTTCGCTGATCTCCATAAATTCCATCGCCCCGATGACTTCGTCAACGCCGTCATAGAGGTCATCTTTCTTCAATTTCATCATATCCATGGCCATTTTGCAGCCGTAGAGGTGGCCGCCGGCATCGTGGATCGTCTCCAAAAATTCGTCCACGGGCGGGAAGTCGAGCTTTTCGATTTCTTTTTTCATCATGGTTGTGGCCATGTCGGTCATTCCCGGCAAAATGCCCAAGACATTGGGCATGCCCATACTGGGGTTGCCCAGTGGGGTTGCCTTGAGGTGCGTCATCTTCTTTTTGTTGACAATATCCAGGCCCCAGAAGGTAAAGAACATGTTGACGTCAATGCCTTCCATCAGGGCAGCATTGGCTAAAACCAGCCCCGGATAGGCCATATCCAGCGTACCCTTAGAACAGATAATTGATAATTTGCGTCCGCCATTTTGCTCAGACATGAGTTAGTCTCCTTGAATTAGAAATTTTTACAATAGCTAAAACGTGATGCGTCTTGCGTGAACGGAAGACACATCACGTAACATGCCTCAGATGCACCCGTGCGGCTTGCCTAAGCCAGAGATGCGGGCGACTTTCTTGGCTGGGCCTTTGGGGAAAAGTGTGTACAGGTCTTTGGTGGAAACGCCGCCTTCTTTGGTGATCCGCCGCAGGGTCGGGGCTTCACCTTGCTTCTGATAGTCGGTCCGGCAGAAGTCAATCACCCGCCAATGGTCCAGGTTGAGGGAGTCAATGCCCTCTTCCTGAGCCAGCGCCTGGGCGATTTCTTTGGTCCAGTCATTGGGGTTGACCATAAAACCCTCTTGATCAAATTCAACGGTTTTGCCAGCAATTTCTCGAGTAGACATGCTTTATTTCTCCTTGGTTTTTGTTTCTTGAATAAATTTTTTTCTGGGTTATTGGGCCGGGATTTGAGGATTAGGGAATTTTTCTTTAATCTTTTGTTTTCCCCTCAGCCCGGCTAAATTTCAATTATCTGCAACTGACTTAAGCACCTGCAATGTCTTAGCCAGCCCTTTCTTGACCGCTGGGTCGTTCAACTGGCGGACGATACCCAGCAGTGACGTATTCACCGGCTCGTCATCTTTGACCACCTGGGCCGTGTGGCGCAGCATGGTCATAATCTGCGGTTGGGTCATCTCCTTGACGGTTTGCAGGATGAGGACGATATTTTCACCCAACTGGCGGACATCTTCCTCGCTGAACGAGGTCACAATTCGGTCCGCCATATCCAGCCCACCTTGCAGGAAAACAAAATAACCTTTTTGCTCCATTTCATTCAGCCGGTTCATTGTCGTCAAAAAGGCGTCCCGTGACAACGGGCTGAGGTCCTGCCATAACTCGGTCAAGCTCTCCAACTGGTCGAGCATGAGTTCGAGATTGCGGGTGTTGCGCAGCAGACGTTTGAACAGGCGCAGAATATCCTCCATTTGCACATTCTGCTCTACTTCCTCCAACTGCGTCACCGCCATGCGAAAGAGGTCGTTGCCAATCGGGATCAGGTCGTCTTTGAGCTCGTCCCACTCCTGCTGGCGTCGCTTCTGGCGCAGGGTTTCTTCGGTCAAAAATTCGACCTGGACGGCCAGTTTATCCAGCTTTTGGTTCAGTTCCAGCAGGGTTTGCTCCGCCGTTAACACTTGCTCCATCAGATACCTCCTAATTCCACTTGCCGGCCATAGACATGGGGGCGGGAATAGGCATTTCTTTGCCCTTGAGCAAAACGTTCCAGTAGATCCAGCGGAACATCATTTTGCCCCAGTGGTTCATCTCCGTCTCTTGTAGTAAGGAGAAGGGGCCGATACCCGGCAGCGGAAATTTACCCGGCAGCGGTTCGACGTCGTAGTTGAAGTCAATCAAAATGCCCTTACCAAAACCGGATTCGATGTAACAGTTGGCATGGCCGTCGAATTTGTGGGTCATTTCCAACCCCTCGATGTGGCGCAGGAAATTCTCGGTAAAGACTTCCACCGCAAAGTGGGCCACCGAGCCGGCCTTGGAGGTGGGCAGATTGGCCGCATCGCCCAGGGCAAAGATATTGTCGTACTCGGTTGAGAGGAAATTGAATTTGTCCACCGGCACGTGATTGAGTTCATCGCCCAGGCCGGAGCGCTCGATAACCTCCGCGCCCATATTGACGGGAATTGTTACCAGCAGGTCGTAGGGAATTTCTTCTTCTTCATAAGAGACCAAAACTTTCTTATCCGGGTCCACATGCTCGACCATAAACTCAGGCGTCACCTTTATATTCTTTTCTTCCAGAATATTGGCTAATAGTTTGGTCGCTTTCGGCTTGGTGAACGCACCGGGCAGGGGCGTGACCAGGGTCAAATCTACCTTATCGCGGATGCCCAGTTTGTGGAAATGCCAGTCGGCCAGGAAGAGAAATTCCAGGGGCGCTACCGGGCATTTAAAGGGCAGTTCCATAATATTGACCACCATGCGGCCGCCCTCCCAGGTACGTAGATGCTTGGCCAGGGCCACCGCGCCCTCAAAAGTATAGAAATCGTGGATGGATTTGCGCCACTCGCCATCGTGTAAGCCTGCGGTTTGGTCGGGCCGGGGCTGGGTACCGGTGGCAATAACCAGATAGTCGTAGTTCAGGGTAAGATTATCTTTGACCAGGCGCACCCGGTTGTGCTCCGGCTCAATCAGCTCGATTGCAGAGGTAATCATCTTCACGCCGGGCGGGATGAAATCGCGTTTGGGCTTGATGACATCATTCTGCCCGTAGATCCCAAAGGGGATGAACAAAAAGCCGGGCTGATAATAATGGGTTTCGTTTTGGTCAACGATGGTGATTTGCCACTCGTCGCGATCCAAAACGTGACTTAATTTGTTGACAACCATCGTCCCGGCCGTTCCCGCGCCGAGGACAACTAACTTTTTCATAAGACACTCCTTTGTAGGGTTACTTTTTAGGCTAATCCACAGATTGGCACAATAATTTTTTCTGAAGCGATCCGTGTTATTTGTGGAACTTTTTTTTAACGAGTTAAACTCGCGATAGTTTCTAATTTAGCCATAAAGGTATGCCGCTCATTGATGATATGGGCGACAATATTGGCGATACGCTGCAAAAATGAGAGAACCTTGCCTCGCTCTGCCTCATCCAGATAAAAAACTTCGGTCAGATGGGGAGTCAATTCCTCCGGGCTAACGCCAAACTCAACGGCGATGGTCCGCAGCACCTCCGGGGCAGGGGGCCAGTTATCAGGGGCAATACCGCCGACAATCACCATCCCCTTTAATTCTGTACCTACCCGGATCATGGCCCGAGCGCACAACAACCCTAAATGGCTGGGACCGAATTTGGGTTCGAGATCAATGGCCTGGCCAAGCTCACGCCAACCGGCAATACAGTTTTGTAGCGCATTTGGGTTTTGACTAATAACCTTAAATAATCCACACGGATGGCTCACCTCGGTGACGGGCTGACCGTCTATATCGGTGATGACTAACATCACTCCCAGGGCATCGGCGAAGGTGTTCTGGATGAGTTGGACGCACGCCTGCGGCAAGAGGTCGGCCAGGTCGCTCTTGGCTGTGCCATTTTTTGATTGAGCGACGGGCAGCGTGGTCAACGTTTGGGTTTTGAGCCAACTATCCACTAGATCGGCCGGAAAACGCCACTGCTTGCCTACTTTGACCGCCGGCAAGCGCCCTACTTCAGCCATCCGATAGATGGTAGAACGATCCACCTGGAGCAGCTCTTGCATCTCTTTTGCGGTCAACATATCAGTCATTGCTCACAGCCTCTTGTGAATTATTTTACAACTTGATTTGATTGTAATGCATCTAATGCATAAAAAATAGTGACAAACGTCACTAATTAAATGTGATAAACGTCACAATATGCAATGTATGCATTATATGCGTTTCAGGATGCAGATACTGGGGATTTTGAAGAAACAAAAGAGCCACTTTGGCAGTGGCTCCTCAGAATTTAAAACTGACGCAGTTGGAAATTGAACTTGTTGGAAGGCTGAACGTTTTTTAACTTTTCAGTCTTCTAACAGCTGCTTATTACTGCCTGAGTTTGCTAATTAACCAGGTGACCCTTAACGATAAGCCGTTCGAGATAGCGGCCTTCTTCACTGCTCCAGTTGTTGCAGGTGATGAGTGTAACCTGTCCGGTATTGGTGGGGTAAGTAACGTCAATGGCTGTCCGGTCAACGGTCTGAAAGTTATCTATCATATAGTTAAAGGCCTGGTCGCCATAATAAACCGTCACCATATCTCCAGTCGTCAACTTTCCCAGGCCCGCAAATGGCCCATAGACGCCTGCGGCCAAAGTCACGTGTCCGGCCAAAACAATATTGCTGTTAGAACCGGGCGGGGCAGTACCCTCTAAATGGCCGACTGCCTGACCGAGATGGTCAACTTGCCATGTCTCATTTTGAATGGGCGCCAGCACTACCGAAGCATCCACGCCAAGCTTGGGAATGACTACCCGGGTGGCGACACCTTCAAGCGTGATCGAATTGACCGAGCCGGTGGGTAAGGCAAACCCCAATGCCTGTTCGACAACACTTTCCGTTGTTGCCGGCGGAATTGGAGCGGCTTCCGGTACAGCTTCCGTTGCCGGGGCTTGAGGTGCAGTGGGGGCAAAGTCCCCCGCAGCAGACTCCCCAGGCGTGACCTGGGCTACAGACGTCGCCAGAGGGGCCAACGGAATAATCTTAATAATTCGCGATTTCTCCTCCGGCCGGAGCAAAAACCAACAGGCCATACTGGTCAGCACTACAGCAACGGCACAGCCAAGCAGGAGAAGAGGGCTGGCAATCCCTACCACAGCCATTAGTTTGCGTTTCATGCACACCCCAGGTTGCTCAAGTTAGTCATTTCCAGCAACTATACCAGCTCATTATACCATGCAAACCGCTACATACCGAAAATTTTTGTAGTTTTCTGGAGAGAAAGGTATCTGATATTCACCTGTAAATGGCGGTCAGACATGTCACTGGCGGGTGATTAAGGGTAGATAGAGATGATCTGTGTAATTGATAGGAGTTACCGTCAGGTGTAACTTGAGAGCGGGGTCGCCAAAAAGGGTCATTGTATCGAGTAAATCCAGATGAAACCCGGTCGCATACAGCGCCGACTTACCGGCTAAAACAGCAGCACCCAATTTTGTTTCCCCTTGTGCCATGACAGCTTGAAGATAACCTGCTCGGAGGGATGTATGCCCGGTAGGGAGGCCCAAGCCGGTGCTGCTCCACACGGCGATGGCACCCCCCCCGGCCTGACGCAGCAGGCTTTCATCAAGCGTTGGGTATTGCGGGTGATGAAAAAAGCCGGTAAAGCAGGTCATTTCTAAGATTACCGGCAGGCGGTCCCAATTGTTCAACGAGCTAATATCATTCAGGTGGAACAGGGAGTCAAAGTCCCACTGATGCCAAGAACTATGACCGTGAAATGTAATCAAGCCTGCTCCATTATTAAAATAGGCCAACAGATTACTTCGAAAAGTACTTACATTGGTATATACATAAGGTTGGCCTGTAGGAGCGTCATCATAATATAAACGGTTACCCCGAAACGGGCTTTGAACCAGATTATACCCCTCGTCTGCTTCGGTACGAAAAATGCCGTAGGTTTTTGTGTGATTGTTTGTGTGATCGGCAGCCACAAAAAGCAGGTTGGCATTCCAATCACCTGGAGCAGGATTTGTTTCATATCGGATAACTTTGTTCACAATCGTGGTCACCTCAGCCGGGGTGTTGGCTGAGAAGCGGCCAATTAACATGTCGGGCAGGTTATCACTGCCCGCCAACATGACCAACCGGTTATCGGCGGCGGTTTCACCCCAGTAGGGATCAACTTGGGCCAGATAGGGCGGCATGAGAGTTGGAGGGTTGAATCCACTGTGATTCTTGAAATCATAACTACCGTCGCCTACCAGCAGGACATACAAGGGAGCCGGGTCTGGCCAGGCGGCGTAGGCATGCTGCAAGAAAGTTTTTATCGCCTCCGCATCCATACGACCCTGGCCATAAGTGTCGTAAATGGCCTCCACATCCACCGTGGTCACCCGTAAACCCTGCCCGGCGCGATAGGCGGCCAGGGGGGCAACAGCCCCGGCCAGAGTGGGGGGAGTGATGATGATATAGTCGGCCCCGCCGGATGGATCACCGGCTACTTTAGCCGGGCTGATCGAGAGGACAGTTTTAAACTGCGAAGCAGGTACAACCAGATAAGTGGCCGGACTGGCGCTGGCATCGCCAAGCGTCAAGGTTGACCCGGCCAGACTAAAGCCGGTTACCTGCTGTGGTACAAGAGGGTTAGTCACATCGTACACTGTCAGGGCGCCGCTCCAGCCGGTGAGGGTATAGCTTTTGCGGCCAGCTTCTCCCTGAAATCGTAACTGGCCGGTGGCGGCCTGGTTGGTTGGGTAGGTAATCGCCATTGCTTCGAGCCACGTCCCCTCAACAGACGTGCCGCTTCCTGGCAGGGACAAGTTGATCTGATTAGAGCCGTTGAGCAGTACACTGCTGGCGATGGCAAAGGTGGCGGTAATCGCCTGTTTGCCGTTCCAGCTTATGTCACCCGCTGTCGCCCCGTTCACCGTGGCTTTCACTTTATGATCCGGGTTTTGAGCTGGATCTGTGTAGCCTTGCAGCCACAAGGTCAACGTCGCATTGGGTCCAGAAGCAAGAGGCTTGGTAACCTGAATCGTATAAGTCCGGCTGGGTTGGCTGGGGAGAAACAGTTTATCCCAGTACCAGTAATCGCCCTTGTGCCCCGGATATAGCGGATCATAATAGCCGTTGGCTTCAGCCGTGACGACGCGCCAGGCTGTCCCCGTGGGTAAGCCCGCCGGGCTACCCGAATGGCTGCTCATGCGCAGCCCATTAGCTCCCCCGTAACTCAGAAAATAGATATCGTAGTCAACGTAGCGGCTGAAGGCTGGTTCGGCGTAAAACAACAGCCGGTCTCCCGGATGGAAGACGCCATCCGCCTCGCCTTCGACGAGGATGGCTACTTCCTGGCGCGGGTAACCGTGACTTAATTTCAGGGTACGTGGGTCCAATGTAGTGACCGGCAGCCCGGCATTTTGCAGATCACTGTAAGTCAGGGCGTAAAGACCAGTCTCAGCCACTTTTACCTTGAAAGCTGGGCCGGTTGAAGCGGCGCTCACACTCTGTTGGCTGAGGCTCCCTCTGGCCAAGTCGCCCGTCCATTGAGCCGCCTCTGGATTAAGCAAGATAGGTTGCAGCGCCTGCGCCAATGGGTCGGTTACAGCTTGCCCGCTCAAAGCCGAGGCAGATTGGGCCGGCTGGGTAAAAGTGATTTCCAGGCGAATGAAGCGAATGACTTCCATCTTGCCGCCGGCCGGGTTGACCCGCAAAGGATAGATGGTCAGAGCGGCTATGCGCCGGTCGCGCAGTTGCTGGGGCGGGCCGAGTTGAGCGACATCGGCTGGGTAGAAAGTATCCGCAGCATAGACGGCGGGATCAGGTTGCCGCACCGTTAGTTCTGATTGGAGGGAGAGAGGATCAATTTCAGTGGGCGAAAGCTGGACAGGTTGCGGCGATGGGGCCGGCAAGGGTACAGCCGGCAGTGAAACCATTTCTCGCTTGACTTCCACCACGCGCAGTCGAGCCTCGCCGCTGGGGGGCAAGCCGATCAAGCCGCTGTGCAACGGCAGTTCAGGATAGCCAGGTTGCGCCGAAAGCGAGGTGGATGGCATCCGTAGTTGGCTGTACTCACTCCCGTCCAAGCGAATATCAGTCAAGGAAAAAGCCGGAGGAGTCCAGGTGAGCGTTATGCCGGTTTCATTTGACTCGATGAAGGGTTCCAGGGGGTTTTGGGCGCTGACCGAAGGGGTTGTAACCAAAAAGAGGCCGAGCAAAGTAAGAAGACTCAGCCGATCCAACTTTTTTAACAGAGCCGATTTCTTTTTGGCCATCGTTACCATAAACCTCCTGGAGGGCGTTAACCCTCCAGGAAACTCTATTACTTGAAGATACGAGGCAGGTAGATCTTCGTTCCGCCGCCTCCGGCAGTGACACTGATCGAGGTGGTTTCAGAATGGGACGTTTCAACTCCATTGAAGTCCACATCTACCAGCCAATAGGTATAAGTCTGATTAACCTCTACGGTCGCATCAATGAACTCATAAACAGTACCGCTGACCGTGCCCTGCCCCTGCCCCGGCACAAAGCCGATTTCGACGGCATCGGCGAAGTTGCCGGTAGAACTGCGCAGCAAGCGAAAGCCGTAATTGTCGTATTCAACCGCCGTCGCCCAAAGAAGTTCTACGCTGTTGCCGGTCTGCTGGCTGGTGAAGTAGAGCAGGTCAACCGCCGTCGGCACATTGGTCAAGACCTCGGTATCCTCATCCTCATTGGCGACGTTGTTAAAGACATCATCGGCATGGGTGACTCGAGCCGTATTGGTCATTGAGAACTCGCTGTCCGTCGTGGTCAGGCGGAAGACGGTAACCAGAGCTGCTGACTGGCCGGGCGCCAGGTCGCCAAAGAAGGTCGTCAGGTCATTCCAGGTGAGCCGGCGATTGACGTTGTCCACCGTGTCAGCCCGCGGCATACCGCCCACATACTGGACTGGGCCGGTGAAGGAGTCAAACAGGGGTATTTGATCCAGGACACTGGGGCCGGTATTGGTGATGCGAATGGTGAAGGTAATTAAGTCACCGACGACGCCGGGAGCGTTCAGTTCCTTATCCACCTGGATGCTGGGATCTTCCACATGAGTCGAAACCCTGTCAGTCACCGGCGGAGTGGTACCGGCCGGATGGTCTCCGGTTGTCACCACCAGGTTACCGTAAGTACCGGTAATTGTAGGCACCGAAACCAGCAACGTGATCTGAGTTCTGGCCTGGGGGGCCAGACCCGCACCGCTCGTAATGTCATTCCAGACCAATTGTTGACCATTAACTATACTAGGCGGAGGAGTAGCTGTCCCCGGAATAAAGGTCAGGCCCGCATCCAGGGTGTCGGTCACTCGCACCGGGTTGAGGGTCACATCGCCGACGTTGGTGATAGTGATCGTGTAGGTAACAATCTGGTGCGGCGCTACCCGAGCGATGTTGATTGATTTGTCAACGGCAAGCCCCAGGTTGATGACGCCAACCGTATCGGTATCACTGGCAACCGGGACCGGGTCGTTATTTTGGTCAATGGCCGAGACACGTCCTTCATTGATGGTTTCCTGGCCGGGCAGAGTCTGGGTAGAAGCCGCTGCTGTAAAGTTTACAGTTATCGTCAGGCTATTACCGGCGGCAATGGGGCCGATGTTCGTCCAAACAATGGAACCATCGTTGTCATTGTTATCTGAAGCCGGGCTGGCGTTATTATAGGTCAGGTAACTGGTATCATAGGTATCAATCAAGGTCACAGTGGTTAGCGTGGTGTTGCCAATATTCGCGATCACGATCTGGAACTGGATTGGATCGCCTACCTGGACCGGATCAGCCGTTACCAGCGTCTTGGTCAGACTCACCCCGGAGAGCGTTACATTTACGATAGCATCGTCGTTGTCGGTCACATCCGGGCCGACCGGTGGCGTGCCCGTCACCGTCGCCACGTTGGTGAAGTCGGCCAGCACATTGCTCTCAGTACAGGTGTAGCTGGTCGTCTCATTCGGCCCTAAGGTGCCCAGGGTCGCCACACAGTCGGCCACCAGTGGGTCGCTGACCGTGACATTGGTCAGGGTGATGTCACCCGTGTTGGTCACGCGAATGGTGAAGGTGACGGTATCGCCGCTGACCACCATCTGGCTGTCCGGCGTCTTGGCAATCTCGATGGCCGGGGTGAAAACTGTCGTCGGCTCGGTGTCGGAGTTGTTGTTCGGATTGCCGTCCGGCGTGGTCGTGGTCACCACTGCGCTGTTGGTGATCAGTCCACTGGCCGCTGCGTCCACCGTGACTGTGAAGACAATGCCCCCGGAGGTTCCTGCCGCCAGCGTGGGGGTGAACCAGGTCAACGATTGCCCGGTCTGTGTCGGCCCGCTCAAGGTCGGGCTGATGCTGACCACCCCGCCAAAGGTCACACTGGCCGGCAGGGTGTCGGTCAGCAACACATTCTGTGCCGCCGCCGGGCCATTGTTAGTGTAAACTAGGGTGTAGGTCAGGATACCTCCCGCAGCCACCGGGTCAGGATCATCAACCTTGACAATGGTCACGTCGGCCGGTTGGTATAGGCCGGCATCCACATTAGTAATGACCTGGCCTGCACTGACCGGGAAGGTAGCGGTTCGGCCTGTAGCCGGGTTGGCATCGCTGTCCAGATTGTCATTGCCGCCCTGATCCACTGCACTAAAGGTGTAGGTCGCCGGGCCGGTGAACTGGACAGAGTACGTCCCCGAGACGACATTGGTGAAGGTGTACAGCCCACTGGCATCCGTCGTCACCGTCTGCACCGGGGTGGCCCCCAGATAGAGGGTTACGGTGATACCGCTGATACCCGTTTCGCCCGCGTCCTGAATACCGTTGCCGTTGGCGTCGTTCCAGACAAAGTCGCCAATGGTGGCTAGCGGCTCAACCTGGGTTGGCTCGTCATCGGTGTTGTTATTGGGGTTACTGTCCAACGTGGTCGTGGTGATTGACACGCTATTCGTAATAGTTTGGGTCACGTTAGAGCTAACCGTCACCGTAAAGACGAGGTTGCCGGAAGCGCCCGCCGCCAGGGTCGGGGTGAACCAAGTTAAGAAGCGGCCGGTTTGTGTCGGCCCTGACATAGCCGGGTTTTCGCTGACCAAGCCACCGAAGGTGACGCTCAACGGTAAGGTGTCGGTAATATAGACATTTTGAGCCACCGCCGATCCGTTATTGCTGTAAACCAGGGTGTAGGTCAGTACTTGGCCAGCCGTAACCGGATCAGGACTGTCGCTCTTGGCGATGGCCAGGTCGGCCACCCCAATCGTGTCAGTGACGATAGCCTGCAACGGGTCAAGCTGCTGGTCGCTGGTCACCGAGGCAATATTCTCGATCTCAGTCAGGCCGGCCGGGAGTGGATTCGTTACTGTGACCCGGTAGGTGACGGTCATCACGCTGTTAGCAGGCAGATCAAAGTCATCTGCGGCGACCAACAGGGTGGAGGGCACACCGTTCATCAAGTCTGAATTCACGCCACCCGGAATGTTATCTTTGGTAAGATTGGTAACAGCAGGAAATATATAACATTGAATGAGAACATCATCGAAAAATACCTGATCAGATCCTCCCATATTGGCAGAACTCAGCAATTGGATACGTGTCTGATTACTCAACCAACGAGAAATATCTGCACTATAGGGCTGGTTCGTTCCATCATTGGTCGGCCCCGCGAAATCAGTCAGTATATCCGTCAATGTTCCTGATGAACCAATACTTAAACGAACATAATCATTTGCATCATCTAAGCCAACCCGTCGGTAGACCAAGCTTAAAGTTGCGGCATTACAGGAAGAAAGGTCAACATCTCGCCGAACACCTTCACCCCCATTATCATTGTCCTGAATTTGGAGTTGGTTACCTACTACTTGGACATCACCCGCGCCAGCACCATCCGCTTCCCCCACTTCAATCCAGTTTCCTACCCAAGTAGGGTCAGTAGCGCCATTACTATCTTGATTGCCAGTAAAGACACCGTTGGTATTGAAAGCGTCTCCTACTGTGCCCAATAAAACAGTTGGGGTGAAACCCACGACAGATGTACTTTGCGGCACATAAGTTGTGCCTATGGGCAAGGCATCTGCCACAATAATATTGGTTTGGGGAGAAGTGCCGGGGTTAGTGATAACGATGGTGTAGGTAATCGTATCGCCGGGATTGACCGGGGCGCCGCCGGCGCTGGAGGTTTTTTGAAGCAGCAAGTTGACCACCGTGACATCTTCGTCAGACTCAGGGTCTTGGCCTGAGGGGGTATGGTTGTCCTGGCCCGCAGTTCCGACATCGTCAACAAGACCGGTTTGGGTTGTGCTGGCTCTGGCCGTATTATCGTAAGTATCTGCCGTCACGGTAAGCGGTATGTTTACTCTGAGGGTAATGGTCAGGATGGCAAGCGGAGCGATGTCCCACCTGCCCCAGGACAACGTGGTGGCCCCCACGGCCGGGGTGGTCGTCGCCGTACGGGTCACCAACCCGCTGCTTGAGACGGTGCTGGCGGCATAGGTGAAGCCGCCCGGCAGGGTATCGCTGATGACCAAGTTGGTCAGAGGGGCCAGGTTGTCAATGTTGTTTAGAACGATGGTATAAGTAGCGGATTGGCCGGCCCTCACCACAGGGGTGCTGGTATCTTTATCAATGGTCAAGGGACCGATAAACACCGTGTCACAGTCAGAGGGGTTGAAGGTATTACCGGCGATGACTCCCGAAGCCTCGGCGCAGTTTTGGTTGTATCCCGCCGGTACCCCCGCCATTGTCTGCATCTGAAAGATCACCCTGACCATATCGTTGGGATTTAAATTTGGCTGCGAACTGAGGTTCCAGGTCAGGTTCTGGCCGGCGATGGCAGGATTGTTAGCCAGTACGCCGGTGGGCAGGCTGATGGTGGTACTATTTGTTACATAAGCCCAGGATGAGGGGAGGGTATCGGTAATGATGAGATTGCTCATCGTAAACGGATCGCCTGAGTCTAGCTGGTAAACAGGAACAGCCAGGGTAACGGTAGCCACCTGCCCGGCGCCCGGGGGGAGCGTGGAAGGCTCGATGGTTTTGGTCATACCGACGACTGCATCCATCCATTCAATTGGCAAGGGCAGGGTGGTGTAACCCATGTCCAGGTAAGGGGTGCCGATCGCAGCGGTATCGGCATCCTCCCCCCACATCAGGGCGAGAGGGCCGGTGGCCCAGATGTGCATGCCGGTGTTATCGTTATCAGGGTCAAAGATTTTCTGGACCTGGAGGCGATTGAGGGTATAGGTAGCATCAACCGTGCCGTTGGTCGGGCTGTAGTCTACGTAAACAATCGTTCCATCCTCAACCGGAGTTACAAACACCGGCGAACCGTTCTCGGTCGGGGGGCTATTACTGCTGCCCGGAGCCCACCCCAGAAAATATTCATCGTCGAGAATATAGGCCGGGACCAGGTCAAAACCCCAGTCGTAATCAAGATCTTCGGTATCAGCGGTACCAATGGCCCAGAATTTTTCAGTTGAGATGAGGTATACCCCGGAGTCATTCGGCACCAGGCGATTTGCCGCCGCCGGGTCCGAATAGGCGATCGTGTTGTAGGCGGGAACGTTGAAACTACCACTACCGCTCAGGTCCTGGTATTGAACGGTAATAGGGGTGGGATTAGGGTTATAGATGTAGAGGTCAGTATCATAGCCAGCGTTACTAAACCCTTCGACCGGGCTGTAATACTCATTATCCCACAGCGGCGAAGGCAGGGCGCTGTAACTATTAATCCAGGATGAAGCACCGGTGAATGGCCCATCACCCGTAATAAATTGAACCTGTACCGGCAGGGTACTGGAGATAACCGTCCCGGCATCAATGTGATAAAGCTGGGCCACCTCACCTTCGTTCAAAGTAACGTTGACCTCAATGCCGGCCGTGCCGGGGTCGTCAATGGTAACGGTATTGGTATTGTAAGCCGACTGAACAATAACATAGGTCTTGGCAAAATCAGCGTAATTGGTGGGGGCGCCGGCTAAATCTTCACCGACCGGAATGGTATAGTTAACTCGGTAGGGTTTGGTGGGTAAGATTTCCCAGGCCTGGGCAAAGACGGTTCCGATCGATTCGGGCCAATAGGCTGCGGTTACGACCACCGGCCCGCCGGCGGTATAAATGCGGTCCCGGCCGTCATAACACTTGTTAGCTATTGGGCTACTCCCGGCCCCACAGTTGGTTAGTAAGGCCGAGTTAATGCCGGTGGTTGCGCGGGGGATGGGGATGTTTCTACCCTCAAATCTTTGGACATTCCCTTCGTTAATGGTGTATTGTTCACTGCTGGCCTGCACCGGATTAAGTGGGTTAGCCTCGTAACCATCTTCCCAATGATCATAATAGAGGGTGGTGGCATCGGCGGAGGCGGTCACCGCAATGATAGTCCGCAGCCCCTGAGCTTCTAGCAGGTCAGGATTATTGTCAATGTCTTGGAAAATATCCCATAATTGTTGGGCTGGCCCGGGAATGTAATACTCGCTGTAGCCGGTATAGGATGATCCGGCTTGCACCAGCGCAGGAGAAGGGAGCAAGAAAAAGAGCGCTGCCAGAACAATTCCCGATGCAATAAGGTATAACGCCGGAGAGAAGCGCAGGGTAAGCCTGGTTGTCGCCAACCTGCCCAGAAAGCGGCCCAGATGGAAAAAGCCAACAATTCCTGCACTGAGAATAAGGAGAGAGAAGAATAGTTCTGTCATGTGCGGCTCCAAACGGTGTGTGAAACGAAAGATTTGATAAAGTAGAACCCAAAACGATAGCTAGTCTGACAGTTGCTCTGTCCTAATTACAGACGATGTTTTTTAGTTGAGTAGTGAAAGGCAGCCCATAGGGTTAAGCCAATAACAGCGATGTCTAAAAGGCCGATGAGCAAGAAAGTTGATAAATTCATTTCTTTCTCTAACTGCCCGCCCGTTTCAGGGAAGTAAGGTGGAGTTTCAACCGCAGGCGGCGGCTCTTTGACACAAGCCAGGGGACATTTGACCCACTGGGTTTCGGGCGCATTTGCTTCTACCACCCCCATCGAAACCGGGCCGTCGGCCAATTGGGCCTGAAGATCGGCCAGATTGAGACCGCTCACATCCACAACCTGAGCCGTCATAAAGCGAGGACTGCCGGTTAACCACACCTGCCAGCGGCCCGGATAAGGGAGGCTGAAACGGGTGGGTTTCGTGTCGGACAGTTCACCGGCGACGATAAAGTTGGAGCCATCGTGGACCAACTGCACCGGCAGCAGCAGTTCGGGCGCGGCAGAGGGTTGAACCAGCGGCGTAAAAAGAGGGGTGGGGATGTCGGACGCGCCGGCCGAGGCCAGCAGTTGAAAGCGGGGCTGCTGATCGGCCTGGGCGAAGCCGGCGCTGCACTGCAAGTCACAACGATCAATTTGAACGATCACGTAATCGGTCGGCTTATCATCATCCGTAGGTGTATCGTCGTCGTCGTGATTACTGCCGCCCCCACCACCCCCACCACCATTATCAGGTGGAACCGGGGTGGGGGTAAAGCCGGCCAGAGGTTTGGCCTGAACGTCAGCGGGCGAGTTAAGGTGAATGCTCAAGATTGTCAGGATAAAAGGCAGAGCTAAGAGTAAGGGTAGAGATGATTTTAACTTAAACATGATGTCCGGCTCCTGCTAAAAACTGGACTTGTATTGATAGGTGTCTTGGCCTGATAACAACCCAAGATTTTTACAAAAAATAAGCTTGTTTATGAACGACAGGGGCACATAATTAGCTTATCACATAAAATCAGCCCTACTGTTAGGGTTGCATTAGGGTTTGATTATTATTGTGTCGGTTAAAGGGCCGTGTGCCGGTCGGCACGGCGGCTGGTCAGTATAAAGTGAAAACATTCACATCACTTAAACCAGTATAGACTAAAATATGAGGGGGATTAAGGGGTGAAGGTCCCATTTTTGTGGGACCAATAGTACCTTTTAGGTTGTCCCAAAAGTATCTGCGCCACAAATCGAAGGTACCACCAAAAAATGAGAAGGCTGGAAATTTATCTATCTTCCAGCCTTCTCACCCTCTGACACAAAGTCGTTCCCACGCAAAGCGTGGCCCCTGGCGTGGAAACGAGTTTGCCGTGTAAATTATTTACTTTCTATTACTTACGCCGTCTGCGCCGGAAGAGCCAGGCGCTTCCCAGGCCACCCACTATTGCTAATGCCAGTAAGGCTATACCTGCTTCCCTAGACCCAACCTGGGCTTCTCTAAGACCTGTTTCCGGCAAGAAAGTAACCGGTGGCAGAACGGTAGCGGAAGGCACGGGGACAACGGCAACAGTTATTGGGGTAGGGGTAGGAGTTTTTTCTTTGTCGCCATTGCCTTGACAATCGTCACACGAGGACGATGGTCGGGTGGATGTAGGCGTGGAAGTAGGCGTAGGGGTAGGCGTAGGGACAGCAAAATTTAAATTAACGTTACTACTGCAAGTTAATGGGACGGGGCTATTCTGGCGTAAGGCATCCCTGACCGTGACTGCGAGGGAGGTATTGTTAGCCGTGGGCGGCAGTGAACTAACGATAAAGCTGATAGTCAGGTTAACGAACTCTGTCGGCTGCAGGTCACCGAAGGTATTGGTAAGATCATCCCAGGTAATCACCCCGGTGGTGGTGATAGTAGGAGCCGGAACAGCATTGAGGAAAGTTAAATAGCTAGCATTGAAATTCTGTTGCACAGGCAAGGTGGTGACCGTAGTACTGCCTGTATTGGTGATGGTCAGGCTGAAGGTAACTACCTGCCCAATGCTGACAGGTCCGCTGGTCGGAGCAATGAGGGTTTCAGTAATCTGCAGCACGGGGGTAATGTTACCGGTTGGGACAAAAATAGTCACTGCATCACCTTGTAAAGGCAAAGACGGTGAACTAGCGCTGGCCCGGTTGATAATAACCGCACTGGCATTGTTAACCGCAGCATCATAGGTGAGAACACCATCACTAAAACCGACAAGAGGACCAGTGTTAAGGCCGGTCCCGTCGAGCGGATAGGGCGAAATTCCGCTGTTATCTGCCACCGGGAAGCCATTTTGGGTAGTTGTATTGGGTATATAAGCTAAAGCAGCGGGCAGCGTATCTGAAATCGTAACGGCATTAAGGAGCGTAGCCGAGTCATTGATATATTGTAACTGGAAGCGCACGTCATCGCCCACGCTGATGCCGCCGGTGCAGTCAACATCGGTGAGGAGGGTAAAGGTTTTTTGCAGGGCTAGCGAGCGCAAGGGCACAATGCTGGTACCGGCGTCAATTGAAGGACTCGCTCGAAAAGCGTTCTGATCTTGCCCCCAAGCAGAGGCAAAGGATGTGCCATCTGGAGTAAATATGAATGCCCCGGTCATGTCGCAGTCGGTCGGGTCGGTGATAGATAATTCCTGAAGAGGTAAAAGTGGATAGCCGATCCCCGGCCCTGGATAGGGATCGGCAACGCCGTCGCCATCGATATCTACAGTGTCTGCGATGCCGTCATTATTAACGTCCACAAAAAGCGTCGTGGCGCTGAGAGAGGTCACGTATATCCGCGACTCACGTCCATTATTGTCAAATGGATCAAAATCGGGCGGTTGAGGACAGCCGGGAGAGTTTACATTGCCCAGCCCCAGGCCAATCAACGTTTGGCTGGTTAGGTTAGCGGTGGGTAATAAAGCGTAGCCCCAATCTTGGACTTGGTTGATATCCAAGGCGGTGATACCGTAGAAATTAGCAGGGGCAGTAAAATGAACCCCGGTTGCCCCAAGCAGAGGGGCTGGACTCAACGGAAATCGGCTGGTTTGCCCAGCGGGAATAGTGATTACCGTCGTGCCGGTGATGGTTGTCACCGAAACTGGCAAATCATTTGCATTCGGATTATAGAGCCAGATATCACCGTCGGAAGCGCGGGGGGCCAAATAATCATTGGTCCATTGCTCAAAGGGAACCATAGTAAAACCGCGTGCTTCATATCTGCTATCGGGGTCGGAGGCAAAAAGATGCACCTGCACCGGCTGATTATTAATGGCTCGCACCCGTGCGCCGGCCAGAACGCCACTCGGCACGCTTATTTGTTCACCCTGGTCAAGGGTGGGGGTAAACTCAGGTGTACCATCATTGTTCAAATCTATTTCTACCTGCGTATTATTCTCCACGGCTTGAACATTCAACCCAACCACCTCAAACCCGCCCGGATCACCAGGTCCAGCCCTATTTACGTTTTGGCCAATGGGGATAATGTAATCCACGCCCCATCTATTAGTAGGGTACAACTCCCAGGCATCAGTATACAAAATGCCCGGAGCATTATTAGGAGGCGTAGGGTCCGCCGTCCAAAAAGTAGTGCTGACGGCAATGGCGCCACCTACTGAGGTTAACATATCCCCGCCGTCAAAAAAAATCGTCGGGGGAGTCCCCCGTCCCGCTTGCGTTGAAGGGACGGTATTAATGAGGGTTATAACCGTGCCTGCCGTAAGAATGTCGTTGGCCGGTATACCCTGCGGCTGGACGCCGGGGGCCAAGCCGGTATCGTTATTGCTTGGATCACCATCTCCCCAGACCAGGGTAGTCGTCTGAGTTGGCAACGTGAGATCACCCTCAAGCGCATCCTCCCACTGATCATAATAAATGACGGTCCCATCCCGATTGACCGCAATCGAAATAGTTGTGACAATATCCTGGCCAGAGTTTACGGTACCTGCGGATGACCCGGCGTCGAACTGGGCAGCCATAGATTCGGCGGCAAAGGGGATGAAGAAGGTAAAAGCATCAATCCGTCCGCCGGCTGCACTGCTCTGGGCGACCTGAATGTGCTTGAAGGTTATATTATCGGCATTTGTGGCACTACCATCCGTCGTGATAAATGGTAAAAATACTTGATTTCCGAGCTTTGGGTCGGGATCGTCGGCCTTGCTCTGCACAACCAGCCATAAGCCGCTCAAAAACCCTACCATAATCCCAACAGCTACCCAGTAGAAATACCTTTTTAATATCATTATTCTGTTACCCGCCTCCTTAAGATATGATGATCAAGTCCAAGCCCATTTCGTCTGTCCAAGGCTTCTTCCATCAAGGCAGACAAAAGTCAACCCATTATACCCAATGGTTCTCGTTCCTCCGTCTAATCCCAGACAGTTAACCATTCATTAGGCAGTCAGGCGCTATAGCATTTATACGTATTTAGCTGGCAAAGGTGCGTTTGGCTGGAGTGGGAACGCCTGAGAATGTTGAACACTCTCCCGGCAAACTGTATTGGCTAAGAAAACGTAGCCAATTTTAATTCTGTTAATACGGACTGTCAAAAAACCACAAGATTTCGTGAAGTTTTTAACACTGTTAACCTTGTTAGATTCACTGATCAGTACATAACTCTCCAAATTCTTCCGGTACTTCAGCAAGCCAAAAATATTGAGTGGTCTATAGGGTGAATCAATAACATCGCTTAACTTAAGATCAGGTCACATTGACAGGGTTGCCAATCGGGCCTCAAATTGACTTGGTTTTGAAGTTTAACGCTGCTTCTTGCCCAAGTAACTTCCTACTGCTACGATAACTCCCAAGATTAACAACACTCTCCCGCTTATAGAAGTCCATTTGTCAGAAAAAGCTTCTCGTGCACCTGTTTCTGGCAAAAAGGTTACCGGAAAAACAGTAGCAGTGACCTGAGGCACATAGGCGATAGGTGTAGCCGGGGGGGGAATTGGGGTGGAGGTAGGGGGCGGATTATCAGGTGTTTTGGTTGGGGTAGGCATAGGGGTACGGGAAGGTGTAGGCGTGACCGTAGGGAATTCCTCGGGCTGAGTACTTACCAGGGCCTTGGCGCTGCAAATTGGCAAAATTGTTCCGTCACTAAGTTCACCCCCTGAACCAATCGCCTCGCTACTAATATCGGTGACGGAGGGTGGCAGATCATCCCTGACTCTAAACCTGATCGTCAGGCTAAGTGCAGCCCCAGGCTCTATATCTCCCAACATATCAGTTAAATCATTCCAGTCGAGCTGTCCCGGGCTGATATTATCAACTCCAGGAGTGGCCTCCCGAAAGATTAAGTGCACGGGATTAAAGGTGTAGCGCAAGGGAAAACGGGTAATGGGGACGCTGCTGGTATTGGTGATAGTCAGGTTGAAAGTAACCGGCTCCCCATTGGAAGCAATGCCATCCGCTGGATCGGTCAGAGTTTGGGTAATTCGATAGAGCGGCGGTTGAGCCTGTCTGGCGGTGAAGATGGCGACCGAATCTTCAAGGGTCAGTTCATCGGAGCGCACATCGGCTTTATTAACAATATCTATGCCATCTTGACGGATCGTTACCTGGAATGTAAAGACCCCCGTTCCCAAGGCGCCAATGAGGCCCAAATTGTAGCCCCCTTCATCCAAGGCAAAAGGAGTACCGCTGATATTATCTGGAAAAGGGCCGCCATTTAACAGGGTGGTATGGGGGAGATAAGAAACGGACGGGGGCAGGTCATCAACGATAACCACGTTATTAATGGGCCTGACCGTTTGATTGAAATATTGCAATTTAAACAGAATAGTATCGCCGATATTGACCGTGCCGTTACAGTCAACATCATCACTCACCCGAAAGGTTTTCTGAAGGAGCAACGAAGGCAGTGGCACAATTCCGGTACCGGCGTCAATAGAAGGGAGAGCGGGTGAGGCGTCTTGCCGTTGTCCCCACACAGTTGCAAAGGGCGTGTTATCGGCAGTAAAAAGAAATGCGCCGGTCAAGTTGTGGTCAACATCGGTGATGGATTGTTCCTCTAAAGCACTCACCGCAAAAGCTCTGTCTTCGGTTGGGTCGAAGCCATCATTATCGTAATCCACAAAGATCGTGGTGTCCCTGGCTGCGGTCACGTATACCGGCGACTCATCCCCGTCAGGCGGGACATTCACATTGCCCAGCCCCAGCCCGACCAGAGACTGCGTATCCAGGCGGTTGAATGGCAGCACAGCATACCCCCAGTCCTGCGTGTCCTGTTCATCAAACGCCGCCAGAACGTAAAAAGAGTGATCCTGAGCTGTAGCAGTGAAGCGTATTCCGGTCGCCGAGCTGAGACCTGCCGGTGGATATTTGATCGTGGTATTGCCGGTGATGACTATTGTGGTGGGAGCAGCAATAGATGTTTCAACCCTGACCGCTAGATTATCCGGATTAGGGTTGTAAAGCCAAAAATCTCCATCTGAGCTGCGCGGACTGAGATAATCGTTTGTCAATTGATCCACCGGCACCATCGTAAAGCCGCGCATCTCATAACGGCTTTGAGGATTAGCGGCGACAACGTGAACTTGGACCGGGGCCGAGGATTTGACTGTTGCCCCAACCAAGACGCTTTCCGGGCCAATCCCTACCTCAGTGCCTAACTTGGCCCACTGCTCACCCTCGTTGAGTATCTTTGTCTCCTCAAAGATACCATCGGCATTAAGATCAAGCTGAACTTCTGTATTATCTTCAGCCGCCTGGACATTAAGGCCGACCACTTCGAAGCCCGGCCGTTGATTAGGCCCAGTGCCGGCCAAATTCTCGCCAATGGGAATCTGATACAATGTCCCCCAGCGATTGGTCGGATACAATTCCCAGGCATCAGTAAATAAGGGGCCAGGGCCAGGCGGGGCCGTCCAAAAGGTTATGCTCACGGCAACCGCCCCGCCTTCCGAGGTTAAAACATCACCCCCATCGGCACAGAACACTCTAGTAACGCCGCAACTAAACGTGGGGTCACGCGGCAATTCTACAGTATTACGGAGCGTGATAACATCATCATTAGGAAGCGCAGCACTGGCCAGGAGGTCTCTGGTAAAGCCGGGCGGGATACCATTAGCCGGATTATCGTCACCCCAAATCTCGGTACTGGACTGGGTGGGTTGGGTAAGATTGGCTTCCAGGCCGTCTTCCCAATGATCGTAGAAAATAAGGCTGCCTTCTCGATCAACGGCGATGGAAATAACCATAACAATTGGGTTATTGAGCAAAGAGGGCGGGCGCGGGGGTGGACTGGTATCTGAGAGGCCTACCTCAAACTGATCGTCAAGGAGATCGGCCGCAAAGGGAATAAAGAAGGTAAAATTATCAATTCTTCCCCCGGTTGAATTAACCAGGGCAATCGGAATAGAATTAGCCGTTATGTTGTTGACATTTCTGGCATTATCATTCGTTGTAACAAGGGGCAAATATATTTGGTGGTCCGGTTTAGAGTCAGGATCGTCGGCATTGGTTTGACCAAATAGCCAAAAGCTGCATATCCCTCCCAAGATAGCAGCCCCCAAGGCCAGACGAATATATTTTTCCATGATACGCCTCATTCATTTCGGCCGTTGCACCCACAGCCTTACTGTTGAGGGCTTAAAAAACACACCTCGTTAAATTAAGCCTGCTGAACAACCTGTTTTTCTGTAAAGATTACGTAAATATCCCCCTCTATAGTATAAAGATTTTTCTTAAACGATAGTATGGTCATTTGGTACCAACATGCCGCCCCGTCAGATTTGTGGTAAAATATCCCCGCTATGATCTCAGACGCAATCGAACAAATCCTAAAAAATCTACCGGGCAAGCCAGGTGTTTACCTGCATAAAAATGTGCAGGGTAAAGTCATTTATGTGGGCAAGGCGGTCAACTTAAAAAACCGGGTCCGTTCCTATTTCCATAAAGCGGCCAGTTTCAACAGCCCTAAAACGCGGCGGCTGGTGGAAGAGATTGCCGATATTGAATTTATCGTAGCCGAAAGCGAATTGGAAGCGCTGTTGCTGGAAAACACGCTCATAAAAAAACACCAGCCGCGCTATAATGTCCGGCTCAAGGACGACAAGCGCTATCCTTATATCAAAGTTCACTGGCAAGACCCCTTTCCGCGAGTTACCACCACGCGCCGCCTGCTGAATGATGGCGCGCGCTATTTTGGGCCGTACACGGCCGCCTGGGCCGCTTATCAAACTCTCGATCTGGTGCGGAAAATCTTTCCGTATTTGACCTGCACTCGAGATATTGACGGCAAAGACGAGCGGGCCTGTCTCTACTATCATATTGGCCGCTGCGCCGCGCCCTGCATTGGCGCAGTCAATCAGGCCGAATATCGCCAGATCATTGATAATTTGTGTGACTTTTTGGGCGGCAACACGGAGCCGGTTGTGCTGGAGCTGCGCCGCCAGATGGAAGCAGCCTCAGAGGCGCTGGATTTTGAGCGGGCGGCTCAACTGCGGGACCAAATCCGAGCGATTGACCAGATTGTGGAAAAACAGAAGGTTGTAAACGCCGATACCCTTGATGAGGATGTTATCGCCTTTGCCCGGGCCAATGGCGATGCCTGTGTGCAAATATTCTTTATCCGGGGAGGCAAATTAGTAGGACGAGATTACTTTATCTTGGAAGGTGCTGCCGACGAGGCCAATGCCGAACTTATGACCTCGTTCCTGAAACAATTTTATGATCAGGCGACCACCATTCCCCCGGAAATTTTGCTACCGGAAGAAGTGGATGAATTAATGATAATCCGCGACTGGCTAAAAAGCAAGCGCGGCGCCGAAGTTACCCTTAAAATTCCCCATCAAGGCCAGCAGAAAGAACTCTTAGAAATGGTGGCCCAAAATGCCGCCGAAACCCTGGCCCACCTGCGCGCTCGCTGGGCCGCCGACGAGAGCAAGCAAACCGAGGGGTTGGCCGAGCTGCAGCAGGCCCTCGATCTGCCGGAGCCGCCCCTGCGCATCGAGTGCTACGACATCAGCACCTTGCAGGGGACCAACACCGTCGGCTCGATGGTGGTCTTTAACAAGGGTGTGCCGCGCAAAAGCGATTATCGCCGCTTTAAGATTCAAAACGTCAAGGGCCAGGACGATTTTGCCAGCATGCAGGAGATGCTGCGCCGCCGCTTCAAACGCATGGCCGACGACGGCTATCGCACCCGGAAGCTCGAAGGCGGCGAATTGACCGAAGATGAAAACTCCTGGGGTCTCATCCCCGATTTAATCATTATTGACGGCGGCAAGGGTCAACTTAATGCTGCCCTGGAAGTGCTGAACGAGTTTGAACTGCGCGATGCCGTAGCCATCATCGGACTGGCCAAACGCGAGGAGGAAATCTTTTTGCCGGGTATTTCCGACCCGGTCATTTTGCCGCGTAATTCTCAGGCGCTTTTCTTAATCCAGCGTGTTCGAGATGAGGCCCACCGCTTTGGCCTGACCTATCACCGCCAGTTGCGCGGTAAGAGCGCCGTTCACTCTGGCCTCGACGAGATTGACGGCATCGGCCCCAAACGCCGCAAAGCATTGCTCAAAAAGTTTGGCTCGCTCGAAGCCATTCGCCAGGCCAGCGTGGAGGAGCTGCTAACCGTGCCGGGAATGACTCGCTCCGTGGCCGAGAAATTGAAAGAGGATCTATAAAATTTTTAGGCGTAGGGGCGAAGGCCTTGCGCCCCTACTGAAGATACCTGAAATCTAGGACAGGTCCACCTACAGCAGGCCATTGCCAAGCATCGGCGAGTGTGGTAAGATAGAAGCAAGGTAACAGGTAACAGGGTAGTAGGTAGAGGTAGCACAAGAATAAGGCAGTTCCAAGATTTAAATCATCCAATTGTTCTCACCGGCTTGATGCGTGATACGTGATGCGTAAGAAATCTTGCCTGGATACCATCACGCATCACGCATTACGTATCACGGACTTTGGATA